>NZ_JAHEWN010000004.1 GCF_018598555.1 Curtobacterium aurantiacum
ACAACCCGAACGCGCAGGGCAGCTGCGCGTGCGGCGACAGCTTCCACTGATCGCCAGCTGATCCGACACGCGAGCGGGGAGCGACCGAACGGTCGCTCCCCGCTCGCGTTCTCGTGCGGATCGAGGCCAGAACCGTGTCGCGTGTGCGCGAGCGGTACCGGGCTGCGAGTAAGCTAGGAGTGTTCCAATCAAGCTGGGAGCCAGCATTGAGTCGCCTTCGTGTGGCTCGCCGTCGGACTCGACGGGCTGACCTCCCGAAGCTCAGGTCTTTTGCGAGAGGTAACAGTGCGTTCGAATCGCCGTATACGTTGGGCGGCCGTCCCGGTGGCCGTCGGTCTGGTCATCGCACTGGCTGGCTGCACGCAGCAGCAGATGAACGGATGGCTCCCCGGCACGGAGGAGACGAAGGACGTCACGAACCACACGAGCCGCATCGTCGGCCTGTGGACCACCAGCTGGGTCGTGCTCCTCGCCGTCGGTCTCATCGTCTGGGGCCTCGTCATCTGGGCGGCTATCGTCTACCGCCGCCGGAAGGGCCAGACCGGCCTGCCCGTGCAGATGCGGTACAACATGCCGCTCGAGATCTTCTACACGATCGTGCCGCTGATCCTCGTGCTCGGCTTCTTCGCCTTCACCGCGAAGGACCAGGCCGCGATCGAGAAGCCCTTCGCCGACCCCGACGCCACCGTGCACGTCTACGGCAAGCGCTGGGCGTGGGACTTCAACTACATCAACAAGGACAACCCCGAAGAGAGCGTCTACTACCAGGGCATCCAGGCCCAGGAAGAAGAGAACGCCAACGGGGCGATCGACGAGTCGCAGCTGCCGACCCTCTACCTGCCGCAGGGCAAGAAGGTCGCGATCGAGCTCTCCTCGCGTGACGTCGACCACTCCTTCTGGGTCATCGACTTCCTCTACAAGAAGGACATGCTCCCGGGCAAGACCAACTGGGAGTACTTCATCCCGGAGAAGCTCGGCACGTACCAGGGCAAGTGTGCGGAGCTCTGCGGTGAGTACCACTCGCTGATGCTCTTCCAGGTGAAGGTCGTCACGCCGGCCGAGTACGAGAAGTACCTCGGCACCCTGAAGGACCAGGGCAAGGTCGGCCTGCTCGGTGACGAGTACAACACCAACACCAACGAACCGAACAACAAGGCGCCGGTCGAGGCGTCCAGCGAGAACAAGTAGGGGCTCGTCAGATGACAACGTCACTCGTCGGCCAACCGACCCAGACCTCGTCGCCGGACTTCCAGGCGTCGAAGGTGGGCCGGAAGGGCAACATCGTCGTCCGGTGGATCACCTCCACCGACCACAAGACCATCGGGTACATGTACCTGATCGCGTCGTTCATCTTCTTCCTGCTCGCAGGTGTGATGGCGCTCGTGATCCGTGCCCAGCTCTTCGAACCCGGCCTGCACGTGGTCGCGACGAAGGAGCAGTACAACCAGCTGTTCACGATGCACGGCACGATCATGCTGCTGATGTTCGCGACGCCGCTGTTCTCCGGCTTCGCGAACGCGATCATGCCGCTCCAGATCGGTGCGCCGGACGTCGCCTTCCCGCGACTCAACGGCTTCGCGTTCTGGCTCTACCTGTTCGGCTCGCTCATCGCGGTCGGCGGCTTCCTCACCCCGCAGGGCGCGGCCTCGTTCGGGTGGTTCGCCTACGCGCCACTGAGTGACACGACGTTCACACCAGGGCTCGGCGGCACACTCTGGGTCTTCGGTCTCGGCATGACCGGCTTCTCGACGATCCTCGGTGCGGTGAACTTCATCACCACGATCATCACGATGCGTGCCCCGGGTCTGACCATGTTCCGCATGTCGATCTTCACGTGGAACACCCTCGTGACGGCGCTCCTCGTCCTGATGGCCTTCCCGGTCCTCGCGACGGCGCTCTTCGGCCTCGGGCTCGACCGCGTGTTCGACGCGCAGATCTTCAACCCGGCCAACGGCGGGGCCCTGCTCTGGCAGCACCTGTTCTGGTTCTTCGGGCACCCCGAGGTCTACATCATCGCGCTGCCGTTCTTCGGCATCGTCTCCGAGGTCTTCCCGGTCTTCAGCCGCAAGCCGATCTTCGGGTACAAGACCCTCGTGTACGCGACGATCTCGATCGCGGCCCTGTCGATCACGGTGTGGGCACACCACATGTACGTCACCGGTGGCGTCCTGCTTCCGTGGTTCTCGCTCATGACGATGCTCATCGCGGTCCCGACCGGCGTGAAGATCTTCAACTGGGTCGGCACGATGTGGCGCGGTTCGGTCACGTTCGAGACCCCGCTGCTCTGGGCCCTCGGCTTCCTCATCACGTTCACCTTCGGTGGTCTCACCGGCGTGATCCTGGCGTCGCCGCCGCTCGACTTCCACGTGTCCGACTCGTACTTCGTCGTGGCCCACTTCCACTACGTGGTCTTCGGCACCGTCGTGTTCGCGATGTTCTCCGGGTTCTACTTCTGGTGGCCGAAGTGGACCGGCAAGATGCTCAACGAGCGTCTGGGCAAGATCCACTTCTGGCTCCTGTTCATCGGGTTCCACACCACGTTCCTCATCCAGCACTGGCTGGGCGTCATCGGCATGCCGCGTCGCTACGCGACCTACCTGCCGAACGACGGCTTCACCTGGATGAACCAGCTGTCGACGATCGGCTCGATGATCCTCGCGATCTCGTTCCTGCCGTTCATCTTCAACGTCTACGTGACCGCCCGGAACGCACCGAAGGTCGCCGTGAACGACCCGTGGGGCTACGGCCGCTCGCTCGAGTGGGCGACCTCCTGCCCGCCGCCGCGCCACAACTTCACGTCGATCCCGCGGATCCGTTCGGAGTCCCCGGCCTTCGACCTGAACCACCCCGAGGCCGGTGTGCCGATCGGTGTCGGTCCCGCGAAGGACGCCCCCGATGCCCCGACCTACGACGCCGCGAAGGGCGAGGTGAAGTAAGGCCATGCGCGCCAACACCAACTTGTTCTGGATCCTCTTCGGGTTCTTCATCGTGGCGGACGCCGCGTACACCATCTGGGCGCTGATCTACTACGGCCAGCCCGAGTGGGTGGGCACGGTAGCCATCGGCCTGACCGGCCTGATGTCCGCGTTCATCGCCTTCTACCTCGGCAAGGTGATGTCGTCCCAGGGCGGCGTCCTCCCCGAGGACCGCCCCGACGCCAACATCGAGGACGGCGACGCCGAGCTCGGGCACTTCAGTCCGTGGTCGTGGTGGCCCATCCTGCTGGCCGCCGCGGTCGGCGTCTGCTTCCTCGGCGTCGCCGCCGGCCTGTGGATCGTCCCGATCGGACTCGTCCTCGTGGCGATCACCCTGGTCGGCTGGGTCTACGAGTACTACCGCGGCAACTTCGGGCACTGACCCGGCGCTGCAGCGCACCTGACACTTCGGGCGGCACCACAACGGTGCCGCCCGAAGTGCGTCCGGGGAACGATCTCCCGGTTCGGATCCGGAACAAACGGGCCCGCCCGCGACTTGACTGGAGCGGACCTCCCACCACAGCGAAAGGAGTCACCTCAGGTGACCGACAAGCGCACCCTCATCATCTTCGGCGCGACGGGCGACCTCGCCTCCCGCCTGCTCCTGCCGGGCCTCGGCACGTTCCTGCAGAGCGGCCGTGCCGTCCCCGTGCAGCTGATCGGCACGGGCCGCAGCGAGCGCAGTCCCGAGAAGTGGAAGGACATCGTCACGCAGTCCTTCGCGTCGCAGGACGTCAAGGGGCCAGAGGTCGACACGACCATCGAGTCGACGCAGTTCATCCAGGGCGACCCGACCGACCCGAAGCACCTCGAGGCGCTCCTGGCCGCGGCCGACTCCGAGCCGATCCTGTACTTCGCGCTCCCGCCGCAGATCGCCTCCGACATCTGCGAGGCGCTCCAGCAGGTCGAGCTCCCCGAGGGCACCACGTTGGCGTTCGAGAAGCCCTTCGGCACCGACGTCGCCAGCGCCCAGGCCCTCAACGAGACGGTGCTCAAGCTCGTCCCCGAGGACCGCGTGCACCGCACCGACCACTTCCTCGGCCGCACCACGGTGCTCAACATCATCGGTCTGCGCTTCGCGAACCGCCTGTTCGAGCCGATCTGGAACGCCGAGAACATCGAGAAGGTCGACATCTTCTACGACGAGACCCTCGGTCTCGAGAACCGCGCCCAGTACTACGACGAGGCCGGCGCGATGGTCGACATGATCCAGTCGCACCTGCTGCAGATCCTCGGCCTGGTCACGATGGACGCCCCGGCCGCGATCGACGCGGTCGAGTTCCGCTCGTCGCTCGCCCGGGTCCTGCGTTCCACCCGCCTCAAGGGCGACGACGCGAAGATCGCCTCGCGCCGTGCGGTCTACACCGCCGGCGCCATCGACGGCAAGGAGCTGCCGTCGTACCAGGAAGAGGACGGCGTCGATCCGTCGCGCCAGACGGAGACCCTCGCCGAGATCTCGGTCGAGGTCGACACCGCCCGCTGGGCCGGCGTCCCCTTCACCCTGCGCTCCGGCAAGGCCCTCGGTGCCAGCCGCAAGGAGGTGCTGATCACCTTCAAGCCGGTCACGCGCCTGCCCTCCGGTCTGACCGGTCGCCCGAAGACCGACACGCTCCGCATCGTCCTGAACCCGGACGAGATCGAGCTGTCGGTGTCGGCCAACGGCGGCGGCAACCCGTTCGAGATGGGGCAGGTCACCCTGTCGTCCTCGTTCAGCGACGGTGAGCTCACCCCGTACGGCGAGGTCCTGAACGGCATCTTCCACGACGACCCGCTGCTCTCGATCCGCGGCGACGTGGCCGAGCGCTGCTGGGAGATCGTGGAGCCGGTCGTCGCCGCGTGGAAGGCCGACGAGGTCCCGCTCGAGGAGTACCGCGCCGGCTCGCGCGGCCCGGCGGACTGGGAGTCGTCGTCCTGACGGACGCGCCCTGACGTCGTGAACGCGACGCCCTGACGGACGGGAGGCCCGGTGCCAGCTGGCACCGGGCCTCCCGTCCGTCGTGGTGTCGGCTTCGGGGCATCGCACGACGCCGTCGTGTCGTTGCGACGCCGCCAGATCCGGCGGCGTCTCGACGGCTTCGAGGTGTCTCGCGAAGACGACGGCGTCTGCACGGGGTGGAGCCAGGCGTCAGGCGGGGGAGCCGGCGCGGCCGCCCTCACCGGTCCACGACCTGGTGCCGCCGTCGTGCAGGGGCAGCCGTGTGCGGTGCCCGATCCGCCGACCGTGTGCGCGCTCGATCGCGTCGGCCGCGGACACGAGCGTCAGGTGCGACAGCACCTGCGGGGTGTTGCCGATGTGGTGGCCGGTGGCGACGTCGATCTCCTCGGACAGCATGCCGACGTCGTTCGCGTACCCGACGAGCACGTCCATCAGATGCTCGGCGTCTGCGACGCGGCCCGAGGCGGCGTACTGCTCCACCAGCCAGAACGAGCACGCGAGGAACGGGTGCTCGGCACCGGAGAGTCCGTCGAAGCCCGCGGTGGTGCGGTAGCGGAGCACGAGGCCGTCGTCCCCGACCCGGAGGTCCTCCTCGATCGCGCGCACCGTTCCCGTCATCCGGGGGTCGTCCGCACGGCAGAACCCGACCTGTGGCAGGACGAGCAGGCTCGCGTCGACCTCGTCGGTGTCGTAGTGCTGGCGGAAGGATCCGCGGCCGGCGTTCCAGCCGTGTTCCTCGATCTCGGCGCGGACGGTGTCGCGGAGTGTGCGCCAGCGTTCGACCGGCCCCTCGAGGCCGAACTCCTCGACGGCGGCGACCCCGCGGTCGAAGGCCGCCCAGATCATCACCCGGGAGTGCGTGAAGCTGCGCCGTGGGCCGCGCATCTCCCAGATGCCGTTGTCCGGCTCCTGCCAGTGCTCCTCGACGTAGCCGAGCAGGGCACGCTGCAGTGCCCAGGAGTCGGCGTTCTCCTCGACCCCGAGCTCGCGCGCGTCGTGCAGTGCCGCGAGCACCTCGCCGAAGACGTCGCCCTGGTACTGGGTGGAGGCACCGTTGCCGATCCGCACCGGGGTGGACCCGAGGTAGCCCGGGAGCTCGGGCAGCTCCCGTTCGGGCAGCTCGCGTTCCCCGGCGATTCCGTACATGATCTGGACGTCCGCGGGGTCGCCGGCGATCGCACGGAGCAGCCAGCCGCGCCAGTGCGTGGCCTCGTCCCGGTAGCCGTGGGCGATGAGCGAGGCGAGCGCGAGGGAGGCGTCGCGGAGCCAGACGTAGCGGTAGTCCCAGTTGCGTTCGCCGCCGGGGTCCTCGGGCAAGCCCGTGGTCGCGGCGGCGACGACGCCACCGGTCTCGCCGTGGGTCATCGCGCGGAGGAACACCAGCGACCGTCGTGCGGCGTCGGCGTACCGGCCGCTGGTCTGCGCTGGGGCGGTCCACGCCGTCCACCACTGCACCGTGTGGGCGAGGGCCGCGTCGACGTCGAGCGGCTCCGGCGGCTCGCGGTGCGACGGGTACCAGGTGAGCACCGTGTCGAGCACGTCGCCGTCGTGGATCGTCGTGACGGCGGTGTGTCGGTGGTCGTCGGCGCGGAACTGCGGGCCCCGGACGATCACCGATCCCGGACCGGCTGTCGCGAGCAGCGCCGGTTCGTCGTCGTCCCCGATCTGCCGGATCCACGGCAGTGCGCGCGCGTAGTCGAACCGGATCCGGAGCGTCTGCCGGAGCTCGACGGTGCCGCGGAGCCCACGCACCCGCCGCACGATCGAGGGGCGGTGCGCTCCGACGGGCATGAACTCGGTGACCTCGACCACGCCGTCACGGGTCGTCCAGACGGTCGAGAGCACCAGGGTGTCGCCGTCGTACTTCCGCTCGGCGGTCGCGTCGCCGTCGACGGGCCGCAGGCTCCAGTGTCCGTGGTCCTCGGTGCCGAGCAGCGAGGCGAACGTGGACGAGCTGTCGAAGCGCGGCAGGCACGCCCAGTCGATCGTCCCGTCACGGCCGACCAGGGCCGCCGTGCCGGTGTCGCCGATCAGGGCGTGGTCCTCGATGCGGTTCGGCGGTGTGTGCGGTGCGGCTGTGGGCGGTGCGGCCGGCTCGGTGCTCATGGACCGATCGAACACCCGCGGCCCGGGCGTCGCGCTCGGTGGAGCCTGTCCCGGACCGTGCCCGGGATGAGGGGTCGCTCAGGCCGGGTCGGAGGCGTCGGACTCGATGATGCCGACCCGCGCGAGCTCGCTCCACAGCCCGGCACCGTCCGGGGCGTAGACCCAGGGGGCCGAGGAGTCACGCGAGCGCTCCTGCGCCCGCGAGCGGCCACCGGCCAGGACGGCCTCGCTCGTGGACAGCTGCCGGATGGCGACGCCCGCGACGTTGTCCGGGTGTTCACGCGAGAAGTCTCCGTAGAGGGTCTCGTCGTGCTGGCCGTCGTCGCCGACGAGCAGCCAGCGGATGTCCGGGAAGTCCTTCGCGAGCCGCCGGAGGTTCTCCTGCTTGTGCAGCTGCCCGCTGCGGAAGAACCGGTCGTGCGTGGGCCCCCAGTCGGTGAGCAGCAGGGTGCCGGACGGGTACATGTTGCGCGACAGGAAGCGCTGCAGCGTCGGGGCGACGTTCCACGCGCCGGTCGACAGGTACACGGTGGGCGAACCGGGGTGCTGCGCGAGGATCCGTTCGTACAGCACGGACATGCCGGGCACGGGGCGACGGGCGTGCTCGGTCAGGACGAACGAGTTCCAGGCTGCCAGCATCGGGCGGGGGAGCGAGGTCACCATCACGGTGTCGTCGATGTCGGACAGCAGCCCGAAGCGGGTGTCCGGGTGCACGACGAAGACGTCCGCCTCGACGTCACGCCCGCCACCAGCTGACAGCCGTACGGTGCGCCAGCCCGGCTCGAGGTCGATCGGGACGATGGTGTCGACGACGCCTCCGCGGTCGGTCTCGACCACGTGGGAGACGCCTCCGGCGGTGACGGTGACCTCGGCGTGGTCGACGGCGACGCTCGTGAAGCTCTTCCAGCCGCGGACGCCGGCGTACGAGACGTCGGAGGCGAGACCGCGGCGCGTCAGCAGGACCCGGCAGAGGATGCGCACCCAACCGGGTGCGCCGTAGCCGGTGTAGGGGACCACCGTGGGGACGAGGCCGCGACGACGTGCGCGCTGCTCGCGGAACTCCTGGACGGCGTCCTCGATGCGGGCCGCGCGGTGCAGGAGCGGCTCGGCCAACGACGGCTCGTGGGGCGTCGGGTCGGGCATGGCGCCATCATCCCATGTGCGGCTGTCGAAACCACGCGCCGAGCGGGAACTGGTGAGTCGCAGCCACGTTCCAGGCGGCTTCTGCGAAAGTTGTCCCCGTCACACCAACGAACCGCGCTGGAGCGCAAGAGGAGAACACGTGCTCGTCACCGAGGTAACGAACGCTCTGCCGGGGGGATCATCACTGCTCAGGAACGAGCCGGTCCAAGCCCGCAGTTCGGCGCGCCTCGCCGGCCTCCTCGACGCCGCTGCCGCGGTGATCGACGAGATCGGGTTCGAGCGGCTCACGACCGCCATGGTCGCCGAGCGGGCGGGGGCGTCCATCGGCACCGTCTACCGGTACTTCCCGGATCGCATCGCCGTCGTCGAGGCGCTGGCCATCCGCTGCACCCAGCGGCTCGCGTCCCGCTTCGTGGAGGCGCTCGACGCCAGCGCCGCGGAGACCTGGCAGGACGCCAACGACGCGCTCATCGACGTGACCGCCGAGATGTACCGCACGGAGCCGGGCTTCCGGGCCATCCGGTTCGGCGACCCCGCCGACACCGGCACCGGTGACGCCGAGGACCGGATGGGCGCACTCGGTGCCACCGTCGGTCAGATCATGCGCGACCGCTTCGGTCTGCCGGACGACGAGCACATCGCACGCGCCTGGGTCGTGCTCGCCGAGTCCGGCCACGCGGTGCTGGCGCGGGCGCACCGCGACCGCGAGCACCCCGACACGGAGCTGATCGAGGAGTACCGCCGGATGAACCGCGCCCACCTGGAATCGGTGATCGCCGCGTCCTGACCACCGCGCCACGCCGCGCGACCGATCCGATCCCGCCCGCGTCTCCGAACAGGAGGCGCGGGCGGCGTCGTCCCGCCCCGTCGCGTCGTGCGCGGCGCACCTCCACCGCCGTCCGCCCCCAATGGATGGGTCATGCATCGTCACAACGAACCGATGTCGGTCCTCCCGGGTACTCTCATCCGAAGTCGGGCTACCTCCGAACAGAAGGGCACCCCATGATCGAGTTCCGCTCGGTGCGCAAGACCTACCCGGACGGCACGACTGCGGTCGAGCACTTCGATCTGGTCATCCCGTCCCGCACCACCACCGTCTTCGTCGGATCCAGCGGTTGTGGCAAGACCACGCTGCTCCGCATGATCAACCGCATGGTCGACCCCACCTCGGGGACGGTCGAGATCGACGGATCGGACGTCGCCGGGATCAACCCGGTCGAGCTCCGTCGTCACATCGGCTACGTCATGCAGAACTCCGGACTCCTGCCGCACCGCAAGGTCGTCGACAACATCGCGACGGTCCCGCTGCTGACCGGCGTCTCCAAGGCCGACGCGCGCACGCGCGCCCTCGAACTGATGGACACCGTCGGGCTCGACCGCGCGTTCGCCGACCGCTACCCGTCCCAGCTCTCCGGCGGCCAGCAGCAGCGCGTCGGTGTCGCCCGCGGGCTCGCCGTCGACCCGAACATCCTCCTCATGGACGAGCCGTTCGGTGCCGTCGACCCCCTGGTGCGCAACGACCTGCAGGACGAGCTCATCCGCCTGCAGCGCGAACTCGGCAAGACCGTCGTCTTCGTGACGCACGACATCGACGAGGCGTTCAAGCTCGGCGACCAGGTCGTCATCCTCAAGAAGGGCGGCGAGATCGCCCAGCAGGGGACGCCCGCCGAGATCCTCGCCGCACCGGCCGACGACTTCGTCGCCACCTTCATCGGCGCGGGCCGCGGTCGACGCGCGCTCCGGGTCGAGCAGACCCCGACCGGCCCGATCGTCGTCGACGGTGAAGGTCGTGCCGCCGGCGTGCTGACGGGCCCCGTCGGGGTCGTCGACGCCGCCGAGGCCGTGCCGCAGTCCGACTCCCGAGCAGCAGAGGCCGGAGCGTCGCACGACGCACCGGGTGCTCCGGCGCAGGGTGGGGGCACCCGGTGAAGTGGGTGCTGGCGAACCTCGACACGATCTGGGACAACACGCTCTCCCACCTCGCGATCGCGATCCCGCCGATCATCATCGCGTTCCTGCTGTCGATCCCGATCGGCTGGCTCGTGGTCCGGTTGCAGCAACCCGGGGGATCGCGCCTCGCATCCGGGGTCGGCGGCAGCATCGTGACCCTCGCCGGTCTGCTGTACGCGATCCCGTCGCTCGCCCTGTTCGTCGCGCTGCCGGGGATCATCGGCACCGACCTGCAGAGCCCGGTCAACGTCGTCATCGGCCTGACCCTGTACGGCCTCGCACTGATGGTCCGGTCCACGGTGGACGGCCTGACCTCGGTCGACGCGGAGACCAAGTCCGCCTCGACCGCGATGGGCTACTCGTCGGCGCAGCGGTTCTTCCGGGTGGAGCTCCCGCTCGCCGGTCCGGTGCTGCTCGCCGGGCTCCGGGTGGTCGCGGTGTCCACGATCTCGCTCACCACGGTCGGCGCGGTCCTCGGCATCCCGAGTCTCGGCCTGCTGTTCACCGACGGCCTGGGGCGCGGGATCTACGAGGAGATCCTCTCCGGCATCGTCATGGTGCTCGTGCTCGCGTTCGCCCTCGACGGGCTCCTCGTGCTGCTCGGGCGCCTGGTGATGCCGTGGACCCGGACGGACTCGGTGTCGCGCCGACAGGCCCGCCGCGTCCTGCAAGCAGCGGAGGTCTCCTCGTGATCATCGGTCAGGCCTTCGCGTGGGTGCTCGACCCCACGAACTACGGCGGGTACAACGGCATCCCCCAGCGCCTCTGGGAGCACGTCTGGATCACGCTGCTCGCGGTCCTCATCGCCGCGGTCATCGCCGTTCCGGTCGGCTACGCGATCGGCCACACCCGTCGTGCCCGTGGCTTCTCGATCGCGGTGTCCGGCGGGGTGCGGGCACTCCCGACGCTCGGCGTGCTCTCGCTGTTCGGTCTGCTGCTCGGCATCGGGCTGCAGGCTCCCTTGCTCGCCCTCGTCATCCTGGCGATCCCCTCCGTGCTCGCCGGTGCGTACTCCGGCATCGAGTCCGTCGACCCGGTCGTCGTCGACGCCGCGAAGGCGCAGGGCATGACCGGGTGGCAGATCCTCTGGAAGGTCGAGATCCCGCTCGGGCTCCCGCTGCTGATCGGTGGGATCCGCGCCGCCGTGCTGCAGGTCGTCGCGACGGCCACGCTCGCCGCGTACGTCGGGGCCGGGGGCCTCGGCGGGTACTTCTTCCTCGGGCTGAAGACCCAGGACTACGCCGAGATGCTCGGCGCCTCCATCCTCGTGATCGCGCTCGCGATCGCGTTCGAGATCGTGTTCGCCGTGCTGCAGCGGGCGGCGGTGCCGAAGGGCACCGCGGACCCGTCGGCCCGACAGCGTCAGGGGTCGCGTGAGCGAGCCCGCAATCCACTCCCGGAAGGAAATCCCTCGTGATCACAGCACCCAAGATCCGCGCCGGCGTCGCCGCCGCGATGGCGGTGGGCGTCGTCGCCGCCCTCGCCGGCTGCGCGTCGAGCGACCCGCTCGACAGCGGTTCCAGCGGCTCGTCCGACTCGAAGACCATCGTCGTCGGCTCGCAGCAGTACTACTCGAACGAGATCATCGCCGAGCTCTACGCCCAGGTCCTCGAGAAGGACGGCTTCGACGTGAAGCGCAACTTCAACATCGGACAGCGCGAGGTCTACATCCCGCAGCTCGAGAAGGGCGCCATCGACGTCATGCCGGAGTACAGCGGCAACCTGCTGCAGTACTTCGACAAGGAGTCCGATGCGAAGACCGCCGACCAGATCGACGACGGGCTCGACGAGGCCCTGCCGAAGGGCCTCCGCGTCCTCGACGAGGCCGCCGCGACCGACCAGGACAGCTACACCGTCACGAAGAAGTTCTCCGAGGACAACGACGTCACGAGCCTGGCCGACCTGAAGAACGTCGACGAGAAGCTCACCGTCGGGGCGAACTCCGAGAACCAGACCCGTCCGTACGGGCCGGAGGGACTCAAGTCGGTCTACGGCGTCGACGTCGACTTCAAGGCGATCGAGGACGGCGGCGGTGCCCTGACCGTCAAGGCGCTCAAGGACGGCACCGTCCAGCTGGCCGACATCTACACGGCCGACCCGAGCATCAAGGCGAACGGCTTCGTCACGCTGGAGGACCCGGAGAACCTGATCCTCCCGCAGAACGTCGTCCCCGTGGTGTCGGACAAGGTCGACGAGAAGGCCGCAGACGCGATCGACTCGGTCAACGAGAAGCTCTCGACCGAGGCCCTGATCGCGCTCAACACCAAGAGCACGGCCGACAAGGAGAAGGCGTCCACCATCGCCGAGGACTGGCTCAAGGCCGAGGGCCTGCTGTAAGCACAGCACCACATCTGCACCACGAACAAAGCGACAGGCGTCGGGTATCTACCCGGCGCCTGTCGTCGTTCGCGCAAGGGGCAACGCGAACATCCGTGCCGCACGGTTGTGCCGTGCAGACGCTTTGCACGTTTGTGCACAGCGAGGTTCTACAAGTTGTCGAATCGGGGTGCCCCGCGATAGCGTTGGGGTGTCCCAAGGGCTGTGACACCTGATGTATCCGTTCCACAGGAAGCAACTGACGTGCACGAACAGCGCGCGGCCACCCGTCTCGGAATCGCCGCATGAACGACCTCCTCGATCCGCTCCTCCTGTCGCGGTGGCAGTTCGGTCTGACGACCATCTACCACTTCCTCTTCGTCCCGCTGACGATCGGCATGGCAGCCGTCGTGGCCGTGTTCCAGACCGCCTGGTACCGGACCGGCCGCGCGCACTACCTGCAGCTGACGCGGTTCTTCGGACGGATCTTCCTGATCAACTTCGCCATGGGTGTCGTGACGGGCATCGTGCAGGAGTTCCAGTTCGGCATGAACTGGTCGAACTACTCGCGCTTCGTCGGTGACGTCTTCGGTGCACCGCTCGCGCTCGAGGGCATCCTGGCGTTCTTCTTCGAGGCGGCGTTCATCGGCATCTGGATCTTCGGCTGGGACCGCCTGCCGAAGGGGCTCCACCTGGCGAGCATCTGGTGCGTGAGCGCGGGCACGATCATGTCGGCCTACTTCATCATCGCGGCGAACGCCTTCATGCAGCACCCGGTCGGCTTCGCGATGAACGAGGCCAAGGGCCGTGCGGAGCTCACCGACATCTGGGCGGTGCTCGGCAACAAGGTGGCGCTGGCGGCGTTCCCGCACACGCTCTTCGCGTGCTTCATGGTCGCCGCTGCGGTCATCATCGCGGTGGCGGCGTACCACCTGGCCCGCAACCAGAACCTCGAGACGATGATGCCGGCGCTGAAGTTCGGCATGTGGACCATGGTCGCTGCCGGCGCCCTGACCGTCCTGACCGGCGACCAGCTCGGTCTGACCATGGTCGACACCCAGCCGATGAAGATGGCGGCTGCCGAGGCGCTGTACAACACGGCGACCGGCAAGGACGCCTCGTTCTCGATCTTCACGCTCGGCACACCGGACGGCGTCCACGAGCTGTTCTCGATCCGGGTGCCGTACCTGCTGTCGTTCCTGTCGACACACACGTTCAACGGCACGGTCGAGGGCATCAACGACCTGCAGGCGCAGTACACCGAGGTGTACGGCCCGGGGGACTACAAGCCGATCATCTGGGTCACCTACTGGTCGTTCCGATGGATGATCGCCCTCGGTGTCGGCGCGGTGCTGGTCTCGCTGGCCGGCCTGTGGCTGACCCGCAAGGGACGGTTCCCGACGCAGCGCTGGATCTGGCGCATCGCCACCTGGACCGTGCCGCTGCCGATGGCCGCGATGATCGTCGGCTGGATCTTCACCGAGATGGGGCGCCAGCCGTGGCTCGTGTTCGGGCTGCTCCAGACGAAGGACGGCGTGTCCCCGAACGTGACCGGGCTCGAGGTCCTGATCTCGCTGCTGGTCTTCACCCTGATCTACGGCTCACTGGCCGTCGTCGAGTTCAAGCTCATCAAGAAGGTCGCGCAAGAGGGGCCCGCCGACCCGGCCGAGGTCGACGAGGAGACCGGCGAGGTCAAGCACGAAGTGACGGTCTACTAGAAATGGACGCTGCCTGATGGATCTCCCTGTTCTCTGGTTCGCGATCGTCGGCGTCTTCTTCGTCGGCTACTTCGTCCTCGACGGGTTCGACTTCGGTGTCGGCATGTCCCTGCCGTTCCTCGGCAAGGACGACACCGACCGTCGCGTCCTGATCAACACCATCGGCCCGGTCTGGGACCTCAACGAGACCTGGGTCATCGTGGCCGGGGCGTGCCTGTTCGCGGCGTTCCCCGAGTGGTACGCCACGATGTTCTCCGGCTTCTACCTGGCGCTGCTGCTCATCCTCGCCGCGCTCATCGCCCGCGGGGTGTCGTTCGAGTACCGGCACCAGAACAAGCACCTCGAGTGGAAGCGCCGCTTCGACCTGATGATCATCGTCGGCAGTGCCGTGCCGTCGTTCCTGTGGGGCGTCGCCTTCGGCAACGTCGTCCGCGGCATCCCGATGGACGCCGGGCACAACTACACGGGCACGATCTTCGACCTGCTCAACCCGTTCGCGCTGCTGACCGGTGTCGCGACGCTGCTGGTGTTCTTCACCCACGGGGTCGTCTTCGTCGCGCTGAAGACCGAGGGCGAGATCCGTGAGCGCGCCAAGCGCCTGGCGACCCGGGCCGGCGTCCTCACGATCGTGGTCGGCGCCGCGTTCCTGGTGTCGATGGCGTTCGTCCGTGCCACCCCGGCGTCACTGGTGCTCTCCGTGGTCGCCGCCCTGGCGCTCGTGCTGGCGGTGCTCTGCAACGCCTGGGGCAAGGAGGGGCGTGCGTTCACCCTCATGGCGATCACCATCGCGGCGATCGTGCTCGCGATGTTCACGGCGATCTTCCCCGACGTGATGCCCGCGTCGAACGACGTCGCGAACAGCCTGAACGTGTACAACGCCTCGTCCGGGTCCTACACCCTGACGGTGATGAGCTGGGTCGCGCTGATCTTCGTGCCCCTGGTCTTCGCGTACCAGGCGTGGACCTACTGGGTGTTCCGCAAGCGCGTCTCCCGCGCTCAGATCACCGCGGCCGCGCACTAGGCGGACGCCGATGAAGCCCCTCGACCCCCGACTCCTGCGGCTGTCCCGGACGGCGCGCGGCTTCATCGTCGCCGCCGCCGGCACCGGGGTCCTCCGCACGGTCGCGACCATCGCGATCGCGTGGGGGATCGCCGCGGCGGTCACCCTCGGGGTCGACGCCGTCGGTGACGGCGCGGTCCCGGCGGCGTTCGGGCAGGCGCTCGCACTGCTCGGCGGGGCGTTCGCACTCCGCGCCCTGGCCGCATGGGCCACCGACGACCTGGCGGCCCGTGCGGCGGCGAGGGTGAAGAGCGAGATGCGCACGACGGTGCTCGCCCGCGCCGCGGAGCGCGGTCCGTCGTGGCTCGCCGGGCGCTCGAGCGCGGGGTTCGCCACGACGCTCGGCCCCGGACTCGACGCGCTCGACGCCTACTTCGGCCGGTACCTGCCGCAGCTCGCGCTCACGGCGATCGCGACGCCCGTGCTCCTGGTCGCGATCGGCCTGGCCGACCTGACCAGCGGGCTGATCATCCTGTTCGCCCTGCCGGTGATCCCGGTCTTCATGATCCTGATCGGTCTGGCGACGCAGGCGCTGCAGCGGAAGCAGTCGGACGCGCTCTCCCGGCTCGGCGGCGCCTTCACCGAGGCGGTCGAGGGGCTCGCCACGCTCAAGGTCTTCGGCCGGGCCCGTCGCCAGGTCGGTCGCATCGGCGCGGTCACCGACGAGTACCGTCGTGGCACGATCGGGGTGCTCCGGTTGTCCTTCGTCAGCGGGTTCGCGCTCGAGCTCGCGGCGAGCCTGTCCGTCGCGCTCGTCGCCGTCTCGATCGGCATCCGGCTGGTCGACGGCTCGCTCGGTCTGGGGGCCGCGATGTTCGTGCTCGTCCTCGCACCGGAGGCCTTCGCCCCGATCCGCCAGGTCGGAGCCGACTTCCACGCCGCCCAGGACGGCGTCGAGGCCTCGGCCGCGGTACTCGACGTCCTGGCCGACGACGAGATCGCATCCCCGTCCGCGACCGGCAGCAGCAGCGGCAGTGGGACCGACAACGGGACCCACGCAGACCCCGCCGCGGCCGCACCCGCACCCGCCACCGCCCTCGACGTCCGCGGGCTCATCGTCCGCCGCCCGGAGGCCGAGATCGGTCCGTTCGACCTGCACGCCGAGGCCGGCGCCGTCGTCGTGCTCGCCGGACCGAGCGGGTCCGGCAAGTCGAGCATCATCGCCGCACTCCGCGGCGTCCTGCCGCACGACGGCACCGTGGCGGTGCCCGGCGCCCCGGGTGCGACCGTCGCCGAGCGCACCACCTGGGCCGACCAGCGTCCCCGTCTCGTGCGCGGGACCATCGCCGAGAACGTCGCGCTCAGCGCGACCCCCGACGACGCCGACGTGCGTGCCGCGCTGCGGGACGCGGGGCTGGGACTCGACCCGGGCCTCCCGGTCGGCGCCGGCGGCAGCGGCCTGTCCGGCGGCCAGGCGCAGCGCGTCGCGGTCGCACGCGCGCTGTACCGGGCGCGGCGCGCCGGCACGCCCCTGGTCCTGCTCGACGAGCCGACGTCCGCGCTGGACGCCGAGGCCGAGGCGTGCGTCATCGGGGCCGTGCGCGGCATCGCGGCCGACGGCGCGGTCGTCGTCGTCGCCAGCCACCGGCCGGCGGTCGTCGCCGCTGCCGACGTCCGCGTGGACGTCGGCGCCGACGGATCCGTGACGGTCCGCAGGGGGGTGCGCGCATGAGCCGGGAGGCCCGTGGGCAGTCCGTCCTGCGGCTCGCCATGCCGCACGGGCCGGGTTGGGCGAAGGCGGTGGCCGCCGGGTCCCTCAGCGCCGTCTGCGCCGTCGCGCTCCTCGCCGCGAGCGGCTACCTCATCACCCGTGCCGCCGAGCACCCGCCGATCCTCTACCTGACGCTCGTGATGGTCGGGGTGCGGGCCTTCGCCCTCGGGCGGGCCGTGCTGCGGTACGTCGACCGGCTCGCCGGGCACGACGCCTCGTTCCGGCAGCTCGCCGTCGTGCGGACCGAGATGTACCGGCGGCTCGCGTCCGTCGCGCCCGCCGGCCTCGGTCGGACCGGTCGAGGCGACCTGATGACGCGCCTCGTCACCGACACCGACCGGCTGCAGGACCTGCCGATCCGCGTGGTCGGGCCGCTCGTGTCCGCCGGCGTCGTCGCCCTGCTGTCGGTCGTCGCGGTGGCGCTCGTGTCGGTGCCAGCGGCGGTCGTGCTGGTCCTCGCGCTGGCGGTCGCGGCCCTGGTCGGCACCATCGTCACCCGCGCGATCGCCGACCGCTCGGACCGCGAGACCGCCGCCGACCGGGGCCGCGTCGCCGACCTCGTGCTCGACACGGTCCGCACGCTCGACGTCTTCGCCGCGTACGGCACCCTCGACGAGCGGCTCGCGCACATCGCCCGGCTCGACGCCGGCGTGACCCGGGCCGTCCGGCGCCGTGGCACGGTCGAGTCGCTCGTCGGGGCACTCGTGGGCCTGGTCGGCGGCGGTGCCGTCATCGGGATCCTCGCCGTCGGGGCCCCGGCCGTGGTCTCCGGCGCACTGGACGGCCCGCTCTGGGCGCTGACGGTCTTCGTGCCGCTGGCGCTGTTCGAGGTCGTCGGGACCGTCCCGCTCGCCGTCCTGACACTCCGACGCGTGCGTGCTGCTGCCGAACGCGTCGAGCAGGTCGTACCGGCCGAGGTGCCAGCGGGCATCGTCCCCGAGCCCGACGACGACGCCGATGCGGCGTCGCTCGCGGTCGAGGGCCCGGTCACGCTCGCCGTGCAGGACCTCACGGTCCGCTGGCCCGGGGCGGCCGAGCCCGCGGTCGACGGGGTCTCGTTCACGCTCGCCCCCGGCGAGGTCGTCGTGCTCGAGGGGCCGAGCGGCGCGGGCAAGTCGACCCTGGTCGACGCGCTCGTGCGGTTCGTGGAGCACGAGGGCTCCTACACGCTCGACGGCGTCGAGGCGAAGGCGATGCACCCGGACGCGGTCCGGGCCCGGGTCGGGCTGATCGAGCAGGACCCGTTCGTGTTCGACCAGTCGGTGCGGCAGAACCTGCTCTTCGCCCGCGACACCGCGACCGACGAGGAACTGCTCGCCGTGCTCGACCGGGTCGGGCTGGGTGACTGGGTCGTCCGGCGCGGCGGGCTCGACGCCTCGGTGGGGGAGCGCGGCGTGCTCGTGTCCGGCGGGCAGGCGCACCGCCTCGCGCTGGCCCGGGCGCTGCTGCACGCGTTCCCGGTGCTGGTGCTCGACGAACCGACCGCCGACGTCGACCCCGACCTCGGCGACACCGTGCTCCGCGACCTCGTCACCACGGCCCGCGCAGCGGGCCGGACGGTCGCGATCGTGTCGCACGTGCCGGTGGCGCCGGACCTGGTCGACCGCACCCTGCGGATGCGGGACGGACGCCTGCTCGTGCCGTGAGCCGACGGGCGGACGCGGGACGGGCCTCCCGGCTTGTATCGTTGACGACCGTGACCACCGAGCAGCACGCCGAGGACCCGAACGCCTACGACTTCCGTCGTATCCAGGAGAAGTGGCAGCCCCGCTGGGAAGAGCTCGGGCTCTTCACCACCGACCTCGACGACACGCGTCCGCGCAAGTACATCCTCGAGATGTTCCCGTACCCGTCCGGCGACCTGCACATGGGGCACGCCGAGAACTGGGCGCTCGGGGACTTCGTCGCGCGCTACTGGCGCCAGCAGGGCTTCAACGTGCTGCACCCGATCGGCTGGGACTCCTTCGGACTGCCGGCCGAGAACGCTGCCATCAAGCGCGGGGTGGACCCGAAGGACTGGACGTACGCGAACATCGAGCAGCAGAAGGCGTCCTTCAAGCGCTACGCGCCGTCGTTCGACTGGACCACCGAGATCCACACCTCGGATCCCGAGTACTACAAGTGGAACCAGTGGCTGTTCCTGAAGATGTACGAGAAGGGCCTGGCGTACCGCAAGGACAGCTGGGTCAACTGGGACCCGGTGGACCAGACCGTGCTCGCGAACGAGCAGGTCCTGCCCGACGGCACCTCGGACCGCTCCGGCGCCGTCGTCGTGAAGAAGAAGCTCACGCAGTGGTACTTCAAGATCACCGAGTACGCCGACCGGCTGCTCGACGACCTGAACCAGCTCGAGGGGCGGTGGCCGGCGAAGGTCATCGCGCAGCAGCGCAACTGGATCGGCCGCTCGGTCGGCGCCGACGTCGACTTCGTGATCGAGGGCCGCGACGAGCCCGTCACGGTGTTCACCACGCGCCCGGACACGATCCACGGGGCGACGTTCCTGGTGGTGGCACCGGACTCCGACCTGGCGGCATCGCTGGTTTCGTCGGCTCCGGACGACGTCCGTGCTGCGTTCGATTCGTACCTGGTCGCCACCCAGAAGACCTCCGAGATCGACCGGCAGAACGCCGACCGGCCGAAGACCGGTGTGCCGCTCGGCCGCTCCGCGATCCACCCGCTGACGGGGGAGCGCCTGCCCATCTGGGCCGCCGACTACGTCCTCGCCGACTACGGCCACGGCGCCGTGATGGCCGTGCCGGCGCACGACCAGCGCGACCTCGACTTCGCGCGGGCGTTCGACCTGCCCGTCAAGGTCGTCGTCGACACGAACGCCGCCGTCACCGGGTCGATCCCGGTGATCCCCGAGGGCGCCACGATCGAGGACTTCGACGTGCCGACCCTCGACCCGGTCGCCACGGGCGAGGCGCTGACCGGCCAGGGCCGGATGATCAACTCCGGGCCGCTCGACGGCATGTCGAAGCAGCACGCCATCACCGCGGCGATCGCGCTGCTCGAGGAGCGCGGGACCGGCCGTGCCGCCAAGACCTACCGCCTGCGCGACTGGCTCATCTCGCGCCAGCGCTTCTGGGGCACCCCGATCCCGATCATCCACGGCGCCGACGGCACCGAGCACCCGGTGCCCGAGGACCAGCTGCCGATCGTGCTGCCGGACACCGAGGGCCTCGACCTCAAGCCGAAGGGCACGTCGCCGCTCGGTGGCGCGACCGACTGGGTGAACGTCCCGAACCCCGTCGACGGCACCCCGGCGCTCCGCGACACCGACACGATGGACACCTTCGTCGACTCGTCGTGGTACTTCCTGCGGTTCCTGTCGGCGAACGACGACACCCAGGCCTTCGACCCCGCAGCCGCCCGCCGTTGGGCCCCGGTCGACCAGTACATCGGCGGCATCGAGCACGCGATCCTGCACCTGCTCTACGCCCGCTTCGTCACCAAGGTCCTGTTCGACCTCGGCTACCTCGACTTCACCGAGCCGTTCTCGGCGCTGCTCAACCAGGGCATGGTGCTGTCCGGCGGCTCGAAGATGTCGAAGTCGAAGGGCGGCGTCTCGCTCGGTGACGAGCTCGACGCGAACGGCGTCGACGCCATCCGCCTGGTGATGGGGTTCGCCGGCCCGCCGGAGGACGACATCAACTGGGAGGACGTCTCACCGTCCGCCTCGGCTCGGTTCCTGGCGCGCGCGTACCGCCTGTCGCTCGACGTCACGTCGTCGCGCGACGCCATGTGGGCCGACGGCGACCGGGCACTCCGCCAGGTCACGCACCGGTTCCTCGCCGACGCCCCAGGGATGATGGAGTCGTTCAAGTTCAACGTCGTGATCGCGCGACTGATGGACCTGGTCAACGTCACCCGCAAGGCGATCGACAGCGGCCCCGGCGCCGGTGACCCCGCCGTCCGTGAGGCCGTCGAGACCATCGCGCTCGGCCTGAGCGTCTTCGCGCCGTACACCGGCGAGGAGATGTGGGAGAAGCTGGGCTACGACGCGACCGTCGCCACGTACGGCTGGCGGAAGGCCGACCCGACGCTGCTCGTGCAGGAGACCCTGACGGCCGTGGTGCAGGTCAACGGCAAGGTGCGTGACTCGTTCGAGGTGTCGAAGTCGATCGAGGCGGACGAGCTCGAACAGCTCGCTCGCTCCTCGGCGAACGTGCAGCGGTACATCGGTGACCGCGAGATCGTGAAGGTGATCGTCCGGGCCCCGAAGCTCGTGAACATCGCCATCAAGGGGTAGCGCCCGCCGTCCCTGTCGTCGTCCCTCCACAGCAGGGGCGTGCGCGGCGCCCGTCCACGGGTGTGCCCTCCGGAGCCCGGCCGATCGGCCGGGCTCCGTAGCGTTCGGGGCATGTCATCGCCGTCGTCTCCCGGGCCGTGGTGTTCCCGCCTGGTGCTGTCACCGCGGGCCGCCGTGGTCCTGGCGGCGGTCGTGGTGGTGGTCGCCGTCGTCGTGGTCCTCGTCGGGGCACTGGCACCGCGTGGGGACGAAGGGACCCTGGGATCCGGCGGGGCTGTCGTGCGTGGGGCGCCGACAGCCGAGGCGGGTGGGGTGTCGGGCGCTCCGTCGTCGCCGCCCTCAGGGGGCGCTGCCGGTGCCGATGCGGGTCCTGCCGCGTCGTCCGCCCCCGATGCCGGTCGTGTCCTCGTGCACGTGCTCGGGGCCGTGCGGCGCGACGGTGTGGTCGAGCTGCCGGCGACGAGTCGCGTCGGGGACGCGATCGACCGAGCCGGTGGGGCGACCGACGATGCCGACCTCGATCGGATGAACCTGGCCCGAGTGCTGACGGACGGTGAACGTCTGTACGTGCCGCGGGTCGGGCAACAGGAGGTGCCCGACCCGCTCGGGCCGGTGACCGGCGGTGACACCACGGGGTCGCCGGCGAACGGTGCTGGTGCCGGGGGTGCCGCGAGCGGGGCCGATGCTGCCGTCGTCGACCTGAACACCGCCGACCTGACGGCGCTCGAGACCCTGCCCGGTATCGGCCCGGGGCTGGCCGGACGGATCATCGCCTGGCGTGACGAGCACGGCCGCTTCACCTCGATCGAGGACCTGCTCGACGTCAGCGGCATCGGAGACCTCCGGTTCGCCGAACTCCGCGATCGCGTGCGGGTCTGAGAGCCGCGCGTGCAGCTCGCTCCGAGTGCGATCGACCTGCGGGTCGCGGTGCCGGTGGCCGCCGCCTGGATCCTGACCGCCCTGCTCGTCGGAGCGCCGGACGTGGCACTCGTGGTCGGTGGGGTCGCGGCGCTCCTGACCAGCGTGAGCGGCACCGTGCTCCGGTGGCGACAGGGCGCCGGGGTCGTGCCGGTCGTCGCCGGGCTGGTGCTCGTCGCCGGGGCGCTGACCACGCTGCTCGCGGTGTCGGCCACCGTGGGGGAGTCCCGACGGGCTCCGGAGCCGCTGCGCGCCCTCGTCGACGGCCCGGGTGCCGGGCGGGTCGACATCGAGGCGGTGTTGTCCCGCGACCTCGTGCCGGGGGACAGCTCCGTCCCCGCGACGCTCGTGCGTGCCGACGGACTCGACGGTCTCCGTGCGCCCGTCCGGCTCGTCCCCGACCTGCACGGTGACGCGCCCGACGACGTGCTGGCGGCAGGGGCTCGGGTCACCGGGACCGCCGCCGTGCAGCCGGACGAACCCGGATCGGCGACCGCGTTCGTGGCGTTCCTGCGGGGAACGCCGTCGTCGGAGCCTCCCGACGGGCTGCTCGCCGCCACCGACACCGCGCGACAGGCGTTCGTCCGGGCCACGGCCGACCTGCCGCAGCCCGGCGCGGCACTGCTGCGGGGGTTGGCGATCGGCGACCGCTCCGGCCTCGACCCGGGGACCGAGGCGGCGATGGAGACCGCGGCGCTGACACACCTGACGGCGGTCTCCGGGGCGAACTGCGCGGTGGTGGTGGGGCTGGTGGTCGTCCTCGGCCGCGCCTGCGGTCTGCCGCGGGGGCTCCGGGCCGCGGTGGCCGTCGTGGTGCTCCTGGTGTTCGTCGTCCTGGTGCGGCCCGACCCCTCGATCGTCCGCGCGGCGGTGATGGCGATCGTGGTGCTCGTCGTGCACCTCGCCGGTCGACCGGTCCGTGGCGTCCCGCTCATCGCCCTCGCGGCGATCGGCATGCTCGTGGTGGACCCCTGGTTCTCGCGGTCGTTCGCGTTCGCCCTCTCCGTGCTCGCCACCAGCGGGATCGTGGTGCTCGGCCCACCGCTCACCGAGTTGCTGGCCCGCCGACTGTGGACGCCGGTGGCCGCTGCGCTGGCGATCCCCGTCGCGGCACAGGTGGCGTGCTGGCCCGTGACGATCCCGTTGTCGGCGGCGCTCCCGACCTACGCGGTGCCGGCGAACCTGCTCGCGGAACCGTTCGCACCGGTCGTCACCGTGATCGGGCTCGCGGCGTGCGTCCTCGCGCCGCTGTGGCCAGCGGGCGCGCAGGTGCTCGCTGCCGTCGCGTGGGTACCCGCCGCTGCCGTCGGGGGCATCGCCCACGCGGCGGCGGCCCTGCCGTACGCCTCGGCATCTTGGCCGGCCGGGGCGCCGGGTGTCGCGGCCGCCGCGCTGGTGTGCGGCTGCATCGCGACGGCGGTGCTGGTCCGGGGGCGGATCGGCTCCCGGTTGCTGCTCGCCGCCGGGGTGAGCGTCGTGGTCGGCGTCGCGGCGGTGACCGTGCCGGTGCTCGTGGTCCGGGGGTCGGTCCCGGGCGACTGGTCGATCGCGGCGTGCGACGTCGGCCAGGGGGACGCCGTGCTGCTCCGGGGCGGCGACGCCGTGGCGCTCGTGGACACCGGCGACGACGAGGGACGACTCCGCGCGTGCCTGGACCTGCTCGGGATCACCCGGATCGACGTGCTCGTCCTCACGCACTTCGACCGCGACCACGTCGGGGCGGCGGGGGCGGTGTCCGGCATGGTCGAGACCGCCCTGGTCGGTCCCGTCGGCCGGGCATCGGACGGCCGGGTCGTCGACGACCTGCGGGGTGCCGGTGTCGACGTCCGTGCGGCGGACGACCGGGTCTCCGGCAGCCTCGGGCCGCTCGGGTGGCGCGTGGTGTGGCCCCGGGCCGGCGACCGCGACTCCGGCAACGACGCGAGCATCGTGCTGGTCACGGGGCCAGCGGACGGGGAGCCCTGCGCCACGTGCCTGACCGGGGTCTTCCTCGGTGACCTGGGGGAGTCGTCGCAGCGCCGGCTGCGGATCTCCGGCGCGCTGCCGGCGGGGCCGATCGACGTCGTGAAGGTGGCGCACCACGGCTCGGCGGACCAGGACCCCGAGCTCTACCGGGGGCTCACCGCGCGAGTCGGGCTCATCGGGGTCGGCGCGGACAACACCTACGGGCACCCGACCGCGTCCGCGCTCGGCATGCTCGAGGCCGCGGGCACGGTTCCGCTCCGCACCGACGAACGCGGCACGGTGGTGCTCGCCCGCTCCGGTACCGATGCGGTGCGGGTGTGGACGGAGCACCCGCCGTCGGCGGCCGCCCGTAGGATCGTCGGTGCACCACTCGACCCGGCACCGTCCGGGCCGGCACCACCGGAAGGACCAAATGGCCGCCAAGAAGCCCGCGCGCGCCGCAGCGAAGATCGACCAGGTGCCCTGGTCGGGGATCCGTCCGGCGCCCGTCGTGCTCATCACCGGGCCCGAAGCGTTCCTCGCCGACCGCGCCCGCGGTGTGCTGAAGGACCTGCTGCAGGGCGAGGACCCCGCGCTCGAGGTGCACGACCTCGAAGCCGACCAGTACGCCCCCGGCCTGCTCTCCACCCTCGCCAGCCCGTCGCTGTTCGGCGAACCGCGGCTCGTGCAGGTCACGAACGTCGAGAAGTGCACCGACGCCTTCATCACGGAGACGATCTCGTACCTGCAGGCACCTGCCGACGACGTCACCCTGGTGCTCCGGCACGGCGGCGGCGTGCGCGGCAAGAAGCTGCTCGACACGATCCGCAGCGGTGTCGGCGGCGGGGTCGAGGTGCTGTGCGACGAGCTCAAGCGCGAGACCGACCGCATCGACTTCGTGAACGCCGAGTTCCGCGCCGCACGACGCCGCATCGCGCCGTCGGCCGTGCGCACGCTGGTCACGGCCTTCGCCGACGACCTCGCCGAGCTCGCAGCCGCGTGCCGGCAGCTCCTGGCGGACGAGGCCGACGAGATCACCGACAAGGTCGTCGACAAGTACTACGGCGGGCGGGTCGAGACGAACGCGTTCAAGGTCGCCGACATCGCCCTCGCGGGCCGGTCCGCACCGGCGATCGTGGAGCTCCGGCACGCCCTGGCCACCGGCGAGGCACCCGTGCCGATCGTCGCCGCGTTCGCGAGCAAGATCCGCACGATGGCGAAGGTCAGTGCCTTCCGGGGCCCGAGCGGTCAGGCGGCCTCGGCTCTCGGCATGGCGCCCTGGCAGGTGCAGCGCGCGCAGCGTGACGTCGCCGGGTGGAGCGAGTCCGGGTTGGCCAACGCGATCATCAGCATCGCCGAGGCGGACACCGCGGTGAAGGGTGGCTCGCGCGACGCGCACTACGCGCTCGAGGTCATGGTCCGCACCATCGCCCGACGCGGCGAGCCCCGCTGAGGCGAGTCGGGCCTCCCGGCCGTCCCGCGCCTGTCGGCCGGCACTTCGTGAGCAGAAACGGTCGGGTGCGCCCTCGCGACCCGACCGTTCCTGCTCACGAAACGAACCCAACGCGCGAACCCAACGCGCGCACGCACCCCCGCGCACACCACCACGCGCGCAGCGCCCCGCGCACGACGAAGGCCCCGCACCAACGGTGCGGGGCCTTCGGACCAGAAGGGTCAGGACGTCAGAGCGACGAGACCTTCTTCGCGATGGCCGACTTGCGGTTCGCGGCCTGGTTCTTGTGGATGACACCCTTGCTCACGGCCTTGTCGAGCTTCTTCGACGCGAGGGCCAGGGCGGCAACGGCCTTGTCCTTGTCACCGGCGGCGACGGCGTCGTTGGCACGACGGATGTGCGTCTTGAGCTCCGACTTGTAGGCCTTGTTGCGCTCGGTTGCCTTGAGGTTGGTCTTGATGCGCTTGATCTGCGACTTGATGTTCGCCATGAATTGCTCCTGCTCGTCTCGTACGGGTGGGCGCGACCGCAGGGTAGAGGGGCCCTTGGTCGCATCGCGTTCCACCCGTGGGCGGGGAACGCGGAAGCCAGCCACCAACACTACCAGGCAAGCGGGCTGCCACCAAAGCACGAAACACCGCCGGATCGGCGGAAGCCCGCGGTCGACCGCGGCGAAACCCCGCGGCAACACGCACCGGATACCGTGACGGACATGCCATCCCTCGCACCGCGCATCGACACCGTGCCCGCCTCCGGCATCCGGAGGGTCTTCGAGCAAGCGGCGCTGCTGCACGCGAGCGGCACCGACGTCACGATGCTCGTGATCGGCGAGCCGGACGTCCCGGTGGCGCCGCACATCGGCGAGGCGGCACGTCGTGCCTGGACCGAGGACCGCACCGGGTACACCCCGAACGGCGGCATCGGGCCCCTCCGGGAGGCCGTCCGCGACAAGCTCCGCCGCGAGAACCGGATCGAGGCCGACCTCGAGCAGATCTGGATGACGATCGGCGCGACACAGGCGCTGTTCCAGGCGATGACGCTGACGCTGAGCCCGGGCGACGAGGTGCTCGTGCCGGACCCCGGCTACACGACCTTCACGATGAACGCCCACATCATCGGCGCCACCCCGGTGCCGTACCGGCTGGAGCCGCAGCACGGGTTCGAGCCCGACCTGGAAGCCCTCGAGGCGAGCGTCACCGAACGCACCCGGGTGCTGATCGTCAACTCGCCGTCGAACCCGCTCGGCTCGGTCTTCGGCGAGGAGACCCTGCGCGCCCTCCTGGCCTTCGCGAAGCGGCACGACCTCTGGGTGATCAGCGACGAGGTCTACGAGTACTTCACCTACGGCACCCGGCACGTGAGCCTGGCGGCGCTCGACGAGGACGACCGCGTGTTCTCGGCGTTCTCACTGAGCAAGACGTACGCCATGACCGGCGTCCGGGTCGGCTACCTCGTCACCCCGAAGGGGCTCGGCGCGACGATGCGGACCACGCAGGAGGCGATGATCAGCTGCGTCGCGGAACCCGACCAGTACGCGGCCCTCGCGGCGATCGTGGGGGACCACTCCGCGGTGCGTGACGCCCGGGAGCACTACCGCGCGAACCTCGAGGTCGCGAGGGAGGCGCTCGACGCCGCCGGCATCCGGTACCTCGACCCACGAGGGGCGTTCTACCTGTGGATCGACATGTCGCACGCCTCCGACGGGGACATCGCCGAGTGGGCGCTCGGGTTCCTGCAGCGCGAGCGGGTCGCCGTCGCGCCGGGCAGCGCCTTCGGACGCACCGGCGAGGGGTGGATCCGCGTCTGCCTCGCAGCCACCCCGGACGACCTCCGGCGCGGCCTCGGCGCCCTGCCGGCTCCGGCGCACGCGACCGTCTGACGCGCGATCGGCACGGCCAGGAGGCCCGGTGCTGGTCCGCAAGACAGCGCACGGTGCGCAGTCCTCCACCTGGTGCGAGGATGCTCGCCCCGTGCCGCGCTGCATCCGGGCACCGGGCGGTCAACTGCGCACGGACCCGCCGACCTCGCACCGTGCGGGGTCGACGCGAGCCGTGCCGCCAGGGCGGGTGAAGCGTGGGAGACTGTTGCGACCGTCCGACCCACCTGAGGAACCGTGAGCCCACAAGCATCCGCTCCGCTGGAGCCCGCAGCGACCCCGGCCGACGCGATCCGCAACTTCTGCATCATCGCGCACATCGACCACGGCAAGTCGACGCTGGCCGACCGCATGCTGTCGATCACCGGCATCGTCGAGGACCGCGCGATGCGTGCGCAGTACCTCGACCGCATGGACATCGAGCGCGAGCGCGGCATCACGATCAAGTCGCAGGCCGTGCGCATGCCGTGGGAACTCGACGGCGAGACCTTCGCGCTGAACATGATCGACACTCCCGGGCACGTCGACTTCTCGTACGAGGTCTCGCGTTCCCTGGCCGCGTGCGAGGGAGCGATCCTGCTCGTCGACGCCGCCCAGGGCATCGAGGCGCAGACGCTCGCGAACCTGTACCTGGCGCTCGAGAACGACCTCGAGATCATCCCGGTCCTCAACAAGATCGACCTCCCGGCGGCGGATCCGGACAAGTACGCCGCCGAGCTCGCACAGCTGATCGGCGGCAAGCCCGAGGACGTCCTCCGGGTCTCCGGCAAGACCGGCGTCGGCGTGCCCGAGCTCCTCGACCTGGTCGTCCGTCGTGTGCCCGCACCCGTCGGCGACGCCGAGGCAGCGCCCCGCGCGATGATCTTCGACTCGGTCTACGACAGCTACCGCGGCGTCGTCACCTACGTCCGCATGATCGACGGCACCATCTCGCCCCGCGAGAAGGTGCAGATGATGTCGACCAAGTCGACGCACGAGATCCTCGAGATCGGTGTCTCGAGCCCGGAGCCCAAGCCCACGAGGGGTCTGTCGGTCGGTGAGGTCGGTTACCTGATCACCGGCGTGAAGGACGTCCGCCAGTCCAAGGTCGGCGACACCGTCACGAGCGCGCAGAAGCCAGCGACCCAGGCGCTGCCCGGCTACACCGACCCGAAGCCGATGGTGTTCTCGGGCCTCTACCCGATCGACGGCAGCGACTACCCGGTGCTCCGCGAAGCGCTCGACAAGCTCAAGCTCTCCGACGCCGCGCTGGTCTACGAGCCGGAGACCTCGGTCGCGCTCGGCTTCGGGTTCCGCTGCGGGTTCCTCGGGCTGCTGCACCTCGAGATCATCACCGAGCGGCTGTCCCGCGAGTTCGGCCTCGACCTCATCACCACGGCCCCGAGCGTGATCTACGAGGTCACGACCGAGGACAACTCCGTGACTGAGGTCACGAACCCCTCGGAGTTCCCGACCGGGCGCATCGTCGAGGTCCGCGAGCCGATGGTCCGCGCCGCGATCCTGGCCCCGAAGGACTACGTCGGCGCGATCATGGAGCTCTGCCAGCAGCGCCGCGGCTCCCTGCTCGGCATGGAGTACCTCGGCGAGGACCGCGTCGAGATCCGCTACGAGATGCCCCTCGGCGAGATCGTCTTCGACTTCTTCGACCAGCTGAAGAGCAAGACCCAGGGCTACGCGTCGCTCGACTACGAGCCCACCGGCGACCAGGCCGCCGACCTCGTGAAGGTCGACATCCTGCTGCAGGGCGACCAGGTCGACGCCTTCAGCGCGATCGTGCACCGCGACAAGGCGTACGCCTACGGCACGCTCATGACCGAGCGCCTGCGCAAGCTCATCCCGCGTCAGCAGTTCGAGGTGCCGATCCAAGCCGCCATCGGTGCCCGCATCATCGCTCGCGAGAGCATCCGCGCGATGCGCAAGGACGTCCTGGCGAAGTGCTACGGCGGTGACATCACCCGCAAGCGCAAGCTCCTCGAGAAGCAGAAGGAGGGCAAGAAGCGCATGAAGACCATCGGACGGGTCGAGGTCCCGCAGGAAGCCTTCATCGCGGCGCTCTCCGGCGACGTCGAAGAGAAGAAGAAGTAGCGCCGGGCGCTCAGCGCGACGCCCGGCGCGTTTCGCGCTGAGCGACAGCCCACGCGCTGTGGCCGCCGTGACGTGTCGGTGAGCGCGAAAGCCCGGTGCGCGGTCAGCCGGTGCGGCGGGCGCGAGCCCGCAGGGCGGCCAGGCAGAGGGCCGGGAGGCTCGCCGCGGCCAGTCCCGCCAGTGCGGTCCGCAGGATGGCCCAGTGCGCGGCCGCGTCGAAGTCGGTCTGCTCGCCCGAAGCCACGCCGGAGACCACGGCGCCCACCACCATCGCGAGGGTCACGACCGCGAGGGCGAGCGGCAGCCGACGGCCACGGTTCCGACGAACCGCGGACACCAGGGCTGCGCCGAACAGCAGCACCCCGGCGCCGGCGCAGCTCGCCCCGACGGCGGCGATGACGTTCGCGGTGTCGAAGCCGTTCCACGCCTCCGGGGCGAGCGCGACGGCGGCGTACCGAGCGGGTGACGCCGCGGCCGAGGTCGTCACGTCCACCAGCACCCGGGCGGTCGCCGCCACGCCGAACGCGACGAGCGTGAGCACGGCGAGGGCGGCGGTCCGGCGGTCGACGGACCGCGGGCGGGCGGGGGTGGGGGAGAGCACCTGCTGACGATAGCCGCGGGGCGGACGGTTGTCGGGCCTCCAGTTCGGGGTGCACGGCCGCCGGGCCGACCCACCGGAGGTGAGCGCGGATCGGTTCGATCCCGAGCGGCCCGCCCAAGTAGCATGGCGGCATGAGCATCCGCGGGAGCTACCGGACCGCCCTGACGTACGGCGCGGTGGGGGCGACCCAGGCGTCGGACCTCATGACCTACCCGCCGGACGGCTTCACGCCGACCGAGTCACGGGCGCGGATCGGGCACGGCGACCAGCGGTTCGAGACCGCCGTGGTGCAGGCGCTGACGTGGCAGATCCAGGAACGCAGCGGCGTCCGCGTACGCGTCGAGGAGCAGCCCGACGACGACGAGGTCCGGTACAACCCCGTGACCTTCGACGACGACGGGGTGCCGATCGCGCCGGCCTCCATCGGGACACCCCGGGTCGAGAAGTTCGCACCCGACGGCACCCCGCTGGTCACCGCGGGGACGAGCGCGACGCTGACGATCCACGCGTTCGGGCAGACCGTGCAAGCACCGGTCCGCGTCGTGTCGATCATCGACGAGCACGACCGCAAGGGGTTCGCCTACGGCACGCTCGAGGGGCACCCGCTCTCCGGCGAGGAGTCGTTCGTCGTCGAGCGCACCGCGGACGGCTCGGTGTGGCTGCAGATCCGGCAGTTCTCGCAGCCGGCGAGCCGGAAGTGGCGCTTCGTTGCGCCGTTCGTGCGTCGGCAGCAGAAGGTGATGGCGGAGAAGTACCTGGCGGCGCTGCGGGGCGACTAGTCGTCAGCGGTCGCGCCCACTCGCTCGTCAGCGGAGCGGCGGGAGAGCGGCGATCGCATCCTCGATGAGGGCGGCGTCCTGCTGGCAGTCCCGCGCGACCGTGACCGCGTTCGTGTGCCGGAGCGCGTCGACGTCGTAGACGCCCGTCGCCACCGCCAAGAAGGGGATGCCGGCCGCGTCGGCTGCCTCGCCGTCCCGCGGGGTGTCACCGACGATCACCGCGCGGGTGCCGGCGAGCTCGGCCGCGGCACGCCGGGTGACCCCGGCACGGTCCACCTCGGTGTCGCCGAAGTACGAGTGCTCCCAGTCGAAGACGTCGGCGTCGAACCCGGCACCGGTGAGCTTGACGCGGGCCCGGTACTCGGAGTTGCCGGTGAGCAGGCCGTTCCGCCAGCCGAGTCCGGCGAACCGGGTCAGGAGCGCCTTGGCTCCGGGGACGGGGCTCCGGTGGTCGCCGGAGGCGTGCCGTTCGGCGGTCAGGTCGTGCAGGTGCCGGCTGACCGTGGGGATGAGGGTGTCCTCGAAGGCGTGGGCGCGCACGTGCTCGGCGATGAGCCCGGCGTCGGTCCGGCCGTGCTGGTGCCCGACCCGCAGGGTGAGGTCGCGGCCCACCGCCCGCTCGAGGGCGAGGTGGTACAGGTTGCCCGGGGACGACGCGTTCATCACGAGGGTGCCGTCGATGTCCCACAGGACCGTGGTGGCGACAGGATGGTGCTCCATGGCTCCATCATGACGGAGAATGGAGTCCATGCCGAGTGCTCTCCCGATCGCCGATCCAGCACCAGCGGACGGACTGATCACCCCGTGGGCGGCAGCGGGCCCCGGTGGCGCGCCCGTCGCCGGTGACGTGCCCTTCGGCGTCTACGTGCACGTGCCGTTCTGCCGGGTGCGCTGCGGGTACTGCGACTTCAACACCTACACGGCGTCCGAGCTCCGTGGCGTCCGTCGCGACGACTACGCCGGTCACGCCGTGCGCGAGATCGAGTGGGCCGCGTCCGTGCTCGACCGCTCCGGCGTCCCGCGCCGGCCGGTGTCGACGGTCTTCTTCGGCGGCGGCACCCCGACCATGCTGCCGGCGTCCGACCTGGCGATGATCCTGCGGGCCATCGACGACACGTGGGGGATCCTGCCCGGGGCCGAGGTCACGACCGAGGCGAACCCCGACTCCGTCGACGCCGCGTCGCTCGAGACCCTGCGCGAGGGCGGGTTCAACCGGATCAGCTACGGCATGCAGTCGGCCGTGCCGCACGTGCTCGCCACGCTCGACCGCACCCACGACCCGCTCCGGGTCCCCGTCGTCGTCGACCTGGCGAAGCAGCAGGGCCTCGACGTCTCGCTCGACCTCATCTACTCGACGCCGGGGGAATCGCTCGCCGACTGGCGCACCTCGCTCGACGCCGCGATCGCCTGCGAGCCCGACCACGTGTCGGCGTACTCGCTCATCGTCGAGGACGGCACCGCGATGGGCCGCATGGTCGCCCGCGGTGAGCTCCCCGCCCCCGACGACGACCTGGCAGCGGACATGTACGAGCTCGCCGACCAGGTACTCGGAGACGCCGGGTACTCCTGGTACGAGGTGTCGAACTGGGCCCGGGTCGACGCGGACGGCGGCACCGCGCAGCACGCGAGCCGGCACAACCTGTCCTACTGGAAGGGCCACGACTGGTGGGGCGTCGGGCCCGGCGCCCACTCCGCCGTCGCCGGCACCCGGTGGTGGAACGTCAAGCATCCGGCCGCCTACGCGAACCGGGTGCTGTCGGGGGATTCGCCGGCCGCCGGCCGCGAGACCATCGACGACGAGACGCGGTACGTCGAGCGGCTGCTGCTCGCGGCGCGGGTCCGCGGGGAGCTCGCGACGAGCGAGATCCGCCAGGAGGCCCGGGGCCGGGTCGCCGGCCTCATCGCACGCGGACTCGTGGACGGGTCGGCCGCGGTGCGGGGACGGATCGACCTGACCCTGCAGGGTCGCCTGCTCGCCGACGCGGTGGTGCGGGAGCTGCTCGACTGAGCGGCGTCGGGCTCGTCACCGCTTACTGCTTGATGAACTCGATCGTGAGCGGGTAGCGGTAGAACTGGCCCTGGTTGGCGGCGATCGCGGCCATGATGCCGAAGATCAGCGACACGACGGCTGCGGCGAAGATGATCAGGAACCCGACGCCGAACACCGACGTCAGCGACCCCACGACGTAGGCGATGGCCATCGTGATGTGGAAGTTCAGCGCGACCCGGGTGTGCTCGCGGACGAAGCCGCCGCGGTCGCGGAGGACCAGGTAGGCCACCAGCGGCGCGATGAAGTTGAAGAAGATGCCACCGATGTGGGTCAGCGTGGCCCACAGTCGCTGGTCCTCGGGGCTCATCGGCTGGGGCGGGGTGTAGCCGGCGGGGTACTGCGGTCCGCCGGGGTACTGGGGCCCGCCGGGCTGCTGCGGGCCACCGGGGCCGTGGCCGTAGGGGCCGCCGGGCTGCTGGGGCCCGCCGGGCTGCTGGGGCCCGCCGGGCTGCTGGTCGGAGGGGCCACCGGGCTGCTGTCCGTAGGTCATGGCGGAAGCGTATCGGCCGACCGCCCGGAAGTCCCGGGCCGTCAGCGGTCGGGCGTAGGATCAGCAGTCGACACGTCCGAGTGCCAGGTCGATCGGGAAGGAGGCGCTCGTGGTCAGTGAACGCAGCCTCGAGGTCCTCAAGGCAATCGTGCGCGACTACGTGGCGTCGCGCGAACCCGTCGGGTCGAAGACCATCGTCGAGCGGCACGCCTTCGGGGTCAGCGCCGCCACGATCCGCAACGACATGGCCCTGCTCGAGGACGAGCAGCTCATCGCCGCCCCGCACACCTCCTCGGGCCGGGTGCCGACGGACAAGGGCTACCGCGTCTTCGTCGACCACCTCGCCGGTGCCCGTCCGCTCTCCAGCGCCCAGCGGCACGCCATCGAGACCTTCCTCGGCGCCCCGAACGACCTCGACGAGGTCCTCGGGCGCACCGTCCGGCTACTCAGTCAGCTCACCAACCAGGTCGCCCTGGTGCAGTACCCGTCGTTGGTGCGCGCCCGGGTGCAGCACGTCGAGCTCGTCCGGCTCGGTGACTCCCGGCTGATGGTGGTGCTCATCACCGACACCGCCCGGGTCGAGCAGCGCGTGGTCGAGACCGACGTCCCGCTCGACGAAGGATCCCTCGGCGAACTCCGCACCGTGGTGAACGGTGCGACGGTCGGACTCCTGCTGCAGGACGTCCCGACCGCGCTCCGCGCGGTGCCGCAGCAGCTCCGCCCCGACGCCCAGACGCTCGGTGGGGTCGTCGTCGCCACGCTCATCGAGCAGGTCGCTGCGAACCGGCAGGACCGCCTGCTGATGGCCGGAGCAGCCAACCTGGCGAAGAGCGAACAGGACTTCTCCGGCGGCCTCTTCCCCGTGCTCGAGGCGATCGAGGAACAAGTCACCCTGCTCCGGTTGTTCGGGGAGATGCAGGTGGACGACATCGCGGTGGCGGCCAGCATCGGCGTCGAGAACGCCGAGTACGGGCTCGACGCCACGAGCATCGTCGCCGGCGGCTACCTGGCCGGTGGCGAGGTGGCCCGTCTGGGCGTCCTCGGACCGACCCGCATGGACTACGGCACGAACATGGCGGCCGTCCGGGCCGTCGCCCGGTACCTGTCCAAACTCCTGGGCGAACATTGACCAACCGACCGAACCCAACCGACTGAGGGATACGTGGCAGACCACTACGACGTCCTCGGCGTCCAGCGAGACGCCTCCGATGCCGACATCAAGAAGGCCTACCGCCGCCTGGCGCGTGAGCTTCACCCGGACGTGAACCCGGCACCCGACGCCGCCGAGCGCTTCAAGGACGTGACGCACGCGTACGACGTGCTGAGCGACCCCGAGCAGCGACGCCGGTACGACGCCGGTCCGCAGGCCGACAGCCCCTTCGGCGGTGGTGCCGGCGGCTTCAGCGACATCTTCGACGCCTTCTTCGGTGGTGGCGGGGGCGGCGGACGCGGGTCCGGCCCGCGCAGCCGTGCCGAGCGCGGCCAGGACGCCCTGCTCCGCATCGAGGTCGACCTCGACGAGGTCGTCTTCGGCACCCACAAGGACGTCGAGGTCGACACGGCCGTGCTCTGCGAGACCTGCCACGGCTCCTGCTGCGCCCCGGGCACCAGCCCCCGCACCTGCGACATCTGCGGTGGGTCCGGCCACATCCAGCGCCAGGTCCGTTCGCTCCTCGGCAACGTCGTGACGAGCGCACCGTGCGGCACCTGCCGCGGGTACGGCACGGTCATCCCGAGCCCCTGCCCGACCTGCCAGGGCCAGGGCCGCGTGCGTGCCCGTCGCACCGTGCCCGTCGACGTCCCCGCCGGTGTCGACTCCGGTCTGCGCCTGCAGATGCCCGGCCAGGGCGAGGTGGGTCCGGCTGGCGGCCCGTCGGGCGACCTGTACCTCGAGATCCGCGTGCGCCACGACGACGTCTTCAGCCGTGACGGCGACGACCTGCTCGCGACGCTCGAGGTCGGCATGACCGACGCGATCCTCGGGACCACCACGACGATCGACGGCCTCGACGGTCCGGTCGAGCTCGAGATCCGGCCCGGTGTGCAGAGCGCCGACGTCCTCGTCATCAAGGACCGCGGCATCACGAAGCTGCGCGGGAACGGCCGCGGTGACCTGCGGGTCGGCGTGCAGGTCGTCACCCCGACCAAGCTGTCGCACAAGGAACGCCAACTGGTCGAGCAGCTCGCGAATGCGCACAAGACGACCGCTCCGCAGCTCGCCCGCTTCCAGCAGGGCATGTTCGGCAAGCTCCGCGACCGGTTCTTCAACCACTGATGGCGTCGCTCTACCTCGTCGACTCGCTCGACGGCGTGACCGTCGGCGACCCGGTGTCGCTCGACGGGGCAGAGGGGCGGCACGCGGTCTCGGTCGCGCGCGTCCGGGTCGGCGAGGTCCTGCGGATCGCGGACGGTCGCGGCACCGTGGTGTCCGGAGCGGTCACCGCGATCGCGAAGGACGCGCTCGAGCTCGCGGTCGAGGCGGTCGAGCACCAGGACGCCCCGCGCCCCTCGTTGACCCTCGTGCAGGCGCTGGCCAAGGGCGGGCGCGACGAGATGGCGGTGCAGGCGGCGACCGAGATCGGCGTCGACCGGGTCGTGCCCTGGGCGGCAGCGCGCAGTGTCTCCCGGTGGGACGGCGCGAAGGTCGAGAAGGGCCGTGCCCGGTGGACCGCGATCGCGCACGAGGCCGCGAAGCAGGCGATCCGGCCGCGGGTGCCCACCGTCGCGCCGCTGGTGACCACGGCGCAGCTCGTGTCGGCGCTCGGGGCGGGCACGGCGGTCGTCCTGCTCGACCCGACGGCGACCGTGCGGCTCGCCACCTGGGAGCCCCCGGCGGACGCCGACGACATCGCCCTGGTCGTCGGTCCCGAAGGCGGCATCGACGGCGCGGAGCTCGACCGCCTCGAGGCCGCGGGCGCCGTGCGGGTCCGACTCGGCGACAGCGTGCTCCGGACGTCCACGGCCGGCCCGGCCGCACTCGCTGTCCTGCAGGCGCGACTGGGTCGCTGGTGAGCCGGACCCCGCCGTCGGGCGCGTCCTACGATGGAGTCATGAGCACCAGCACGCCCAGCGTCTTCTCCCGGATCATCGCGCGCGAGATCCCGGCGACCATCGTCGCCGAGGACGATCGTGTGATCGCGATCGAGGACATCGCGCCGAAGGCCCCCGTCCACGTGCTCGTCGTCCCCAAGACGGAGCAGTACGCGAACGTCGCGGAGCTCGCCGCGGGTGACCCCGACCTCCTGGCCCACGTGGTCGCCACCGCGCAGCGCATCGCCGACGAGCGCGCCGGCGGTCAGTTCCGTCTCGTCTTCAACACCGGCGAAGCCGCCGGTCAGACCGTGTTCCACGTGCACGCGCACGTACTCGCAGGTGAACTGCAGGAAGGCACCCTTGCCGGATAACGAACCAGCACAGCCCACCGCCGCCGACGACCAGCCCGTCTCCGTCTCGCTCCAGGTCGACGGCATCGCCATGGTGCAGTTGCTCGGACCCCAGGACCGACTCCTCAAGACCGTCGAGCGCCAGTACCCGGGCGTCCGGGTCGTCGTCCGCGGCAACGAGGTCACCCTGACCGGCCCGGAGCGTGACGTCGCACGCGCGAAGGCGCTCGTCGACGAACTCGTCGGCATGGTCAGGCGCGGCCAGGAGATCGGCCAGGCCGACATTCCCATGTCGGCGCGCATCCTCGACGACGACCGCAAGCCGTCGGACACCTTCGGCACCCCGATCGTGTCGAGCCGCGGCAAGTCCGTGCGCCCGAAGACCGACGGGCAGCGCGCCTACGTCGACGCCATCGACGAGAACACCATCACGTTCGGCATCGGTCCGGCCGGTACCGGCAAGACGTACCTGGCGATGGCGAAGGCCGTCCAGGCACTCCAGCGGCGCGAGGTCAACCGGATCATCCTCACCCGCCCCGCGGTCGAGGCCGGCGAGCGGCTCGGGTTCCTGCCGGGCACGCTCACCGACAAGATCGACCCGTACCTGCGTCCGCTCTACGACGCCCTCAACGAGATGATGGACCCGGAGTTGGTCCCGAAGCTCCTGGCCGCCGGCACGGTCGAGGTCGCCCCGCTGGCGTACATGCGTGGCCGTACCCTGAACGACTCGTTCGTCGTGCTCGACGAGGCGCAGAACACCACGCCCGAGCAGATGAAGATGTTCCTCACCCGTCTCGGGTTCGGATCGAAGATGGTCATCACGGGCGACATCACCCAGGTCGACCTGCCGGGCAACGTCTCCGGGCTCCGACTCGTCACCCGCATCCTCGACGAGGTGGAGGACATCCACTTCGCCCGCCTCGGCAGCGAGGACGTGGTCCGCCACACCCTGGTCGGCCGGATCGTCGACGCCTACACGGTCTACGACGAGGAGCGCCTCGCCGAGCAGGCCGGGCAGCGTCCCGGCGGCCGCGGCACCGCTCCGGTCGGCAACCCCGACGGCGTCAACCGTGCCGAGCGACGCGGACGTCCGCCGCAGGACCGCGCACGGCCCCCGTACCCCCAGAACGACGCCCGAGGAGGCAACCGGTGAGCATCGAGCTCAACAACGAGTCCGGGGTCGAGGTGGACGAGGCCGCGATCCAGCGACTCGCCGCATTCGCCCTCGACGCGATGCACGTCCACGCCGACGCGGAACTCGCGATCGTCCTGGTGGACGAGGGCGCGATGGAGCAGCTGCACGTGCGGTGGATGGACGAGCCCGGTCCCACCGACGTCCTGAGCTTCCCGATGGACGAACTCCGACCGGGGACCGAAGACGACCCGACCCCGGCCGGACTGCTCGGCGACATCGTGCTCTGCCCGCAGGTGGCCGAAGAGCAGGCGAAGACCGCCGGGCACTCGAGCACCGACGAGATGCTGCTGCTCACCTGCCACGGCATCCTGCACCTGCTCGGCTTCGACCACGCCGAGCCCGACGAGAAGGCCGAGATGTTCGGCATCCAGGGCGAGATCCTCAACGCGTTCGCCGCCCAGCGCCGAGGGCGGTAGTCGATGGTCGTCGTCGCCGGGCTGCTCGCGGTGGCGCTGGGGCTCGTCGTCCTCGGCGGGCTCCTCGCCGCGAGCGACGCCGCGCTCTCGGTGGTGTCCCGTGGCGACCTCGAGGAGATCGCCAGGGGCAACAAGCGCCGCCGTTCCATCGAGGCGATCGCGGACGACGTCGGAGCACACGTCAACGCGCTCAACTTCTTCCGTGTGCTGGCCGAGACGGCCGCCGCGGTGCTCGTCACGATCGCCCTGGTGCGCGCATTCGACAGCTGGTGGTTGGCGCTCGTCCTCTCCGCGGCCATCATGACCGCGGTGTCGTTCGTGCTGGTCGGGTCGAGCCCGCGCAGCGTCGGGCGCGCCCACGCCGAGCGGCTGATCGGTGCGACCGGCGGCATCGTCCGCGGGGTGCGCATCGTGCTCGGTCCGCTGGCCGGGCTGCTCGTCCGGATCGGCGACCGGGTCACCCCGGGCCGGGGCAGGAGCGCCTCCACGGTGTCGAGTGAGGAGCAGCTGCTCTCCCTGGTCGACGAGGCCACCGAGAGCAACGTGCTCGAGGACGAGGACCGTGAGCTCATCCACTCGGTGTTCGAGTTCAGCGACACCCTGGTGCGCGAGGTCATGGTGCCCCGCACGGACATGCGCACCGTCGACGGCGCGGACACCCTGGCAGCGGCGATGGAGCAGTTCCTGGTCTCCGGGGTGTCCCGCATGCCGGTCATCGGCAAGGACAGCGACGACGTGCGCGGCGTGCTGTACCTCCGAGACGTCGCGCGGTCGCTGTACGAGCGACCCGGGTCCGGCAGCGAACGGGTCAGCCGACTGCTCCGGCCCGCCGAGTTCGTGCCGGAGTCGAAGCACGCGGACGACACCCTGCGGCACATGCAGGTCGCCAAGAACCACCTGGTCCTGGTGGTGGACGAGTACGGCGGGGTCGCCGGGCTCGTGACGATGGAGGACCTCATCGAAGAGCTCGTCGGGGACATCTCCGACGAGTACGACCGCGCGGTCGTCGACCGCACCGAGGTCGAACCGGGCGTCTGGCGGATCTCCGCGCGCCTGCCGATCGACGAGCTCGGCGACCTGTTCGGCATCGAACTCGACGACGACGACGTCGACACCGCCGGCGGCCTGTTGACCAAGGAACTCGGACACCTGGCCGTGTCCGGTGAGACCGTCACCGTGTCCGGGGTCGTCCTGACCGCCGACCGCGTCGAGGGCAAGCGCCGCCACCTCATCACCGTGCTCGCTGAACGCACCAACGCCCTCGCCGACGTCGAGGACGCCTTCGACGACGCCGAAACCACCACGACGGGAACCACGCACGCATGACCGACCCCGACACCACCCAGGCCGGCCCGGACAAGCCCTACCGCGCGGGCTTCGTCTCGTTCGTCGGCCGTCCGAACGTCGGCAAGTCGACGCTCACCAACGCCCTGGTGGGCGAGAAGGTCGCCATCACGTCGTCGAAGCCGCAGACCACCCGACGCGCCATCCGCGGGATCGTGCACCGACCCGACGGCCAGGTCATCATCGTCGACACCCCGGGCGTGCACCGTCCGCGCACGCTGCTCGGTGAGCGGCTCAACGACCTCGTGCAGTCCACCCTGGGGGACGTCGACGTCATCGGCTTCTGCGTGCCGGCGAACGAGCCCGTCGGCCCCGGAGACCGGTTCATCAACGACACGCTCGACCAGTACCCGCGGGCGAAGAAGATCGCGATCGTCACCAAGATCGACAGCACCTCCAAGGACCGCGTCGGCGAGCAGTTGCTGGCCGTCTCGAAGCTCCGTGACTGGGACGCCGTGGTGCCGACCTCGGGCACCCGGGGCATGCAGCTCGAAGACCTGCTCGGCGTCGTCACCGGCCTGCTGCCCGAGTCGCCGCAGCTGTACGACTCGAGCGCGGTGACCGAGGAGACCGACGAGGAGCGCATCGGCGAACTCATCCGCGAGGCTGCGCTCGAGGGTGTGCGTGACGAGCTGCCGCACTCGCTCGCCGTGGTCATCGAGGACATCGTCGAACCCGACGAGGACGACGACGCCGACGGTCCCCTGCGGATCTTCGCGAACCTGTTCGTCGAGCGCGACAGCCAGAAGGCGATCGTCATCGGCCACAAGGGCGAGCGCCTGAAGGACGTCGGGTCGCGGGCACGGGTCGAGATCGAGTCGCTGCTCGGCGGCCGGCACGTCTACCTGAACATCCGCGTGAAGGTGGCCAAGGAATGGCAGCGTGACCCGAAGCAGCTCGGACGCCTCGGCTTCTGACCGCACGGCGCCGGCGGCTCGGGTCATCCGGGCGAAGGACGCGCCCGTGAGCGGCTCGCCGTACCGTGGACGGGTGTTCCGTCCCATGCTCCGCGCGCAGGTCGTCATCGACCTGGTGATCGCCGTCCTGCTCGGCGGGCTGGTCCTGGTCGCCAGCGGGCGTGGACTCGACGGTCCCCTGTCGGTCATCACCGTCGTCGGGATGACCGCCGCCCTCGCGCTCCGGCGTCTGTCGCCCGGACTCGCCCTGGCCGTGGCGTGGGTGTTCGCGGTGTTCGAGATGGTCACGGGGCAGGTCCCGGACCTGTCGAACGCGTTCATCGCCGGGGTGATGTACACGACGAGTGCCTACGGCAGCCGTCGGGTACGGCTGGCCGGGCTCGTGTCGGCGATCGTCGGCTCGGTCACCGCGGCGGCGTACATGGGCTTCGACGACTACCAGAACCGCCTCACCTACGAGACCGCCGCGGCGCCCGTGCAGGAGTCGCTGCAGGTCACGTTCTCGTTCTTCGCCGTGGTGCTGCTCCTGCTGCTGCTGCCGTGGCTCGCCGGGCTCGTGGTCCGCACCCGGCGGTCGGCGAGCATGAGCCGCGAGGCGCAGCTGCTCGCCGAGCGTGACGCCGCCCGGGCCGACCGGGCCGTGGCCGTCGAGCAGGAGCGCGTGCGGATCGCCCGCGACATGCACGACATCGTCGCTCACTCGCTCGCGGTCGTCATCGCGCAGTCCGACGGTGCCCGGTACGCCCTGAAGGCCGATCCCGCGGTCGCCGACCAGGCCCTCAGCACGATCTCGGCCACCGCCCGCCGTGCACTCGGCGACGTGCGCGAACTCCTCGGCGCGCTCCGGCACGAGCAGGGGACCGTGCCGACGCCCGAGATCGACGACATCGACCGGCTCATCGACGAGATGCGCCAGCTCGGACTCGACGTCCGTGTCGAGCGCGAGGGCGACCCCGCGGGCCTCCCGACCACCACCCAGCTCGCCGTCTACCGGATCGTGCAGGAGAGCCTGACGAACGCGTACAAGCACGGTGAGCCCGGTAGCCCGGTGCACGCCGCTCTGACCTACCGGCCGGACACGGTCGAGATCGCCGTCGTGAACCGACGTGCGGACGACGGTGTCCGCGGACCGGGTACGGGCCACGGCCTGGTCGGCATGCGGGAACGTGCCGTGATGACCGGCGGCACCATGACCGCCGGAGCCCGGGGTGACGACTTCGCGGTCGCCGTCCGGATGCCAGCAGTCCCGGCCAGCGGGCAGATGCCCCGCGGCCGCATCACCCCGACCGAGCAGGAGCACACCGCCCGATGACCACGATCCCGCACGCCGAGCAGTCGATCCGCGTCGCCCTCGTCGACGACCAGGCGCTCTTCCGCACCGGCATCCGGATGCTCATCGACTCCCAGCCCGACCTGCGCTTCGTCGGCGAGGCGGGCGACGGTGCCGAGGGTGTCGAGCTCGTCCGGCGCACCCGTCCGGACGTCGTGCTGATGGACGTCCGCATGCCGGTGATGGACGGCATCACGGCGACGGGCCACATCGTCGAGCAGTCCGGTACCGACGGCGCGAAGGTCCTCGTGTTGACCACGTTCGACTTCGACGAGGCCGCCGCCAAGGCCATCCGCGCCGGGGCGAGCGGCTTCGTGCTCAAGGACGCCGACCCCGAGTTCCTGCTCGCGGCCGTCCGCACCGTGCACGCCGGCACCGCGGTGTTCGCCGCGTCGGCCACCCGCGAGCTCCTGCGGCGCTACGACGACTCGGTCGGGCGCGCCGCCGCCGTGCCCGCGGCCTTCGCCGACCTCACCCCCCGCGAGCGGGAGATCTTCGACCTGGCCGCCCGCGGGTTCAGCAACAGCGAGATCGCCCAGCACGAGTACGTGAGCGAGGCGACCGTGAAGACACACATCTCGCGGGTCCTGACGAAGCTCGAGCTCCGGGACCGCGTGCGCCTCGTCGTGTTCGCCCACGAACACGGCCTCGTCACGAAGGCCGACTGACGCCGGGTCATCCGCGGGGATGACCCCTCCACAGGCAACCGAGCCGAGCGGACGATCCACAGGAGCCGACGGGCCGACGCGGCGGATGTCCTCCGACCGTCATCGTGGATGCATGACCACCAGCCACGCTCCGATCATCCGCCTCGACCACGTGTCCAAGCACTACGGCGACGCCGCCCGACGTGTGACGGCGCTCGACGACGTCAGCGTCGACATCGGTGCGGGGGAGTTCACCGCCGTGATGGGGCCGTCCGGGTCCGGCAAGTCGACCCTCATGCACGTCGCCGCCGGCCTCGACGCCGTGTCCGCCGGCCGGATCCAGATCGACGGCGTCGACATCACAGCCCTGGGGGACAAGGACCTCACCGAGCTGCGTCGTCGCCGACTGGGGTTCGTCTTCCAGTCGTTCAACCTCGTCCCGACGCTCGACGTCAGCGAGAACATCCGCCTGCCGTTCCTGCTCGGTGGGCACAAGCCCTCGCGAGAGGAAACCGCATGGATCGACCGGCTGGTCGAGATGCTCGGGCTCGGCAACCGTCTGACCCACCGCCCGCACCAGCTCTCCGGCGGACAGCAGCAGCGGGTCGCGATCGCGCGGGCGCTCGCATCGCGGCCGGCGGTGGTCGTCGCCGACGAGCCGACCGGCGCACTCGACTCCCGCACCGGTCGTGACGTGCTCGCGATCCTGCGCGGTGCCGTGCAGGAGTGGGGTCAGAGCGTCGTCATGGTCACGCACGACCCGGTGGCGGCTGCGAACGCCGACCGGATCCTGTTCCTGGCAGACGGCCGGATCGTCGCCGACCGTCCGGCGATGGACGCCGGCGCGATCTCCACGACGATGCTCGGGATGGAGGCAGCAGCGTGAACGGCGTCCGCTCCTTCGCCCCCACCGTCCTCGTCGCGGCGCTCGGCACCACGTTCGGCTCCGCCCTCGTCATCGCTCCGGGGATCGTGACCGAAGCACTCCGGGCCGCCGGGCTCGCCGACCTCGGGCCGATCAAGGCGATCCTGTCCGTGGTCGGGTGGCTCTTCCTCGGCATCGCCCTCTACGTCGGGGCGATCGTCACCGCGAACACCTGCGCGACGCTGATCGCCGGCCAGACCCGCATCATCGCACTGCAGCGGCTCGTCGGCGCGACCGGTGCGACCCTCCGTACGCGGATCACCCGCACCGGCCTGGTCGTCGGCGTGCTCGGCGGGGTCATCGGCGCGGTCGTGGGGACCGCGCTCTCGGCCGTGTTCGTCGTCGTCCTCCAGGGCAACCGGGTCCTGCCCGAGGCCGAGTACACGTACGTCCCGTGGGAGCTCGTGCTGCCCGTCGTGGCCGTCGTGCTCGCCACCTGGGGTGCCTTCGCCGCCGGGTCGCGCCGGGTGCTCACCGTCACGCCGCTCGAGGCGCTGTCGTCCTCCGTGGAACCGAGTCACGACGACGTCCGGTCGGGTACCGCCCGCAAGGTCTGGGCGATCGTGCTCATGGCCGGCGGCGCGGCGCTGATGCTCGTCGGGCTCGCCGCCAGCTCGCTGTCACCGATCGCGGTGCTGCCGGCGGCGCTCGGCGGGTTCGTCTCCTTCGCGGGTGTCGCCGTGGGGGCGACGATCGTGATGCCGCCCGTCCTGCAGCTGATCGGACGCATCGGCTCGCACGACCCCGTCGTCCTGCTCGCCGGACGCAATGCGATGCGTGCCCCCGGCAGGTCCTCGCGGGCGACCATCGGGCTCGTCATCGGCGTGACCCTGCTCGTCACCTTCGCGGTGGCGCTGGGGATCATGCAGCACGTGCTCGAGACCCAGATGCGCGAGCTGAGCGAGGGGAGCGCCACCCCGCAGATGATCGAGGCGCAGCGTGACCTCTTCGTGCAGATCAACGCCGTCGTCAGCGTGATCGTCGGGTTCTCCGCCGTGATCGCCGCGGTCGGGGTCGTGAACGCGCTCGCGCTCGGGGTGCTGCAGCGACGGCGGGAGCTCGGACTCCTGCGGGTGCTCGGCCTGACCGGGGCGCAGGTCCGCCGGATGATCGTCACCGAGGCCGTGCAGATGGTCGTCGCGGCCGTCGTCTCGGGGCTCGTGCTCGGCACCCTGTACGGATGGGTCGGCGGACAGACGCTGCTCGGTTCCCTCGGTACTCCGGTGACACCGGTGCTGCCGCCGTTGACCATCGGCATCGTGGTGATCGGCGCGCTGGTCCTGGCGGTCGTCGCCACCATCGCCCCGGTGCGGCGCGCGATGCGCGTCCCGCCGACCGAGGCGCTCGCGGTCGACTGAACCGACGCCCTGGTCGCACCACACGACGACACGGGAGGCCCGGTGCCAGCTGGCACCGGGCCTCCCGTGTCGTCGTGTCGTCGCGCTCACCCGCGCCGCTCACGTCCGCCGAGTGGTCACGAACCGTCGGCGGAGCGTGGCCCGGGCGACAGAACGTGACCACTCGGTGACCGACCCACGGCACGTCGTGACCACTCGGTGCTCCAGTCGGCAGCGGCCGACGAGCCCTGCGTCACACGCTTGCGCCAGGCTGGCACGCCGGTGCTACCGTGGGTGTCGATGTACTCGGCACTGCTCCTCCTTCGCTGCCGCGACGAGGCCTGACACTCCGGCCCACCTCGTCGCGGAGTCCGTCGTGGCCGCACTCACCAGAGCCCACGAACGTCGGCTCACGAACACGCGACGAAAGCGAAGAACCATGCAGAACACGCAGCAGCCCTCCGGGATGCCGATCCACAAGTACGTCCCCTTCCACGAGCAGATCACCGTCGACCTGCCGGACCGCACCTGGCCCACGAAGCGCATCGACAAGGCGCCCCGCTGGTGCGCCGTCGACCTGCGTGACGGCAACCAGGCCCTCATCGACCCGATGGACGCCGAGCGCAAGCGTGCGATGTTCGACCTCCTCGTCCGGATGGGCTACAAGGAGATCGAGGTCGGGTTCCCGAGTGCCTCGCAGACCGACTTCGACTTCGTCCGGTCACTCATCGACGAGGGCGCGATCCCGGACGACGTCACGATCCAGGTGCTGACCCAGGCGCGCGAGCACCTCATCCAGCGCACGTACGAGGCGATCGACGGCGCGAAGCAGGCCATCGTCCACCTGTACAACTCGACGAGCATCGTGCAGCGCGAGGTCGTCTTCCGCACCGACGTGCAGGGCGTGGTCGACATCGCGGTCGCCGGCGCGAAGCTCTGCAAGGCGGCCGAGGCCACGCTGCAGCACGACACGACGATCTACTACGAGTACTCGCCGGAGTCCTACACGGGCACCGAGCTCGAGGTCGCGCTCGAGATCTGCAACGCCGTGCTCGAGGTCTTCGAGCCGACGCCGGACCGCAAGGTGATCATCAACCTGCCCGCGACCGTCGAGATGGCCACGCCGAACGTCTACGCCGACTCGATCGAGTGGATGTCGCGCAACCTCGCGCACCGCCAGGACGTCATCCTGTCGCTGCACCCGCACAACGACCGCGGCACCGCGGTCGCGGCAGCCGAGCTCGGCTACATGGCCGGTGCCGACCGCATCGAGGGCTGCCTGTTCGGCAACGGTGAGCGCACCGGCAACGTCGACCTCGTCGCCCTGGGCATGAACCTGTTCACGCAGGGCATCGACCCGGAGATCTCGTTCGCCGACATCGACCAGGTCAAGCGGACCGTCGAGTACTGCAACCAGCTGCCCGTGCCGGAGCGTCAGCCGTGGGCGGGCGACCTCGTGTACACGGCCTTCAGTGGCTCGCACCAGGACGCCATCAACAAGGGCTTCGAGGCGATGAAGGCCAAGGCCGCCGCCGCGGGCAAGGACATCGACGAGATCGAGTGGGCCGTGCCGTACCTGCCCGTCGACCCGAAGGACATCGGCCGGTCGTACGAGGCCGTGATCCGCGTCAACTCGCAGTCCGGCAAGGGCGGCGTCGCCTACCTGCTCAAGACCGACCACGCCCTCGACCTGCCCCGCAAGCTGCAGATCGAGTTCTCCGGTGTCGTGCAGCGGCACACCGACACCGAGGGCGGCGAGTTCTCGTCGCAGCGGATCTGGGACGTGTTCCAGGACGAGTACCTGCCGGCTTCCGTCGACGACGAGAAGTGGGGACGGTACGAGCTCACCAAGACAGCGACGTCGAGCGACTTCGAGGGCACGACCTCGCTGTCCGTGGCGCTCCGCGTCGACGAGGGCGCGGTCACGGCCGAGGCCGTCGGCACCGGTCCCATCGACGCGTTCCTCAAGGTGCTCGCCGAGCAGGGCGTCCAGGTCACCCTGTACGACTACTCGGAGCACACGATGAGCGCCTCCGGTGACGCCAAGGCGGCGTCCTACGTCGAGCTCGACGTCGACGGCGTGCGCCTCTGGGGCGTCGGCATCGACGCCGACATCTCGACGGCCTCGCTCAAGGCGATCGTGTCCGCGGTGAACCGCGCGGTGCGTGCGGGTGCCGCGGCCGGTGCAGGCGCGCCGGAGCTCGTCTCGGCCTGAGTTCGCGACCAGGCCGGGAGGCGCGGTGCGGGTCCGTCCCGCACCGCGCCTCCCGTCTGTGCGCCCGTTCACTGCCTGACGCAAGACGCCGTCGTGTCGTCGAGACGCCACCGAAAGTCGCGGCGTCTCGACGAGCGCGCGGCGTCCGGTGAAGACGACGGCGTCTCGTCGCTGCGATCGCCCCGCACCGCACGCGGGTGTCGGCGGGGCGGGGGATACTGGGGACATGCCGCTGTACCGGGACGAGTGCGTCGTGTTGCGCACCCACAAGCTCGGGGAAGCCGACCGCATCGTCACGATGCTGTCCCGGCAGCACGGCAAGATCCGTGCGGTGGCCAAGGGCGTGCGGCGCACCGCGTCGAAGTTCGGCAGCCGGCTCGAACCGTTCATGGTCGTCGACGCCCAGTTCTACGAGGGCCGGTCGCTCGACATCGTCACCCAGGCGGAGTCCCTCGGCGCGTACGGGGCCCAGATCGTCGCCGACTACGGCGCGTACACCGCGGCCAGCGCCATGGTCGAGACCGCCGACCGTCTGAGCGAGGCCGACGCCGGGCTGCAGCAGTACCTGTTGCTCGTCGGGGCGCTCCGCTCGTTGTCGCGCGGTGAGCACCAGTCCAGCGCGACCCTCGACTCGTACCTGCTCCGCGCGATGAGCATCGCGGGGTGGGCACCCTCGTTCAGCGACTGTGCCGTGACAGGGGAGCCCGGCCCGCACTCGGCGTTCGTGGTGCAGCTCGGAGGTGTCGTCGCCGACCGTGCGGCGCCCCCGGGGACCCCACGGCTCGACCCGGCGACGCTCGGGGTGCTCGGCTCCCTGCTCGCCGGTGACTGGGCGACCGTGGACGCCACCGACGAGCGGACGCGTTCGCGGGCCTCCGGCGTGGTCGCGGCCTACGCCCAGTGGCACCTGGAACGATCGCTCCGGTCCCTGCCGCACGTCGACCGCTCCGAGCACCCGCTGCCGGTACCGCAGACCCACGGCGGACCCGAGGCGACAGCACGTGCGGTGGCCTCGACCCCGGCACCCGCCGTGCCCGAGCCCGACCCTGATCCCGCTGTCGAAGGAGCCCCCACCGCATGAGCCCCCGCCGCCCCGACGACGTCGAACCGTTCCGCCCGATCGACTGGACCGGCGAGACGCCCCCGGCGATCCCGGCCCGGTTCGTGCCGGAGCACGTGGCCATCGTCATGGACGGCAACGGCCGGTGGGCGAACGGCCGCGGGCTGACGCGCATCGAGGGGCACAAGGCTGGCGAGGCCTCGCTGCTCGACGTCGTCGCCGGCGCGATCCAGATCGGCGTCGGGCACGTGTCGGCGTACGCGTTCTCGACCGAGAACTGGAAGCGCTCCCCGGAGGAGGTCCGGTTCCTGATGGGCTTCAACCGCGACGTCATCCGCCGTCGCCGTGACCAGCTGCACCAGTGGGGCGTCAAGGTGCGGTGGGCCGGTCGGCGTCCGCGGCTGTGGCGGAGCGTCATCGACGAGCTCGAGACCGCCGAGCGGATGACCGCGGGCAACGACGTCCTCACGCTGACGATGTGCGTGAACTACGGCGGCCGGAACGAGATCGTCGACGCCGTGCGGGGCATGGCCGAGGACGTCGCAGCCGGTCGCCTGAAGCCGAGCCAAGTCACCGAGAAGGCCCTGGCGAAGCGGCTGTACGTGCCGGAGATGCCCGACGTCGACCTGTTCCTCCGCAGTTCGGGGGAGCAGCGCACGAGCAACTTCCTGCTGTGGCAGTCCGCCTACGCCGAGATGGTGTTCCTCGACCGGCTCTGGCCGGACTTCCGCCGCACCGACCTGTGGGGTGCGATCGAGGAGTACGCCAGCCGCGACCGCCGATACGGTGGCGCGGTCGACACCCCGACGGCATAGCCCAAGCCCAAGCCCAAGCCCGAGCCCGAGCCCGAGCCAAGCCCCAGCCCCGACCCCAACCGCGACCCTCACCGCGGCAGCGGGCCCTCGAGCAGGTGGGCGGCCGAGCGCACCGCGTCGAGCGCCGCACGGACGCTCGGGACCCGCTCGGCCCCTCGGGCGACGACGACCTCGACGCGTCGGGCCAGGTCGTCGTCGACGGGATCGATCGCGACCCCGGCGGGGATGACCGTCGTCGCGAGTGCCAACCGCGGGAGCAGCGCCACCCCGAGCCCGGCGGCGACGAGCCCCACCACCGCCGCCGCGTTGTCGGTCTCGAGCACGATGTCCGGGGTGAACCCGGCCGTCGCGCACGAGGCGAGCAGGTGCCCCCGGCAGCGCGGGCAGCCGCCGATCCAGCGCGCGTCGCGGTGTGATGCGAGGTCGACGACGGCGGCCGGCCCCGCGCGGCGGACCGGCCCCGCGCCTCCCGGCAGGGCCGCCCCGGTCGGCGTCACCAGTGCGAGCGGATCCCGGCCGAGCGCCCGCGTGACGAGCCCGGGGTCCGGGGTGGTCCCGACCTCGTCGCCGACGTAGGTGAAGGTGAGGGCGACGTCGACCTCACCACCGCGCAGGAGTTCGAGTGCCTCGGGCGGTTCGACCTCGACGTACGAGGTCGTCACGCCGGGCGCCGTCGCGGCGAGCCGGGCGAGCACCGCGGGCACGAGGGCGGAGGACGCGCTCGGGAACCCGGCCAGTCGCACCCGGCCGCGGGTGAGACCACCGACGGCGTCCAGGTCCTCGCGTGCTGCGGTCAGTGCGGCCTGCACGTGCAGAGCATGGTCGGCGAGCACCTGCCCCGCGTGCGTGAGGGTCGCGCCCCGCCCGCCGCGCAGGACCAGCGCGTGCCCGAGACGCTGCTCGGCCCGGGCCACCAACTGGCTGACGGCCGGCTGGCTCGACCCGAGGGCGGCGGCGGCGCGGGTGATCGACCCGCCGTCGGCCACGGCGCGCAGCACCCGGAGCAACTGGGGATCGATCTCGTCCATCACCCGATGTTATCGGTGGCACAACGAACCAGCTCTGGTGTGATGGGACGAGAACCGGGACGCTGTCCGCATGGACTCCTTCCCCGCCGGCCGCGGCTACCTCGCGGCGTGCACCGCAGGCCTGCCGACCCGCGCCACCCTCGCCGCGCAGCGCGCCGACCTCGACGCGTGGTCCCGCGCCGAGACGTCGCCGGCCGGGTACGGAGCGCTGGTCGAGCAGGGGCGTGCCCTCTTCGCCGCGCTGGTCGGCGTCCCGGCGGAGCGGGTCGCGACCGGCTCGCAGACCTCGGTGATGGCCGCGGTCGTCGCCGACGCCCTGCTGGACGGGGCCGAGGTGGTCGTCCCGGACGGTGACTTCAGCTCGGTCGTCTTCCCGTTCCTCGCCCAGGCACACCGCGGTGTCCGGGTCCGGAGCGTCCCGCTCGACCGGCTCGCCGCCTCCGTCGGGCCCGACACCGCCCTCGTCGCCTGGTCCGCGGTGCAGTCCGCCACCGGCGTGGTCACCGACCCCGACCCGGTCGTGGCCGCCGCCCGACGTGTCGGCGCCCTCACCCTCTGCGACCTCACGCAGGCGGCCGGCGTCCTGCCCGTCGACGCGGCACCGTTCGACGTGACGCTCACCCACGCCTACAAGTGGCTGTGCGCGCCGCGCGGCGTCGCCTTCATGACGCTGTCCGACACGGCCCTCGGTCGGCTCCGCCCGGTGCAGGCCGGTTGGTACGCGGGCGCGGACGTGTGGTCCTCCTGCTACGGCCCTGCCATGCACCTGGCCGACGACGCGCGTCGCTTCGACGTCTCGCCGGCCTGGCAGGCGTGGCCCGGTGCCGTGGCCGCGCTCGAGCACGCGGTCGCGCTCGACCAGCAGGCGGTCTGGAGGCACGCCACCGGTCTCGCGGATCGGCTGTGCGACGCCCTCGGGTCGCCTCGGCAGGGCGACGGGCAGGCGATCGTGACGTTCGGGGACGCCGACGGGTCGGCCCTCCGGGCCCTCACCGCTGCTGGCCTCACCGCCTCCGGGCGAGCGGGGCGACTGCGGATCGCGTTCCACCTGTGGAACGACGAGACGGACGTGACGGACGTGGCGGCCGCGTTGCGCGGGGTGGGGCCGGGCACGTCGGGAACGTGAGCGCGGAGGCCGGACGCGGGGCGGGCCTCCCGGCCCACGATCGCCGGTAGTCTTGCCCGGACCGTTTCCGCACCGAGCACCCAGCTCGGCGACCTCTGGAGCACCCTTTGGCACAGCCCTCCCGTCTCGACAGCGTCATCGCCCTGGCCAAGCGCCGCGGCTTCGTCTTCCAGTCGGGTGAGATCTACGGAGGCTCCCGCTCCGCATGGGACTACGGGCCCCTCGGCGTCGAGCTCAAGGAGAACATCAAGCGCCAGTGGTGGCAGCGGTTCGTGCGCGGCCGCGGGGACATGGTCGGCCTCGACTCCGCCGTGATCCTGCCCCGCAAGGTGTGGGAGGCCTCCGGGCACGTCGCGACCTTCACCGACCCGCTCGTGGAGTGCCTGCACTGCCACCACCGGTTCCGCGAGGACCACCTGCTCGAGGCGTTCGAGGCGAAGAAGGGCCGCGCCCCCGAGGGCGGCATGGCCGAGGTCGCCTGCCCGAACTGCGGTACCCGCGGCGAGTGGACCGAGCCCCGCGAGTTCTCCGGGATGCTCAAGACCTACCTCGGCCCGGTCGAGTCGGAAGAGGGCCTGAACTTCCTGCGCCCCGAGACCGCCCAGGGCATCTTCGTCGACTTCGCGCAGGTCGTGACGACGAGCCGGATGAAGCCCCCGTTCGGCATCGGCCAGGTCGGCAAGGCGTTCCGCAACGAGATCACGCCCGGCAACTTCATCTTCCGCACGCGCGAGTTCGAGCAGATGGAGATCGAGTACTTCGTGCCGCCGGCCTCGGCCCAGGAGCACTACGAGCAGTGGATCGCCGACTCGGTCGCGTTCTACACCGACCTCGGCATCGACCCGGAGAACCTCCGCCGCTTCGACGTGCCGGACGGCGAGCGGGCGCACTACTCCGACGCCACCGCCGACATCGAGTACCGCTTCGGCTTCACCGGCTCGGAGTGGGGCGAGCTGATGGGCGTCGCGAACCGCACCGACTTCGACCTGAACAACCACATCGAGGCGTCCGGCCAGGACCTCCGGTTCTTCGACCAGGCCGCCAACGAGAAGTACGTTCCGTACGTGATCGAGCCGTCGTTCGGGCTGACCCGTGCGCTCATGGCGTTCCTGCTCGACTCGTACCACGAGGACGAGGCGCCGAACGCGAAGGGCGGCGTCGACAAGCGCACCGTCCTGCGTCTCGACCCGCGCCTGGCCCCGGTGAAGGCCGCCGTCCTGCCGCTGTCGCGCAACGAGCAGCTCTCGCCCGTCGCCCGCGGCCTGGCCGACGACCTGCGGAAGAACTGGAACGTGGACTTCGACGACGCCGGTGCCATCGGCCGTCGCTACCGTCGCCACGACGAGATCGGTACGCCGTTCTGCATCACGGTCGACTTCGACACGCTCGAGGACAAGGCCGTCACGGTGCGCGAGCGCGACACCATGGGCCAGGAGCGGGTCTCGCTCGACCAGCTGCAGGGGTACCTGGCGCAGCGCTTGCTCGGCGCGTAGGGGGTTTCGGTTCCGCAAGACACCGGTGTTCGTGCGTTGCACACCCGCAGCCGGGTGTTCGACCTGCGAACACCGGTGTTCAGCTACCAGCGACGGGAATGCGCGCCGCACAAGCGCGTTGGGGTCAGCATGAACGACTCCGTGAAGGTCGATGTCTGGTCGGACATCGCCTGCCCCTGGTGCTACATCGGCAAGCGCAAGTTCGAGGCCGGCGTGGCCGCGTTCGGTGCCTCGAGTGAGGGCCGACCCGTCGAGGTCGAGTACCACTCCTTCGAGCTGAGCCCCGACACCCCCGTCGACTTCGAGGGCACCGAGGCCGAGTTCCTCTCCAGCCACAAGGGCATGCCCGTCGACCAGGCGCAGCAGATGCTCGACCAGGTCACGGCCATCGCCGCGGGCGTGGGCCTCGAGTACGACTTCGAGGCCATGCACCACACCAACACGGTGAAGGCCCACCAGGTCATCCACCTCGCCAAGCAGCACGGCAAGCAGCTCGAGATGGTCGAGCGCCTGTTCACCGCCTACTTCGAGCGCGGCGAGCACGTCGGCCAGGAGTCCTCGCTGGCCGACCTCGCGGCGGAGATCGGCATCGACCGCGACGAGGTCCTCAGCACCCTGCGCGACGATGCCCAGCTCGCCGCGGTCCGCGCCGACCAGGCCCAGGCGCAGGCCTACGGCATCAACGGCGTGCCGTTCTTCGTCATCGACGGCAAGTACGGCGTCTCCGGCGCGCAGGACCCGTCGGCGTTCGAGCAGGTGCTCCGCCAGGTGGTCGCGCTCCGCGAGACCACACCGGAGGAGGTCGCCTCGGCGGCCGAGCGCGCCGCGGACGACGCGAGCGCGGACGTGGCGGTGACCCGATGACGGGCGCGACGGTCACCGTCGGGGGTGGGGCGGGCCTCCCGTCCGCCCCGTCGGTCCCGGATGCGATCTCCGGTCTGGAGGCGCGCCCCGGCCTGCTCACGCTGGTCACGCCCGGCGGTGCGCCGGTCTGCGACGGTGATTCGTGCCTGATCGACGCCGGATCGTTCGCCGGTGCCGAGGGCGACTGGACCGAGGTGCCGGACTGACGCTTCCTTCGGTCGCGCGTCGCGCGCTGGTGGTCCCGCGCCCCCGTGCGGTCGTTGCGCCCCGACTCTGCGGGGCGCGACGGCTGTGCGGGGGCGCGATCCGTCGGTCGCCAGACCGATCAGTCGCGCTGCGGTTCCTCGTCGGTGATGTCGGCGACGGTCGCGCCGTAGGCGGCGACGAGCGCGTCCGCGTCGACGAAGGCGCTCGCGCCGTGCCGGCCCGCACCCAGGGCGACCCGGCGGCCGACGATGCGCTCGTCGGCGTACACCGGCAGGTCTCCCGTGGCACCGATCGGCGTGATGGTGCCGCGCTCGTACCCCGATGCCTCGAGCGCGGTGGCGGCGTCCGGCATCGAGAGCTTGTTGACGCCGACGACCGTGCGGAGCTTCTTCCACGCGATGCTGCGGCCGCCGGGCACCAGGGCGAGCAGGAACCCGCCGTCGTGGCGCTTCACCACCAGGGTCTTGACGATGTCGCCTGGGTCGATGCCGAGCAGGTCGGCGGCCTCGTGCAGGGAATTCGCGGCCGGGCGCTCGACGACCTGGACCGGCAGGCCACGGGCCTGGGCGTCGGCGTCGAACCGGGTGCTGGCGTCGGTCGTCATGTGGAGAACGCTACCGGCGCGCACCGACGTGGGAAGATGGGACAGGTATGACGATCACACAAGCACCCGCCTCGCGAGTCGGCGGCCCCCTGCGCATCGGCCCGATCGAGGTCGACGTGCCGGTCGTGCTCGCGCCGATGGCCGGGATCACGAACATGGCGTACCGCCGGCTGTGCCGCGAGTACGGCGCCGGGCTCTACGTGTGCGAGATGATCACCTCGCGTGCGCTGGTCGAACGGACCCCCGTGTCGATGCAGCTCATCCAGCACCACGAGTCGGAAGACCCGCGGTCGATCCAGCTGTACGGCGTCGAGCCGAACACCGTGGCCGAAGCGGCGTCGATCCTGGTGGGCGAGGACCGTGCGGACCACATCGACCTGAACTTCGGGTGCCCGGTCCCCAAGGTCACCCGCAAGGGCGGTGGGGCGGCCCTGCCCTGGAAGCTCGACCTGTTCCGCGAACTCGTCACCAAGACCGTCCGTGCCGCGGGCAACGTGCCGGTCACCGTGAAGATGCGCAAGGGCATCGACGAGGACCACCTGACCTACCTCGACGCCGCCCGCATCGCGCGGGATGCCGGGGTCGCCGCGGTGTCGCTGCACGCGCGCACGGCGAACGAGCACTACTCCGGGCACGCCGACTGGTCGGCGATCGCCACGCTGAAGGAGACCGTCACCGACATCCCGATCCTCGGCAACGGGGACATCTGGTCGGCGGCCGACGCGCTCCGGATGATCGACGAGACCGGCGCCGACGGCGTGGTCGTCGGGCGCGGATGCCTCGGTCGTCCCTGGCTCTTCGGCGACCTGGCCGCGGCGTTCCGCGGCGAGGGGCTGCGCTACATGCCGACCCTGGGCGAGGTCGCCGACGGGTTCCGCCGGCACGCCGAACTGCTCGTCGAGTTCTTCGGCTCCGAAGAGCACGCCTGCCGCGACATCCGGAAGCACGTGGCCTGGTACTTCAAGGGGTACCCGATCGGCAGCGACGTGCGGTCCGGCCTGGCGATGGCGTCGAGCCTGCAGGAGATCGACGACTTCCTCGGCCAGCTCGACCACGACGCGCCGTACCCCGGTGCGGGTGCCGAGGGGCCGCGCGGTCGTGCCGGGCACGCGAAGCGCACCGCGCTGCCCGACCGCTGGCTCGAGAGCCGCGACGTCGACTCCGAGTTCCGCAAGGTCCTGGCCGCCGCCGAGCTGCACCACAGCGGCGGATGAGCGCCACCGCCTCGTACGGCCCGGCCGATGCCGAGCGCTGGCTCCCCGAGGAGCACGGCAACCGCCGGTCGGACTTCGCCCGCGACCGCGCCCGGCTGCTGCACTCCAGTGCGCTCCGACGCCTGGCCGCCAAGACCCAGGTGCTCAGCCCGACCGCGGGGCTCGACTTCGCCCGCAACCGGCTGACGCACTCGCTCGAGGTCGCGCAGGTCGGCCGTGAGCTCGCCGACTCACTCGGGCTCGACCCCGACGTGGTGGACACCGCGTGCCTGGCGCACGACATCGGGCACCCGCCGTTCGGGCACAACGGCGAGACCGCCGTGAACGCCTGGGCCACCGGCATCGGCGGGTTCGAGGGCAACGCGCAGACGCTCCGGTTGCTGACGCGGCTCGAGCCGAAGGTCTACGGGCTCCGCCCCGGTGCCGGTGGTGCCGACGTCGAGCGGCCGTTCGGGCTGAACCTGACCCGCGCGTCGTTGGATGCCAGCTGCAAGTACCCGTGGCCCGCCGCGCAGGGTGTTTCCGAGGCATCGTCGGGGCGCACCAAGTTCGGCTTCTACGACGACGACCACGACGCGTTCGAGTGGCTCCGCGCCGGGGCCCCGCGTCGCCAGCGGTGCATCGAGGCGCAGGTCATGGACCTCGCCGACGACATCGCGTACTCGGTGCACGACTTCGAAGACGCCGTCGTCGCCGGGTTCATCGACGTCGCCGCCCTGGGCGACCGCGTCGGCGAGAACGACATCGTCAGCGCCATGCACGCCTGGGTGGGGGACGACCTGAGCCGCGACGAGCTGCTCGAGGCGTTCGACCGGCTCCGGGCACTGCCCCTCTGGATGACCGCGTACGACGGGTCACGCCGCGACGCCGCGCGCCTGAAGAACCTGACGTCGCAGCTGATCGGGCGCTTCGCGCGCACCGCGACGGCTGCCACCCGTGAGTCCTACGCCTCCGGATCGCTCGTGCGGTTCGCCGCCTCGGTCGTCACCCCACCAGAGATCATCGGCGAGATCGCGGTGCTCAAGGGCATCGTCGCGGCCTTCGTGATGACCCACGGCGACCGTCAGCCCGTGTACGAGGACCAGCGCCGCGTGCTCACCGAACTGCTCGACGCGCTGGCGGCGACCGGTGCGTCCGACCTCGAGCCGGGTTTCGCCGCCGACTGGCACGCCGCGGACGACGACGCCGGCCGGCTCCGTGCCGTCGTCGACCAGGTCGCCAGCCTGACCGATCAAGGTGCGCTCGCGTGGCACCGCCGTCTGGTGGTGGGCGACCGTGAACCGGTCCACATCGCCGTCTGACCGGTCCGCCGACGTCGGTTCCACGAACTAGGATCGAGGGGTGGCTGGCAGGATCGCGCGGAACGACATCGACGAGGTCCGCTTGCGTGTCAACATCGCCGACGTCGTGGGCGACTACGTCACGCTGAAGCACGCGGGCGTCGGGTCGATGAAGGGCCTCTGCCCCTTCCACGACGAACGCTCCCCGTCGTTCCACGTCCGGCCCCAGGTCGGCCGGTACCACTGCTTCGGCTGCGGCGAGGACGGCGACGTCTTCAGCTTCATCATGGCGCAGGACCACACCACCTTCGCCGAGGCCGTCGAGCGCATGGCCGCGAAGATCGGCTTCACCCTGCACTACGAAGAGGGCGACGGGCCGCGCACCGACTACAACACCCGTGCCCGGCTGATCGCGGCGAACGAGGCCGCGCTCGAGTACTTCACGTCGCAGCTCACCACGGCCGCTGCCGACCCCGCCCGCCGGTTCCTGGGGGAGCGCGGGTTCGACCCCTCGGCCGCGCAGCACTTCGGCGTCGGGTTCGCCCCGAAGTCCTACGACATGCTCAAGGACCACCTGCGTGGGCGCGGCTTCACCATGGAAGAACTCGTGTCCGCCGGTCTCGTCAGCCAGGGCGACCGTTCGCCGTACGACCGGTTCCGCGGGCGCCTGATGTGGCCCATCCGCGACGTCACCGGGGCGACGATCGGGTTCGGCGCGCGCCGGCTGCTCGAGGACGACAAGGGCCCCAAGTACCTCAACACGCCCGAGACCCCGATCTACCACAAGAGCCAGGTGCTCTACGGGCTCGACCTCGCACGCCGCGACATCTCGAAGCAGAAGCAGGTCGTCATCGTCGAGGGCTACACCGACGTGATGGCCTGTCACGTCGCGGGGGTCACGACCGCGGTCGCCACCTGCGGCACGTCGTTCGGCGTCGACCACATCAAGGTGCTCCGACCGATGCTCGGCGACCTGGCCGGAGCCGACCCGAACGCCAACGGTGAGGTCGTGTTCACGTTCGACCCGGACGAAGCCGGGCAGCGTGCCGCGTCGCGTGCGTTCGCCGAGGAACAGCGATTCGCCGCCCAGACCTACGTCGCCGTCGCGCCCGGCGGGCTCGACCCGTGCGACCTCCGGCTCGCCCGCGGTGACGACGCCATCCGCCGCCTGGTCACGAACAAGCGCCCGATGTTCGAGTTCATGATCCGTCGCACGCTCGACGGCCACGACCTCGAGACCGTCGAGGGGCGCGTCGGTGCCCTGCGGGCGGCCGCGCCCGTGCTCGCCGGCATCCGCGACCGCTCGCTGACCCAGGGCTACGTCCGCGAACTCGCCGGCTGGCTCGGCATGGAGATCCCCGAGGTCCGTCGGTCGGTCGAGACGGCCAGGCGCCGTGCGGGCTCCGCCGGGCAGGACGACCGGTCCGCGGGCTCGGGGCGCGATGGCCGTGCCGGCAACGGTACCGACGGGGCCGACACCCCCGACGAGCCCGTCGCCGGGATCCGCTCGCTGCCGAACGACCCGATCAGCCGCATGGAGCGCGACGCCGTGATGGCGATGGTGCAGCAGCCCACGTCCGTCGGCGCACCGATGCTCGGGCTCGCCGCGTCGGCCACGTTCTCGACGCCGATGCTCGCTGCGGTGCGGGACGCCGTGGTCGCCAACGTGGACGTCATCGGCGCGGGGGACTGGCTCGACCGCCTGCTGGCCGACGTGCCGGCCCCCTTGCGCACCCTGACGCACGAGCTCGCCCTCGCGCCGATCCCCGCTCGGAACGCCGAGGACCTGGCGGCCTACTGCCGGAGCATCGTCGTGGCCCTGGTCGAGCGCGACCTGCTCGCCCGGAAGGCCTCGTTGCTCGGACAGCTGCAGCGCGCCGACCCACACGAGCAGGCGGAGCGCCGCGCCGAGATCCAGCGGCAGCTCGTCGACATCGACGGGCAGCGGATGCGGTTGCGCGCCGACGCCGAGGCCTCCTAGCGCTCCTCGCGCGCCTCGAGCTCCCGCCGGCGCGTCGGGTCGTCAGCGGCCCCGAAGTCGTACGACGCACCCGACGCACGACACTCCGCCTGCCGTTCGCCCAGGTTCCGAAATCTGCGCATCTTCCGGCGTTCGAGCGGCACTTCGTGGAACCTCGGCGGGCCATGGTGGGGGCGGGACGCGACCGGACGTCGTAACCGAGGCCGTGCGGCGCGACCGCGTCGCAGCGGTGACGGGCGCTGTGGAGGTGTGGCGGGCCTCCCGGTCGATGCCCGAGGTTCCACAACACACCGCGTGCGGTGCGCCGAGATGCGGATGCGGGGCCGCACGTCCGCCGACATGCCGAGATTTCGGAACCTGGGGTGGGCGGGAGGTGTCCGCGCAACGCACGACGGGCGGGTTCGGGGGCATTCCTGTTCGGCGCGCCGAGGTTCCAGGAAACGCCGTGTGCGATGCGCCGAGGTGCCGATGCCGGGCCGGACGAGCGCCGACATGCCGAGATTTCGGAACCTGGGGCGGCCAGAGCGCCCCGGTTGCACCGCGCAACATTCCTGTGCGGCGCGCCGGACCGATGCGCACGAATCATGCATCACGCGACCGGGCCGTGCATTACAGCGGTGTAAACAAATCGCCCTCGGCTCGTTGGGTTCCGTGACAGGGTGGTACCAATGAGCGTTCCTGACCGGGCACACAGACGTTCCACCTCCGGCTCAGGGCCCTTGCATTCATCTTCAAGAGAGGCATCGAACATGGCATCCGTGTTCAAGAAGCACACAGGCACGTGGGGCAGGCGCGGCATCGCGCTCGGCGCCGGAGCAGCAGCGACGGCGCTGGTGCTGACCGGCTGCGCGAGCAGCAGCGTGAGCGACACCGAACTGAACGGCATGAGCATCGGGACGACGGACAAGGTGACGTCGCTCGACCCCGCCGGTTCCTACGACAACGGCTCCTTCGCCGTGCAGAACCAGGTGTTCCCGTTCCTGATGAACACGCCCGTGGGCAGCCCGGACGTCGAGCCGGACATCGCCACGAAGGCGGAGTTCACCGACCCGACCACCTACGAGGTCACCCTCAAGGACGGGCTCGAGTTCGCGAACGGCAACGAGCTCACGTCGAGTGACGTGAAGTTCTCGTTCGACCGTGAACTGAAGATCAACAACGAGAACGGCCCGCAGTCGCTGCTGGCCAACCTCAAGAGCATCGACACCCCGGACGACACGACCGTGGTGTTCAACCTCGACCACGCCGACCAGACCTGGCCGCAGGTGCTCTCGAGCCCCGCCGGCCCGATCGTCGACGAGGACGTGTTCTCGGCCACCGAGCTCACCAGCGCCGACGACATCGTCAAGGGCAAGGCGTTCGCCGGGCAGTACGAGATCACCTCGTACAAGGAGAACGAGACGATCCAGTACAAGGCGAACAAGGCGTACGACGGCCTCCTCGGCAAGGCGAAGACCGACGAGGTCACCGCCAGCTACTACACCAAGGAGACCGACCTCAAGCTCGCCGTGCAGAAGGGCGACGTCGACGTGGCGTACCGCTCGCTGACCCCGACCGACATCGCCGACCTCCGCAAGGACGACTCGCTGAAGGTCACCGACGGCCCCGGTGGCGAGATCCGCTACGTGGTGTTCAACCTCGACACGCAGCCCTTCGGCGCGAAGACGGACGACGCCGACGAGGCCAAGGCCCTCGCGGTCCGTCAGGCCGTGGCCGACGTCGTCGACCGCTCGGCGATCGCCGAAGAGGTCTACAACGACACCTACTCGCCGCTCTACTCGATGGTGCCGGACGGCCTCACGGGTGCGGCGAAGCCGTTCGAGGAGATGTACGGGGACGGCGACGGCGGCCCGGACGTCGACAAGGCGAAGAAGACCCTGTCCGACGCCGGTGTCACGGGGAAGGTCTCGATCGACCTGCAGTACTCGCCCGACCACTACGGCTCCACCTCGGACGACGAGTACGCGGCCCTGAAGACCCAGCTCGAGAACTCGGGCCTGTTCACCGTGAACCTGCAGTCCACGGTCTGGACGACCTACTCCGAGGAGCGCGTGAACGACGCCTACCCGGTGTACCAGCTCGGCTGGTTCCCGGACTTCTCGGACGCCGACAACTACCTGTCGCCGTTCTTCTCGAAGGACAACTTCGTCCAGAACCACTACGACGACGCCGAGATCCAGGACCTCATCGCCGCCGAGCAGCAGGAGTCCGACGCGGACAAGCGCGCCGACCTCATCGAGCAGGTGCAGGAGCGTGAGGCCACCCAGATCTCGACGCTCCCGCTGCTGCAGGGCAAGTCGGTGGCGGTCGCATCGAAGGACGTCAAGGGCCTGACCCTCGACTCCTCGTACAAGTTCCGTTACGCCACGCTCAGCAAGTAACACCAAGCCCCGCGTGCCTGTGCAACGGCGACGAAAGGCACCCACCCCGTGACCCTCAGCACCCCCGAGGCGATCGAGACCGAACCCACCAAGCCCCAGGCACAGCGACGTGCCGGCGGCGGTGGCGGCGGACTCGGCCGGTACATCCTCGTCAGATTCCTCCTCATCATCCCGACCGTCTTCATCCTGGTGACGCTCGTGTTCTTCCTGATGCGCGTGATCGGGAACCCGATCACCGCGTCCGTCGGCGGACGGCTCACCCCGGACCAGCTCCAGGAACGCCTCGCCGCCGCCGGGTACGACCGCCCGGTGCTCGTGCAGTACTTCGAGTACCTCGGCAACATCCTGCGCGGCGACTTCGGCACGACGTCGACCGACAACCGGCCGATCACCGAGGTCATCGTCACGTACGGCGGCGCGACCGCGGAGCTCGTGTTCTACGCGCTCATCGTCGCGCTGGTGATCGGCATCCCGCTCGGCATGGTCGCCGCCTACGTGCGCGACAAGTGGCCGGACGTGCTCTTCCGTGCGCTGGCGATCCTCACCTACGCGACGCCGGTGTTCTTCGGCGGGCTGCTGCTCAAGCTCGTGTTCTCGGTGTGGCTCGACTGGCTGCCGCTCGGCGACCGCGCCTCGACGCGGGTCTCGTTGATCCTCGACAACATCCCGGGGGCGAGCGGCATCTACATCGTCGACGCGCTCCGCACCGGCAACGCCCAGGTCATCGGCAACGTGCTCCAGCACGCCGTCCTGCCCGCGCTGACGCTCGGTCTGCTGACCGCCGGCATCTTCCTGCGCCTGGTGCGCGCGAACATGATCGGCTCGCTCGGCTCCGAGTACGTCGACGCCGCCCGGTCGCGCGGCGTGCGCGAGTCGCGGCTCGTCCGGACCCACGCGTTCCGTCCGGCGCTCGTCCCGATCATCACCGTGATGGGGCTGCAGATCGCGATGCTCCTGGGCGGCTCGGTGCTCACCGAGACGACCTTCGGGTGGCGTGGCCTCGGCTTCGAGCTCAACGAGTACCTGTCGGCCCGTGACTTCGTCGCGGTGCAGGGCATCGTCGCGATGCTGGCGGTGATCGTGGCGGTGACCAACTTCGTCGTCGACGTCGTCGCCGCACTGATCGACCCGAGAGTGAGGTTCTGACGATGGTCGACACCACCCTCGTCGACCGCCACGAGCCGCTGTGGAAGCGGCTCCCCGTGGTGGTCCAGCTGCGCAAGAGCACCGGCTGGCAGCGCGCCATGCTCATCGTCGGCGTGGTCATCTGTGCCCTCTACCTGCTCATCGCGGTGTTCGCCCCGCTCCTCGCCCCGTACGGCTTCGGTCAGCTGCAGGGCGCGGACGGCGAGAGCTTCCCGCGCACCGGCGCCCCGAGTGCCGAACACATCTGGGGCACCACGGTCGGCGGCTTCGACGTGTTCAGCCGCGTGCTCTACGGCGCCCGCACGGCCGTGCTCGTCGTGATCGTCGCCGTGATCGTCTCCATCACCGTCGGCGTCCTGCTCGGCATGGTCTCCGGCTACCTCGGTGGCTGGCTCGACCGCGTCCTGGTGGTCGTGGCCGACGCCGTCTACGCGTTCCCGTCCCTGCTGCTCGCGATCATCGTGTCGATCGTCATCTCCGGCGGCAACTCGAGCTACTCGGGTGGCATCATCGCGGCGGCGATCTCGATCACCGTCGTCTACGTGCCGCAGTACTTCCGCGTGGTCCGTGCCGAGGCCGTCCGGCTGAAGAACGACGCGTTCGTCGAGTCGGCGCGCGTGATGGGCACGAACCCGTGGCGCATCATGACGCGGCACGTCCTGCGGAACTCGACGCGCTCCCTGCCGCTCATCCTGACGCTGAACGCCAGCGACGCGATCCTGACCCTGGCCGGTCTCGGATTCCTCGGGTTCGGCATCGGCCCGACGTCCGGCGCCGAGTGGGGCTACGACCTCAGCCGTGCGCTCTCGGACGTCGCGAGCGGTGTCTGGTGGACCGGCGTGTTCCCCGGCGTCGCCATCGTGGTGCTCGTGCTCGGTGTGACCTTCATCGGCGAGAGCCTGAACGACATCTCCGACCCCCGCCTGCGTGCACGACGCCGGCTGAAGCAGCTGGTGTCCACGCGCGACACGCGCGGAACCCAAGCACCGCGCGGAGCCGACGATGCGCGCAAGGCCGGGAACGACACGGAAGGGACGGGCGCATGACCCCGACCACCCGCCTGCAACCGGGCGACACCACCACCGAACCCGTCGTCGTCGTCGACGACCTGACGGTCACCTTCGCGACCGACGGTGGCGCCGTCGACGCGGTCAAGGGCGTCAGTCTCGACGTCCGCCCGGGCGAGGTCCTCGCCCTGGTCGGCGAGTCCGGCTCCGGCAAGTCCGTCACGGCCCGCAGCATGCTGCGACTGATGCCCGAGACGGCGACGCTCGGCGGCGCGGTGCTCCTCGACGGCACCGACGTCGTGTCGGTCGGTTCGCAGAAGCTCCGCGAAGTGCGCGGGACCGCCGGCGCGATGGTGTTCCAGGAGCCCTCCACCGCCCTCAACCCGGTCTTCACGGTCGGGTGGCAGATCGCCGAGGGGCTCCGCGCCCACGGCGGCATGTCGAAGAAGGAGGCGCGGGCGAAGGCGATCGACTACCTCGGTCGTGTCGGCATCCCCGACCCCGAGACCCGCGTCGACCACTACCCGCACCAGTTCTCCGGCGGGCAGAAGCAGCGCGTGGTCATCGCGAGCGCGCTGGCCCTCGAACCGAGCGTGATCATCGCCGACGAACCCACGACCGCGCTCGACGTGACGGTGCAGGCCGAGATCCTCGACCTGCTGCGCCGATGCCGCGACGAGTTCGGCACCGCGATCGTGGTCATCACGCACAACATGGGCGTCGTCGCCGACCTGGCCGACCGCGTCGCCGTGATGTACCAGGGCGAGATCGTCGAAGAAGCGACCGCGACGGCACTCTTCGCGACACCGCAGGCCGAGTACACCAAGCGGCTGCTCGCCGCGGTGCCCCGGCTCGAGGCGTCGACCGGGGTCGCCCGGCGCGCCGCGATCACCGAGGACGTCACACCCCTGGTCGAGGCGAAGGGTCTCGAGATCGAGTACCCCGGTCGGCTCGGTGCGCCGGCGTTCCGGGCGGTCAAGGGCGTCGACCTGGCGATCCGTCCCGGCGAGGTCCTCGGCCTGGTGGGGGAGTCCGGCTCCGGCAAGACCACCATCGGCCGCGCGATGGCCGGCCTGACGAAGGTCACCGGCGGCTCGCTGAAGGTCCTCGGCGCCGAGATGCTCGGGTACCGCGAGCGCGACTTCAAGCACCTGCGCAAGGACATCGGGTTCGTGTTCCAGGACCCGGCGACCTCGTTCAACCCGCTGCTGACGATCGCCGAGTGCGTCGCCGAGCCGCTGGTCGTGCACAAGGAGGTCTCGAGCCCCCGTGCCGCCCGCAAGCGCGTCGACGAGCTGCTCGAGGCGGTCCAGCTGCCGGCCGCGTACGGCGACCGCTACCCGCACGAGCTCTCCGGTGGGCAGCGCCAGCGCGCGTCGCTCGCCCGGTCGCTCGCGCTCCGGCCGAAGCTGCTCATCGCCGACGAGCCGACCAGCGCGCTCGACGTCTCCGTGCAGGCCCGGGTCCTCGAGCTCTTCCTCGAGCTGCAGCAGGACCTCGGGTTCGCGTCGCTGTTCATCAGCCACGACCTCGCGGTCGTCGGCGCGCTGTCCGACCGGATCGCGGTGCTGTACCGCGGTGACCTGGTCGAGACCGGCACGACCGCGCAGGTGCTCGGTTCGCCGCAGCACCCGTACACGCAGCGCCTCCTCGCGTCGCTGCCGGTACCGGACCCAGCGGAGCAGGCGGAGCGACGGCGTACGCTGGAGCGACTGGAGAACGCCGGGTCCTGACCCGACGTGACCGCCCTGGAGGCCCGCCCTGCGTCGACGACGCACGCCGGGCCTCCAGGGCGGTCGCCTCCACTGCTGTACGCACGACGGGCCTGCCAGGGCGGCCCGTCGCGAACCGCCGCCAGGGGGCGGCGTGGAAGGGGACCCATGATCGCGGTCAACGGACCGGCGGTCGTCGCGGACGACGTGTCGATCGAGTACCGGGGCGGACGCGGGGGCGAGTCGATCCGGGCCGTCGACGGCGTGAGCCTCACCGTCCGTCAGGGGGAGATCCTCGCTCTGCTCGGTGAGTCGGGCTCGGGCAAGTCGACGTTCGCCGCGGCCATCGCCGGCCAGCTCGGATCCCACGGCGAGGGCGAGGGCGCGCTGCGTCGCCACATCGTCGGCGGCGAGCTCACCGTGCTCGGGCAGAAGACCCGGGGCCTCCGTCCCTCGTCCCGCAAGCTCGAACGGCTGAGCGGCCGGATCGGCTACCTGCCGCAGGACGGCGCGGACCGGCTCAGCCCGGACCTGACCGTGGGCGAGGCCGTCGCCGAACCGATCTACGCGCGCGACCGCCGGTTCGACCGGCGCGAGGCGGGGCTCATCGTCGCGCGGCTGCTCGACGCCGTGCACCTGCCGCTCGGGACGATGCGTCTGAACACGTGGGAGCTCTCGAGCGGTCAGCGTCAGCGGGTCGCCCTGGCGAAGGCACTCGTCCTCGAACCCCAGCTGCTCGTGGCCGACGAACCGGCCCGTGGTGTCGACGTGCTCGTGCGGCAGTCCGTGCTCGAGGCCCTCGCGACCCTGCAGCGCGGGCGGCAGTTCTCCGCCGTCGTCGTGTCGAGCGACCTGCGCGAGGCCCGCGCCCTCGCCGACCGTGTCGCCGTGATGGCCGACGCGCGGCTCGTCGGGCTCGGCACCTTCGACGAGGTCCTCGACAACCCCGTCGACCCCTACGTGAAGACGCTCGCGTCGACCGCTGCCCGGGGCGTGAAGCGTCGCCCGGCACCGACCACGGCGCGCCGTTCGTCGGCGCCCCGACGCCCGCTCGCCGCCGGCACCGGCCCCCGGACCGACCGTCAGGAGAACCCGTGAGCACCACGGACCGAGTCCAGCGCGGTCACCGCGCCGTCGTCCCGACGTCGGGTGCGCCGCTGCCGATCGACGCCCCGCAGGCCGGCCCCGTCGCCGTGCTGCCGGAGCCGACCGACCTGCACGCGGACGCCGTGACCGAGGCCGGTGGCACCGTCGCGCCGCTCGACACCGACACCCGCGGGATCGTCTGGCTCGACGCCTCCGACCCGTCCGGCCTCGCCGACGCGCTGTCCGCGGCCCCGGGGGTGGGCTGGGTGCAGCTACCGTTCGCCGGCGTCGACGCCTTCGCCCACCTGATCCAGGAGCACGGGGACCGCGTGCTCTTCACCTCGGCCAAGGGCGCCTACGCGGAACCCGTCGCCGAACACGCCCTGGCGCTGACGCTCGGCACGCTGCGGGTCCTGCAGAAGCGCGCCCGTGCGTCGTCGTGGGCGACCGAGCCCGAGGGCGTCTCGCTGTACGGGCGGAACGTCGTCGTGATCGGTGCCGGCGGCATCGCGCTCGAGTACCTCCGGCTGCTCGCCCCGTTCGACGTCGACGTGACCGTGGTGCGCCGTTCGGCCGACCCCGTGCCCGGCGCTGCGCGGACCGTCACCACCGACGACCTCGACCAGGTCCTGCCGGATGCCGACGTCGTGATGATCGCGGCGGCCATGACCTCGGGCACCGCGAAGCTGTTCGGCGAGCGGCAGTTCCGGATCATGAAGCCGTCGGCCCGGCTCGTGAACATCGCCCGCGGCGGACTCGTCGACACCGACGCCCTGGTCGCCGCACTGCGCGAGGGGGAGATCGCCGCGGCGGGCCTCGACGTCACCGACCCCGAGCCGCTGCCCGACGGTCACCCGCTGTGGTCCGAGCCCGGCGCGGTCATCACCCCGCACCAGGCCGACACCCCGGAGATGGTCGCGCCCCTGCTCGCGGAGCGCGTCCGGCTCAACACCACGGCGTTCCTCGGCGGCGACGGCGAGGGCTTCGTCGGGGTCGTCGACCCGGTCGCTGGCTACTGACGCGGGGCCTCGTCGCGCGGCGCGCCCGGGCGGCGTGTCCGATGCGGTGGAGGGCGCCAGGGTGCTGCTATGCTGTTACCCGTTGTTCGCACGTCTTTCGCCAGTGAACAGTGATCCTCGATAGCTCAATTGGCAGAGCAGCCGGCTGTTAACCGGCAGGTTGTTGGTTCGAGTCCAACTCGGGGAGCGACAGGTCCTCATCCCTCCGGGGTGGGGACCTTTTGCGTTGCGAGCGGCCCGCTGGCCTCCCCGTCCCCGAGGGGCGGCGCTGCTAGCCTGAGCCAGCGCACCCAGATCCACGGAAGGCCACTGTTCGATGTCGTTGACCACCGAGTCCGTCAGCGGGCCGACGGTCGGCGGGTGGGGCGAACGGGTCCTTCGTCGGACGGGCCGCGTCCTGGCGTCACGAGCGGCGTTCGTCGTCGTGCTCGTCGCCTTCGTCCTCATGGGGTTCCTGTTCGCCGTCACCATCCACGTGCCGGCGTCGGCCGCCCCGGATGAGGTCCGGCACATCGGCAACATCCTGCTCTACGCGGAGCGGCCCTGGACCGCCGGGCCGTTCCTGCACGACGTCGCGGCCTCCACGCTCCGGCTCGGTGAGGTCACGCGGTTCCCCGCGTACCTCTACTACTACGGGATGTCGTTCCCGGCGAAGGCGGCGCTGGCGATCGGCCTCGACCAGGAGCGCACCGTGATGGTGCTGCGCGGCATCGACGTCCTCGCTGCGGGCGCCGGTCTGTACGCCCTCCGCGTGATGTTCCGGAACGCCGGGGTCCCCGCCGCGATCGGTCTGCTCGCGATCGTCGCGACCGCCTTCACCGGTCGGTACGTCTGGCAGGCCGCGACGATCAGCTACGACGCACCCTCGATGGCGGCCTTCTTCCTGTTCGCCGCGGTGGCCGTGAAGGTCGTGCGGGGTGGCGGCCTCCGCACGCTCGCGTGGTTGGTCGTCACCGCGATGCTCGCCCTGATGCTCAAGTACTCGCAGGCGCCGCTCATCCTCGCCGGCGCGTTCTTCGCGATCCTGTTCCGGTACCGCGTCGACGGTTTCACCTGGCTGCGGCACCCCGTCCGCCGGGCGGTCGCCGGCTTCCGCGAGCGGCCGGGGCGGTCGCTCGTGCTCGTCGTGGTCGGCGCGGCGCTGCTCGCCCTGGTGCTCGAGCGGTTCGGCGTGAACCTGCTCGTGTACCGGGCACTGAACCCCGACTGCTCCGCGATCCACAGCCGTGCGGCGTGCATGAACTTCGACATCTTCCGCCGCAACTACAACGCGACGCGGACGCACGACCTGGCCGCCGCTGCCGGGACCCTCGAACCGTTCCACCCGCTCGCGTTCCTGTGGGCGTGGGCCACCACCTACTTCCGGTCGCTCTTCTTCTTCTGGGGCCCGACGCTGCCCTGGCGACCGAACCTGGCCGTCGTGGTCTTCGGCGCGACCGCCGTGCTCGCGGCCACCGTCGTCGCCACCACCCAGCTGCGTCGTGTGCTGCGCTCGGCCTCGACGTGGTGGCTCGCGGTCGTCCCGGTGGCCTACACGCTCGCGGTGCTGTGCTTCAACGCGGCGACGACCGTGAACCTGCGGCAGGAGTTCGCGTTCTCCGGTCGCTACCTGCTGCCGGTGATGCCGATGATCGTCGCGGTGGTCCTGCTCGGCGTGCACGCGTGGCTCCGCCGGCTGCGGGGGCGCGCCGCGACGGTCGCATGGACCGTCGTGGTCGTCGTCGGCGTCGCGCTGTTCGCGCTCTACAACCCGATCAGCGCCTTCTTCCCCTACGCCTCCTCGCCGGCGTGGTACTCCGGATGGGCGCAGAACGTGCTGCCGCACTGGCTGACCGGGGTCCGCTCGTGACCGCGTCACCGCGCATCCGCACGGTCATCGTGGTGGCGCTCACGGTCCTGTTCTTCGTGGTCATCGGCGTCGCGGCGTTCGCCCGCACCGGTGGCACGAGCGCCGGTGAACGCCAGGTCGGGTCCTGCACGGTGCGCATCGCCCCGCAGCCCGGGTCCGTCACGACGTGCGCCGGACAGGACCTCGGCGGAGTCGACCTCGCCACCGAGGACCTCCGGCTGGCCGACCTGCACGGCGCGGACCTGCGAGGCGCGGACCTGCGGCAGGCCGTCCTGTTCGGCGCGGACCTGCGGGGCGCGGACCTGCGCGGTGCCGACCTGCACGGGGTCGACCTGTACGCCGCCGACCTCACCGGGGCGGACCTCCGGCGGACGAGCCTCGTCGGCGCGAACCTCGTCGGCGCCGACATCACCGACGCGCGCCTCGACGGTGTCGACCTGACCAGCGCGAAGATCGAGCGGCTGACGGTCCGTGGAACGCCGATGGAACTCGTCGACCGCCGGCTGCGCAGTCCCGACGGCGAACGGGTCACGGTGCAGGTCGACCTGGACCTCCCGCGCGGGGTCACCTCGCGGAGCTGCGTCGACCGGGTACTCCACGCGAAGGTCGGCGTCACGGAACTCCGGTGCCGCATGAGCACCGACGCGCGACAGGGCCGGCTCGACCAGCGGGCCACCGTGACGGTCACCGCTCCGACGCGCTGACGGTCACCGCCCCGACGCGCTGACGGACGTCGGTCGTACGGCTGCCGCCCCGCCGATGCTGTTAGCGTTCACAGGTGCACCGTTCCCGTTCGCCTCGACTCGCCCTGCTCGGCGTGGTCGTCGCCGTGACGGCGGCGCTCTCCGGCTGCAGCAGCGTCGGCCCGGACACCGATGCGTCCGAGGACCCGACGAGCTCCGACACCGGACTCGGTTCGGGCGCGTCGCCCGTCGTGTTCGCCTTCGTGTGCGACGGCGACGGCGACGGAGCGGACCGCGAGACCTACACGACCTACTCGGCGGTGTGGGAGGCCGGTCGGTCCGACTGCGCGGCGAAGCGACTCACCGGCTCGGTGCCGTCGAGCCAGCAGCAGGCAGCGGTCGATGCGGCCCGTGGCGACGCCACCCTGGTCGAGCTCGCGAGCGCCTGCGCCGTGCGCGGCTCCGACCCGTGGACGTCGGCGGTCGCCGACGACCGCGGTGCGCACGTGGCCGCAGGGCTCCTGCGGTACTGCCCGGGCCACCCGGAGACCGACCGACTGCGGGACGCGCTGACGGCGTACCGGGGCTGAGCCGGGCCTCCAGGCCGACCGTCGGACCAGCGACGGTCCGACGGCGGCGGAACGGGCGTCAGCCCTCGGGGTGGTCGCGACCCGGCAACCAGGACTGGCCGGGGCCGCCCCAGCTGCTCTTCCGGATCGCCTTGGCGACCTGCTTGCCGTAGGGGTGCACCAGGCGGTCGGCGTAGAGCCAACCGTCCAGGTGGTCGTACTCGTGCTGGAAGATCCGTGCCAGCCAGCCGTGCGCCTCGACCTCGAAGGGCGTGCCGTGCTCGTCGACGGCGCGCAGCAGGGCGCCCTCGGAGCGGCGGAGCGGGAAGCGCTCGCCCGGGATCGACAGGCAGCCCTCCGACTCCTCGTCCTCGTCGAGCTCCTCGACGGACTCCGGGACCGGGGGCGTGATCCACAGGACGGGGTTCACGGCGGCGCCGCGGTGCAGGACCTCGTCGTCATCGGTGTAGGAGTACACGAACAGGCGCTTGCCGACGCCCACCTGCGGGCCGGCCAGGCCGACGCCGGGCGCCAGGTCCATGGTCTCGAACATGTCGGCGACGAGGGTGCGGAGGTCGTCATCGAACGCGGTGACCTCGGCTGCACGCTCGTGCAGGACGGGTTCGCCGGTGATGCGGATCGGGAGAACGGCCATTCACCCAGGTTATCCGGCGGGGAACGGTAGCCTCGACGCGTGACGACGGACCTCCAGCTGCCCGACGCCGTGAGCAACCTCACGCCGTTCCAGGCGCTGATGATCCCGGTGGCCCTGATCGGCGCGGTCTTCCTGTCGCTCGGGGCGCAGTTCCAGAGCCGTGGGGTGCAGCGGGTCGAGGCGCGTCTCGGTCGGCAGTCGAAGGGGCTGAGCGTCCGGCACGTCGTCGCGCTCGTCTCGAGCGGCTACTGGGTGCTCGGCACGCTGATGCTCGGCATCGCGGTGGTGCTGCAGCTCGTCAGCATCGCGTTCGCCCCCCTCATCGTGGTGCAGCCCCTCGGCGCGGTGGCCCTCGTCATCACGACGTGGTTCTCGTCGCGGTCGTCGGGCGTGCCGCTCGGTCGCCGTGCGCGACGAGCGGTGTGGACCTGCATCATCGGCGTCGGCATCTTCGTGGGGATCGCCGCGTTCGTGGGCAACGAGAGCGCGATCACCCGGCAGCAGCTCGTCACCGTCCTGGTGATCCTGGCCGTTGTGCTCGTCCTGGTGCTGGTGTCGTTCCGCCTGATGGCGAAGCACCGCAGTGCCCTCTACTACATCGTCGGGGCCGGGGTGCTCTACGGGTTCGTCGCGACGCTGGCCAAGGTGGTGCTGAACCGGTTCGTGCACAGCACCTTCGACTGGCTGACGGTGCTCGCGATCGTGGGGGTCGTCGTTGCGGCGTCGCTCGGCGGGTACTTCGTGCAGAACGCGTACTCGAGCGGTTCGGCCGACCTCGTGATCGCGGGGTTGACGGTGATCGACCCGATCGTCGCGGTCGGCATCGGCGTGATCGTGCTCGCCGAGGCATCGGGGGCGCCGTGGTTCGCGGTCGCCGGGTTCGTGGTCGCCGCGGGCATCGCCATCACCGGGGTGTTCCTGCTCGCCAAGCACCATCCCCAGACCCGGGCCTGATGCCGCACGCCCAGCCGTCGCCACCCTCATCCGCGCGGCTGACGCGGCCGTCGATCCTGGTGCGATAGCGTCACTGCCGACCAGCCATCGCCCACGAGAGGACGAACTCAGCCGTGTCAGGAGACGCCACCACCGCCACCGCCGGATCGACGGGTGCGACGGGCGGTCACCGACCGTTGCGCGTGCTGATCGCAGCGGACACCTTCGCCCCCGACGTCAACGGCGCCGCCACCTTCGCCGAACAGCTCGCCGTCGGACTGGCCGAGCGCGGGCACGAGGTGCACGTCGTGGCCCCGGCCTCGAGCCGCCAGTACGGCACGTTCGACGAGGAGCACCACGGCGTCACCCTGGTCGTGCACCGCCTGAAGTCGTACAAGTGGCCGCTGCACCCGTGGCTGCGCTTCGTGTGGCCGTGGAGCGTCCGGAAGTGGACCGGCCCGATCCTCGACGCGGTCGAGCCCGACGTGCTGCACATCCAGTCGCACGTGGTCATCGGCCGCGGCATGGTGCACGAGGCGAACGACCGCGGGATCCGGGTCATCGCGACGAACCACTTCATGCCGGAGAACCTGCTCGAGTACACGCCGTTCGGCAAGTGGACGCTGCCCATCGCGCTGAAGATCGCGTGGAGCGACGCTGCCAAGACCTACCGGCTGGCGGACACCATCACGACGCCGACCAACCTGGCCGCCGACTACCTGCGGAAGGCCATCGCCGGCCAGCAGGTCCTCGCGATCTCGTGCGGCATCGATGCGTCCCGGTACGTCGCCCGCGAGGGCCGCCCGGCGAACAACGACATCGTGTTCGTGGGCCGTGTGGCCCCCGAGAAGAACCTCGACGTGCTCGTCCGGGCGGTGGCGCTGCTGCCCGCCGAACTGTCCGCGACCCTGACCATCGTCGGCGACGGCGAGATGATCCCGAAACTCACCGCGTTGGCGAAGGAGCTCGGCCTCGAGGACCGCGTGCGGTTCCTGGGGTTCGTCTCCGACGAGCGCAAGCAGGAGGCGCTGACGAACGCGACGGTGTTCGCGATGCCGTCGACGGCCGAGCTGCAGAGCATCTCCTCGCTCGAGGGGATGGCGTCGGGACTGCCCGTCGTCGCGGCCGACTCGATGGCCCTGCCGCACCTCATCGACGGCAACGGGTACCTGTTCGCCCCGGGCGACGTGGACGACCTGGCGGCGAAGCTCACGACGGTGCTCACCGCGCCGGAGTCCGAGTACGTGGCGATGCGGGACCGCAGTCTGGCCATGATCGAGGCACACGACATCAACCGCACGCTGTCGACGTTCGAGTCGCTGTATCGTGGTGAGCCGGTGGCCTGAGGGTCTCCGGCGAGGGGCGGTAGCCAAGCTGGTCAAGGCAGTCGGCTCATAACCGAACGATCCGCGGGTTCGAGTCCCGCCCGCCCTACGTGCACATGCCAAGGAAGCGCGACACGTCGCAGGACGACCACGCACCGACACCGAACGTCACCTTCGAGGTGACCCGTGGCGGCACCGGCGTGCGCGTGAACGCCTTCCGCATCGGGTTCATGGGCGCCATCGGCGTGCTCGTCGCGCTGCTCGCCGGGTCGATCATCAACGAGCTGAGCACCGTCCTGGTCTACATCGGGGTGGCGCTGTTCCTCGCGCTCGGCATCGATCCGCTGGTGTCGTTCCTCGAGCGGATCATCCCGCGTTGGTCCGCCATCACGATCGTCGTGGTCGCGGTGCTCGGAGCCTTCGCCGGCATCGTGTTCGCCGTGGTGCCGATCCTGGTGGAGCAGGCGTCGAACCTGATCCAGAACTTCCCCGAGATCGTGCAGGACATCTCGCAGCAGCAGTGGGTGCAGGACCTGTCGAAGCAGTTCGCCGGGTCGTTCGACATCGACCACGCGCTGCAGTCGCTGCAGTCCTTCGTCGAGAAGCCGGGCAACCTGCTCAGCGTCGGCGGCGGGATCCTGGCGGTGGGCAGCGGCATCCTGTCCGGCGTCACCGGGGCGCTCATCGTCATCATCCTGATGCTGTACTTCCTCGCGTCGATGCGGGGCATGAAGCGTGCGACGTACCGGTTCGTCCCGGCGTCGCGTCGTCAGAACTTCATCGACGTGAGCGAGCAGATCACCCAGGCGGTCGGTCGGTACGTGGTCGGGCAGGTGTCGCAGGCGCTCATCAACGGCATCCTGAGCTTCGTGTTCCTGATCATCATCGGTGCGCCGTTGCCGGTGCTGCTGGCGTCGTTCGCGTTCCTCGGGTCGCTCATCCCGCTCGTGGGCACGCTCGCCGCGGCGATCGTGATCTCGTTGCTCTGCTTCTTCGCGTCGCCGGCGACCGCCCTCGCCGCCGCGATCTACTACCTCGTGTACATGCAGGTCGAGGCGTACCTGATCTCGCCGCGCATCATGTCGCGTGCGGTGCAGGTGCCCGGCGCGCTCGTGGTCATCGCCGCGGTCGCCGGCGGCACCATCGGCGGTGTGCTCGGCGCGCTCGTCGCGCTGCCGGTGGCCGCGTCGGTCATCATCATCGTGCAGAAGGTCATCTACCCCCGCCAGGAGCAGGCATGACCAGTGGCGCCGCGCGTACCGAGGGGGACGCGTTCGCCGCCCACGTTGAGGATCGCGACCGCTGGGCACGCGGTGCTCGCGGCCCGCTCGCCCTGGTGAACGCGCAGCACGTCGACCACCCGCAGCCGGTCTGGCCGGTCCCCGGCACGTGGGCCCCGGCTCCCGGCGGACTCACCGTCACGGCCGAGGCATCCGAAGGCATCGTGGTCGACGGCGTCCCGGTGGACGGCACGGTCCTGGTGGCGGGCGACACCGCCGTCGTCCCGTCCAGCGTCGCGTTCCCGGACAGCTTCGCCGGCACCGTCAGCGGTGACACCCTGCGCGTCTGGGACCCCGCTTCCGAGGCGATCGCCCGCTTCTCGCACATCGCGCGCTTCGAGCGGTCCGACGAGGGGGTCACGTCCGGCAGGTACGTCCCGCTGGTGGGCGACGACCTGGAGGCCCGTGGCAGCGTCCGCGACGCCGCCGGCGACGCCCTGCCGGTCGCCGGGCACGTCGAGACCACCGTCGGGACCGCCACGATGCGGTTCGTCGCCGTCCGGTCGGCCCCGTTCCGCGGAGCCCCGCGACTGCAGCTCATCGTGCAGGACGCCACGGGTGCCCTGCCCGAGGACGACCCGGGCAGCACGTACGCGATGGGGCGGTTCCTGTTCCTCGACGACCCCGGCACCGAGGCCACCGTCGAGCTCGACTGGAACCTGCTCGTGCTGCCGCCCTGCGCCTTCTCGTACCAGTACGCGTGCCCGATCCCACCGGACGAGAACCGTGTCCCGGTGCCGATCACGGCGGGGGAACGGCACCCGGTCGACGCGAGCGGGGCCGTCCTGCACTGATCGGTGCACTGATCCGGGTGGGTCCTTGCCGTTCCCAGGCGCGGCGCTGCATAATGGGCGTGTCCCGTCGGGACATCACAATCGCATACCGATGGTTCCGTGGCCCCTCGGGTCAGGGTCCTCCGCACCAGGTCGATGGGGAAGTCGCACCTGACGTATCGGAGGAACCGTGAACGGAACGACGACAGGAGTGCTCTACGTGCACTCCTCACCCCGCGCGCTCTGCCCGCACGTCGAATGGGCGGCAGGTCGTGCGATGAACCGTGCCGTGAACTTCTCGTGGCTCGACCAGCCCGCGCAGGACGGCGCGCGCCGGACCGAGTACACGTGGACCGGTGCGGTGGGCGCCGGTGCCGCGATCGCCTCGGCGCTTCGCGGCTGGGAGCACCTGCGTTACGAGGTCACCGAGGAGCCGACGAGCGCCTCCGACGGTGGTCGCTGGATGCACACGCCGGACCTCGGTGTGTTCTACGCGCAGACCGACGTCACGGGCAACATGGTCATCCCCGAGGACCGCGTGCGCTACGCGATGGAGGTCGCGGGCAGCAACGCCCTCGAACTGCACCGTGAGCTGCGACTCGCCCTCGGTCAGGCCTGGGACGACGAGCTCGAGCCCTTCCGCCACGCCGCCGAGGGCAACCCGGTCGTCTGGCTGCACCGCGTCGGCTGACCTGGACTCACGACACACCGGCGTCTCGGGTGCGCCAGACGCCGGCGTGTTGTCCTGACACCGCCACAGACTCGAGACGCCGCCGAACACGGCGGCGTCTCGTCGTTCCAGGGGCATCACGGCGACACGACGGCGTGCGCGGGCGGGGCGGTGGACCGGCCACCGGACGACGGAAGCCCGCCCCGACGACGCGGGACGGGCCTCCAGGAAGGGTGCGACGGATCAGACGCTGCGGAACGCGACCACGGCGTTGTGGCCGCCGAAGCCGAACGAGTTGCTGACCGCGAGCAGGTCGCCCTCGGGCAGCGCACGCGGTTCGCGGGCCACGTCCATGACGATCTCCGGGTCCTGGTCGTGCAGGTTGATCGTCGGCGGGGCGACGCGGTTGTGCAGTGCGAGGACGGTGAAGACCGCCTCGATCGCACCCGCACCACCGAGCAGGTGACCTGTCGACGCCTTGGTCGCGGACACCACGACGTCGTCGAGGTGGTCGCCGAAGACCCGACGCATCGCGTGGTACTCGGCGACGTCACCGACGGGGGTCGACGTGGCGTGCGCGTTGACGTGCACGACGTCCTCGATGCTCGCGTCGGCGTGCTCGAGGGCCTGCAGGACCGCACGGGCGGCGGCGCTGCCCTCGGGGTCCGGCGCGGTGATGTGGAAGGCGTCCGAGGTGATGCCGGAACCGGCGACCTCGGCGTAGATCGTCGCGCCGCGGGCCTCGGCGTGCTCCTTCGACTCGAGGATGAGCGCCGCGGCGCCGTCACCGAGCACGAAGCCGTCACGGGTCACGTCGTACGGACGTGAAGCGGTCTCGGGGGAGTCGTTGCGACGCGACAGGGCCTGCATGGCGGCGAACGCGGCCAGCGGGAGCGGGTGCAGGGCAGCCTCGGCGCCACCGGTGATGACGATGTCGGCGTCGCCGTCGGCGATGTGCCGGTACGCCTCGGCCAGCGACTCGGTCGAGGACGCGCAGGCGGAGAGGTAGGTGCGGGCACCGCCACGGGCGCCGAACTCCATCTCGATGGCGGCGGCCGGACCGTTCGCCATGAGCATCGGGACCGTCATCGGCAGGACGCGACGCGGACCCTTCTCGCGCAGGGTGTCCCAGGCGTCGAGCAGCGTGTTCACGCCGCCGATGCCGGTGGCCCAGTCGACGATGAGGCGCTCGGGGACGACCGACTCGTCGTCGATGCCGGCGTCGGCCCAGGCCTCACGCGCGGCGACGAGGGACAGCTGCGACGACGGGTCGAGGCGCTTGGACTCCGGGCGGGTGAGCTGGTCGGTGAGGAACCGACGTGCCTGGCCGGCGAACTCAACGGGGAGCTCGAGCTCGGCGTAGCGCGGGTCCTCGATGCGGGTGATGCCGGACTTGCCGGCGAGCAGCGCGTCCCAGGTGTCCGGGGCGGTCGCGGCGAGGGGTGAGATCGCACCGATCCCGGTGACGACGACGGTCTTCTTGGTCATGGGACGACGTGTTCTTTCGTTGGGGTGAACAAGATGAGCGCCACGGCCCGCAGGGGTCCGCGGGCCGCGGCGCTCAGGAAGCTCGTGTCAGGCCTGGGCCTTGACGATGTAGTCGACCGCGTTGCCCACGGTCTTGAGGTTCTTGACCTCTTCGTCCGGGATCTTCACGTCGAACTTCTCCTCGGCGTTGACCACGATGGTCATCATCGAGATGGAGTCGATGTCGAGGTCGTCCGTGAAGGACTTGTCGGCGGCGACGGTGTCGGTGGCGATACCGGTCTCGTCGTTGATCAGCTCGGCCAGGCCGGCGAGGACTTCTTCGTTGGACAGGGCCATGAGTGTTCTCCTTGAAGGGGGGTGTCGTTTGACCGTGGACCAGCCTAGGGCACGCGGGGTCCGGGTGCGCGGAGGCTCGTCGGGATGGGGACCGGTCGCGCGGGTGCGCGACCGGGGTGGGTTCAGGGGAGGACGACCACCTGGGCACCGAACACGAGCCCGGCGCCGAACCCGATCTGCAGGGCGAGGCCGCCCGACAGGTCCGGGTGCTCCTCGAGCAGGCGGTGCGTGGCGAGCGGGATGCTCGCGGCGGAGGTGTTGCCGGTGGTGGTGATGTCGCGGGCGATCGTGACCGTCTCGGGCAGGCCGAGCTGCTTGGCGAACTCGTCGATGATGCGGATGTTCGCCTGGTGCGGCACGAAGGCGGCGAGGTCCTCGGGGCGGACCCCGGCGGTCTCGAGCGCCTGGCGGGCGACCTTGACCATCTCCCAGACGGCCCAGCGGAACACGGTCTGACCGGCCTGACGCATGGTCGGACGGGGTGCCCCGGCCTCCCACTCGTTGTAGGTCGCGGTCATGCCGATGGCGTCCCACTTCGAGCCGTCGGAACCCCAGATCGTGGGGGCGATGCCCGGGAAGTCGCTCGGGCCGACCACGGCGGCGCCGGCACCGTCCCCGAGCAGGAACGAGATGGAGCGGTCGGTCGGGTCGACGACGTCGCTGAGCTTCTCGGCCCCGACGACCAGGACGTGGTCGGCGAGCCCGGACTTGATGAACGAGTCGGCCTGGGCGATGCCGTAGGCGTACCCGGCGCAGGCGGCGCTGATGTCGTAGGCGGCGGCCGGGGTGGCACCGATCCGCTCGGCGAGCAGCGACGCCATCGACGGGGTGGCCACCGTGTGGGTGACGGTGCTCACGAGCACGACGCCGATCTGGGACGGGTCGATGCCGGCCTTCTCGATGGCCTCGCGCGCGGCGGCCTCGGCGAGGTCCACCGCCTCGACGTCCTTGCCCGCGCGCTTGCGGGTGATGATGCCGGTGCGCTGGCGGATCCACTCGTCGGACGAGTCGATCGGGCCGACGAGGTCGTCGTTCGGCACGACGTTCTCGCCGCGGGCGGCGCCGAACGCCAGGATGCGGGTGAACTCGTGGCCGCGGCGCTGCTGGAGCAGCGGACGCGCGGATCCGGTCGGGAGGCCCGTGGGGGCGTCCGTCGGGGTGGTCGGGTCGGTCATGCGGTTGCGTCTGCTTCCTGGCCCGCGCGCTGCAGCAGGTCGATCGCTGCAGGCAGGTCGTCGGGGGTCTTGATGGCGACGGTCGGCGTGCCGCGGAGACCGCGCTTCGCCAGGCCGACGAGGGCACCGGCGGGTGCGAGCTCGATGATGCCGGTCACACCGGCGGCGGAGAAGGACTCCATGACCGCGTCCCAGTGCACGGGGCTCGCGATCTGCTGGACCATCAGGTCGACGAAGCGACGGCCGTCGTCGACCCGGGAGCCGTCGGCGTTCGTCCAGATCGGCAGGGTCGGGTCCTGCACCGTGGCGGCGGCCGCCAAGGGGGCGACCCGCTCGACGGCGGGGGCCATGTACCGGGTGTGGAACGCGCCGGCCACGGCGAGCGGGATCACGCGGGCCTTGGCGGGCGGGTCGGCGGCGAGGGCCGCGATCGCGTCGGCCGCACCGGCGACGACGGTCTGGCCGCCACCGTTGTGGTTCGCGGGCACCAGGCCGTGCCCGGCGAGGGCTGCAGCCACGGCGTCGGCGTCGCCACCGAGGACGGCGGCCATCGAGGTCGGCTCGAGCGCGGCGGCGTCGGCCATGGCTCGGCCGCGCTCGGCCACCAGGGCGACGGCGTCGGTCGGCTCGAGGATCCCGGCGACCGCTGCGGCGGTGAACTCGCCCACCGAGTGTCCGGCGACCCCGCCCACCAGGGCACGGCGGCCCTCGGCGAGCAGTGCGTCGGCGGTGACCAGGCCGGCGGCGACGATGAGGGGCTGCGCGAGCGCGGTGTCCTTGATGGTGTCCGCGTCGGAGTTCGTGCCGTGCTCGGCGAGGTCGACCCCGATCGACTCGGACCACTGCCCGACGCGTTCACGGACGGTGGCGTCCTCGAGCCAGGGGGCGAGGAAGCCGGGGGTCTGGGAGCCCTGTCCGGGCGCGACGACGACGATCACCGGACAATCCTCGCGTTCTCGTCCCGCGGGGCCCGTGTGGACTTCCCACACGAATCCGCGCGGGACATTGTCGGTTCTCTACCGTTCGGCGCGTTCGGCGCGTTCGGCCGTCGGGTGTTCTAGCGCCGGGGCGTGATGCGTCGGCGTCCGGTCGCGGACTCGGACATCGCACCGAGGATGAGCGCCGACTGCACGATCAGGGCGTCACGGGCGTGCGTGGCGTCCCACCCGATGATGTCGGCGACGCGGCGCAGCCGGTAGCGCACGGTGTTCGGGTGCACGAAGAGCTCCCGCGCCGTGGCCTCGAGCGAGCGGCCTGTGTCGAGGTAGCACCAGAGCGTCTGCAGGAGTTCGGTGGACTGGTCCTTGAGCGGGACGTAGATGCGCTGGACCAGGGCCGACCGGGCGAGGGGGTCGCCGGCCAGGGCACGCTCGGGCAGCAGGTCGTCGGCGAGGGCCGGTCGGGGCACCCCGCGCCAGGCACGCGCGACCGCGAACCCGGCGAGGGCGGCCTTCGCGCTGGTCGAGGCGTCGACGACCCCGGGGACCTCGTTGCCGAGCACCAGGTAGCCCTCGCCGAACAGCGGTTCGAGGGCCTGCGCGATGGTGGTGAAGGAGACGGGTTCCTCGCCCTCGGGCACGTCGTCGCGCGGGGTGGCACGACCGATGACGACGACGAGCCGTGATCCCTGGACCCCGACGAGGACGTCGGCGTCCAGGTGTCGTGCGGTGCGACGGACCTGGTCGACCTCGAGCTGCTTCGGCGCGGTGCCGACGAGCACCGCGACCTCGCCGTGCCCGTGCCACCCGAGGGCGGCGATGCGGGACGGCAGCTCGTCGTCGTACTCGCCGGAGAGGATCGAGTCGACCACGAGTGCTTCGAGCCGGGCGTCCCACAGGCCGCGGGCCTCGGCCGCGCGGGCGTAGACGTCGGCGGCGGCGAACGCGATGTCGCGGGAGTACTTGAGGATCGCCTCCTGCAGCATCTCGTCGTCGGCGGCGCGTTCCTCGACCACGGTGACCACCACGCGGATGAGCTGCAGGGTCTGCTGCAGGCTCACCGAGCGCAGGAGCTCACGCGGCGCGGAGCCGAAGACGTCGGCCGCGGCGATCCACGGCGTCGACGCGGTGCCCTCGAGCCAGCTGATGAACGAGGTGATGCCGGCCTGGGCGACGAGGCCCACGGCGGAGCGACGCCCCGGCGGCATCTCGCTGTACCAGGGGAGCGTGTCCTCGAGCCGCTTGATCGTCGCGGTGGAGAGTTCTCCGGACACCTGACGGAGCCAGGAGAGCGCACGCTCACGCGCGCTCTCCTGGCTCTCGTGGTCCGGGCGGACCGTCGTCACGGGTTGATCAGCTCTCGCCGCCCGCGCTGCCGGTGGTGCCGGCGGTGACGTCGTGCAGACGGTACTTGTCGATCGCCTGCTGGACGAGCGCGCCGTCGACCTTGCCCTGGCGGGCGAGCTGCTGCAGCGTCCGCACGACGACCGAGGGGCCGTCGATGTGGAAGAAGCGGCGAGCGGCCGGACGGGTGTCCGAGAAGCCGAAGCCGTCGGCGCCGAGCGTGGCGTAGTTGGTCGGCACGAACGGACGGATCTGCTCCTGCACCAGGTGCATGAAGTCGCTCACGGCGACGACCGGGCCCTCGGTGCCGAGCAGACGCTCGGTGACGAACGGCGTGCGGGCCGGCTCGTTCGGGTTGAGGAACGCCTGCTGCTCGGCGGCCACACCGTCGCGGTACAGCTCACCCCAGCTCGTGACGCTCCAGACGTCGGCCGACACGCCCCAGTCCTCGGCGAGGAGCTGCTGCGCCTCGAGGATCCACGGCACGGCGACACCGGACGCGAGCAGCTGGGCCTTCGGGCCGTCGTGCTCGCTCGGCTTGAGCAGGTACATCCCCTTGAGGATGCCCTCGACGTCGACGCCCTCGGGCTCGGCCGGCTGGACCAGCGGCTCGTTGTAGACCGTCAGGTAGTACATGACGTTCGGGTCGGCGTGCTTGGGCGAGCCGTCCTCGTTCGTGCCGTACATGCGGTCGAGGCCGGCCTTGACGATGTGGCCGATCTCGTAGCCGTACGCCGGGTCGTACGAGACGACGGCGGGGTTCGTCGTGGCGAGGAGCGGCGAGTGGCCGTCCGCGTGCTGCAGGCCCTCGCCCGTCAGCGTGGTGCGGCCGGCGGTCGCGCCGATCATGAAGCCACGGGTCATCTGGTCGCCGGCGGCCCAGATGGCGTCGCCGGTGCGCTGGAACCCGAACATCGAGTAGAAGACGTAGACCGGGATGAGCGGCTCGCCCTGCGTCGAGTACGAGGTGCCGACCGCGGTGAACGCCGCGAGGGCACCCGCCTCGTTGATGCCGACGTGGATGATCTGGCCCTGCGGGCTCTCCTTGTAGGCCAGGAGGAGCTCACGGTCGACCGACGTGTAGTGCTGGCCGTTCGGGTTGTAGATCTTCGCCGACGGGAAGTACGCGTCCATGCCGAACGTGCGGGCTTCGTCCGGGATGATCGGGACGACGCGGTTGCCGAAGTCGGGGGAGCGCAGCAGGTCCTTCAGCAGGCGGGCGAACGCCATGGTCGTTGCGACCTCCTGCTTGCCGGAGCCCTTCTTCACGACCTGGTACTTCGAGTCGTCCGGCAGCGTGAGCTGCGTGTACTTCGTGCGACGCTCCGGCACGTACCCGCCGAGCGTCCGACGACGCTCGTGCATGTACTGGATCGCCTCGTCGTCGTTGCCCGGGTGGTAGTACGGCGGCGTGTAGGGGTTCTCTTCCAGCTGCGCGTCGGAGATCGGGATGCGCATCTCGTCGCGGAACTGCTTGAGGTTGTCGAGCGTGAGCTTCTTCATCTGGTGGGTCGCGTTGCGCCCCTCGAAGCTCGGGCCGAGGCCGTAGCCCTTGACCGTCTTCGCCAGGATGACCGTCGGCTGGCCCTTGTGCTCGGTCGCGGCCTTGAACGCGGCGTAGACCTTGCGGTAGTCGTGGCCACCGCGCTTGAGGTTCCAGATCTGGTCGTCGGTGTAGTCCTTGACCAGTTCGAGCGCCTTCGGGTCGCGCCCGAAGAAGTTCTCGCGGACGTACGCGCCGTTCTCGGCCTTGTACGTCTGGTAGTCGCCGTCCGGCGTCTGGTTCATCAGGTTGAGGAGCGCGCCCTCGGTGTCGCGGGCGAGCAGGTCGTCCCACTCGCGGCCCCAGACGACCTTGATGACGTTCCAGCCCGCACCGCGGAAGAACGCCTCGAGCTCCTGGATGATCTTGCCGTTGCCACGGACCGGACCGTCGAGTCGCTGCAGGTTGCAGTTGATGACGAAGTTCAGGTTGTCGAGACCGTCGTTCGCGGCGACCTGGAGCTGTCCGCGGGACTCGACCTCGTCCATCTCGCCGTCGCCCAGGAACGCCCAGACCTGCTGGTCCATGGCGTCCTTGATGCCGCGGTTCGACAGGTACTTGGCCTGCTGCGCCTGGTAGATCGCGTTGATCGGGCCGATGCCCATCGACACGGTCGGGAACTGCCAGAAGTGCGGCATGAGGCGCGGGTGGGGGTACGACGAGAGACCGCCGCCGGCGTGCGACTTCTCCTGCCGGAAGCCGTCGAGCTGGTCCTCGGAGAGACGCCCTTCCATGTACGCGCGGGCGTACATGCCGGGGGAGGCGTGGCCCTGGAAGAAGACCTGGTCGCCACCGGACGGGTGGTCCTGCGCGCGGAAGAAGTGGTTGTAGCCGACCTCGTACATCGCGGCGCTCGACGCGTAGGTCGAGATGTGCCCGCCCACCGCGATGCCCGGACGCTGCGCGCGGTGCACCGTGATGGCCGCGTTCCAGCGGATCCAACGGCGGTACCGGCGCTCCAGCTCTTCGTCGCCGGGGAACTCCGGCTCGTTCTCCGGCGCGATGGTGTTCACGTAGTCCGTCGTCGGGACCATCGGCACACCGAGGTGCAGTTCCTTGGACCGCTTGAGCAGGCTCAGCATGATCTCGCGACCGCGCTGGTGTCCGTGGGTCTGGACCAGCCCGTCGAGGGACTCACGCCATTCGGCGGTCTCCTGCGGATCCTGGTCGTTCGCCCCGGTGCTGTACGGGTCCTGGTCGTTCACCGTCACCCTTGACCTCGTTCGTTCTCGTGGTGGTGGACATGGTGGCTCCGGTGGTCGGGTCACGACCGGCTGGGGCCCCGTCCACTCTAGGCCCCAGGACCGACGCTGATGCTGATGGTGACGTGCAGGTGGACGGGTGCTTGCATTCACGTGTCGTCGGCGTAGCATGGCCGATCGTGCGCACGCGATCTGCGAGTGCACGGACCCGACGGGCACACCCCACGCCCGAGGAAGAAGCACACGTAGCGATGGCACTGGAGATCGGCTCACTCGCGCCGGACTTCGAGCTCCCGAACCAGTTCGGTGAGCACGTCCGACTCAGCGACTTCCGCGGCAACCGCCCGGTCGCACTCGTCTTCTTCCCGCTGGCGTTCTCGTCCGGGTGCACGAACGAGCTCTGCACCCTGCAGGACAACATCACGATGTTCCAGGACCAGCGCATCGAGCTCCTCGGCATCTCGGTCGACTCGAAGGCGACGCTCCGGTCGTTCGCCGAGACGAACGGCTACGACTTCGAGCTGCTCGCCGACTTCTGGCCGCACGGCGCGGTCTCGAAGGAGTACGGCGTGTTCCTCGAGAAGAAGGGCTTCGCCACCCGCGCGACCTTCGTCATCGACGTGCAGGGCCGCATCAAGGCGTCGATCATCACCGAGCCCGGCCTGCAGCGCGACGTCGCCGAGTACAAGGCGGCCCTCGACCGGCTCGCCGCCTGCTCGGCACCCGTCCCCGTCGGTTAGCGTTCCGAATCCCTCCTGACGGACGCATCCGCGTCGACGGTCGGACAGGAGGCCCGGTGCACGCCATCGACACCGACCCACGTGGTCACGGGGTCGCCGCTGATGCGTACGCCCCATACCCGGTGCGCGTCACGCCCGGCGCCTGGGGGCTGAACCGCACGCTCGTGGCGGCCCCGACCGGGCCCGTCGTCGTGCACCACCGCGCCGGCCCGGACCCGCTCCTGCTGCTGCACGGCGTCGCCGGCTCCTGGTCGACGTGGACACCGCTGCTGCACGCCGCGGACGGGATCGGCGACCGCGGGCTGGTGCTCGTCGACCTGCCCGGCTGGGGATCGTCGCCGGCTCCGGACGGTCCGCTCGGGCTCGACGCCGTCACCGGTGCCGTGTCGGCCGTCCTCGGTGCGCTGGGCCTCGGCGCGGTCGACGTCGTCGGGCACTCGATGGGCGCGTTCGTCGGGCTGCACCTGGCGGTGGTGGCGCCCGAGCGGGTGCGGTCGCTCGCCCTGGTGTCCGGCACCACGGTCGCGACCGCCGGGGCTGCTCGGCACCCCGTGCGCGGGCTCCGGACGCTGCCGGCGTTCACCCTGCTGCGTGCGGGCCTCACGGTGACCGGGGGCGCCGCTCGCCCGCTCCTCCGGGGGATCGCGCGGATCGGGCTGCTGCCGCTCGTCGCCGCGCCGGTGTTCACGCACGTGCGGCGGCTCGACCCGAGCGTGCTCGACGCCTTCGTCGAGGAGCTCCGGCCGGAGCAGTTCACCGAGGCCGCGCGGTCGGCGGCGGCGTACGACGTCGACCGGTGGCGCACGATCACCTGTCCGGTGACCGCGATGGCCGGGCGCGACGACGTGTTCGCGCGGGTGTCGGACCTCGCGGCGCTGCGGGAGCTCCTGCCGCAGACGCGCACCGTGCTGCTCGACGACTGCGGGCACTTCGCCCACGTCGAGCGTCCCGACGCGGTCGCCGGGACACTCGGCCTCTGCTGAGCCGGTCGGGCCGCGTCAGGCGGGGACGGGGAACGTCGCGGCGACGCGGGAGCGCACCTCGGCGACGACGGCCTCGCGCATCGCGGGGGAGAACAGCGCGTGGTCGCCGTCCTCGACGCGGACGACGGACACCGACCCGCGACGGTCGTCACCGGGCCAGCGCCGGACGGCCTTCTGTCCGCCGAGCCGGTCGAACAGGGCGGCGTCCTCCGGGGCGACGATCACGACGACGTCGGTGCCGTGCTCGACGAGCGGGCGGACGTGGCCGACGACCCCGCCCATCCGGTCACGGCGTGCGATCCGGTCGCGGACGGCCTTCGGCACGAACCGGTTGTAGCGCTCGCGCACCCACATCCGAGCCGGTGAGGGAGCGTCGACCGCCCGGACGCCGTCTGCGTACGAGCCGGGCTCGGCCGGGCCGCGACGGTAGTCGTTCGGGCTGATCTCGATGACCAGGCGCGGGGCCTCCTCGACGGCGCGGCCCGCGACCCAGGCGCCGGCGCACATGCCGACGAGCACGAGCCGGTCCGAGGGAGTGGCGAGTGCGGTGACGACGGCGGACTGGTCCTCCACCCACTCCTGCGCGAACAGGAAGCTCCGCTCGTCCTCGTGCACGCCGGTGCTCTCGCCGGTGGCACGACGGTCGACCCGGACGACCCGGACACCGTCGCGGGCGAGCGCGCGGGCGAGTTCGACCTGGTAGTCGGTGGCCCCCACGCGGTGCTCGGCGCCGCCGCTGTGGAGCACCACGACGGGGGCGTCGTGGTGCTGGGTCGACGAGACGGTCTCGATCCCGAACAACCCCTGTTCGCCGAGGCGGACGATCCGCTCGGAGACGCGGCCGTCGACGTCGAGGATCTCCTCGAGGACGGGCGCCGTGACGGGCACCGCCACATCGGGTGCCCAGGAGTCGAGCCAGGCGACGACGGTGTCGACGGCGGCCCCGGGGATGCGGGCGTGGATGCTCGTGCCGTCGAGGAGCTCGGCGCTGCCGGTGACCTCGGTGACGGGCACGCCGCCCAGGCCCTTCGGCGGGGTCGCGCCCGGACGGACGAGTGCGACGGTGGGCCCGGTTCGCGGGGCGAAGGCGAGGTCCGACAGTGCGGCGGCCTCGTCGGGCTCGACGTCGAACCCGATCAGGCTCTCGACGTCGTCGACCACGCGGTCCGCACCGATCGTGATCGTCGCCAGGGCGCGCTGCCGACGGAGCCAGCCCTTGCCCGATGCCGGTGCGTCCCAGACGACGAGGCCGTCCGCGTCAGCGGCCGCGTTCGCCGCGACGAGGGCGGCCGAGGCCAGCCCGACGAAGGCGACGTGCTGCACCCCCGTCGTGCGGAGCACGGCGGCGGCGTGGCGTGCGGACCGGACCTGCGCGTCGGGCGTGGTGTCGGGGGCGCCGTCACCACGTCCGGACGGGTCGTAGCGCACCGAGGCGATGCCACGGGCCTCCAGGCGGTCCGCCAGCAGACGGAGCGTGCGGTACGCGATGACGCCCTCCTGCCCGAGCGGTGGACAGATGACGACGCCGGCGCGCGCCGTGGCGGGCAGCTGGACCGCGGCGCGGATCGCCGGCGATCCGGACCAGCCGTGCAGCGTGGTCACAGGACGAGGGCGGCACGGGTGGACGCCGGCCAGGCGTCGACGTCCGTGCCGTGGGCGGCGAACAGGGCGATGGTGATGCGCTCGAGGCCGAACGCGATGCAGGCGCTGTGCGCGACCTGTCCGTCCTCGGTGCGGAGGCCGAACGAGGTGCCGAAGTGGTCCTCGTGCAGGTTCGCGGAGCTGATCGCGGTGGCGTCGTGGTCGGGGCCGTAGACCGGCGTCACGAACTCGAACTTGAGCGCCTGCGCGACCTGGTTGCGGGCGAGCATCTGCCCGACGCGGCCGAAGAACGGGTCGTTCGCCGGCACGACGTCGATCTCGAGGCCGAACGACTCGAGCAGGGCGCGCATCACGGGGATGCTGCCGTCGCGGTGGGCGGCTGCGGAGGCGGGCGTGCCGACGTGCACGAACTCGTGCATGTGGAAGGCCTGCAGGCGCATCGGGTCGAGCGAGGGTTCGCGGCGGAACGAGTCGCCGAGGATGTCGAAGAACCGGCCCTGCTGGGGCACGGTGTCGCCGATCAGGCCGTAGACCGGGTGGCAGACGGCGGGGGTGAGCATGAGGTCGGCCGGCTCGAGGAACCCCTCCCAGCGCTCACCGTGCTCGCGGGCGGCGAGCAGTGCGCGGTGGGTGCGGTCGTCGCCGGTGAACCCTGAGATCGACGCGGCGAGGTCCGGGAACGACGCGATGTAGTCCGTGCGCTCGAAGGACGCGAGCGGCTCGACCGGGGGGAAGCGCAGGACCTCGGCGCCGAGGTGCTCCTGGCTGCGGACCGCGGCGGCGTCGACGGCGGTGTACACGCGCTCGAAGACGCCGGTACGGCCGTAGAGGCCGGGGGCGCCGAGGTCGAGGAGCACACCGTCGGTGAGCAGGCTGGCGCGGAGGGCGGCGCGGGCGGCGTCGAGTGCCGCGGGCGTGTCCGTGGTGGCGGTCGCGGTGGTGCTGGTGGTGGTGTCCGTGGGGGTCACAGGATCACTCCCGTCATGAGGGCCAGGTCGGCGTCGTTCTTGAGGAGACGGTCGTTGCTCACCATGACGGCGGCGCCGTGGGCGTCTCGGAGGTGCCGGGCGATGCTCATCGGACCCGAGGCCGCGTAGCCCGCGATCCCGACGATGCGCAGCGCCTTCGTGACGATGTCGGTGACGCGCTCGGACGCACCGATCTTCAGGGCGTTCGCGGCGAGGGCGTACGCGCTCGAGGCCAGCACGTCCGGGTCGTCGGCGGCGGCGTCGAACCGTTCGGCGGCGTGGCGCACCGAGTCGGCGAGGGCCTGCAGGTCGACCAGGAGCTCGGCGAGCCGGAGCGCACCGGGCGGGGTCGTCCCGACGGCGGCCCGGGCCTGCTTGCGGACGGCGCTGCGGGCACGTTCGGCGGAGGAGACCGCGATGCCGAGCCAGACCGAGGCCCAGAGCACGTGCGACACCGGCAGGACGGTCTGGGCGGAGATCGTGGCGTAGTCGTCGCGGAACACCCGGTCGGTCGTCGTCTCGGTGTCGAGGATCCACCCGTTGCTGCACGTGCCTCGGAGCCCCATGGTGTCCCAGGTCGACGTCTGCGACAGGAGCATCGCGTCCGTCCGGCAGATCAGCAGGCGCTGGTCCGACGCCGGGGCGTCCGGGTCGCGACGGGCGGTGACGAACACCGCGTCGGCCTCGGTGGCGTACGAGATCACCGGCGCGTCCTTGCGCAGGCGGATCCGGCCGTCGTCGGTCGGCTCGATGGAGCAGGTGGAACGCCGGGCGTCGCCGCCGACGCCACGCTCGGTGGTGGCTGACGCGACGAGTGCCCCGCCCCGGACGGCTTCGATGGTCTCGAGCACGCCGGCACCGTCGCCGCCGTGCCGCCAGAGCGCCACGACCTGGCCCTGGTGCATCGCGAACACCATGCCGGTCGCGGCACACGCCCGCCCGAGTTCGGTCGCGATCGCGGAGAGCTCCGACACGGAGGCACCCTCGCCACCGTGCTCGAGCGGCACGGCGGCGGCGAGCAGTCCGTACTCCCGCATCGCGGCGATGGCCTCGCGCGGGGGCCGGGCGTCGCGGTCGACCTCGTCGGCGAACTGTGCGGCGACCTCGGCCACCGCGCTCGCACGCTCGGCGAAACGGTCGACGACCGACGGTGCCGGCAGGACCAGGGTCACGAGACGAGCTCCGCGGCGAGCTCCGCCGCGGCGGTGATCGACTCGACGGTCGCGAAGGTGGACCTGTTGAGGACGGAGTCGGGGAACTCGACGTCCAGGTCGGACTCCACCGCGAGCATCACGTTGACGGTCGCGTGCGAGGTCAGGCCGAGGGCGTACAGGTCGGCGATCGAGGCGACGTCCCAGGCGTCGACCGTGAGCCGACCGTGGTCGGCGAGGGCGCGACGGACGGCCCGGTCGGTGGCCGGGTCGGCGATCGTCGCGGTGCTGCTGGAGGGGTTCGGGTCCTGTTCCATGACGGCAACCATAAGGAAGGTCCGGCCTCGGGAAACCGCCGTGCGGGTGCGGGAAACCGCACGGTGTCCGGAGCCGGCGGTCAGCGCTGGGAGAGGGCCACCGCCGTTGCCACCGCGAGGCCGCGTTCGTGCGCCAACGACACCGCGATGGGGCCGCAGCCGATCGACTCGGCCAGGGCCGCGGCAGCTCCGGACAGCTCGACGGTAGGGGCGCCGCTCGCGTCGAGCACGATGGCGATCTCGCGCAGTGGTACCGCCTGCTCGGGCGTCGGCCGCAGCAGCTTCACGACGGCCTCCTTGCCGGCGAAGCGTGCGGCGAGGCGCTCCGGGTCGTCGCCGGTGTCGGTCCGTTCTCGGGTGGTGAAGACCCGGTCCAGGTACCGCTCACCGTGGGCAGCGACGGCGTCGACGACGTCCTCGACCGCGGCGAGGTCGGTGCCGGTGCGGATGGTCATCACGAGGAGCAGGCTACGCACCGGTTGTCCACAGTGCATGCCCTGACCGGCATGGGGCACGCCGGGGGTTCGTATGATCGTCGCCAGGGACCACCGAGGGGGAACGATGGCATCACCGTGGACGGGCATCATCGAGGACGCGCGGCACTACCCGTCGCCGCACAACTCGCAACCGATCGTCGTGCGGGTCGAGGACGACCACACCGCGACCGTGTTCTACGACCTGCGACGGGGGTTGCCGGCGGAGTCGTTCGGCATCCCGTTCGGGCACGTCTGCGCCGGGGTGTTCCTGGCCGGGCTGGACGTGGTGGCGCGGGCGCACGGGTTCACCGTGCAGGAACGGCTCGACCACGCCGAGATGGACTTCGGTCGCCTGGACGCCGCAGGTGTCGACGCGGCGGGGGACGACCACCTGCACCGGCTGGGCACGGTGACGTTGCGTCCGCACACGGTCACCGCGGACGACCGGGAGGCCCTGGCCGGTTTCCTCGCACGGCGCACCTCACGCAGGCCCTACGACGCAACGCTCGTCGACGCCACCGCGATCGAGGCCGCGTCCGCCATCGCCTCGGCGGCCGGGCACCGCTTCCGCACCACCGACGACCGGGCAACCGTCGACGAGATCGTGCGCGTCAACCAGGAGACCCTGTTCGACGACCTGCGGCACGACGCCGTGCACGACGAGATCCTGCACTGGCTGCGGTTCTCGAAGCGGCAGGCGGCGGCCACCGGCGACGGGCTCTCCGCCGAGACGATGCTCATGCCCGGGGCGGTGCTCCGGTTCGCCATGGAGCACCGCGGACTCTGGCAGGCCCCGGGCGTCGGCGGGGTCTTCCGCCGGGTGTACCTGTCGACCATGCGGGGCGTCCGACAGCTCGCCTGGCTCGAGGGACCGTTCAGCACCCCGGCCGAGTACGTCGAGGCCGGACGGGTCTTCATGCGCATCTGGCTCGAGTTCTCCGCCCGCGGCATCGCCATGCACCCCTTCGGCACCGTGATCACCAACCCGCGGTCACACGCCGCGTTCGTGGAACGTGCGGGCGTCGACGAGTCCGACGGGCGGATGGCCTGGATGCTGTTCCGCTTCGGCCACAGCGACCCACCACCCCTGGCACACCGCCGACCCGCAGCAGCGATGACCGTCGGGGGGACCCGGTGAAGCGTGCAGCGGTGTTCTCGGTGGTGTGGGTGGTCGAGACGTTCGTCGCGCTGTTCATGCCCCGCGTCGGCACCCACAAGCTCCTGCTCACGCCGGGCATCGAGCCGCTCCGCTGGACCCTCGGACGCTGGCGCGCCTGGCGGACCGCGGAACGGGCTGCGAAGCGGGTCCCCGCGTACCGGGCGTTCCTGGCGGAGTCCGGACGCGCCTCCCGGCTCGACACCCGCGGCGGGATCGCCGCGGCGATGTCGGGACTGCCCGAGATGGACAAGGACTCCTACGTCAAGCGCTGGAGCATCCCCGAGCGCTGCGTCGACGGACGCCTGCCCCGGCGCGGGGTCGTCGTCGACGAGTCCAGCGGGTCGAGCGGCACCCCGACCAGCTGGGTGCGCGGCCCCGACGAACGCCAGGCCACCCGACAGCTGCTGCAGCTCGGGTTCTCCCGCACAGCGAAGGACCTGTCCAAGCAGCCCTTCGTGCTCAACGCCTTCTCGCTCGGGGCATGGGCCACCGGGATGAACGTGACCGCCTCGCTCACCGAGTCGTCCATGATCAAGTCGATCGGCCCCGACCGCGACAAGATCGTGCAGACGATGCGGGAGTTCGGCACCGACTTCACCTACGTCATCTGCAGCTACCCGCCGTTCCTGAAGGCCCTGTTCGAGGACGACCGGCTCGACTGGAGCCAGTACACGATCGTCGCCGCGTTCGGGGGCGAGGGCATCAGCGAGAACATGCGCGCCCACATCGAGCAGTACGCGCAGGCCGTGCTCGGCTCCTACGGGGCGAGCGACCTCGAGATCAACCTCGGCATCGAGACCCCGTTCAGCGTGCAGCTGCGCCGGGCGATCGCCGCCTCACCGGAACTCTCCGCCGCCCTGACCAAGCAGGCCGACTACGGGGTGCTGCCGATGGTGTTCCAGTTCAACCCGTTCGGGTACCTGATCGAGACGAACGACCTCGGCGAACTCGTCGTGACCATCGCCCGCTCCGAGAACATCAGCCCTCGCATCCGGTACAACATCCACGACCGCGGACACGTTGTGCGGATGAAGGAACTCCGGTCCGTGCTGCGGGCGACCGGGCACGCGGCGCTCGCCGACGAGGCCGAGCTCGACCTGCCGCTGCTGTTCCACTACGGCCGGTCCGACCTGTCCGTCGACTACAACGGGGCCGTCGTCGCACCCGACGTGGTGCGGGACGTCGTGTACGGCGACACGGAGCTGCTCGAGGCCGTCGAGAACCACCGGCTGATCAGCTACGAGGACGACCACGGCGACCGGCAGCTGCACATCGCGTTCCAGCTCGCCTCGGGTGCCGGCGGGTTCGACGCGGACGCCGCCCGCGGCGACGTGATCGCCGAGCTACGCCGGCTGAACAAGGACTTCTCGAACGCGATCCGCACGGCCCCGCCCGGCACGCTGCCGACGGTCGCGTTCTACCCGTACCGGACGGGGCCGTTCCGCGAGGACGGCAAGAAGCTCAAGAACGAGTACGTGTGGCAGCTGCCGGCCGGGTCGGTCGAGCAGTGGGACCTCGACCTGTCGTGGGTCGCGGCGAAGGAGGCCTGAGCGCTGCCGCGGTTCCGTGCACGGTGCGAGGTCCGACGGGGCGCACCGAGGACGGAACCTCGCACGGTTCGCGCTAGTCGTACTGCGGCGGCCAGTCGAAGGGGGCCGGCAGGTGGGGGACCTCGCCGACCGTCGTGACGATGAGGACGATCTGCCGCAGGTCCGTCAGCTCGATCGAGCGCGGGTTGCCGATCCGCCGGTGCCCGTCCACCCACACCGACAGTTCGCCGCGCAGGCCGCCGACGTGTTCTGGGCCGAGCGAGACACCCCACTCGTCGAAGAACTGCCCGAGCGTGAACGTCTGCTCCGTCGGGGACTCGACGTGCACGATGCCCGAGGTGTCGTGCGTGTGGATCTCAGCGGCGAACTTCCTGCTGTCGGAGTGTCCGACGTTCGCGGGGACGGTCACCGGTTCGTCGCCGTCCAGGATCGTCAGGTGCGTGTGCACGTGCTCGGCCAGCCGTTCGCCCCACACGTTCCGGAGCCCGGCGGACTCGGCGCGGGCCGTCAGGTCGGTCGGCCGTGGCCAGGGCGGAGCGTCGCGGGTGGTGGCCGGTCCGGATGCGGCACACCCGGACAGCAGCAGGAGTGCGGCCACCGCGACCGCGACGCTCCGCAGGGTCACCAGCGGTCGTGGACGCTCGCGCGGAACCATGTGTCGTACAGGTCGTGCACGGTGGCGTCGAGGCCTTCGATCGGTGGCAGGTCGCCGGCGGCGGCGTTCGACCGCGCCTGCTCCGGGTTGCGCGCGCCGGGGATCGCCGCGGTGACGCCGTCCTGCGCGATGATCCAGGCGAGCGCGGCCTGCGGGACCGAGACGGCGTCCGGCAGGGACGCCGCGAAGGTCTGCGCCGCACGCACGCCGTCGTCGTAGTCGACGCCGCTGAAGGTCTCGCCCTGGTCGAAGGCCTCGCCGTGACGGTTGTAGTTGCGGTGGTCGCCCTCGGCGAACGACGTGTCCGTCGTGTACTTGCCGGAGAGCAGCCCCGAGGCCAACGGGACGCGCGCCAGGATGCCGACCCCTGCCTCCCGGGCCGCCGGCAGCACGCGGTCGAGCGGCTTGAGCCGGAACGCGTTCAGGATGATCTGGACGCTCGCGACGCCGGGGCGGGCGATCGCGGTGAGCGCCTGGTCGGCGGTCTCGACGCTGACGCCGTAGGCGGCGATCGAGCCGTCGGCGACCAGCGCGTCGAGGGCGTCGTAGACGGCGTCGTCCTCGTAGACCGGGCTCGGCGGGCAGTGCAGCTGCACGAGGTCGAGGGTGTCCTGACCGAGGTTCTTCCGCGAGCGGTCCACCCACTCGCGGAAGTTCGCGGCGACGTAGTTCTCGGGGACCTGGTCGGCGCGACGGCCCATCTTCGTGGTGATCGTCAGTGGCACGTCGGGGTTCGCGGCTCGCCACGCGCCGATGAGCTGCTCGCTGCGACCGTCGCCGTAGACGTCGGCGGTGTCGAACAGGGTGACGCCCGACTCGACGGAGGCGTCCATGACGGCGTTTGCGTCGGCTTCGGATACGGGGCCCCAGTCACCGCCGAACTGCCAGGTGCCGAGACCGATGGGGGAGACGGAGCGGCCGGTGCGGCCGAGGGTGCGACTCTGCATGGGTCCGAGCGTAGTCAGGCGCGCACGGGCGGGGTTCAGCCGATCGTGGAGACGCCGCGGCGCAGGAGCGCTCGCGCCGCCCGGGCGCGGGGGATGACCCAGACGGCTGCCCACAGGGCCATCGCGCTCCACAGCAGGATGAGCATCGTCGTGATGAGCGTGCCGTGCTGGTCACGCATCGACCAGGTCATCGCGATCCACAGCACGCCGAGGACGACCTTGCCCCAGCCGGCGCCCTCGCGGTCGGCCTGCGCCTGGACGAGCGGGATCCACTGGTCCGCCGGGACGCCCGCGGGGACCTCGCCCTCGGCGATCCACTCGCGCACCGCGATCGAGCGCTCGTACCCGCCCTCGGCGCGCCACGCGCGGCGCTGCAGGACGACGGCGATCGCGGCACCCGCCGCCGCGGTCGGGATGCCGACCGAGACCAGGACGGTGGTGGTCGCCTCGGTCCACGACGACAGGACCAGCATGACCAGGACGACGGCGAAGGCCGCACCCGTCACACCCGCACCGAGCAGGCGGAGCCGCCCGGCTTCGTCGAGGACACCGACTCCGACACCGTTCACGGGGGAGAGCGTACCTGCGGTGGTCGGGGGCCGGGGCGTTCGTCAGCCCAGTGCCAGCAACCAGCACATGCCGGCGGCGGCGAAGGCCATCGCCCAGCTCACCAGGCTGCCGATCAGGAAGTACTCGGCCTGGTACCCGGTCGTCTCGCGGCGGATCTCGGGGAACCGGACGATCCCCTTCGCGGCGATCAGCGCGGCGACGACGGGGAAGGCGCCGGCCAACGAGAATCCGGCGAGCAGCAGGCGCTCGATCGGGCCGATCATGCGGCCGCCCTTGAGGGTGACCGTGCGGTCTCCGGGCCGGTCGTCGTCTTCGTCCGACGCCCTGCCGGTGCGTCGTCGGCCGAAGCGCTTCGGTCGGCCGGATGCTGCTGCCGCCGCTGTGCGCTGGGCGTCCGGGGAGAGTTCTGCTGGCAGTGCCTGGGCGACGACCACGTTGGCCGAGTCGACCAGGAACAGCGCCGATCCGATCCCGGCGACGATCGCGGCGAGCGGCACCGCGCCGACGAAGGCCGGGCCGACGTCCCGGTGCCAGTCGACCACGAACCCGGTGGCGTCGGCAGCTGGCGCCCAGAGCAGCAGGACCGCGACGGCGACGGCGAGCAGTGCTGCCGGCCAGGACCCCGAGCGGCGGAGCCAGGGGAGTGCTCGGTCACGGCTGCCGGCTCCGCCCCCGGACCGGACCGGGATCGTGGTCGCGACCCACGCGGCGGCGAGGACGACCGTGACCAGCACCGACCAGACGGCGAGGCCGAGGCCGAGCACCGCCACGGCCGTCGCGGCGACCCAGAGCAGGACGACCACGATGGTGGTCAGGACCCGCCGTTGTGCCGCGTCGGTCCCGGTCCGTGCGCGGACGACGTCGGCGAGCCCGACGAGGGTCAGGAGGACTCCGGCGAGCATCAGCGGCCCCCGTCCCCGAGGACACGCATGCCCTCGACCAGGGCAGCGACGCCCGACTTCTGCACGGACTGCGACACCGCGGACGGGGTGATGCCCTCGTCCGCGGCGATCTGGGCCTGGGTCCGGCCCTGCACCAGACCGAGTGCGATCCGGCGGGCGCGGGGTGCGAGTCGCGAGACGACGTGGTCGCGGCTGAGGAAGTAGGCGTTCACGAGTCGTTCCGTCGTTCCGTGGCGGTCGTCGGCGTCGTGGTACCAGGACCGCAGGAACGCGGTCCGGCCGTCCTCGCGCCGGTGGGTCTCGTTGATGGCGTCCCGCGCCGACCACCAGCCCGGGCCGTCCTGCAGCGGGCCGGCGCCGCCGGTGCCGATCGTCCGGACCTGCCCGCGGCCGATGCCGAGCCGGATCTGCACGGTCGGGGGGAGTGCGAGGGTCGCGGCCGTCGTGGCCAGCAGCGCGTCGGTGAGTGTGGCGTAGATGACCTGGAACTCGTCGCCGACGGTGGCGCGGAGAGGGTCGAGTGCGCTGACGTCCGGGGTGCTGTCGAAGGCGTGCTCGACGTCCTGCTGGGCTGCGGAGCGGTCCTCGAGCGTGCGGGAGTCGACGAGGTCGACAATCACGGCGATCACCGGTTCGGACTGCATGGGTTAAGCGTAGAGCTTCATATCGTCGAAAGTAAGTCTGGGGCTAAACTTCCTCGACTGCCGTGACGCTCTAGGATCGTCGTGAGGGCCTTTAGCTCAGCTGGTAGAGCGCCACGTTTACACCGTGGATGTCGTCGGTTCGATCCCGGCAGGGCCCACTGATGGAACCCCGGGTCGGCGTCTGCTCCGGGTGTGATGCTGGTCGTGGGGAAGACGACCTCGGCTTCAGCTTCGCCACGCGATGCATCGTCGGAGCCCTGTGGGCGGACACCGTCGCTCCGGTGGACGACCGACTATCCGTGCGACGGTGCGAGCGAGGCGCGCAGAGCCGGTGTGAGTTGTCGGATCACGTCGCCGCGGCTCGCCGTCCGGATCGGGCCCATCCCCAGCAAGTGGCGGGTGAAGAGCAAGCCGGCGATCGTGGTGAGCGCCGCACTCGCCCGGGCGGTCGCGGCGGGTCCACCGAGATGGTCGGCGAAGCGTGCGACGAGTTCGCGTTCCAGGAATTCCACAAGCGCCCGGCGGAGTTGGGGCTCTGCGAGAGCAGCGGTGACGACGCTCCGCAGCGACTGACCGTCGACGGGGTCATCCCACACGGCCAGTGCGACAGCCAGCAAGCGTTGCGGCAGTTGTTCGGCATCACCCTGCAACGCGATCGCCAGCGCCTCCGGCGGAGACACCGCTTCCAGGATCGCCTCGCTGAACAGGCCCCGCTTGGAACCGAAGTAGTAGCCGATCAGGGCGACGTCGACATCTGCCGTGGCGGCGACTGCTCGGAGCGTGGTCCGGGTGTAGCCGCGCTCGAGCAGACTCCCACGGGCCGCGTCGAGCAGTCGCGCCCGTGCGTCGGTCCTGCCGGACGGCCGTCCACGTCGTTTATTCATCAGCGTTGAGCGTACGGAGTCAGCTCGCCACGATCAGCGCATGACTCGCAACACTGTTCGCCCTGTCGACGTCCTGGTGGTCGGAGCCGGTCCCACCGGGCTCGCTGCTGCGATCGAGCTGCGTCGGCGCGGATGCCAGGTGCTGATCGTCGATGCTGGCGCCGAAGGCAGCAACACTTCCCGAGCGGCGCTCATCCACGCGAGGACCCTGGAGGTACTCGAACCGATCGGGGTGACGCCGAAGCTGCTGGCGGAAGGTGTCGTCGTACCGAGGTTCAGCCTGCAGGAGCGGGCAAGGGTCCTCGCGCGTCTCGACTTCTCGCACTTGCCCACGGAGTACCCGTTCACGCTGATGTTGCCCCAGTACCGCACCGAGCAACTGCTGACACAGCACCTGACGGAGCTCGGCGTGGTCGTTCACCGACAGGTCAGGCTCACTCGCCTGCAACAGGGGGACGGCTTCGCGGAGGCCGGGCTCACTGATGCCCGGGGTGTCGCGACGAGTGTCACGGCGCGCTTCGTCGTCGGTGCGGACGGTCTGCGCAGTACTGTCCGTGCACGAGCCGGCATCGCGTTCGACGGCAGCAGCTCCACCCAGCAGTTCGTGCTGGCCGACGTCAGGATGGACTGGCCGCTGCTGAACGACGAGGTGCAACTGTTCTTCTCCCCGTCCGGTCTCGTCGTCGTCGCACCGCTCCCGCACGGCCAGCACCGCGTCGTCGCGACTGTCGGAACGGCCGAGAAGCGCCCGGGTCTGCCCGAGGTGCAGGCACTGCTCGATGCGCGCGGGCCGGGCGCGACGCGCTTGCGCGAACTCGTGTGGTCGTCGCGCTTCCAGGTGCAGCACCGCGTCGCAGCCCGCTACAGGTGGGGAACGGCATTCCTGGCAGGAGATGCCGCACACGTGCACAGCCCCGCTGGTGGACAAGGCATGAACACCGGCATCCAGGATGCTGTCGATCTCGCCACGACCATCGCCGAGGTCCTCGGCGGCGCCGACCCCGCGACGCTCGATGGATACGAACAGCGTCGCCGCCCGGTCGCCCAGGAAGTCGTGCGGTTCACCGATCGGATGACCCGGGTGGCGAACCTGCGATCGCCCGTTGCCCGCCGCGTCCGCAACACGCTCCTCTCGACCGTGCTCCGCACCCCGTCCGTGCAGTTGCGCGTCGCGCAGCGGCTCGCGGAACTCCGCTGAGTCAAACCGCGATCGCACCCGGCCATGCCGATGGGCGATCGACTGCGGGCACTGCAGCTCACAACTCCTGGAACGCGGGAGCTTGAGCGCGTTGCGTCGTCGCGGCCTGCACGTTCAAGCCCACGCACCAGCTCGGGTACACCCGGAACCCACGTTTGCCCGGCCGCTCTCCTGACGTGATGCCGAGCTCAGTGAGCTGTGCACGGGTGAACCGGAACAGTCCCCGCCGACCATGGTGCTCCACGAAGACGAGCAGCCCTGCAGCGGGATCGTCATCGCTGAACGGCGCCGTGTTGCCCGCTTCGTCGCGGTGCCAGAACGCGACGAAGGCGCCCGGCTTGGTCGGGGTGTTCCGCCCAGTCCGGACGCGCCAGGCCTCGTCGCCGATCTGGACGATCCCGGACTCGTAGTCACTGTTCTGCATCTCCGGGATGACTTCAGCGGTCATGCCCATCCCGGCCGAGTAGGCCGCGAAGGCGTTGAACCGCATACAGCCACGCTATCGTGCCGAGCCGGCAGCCCTCGGGCCGAGGCGCCGAACACCAGGAGACGGCCCGCCGAGCGCTCCGGTTCCGACGACCGGTCGTTGAACCAGACGCGGAAAGACGGTTGAGTGGGGCAATGACAGCGACGTCCGTGTTCGAGCAGATCCCGCCCGACGAGTGGATCGCTGACAACGCTCTGGTGTTCGCGATCCGTGACGCGAACCCGGTTTCGCCTGGGCATTCCCTCGTCGTACCGAAGCGAGCGGTGGTGAGCTGGTTCGACGCAACCGCTGACGAGGTCGTCGCGATGACCGAGCTGGTGGCCGTCGTGAAGCGCCAACTCGACGAGAGCCACGGTCCGGACGGCTACAACGTCGGTTTCAACGACGGGACGGCAGCTGGCCAGACCGTCTTCCACGCCCACGTGCACGTCATCCCACGCTTCGACGGGGATGTTCCGTCGCCGGCGGGCGGCGTCCGTCACGCCGTGTCGGGCAACGGGTACTCCTGACCGAGCGTCCGGGGAACGCCGGGTCGCCCCCGGACCCACCGGTGGCGTCGCCGTCGAAGTCCCGGCGGTTGCCGGCGATCACCTGCTGGTGTTCCCGCACCCAGTCGGCGAGGGTGAGGGCCACGTACTGCAGCGACCGCCCGAGGTCGGTGAGCTCGTACTCGACTCGACTCGACTCGACGCAGGGCGGGGCGGGGCGGGGCGGGGCGGGGCGAGGCGAGGCGAGGCGAGTCAACCCTGCCCTCGACCAGTTCACAGAGCTGGCCGACGAGCTGCGCCTCCGGTCGGGATCGCCGCGGGCCTCGGTGATCGGTCCGGCACGTGCCGCTCCGGTGGGGTCAGTCCTGCTGGGTGAGGAAGGCCGTGATCGCGCCGGCGAGCCGGTCGGGCGCTTCCAGGGCGACGTAGTGCCCCACTCCGTCGACGAGGACACTGTCGACCGGCCCCTCGACGACCTGCGCGACGGTTCGCTCGGTGAAGGGCCCTCCGAACCCGCCGATCGCCAGTGCGGGGAGCGTGAGCTTCTGCTCGGCTCGGGTCTGGAAGTCGGCACCCTCGGAGAGCATCGACCGGTAGAGCCCGACGGCGCCGTTCCAGCCGTCGTGGCGGGAGTAGGTCCGGGCGAATTCGGCGATGTCGGCAGCGGTGACAGCGTCCGGGTCGGCCGACATGGACGGGAACGCCCACGTGCCGAGGACTTCCTCTTCGCGGCCGGTGAACAGCAAGTCGGCGATGCCCGGAGCGGCGAGCACGCCGATGTGCCAGGAGCCGCCGTGCGTGATGTCGCCGAGACCTTCCAGGCCGAAGCCGGCGAGTCCCATCTCGGTCGCGATGAGGCTACGGACGTCTTCGGGGTGCTCCGAGGCGAGTCGGTAGACGACCCCACCGGAGATGTCCTGGGCGGCGACGTGGACCGGCCCGACGCCCAGCTCGGCGATGAGGGCGTGGAGGTCCTCTGCGGCGTCGGCGCTGGTGAAGTCGTCGTCGGCGGTGGCGGAGTCGCCGAACCCGCGGAGGTCGACGGCGAACACCCGGTGGCCGGCGGCGAGCAGCGGGATCAGGCGGTGGAATGCCCACCAGCTCTCCGGGAACCCGTGGACCAGCAGGATCGGGGATCCGCTGCTGCCCGCTGAGACGTAATGCAGAGCGGTCCCGTTGACCGCGGCGGTGTGGTGCTGGACCTCGGGGATGGTGGCCCCGGGCGCGGCGATGGTGGTGTGCATGACATGCTCCTTGTTTGACAACCTGGTTGCCATCAGAACAGTAGTCAACCAGGTTGTCAAGCAGGGGTGGCGGTCGGTAGCGTTGCGGCATGGACGTCACCAGCGGCACGCAGTTCGCGCAACTCCTCATGCGGGCGTTCGAGGTGATGGTCGCGGACGTCCGCGTCAGCCTCGAGGAAGCCGGCCACCCCGGCCTGACGGTCACGAACGAGCTGGCGATGCAGGCGATCGACCACGGGGCTTCCAGTGCGGCGTCGCTCGCCCGCGAGACCGGCGTGAGCCGACAGGCGGCGGCGAAGACGATCAGCACACTCGAGACACTGGGGTACGTCACCCGAGACGTCGACCCGGCAGACGCTCGGAAGAAGAGCTTGCGCGTGACGCCAACGGGGCGAGCCGCCATCACTGTCGGAGCGGCAGCCTTCGACCGGGTCTTCGTCCGGTGGGAGCGCCAGGACGAAGCCGGTGCACGCGCGGCGATCGCGGCCCTCCAGCAGCTGATCGCGTCGGGTCAGGTCGATCAGTAGCCGGCACGCGCGGCCGTGCGGTACCGCCCCGGAGGGGAGGAGCGTTCGCGGCGGAAGGCACGGCTGAAGGCGTAGACGGAGGTGTAGCCGACGTCGGCGGCGATCTGCTCGAGCGTGTCGTCGGTGTCGCGGAGCCGATGCGCGGCGAGGTCCATGCGCCTCCGTGTCAGGTACGCGCCGGGCGTGGTCCCCGCGAACGTCGAGAAGCGGCGGGTGAGGGTCTGCTTCGACGTCGCGACCGCACGCGCGAGGGACTCGGTCGTCCACGGGTGCCCAGGGTCTTCGTGCATCCGGGTGACTGCGCGCAGGAGGAGCGGGTCGCGGAGCACGCCCCACCACGACGCGTCTGCCTGCGGGGAGGTGGCGAGCCAGGTGCGGAGTGAGTGCGCCATCGGCCGCTCCTAGCGTGGAGTTCGTCCCGAGCGCACGCCCGTGACGACCACACACGCAAGAAGGAGTCACCATGAGCACGACCGAGGACACCGTCCCCGACGGCCTGATGCCCGCCGACGTCCTGGCCTCGACCACCCCGGTGGCCGTCTACGGCTTCGCCCGCGCGAAGGCCGGCAAGGAGCGCGAGCTCGGGGAGGCGATCCGAGCGATCATCCCGGCGGTCCGGGTCGAGCAGGGGTACGAGCAGTACGCGGTCCACACGTCGGAGGAGCAGCCGGGAGCGTTCGCGTTCTACGAGCGCTGGTCGTCCGGGACGGACATCGCCCGCCACGTGCAGCAGCCGCACATGCAGGACTACTTCGGCAAGCTGGCCGACCTCGTGCAGGGTGACCTCGAAGCCGAGTGGCTCCGGCCCCTCAGCGACTGACCGCTGACGGCCGCGTCATGCGAGCCGGGTGAGGAACGCGTCCGTCTCCGCGGCCGTCGGGGCCGTGGCGGGGCCGTTCCTGGTCACCGCGAGCGCTGCCGCGGCGTTCGCCCGCCGGACGGCGTCGACGAGCGACGCGCCCCGGGACAGCGCGGCGACCAGGACCCCGCCGTGGGCGTCGCCCGCACCGTTCGAGTCCACCGCGTCGACCCGGAAGCCGGGCACCAGGACCGGAGGGGTGCCGGCCTCGACGACCCAGCAGCCCGCTGCGCCGTCGCGGACCAGGGCGGTGCCGCGGGCGGCCGCGGCGATCGTGGCGACCGCCTCAGGGAGCCCCGCGGACGTCGGGGACATGAGCCGAGCCTCCCGTCCATTGGCGCTGACCAGGTCGGCACGCGCCATGACGGAGCCCAGCACCGCCGGGGCCAGCGTGGCCACCAGTGGTGACGGGTCGAGGAGGACACGGACGGCGTCCGGCGCCGTGCCGAGCCAGTCGGCGATCGCCGGCCCGTTGACGGCGTGGGCGAGGCCGTAGCCGGACACGAAGACCGTGTCGTCGGGTTCGAGGGTGATGCGGTCGAGGTCCGCGCGGCTGAGGCGCCCCTCGGCGCCGACGCTCGTGACGAAGGTGCGCTCGGTCGAGTCGTCCACGAGCGCGACGCAGTACCCGCTGTCGACGTCGTCGAGACCGGGCTGCAAGACCTCGACGCCGGACGAGGCGAGCGCGCTGCGGACGACGTCGCCGAACGGCCCGGTGCCGTACTGTCCGCCGAAGGCGACGTCGAGCCCGTCCCGGGCGGCGGCGACCATCGTGTTCAGGCCGCCGCCCGCCGTGATCTCCGAACCGGAGGCGATGACGTCACCGCCGGGTTCCGGGATCGCACCGACGCGCATGACGATGTCGACGATGACGTTGCCGACCGAGACGAGGCGGGGCATCAGGCGCCGACCTCGGCATCGGTGGTGGTCGCCGGTCCGTGCTCGGTGAGCCGACCGCGTGCCCCGCCGGTGAGCAGGTACACGGCGGCAGCGACGATGAAGGTGACGATCCAGCCGAGGCCGTTCGCGCCGATCCACGTCCCGGACAGTGCGCCGACGAAGACCGGGGCCGCGTCGCCGACCTGCACCTTGGTGAAGAGGAACCCGATCACGATCGCGGCGATCCAGGCGGCGAGGGCGCCCCAGGCGATGCCGCCGCGGTACCAGTAGCGGCCACCGGCGCGCAGGTCGAGGAGCGCGGCCGGGTCGTACCAGCGCCGCTTCACCATGTCGGCGATGAAGACCCCGAGCCACGCGGTGATGGGGACGGCGAGGACGGAGATGAACGTGATGAAGGGGGCGTAGAAGCCGTCGGCGACGAGCATGAAGTACATCGCGCCGAGCGTCGTGACGACCACGTCGACCGCGACGGCCCAGACCCGCGGGACCTTGATGCCGAGCGTCAGCGTGGTGAGGCTCGCCGAGTACACGGACAGGTGGTTCGACAGCAGGAGGCCACCGAACGCCGCGATGAGGTAGGGGATCGCCATCCAGCTGGGCAGCAGGTCGCGGATCGCGGCGACCGGGTCGCCCGCCTGCGCCAGCGTCGGGTCGCCCGCGGAGACGAGCGCGCCGAGACCGACCAGGACGACGAGCGGGATGCCCGCACCGGCGGCGCTCGACGCGATCAGGGCGCCGGCCTTCACCGAGGTGCGGGTGTAGCGGGCGATGTCGGCTCCGGCCGTGGCCCAGCCGATGCCGGTGCCGGCGGCGATGGTGCCGATGCCGATGACCATCGCGGCGACGGGGCCCGCCGGCTGGGACCCGACGACGTCCCAGTCGACACGCAACACCAGGAAGACGGCGACGAACACGTTGAGCGCCCCGAACACCCACGTCGCCCACTTCTGCACGGCGACGATGAACGCGTGCCCGAGGCCGGAGACGAGCACCGTGGCGACGACGAACACCAGGATCGCGACGATCGTCAGCACCGGGTTCGCCTTCGCGTCACCGCCCGTGCCGAAGAGGATCGTGAACAGCGACAGCAGCACGAACGCCGCCGTGGTGGTGTTCACCGTCTCCCAGCCGAGCCGGGACAGCAGTGACACGAACGTCGGGCCGATGTTGCCCCGGACGCCGAACACCGCACGGCTGAGCGTCAGGCCAGGAGCCCCGCCGCGACGACCGGCGATCGAGATGACGCCGACGACCGCGAAGGAGCCGGCGGCGCCGATCACGGCGACGAGCAGCGCCTGCCAGATCGTCAGGCCCTGGAACGCGACCAGGGTCGCACCGAGCGGGAGGCCGAGGATGGAGATGTTGGCAGCGAACCAGACCCAGAACAGCGCGCCGGGAGTTCCGGTCCGTTCGTCGTGGGGCACGGGCTCGATGCCCCGCTGCTCGATCGTCGTCAGCGTGCCGCTGCTGAGCGTGGTGGGCTTCTCGGACATGGTTCGGTTCCTCTTACGTCGTTGGAAGGGTGGTGCACGAAGGTGGGCGGCGGTCCGTCGGGAGACGCCGCAGCCGGGGGAGGGGGAGGTGGGTCAGCTGCGCGTGCGGAGCAGGAGCAGCCCGTCGACGAGGTGGTCGAGCCGCAGGCCGTTGACGGTCATCACGGTGGTGACGGCGTCGGCGGGCCAGGCCTCGGGTCCGTGCACGGCACCGAGCACGGCACCGGCCATCGCGGCGATCGTGTCGGTGTCGCCGCCGACCGACGCCGCCGTGCAGAGCGTCTCCCACGGGTCGAGGTCGAGCGCGACGAGGGCGAGCGCGGCGACGACGGACTCCTGGCTGGCGACGCTCGTGCCGATGAGCCGCGCGACGGTTTCGATCCGTTCGGACTCGGGCACGGTCGGAAGGTGCCCACGCGCCCACGTCGTCTTCGCTGCGATGTCCGCGCCGGCGACCCAGTGGCCGCGCTCCGCGCCGATCGTGGCCGCGGCGACCGCGGCGTCGAGTGCGCCGGACCGGGTCGCACCGTCGATGCCGGCGCTCACGGCCGCTGCGACGGCACTCGCTCCGGCGATGCCGAGTCCGGTGTCGTGCGTGACACGGCTGGCGTCCTGGACGGCGTCCACCAGGTGGGCGAGGTCACTCGACGGCACCGCGACCCCGACCGGCGCGATGCGCATGGCGGCGCCGTTCGTCGTGCCGGTCGAGCCGGCCTCGGACGCGGGGACGCCGTCGAGGATCCGCTGCACCGCGGTCTTCGTGCTCGGGCCGAGCAGGTCGAGCGAGCCCTTCGCCTCCATCCTGCGCTCCCAGGCGATGAGCGCCTCGGCGAAGCGGGTGGGGTCCAGCCGTCCGCCGCCCTCGAGCAGCAGCTCGGCGACCATCACGGCCTGCTCGGTGTCGTCGGTGATCGAGCCCGCCGGCATGCGGGCGGCGATGCGCTGGTTCGGCCCGGCGTCCGCGAAGCCGCTGATGGTCCCGTGGTCGGCGCGGATCTGCGCACGCGACATCGACTGGGTCGGCATGCCGAGGGCGTCGCCGATCGCCAGCCCGGTCAGGCTGGCGAGGGCGTGGGAACGGAGGCGGAGCTGGTTCACGGAGTCCTGTCGCTGGGTCATCGTGCTGTGCCGAACCGCATGTGCAGCCGGAAGCGGTCGGGGTCGAGGAGGCTGTCGACGCGTTCGACGAACGCACCCTCGGTGGTGCGCGAGACGCGGCGGCTGCGCAGGAACGGCGTGCCCGCGGCACGGTCGAGGAGTGCTGCGTCGTCGACGTCGAGGGGGACGACGTCGATCCACTGCTCGGCACTGGCCGGCACCAGACCGGTCTCGGCGATCGTGGCGGTGAGGGAGTCGTCGACGAGTCCGTCGGCGGTCGCGGCAGCCAGGCGACCGGTGTGTGGCACCACGCTGCGCTCCAGTGACACCGGACTGCCGCCGACGACGATCCGCAGACGGTCGACCGCGACGAACGTCGCGTCGGCGGCGTCCACCTCGGCCTGGAGGGCCGCGTCGTCGAACCGTGCGATCCGCAGGATCCGGGTGGACACCTCGGTGCCCGACGCGGCGATCGACCGCGCCCAGCCGCCGCGGGGGTCGAGGGCAGCGCCGTCGAACGTGACGACTGACCCGATCCCGCCACGGGTGGCGATGTACTCGTCATCGGCGAGGTCGGCGAGGGCGGCTCGGACGGTACCGCGGCTCACCGCGAAGCGCTCGGCCAGGTCGTGCTCACCCGGCAGGCGCTCGCCCGCACGGTACCTGCCGGTCGCGATCGCGTCACGGAGGGCGTCGGCGACGAGGCGTCGCTTGGAGGTGACCGGCATGCTCCGACCATACATGTACAAGACCTGTTCTCTCAAGCGCCTGTCGTGTTCACGAGCACTGCCCACGCCGCACCGGAACGCCAGCACACGGGCGCGCCGTGCCACGGACCCGTAGGCTCGCGGGCGGACCCACCGGTGCAAGGGGCGCACGGCGGGATCCGAGGGGGAACCACATGTCCATCACATCCAGGATCACCACCGCGGGCACGGCGACCGTGATCGTCGTGCTCGCACTGTCCGGCTGCGCCGGCACCGGCACCACCGCACCGGGGACGGAGCGGGCGGCACCGCGGTCATCGGCACCGACACCGACCCAGGCACCGACGGAGACGCCGACTGCGCCGGCCACCGTCGACTCGGCAACGAAGGACCTCACCTTCGAGGACGGCGACGCGCTCTCGGCGAGCACGCTGCCCGCGTTCGGGCTCCAGGTCTCGGCGCTCGACGGCTGGGAGCAGACCGGCGAGGACCCGACCACCGGGTCGCGGGAGTACTCGAACGCCGACGGCTCCGTGGCGACGATCACGCAGCAGCGGCTCACCGACCTCGACCCGACGATCGGGGATCGCGCCGCCACCGAGCAGCTGTTCACCGCGGCGGGGCTGCCGGCCGACCGACTCGAGGAGCAGCTCCTGCCGACGATCACCGGCGGCACCGCGCAGTTCCTGTCGATCGCCGGGCACAACACGGACGGGTCCTGGTCGGCAACGGTCGCGCGTGCCTTCGCGAAGCCCGGAGCGGCGCTCATCGTGAAGGTCCGGACGACCTCGCAGGATGCGCTCCGTCCCGACCTGCACGACATCCTGGTCAACGCGCAGGTGGTCGTCGCCTAGCGAGCCGGTGCGACGGGGGCGCCGCGTCGGGCCGCCGGGACGGGTCCCTATGCTGAGTCCTCGTGCGCCGCTCCGTCCGTCTCCTGACCGTCCTCGTGATCGTCACCCTGTTCGCCGTCGGGGTCCTGTCGGCGGTGGTGTTCATCCAGCGTGTGCTGGCGGATCCGGCGAGCGACGTCGCCTGGGTCGGCACCGTCCGAGCGATGGGGTTCATCGTCATCGGGGTCATGCTGACACTGCTCGGACGGCGAGCGATGCCCGCGGCCGTCGACGCGGTCAACCTGCCCGCCAGCGCCGGTCCGGTGCGGCCGCTCACGGTCGTCGTGTGGGTCGTCCTCGGCGCCACCATCTACTCGATCCTGCGCGGCTGGACGGTGATCGTCCCCGTCGCGGCCGTCGTCGGCGCGATCGTGGTGGCGTTGCCGTTCGTCGAACGGTTCCTGGACCTTGTACTCGCCCGACAGGCGGCGCGAGCCGACGCCGACGCCGACGCCGCCGACGCCGCGACCCCGGTCACACCGGTAGCACCCGCCGGGACCGCCGCCGACGCGTGAGACGACGAGCGAGACGGCACGCGGGACGGACGTGAGACGGTCACGAGACGGGACGGGAGGCCCGGTGCCAGCTGGCACCGGGCCTCCCGTTCGTCGTCGACGCGGCCTGACCGTCCCTGCCGACCCACACGGGTCGGCGCGCGTCAGCGCTCCGCGCGCCCGGCGAAGCGGTACCGGAACCCGGGCACACCGTCCGCGGTGACGACCACGTCGTAGTACCCCCACTCGTCGAGCGGCCAGTGCATCGTCTTGTGCCCGGAGCCGCGGACGTGCGCGGTCTCGCGGTGCTGCACGAAGTCGTTGGCCACGAGCACGAAGCGGAGCTCGGCCCTGCCGGTGTTCTCGAGCAGGAGCTGCAGGGTGCGCCGACCGCGGGTGTCCCGGACGACCGAGACGTGCGGGACGCCACCGGTCGCCCGACCACCGACCGCGACGGTGCCGGCGAAGCGCCGGAGGAACCGGTCGGGTCCGTAGACGCTGACGTCGTAGGCGCCGTCGGTCGTCGTGGTGTCCCATGCCCAGTCGGCGGTCGCGCCCACGGGGACGGTCTTCGGGTGGGCGGCGAACGGCAGCGCGGTGTTCGGGTAGACCAGGAAGTTGACCCCCTGGCGACCGTCGTTCGTGAGCGTCACGGTGACCCGACCGGTGCTCCGGTCGACGGTCGCGTCCGCGTGCTGCCGGTAGGGCAGGCTCCGACGGCGGACGGTCCCGGGCTCCTGGACGGGCACGGTCTGCGCGCCGATCGCGGGTTCCTCGATGGGTGGCTTCACCTGGTCGGCGTCGGCGGCCGCCACGAGCGCCCGGGTCTGCTCGATGCCGGGGACGACGTCGGGGCCGGGGATGCTCGGGTCGATCGCGCTGAAGTCGAAGCAGCTCGTGAGGTCCCCGGAGACGGTCCGTCGCCAGGCGGAGATGTTCGGCTCGCGGACCCCCGTGACGTGTTCGAGGAACTGGATCACGGACGTGTGGTCCGCCACCTGCGAGTTGACCCACCCGCCTCGGCTCCACGGGGACACCACGGTCATCGGCACGCGGGCGCCCATGCCGATGGGCAGACCGTCGACGTACTCGTCGGGGGTGCCGGGTTCGGCGAACGGGGGGACGACGTGGTCGAAGTACCCGTCGTTCTCGTCGTAGTTGACGAGCAGGACGGTCGAGGCCCAGGTGTCCGGGTTGCTGAAGAGCGCCTGCACCACGGCGTTCGTGTAGTGGGCGCCGTAGTCCGGGCTGGCCGCCGGGTGCTCGCTCCAGCCGTAGGGGGCGACGACGTACGACACGGTCGGCAGGCTGTTGGTCGCGCAGTCCTGGCCGAACTGGCTGAGCAGGTGGGTGACGTCGAGGCCCTTGCCCGAGTTCGGCTTCCACCCGTCGTGCAGCCCCGCCCGCGCGGCGAGCTCCTGCTGGGCGGGGTCGGAGGACGCGAGCGCGCGGTGGTACTGCTCGAACAGCCAGAGCGGGTTGTCGCCGTAGTCGCCGACGTACGGGTCGGCGGAGCTGTCACCGACCTCGTCGTTGGCGTAGGTCTTCCAGGTGACCCCGGCCGCCTGCAGTCGTTCGGCGTAGGTGGTCCAGGCGAACACCGGTTCGTAGTCCGCCGGGTTGTCGGTCGCCGGTCCGCCCTGGGCGCCGCGGGGGTCGATGGTGCCCGACCACTGGTACAGGCGGTTCGGCGTCGTGGGCCCGTTGAGCGAGCAGTGGTAGTCGTCGCAGACCGTGAAGGCGCTGGCGAGTGCGCGCTGGTAGGGGATGTCCTCGCTGGTGAAGTAGCCCATCGTCTGGGCGCTCTTCGCGTCGACCCACCGGTTCCAGGCCCCGCCGTTCCACGCGGTGTGCCCGCCGCCCCAGGAGTGGTCGAGGCCGTCGGCGTTCTGCGCGTTGAACCGGGTGGTGTCGAGCCGGAACGGCAGCATGGCGCCCCCGTCGGTGCGGGCCGCCGCCGGCTGGTGGAAGACGTCGTGTCCGGTCGGCAGCTCGAGCGACTGCTTGTCCGAGAACCCGCGGACTCCGGGCATCGTGCCGTAGTAGTGGTCGAACGACCGGTTCTCCTGCATGAGCACGACGACGTGCTTCACGTCGGCGATCGTGCCGGTGGGGACGGCACGAGCGGTCGCCGCGCTGGCGCGGTCGGCCGCGCCCGGTCCGAACGCGGACCCGGCGGCGACGCCGGCCATGATCGCGGCTGCGCCGCCGACCAGTACCGTCCGGCGGCTCAGACCGGGGCGGACCGCGGCGGTGTACGCGGCGTCCGGGGTCAGGGGTGGTGCGGCGCCCAGGCTGACGTCGGGTGCGCCGTGTTCGGGCTTCCTCGTGCTCATCGCAGGCCTTCCAGGTCGGTGGGAGTGCGGGCGCCGCGGGGGAGGAGCGCCCGTCAGCATGACAACGAGGTGCGCTGAACCGTGCCTGGCCCGGTCGTGGCAGCGGGGTGAACGCGTCCGGTGGAGTCGGGATCGACCTGTCCAGGTGCGCCGCGGCTCGGCCCTGTGGTTCCGAGGCCGATCCACGAGAACTCCGACGCACCTGGACAGCTCGAGCCGCAGCGCGGGAGGATCACCGGGTGCGACCACTGTTCCGGGACATCGCCGAGGACATCGCCGACCGGGTGCTCCGCGGTGAGTTCGACGCCACCGGCGTCCTGCCGGGCGAGCACGACCTCGCCGCCGACTACGCCGTTGCGCGGGGCACCGTGCGGAACGCGCTCGGGCTGCTCCGCGACCGGCAGGTCCTGACGGCACGTTCCGGCTCCCGCTGGCGCGTCCGCACCACGACGCTCGGTCACGACGCCGGCGCGCTCGAGTCCTTCGGCCAGTCGGCCAGGGCACGGGGGCACGAGCCGGGTGGGCGTGTGGTGGCGGTCGAGGAACGGCCGGCAACCGTGCGTGAGCGGCGCGTCTTCCGCGCCGCGCACGACGAGCCCGTCCTGCACGTCGTGCGGGTGCGGTCCCTCGACGGTGTCGATGTCATGCTCGAGCGCACCGCCTACGCCCCGTGGGTCGCAGCCGTCATCAGGACGATCCCCGGTGGGCAGACGTCGGTGTCGGCGACCCTGGAGGACCGGTTCGGCATCCGGGTCGGTTCCGCCGTCACCACCGTGGACGCGCTGTTGGCCGACGACGCCGACGCCGCGCTCCTCGGTGTCCGGCCCGGCGCGGCGCTCCTGCAGGTGCGTCGGTCCAGCACCGCCGAGGACGGCCGCCCGCTCGAGGCCGGCGACGACCGGTACGTCGCGGGGACCGTGCCGCTCCGGATCCGGACGGCGTCCGCACCGGCACCGCGGGACCGCGCCGGGCACGACGACGCGGGATGAGCCGGACGGGAGGCGCGGTGGCAGCTGGCACCGCGCCTCCTGTCCGCATCTGCGCGACCCCACGACGTGGGCCGGCAGGCGGGATCAGCGTCGCAGGGTGCGGTCCGCGGCGGCTGCGACCGCCGCCGCCAGCCCGGCCTCGATGACGTCGACGGGGTCGGGCAGGGCCGCGATCGACGCCGCGACCCGACGGCCGCGGGCGCGGTGGGCCGGCGACGCCAGGACCTCGCGGACCGCCCGACGGATCGCGTGTGGCCGCGGTGTCCCCGAGCGCAGGTTCCGCCCGCACCTGGCCCACGCGACCCGGGCGGCGACCTCCGGCTTGTCCTCCGTCGACCCGGCGACCACCAGCGGCACGCCATGTGCGAGGGCACGCTGCACCCCGCCGAACCCGCCGTTCGTGACGACGACGCTGCACCGCGGCAGCAGCTGGTCGTAGGGCAGGAAGGTCGCCACCCGGGCGTTCGCGGGCAGCGCCGTGCCGAGCGCCCGTTCGACCTGGTCGACCGGGCGGCCACCCGTGGTCGCGACGACGAGGACGTCCTCGTCCGCCAGCGCGCGCAGGGTCGGCGCGAGGAGCCGGCCGAGGTCGACGGTGTCGATCGTGCCCTGGGTCACGAGCACCACCGGGGTGTCGGTGTCCAGGTCGTCCCACCACGAGGGCAGGTCGGCCTCGGCCGTCGGCGCCGTGCGGGTCACGACCGGACCGACGAACCGGACCGAGTCGGGGAGCTCGCGGCGCGGGTACTCGAGCTCCGCGACGCTCAGCTGGAACAGGGTGTCGAACGCGCGGTACGCGAAGTCGAACGTCCCGATCTGCGACGGCGGTGCCCCCATCTCGGCGAGCACGGCGTCGACGGCTTGCTGCAGCGGCCGGGTGAGGACGGGGCGGATCGCCGCCGTCAGCAGTCGGTTGCGCACGCGAGCCAACGGCCCGCGACCCGGCGCGAGCGCGGTGCCGAAGGGGGCGGCGTCGACGCTGGTGAGCGTCACCGGGGTGGTCGCGATCCCGAGCACGGGCAGGCGGTCGCCCGGCGGCAGCGCGAGGTACGGGGCGAGCCCGGTGAACGTCGCCTCGCCGAGCACCGCGTCGAACCGGCTCGTTGCCAGCAGGGCCGTCAGCGCGCGGTACTGGGAGGGGATCGGCCGGACGAACATGGCGATGATGCCCTCGCGGACGACCGCGATTCCGCGTGCAGCAGTGGCGTCGGCGAGCCGGTCCTGCAGGTCGGCGTCGTCGAAGTCGGCGTCAGCAGGCAGGGCCACGAAGCGGAGCCCGGCTCCGACGACGAGCTCGCGGTACTTGGACCCCGTCAGCACGGTGATCTCGTGGCCGCGCTCGGTGAGGGTGCGTCCGACCTCGACAAGGGGCGCGAGGTGGCCGTAGACGGGCGGGGCACAGAGCAGGTACGAGGACACGGGGGCCGCTTCCGTCGGGGGATGGCCGGACGTTCGGAGCGTAGGTGCGGCGAGCACGCGCGTGGCGCGGCACGGACTGGGAGTGGGTGAGAGTCCTCGAGCATCGGCACCCTGGTGACGGTCGGCATGCTCGTGAGGCGCGCGGTCGAGGCGAACGGCAGCGAGCTGCCCGCGGTGGCGCGTGCGGCCCGCGACGTGAGTGGATGACGGACTGGAGGCCCGGTGCCAGCTGGCACCGGGCCTCCAGCCCGTGTCGTGACGGCCCAGGACGTGGGCCGTCACGCGCGGGCCAGCCACCTGTTTCGGTGGGCACGCGGCGCGGCAGGTGGGAACAGGATCGCAACGTCGACGAAACACGCGCGCGGTGGGGTGGATGCATGGACGTCACCGCCACGGATCGTGCTCCCGCTCGCTGGTACCACTCGCTGTTCGTGCAGATCGCGATCGGGGTGGCCCTCGGCATCGCCGTCGGGGTCTGCTTCCCCGCGGCAGCGCCGGTGCTGAACGTGGTCGGGCAGGGGTTCATCCGGCTGATCGAGATGGTGATCGCGCCGCTCGTGTTCATCGTCGTGGTGACGGGCATCGTGCACGTCGGCGATCTGCGGTCCGTGGGACGGATCGCCGGCAAGGCGATGATCTACTTCCTGCTCGCGTCGTCGTGCGCGCTCGTGTTCGGGCTGCTGGTCGGCAACCTCGTGCGGCCCGGGGCCGGCCTGCGGATCGACCCGTCGTCGCTCGACGCCTCGGCCGTCGCGGCGAAGACCGCGGGCGGCACGGCTCCGGACGCGGGGACCTTCATCCTCGACCTCATCCCGTCGAGCGTCGCGAACGCGTTCGCGACCAACGACATCCTGCAGGTGCTCGTCTTCGCGGTGTTCGTCGGAGCGGCCGTCGCAGCGATCGGGAGTGACCGTGCGCGGCCGCTGGTCCGGGGCCTCGACCTGTGCCTCGAGGTCGTCTACCGCATCCTGGGCTGGGTGATGCGTCTGTCGCCGCTCGGTGCGTTCGGGGCGATGGCGTACGTGGTGGGGCAGTACGGCATCGACACCCTGGGGTCGTACGGACTCCTCATCGCCGCCTGCTACGGCGCCGCGGCGGTGTTCATCGTGGCGCTGCTCGTCGGCGGGCGGCTGCTGTCCGGGGTGCCGATCTGGCGGTTCGTCTGGCACACCCGCGCGGAGTTCGGGCTGGCCCTGGGGACGGCGTCGATCGAGGCGGTGCTGCCGCGGATGATCACCCGGCTCACCGAGGTCGGCGTTTCCCGCAGTGTCGCCGGGCTCGTCGTGCCGACGGGGTACTCGTTCAACCTCGACGGGGCGGCGATCTACCTGTCGATCTCGCTGCTGTTCCTGACCCAGGCGTTCGGGGTGCCGCTGACGCTCGAGCAGCAGGTCGCCGCCCTCGGGGTGCTACTGCTGACGTCGAAGGGCATGGCCGGGGTGCCGGGATCGTCGTTCCTCGCGCTGTCCGCGACGGCGACGAGCCTCGGGCTGTTCCCGGTCGCGGGCGTCGCGCTGCTGCTCGGTGCCGACCGGATCATGGACGCGATGCGGGTGAGCGTCAACCTGCTCGGCAACTGCGTCGCGACGCTCGTGGTGGCGCGGTGGCAGGGCGCGCTCGACCGTGAGCGGGTGGACGCGGTGCTCCGGCCTGGGCGCGGGGTGCGGCCGTCGCCGTCGCCGTCGACGTCGCCGTCGCCCTCACCGGTTCGGTGAGGGCTCGCGGCGCGCGGTCAGCGTTCGAGGACGGCGCGCTGCTGGTCGTACTGCTGGCGGGTCCGGTGTCCGCCCATCTTGCGGACGACGGCGCCCGAGGGGTCACGGGTGATCCGCCACCAGATCGCGGTGCAGAGCGCGTCGACCGGGACGATCGCACCGAGTCCGACCAGGAGCTGCCGACCGAGGTCCGTGCGCCACGGCAGCCCCGAGACCTCGAGCGCGGTCACGACGAGCAGGCACACCACGATGGTGATCGGGCTGAGCCAGAGCTTCCGCACGGTGCGTTGACGTGCCACGTCGATTTCCGCCAGCTGCGCCAACGGCAGCGTCGAACCGACGAGCTCGCGCGGCTCGCCACCGACGATGACGGCGGCAGGGCCGGGGGTGGGAGCTGTGTCGTCCGCGTCCGTGGCGGGTCGCCACACGACGTCGTCCAGGTGCTCCAGGTCGTCGTCGATGCGGAACCAGCCGCCTTCGAAGCCGTCGGCAGCGGCGTCGGGATCGGCGCGAGGCGTGGTCGTGGTCACGTCGGTCATCCTGGCAGGAACAGGGGCCGCTGGGGCACCACCGCTTCGGGGGTGGGGCGGAGGCGTCGCCCGCGGGCCCGGGGCGCGTTCTGCTGACAGGATGGTCCCGACACCACGGGGGCGGGGGCCGGTATGGGCACGGAACAGCAGGACTGGCGAGACCAGGGGAAGGGCCCGACGACGGGGCGGGGCAACGCGATCGCCATCGCGCTCGTGCTGCCGGTGCTGCTCGTCGTGAGCTGGGCGGTCCAGATCGGGGCGTACTTGGCGCGCGACTTCGGGTCGATGGACGACCGGCTGGGCGCCGTGGGCGTGTTGGCACGGCTGGTGATCGGCGCCGTGCTCGCCGTGGGGATCCCCGTGGTCGTGCTCGTCGTGCAGGTCCGGGCTCGGCGGCGTGCACCGCGGCACTCGCTGGCCGCCGTGGTCGCGGCGATCGTGGTGCTGGTCATCGCCGTGCCGTGGAACGGCCTGGTCCTGACGTCGCAGCTGCGGAGCATGGCCACCGACGCCCGGCAGTGGGCGCAGCCGGCGACCGCCGCCGAGCGGCACTTCGCCGACGGCGACGCCCGGGCCACGCTCGAGCGGATCGGGGACCGCACCGTGCGGATCCTCGGCGGCGACCGGAAGTCCGCCTACCGCGATGGTGAGCGAGCCGGTGGTGCGTACAGCGAGGAGTGCCAGCTGTCGAACGCGCACCAGGGAGTCCGGTGGCGGTACTGGTACCACCCGAACAACTACACCGACGAACACGGCGAGGAACTCCTGCCCGAGGACCACACGCTGATCGAGGGCGCCAACCGTGACGTGGCCGGCGTCCGCGCGTACTGGGCATCCGAGGGCATCGGTGCCCGCTCCGAAGCGGACATGGTCCCCGGCCAGATCGCGCCGACAGCCGACTGGCTCGAGAGCGGCTTGTCGTACACGCGGCCCGGTCCCGACGTCGACTTCAGCACGATCTGCCTGGTGCGCTGAGGACGCCCGGCCATCCGCTCATGGTCAGCGGTGCGCCGTCGTTCGACGAACGGTCAGGCGGTACCCCTTGGTCGTGGTGCCGTCCTGGGCGGTGACGGTGATGTGCGCGGTGCGGCCGGAGACGTGCACGCTCGTGACCGCGTTCGGGTTCGTGGTGTGCACGTGGACGTCGGCGACGCGCAGTGTCCGGACTGGGGCTGTGACCGTCGCGCCGTGCGACGAGGCAGCGGCTGGCAGGTGGACACGCACGCCCGCGACCGCGATCGAGGACACGGTGGCGTCGTTCGACACGAGGAAACGCTCGCGCAGGGCGGCGGCCTCGTGCTTGGTCACGCCGATCGTGTCGGCCAGGTACGAGCCCGTGCCGCCGTACTCGGTCGCGATGTCCTGCTCGAAGGTGCCCTGCAGCAGCTGCGGTGTGGCCCAGGTCACCCCGAGCTGCGTGTTCGAGAGCAGGTAGTCGTGCAGGATGTCCGCGCTGTCGACGCCGAGGATCCGGTCGAGCAGGTCCACCACGGTGCCGGTGCGGTCCATGCCGTGCGAGCAGTGGATCAGGACCGTGCCACCGGTGTGCGTGGCGAGGACCCGGAGCACCCGGCGGTAGGCGGTGATCATCGACCCGGGTGTCGCCTGGTCGACCCGTCCCTTGTCGACCAGGTCGTGGTACATCGCGGTGTCGTCGCTGTAGTCGCCGTCCGCGCCGAACATCGAGATGTCGACGTGTCGTGCGCCGGGGATCGCGACGTCCGGCTTCGCGGCGATCTGGGACGGGGTGCGCAGATCGACGACGAGGTCGACGTGGTACTCGTCGGCCAGGGCCGTGGCACCGGCCGGGGTGACCTTGTCCAATGACTCCGAACGGATCAGGCGCGGGGCGTTCACGGTCTGACCGGACCGGCCGTGGACCGCGGCGAGCTCGCGACCGTTGACAAGTCCGGGGACGTCGGTGATCGGGTGGTCGGCGCCGGTGAACGCCGGCTGCAGCGTGTCGTCGGCGTGGGCTGCTGTGACGGAGAACGCGGCGGAGGCGACGACGGCCAGGCCGGCGAGGGCGGTCGCGGCGACGCGGGTGGTGCGCGGGGAGCGGGTGAGTGGGGAGCGGCGGAGCGGGGACACGGGGCAACCTCGATCTGATCAGGACCCGGGGGTCGTGGGGAGCCGGACGTGGTGCCGTCCGGCTCCCCGCAGGATCGCGGCGCGGGTCGTCGGCGGTGTGGCGGCGAGGTGGCCGGGGCGTGTCCGGGTGATGAGGCAGCGCTCAGTCGCCCACCCGGCCGTGGGCGGGTGTCGACCCGTCCGCGGCCCACTCAGGAGGCAGGGGCCAGCCGGTACCGGAACAGCTCGGTGAGCATCTGCTGCACGGGTGTGTAGAGCATCACGGTCGTGCTGGTCGCTGTCGTCGTCGAGCTGCCCGAGATGATCCCGTAGAGCCGGTTCGTGGCGCTGAGCACCGGTCCGCCGGCGTCACCCGGCGCGACGCCCACGCCCACGGTGGAGCGTGCGGCGGCGAGGTGTCGGGAGTCGGCTCCGCTCCCCGCAGGGACGCCTGTGGGGGTCCAGGAGCACAGCACGCCGCTCACCGCGCCGCTGCTGCAGAAGGGATCCGCGTCCGGCCGACCGGTGCCGGTGACGGCTGCCCGTGCGAGGACCCCGTCGACGCGGGTGAACACGCGACCGGATGCCCGTGGGGTGAAGGTCGCGACGGACGGGTCGCAGGAACCGCTCGCCGCCCGGGCACGGGTGCACGCCAGGGGCGGGACGACGGCGAGTTCGAGGTCCGACTCCGCGGACTGCCAGACCACGCTGCCGACGGTCGCGCCGTCGAGCTGCACGGGCGCTTGCAGCGGCGCGCAGTGCTTCGCGAGCACGACCCACCGGGTCGCCCGCTGGTACTGCTCGAGCTGGCTCCGGAACCCCTTGGCGGCCAGCACGGCACCGACGGTGCAGGACCCACCGGGGACCCCGACCTCGGTGCCGGCGATGATCGGCGCTGCGACCCGGTCGGGGGCGCTCGTGGTGGCCGAGGCCGACGGGACCCAGGCGAGGGTGGCCCCGACGACGGCCGCCAGGGACACGGCGACGGCCAGGGTGCGGACGAGCATCGGTTGCGCGTGGCGGGACACGGGTCAGCCGAGCGTGCGGGTGCCGTTGACGCGTCCGATCACCGACAGGGTGTCCGGGTCGCTGAGACGGGCGTGCCAGTGCAACGTCGTCGTACCGCGCGGCAGGTCCGGGAACGCTGCGGTGAAGCGGTAGTGGCCGCTGGCACTGACGACGTCGTGCCCCGAGGTGACTTCGGCGATGTGCTTGTTGAACAGGCCGCGCGGCTTGCCCGGTGCGTCGTAGTAGACGATGACCAGGGTGCCGGGCTTCCCGGTCCCGGCGAAGGTGATGTCGGTGAAGCTCGTCCGGTCGGGCCCGCCGTGGGTCTTCGCGGTGAACGCCACGGCCGCAGCCCGAGGCGATGTGTGTGTGGCGTGCGTCGTGTGGGAGATCGTGGCGGCTCCGGCCTGTGCGGGGACCAGGACGCCGGCAGCGAGCGCACCGCCGAGGGTGACGCACGTCGCGAGCACGGTCAATCGGCGGACCGACGGGGAGCGGTGGGTGGACGGGGTGGAACGCATGGGGACTCCTCGGTTCGTGGGGGTGCGGGCCGGGGTGGCTCGGTGTGCGTGAACGCTAACAATGCGTCAGACGATCGTCTAGCGAAATCTTGAAGCTGAGGGGATCGGAGGCATCGCACTCGGCATGACTGCCGCCCTCGCCTGGTCAGACGTTCGTATGATGAACAAGACCCGACCGAGGAGTGCGATGAACCAGCGGCAGCAGGCGAAGACCCGGACCCGCGAGCAGATCATCGAGGCTGCGGCGGCGGCGTTCGCCAGTCACGGCTACGCGGGGACCTCGTTCGCCCGGGTCGCCGCCGCGATGGACCGCCCGAAGTCGGCGATCGGCTACCACGTGTTCTCGTCCAAGCACGAACTCGCCTTCGCCGTCATCGAGCGGCAGCAGGCGCGTTGGGCGGCGATCGACTCGTGGATCGATCAGCCCGCGGGGCTGGAGCACCTGCTCGTGATGCTCACGTCCGCCTGTTCGGACGCGATGCGGTGCTCGGTCGCTGCCGGGGCCATCCGCCTGAGCCACGAACTTCGCGGAGCGGGGGAGGCACTCCCGCGCACCTTCGTCTGGGACGACTACGTCCGTGGTCATCTCTCGGCTGCGACTGGCGGCGCCGGCCCTGCCGCCGACCCCGAGTGGGCACGTGCGGCGGACCTGGTGCTGACGTCGACCTTCGGGGTGATGTGGGCCCGGACGAGCGCGCGGCTGACGCGGGACACCGAGGGGCAGCTCCGGGATCTGTGGGCGGCGCTGTTCACCGGGGTCGGGCTGCCGGGTGTGCACGCGCTGCTCGAGCAGGTGCAGCCCGTGCGGGTGGGCGGGGACCCAGGCCCGGCCGAGGAGTGACCCCGGCGGTCCCGGCATCCCTGCCGTCCCGCCGGGCCTACTTCTTCTGCTCGGTGCCGTCCGGGTTCACGACGTACCAGACGCCCTTGTCGCCCTGACCCGTCACGTCACCGGCCTTCTTGTCCCCGACGAACGTGTAGATCGGTCGGCCGTCGATCGTGATCTGCCGTCCGCCGTCCACGCCCGTGATGGTGCCGACCTTGCCGGTGATGCCGGACACCTTCGGTGTCGCCGTCGTCGCCTCGATCGCGGGCCACGCGGTGGCGCAGCCACCGGTGCAGGAGCTCTTGCCGGAGCCCTTGACGTCGGCGTCGAAGTAGTAGGCGGTCATGCCCTTGCCGTCGACGACGACCTTGCCGAGGGTCGTCGCGGCGACGGTCACGTCGACCGAGGGGGACGAGTCGGTCATCGCGGGTGCGTCGCCCTGCGCGGCGGGGGACGGTGAGGGCGAGGGTGCTGCGGATCCGGCCGTGGAACAGCCGGCGAGTCCGAGGGTCAGGAGCAGCGCGACCCCGAGTGCGATGGACGCAGGTCGGGATGACGGGGTTCGGTGGGGTGTCGACACGGAGGCTCCTCGAGGTCAGGTCTCGCCGCTGACTGCTGGCTAGACGTTCGTCTAGCGAACGTATCCGCAGGACGGGACGTGAGCCAGCACCCTGCGCGCCCTCTCATCGAGCCGGCCGTGGATCGGTGGTCAACGCTCCGTGTGCTCGACGAGGTGGACGCCCTCGACGCGGCCGATGACGGCCAGTGACGCGGGGTCGATCAGTCGGGCGCTCCAGGATGCCCGATCGGCGTCACGGGGCAGTTCGGGCAGCGCTGCCGTGAAGGCGAACCGGCCGGTGGAACCGACGGCGCTGCTGCCCGGCTCGACCTCCGCGACGCGCTCGTTCCCGGAGTCGTCCCGGGGGCTGCCGTAGTGGACGACCACGACGGCACCGGGTGTGCCCGCCCCTGCGAACCGCACCCTGACGACTCCGCTGTTGCCGACCGTCCGTGGTGGGCGGATCGCGAACCGGTGCGCGCCGCTCGTCACGGCCGGTGCCCCGAGTGCGGCGCCGAGCGCCCCCGATGCCCCGAGTCCGAGCGTTTCGGGACCCGGCGCGGTCGGCGTCGGCGCGGGCAGGGCGAAGGCGACGGCGAGCGCGGTGATCCCGACGGCGAGGACGATCGGAGACGCCCGGACCCGATCGGTGCTCCGCGGCATGGTCGACCCCTTCGTGGACGGCTGTGGCGGAAGTCGCCACGCTCACGCTACCGCTTGGCCAGACGATCGTCTGTGCGCTCGCGCTCGCGCCGCACCAGCGCGCGCCACCGCGGCTGTTCCGAGACGACGACGGCGATGCACAGGACGGTGACGACGATCGCGACCGCCGTCGGCCACACGGCCCAGGCTGCCGCGACCGCCCCCACGAGGTGCGCGAGGACCGAAGCGATCGTGACCATCCCCGGTGCCGCGACGGGCGGGTCACCGCCGGGGCGGTCGCCCGGGGTGCCGAACACCGCCGGCGGCACGACGACGAGCAGCACGGCGGCGATCGCGAGCATCGGCGAGTGGGGCCAGAGCGCCCAGGGCACGGCCACCCACGCGACGAGCTCCGCCAGGAACCGCAGGCCGCCACCGACCGGGCCGTGACCGACGGGCATCGGCGGGCGCGCCGCCGTGGTGACGGTCATCGTGTCGTCGCGGCACGGAAGCCGCGGTCCAGGAAGTCGACCATCCACGCAGCACTCCCATCGACGTCCGTGTCCATCTGGAACCCGCCGGACGCCTCGATCGTGGCGAACCCGTGCAGGACGCTGCGGAGCACCCGGAGAGCGTGGACCTCGTCAGCCGGGTCGAGTGGGTGGTCGCGGAGCGCCGCGGCGAAGGAGGCCAGGGTGCGGCCGAGTGCGACCGCCAGGGGGTCCTCGGCATCGGTCGGCCGGACGGTCACGGCCGCCTGGTACCGCGCCGGGTGCTCCCGCACGCTCCGGCGGACGGTCTGCACCGCCGCCTCGATCGCGCTGCGGCCGCTGCGTCCCTGCATGGCGTCGCGGAGTGCGTCGCCGAGTTCGTTCGCCCCGAGGATCGCGATCCGGCGGGTGAGGTCGCCGAGTCCGTCCACGTGCTTGTACAGCGACGGTGCCTTCACCCCGAGGCGGTCGGCGACGACGCTCATGCTCAGCTGGGCGAGGCCGATCTCGTCGGCCAGCGTCGCCGCCGCGTCGGTGACGGTCGCCGGGTCGAGCCCCGCCCTAGGCAACGGGGCCTGCTGCGGGGAGCGTGCGGGCGAGGAACGGCAGCAGCAGGGCGAGGAGTGCAGCCGGCGTCTCGGTGTGGGGGTAGTGGCCGGCGCCGTCGATCACGGCGAGTTCGCCGAGGCCGTCGGGCAGGTCGGCGAGGATCCGCTCGCCCTCGGCGCGGGGGTCGGCCCAGTCCGGGTCGGCACTGCCCTCGACGACCAGCACGGGGCACCGGACAGCACCCAGCTGCTCGCCGGCGTCGGCGGGTGACGTCCGGGTCATGGCACGGAGGACCGCCATCCGCTCCGGTTGCCGCAGGGTCGTCTCGATGCGGCTGCGCTCCGTCGCCCAGTCGGCGGGCTTGGCGGGGACCGCGATGTCGAGGTACGCGAGCCATCCGGGCAGGCTGCCGCTCGTCATGACCCGCGCGAGCTGGACGGTGCCGGCTCGGTGTCGGCGGTTGCGCAGGAGTCCGCCCAGGTCGACGGACTGCTTGCGCGTGAACGGCGCCAGTTCGACGATGCCCGCGACCAGGTCCGGGGCGGTCGCTGCGGCGATCGTCGCCGCACCCCCGCTGATGGACTGCCCGACGATCACGGCCGGGCCACCGAGGTGTCGGGCGACCGCGACGAGGTCGCGAGCGATGTCGGCGCGCTCGTAGCCCGCCCACCCCGTGCTCGAGTCGCCGCAGCCGCGGAGGTCGACGTTCGCCACCCGGTAGCCGGCCGCGACGAGCTCCGGCACGACGAAGCGGTAGGCGCGCCGGCTGTCGCCCATGCCGTGGGCGAGGACCACGAGCGGCCCTGTCCCGGAGAGGTCGTAGGCGATCGTGCCAGCTTCGGTGTCCAGGTGTTCGAGCATGACGTGGCTCCTTCGGCTACGGGTAGTAACTCAAAAGCTAATACCCGTAGCCAGAAAAGGCAAGGGCTGTCGTCACGCGTCGGAGTCGAGCGTGGTCGACCGCAGGAGGACGGACCTCAGCCGCGCACTCGGACGGTGGCGGCCCCGGACGGCAGGTCGCGTACCGCCGCGACGTCGTCGACGGTGCCGATCGGCACGATCCCCGAGAAGCTGCCGACGTCCGTGTAGTACAGGACGATCGACTGGTCCGGCGCGTAGTACGCGATGGTGCCGGCCGGCGCATCGCTCGCGCTCGGGGCGCCGGTGGTGTCGAGCGGCGCGGGGAGCCGAGCGATCTGCTCCTGGCCGCCGTAGTCGGCGAACGTCAGCGTCGCCGGCAGCTGGGCTGCCAGCGCGCGTGCCGTCGCACTGTCGGTCAACCGGCCGGTCAGGGTCTCGCCGTCGAGCTCGATGGTGATGCGCACGGGGTCGGCCTCCGTCGGGGTGGTGATCGTGGGAGCTGCAGTCGCAGTCGCAGTCGCAGTCGCCGCCCCGGGCGTCTCCGCGCGGTCGACGCCGCTGCACCCGGCGAGCGCCCCTACCACCAGCACGACGACCGGAGCCAGCGCGAGCGGACCCAGCGCGACGTGCAGGCCCACGGCGGGACGGCGTCTGGTGCGGAAGTGCATCGGGGCTCCCTCGGTTGGTGGACACCACCATCGAAGCCCCACCACCCCGCGCCCAGTGAGGCTCCGGCGAAACGGGGTCCTGCAGAACCTCCCTGTGCCGCGGCACCTGCCCCTACCGTCGGTCCGTGACCACGACGACCTCCGACCTCCCCACGACCGACCGGGCGACCGACGGCCGACTGCCCTGGTTCCCGCTCGCCCTGCTCGCCGCGATCGGGTTCCTCCTCGTCGCCATGGAGACGATGCCGGCCGGGTTGCTGCCGGCGATCGCCGACGGGATGGGCACGAGTGAGGGCACGGTCGGCCTGTTCGTCAGCGCGTACGCGATGGGCACGGTCATCGCCACGGTCCCGGCGATCGCCCTGACCCGCGGCTTCCGCCGCAAGCCGCTCATCGTGGCCGCCATCGCCGTGCTGCTCGTCGCGAACACCCTGACGGCGTTCGCCCCGAACGTCACGGTCGCGCTGGTCACCCGGTTCGTCGCGGGCGCGATGTCGGGGACGATCTGGGGCATGTTCGCCACCTACGCCCGGCGGATCAGCCCGGCCCGCTTCGCCGGGGTGTCGCTCGCGATCGTCTCGACGGGCGCGCCGGTGGGGTTCGCGCTGGGCACCCCGGTCGGGTCCTTCATCGGCAACGCCCTGGGCTGGCGGTCGTCGTTCGTCGGGCTGAGCCTGGTCGGCGTGGTGGTCCTGGCGCTGATCGCGCTGTTCGTGCCGGACGCCCCGGGGCAGACGAGCGCCGCGAAGCTGTCCGTCGTGAAGGTGTTCCGGATCCGCGGCATCGCGGTCATCCTCGCCGTGATCGCGACGTGGATGGTGGCGCACAACACGATCTACACGTACATCTCGCCCTACCTCCGGGCGACCGGCACCGACCTGAGCGCCGGTCTGGTGCTGCTGGTCTACGGCGTCGCCGCGGTCCTGGGCGTCGTCATGACCGGCGCCCTGCTCGACCGGCACCCCCGACCCCTGCTGCACGGCAGCGTCGGGCTGTTCGTGCTGGCCGGCGTGGTCCTGCTCGTCGGGCACACCTCGCCGGTCGCGGTCCTGGTGGCCGCTGGACTCTGGGGCATCGGCTTCGGTGGTTCGTCGACGCAGCTGCAGGCCGCCCTGACGACCGCCGGGGGCGAGGATGCCGACGTCGCGAGCGCGTTCCTGCCGGTCGCGTTCAACATCGCGATCTTCGCCGCCGGCCTGTTCGGGGCCGCCCTGCTGACGGCCTTCGACGGGCTGGTGCTCGCCGTGGTGATGATCGTGTTCGGGTCGGTCGCGGCGCTCCTCACCGTGATCGGCCGCCGGTCGGCGTTCCCGCCGACCCTCTGACACGCATGACCGCAGGCTGCCATCATGTCCGGGTGCACCACGACGCAGACCACCCCCGGCAGGACGTCACGACCGTCGAGATCATCGGCGGTCCGGAACCGGTCACCGTGACCCTCCACCCACCGGACGCCGGGTGGGCTGCGGTCTTCGCGGACCACCGGCGACGCATCCTGGAGGCCCTCCCCGGCTCCGGTACGGACGCTCCGGTCGTCGAGCACATCGGCTCCACGGCCGTCCCCGGCCTGGCCGCGAAACCGATCGTCGACATCGTGGTGGTCGTCCCCGACATCACCGACGAGGCCACGTACCTCGACCCGCTGCTCGCCGCCGGGTACGAGCTCCGCGTCCGTGAACCCGGCCACCGCCTGGTCCGGACGCCCGCCCGTGACGTCCACGTGCACGTCTACGAGCGGGGTGCCACCGCGATCGACGAGTACCTGCTGCTCCGGGACCACCTGCGCGCTGACGCCTGTGACCGGGCGCTGTACGAGCGCACCAAGCGGGAGTTGCTCGACCGGAGCTGGGGCGACATGAACGAGTACGCCGACGCGAAGACCGCGGTGATCGCCGCGATCAAGGAGCGGGCGCACCGGAGCCGCGCGTCCTGAGACGCGCGGCTCCGGTGTCGAGCCTCAGCTCGTCGGGACGACGTCCCAGTGCTCGCGGATCAGGTTGCCGTCGACGCGGAACAGGTCGGCGGCGCCGAACGGTGCGTCGGCCTTCGCCCCGACCTGCTTCGAGAACGTCCACACCAGGTCGCCGTCGGCGAGTGAGATGACGGACTCCTGCTTCGGCAGGCTCTGCGCGGCGCTGCCGGCGAAGAACTGCTCGAGCGCGGCGGTGCCGTTCGCCGCGACCGAGTTGTGCTGCAGGTACGCCGGGTCGAACCGCTCGTCCAGCACGGACACGTCGTGGTCGCGGAACAGTCGGTCGTACGCGGTCACCGCGAGCACCCGGTTGTGCTCCTCCTGCCGCTCGGTCAGGTGGCGGTCGCGCTTCGCGGCCGGGTACAGGTCGCTGAACATGCTGTTCGTGTTGCCGCTGGCCGGGGTGCCGGTCGGTACGGCCTGGCGGAGCGCCCACCACTCGCTGATGCGACCGTTGCGCATGCGGAAGAGGTCGACGGCGGCGTCACCGGTGCGTTCGTCCTTCGGCTTCGCGGTGATCTGCCAGTGCACGGCCACCAGGTCGGCGTCCCCCGCGACGTGCTTGATCACCGCGTGGGCACCGGGCACCCGGGCGCGGTCGGCGGTGAACTCGGCGAGCAACGCGGACGGACCCGAGGCGCTCGTCGCACCGTGGGCGACGGCACCGGTCGCGACGGCGGTCCGAGCAGTCGCACGGGCCTTCGCGGACCCGGGGGACCGGAACGCGCACCGGAACAGGTGCCGGACCGTGGCCTCGTTGCGCTGCTCGGCGCGACGGTCGAGCCGTGAGACGGACGTGCCGCCCGAGGTCGTCCGCGCTGCACGGTTGACCGTGTGGTGCGCGGAGGTCGTGGAGGTGGAGGTGTGGAGGGGTGCCGCCACGGCCGGACCGGCCACGAGCGACACGGCGATGGCGACCGGAGCTGCCACCGCACACGCCTTGGCGATGATGGGGAGAAGTGATGTCGTCTGCACGCCAGAACGATGGAACCGGACCCTGGAAGCCCGCTCGTGCCCTGGAGCCGCCACGCGCTGCGACCGTGACCGGCCTCTCAGTCGCCGTGCGCGCCTCCAGGCTGACCTGCGAGCGCGCTGCCAGCGTGACCCGTTCCCGCTGGTGATCGACGGCCCGGACCTGTGGGACGGCTCACCCCGTCGCTCAGGCGATCGCAAGCCCGGAGAGCAGCTCCTGCACACGCGCCCGCACGTCGTCACGGATCGGCCGGACGGCGTCGAGGCCGAGCCCGGCGGGGTCGGTCAGCTCCCAGTCCTCGTAGCGCTTGCCGGGGAACACCGGGCACGCGTCGCCGCAGCCCATGGTGATCACGACGTCCGCGGCGCGCACCGCGTCGGTGCTGAGCAGCGCGGGCTGCTCGCTCCGGATGTCGATGCCCTCCTCGAGCATGGCCGCGACGACCACGGGGTTGAGCTGGTCGGCCGGTTCGGAGCCGGCGCTCCGGACGTCGACGCGGTCACCCGCCAGGTGCTGCAGGTAACCGGCGGCCATCTGGGAGCGACCGGCGTTGTGGACGCAGACGAACAGGACGGTGGGCATGCGGGGTGCTCCGATCAGAGGACGACGGCGCCGAGCAGGCCGGCTCCGATGACGACGGCCCACGGGGGAGCGGACCAGCGGGTGAGGGCGATGAAGGCCGCGACGGCGAGCGCCAGTGCCGGTGCCGAGCGGACCCCCTCGGTGATGACGGGGTCCCACAGGGCGGCGGCGAGCAGTCCGACGACCCCCGCGTTGACGCCGGCCAGCACGCGGCGTGCCCACGGCAGGGCGCGCAGGGCGTGCCAGAACGGCAGCGCCCCGACGACCAGGAGCGCCGCCGGCAGGAAGATCGCGACGAGTGCCACCGCCGCTCCGAGGAGTCCGCTCGGACTGCCGTCGGCGACGGCACCGAGGTACGCGGCGAAGGTGAACAAGGGCCCCGGTACGGCCTGTGCTGCACCGTACCCGGCCAGGAAGTCCGCGTGCCCCACCAGGTGTGTGGCCACGGTCTGGGACTCCAGCAGCGGCAGGACGACGTGCCCGCCGCCGAAGACCAGTGAGCCCGCCTGCGCGAAGACCCCGAACAGGCGGACGGCCCCGGTGCCGCTCGCGGCGATCGGCGCCACGACGAGCAGGACGGCGAACGCGGCGAGCGCCGACACCGCGACCCAGCGGGGGAGCCGCACGGCGAGCTGGGAGCCGGCGTCCTCGGTGCCTGCGACCTCGTCGACCGGGCCGACGACCCGACTCAGCCACAGCACGCCGACCACGCCGCACACCGCGATCACCGCGACCTGCGGCCCCGGGCCGGGGACGAGCAGCACCGTGATCGCAGCGGCGGCCGCGATGGTCGCCCGACGGCGGTCCGGTGTGAGCGAGCGCGCCATGCCGAGCACCGCCTGCGCCACGACCGCGGCGGCGGCGGCCTGCAGTCCGAGCAGCCAGCCGGCTCCGGCCAGGTCGGGTGCTCCGGACACGAGGAGGGCGAAGGCCACGAGCAGGACCGCGGACGGCAGCGTGAACCCGCACCAGGCGGCGAGCAGCCCGAGCAGGCCGGCGCGCTGCAGTCCGAGCGCCATCCCGACCTGGCTCGACGCCGGCCCGGGCAGGAACTGGCACAGCGCGACGAGGTCGGCGTAGGCGTCGTCGCTCAGCCAGCGCCGCCGGACCACGAAGGCCTCGCGGAAGTACCCGAGGTGTGCGACCGGTCCGCCGAACGAGGTCAGTCCGAGCCGCAGGAACACCAGGAACACCGACGTCACGGACGACCGCAGGGGCTCGGGGCTCGTCGTCACCCGCTCATCTTGACGACGGCAGATGGTTCAGTCAACATTGAACCGATGAACATCCGGCAGCAGGACATCGAGCGGCGCGCGGCGCAGCACGCGGCCCTCGGCGACGTCGCCCGCCTGGCGATCGTCGACCTGCTCGCCGCGTCCGACGCCAGCCCGAGCGAGGTGCGGGCCGCCCTCGGGCTCTCGGCGCCGCTGCTGGCACACCACCTGCGGGTCCTCGAACAGGCCGGACTCGTCAGCCGCCGACGCTCCGACGGCGACGGCCGACGCAGCTACCTGCACCTCGAGCCGATCGGTGTCCCGCACGGGTCGGCGGCGGTGCCGGGGCCGGTGTCCCGCGTGCTGTTCGTCTGCACCGGCAACTCGTCGCGCTCCCCGCTGGCCGCGGGCGTCTGGGCGCAGGTCAGCGACGTCCGGTCCCTGTCCGGCGGGACGCGTCCGGCCGCGGCCATCGCGCCGGGGGCGGTCGCCGTCGGCGAGCGCCACGGTCTCGACCTCGGCCGTCACGTCCCGCGTGCCTTCCGCGACCTCGTCGCCGACGGGGACCTCGTCGTCACGGTCTGCGACCGCGCGCACGAGTCGATCGACGACGGCGACAGCCTGCACTGGTCGCTGCCGAACCCCTCGCGCGTCGGCACGCCGGGCGCGTACGAGGCCACCTACGCGGACCTCCGGTCCCGCGCCACGGCGCTCGCTGAGCGTCTCGCCGCCTGACGCGGTCCCACGAACGGAACGCCCCGATGAGATCCCCCCTCCTCATCGGGGCGTTCTCCTTGCTCGACCACCTACGGACGGGAGGCACGGGGCGGGCCCGCACCGTGCCTCCCGTCCGTCGCGTGGTGCGCCCAGGGCGGCGCGCGCTCGCGGGGGAGCCCGCACTCAGGACCGGCGGCTGCCGGCGACCAGCCGGAGGACCTGATCGGTGTGCCGTTCCGACGTGCCGAGGCGGGCGTGCTCGATCGCGGCGGCGGTGTGCGGAGCGAGCAGTGCCCGGTCGGAGGCGAGTTCGATGATGGTCGTGGCGAGTCCGAACGCGGTCTCGTCGTCGGTCAGGACGGCGGCGGAGCCGAACTCGCTCGCCAGGCGGATGTCGGAGACGATTACCGGACGGTGGTCCCGGAACGCCTCCAGCGCGGTCATCGGCTGGCCGTCGTGCTCGAGCGAGCAGACCACCGCAGCGTGCCCGCAGAGCAGCAGGTCGTGGACGCCCTGCAGCGGCAGGCGGCCGTGCACCCGGACCGAGACCGGCGTGCGGGTCGGGGGGACGGTCCCGCCGGCGACGTCGACCCGCACGGCGTGGGCCCCGAGCCGGATCTCGACCAGCCGGATCGCGTTGAAGAGGACGTCGAGGCGCTTGTCCGGGGTGAAGCGCGACGCCCAGACGAGGCGGAGCGGGCCGGTCTCGGGCGGGGGCGATGGGGTGACCGGTCGGTTGCCGAGGGCGTTGGGCACGACGTGTACCTCTTGCAGGCCGGCGGCCCGCAGGACCGCGGCCTGTCGCGTCGTCGAGGTGACGACGACGTCGGCGGCCCGGGAGACGGCAATGGTCATGTTCCGGCGCGCGTCGTCCATGGCGCGCCCCGTGGTGCGGTGCCGTGTGGGCCGGAGCCCGGTCACGACGCGGTGGGTGTGCTGTGCGAGGGGGGCGAGCGCCGCCGCGGTCCGCCCCCGGAACGGTGCGGAACCGTGCACGGTGTGGATCGTCGGCAGACCGAGGGAGCGCGCTGTGGTCAGGGCAGCGGCGGCGAGACCGAAGTCCGAGTGCGTGACGACGAGACCGATCCGCTCCTCGAACATCAGCGTGCCGAGGGACCGGCGTACCCGGACGGAGTTGCGGACCACCGGCAGGTCCGCCCCCGGGACGGTGATCGACGGCTCGACCTCGGCCAGTCGGACGCCGGACTTCCGTAGATCGGCGGTGTCGCTCGTCGGGGGAGTCGCGACCCAGACGACGTGCCCGGACTCGGCGAAGGCCTTCGCCTGCTGGACCAGGGCGGCCCGTTCGCGACGCATCGCTGACAGGGGGAAGTCGCTGACCAGCAGGACCGTGATCTTCGCAGCCCCCACCGTCAACGGCCGGTCTGGGGGGAGGGGGTGGTCTGGCGCAGGGGACGCATGCGATCTCTCACGGGTCGGAGCAGGACGGGGTGCTGGGAACCGTAGGCGTTCAGAAGACGATCGTCTAGTGAAGCGCTCTGCTGCTGAGCGGGCCTTCACGACTCCCCAGGCGTACGTCCAGTCCGGGGTGCGCGACGGACGGGCGGAAGATGTCCGGTTCTTGCGGAACCTGTACAGGTCCGAGCCGTGGTCGTCGTACAGTCGCGGGAAGCTACCCCGTCGGACCCTACCGGCGGGTGCCCGACCCCCCGTTACCGGGCTGGCCTCGTCATGACCACCGCGTCGAACCCGACGGCGTCGTAGCGCGAGGACGTCTGCTCCTGACCCGAACTCGTGGCAGACGTCCTCGCACCTTCCCGCTATCGTCGAGGAACGGCCGGTCCCCGATCTCGGGGCGGCCAGCGGCCAGGGGACCACGGGGGACACCATGCAGCACCAGCGCGCCATCACCGCACTCACCACGACGATCGCCCTGGCGGCGACGCTCAGCGGGTGCACGGTGTCGGCATCGTCGTCGGCGTCCCGGACCGTCACACCGGACGCCTTCGAGCGGGTCGTCGTCGACGCGTTGGCGGACATCTCCGACGCGACCCCCGAGGTCGACTGCGGCGAGGACGACATCGCGATCGAGGACGGTGCCGAGGTGCACTGCGACGTGAACACCGCCGGCTACGACGTGGTCTACGACTCGGTGTCGACGATCAGCACCGACGGCGGCGACGACTACCACGTGGACGTGCAGGTGGCCGACCAGCCCAAGGGCTGATCGGCCACGGGACCATCCATCCCGACGACTAGCGGTCGGACGCCTCGACGACGCAGCTCTCGACCTGCTCAGCGGCCTTCGAGTCGTCGGCGAACGGCGACGGCGCGTCCGAGGTGGTGGTCGTCTCGTCGGCGACGGCCTGCTTGGCGACGTCGTTCACGGCGTACAGCGGCCCGTCGAAGTCGTCGGCCGACGGGTCAGCGGTGGTCGCCCAGATCGTGACCTCGTCGTCGTTCGAGTCGTTGCTGTCGGCGGGGACGATCGCCGCACCGAGGTACCAACCGCCGTCACCCTTCTGGGTGTTCGCGAACTCCGTGGTGTCGTGCGAGCCGACGGCCTCGTCGATCATGTCGACCACGGCGCTCGAGGCCACGTCGCACTGCGCCGACTGGGACTTCTCCTCGGAGCCCGGCACCTTGCCGACGGGGTTGATGTTCTGCGCTCCGCCCGGGTCGCAGGCGGTGAGCATGAGGGCAAGGGTGGCGGCACCGAACAGTGCCGTGACGGTCTTCGCTCGCGTGGACATGGCCCTGAACGTAGGCCGCGGGCGGTGGGTGGGGATTCAGGAGCAGCGTCCCCCGATGGCGGACGGGAGGCCCGGTGCACGACGTGCCCCGGGCCTCCCGTCCGCCTCCTGGTCCCGTTGCCGGGCCGGCGGCCCGCTACAGGATCGGGGTGCCGCCGGTGACGGCGACCCGCGCTCCGGAGACGTAGCTGCCGTCGTCACTGGCGAGCAGCACGTAGACGGGCGCGAGCTCGGCCGGCTGGCCGGGACGGCCGAGCGGCGACTGCTTGCCGAACTGCTCGACCTGCTCCGGCGGCATCGTCGAGGGGATGAGCGGCGTCCAGATCGGACCGGGCGCGACGCTGTTCACGCGGATGCCACGTTCGCCGAGCAGCTGCGCGAGTGCGGCCGACAGGTTCGCGACGCCCGCCTTCGTGACGTCGTACGGGGCGAGGTTCGGCTTCGGGTTGTCGGAGTTCACCGAGCTCGAACCGATGATCGACGACCCCGGTCCGAGGTGCGGCAGCGCGGCCTTGACCAGGTGGAAGTAGGCGCTGAGGTTCGTCGCGAGGGTGTGGTCCCACTCCTCGTCGCTGATCTCCTCGATCGTCTCGTGGGTCATCTGGTAGGCGGCGTTGTTCACGAGGACGTCGAGCCCGCCGAGCTCCGAGACAGCCTGGTCGATGACCGATCGGCAGTACGCGGGGTCGCTGACGTCGCCGGGGAAGAGCACGGCCTTCCGACCGGCCTCCTCGATCCAGCGTTTGGTGTCCTGCGCGTCGTCCTCTTCTTCCGGCAGGTAGCTGATCAGGACGTCAGCACCTTCGCGGGCGAACGCGATCGCGACGGCCTTGCCGATGCCGCTGTCCCCGCCCGTGATGACGGCGCGCTTGCCGGTGAGCTTGCCCGAGCCGCGGTACGACTCCTCGCCGTGGTCGGCCTGCGGTGTGAGCTCCTGGTCGCTCCCCGGGGGCTGCTGCTGCTCGGTCATGTCTCTCCCTGTGGTCGGTTTCCCTGGACGCCCCCGATGGTGGGCGACCCTGACTGAGCACCGGTCCAGGGTCGAGGCGTACCCCGTTTCGTCGGCGAAGATGTGTAGCGGGGACGACGACGGCCTACCGTGGCACCGGATCAGGGAGCCGTCACCGCGGCGGATGCTCCTCTTCGCCAGGGAGCAATTGTGAAGTACGTGAACTACGCGGGCACGGTCCGTGTCCTGACGAGCGATCCGATCGCGAACGCGGTGATCCGGTACGCGGCCGCGCTGCACCAGAGCCGGCTGAGCGACGTCGTGTCGATCCCGACCGCTGACGACTTCGGGGTGGCGAGCACCGTCGAGGTGTTGCTCGCGCAGGGGATCCCGGTCGCGATCGAGCCTGCACCGGACGACGACCTGGAGCCCGAGGGCGCCGCGTTCCTGCTCGAGATCGGGCGACGCACCGAGGCCGTGCTCGCCGTCGACACCAGCGCGGAACCGCCGGACATCGGGCGCTGAGCCCGCGCGCTGCCGCTACGCCATCGGCCCCTCGGTCAGGTCCGAGCGGGTGTCCGCGTGGATCACGTCGTCGTGCTCGAACGTCATCGCGGCGGCACGCAACCGTGCCACGAACACAGCGTCCTCGCGCTCGAGCTCGTCCTCGTCGGCGTCCTCGACGACGAGCTGGCTCGACGGGCCGATGAGCACCTTGGTGGTCGTCATGGTGCCGTCCTCGGCGACGGCCGGGATCGCCACCGTGTCGGCTCGGTTGCCGCCGGCGAGGGCGGCGGCGTACTCGATCACGGCGTCGGCCACGTCGTCGCTCGTCAGGATCGTCGAGCGGTCGTACTGGATCTGCTTCATGTGGCGACCTCCTGCAGCACAGCCAACAGCCCGGTTGCTGGTCGCCGCACAGGTACGCGCGGCGCCGCTCGTTGCGCGGACGCGGCGCGCCGCTCGTTGCGCGGACGCGACGATGCCGGGAGGATCATCACGTGCCCGAGACGATGCACCGCCTGTTGCGGGAGATCCAGACCGCCGATCCGTCGGTCGCGGCCGAGGCGATGGCGCGCACGCACATCACCCACGGCCTGTCGGTCGAGCCGACGGACGCCGAGTTCGTGTTCGAGGAACGCGTGCGCGGGACGGGGCTGCTGTCCCTCGAGTCGACCCGCTGCACCGGGGTCCTGAGCGGCGCGATCGAGCCGGGCGACGCGATGATGATCTTCTGGATGAAGTCGGGTGTCGCACAGCTCGACGAGAACCCGGTGAAGATCGGCCGGCCCACACTCTTCCGGCAGGGGCCCCAGCGGTTCCGCTGGATCGACTGCAACAAGGACGTCCTGCGCATCGACCGCACGATCGTCGAGCAGGTCGCAGCCGAGCGCGGTGACTGGGCTCCTGGTCCCATCGAGTTCCGTCCGCGGCACGTCCCGGAGGGCGCACCGCTGGCCGCCTGGTGGCTGATGGTGCGGTCCGTCGCACAGGAGGTCCTGGCCGGGCCGGACGCCGTGCCGGTCGAGCGCGAGCGGGAACTCGCGCGGTTCGCCGCGGGCGGCCTGCTCACCGCCATCCCGCACTGGCCGGTCGGGCAGCACGAACCCGCTGTGGCAGCCACCGCGCGGTTCGCCCGCGCCGAGACCTTCCTGCTCGAGCACGCCACCGAGCCGATCACCGTCGACGACGTCGCCGAGGCCGCGGGCTTGAGCGTGCGCGGCGTGCAGGCGGCGTTCCAACGACACCACGGGATCACTCCGACGATGTACCTGCGCCGCATCCGGCTGCTGCTCGCGCGCGAACAGCTCGAGTCGGGGGACGGCCGGAGCGTCGCGGAGATCGCCCGGGCGACCGGGTTCGCCCACCTGGGCCGGTTCGCGGGCAGCTACCGCGAGGAGTTCGGCGAGCTGCCCCGGCAGACGGCGTCCTCCGCGCGGGACGGCGCGCGCGCCTAGCCGCGCAACCGCCCGTCGTCCGGCCGGTCGACGATGATCGTCGCCCTACGTTTGCGCTGCAGGACATGCAGCCACGACGACTGGAGACCCCGTGGCCGGCTCAGCCGCACCACCCCGCCCGACCTCGGCGCCCGTCCCCTCGACGTTCGGCCGCCGGCTCGTCGAGGACGCCTCGCACGCGCGGGAGCACCTCGTGTTCACGGCGCTGCTCGGGTCGGTGTTGCTCCCCCGGATCGTCCGACGGTTCCTGCTGCGTGCCGCCGGGTCCCGCGCCGAGTCCGGCGTGGGTGCGGGCTTCTCGCTGACCGGCAACCCGAAGCACCTCACGATCGGCCGCGGCGTCTTCTGCAACCGGAACGTGACCGTCGAGGCCGTGGCCCCCGTGACCATCGGCGCGAACACCGCGATCGGGATGCAGGTGCTCATCATGACGAGTCACCACGAGATCGACGCCGAGGGCCGGTGGAGCGACGTCGCGACCGGCCGCCCCGTGGTCATCGAGGAGCACGTCTGGATCGGCGGTCGCGCCACGGTCCTGCCGGGGGCCCACATCGAGCACGACGTCGTGGTCGCCGCCGGGGCCGTGGTCGTCGGCCGCCTGACGGCGTACGGCGTCTACGCCGGCGTCCCCGCCAAGCGGATCCGCGAGCTGGCCCCGTCAGCGCGGCCGCCGGTCGTGGACGCCACCGTCTGAGGGTCGGGAGGCCCGTGGCGGCGCCGCCACGGGCCTCCCGTCCGACGTCGGTGCCGTTCTCAACACGCCGGTGTGGTGCTGCGACGCCGCCCCGCCGTCGAGACGCCGCCGAATCCGGAGGCGTCTCGACGACCTGGCGGCGCCGGACGAAGACGACGGCGTGTTCTTCATGCCAGCATGATCACGACGCGGGCGACGGCGCCCGCGCAGGACGAGGGAGACCGTCATGACCGTTCGCCTCAACCCCTACCTCGGGTTCCGGAACGGCGCCCGCGAAGCGCTCGAGTTCTACCACTCCGTCTTCGGTGGCACGCTCACGATCGGCACGTTCGGTGAAGCCGGCATGAGCCAGGACCCCGCTGACGCCGACAAGGTGATGCACGGCCAGCTCGACGGCGACCAGGGACTGCTGCTGATGGCATCGGACGCACCGTCCGGCATGCCCACGCCGGCGGAGAGCAGCATCTCGTTGTCGCTCAGCGGCGACGACCACGAGGTGCTGACGCGCTGGTGGAACGGCCTCGCCGAGGGCGCGACGATCGTCGAACCGCTCACCGAGGCACCCTGGGGCGACACCTTCGGCATGCTCACCGATCGCCACGGGGTGTCGTGGCTCGTGAACATCAGCGGCGCGACGCGCTGAGCGGCACCGAACCCACCCGCGCCGGCACCGGCCAGCGCGGCACCCAGCACCGGACCTCGTCGGCGTACCGGCGGAAGTGGTCGCCGAACCGTTCCTCGAGGTCGGATTCCTCGAGCGGGCGGACGATGCAGTTCCAGACCACGGAACCGGCGACCGCGTAGACGACGACGAGCCAGGACGACAGCAGCAGGCCGACGGCGACACCCTGGGTGATGCCGGCCAGTGCCATCGGGTTCCGCACCGACCGGTACGGACCGGCGACCACCAGACGGTTCGCGGTCGCCGAGGGCAGCGGGGTGCCGTCGCCCTTCGTCGACATCGCAGCGGCCGACGCGATGCCGAGCGCACTCGCTGCCAGCAGGACGACCGCGCCGAGCACGGTCAGGCCGGTGACCAGGGGCGTGGGCAGCGCGGGGTGGAGACCCCACCGGTGCTCCGCGAACGCGATGACGAGGGGGAGCACCCCGAGGAACAGGCCCCAGAACACCACGATCTGCAGCACGTCGCTGCGACGTGCCGGGAACGCGGGGCGTCCGCATCGGCGGGACGGATCCGCAGCGGGCCCGTCGTCACCCACTCGGTCGGGACCCGTCCGAGCAGGACGAGTGCGAGGGCGAGGACGGAACCGACGGTCGCGGCCAGCATGACGAGCACGCCCCAGCCGGCCTCACCGGTGACGGTCGCCCAGACGGCCAGTCCGCCGAACACCAGGGCGGTCCACACCGTCGTGACCACCGCGGCCGCCCGGACACCGGCCGACGCCAGGGCTGAGCCGACGACGAACAGCGGCACGTCGAACACGGCGACGAGCACCGGGTCGAGCGAGCCGAGCGTCGACGTCCGGACCCACGGCAGGGCCGCCACGGCGAGCCACCACGCCACTCCGCCGACGGCTTGCAGCGCGTAGTAGCGCCGGCCCCAGGACATGGGTGCACGGTAGCAGTGCTCGGCGACGGGACTGGCCGTCGGTGGGCCGTGCGGGCCGTCGCTCCCGCCGAAGGGTCAGTCGGTGTGGTTGATCTGCCCGAGCCAGCGGCCGAAGGACGGGGTGCGCTCGTCGTGCAGGCTGGGAAGCACGGGCTTCGGCAGGCAGGCGCGCTCGTCGGTGACGGTTCCGGTGCCGGTGCTCTTGTGGAGGTCGAGGCTCATGGTGGGCTCCTTCGTGGTCGGTGGAGAGTTCGACACCGGGCGGGGCCGATCCATTCCCACCCGGTGTCGTCGTGGTGCGGTCGCAGCGCGGTCCGGTCAGGCGGTGCCGATTTCGACCTTGATCCAGCCGTGCCACACGACTGCGCGCATGATGTGCCTCTTCCTGTTCAGGTGCGGGTCCGCCCGATCAGGAAACGCGCGACGGGCTGGGCGCCGTCGGAGCCGCGTCCGCCCTGCGCAGTCGTCCAGCAGCACCCGGTTGGCTCGACCCCATGAGCGAGCACGACGACGAGCAGACCCGGGCCGACTTCGACGACGCGGTGAACATGACCGCCACCGAACTGCGGACGTGGCTCGACACCGACGAGTCGAAGTCCGTCGGCCAGAAGCCCTCCGGCGGCGGTGAATCCACCGGACACGAGAGCGGTCGGCACATCATCCGGATCCTCGAGGAGCACCGGGCCGACCGCACCGACGACGACCTGGCGCACATGCGGAAGGTCGTCGGCTACGTCGCCCGGCACTCGGAGCAGCGGCCCGACGGCGACGTGCACGACACACCCTGGCGGTACTCGCTCATGAACTGGGGCCACGACCCGGAGAAGCACTGACCGCATCAGGCAGAATGGGTGGCGTGAACGAGACGGGCATGCCGCGCTTCCGACGGATCTGGTCGACCGTGCAGGTCGGTGTCCTCGCCATCGCCGTCGTGTTCTGCGTCGTGATGCTCGTGATCGGGCAGGGCAAGCTCGACCGGGTCTACGCGGTGGCGGCCGTGTTCTTCGGGCTCGCGCTCGTCGGCCACAGCACGTACCTGTGGCTCGTCGCCCGGGCCAACCGCCGTCCCTGACGAGCAGAACGGGCGGTCGAGCGGGTCGGCCGACTGAGCGGGTCGCCGGTGGAGCGGGGGGGCGATCAGGCGTTCTGGTACACCCGCAGCCAGTCGACGGTCATCTGCTGCGGGAACGGCGTCGAGGCGTCGGGCGAACCGGGCCAGGTGCCGCCCACCGCGACGTTGAGGATCACGAAGAACGGCTTGTCGAACACCCACGGGTTCGCGCCGACGTCGGCACGGGTGACCGTCCGGTACGCGACACCGTCGACCGTCCAGGTGATCGAGCCGGGGCGCCAGTCGACCCCGTACACGTGGAAGTCGTCGGCGAACGGCGCTCCGGACGGGCTCGGGAAGGACGCCGAGACGCCCTGCGCGCCGGAGTACCCGGGTCCGTGCACCGTCCCGTGCACGATGCCGGGCTCGTACCCGACGTTCTCCATGACGTCGATCTCGCCGCACGCCGGCCAGCCGACCTGCCCGATGTCGGCGCCGAGCATCCAGAACGCCGGCCAGATGCCCTGGCCGCGAGGGATCCGGATGCGCGCCTCGATGCGGCCGTACTGCGCGGTGTAGGTGCCCTCGGACTTCAGGCGGGCCGACGAGTACGAGCCGTCGGCCTCGCGCCGCGCGGTGATGACGAGGTTGCCGGCACCGTCGAGCGCCGCGTTGCGCCGGGAGTCCGTGTAGGTCTGCAGCTCGGCGTTGCCCCAGCCGCCGGCGCCGAGGTCGTACCGCCAGATGCCGGGGTTCGGTGCGGTGCCGGCCGGGCCGTCGAACTCGTCGGCCGCGAGCAGCACCGGCTCCGTGGGGGTCGCGGCGGCCTCCGCGGCCTGCGCCGTCCCGCTCGAGCCGATCGCCGTCGTGCCGAGGGCGGTGGCTGCGGCCCCCGCGAGTCCGAGCGCCACGAAGCGCCGTCGATCGATGTGCTGGTCCAAGCCGTGCTCCCTGCAGCGCGATGGTGGTGTGGTCGTCGGATCATGCACCATCAGGCCGCGTCTCACCAGGGTCGGCCCGTGGTTCGTCCGCGGGGCGCACGTGTCGACCCCGGGAACCGCCGGGAACAGCCGGGAGCAGCCGGGAACCGCCGACTGCCGCGACCGTCAGCCGAAGCGCAACGCCAGCGGCACGAGCAGCCCCGCGACCCAGACGAGCACCATCACGAGGGCCCCGACCGCGATGAAGCGCCGGCGGCGCCGCAGCTTCGGGCTCCGCTCCTCGCCCCACACCTGCGCACGGACGAGCACCCGGTTCGCCTGCTCGACGACCTTCCGCACCTCGGGGTCGTCGACGTCGAGCGCACCCGAGCGGGCGTGCTCCGCGATGACCGTGGCTTCGTCGACGGTCAGGTCGTCCTTGCGCATGCTCCATCTTCGCACCGGGCACAGGGGTACGACCCGGCTGTGCGGGAACGGACCAGCGGCGGGTACCAAGGACGCATGGGACATCGGTACCGCGGGAAGATCGTCGTCATCACCGGAGCATCGAGCGGCATCGGGAGGGCCGCCGCACACGAGTTCGCCCGGCAGGGCGCCACGCTCGTGCTCGCCGCACGAGGACGCGACAGCCTGGAGGCAGCAGCGGCGGAGTGCCGGAAGCTCGGCGCCGAGGCGATCGCCATCCCGACCGACGTCGCGGACGAGCACCAGGTCAAGGACCTGATCGGCACCGTCACGAGCCGGTTCGGCCGCATCGACGTCTTCGTCGGCAACGCGGCGCTGTTCGTCTACGGCCTGTTCGAGCAGACCCCCACCGAGGCGTTCAAGCGTGTCGTCGACACGAACCTGTACGGGCACCTCAACGCGATCACGCACCTGCTGCCGCACTGGAAGCAGCGTGGCACCGGCACGTACGTGCTCGTCGGCTCGATCCAGTCGCTGCTCTCCGCGCCGTACCAGTCGGCGTACGTGACGAGCAAGCACGCTGCGCTCGGCCTGGTCGACGTGCTCGGCGACGAGTTCGCGGGCACCGGCATCAAGTTCACCGCGCTGCTGCCGTCCACCATCGACACGCCGATCTACCAGAACGGCGCCAACTACACCGGCAAGACCTCGCACCCGCTGCCGCCCACGGTCTCCGTCGAGCGGGCGGGCCGCGCGGTCGTCCAGGCCGCGACCCACCCGAAGCGCTACCGCTTCGTCGGCCGGATCCAGGCCTCGCTCGTGCCGCTGCAGTACGTGTTCCCGGGCCTGTTCCACAAGATCACGAAGCCCATGGTGGAGACGTTCGCGCTCCGTGGCAAGGGCGCCCCGACCGACGGCAACCTCTACGCCCCCGCCGACGCGGACAACGCCACGAACGGCGGCTGGGTCGCGAAGCGACGCCGCGTCACGCGCCCCCTCGTCTGGCTCGGCGTCGCCGCTGCCGGCGCGGCGGTCGTGCTCGGTCGCTCGCGTCGGTAGACGCACTCGCTGACGGACTGGAGGCCCGGTGCCAGCTGGCACCGGGCCTCCAGTCCGTCGCTGCGTACCCCCGCAACCGGGCGTACCTCCACGAACCGGGCGTACCTCCACGAACCGGGCGTACCTCCACGAATCGGGCGTACCTCCACGAACCGGGCGTACCTGCCGTGTTCTTCGTGGCAGGTACGCCCGATTCGACCTGGGATCGCAGCCGTTCTGGGAAGGAACGGACTGCTAGAAGAGCTTCGCGCTCGCGCGCCGTGCACCCTCGCCGAGGGACTCGAGCTTCGCCGCGGCGATCTGCGGGTGGACCCGGCCGCCGAGGCCGCAGTCGGTGCCGGCGATGACGCGCTCGCGCCCGACGACCGAGGCGAAGCGCTCGATGCGCTGCGCGACGAGGTCGGGGTGCTCGACGACGTTCGTGGCGTGACCGACGACGCCGGGGACGATGACCTTCCCGTCGGGCAGGGAGACGTCCTGCCACACGGTCCACTCGTGCTCGTGGCGGGCGTTCGCGGCCTCGAACGAGTAGGCGCCGGCGTCGATCTCGAGCATGAGGTCGACGATGTGGCGGAGCTCGATGTCGGTGGTGTGCGGGCCGTGCCAGGAACCCCAGCACAGGTGGAAGCGGACGCGGCTGGTGTCGAGGCCCCTGAGTGCGTGGTTGAGCGCCTCGACCCGGATGCGCGTGAAGGCGCGGTAGTCCTCGATGCTCGGTTCGGGGTTGATCTGGTCCCAGTTCTCGGCGATCGAGGGGTCGTCGATCTGCAGCACGAGGCCGGCGTCGAGGATGGTGGTGTACTCCTCCCGCAGGGCGTCGGCCCAGGCCCAGATGTGCTCCTCGTCCGTTGCGTAGTACTCGTTCGCGATCCTGGCCGCGGAGCCGGGGGAGAGCGCGGTGATGAAGCCGTTGTCGGCGCCGGCAGCCTCGACCGCGTGCTTGAGGTTCGCGGCGTCGGTGGCCGCGGCCTCGTGGCCGGTGTAGGTGATCGGACCGGTGGTGGTCGGGAACGCGGTGGCGTTCTTGCCGGTGCCGATGCCCGACTCGGGGTCGGTGTAGGCGTCGCGGAAGATCGTCCAGTCGCGGCGGTCCGGGAAGCTCGTGAGGCGGATGTTGCCCGGGGCGGAGCGGACCGGCTGCTGCGAGAAGATGTTCTCGTCGGTCAGGCTCAGGCCACTGACGCGCTGGAACGAGTAGCCCCACCAGGCGCCGTAGTCGACGCTGTTGGACATCGCCTTGCCGAACTCGCCGTCACCGGGCTGCGTGATGCCGAGCGCGGTCTGCCGGGCGACGACGTCGTCGACGGCCGCGCTCGTCAGGGCACGGACCTCGTCGGTGGTCACGAGCGTGAAGCCGTCGGCTGCGACGGGTCGCGCGGCGTTCGCGGCGATGAGTTCGGGGGTGCGGGGGAGCGATCCGGCCGTGGTGGCCTGGATGCGGTCGGTGTTCTCGAAGGGCATGCGCTGCCTTCCTCTCGATGGGGTCTGGACTGTCGGGAGTCGGGGGCCGCGCGCGAGGCTTCGCGGTGCGCTGCAGAGCCACTCTTCCACGAGGGGTCCGGCCCGTTACGTTCTGCGTCCACGGCTTCGTGCGGACGCCGAACGACAGGGTCGTCGTCGTACGACACCGACTCGGTCGCCTGTTGCGTGCGCGGACGGTTGCACGCGCGTGTGAACGACAGGATCGATGTCGTACGACGTCGACGGTGTCGTTCCCCGTCGACCCTGCCACCGCCCTGACCCCCGGCCAGGGCACGCACGGGCGAAGCCCACACGTCCGGAAGAATGGTGCAGCCATGCCACGCCCCACTTCCCGCATCCCGCTCAACACCCTCGCCGTCCCGTTCGGCCTCGCCGGCTTCGCCGAGACGTGGTCGTACGCCGCCCCCGTGCTGCACCTGCCCGCCGTCGTGCCGCAGGTGTTCTGGGCGATCGCCGCCGTCGCCTGGGTGTGGATGCTCGCCGCCCACACCGTCCGGGGGCTCCGCGTCGAGGAACGGCTCGTCGACCAGCTCCGCCACCCGGCGCAGGGTCCGATCGCGGCGCTCGTGCCCGCGACGGCGATGCTGCTCGGGGTCGACCTCGCGCGGTTCGCCCCCGTCGCTGGACAGGTCGTCGTGCTCGCCGCCGTGGCCACCGCGGCCGGGTTCGCCGCCTGGCTGCTGAGCACCTGGTTCGAGGGCCGGCTCGCCCTCGAGTCCGTGCACGGCGGCTACCTGCTGCCGACCGTCGCCGCGGCCCTGGTCGCCTCGGTCGCCACCCACGAGGTCGGCGTCGGCTGGCTGTCCTGGCCGGCCCTCGGCGTCGGCGTGTTCTTCTGGGGCGTCATGACCGGCCTGCTGCTCATCCGGCTCGCGTTCCGACCCGCTCTGCCCGGACCGCTCGTGCCGACGATGGCGATCCTCGTCGCGCCGCCGGCGGTCGCCACGGTGTCGGTCTTCGCCCTCACTGACGGTGCCGTGACCCTGCCGGTGCAGGCCATCGCGGGGCTGGGCGTCCTGATGGTCCTCGTGCAGCTCGCCCTGCTGCCGCGGTACGTCCGCCTGGCGTTCTCGCTCGGGTTCTGGTCGTTCGTGTTCCCGGCCGCCGCGGTCGCCACCGCCGCGGTGGAGTGGTTCCGCGCACTCGCGCTGCCGTCCGCCTGGATCCCCACCACCGCGTTGCTGGTGCTGCTGAGCGTGCTCGTCGCGGTCGTCGGTGCCCGCTCGATCGGCCTCGCCGTGCACCACCTGCTCGGGCAGGCGGAGCGGGCGCTCCACGACGCCGACGACGAGGACGCCGCACCCGGCCCCGTGACGGGCGCGACGCGGGTGGTCTGATGAGGGGGCGGTCGGGTCGCGCAGGCGGCGGACGGGAGGCCCGTGGCGGCCCCGCCCCGTGCCTCCCGTCAGGTCGCGGGGACGCGTCTCCAGCCGCTGGTCGCCCGCCAGGCGGGCACGTCGAAGTGGAAGACGCTGCCCATGCCGGGCTGGTCGAGGGCGCGCGTGACCGGGACACCGCGCAGGTGGGCGAGGAGGAGCGCGCCGACCGCGCCGTGCGACACGATCGTGACGTCGCCGGTCGCGCAGAGTCGGCGGACGGCCGCGATGATGCGCTCCTGTGCGTCGACCGCCCGTTCCCAGCCGCGGACCGACTGCTCGGGCTCGGCGAAGAACGCGTCGACGACGGCCTCGAACTCGGAGGGCGGCAGGTAGCCGGTCGCGCTCCGGTCGATCTCGCCGAGCAGCGGGTCCCGGTCGACCGGCAGTCCCACCGAGCGGGCAAGGAGGTCGGCGGTCTCGACGGCCTTGCGCTCGGCGCTCGAGACGATCCGCCGGGAGCCCGGGGTCCACGCGAGCCGGTGCGCAGCGGCGGCGCGGGCGCGGCCCTCGGGGGAGAGGCCCCACGACTCGATCGCGACCGCGGGGTCGACGACCACCTCGGCGTGGGTCAGGAAGGACGAGACCATCCGCCGATCCTCGCACCGAACGACGCCCCGAGCGCTAGCGTTGCGCCATGACAGCGCATCGTGTGACCGCCCCGGAGTCCCCGGCCGACGGGGCGAAGGCGAAGGGGCCGGCGTCGTACTTCCCGAGCATCGAGACGACGTACGGTCGCCCGGTGCAGGAGTGGCTCGACCTGGTCGCCGACCGGCTCGACGACCACCAGCACATGGAGGTCGTCGGCTGGCTCAAATCCGAGCACGGCCTCGGGCACGGGCACGCGAACGCCCTGGTCGCCTACGTGAAGCACGCGCTGGCCTCCTGAGGCTTCGAGCGTGCCGCGGTGTCGCGGCGGGATCGGTCGCGCTGCGTGGGGCGACGGGTGGTGGTCGCGCTGCGTGGGGCGGCGGTGTCGGTTGTGCTGCGTGGGGCGGCGGGTGTCGGTGGTCGTTCCTAGCGTGGTGGCGTGGCCGAACCCGTCGATGCGTGGTGGCGCCGGCGACAGTGGTCGCGCGGCGAAGCGGTGCCGTACGCCGTCGGACAGTTCCGCGCCGAGTGGGCGCCCTACCCGGTGCTCATCCGCCAGTACCACCCCGACTGGAACCACGGCGTCGTCCTGACCCAGGTCCCCCCGGCTGCCGAGGTCCTGCTCACGTGGGAGTGCGACGTCGGGCACGTCTTCGTCGCGACCCCGTCCGAACAGCGGTCCCGCCCGGGCCGTGAACGTCGGCGATCCGTCTGGTGCCCCGAGTGCGCGGTGCAGGCGCAGCCGCAGCGGTGGCCGGAGCTGCCGTCGGACTGGCCCCAGGCGGTGCCCGTGCCGCAGCGGGTCGTCCGGAGTGCCGGACGACAGACGCTGCCTGCGGCTCCGGTGCGCGGGATCCCGGCCGGAGCCGTCGCGTCGAGCCGCTCCCGCCCCCGTCGGCCCGTCGCCGGGGCGGCCGGTGGGGCACCACGGCGGACCACCCAGTCCGCTCCCCGCACGATCTGCCCGAAGACCCCGCGGCTGCCGTCGGGTGAGTCGTTCACGAGCGTCTGCGCCCCGGCGACGGCCTCGGCAGTCGAGGCCGAGCTGCGGGCGATGCTGTCGGAGCGGTTCGCGTTCACGTACGACCACTCCGCGATCCGGCTCGACCGCCCGTTCTTCGACCACGTCGAGGCCTGGCCGGACATCATCCTGCCCGAGCTCCGCGTCGCCATCGAGTACGACTCCACCGGTCGGCACGGGCTCGAACACGTCGGACCCCGGCAGGAGACCGACCGGAAGAAGGACCGCGCCGTCCGGGCCGTGGGGTGGGAGGTCGTCCGCATCCGAACCGGACGGCTCCCGGCACTCGGCCCGTACGACCTCCAGGTCTCGGGCATCTCCAACCGGACGGTGGAGCGGCTGGTGGACACCCTGCGCGAGCTCCGGGGCGCGCTGTTCGTCGACGCGTACGCCCGGTGACGCCGTCGATCGGGGTACGCGGACGACCCGACGGGGTACGACTCGGCTGGGAGCGGTCGCGAGCGACGGGTAGGTATACATGGTGACCACCGTCTTCTGTCTCCATGCCCTCGGCGCCAGTTCCGAGGAGTTCGCGCTGCTCCGCGCCGAACTCCTCGGCGACCTCGACCTGATCGGCATCGACCTGCCCGGCTTCGGTCGCAGCCCGGCGTCGTCCGGCACCACCGTCGAGGAGATGGCCGTCCTGGTGGAGCGCGCGATCGGGGCGAGCGGCTCGACGGAGTGGATGCTCCTCGGGCACTCGATGGGCGGCAAGGTCGCCACAGTGGTGGCCGACCGCACGATCTCCGGCGCGAACGGCCTGTTCGGGCTGCGAGCCGTGGTGCTCCTCGCCGCGTCCCCGCTCGCCCCGGAGCCGATGGACGACGACCGCCGCTGGACGATGCTGTCGTGGGCTGCCGGTGGCCCGATCTCCGCCGAGGACGCCGAGGAGTTCGTCGCCGCCAACACCGCCGCACCCCTGGCACCCGCGCGGCACAGCCGGGCGGTGCAGGACGTCGAGCGGACCGACCCCGCGGCCTGGACGGACTGGCTGTCCCGCGGCAGCCGCGAGGACTGGTCGGACGTCGCACCGAACCCGGTGCCCGCCCTGGTGCTCGCCGGCGCCGAGGACGGCGACCTCGATGCCGACGCCCAGCGCCGCCTGACCCTGCCGCACTGGCCGAACAGCGAGCTGCACGTCGTCGACGGGGCTGCCCACCTGCTGCCCTGGGAACAGCCCGAGACCGTGGCCGAGCGCATCCGCGACTTCTGGCAGCGCCGCGTCACGGGATCGCCGGTCGTCCCGGTGGAGCACGCACGCGTGATCGCCTCCCCGCGGGTCAGCGCCCGGACGCGGGGCCTGCTCGCCGAGCGGGCCCTGCCCGACGACCCGGCCGCAGCACCCCACGCACTGACGCCGACGCAGTTGGACACCCTGCGTGCCGTCGCGCGGATCGTCGTCCCGCAGCCCGGCACCGACCAGGTCGACCTCGCACTGCGGGTCGACGCGCAGCTGGCCGCGGGGCTCGGCGACGGCTGGCGGCCGGACGGCCTGCCGGTGGACAGCGAGGCCTACCGTGCCGCGCTCGACGTGCTCGCCGCACCCGCCCGCGACGGGGTGCTCGACCAGGCCCTCGAGGCCGTGGCCGCCGGGCGGTACCGCGCCGATGGTGGTCTCGACGCCGAGCAGCTGCGCGCGTGGTTCGAGGACGCCAGCGTCGACCTCGTGAAGCACTGGCTCGCACACCCCGCGACGATGGCCGCCATCGACTTCGACGGCTACGCGAACGGCGGCGACGGTGTCCGCAAGCAGGGCTTCCAGCTCCTCGCGGCGGGCGAGCGCGAGGCCTGGGAACCGGACGCCCCGACGGGGGCCGGTGCCGCGACCCAGAAGGACGCACCCGCCGGTGTCCCCGCCGCCACCACGATCGACACCGCACCGACGACCGGAGCAACACGATGAGACTCGACGGACAACGCACGTACGGTACGGACGACGTCGTCGACGTGGTGGTGGTCGGCACCGGGGCCGGGGGAGCACCGCTCCTCGCATCGCTGGCCCGCCGTGGCCTGTCGGTCGTCGCGCTCGAAGCCGGTCGCAACACCGAGCCGGGCGACCACGTGCCGGACGAGGTCGCCGCCCCCGGTGACATCAACTGGATGGACGAGCGGCTGAGCGGCGGTGGAGCCCCCACGGCCTTCGGCCCGAACAACAGCGGCACCGGTGTCGGCGGCTCGACGCTGCACTGGGGAGCGTTCACCCCGCGACCGAGCGAGCACGACCTGCGACTCCGCACCGAGAGCGGCGCGGGGCAGGACTGGCCGATCAGCCACGCCGAGCTCACCGGCTGGATCGAGCAGGTCGAGCACGACGTCGGCGTCGCCGGCCCCGAGCACTACCCGTGGGACCCGTCCCGCCGCTACCGGATGCGTCCGCCGGCCCGGAACGCCTCGTCCGACATGATGATGCGCGGCACCGCAGCGGCAGGGATCATCGCGACCGATGCCCCGGTCGGCCTGACCACCGAGGACCGCCACCAGGACCACCACGGACTGCGTCAGGCCTGCGTCGCGTGCGGGTCGTGCCACCAGGGCTGTCGCAACGGCTCGAAGGTGTCGATGGACACGACCTACCTGCCCGCCGCCGTGGCGTTCGGTGCTGAGATCCGTCCGGAGTCCTTCGTGCACGGCATCGAGTTGGACGCCGCGGGTCGGGTCGAGGCGGTCCTGTACACCGCTGGCGGGCGCGAGCACCGTCAGCACTGCCGGTCCCTCGTTCTCGCCGCGGGCGGTGTCGAGACGCCGCGGCTGCTGCTGCACACCGGCGTCGGGAACGGCAGTGGGCAGGTCGGCCGGAACTTCACCGCGCACGGAGCCACCCAGGTGTGGGCACGGTTCGACGAGTCGATGCGGTCGTACCGCGGGTACCCGTCGTCGATCATCACCGAGGACTTCGTCCGACCGGCGGACGCGGACTTCGCGGGCGGCTACCTCATCCAGAGCCTGGGCGTGCAGCCGCAGACCTTCGCGACCTCGCTCGTCCGAGGTGGCGGACTCCGCGGCGCCGAGCTCGTCCGCGCGCTGCAGGACTACCCGTTCTCGGCCGGCGTCGGCATCAACGCCGAGTGCCTGCCCTACGACGACAACCGGCTCGAGCTGACCGACGAGCTCGACGAGCACGGTGTCCCGCGTGCCCGGGTCTCGTTCACGCCGGGCTCCAACGAGGAAGCGATCCGCCGCCACGCTGTCCGCACCATGACGACCATCGTCGAGGCAGCGGGTGGCACGGACGTCCGGGTCCTCGACCGCACCGCGCACACGATCGGCACGGCGCGGATGGGCACCGACCGTGAGTCCTCGGTGGTGGACCAGGACGGCCGCTCCTGGGACGTCCCGAACCTGTGGATCGCCGACAACTCGGTGTTCCCGAGCGCGGTCATCGCGAACCCCGCCCTGACGATCATGGCGCTCTCACTCCGCACCGCCGACCGCATGCTGCAGGCCGCGGCCTGAGCGCCGTCGGTCCGACACTGGAGGGTCAGCCCCGCAGCGCGAGCGCCTCGCTCGTCCACCGGGCGTGCAGGTCCCACGGGTCGTCGACCCCGGCGGCGACGGCGTCCACGTGGGCCAGGAGTTCCGGCGTCACCCGGAACCACTCGGTGCCCGGGTACCGGCTGGCGGCGAAGGTGGCGTGGCGGCGGCGTTCCAGCGTCCGGTCGCCCCGCTCGAAGGCCAGTAGGTCCTGGTGCGGGATCGCCGCGAGCCGCTGCCGCGGGTTCATCGTCGTGCCGATCTTGATGCGGTCGCCGAAGTCGTCCCGCATCCGCAGGTAGTAGACGACGTCGACCCGAGGGGGAGCGAGGTCCCCGTCGGGCACGTCACCCCAGCGCCACTCGCACCGGGCACACACCGCACCGGAGGCGTACCGCACACCGATCCGCGACCCACACGCCGGGCACGGGCCGGGCAGGGCGTCCTCGATTCCCGGGTGCTCGGTGGCGAACTCGGTGACCAGCGCGACGTGCGCGCCGCAGAGCGGGAGGCCCGCGAGCCCATCAGCGGGCTCGCCCGCGCAACCCGGCACGCAGCACGAGGAGGTGACCATGCGCCGAACGCTAGCCCGACCCACCGACGTGCCCCGGGCCTCCCGGCCGCTCGGCCGCCGCTGACGTACCGGGCGTCCTTGGCGGAACCGGGCGTACCTGGTCGAATCGGGCGTACCTGGTCGAATCAGGCGTACCGGATCCGTTGTTCCGACCAGGTACGCCCGTTCCCACCAGCCATCGCGCCCGCTCTGGGAAGAACCGGGCATGCCTGCCAACACCGGGCGTACCTACCAAGAACGGGCGTACCTACCAAGAACGGGCGTACCTGATCCGTTGTTCCGACCAGGTACGCCCGTTCCCACCAGCCATCGCACCCGCTCTGGGAAGAACCGGGCATGCCTACCAAGACCGGGCGTACCTGCCAAGACCGGGCGTACCTGCGAGAACCAAGCACCACCACCACCAGCCCGAACACCGCCGTCAGTCGGTGAAGATCACCCCGACGGGCTCGCGCTTCTCCTCCTGGAACTCGTCCTCACCACGACCGAGCGCCCAGTACGCCGACAACGACATCTCACGCTTCTCCAGCCCCCAGTCGTCCTGCAGCAGCCGACGGATCGCCTTCATCGCGGTCCGCTCGCCGTGCGCGAAGACCTGCACCGGCCGGGAGGCACGTGGCAGTCCGCGGGCCGTCTCCAGCAGGAGCGTGCCCGGCTGGGCGCCGGTGGCGTCCCGGTGCAGCCACCGCAGGTCGACCCCGGCCGGGTGCCGGAGGTCCTGCTCGTCTGCGGGCCCGGCCACCTCGACCAGGGCGACGCCCGTGGCGGTGTCGGGCATCGACTCGAGTGCGGCGCCGATCGCGGGCAGGGCGCTGTCGTCACCGAGCAGCACGTGCGTGACCGTCGGGTCGGTGGTCGGCGCGTAGCCACCACCGGGTCCGGACAGGGCGAGTCGATCGCCCGGCTGCGCGGACGCTGCCCAGGGACCGGCGAGGCCCTCGTCGCCGTGCACGACGAAGTCGATCGCAATGGTGCGGGTGGTGTGGTCGACCGCGCGCACGGTGTAGGTGCGGCGGGCGGGGCGGTCCTGCTTCGGCAGGGTCTCGCGCAGGGCCTCGAGGTCGTAGGGCGGCACGAGTCCGAGCAACGGCTTCGCGAGCAGGAGCTTGACGTACTTGTCGGTCGCGGCGAGCCGGTCGGGGTCGGCCTGGGCGACGAAGTCCTCGAAGGCCGAGCCGCCCAGGTGCACGCGCACCATGTGGGGCGAGAGCCGTTCGGTGCGGTCGACGACGAAGACGTGCTGGGGGCGCTTGGGTTTCGAGCTCATCGTGGGGGAGCTTCCTCTCGCAGGTTCGGCGTCACCTGGGTGATCCCTGCTTGACGCGCGCAGCACTAAGGTTAGCCTTACCTCATGGACTCGACCGTCATCCCGTTCTCCGAGCTGCTGCGGCGACGCACGCGGCGCTCGCACGGTGCCTCGGCCACGAGCGGCTTCATGCAGGACCTGCTCGGCGGTGACTGCGACGTCGCCGACTACGCGGACCTGCTCGGTCAGTACGCCTTCGTGTACGACGCGCTCGAACGGGCCGCGGAACGCATGGCGGACCACCCCGTGGCGGCACCGTTCGTCACCGCGCAGCTCACCCGGATGCCGGCGATCCGCGCCGACCTCGAGTACCTCATCGGCCCGGACTGGTCCGAGCTGGTGTGCCCACTCCCCGCGACGACGGCGTACGTTCGCCGGCTCAACGAGGTCGCGGCCGAGTGGCCCGGCGGCTTCGTGGCGCACCACTACACGCGCTACCTCGGCGACGTGTCCGGCGGCCACGTGATCGGCCAGGTGCTGGCCGAGCGGTTCGGGTTCGACACGAACGGTGTCCTCTTCTACATCTTCGACCAGGTCGCCGACCCGGGCGACTTCGAGCACACCTACCGGGCACAGCTGGATGTCGCGCCCTGGTCGGCCGAGGAGCAGGAGCAGGTCATCGCCGAGGTCGAGCTGGCCTACGAGCTGAACCGCGGGCTGCTCGCGGGACTCGATGCCCGGCGTGCTCCGTTCCGTCAGGAGCCCGGCGGCGCGTCGATCGGCGCCGTCACGGCCTGACCCCAGCGCCGGACCCGTCCGCGACGGCACCGTCACGGCCTGACCCGGCACCTGGACGGGTCCGCCTCGGTGCCGCGCGTCCGTCCGGACGGTCGACGTCATGCGCCCCCGCGTGCCGATACGCTGCTGGGACCCGGGACCAGCCTCCCGGACGACCCGGAAAGGACTCCATGACGGCGATCGACGGATCTGCACGCCACGAGCGCGCGCGGGACGACGTCAGCGGCGCGGTCGACAGTGACCTGCGCGCCGACGTGCGGTACCTCGGCAACCTGCTCGGCCGGGTGCTGCGGGAGAACGGGGGCGACGAACTGCTCCACGACGTGGAGTCGTTGCGCGCCGCCGTGATCGACGCCTACGAGGGCGACCACGCCGAGGGCGCAGCACGTGCCCAGGCCATCGTCTCCGGCATGTCGGCCGAACGCGCCGAGGCCGTGGCACAGGCGTTCACCACCTACTTCCACCTCACCAACCTGGCCGAGGAGCACCACCGCGTGCGGGTCCTCCGGCAGCGCGGCGACGACGGCGGCGTGGCGGGGGACTCGTTCCCCGCCACCTACGCCGAGCTCGTCGCCGAGGTCGGCGAGGCCGAAGCCGCCGAGCGGCTCCGGACCCTGCGGTTCCACCCGGTGCTGACGGCGCACCCGACCGAGGCCCGCCGGCGAGCGGTCACCACGGGCGTCCGCCGCATCACCGACCTCATCGACGAGCGCGACCGTGCCCGCAACGCCACGGCCCGCGCCGAGAACGAGCGTCGCCTGCTCGAGGAGATCACGACCCTCCTGCGCACCTCGCCGCTCCGGACCACCCGGCCGACCCCGCTCGACGAGGTCCGCACCGCCATGAGCGTGTTCGACCAGACGCTGTTCGAGATCGTCCCGCAGGTCTACCGCCTGCTCGACGACCGGCTGCAGGGCGACGACGCCGGCCGTGCTCCGGTGATCGCGCCCGCCTTCGTGCGCTTCGGCACCTGGATCGGCGGCGACCGCGACGGCAACCCGCACGTCACGGCCGAGGTCACGCGCCAGGCGGCGGAGATCGCGGCGGAGCACATCCTGCTCGGCCTCGCCCGCGCGACCACCCGCATCGGCAGCGCCCTGACCCTCGACGCGAGCGACACCCCGGCCGACGCCGGGCTCACCGCACTCGTCGCGTCGCAGGAGTTGCTCGACCCGGGCATCGCGGAGCGCATCGGTGTCCGCGCACCGAACGAGACGCACCGACGTGCGCTCCTGTTCGTCGCCGCGCGCATCGACGCCACCCGGACCGGCACCGCGCTCGCCTACGACGGCCCCGAGGCGCTGCTTGCCGACCTCCGTGTCATCCAGGCGTCGCTCATCGCCGCCGGTGCGATCCGACCGGCGAACGGCGAACTGCAGAACCTCATCTGGCAGGTCGAGACCTTCGGCTTCCACCTGGCCGAGCTCGAGGTCCGCCAGCACTCGCAGGTGCACCGTACGGCCTTCGCCGAAATCCGCGCCGGTGGCGAACTGAGCGAGACCACGGAAGAGGTCCTCGCCGTCTTCCGCACGATCGCCGGGCTGCAGTCCCGTTACGGCGTCCGCGCGGCGAACCGGTACATCGTGTCCTTCACGCAGTCCCCGGCGGACCTCGCGAACGTGCACGAACTCGCGGTCGCCGCCCTCGGGTCGGCCGAGGCCGCTCCGGTGCTCGACGTCATCCCGCTGTTCGAGACCTTCGCCGACCTGCACGCCAGCGTCGACATCCTCGACGAGGCCGTCCGCACCGAGGCGTTCCAGCGGCGCCTCGCCGCGACCGGTCGTCGGCTCGAGGTCATGCTCGGCTACTCGGACTCGTCGAAGGACGTCGGCCCGGTGTCCGCGAACCTGGCGCTCTACGACGCCCAGGCCCGCATCGCCGACTGGGCTCGCGACAACGACATCGAGCTGACCCTGTTCCACGGCCGCGGCGGTTCGCTCGGCCGCGGTGGCGGTCCCGCCAACGAGGCCGTCCTCGCACAGCCGCCGGGGTCGATCGACGGTCGGCTCAAGCTCACCGAGCAGGGCGAGGTCATCTTCGCCCAGTACGGCGACCAGGACATCGCAGCCCGCCACCTCGAGCAGATGGCCTCGGCGACGCTGTTCGCCTCGTCGCCGTCGAACGAGGCGCGCACCGCCGCCGCGGCCGCTCGGTTCGCCGACCTCGCCCAGCAGCTCGACGACGTCTCGCGCGTCGCCTTCTACGACCTGGTCAAGGCCGACGGCTTCGCGCCGTGGTTCGCCCGGGTCACCCCGATGGAGGAGATCGGCCTGCTGCCCCTCGGCTCCCGCCCGGCCCGTCGTGGCCTGTCGGTGGAGTCGCTGGAGGACCTCCGCGCAATCCCGTGGGTGTTCTCGTGGACGCAGGCGCGCATCAACCTCGCCGGCTGGTACGGGCTCGGCTCCGCGCTCGAGGCCGTCGGCGACGTCGACGTGCTCCGCGCCGCGTACACCGAGTGGCCGCTGTTCGCCGCGATGATCAAGAACGTCGAGATGTCGCTCGCGAAGACCGACGAGCACATCGCCCGCCGGTACCTCGAGCTCGCCGACCGCGACGACCTCGCCGCGAAGGTGCTCGACGAGATGGTGCGCACCCGCGACTGGGTGCTCCGTGTCTCCGGCGGCAGCGACGTGCTCGAGGACCGCCCCGTCCTCGCGCGCGCCGTCCGGCTCCGCAGTCCCTACGTCGACGCCCTGTCGCACTTGCAGCTCCGTGCGCTGCGCGCCATCCGCACGTCCGGCAGCACCGACCCGACGGACGCCGACCACCGGCTCCTGCTCCTCACCGTGAACGGGATCGCCGCCGGCCTGCAGAACACGGGCTGACGCCCGGAACCGCCGGACGGGAGGCCCGGTGCCAGCTGGCACCGGGCCTCCCGTTGCGTCCGTGCGCACGTCCGGGGCCGCTCCGCCGCGTGCTCGGGACATGCCGCGTGAGCGCTGGCGAGATGTCGCGAACCGTCGGACGCGCGGTCGCCGAGCGAACAATCGTGACCTCTCGGCGGACGTGAGCGGGGTGTCGTGACCGCTCGCGGCGGCGTCAGTCATGGTCCAGGTGACGGCGACTCGGCGACATCGTGACCATTCCGAGGCGTCGAGCCGGTAGGTTGCTGCTTGCAAGGCGCACCGATCTGAGGAGACCAACCGAGATGGACATCGTCGTACACGAGGCGGAGACCGACACCGCCGTCCTGGAGTGCAGCGGCCGACTCAACATGGTCTCGGCGCCCACGTTCCGCGAAACGGTCGCGCAGATCGTCGGGAACGGGCGTTCGCGGCTCGTCGTCGAGCTCTCCGGGGTCGAGTTCATGGACTCCTCCGGCCTCGGCGCACTGGTCGGCAGCCTGAAGACCGCCCGACAGGCCGGCGGAGACCTCCGTATCGCGGCACCGTCGGAGCAGGTCCAGATGGTCCTGAAGCTCTCGAACATCGACAAGATCCTGCGGACGTACCCCGACGGGGACGCCGCGGTGACCGACTGGTGATGACCGCCCCCGTCGCCGAGCACATGCTCGCACTGGCGTGCCCGCCGGACGACGTGTCGGCCGTGCACGACTTCCTCGCGGGCGTGTGGCAGCACGACCCCACCGTCTCCGCCGAGGACCGGATGGCCCTCGAACTCGCCCTCGTCGAGCTGACCTCGAACGTCATCGAGCACGGCGCCCGAGCCGACGGCGTGTCGTGCGAACTCCGTCTCGAGATCGGCATCGAGCGGTTCCAGGCCCTGCTGTCCGACGACGGGGTCGCTGCGACGGTCGACCCGGACGCGGCCGAGCTGCCGGACGACTTCGCCGAGGGTGGTCGTGGTCTGGCCCTCGTCCGCATGGTCGTCGACGACCTGCGGTACGAGCGCATCGCCGACCGGAACCGGTGGACGGTCCTGCGCGAACGCCACTGATCGCTCCGGACGGTCATCCGCGCAGCGCACTCGACGGGCCGTAAACCGCAATGACGCGGTGGGGATTGCTGCGCATCCCGGACACCGTGTCACGATCTGCGCGATGACTGTCGAACCCGATCCCCGGATCCGGTTCGAGACGTCCGGTTCCGGACTCGACGCCGCCGTGCAGCTGTACGAAGAGGCCTACGAGAGCAGCGGGTTCTCGGCGTCCCGGACCGATCGCCCGTTCGCGTACCGGTTCCAGGTCGTGGGCAACGACGCGATGACCTTCCGCTCCACCCGGTTCGACGGGCGGATGCAGGGCGAGGTCGAGGTCCCCGACGAGTACGTCGTGATGTGGACCTCCGACGGCGGGGGACGGGTTGACGTCGGGCGTCAGGAGGTCGACTTCGCGCCAGGGACGCCCCGGGTCTTCCCCACCAGGCGCCCCTTCGTGTTCGACCTGCAGGACATCCGGCAGAGCCTGGTGCAGTTCGACCGTGCGTACCTCGAGGGTGTCGCCGCCGAGGTGCACGGCACCCGGCCCGGTCCCCTCTTCTTCGACCACACCGCCGTGCCGCGGCCCGAAGACCTCCGCGCCTGGAACGCGCGGGTCCAGCGCGCCGCCTCGGTCGTGCTCGGCCGGGCGCCGCTCACCGAACTCGCCCTCGCCGAGACCGTGCGCGAGACCGCGCTGTCCTTCCTCCAGACGTTCCCGCACGAGTCGATCGCCCCCGACGTCGCCCTGCCGCAGGGCGCCACCGGCCGGGTACGCCAGGCCCTGGAGTTCATGCACGCCTTCGCCCACACGCCCGTGACCACCACCGACGTCGCCGAGCATGTCGGACTGAGCGTCCGCGGGCTGCAGCAGGCCTTCCAACGGCAGGTGGGCACGGCGCCGAACGCGTTGCTCCGCGGTATCCGGCTGGACCGCGTGCACGAGGAGCTCCGTCGGGGGTCGGCGGGTGAGCTCACCGTGGCGAGCGTCGCGCTGCGCTGGGGCTTCGCGCACCTCGGCCGGTTCTCGGCGGCCTACGCGGCGCGCTTCGGTCAGTACCCGCGCGACACCCTGCAGCAGCCGCGCGGCGCGGTCCCGCAGCCCTGACCCCGCGACACCGCGGTCCTCGCCGGCCCGTTCGCTACGCTGCCGGGGTGAGCAGACCGCGACCGTGGGTGATCGTCCCCGGGATCTGGAACTCGGACCCGGACCACTGGCAGTCCGTCTGGCAGCGGGAGCATCATCAGCGGCGCGCCGTCGTCCGCATCGCTCCGGCCTCCTGGAGCGAACCCGACCCGGACGACTGGCGTGCCGCGATCTCGAGGGCAGTTGCCGCGTGTCCCGAACCCCCGGTGCTCATCGCCCACAGCCTCGGCGTGCTGGCCGTCGCCGACTGGCTCGCCAGCACCACCGATGCGCCGGACCGTGTCGCCGGGGCGTTCCTCGTTGCCCCGCCCGACCCGCTCGGTGGATCGTTCCCGGCCGAGGCGTCCGGCTTCGCGGCGCCACGGCCCGTGCCCGCGGGGCAGCAGGTCCCGACGCGCCTGGTCGTGAGCGATGACGACCCGTACTGCAGTGCGGATCGAGCCCTCGCCTTCGCGCAGGTCATGGGCGCGCAGAGCGTGCGCATCGGGGCCCTCGGACACGTCAACGTCGCGAGTGGTGTGGGGCCGTGGCCCGCCGGTCGAGCACTGCTGCGGACGTTCGAGGACGGCATCCGACCGCCACGGTGAACCATGCGCGCGACACGCCGTTCAGGTTCGGCCCGATATGGCAGGCCGTGCAGCGACACACCGCGGATGTCCGACGTTTCGGCGTCGGCGATATTTATCCTTCGGACATGGAGACCCAGTCCGGCGCACGCACCCCGCTCGTGGACCCGTTCGGCCGCGAGCTCGAGGAGTGGCTCCGCGACGCCCCGGCGACCCGCGCCCCGTACGTACCGGACCTCGTCGTCCCACCAGTCACCGGGCCCGTGCAGCGCCCCGGCTTCACCGTGGCGCCCACGGCCGACGAGGCGGCCGCACCGGCACCGATCGGCGCTCCCGCCTTCCGTCGCGACCGTGCACGCCACGCCGCCGTGTGCGCCCCCTCGTTCCCGGAGCCACCCGAGCGCCTGGCGCTCCGCATCGAGGACCTGGCCGTCGAGGTCTCGTCGTCCACCGGCCGCAGCACCGTCGACCGCATCGTCCTGCTCGAGGACGAGGTCCGCCGCCGCGACGAGGACCTCGCACGCCTCGCCGCGTGGGAAGCCACCGTCGCCGGCTCCGACGACCCCGAGGTGACGGCCGCCCGCGCCTTCGCCCACACCGTCTTCGCCGACCTGCTGGCCGACGCCGCCGCCGAGGCGGACCGCCGCGACCGCGCAGCAGCCCGTCGCGCCGCGACGACCCCCGTCCCGCTCGTCACCCGGCGTGCAACGGCATCTGCACGGGCACAGGCACCCGCGCCGGCTGCCGCTTCCGCCGGGGCACCGATCGCGACCGTCGCGCCGGCCGTGGAACTCGTCACCCCGGAACGCGACGAACCCGTGCGACCGGTGCCGGGCCTCCCGGCCGTGTCCCCGGTGTCCGCGGCCACGCGACCCACCCCGCTCGTCCTGCCCGCCACCGGGCCGACGGTCATCGACCGCGCGGCCTTCGCCGCAGCGCTCACCGCGCACCAGGGCGTCACCGCCAGCACGCCGGTTGTCCTGCCGGACGCCGTCGCGGCGCCGGTCCTCGACACGTCGGACACCCTGACCGAGGCTCCGGCCGAAGCCGCCGAAGCCGCCGAAGCCGCTCCCGCCGGCTGGTGGTCGCGACTCGTCGCCCGTCTGCTCGGCCTGCTCGGTCGCCGCTGACGGACTGCCTGGAGGCCCGGATCGCCCCACGCGGACCGGCTGCCCCTGCCGGGGCGGCCGCCTCGGTAGACTGACGGGATGCCGACGCTCCGCGAACTCCAGGCCGTGATCGAGGACCTGTGGCCCGCCGCCGGTGCCGAGTCGTGGGACGCCGTCGGGCTCGTCGCGGGCGACCCGGACGCCACCGTCGAGCACGTGCACCTCGCCGTCGACGCGGTCCCGGCCACCGCCCGTGAAGCCGTCGAACTCGGCGCCGGTCTCCTCCTGACGCACCACCCGCTGCTGCTCCGTGGTGTCACGACCATCGCCGAGTCGACGTACAAGGGCAGCGTCCTCGCGACCCTCGTGCGCGGCGGCAGCGGGCTGCTCGCGGCGCACACCAACGCCGACGTCGTGACGACCGGCACCTCGGCCGTCCTCGCCGACCGCCTCGGTTTGACGGAGCAGCACCCCCTCGACCCCGGGGCGGACCCCGCGACGGGGATCGGTCGCGTCGGCGTGCTGCCGGAGGGGACGACCCTCGGCGCCCTCGCCCGGAAGCTCGTCGACCTGCTGCCGCCCACGGCGACCGGCGTCCGCGTCTCCGGCGACTTCGACCAGCCCCTCCGCACCGTGGCGCTCTGCGCGGGCGCGGGTGACTCGCTCCTCGGGCACCCCGCCGTGCTCGACGCCGACGTCTACATCACGAGCGACCTGCGCCACCACCCGGCCTCCGAGTTCCGCGAACAGGCGCTCCTCGGCGGCGGGCCGGCGCTCATCGACACCTCGCACTGGGCCACCGAGTGGCTCTGGCTCGACGTCGCGGCGGAACAGCTGCGCAGCCGCGCCGGGGTCCGCGTCACCGTGAGCGACCTCCGCACCGACCCGTGGGACTTCGCCGTCCTGCCGGCCGCCGAACCCACCACCCCCACAGAAGGAGCCTGACCATGAAGGCAGCACCCGAGGACCAGGTCATCCTCCTCGACGTCCAGCGACTCGACAACGACGTCACCCGGATCACGCACCGCATCACCTCGTTGCAGAAGGGCGACCAGCTGACCGAGCTCGGCAAGCAGGCCGCGGCGCTCCGGAGCGAGCTCGTCGCCGCCACCGGAGAGGTCGAGGACGCCGAGCGTGAGCTCGCCCGGCTGGAGTCCGACACCGCGATCGCGCAGGCCCGGGTCGAACGTGACACCACGATGCTGCAGAACGTCGGCAACGCGAAGGATGCCGCCGGGCTGCAGAGCGAGCTCGAATCGCTGCAGCGGCGCATCGGTGGTCTCGAGACCGCCGAGCTCGAGATCATGGAGAACCTCGACGGGCTCCGCGGCCGGGTCGGTGACATCGAGGCGAAGCTCGCCGACGTCGAGGCCGCCCGCGGTGGCCTGGTCGCCGAGCGTGACGCCGCGATCGCCCGGCTGACCGCCGACCGCGAGAGCGCCGAGCAGGCCCGCGCCGACGTCGCCGCCAAGGTGCCGGCCGAGCTGCTCGCGCTGTACGACCGGCAGCGTGCCCGCTACGGGTTCGGTGCCTCGCTGCTGCAGGGCGGCGTGTCGACGGCCTCGGGCGTGGCGCTCAACAACTCCGACCTGCAGACGATCCGTCGGGCCGCGCCCGACGACGTCGTGCTGTGCCCCGACAGCGACGCCATCCTGGTGCGGACGGCCGAGTCCGGGCTGTAGGCGCGCGACACAGACGGACGGGAGGCGCGGTGCCAGCTGGCACCGCGCCTCCCGTCCGTCGTGGGCCGGTCGCAACGCGTCGCTCGCCTGGCGCCGAGCGGTCACGAACCGTCGGTTGCGGTCGTGCCGGCCGACAGTTGGTGACCACTCGGCGAACCTGAGCGGGGAGTCGTGACCGCGCGCGCCGCCTGACGGGAGGCCCGTGGCGGCGCCGAACCGTGCCTCCCGTCCGTCGCGGGGTGGTCGCAACGCGTCGCTCGCCTGGCGCCGAGCGGTCACGAACCGTCGGCTGCGGTCGTGCCGGCCGCCAGTTGGTGACCACTCGGCGAACCTGAGCGGGGAGTCGTGACCGCGCGCGCCGCGCGCGCCGACCGATGCGGGCCAACCCGGCACGGAGAAGGGGGCGAATGGGCCGGCCGTACGCCGGGTTCTGTCCCGCCGCTTGCACGGCGGTGACGGCCATCTCTCTCGGACCGACGTTGCCGTCGGCCTCCAGCGGTCTACCCGAGGACTCGGCGAGCAGCCTCAGCGTCCTCTGTCTGACCTTGCTCCGGGCGAGGTTTACCGAGCGGATCCGGTCACCCGGACCCCTGGTGGTCTCTTACACCACCGTTTCACCCTTACCGACGTCTCCGCCGGCGGTCTGCTTTCTGTGGCACTGTCTCGCGGATTGCTCCGGGTGGGTGTTACCCACCGCCCTGCTCTGTGGAGCCCGGACGTTCCTCGGCGCTCCCGGGGGAGCGACGCGACCGTCTCACCGACCCATTCGCTGGTGCGAGTCTACCCGGCTCCACGGTGCCTGACGAGAACGGGCGTACCTGGAGAGAACGGGCGTACCTGGAGAGAACGGGCGTGCCTGGCGAGAACGGGCGTACCTGACGAGAACGGGCGTACCTGGTCGGAAGTTCCGACCAGGTACGCCCGATTCGACCAGCTATGCCGAGACGCTGCGCGCGGCCAGGGTCGCGGCGCCGATGATGCCCGCGTTGTTGCGGAGCGTCGCCGGGATGATCTCGGCCTGCAGGTCGAGCAGCGGGAGGAACTCCTCGTACTGCTTCGAGACCCCGCCGCCGACGACGAACAGCTCGGGGGAGAGCAGCGCCTCGAGCGTCGAGTAGTACTTCTGCAGGCGCTTCGCCCAGTGCTTCCACGACAGGTCGTCGCGCTCCTTGGCGGCGAACGAGGCGCGCGACTCGGCGTCGTGTCCCTCGATCTCCAGGTGCCCGAGCTCCGAGTTGACGATGAGCACGCCGTCGTTGATGAGCGCGGTGCCGATGCCGGTGCCGAGCGTCGTCACGATGACCAGCCCGTCCTTGCCCTTGGCCGCACCGAACTGCTGCTCGGCGAACCCGGCGGCGTCGGCATCGTTGACGAAGTGGATGGAGCGGCCGAGTTCCTTCTCGAACAGCGCCTCGGCCTCGAAGCCGATCCACTTCTTCGACACGTTCGCGGCGGACATCGTCTTGCCGTCCCGCACGATCGCCGGGAAGCAGACGCCCACGGGGACGTCGTCGGCCGGTGCGAGCTCGCCGATGATCTCCTTCACCACCGCCGTGATGTCCTGGGGCTTCCCGCCCTCGGGCGTGGCCTTCTTGATGCGGTCCGTGGTCAGGGCGCCGGACGCGACGTCGACGATCGCGCCCTTGATGCCCGTACCACCGATGTCGACGCCGACTGCGAGGGAGGTCATGAGGTTGTCGTGCCTTTCGGTTGCCTGCCGGAGGTGCCCGGTCAGGAAGAGGGTCCCGGTCCGGGAGCGGTCCCGGTCAGGAGACGGTGAGGAGCTCCGCGCCGCGTTCGGTGACGACGAGGGTGTGCTCGAACTGCGCGGTCCACGACTTGTCACGGGTCGAGACCGTCCAGTCGTCGGACCAGATGTCGGCCTCGATGCCACCGAGCGTGAGCATGGGTTCGATGGTGAACACCATGCCGGGTTCGATCACCGTGTCGTACTGCGGTGCGTCGTAGTGGGGGATGATCAGGCCGGAGTGGAACGCCCGACCGACGCCATGTCCGGTGTAGTCGCGGACGACGCCATAGCCGAAGCGCTTCGCGTAGGCCTCGATCGCGCGGCCGATCACGTTGACCTGCCGGCCCGGGGCGACGGCCTTGATGCCGCGACGCAGTGCTTCTTCGGTCCGGTTCACCAGGTCGGCCACCTCGGGCGCGGCCTGACCGACGACGAACGTGCGGTTCGTGTCGCCGTGCATGCCGTCCCGGTAGGCGGTGATGTCGATGTTGACGAGGTCGCCCTCCTGCAGCACGGTGTCGTCGGGGATGCCGTGGCAGATGACCTCGTTGAGGCTCGAGCAGAGCGACTTCGGGTAGCCGCGGTAGCCGAGCGTGGAGGGGTAGGCGCCGTGCGCGACGACGAACTCGTGCCCGATGCGGTCCAGCTCGTCGGTGGTCACGCCGGGGCGGATGGCCTCGCCGACGGCGTCGATGGCCTGCGATGCGATGCGCCCGGCGGCCCGGATGCGCTCGACCTCGTCCGGCGTGTAGGTGTCACCGAGACCGTGCTCGTGGGGCTCGACCTTCCCGACGTACTCCGGACGCTCGATGTCCTTCGGGACGGCGCGGTGCGGGGAGATGCGGCCGGCGGTCAGGTGTCCGTGTTCGTCCCGGGGCATGCGGACCACTCTAGCCGCGGCGCGACGCGCCGAGCGCAACCGCCCCAGGGTGCGGCCCGACGGGGTGGGCGCGACTGCCTGGAGGCCCGGTGCCGGTCCGCCGGACCGGCACCGGGCCTCCAGACGGTTGCGTGGGTACGGTGGGCGGCATGAGCGAAGACCGCATCGAGTCCCAGTGGTGGTTCAACGACAAGACCGGCCAGGTCGAGCAGGGCCCGCAGTCCCCGCAGCGCGACCGCATCGGCCCGTTCGCGACGCGCGAAGAGGCGCAGCACGCGCTCGACCGCATCGCCGCGAACAACGAGAAGTGGGACGCCGAGGACCGCTGAGCACCGCGGCGCGTCGCACGGACCCGCGCACACCGCCGGACCACTAGCCTGGGACGAGGCCCGCCAGCGGCCACCCGATACACGGAAAGGTCGTGCATGGACAAGCAGACGGACTTCGTGCTCCGCACCATCGAGGAGCGCGGGATCAAGTTCATCCGACTCTGGTTCACGGACGTCATCGGGACGCTGAAGTCGGTGGCGATCGCCCCGGCCGAGGTCGAGGGTGCGTTCGCCGAGGGCATCGGGTTCGACGGCTCCGCGATCGAGGGCCTCACCCGTTCGTACGAGGCCGACGTCCTGGCCCACCCGGACCCCTCGACCTTCCAGATCCTGCCGTGGCGTGGCGAGATCGACCCCACCGCTCGGATGTTCTGCGACATCACGACGCCGGACGGGCAGCCCGCCGTGGCCGACCCCCGCAACGTCCTGAAGCGCACCCTGGCGCGGGCGAGCGACCGTGGGTTCACGTTCTACACGCACCCCGAGATCGAGTTCTACCTGCTGAAGAGCCGCGAGTGGAAGGACGGCGGGCCGCAGCCCGTCGACCAGGCCGGCTACTTCGACAACGTCCCCGGCGGCAGCGCGCACGACTTCCGCCGCCGTTCGGTCCGCATGCTCGAGGACCTCGGCATCTCGGTCGAGTTCTCGCACCACGAAGCCGGGCCCGGGCAGAACGAGATCGACCTCCGCTACGCCGACGCACTGACGATGGCGGACAACATCATGACCTTCCGCACCGTGGTGAAGGAAGTCGCGATCGAGCAGGGCGTGTACGCCACGTTCATGCCGAAGCCGATCTCGGGCCAGCCCGGTTCGGGCATGCACACCCACGTCTCGCTGTTCGAGGGCGACCAGAACGCCTTCTACGAGGCCGGCGGCCAGTACCAGCTGTCGCAGACCGCCAAGCACTTCATCGCCGGTGTGCTCAAGCACGCGCCGGAGATCACCGCGGTGACGAACCAGTTCGTCAACTCGTACAAGCGACTCTGGGGCGGCGACGAGGCCCCGTCCTTCGTCACCTGGGGCCACAACAACCGTTCGGCCCTGGTCCGCGTCCCGCTGTACAAGCCGAACAAGGGCCAGTCCTCGCGCATCGAGTACCGCGGCATCGACTCGGCGGCGAACCCGTACCTGGCGTACTCACTGCTGCTCGCTGCCGGGCTCAAGGGCATCGAGGAAGAGTACGAGCTCCCCGCAGAGGCCGAGGACAACGTCTGGAGCCTCAGCGACTCGGAGCGCCGGGCCCTGGGCTACAGCCAGCTGCCCGCGAGCCTCGACCACGCCCTGAGCCTCATGGAGGACTCCGAGCTGGTGGCCGAGACCCTCGGCGAGCAGGTCTTCAACTTCGTCCTGCTCAACAAGCGGCAGGAGTGGAAGCGCTACCGCGACCAGGTCACCCCCTTCGAGCTCGACACCAACCTCGGCGCGCTCTAGAACCGAGCGCCCAGACCCCTCGGGAGCACGTTCCACATGACCGGTCGGACGACGACGTCACGTTCGGAGCTGGCCCGACTGGGGTTCGCCGAGCTGTCGGAGAGCCTCGCTCGGGCTGTCGATCTGGAGGCCCGGTTCGGCCCCGACGTGCCGCTGCCGGTGGGCGGGTCTGCCGTGCTCTGGGGCGGCACCGCCGACCCGGACGGCGCCTTGCGGATGCTCGAGCGGTTGCTCGAGCGCGCGCCGGAGGAGCTCCGCCCCGTCCTGACGGACGACGTGGCCACCGAGCGCCTGATCCACCTGCTCGGGGCGTCGATCGGCCTCGGCGAGTTCCTGCACCGGCGTCCCGCCGAGCTCGCCCTCTTGCTGGACCCGGTCGGAGCACCGTGGTCGCAGGAGCGGTACACGGCCTCGCTGACCGAGGCCGTCGACGGCGCGACAGGTGAGGACGCCCGGATGCGCCTGCGGGTGCGCTACCGCCGGCACCTCGCCCAGATCGCCCTGTACGACGTGCTGCACCCGGTGCCGACGGAGGCCTTCCCGGCGGTCGCTGCCGGGCTCGCCGACCTCGCCGGCGCCACCCTCGACGTGGCGGTCGACATCGCCCGGCGCGAGGTCCCGTTCCCCGCGGCCGAGGTGGCGGCGACCCCGCTCGCGGTGATCGCGATGGGCAAGGCCGGCGCCCGCGAGCTGAACTACGTGAGCGACGTGGACGTCATCTTCGTCACCGAGTCGACCGACGAGGTGTCCACCGACCGTGCCGTGCTCGTCTCCACCAGGATCGCGATCGCCGCCATGCACGCGATCACCGACCTCGCCGCCGAGCCCGCGCTGTGGGAGGTCGACGCGAACCTCCGGCCGGAGGGCAAGGACGGCGCCCTCGTCCGGACGCTCGAGTCGCACGTGGCCTACTACGAGCGCTGGGCGAAGGGGTGGGAGTTCCAGGCACTGCTCAAGGCCCGTCCGATCGCCGGGTCGGCCGACCTGGGGGAGCGCTACGCCGAGGCGGTCGCGCCGTTCGTGTGGAACTCGTCCACGCGGCCGGGGTTCGTCGAGTCGGTGCAGCGGATGCGCGAGCGGGTCACCGAGCACATCCCGGACGCCGACGTCGACCGGCAGCTCAAGCTCGGCCCAGGCGGGCTGCGCGACGTCGAGTTCACCGTGCAGCTCCTGCAGCTCGTCCACGGGCGTGACGACGTGTCCGTGCGGGTCCGCTCGACGTTGGAGGCGATGGACGCCCTGACCGACGCGGGGTACGTCGGGCGCGCCGAGGCCGCTCGGTTCGGGCCGGACTACGCCCTGCTCCGCGTGCTCGAGCACCGCATCCAGCTCCGCCGTCTGCAGCGGACGCACCTGATGCCCTCCGACGAGGAGGAGCTGCGGGTCCTCGCCCGGTCGAGCGGCGTCGCGGCGTCGGCCCAGGCCCTCGACGCCCGGTGGCGTGCCGTGAAGCTCGAGGTCCGCGGCCTGCACGAGCGCCTGTTCTACCGCCCCCTCCTGTCCGCCGTCGCCTCCACCGAGGACGAGATCGTCCTGACGAACGACCAGGTCGTCGACCGGCTCGCCGGTGTCGGGTTCGTCGACCCCGCCGGCGCCGTCCGGCACATCCGTGCGCTCACGCAGGGCACGAGTCGGCGCGCGGCGATCCAGCGCAACCTGCTCCCGGTGCTCCTCCGCTGGATGGCCGAGGGGCCCGCTCCGGACCGTGCGTTGCTGGCCTTCCGACGGTTGAGTGACGGCCTGGGGGAGTCGAGCTGGTTCCTCCGCATGCTCCGAGACTCGTCCGGTGCCGCCCACTCGCTCACCACCGTGCTGTCGGAGTCGGCGTTCCTGTCCGGGCTGCTCGAGCGCTTCCCGGAGGCCGTCGCCTGGCTCGACGAGCCGGAGTCGTTGCTGCGTCCGCGGCCGATCGACTCCCTGCTCGCCGAGATGACCGCGACCACCGCCCGGCACGGCAACGACGTCGACGGATCGGCCGCGCTGCTGCGTTCGGCACGGCGGCGGGAGACCCTGCGGCTCGGCATGGCCGCGGTGCTCGGGTCGCTCGACGTCGACGGGCTCGGGCCGGCACTGAGCGACGTCACCGAGGCCACGTTGGCCGGTGCCCTCGCGCTCGCCCGCCGTGACGCCCCGGAGGGCTTCGAGTTCGGGATCATCGCGATGGGTCGGTACGGCGGTCGTGAGCTCGGCTTCGGTTCGGACGCTGACGTGCTGTACGTGTACCGCGCACCCGACCTCGCCCCGGAGGTGGCGTCCCGCACCGCCCAGACGATCGTGCGGGAGCTCAACCGCCTCACCGAGGACACGATCCACCCGCTCGACCTCGACATCGACCTGCGCCCGGAGGGCAAGAACGGTCCCGTCGTGCGCACGCTCGAGTCGTACGGCGCGTACTACGCCCGCTGGTCGCTCACGTGGGAGGCGCAGGCGCTCCTCCGTGCCCGCGGCGCGGTGGGCGACGCGCAGCTCCTCCGCGACTTCGAGCACCTCGCCGACCGGACCCGGTACCCGGAGCAGATCGACGACCACCAGGTGCGCGAGGTCCGCCGCATCAAGGCCCGCGTCGAGTCGGAGCGGCTGCCCCGCGGCGCCGACCCCGCCCGGCACCTCAAGCTCGGCCGGGGATCGCTCAGCGACGTCGAGTGGTTCGTGCAGCTCCTGCAGCTGCAGCACGCGCTCGAGATCCCGTCGCTCCGGACCACGTCGACGCTGGAGGCGCTCGACGCCGCGGTCGACGCCGGACTGGTCGGCGCCGAGGACGGCGAGCGGCTCGGGGCCGCCTGGCGCTTCGCGTCGCGGACCCGCAGTGCGCTCGTGCTCTGGTCGGGCAAGACCACCGACGTCCTGCCCGTCGACCGGGTGCAGCTCGAGGGCGTGGCGCGGCTCATGGAGTACCCGCCCGGGTCCGCGAGCCGCCTCGAGGACGACTACCTCGGCGTCACCCGTCGTGCCCGTCAGGTGTTCGAACGCGAGTTCTACGGGGCCTGACGGGGCGCCTGGCCGACGCCTTGACGGGGCGCCCGGCGGGCCCCTGACAGGGTGCGACACGCCCGGGCGTCCTCCGAGCGGCCCGAGATGAGCAGCCATCGAAGGTGAATTCTGCGCGTCGCGCCGCGTCCCCCGATGTGACGTCGTTCGTACCCCTGTTCGAAGCGGCCTCCATGCTGTTACCGCACCGTGACCGGACTCCCACCGGACCGCCAGGGGACCTTTTCCGGTGCCCCCCGAACTACCCGGTGACCACCCGCTGACCGGGGCTTTCCGGCTGAGGGAACCCGCGCCTCCACACCGCACCTGTCGCCCATCCGGGCCGCCACCGACGCATGATCGGTCCGCAGGAGTGCTGTCAGCACGACGGGGGACCACTCTGACCCGCCGAGAGGGGGACCAGTGTGTACCCCGTAACGCGCCCGTAACGCCCCCGGACGGGGGTCGCGTTGCGCGGTCGTCCAGGTTCTGCATCAATTGCATCACCCGAACCGGCCCTGATTCCCCGATGAAGCGGAATCTCCACCTCGAACGTTGAAGCAGGGATCAGTGTTCACCTTCATTCTGCAGATCAGGCAGATGGTCGAAGGGCACCCCGAGTTCTACCTGTTCGCCGTGTACTCCGCGGTGATCTGGTTGCTCTGGTTGCTCAAGGTCGTCATCTCCGCCCGCTACCGCCCCTTCACCGGCACCTTCGTCGGTACCACCAGCGTCGTCGTCCCGGTCGTGGACGAACCGCTCGACCTGTTCCGCGACGTCATCGGCCGCATGGTCGAGCAGCGACCAGGCGAGATCATCGTCGTCATCAACGGCGCCCGCAACGAGGCGCTGGAGGAGGTCTGCGACGAGTTCGCCCCGCTCGTCCGCTGGACCCACACGCCCATCCCGGGCAAGCGCAACGCCGTCAAGGTCGGCACCGAGATGTCGAACGGCGACATCACCGTGCTCGTCGACTCCGACACCGTCTGGACCCCCGGCGCGCTCGAGGAGCTCCTCAGGCCGTTCGCCGACGAGTCCGTCGGTGGCGTGACCACCCGGCAGCGCATCCTCGAGCCGGAGCGCAGCTGGATCACCCGCTGGGCCGACTGGCTCGAGAACTCGCGGGCGCTGTACTCGATGCCGGCGCAGAGCGTCCTCGGGCAGATCGGCTGCCTGCCCGGGCGCACCATCGCGTTCCGTCGGAGCATCCTCATGCGGGTGATGGACCGGTTCATGCACGAGAAGTTCATGGGCGTCTTCCTCGAGGTCTCCGACGACCGCACCCTGACGAACCTCACGCTCAAGGAGGGGTACCGGACGGTCTACCAGTACACGTCGCTGGTCTACACGGACGCCCCGCTGCAGGTGAAGAAGCTGTTCAAGCAGCAGCTCCGCTGGGCCCGCGGCTCGCAGTACAACACGCTGCGGATGCTGCCGTGGATGCTCGGCCACGCCCCGATCCTGGCGGTGTTCTTCGTCACCGACATCATCCTGCCGTTCATGCTCTTCGGCGTGATCGCCGGCTGGATCTACCGGGCCTTCACGGGTCAGGGCGAGAACCTCTACCAGGGCATCCTGTCCCAGTACGGCTTCTCGACCGGCTTCGTCTACGTCGCGGCGCTCATGGTGATCTCGAGCGTGCTGAGCATGGCGATCCGCCAGATGCGGCACCTCTCCGAGAAGCCGAGTGACTTCTTCCGCCTGCCGATGTTCATCATCGTGTCGACGTTCTTCCTGATGCCGATCCGGCTCATCGGCTTCTTCCGCCTGGCGCACGCGTCCGGTTGGGGGACCCGAGCCGGTGCCTACGCCGGTGGGCCGATGCAGGAGGACCCCGCGGACGCCGCCCAGCCGCTGTCCTCGACCGCGCAGATCCCGGTCAGCCCGATCGACGCGGAACGGGCCCGGGCGACCGGGTCGGCGTCGGCGGCCCCGATCGACACCGTCGACCAGGTGGCCGTGGACCGAGCGTTCGACGAGCTCTTCGGTGCCGACGCGGCGACCAACTCCACCACGACCGTGCTCGCCACCCGCCGCGAGGCCGCAGCCGCGGTCGCCCAGCAGGAGGCCCAGCGAGCAGCCGCGCCGGCCCCCGCCCGAGCCCGTCGCTACAACCCGTACGCAGCGATCCCGTACGTGATCGGCATCGCGATCTTCGCCCTGGAGGCGTTCCTCATTGTCTGACATCATCCGTTCCTCGAGTGCGTGGTGGGCCCAGTCCAGCAAGCACGCCCGCCGGACGGCCATCGGCACGACGGCCATCGTGCTGGCCCTCGGGCTCATCACCTGGTCGGTCTGGATCTCGCCGACCGGCCCCGTCTCCACCGCCGTGCACCACGCGCTCGGCGTCGAGGCGCCGAAGGCCAAGAAGGTCTCGGCTGCCCAGTTGCAGACGCAGCTCGACGCCGCCCAGGAGCGCATCTGGGCGCTCGAGGGCAAGCTCGACTCCCGCACGGCCCAGGCCGGGTCGCGTGGCGACCAGATCACGGAGCTCAAGGCGCAGATCGCGTCGCTCCAGTCCCAGCTCGGTGCCGCGAAGAGCTCGGGAGGCTCGTCCAGCGTCAACGCATCGGGCTCCGGTGACGGCGGCTCGGGCTCCGGCGGTGCCGGTGCCGGTTCCGGGAACGGATCCGGTTCGTCGGACAACGGGTCCGGCAGCGGCTCGGGTTCGGGCAACGGCTCGGGCAACGGGTCCGGCTCCGGGTCGAAGCCGAACCCCGGCCCCTCCACCGACCCGGGTGCGACCCCGGTCGTGACGCCGACGAAGGCCGAGATCCTCGGGCAGCAGTCGCGCTGGTACGGGCTGTACACCGAGCAGTCCCCGTTCAACTGGGCCGAGTACGACGAGGTCTCCCGGCAGGTCGGCACCGCGTCGAACATGACCGGGTTCTTCCAGGGCTTCGACCAGGAGTTCAACGCCGCCGCGGTGCAGCGCTCCTGGGCCAACGGTCGCGTCCCGCTCATGACGTGGGAGACGGTGCCGGCGCAGACCGGCAACGACCAGAAGTACGTCCCCGGGTACACCAACGAGGACATCTCCGGCGGGTCGTTCGACGCCTACCTGACCAAGTACGCCAAGGCGCTCAAGGCCAACGGGCAGCCGATGGTCATCCGGCTCGACCACGAGATGAACGGCTCCTGGTACAACTGGTCCGAGGGTGAGGCCCAGAAGAACCCCGCCGGCTCCTACGTGAAGATGTGGCAGCACGTGCACGACGTCTTCCAGGCGAACGGTGCGAACCAGTACGTCATCTGGGACTGGTCCCCGAGTCGCATCGACAAGCTCGGCAACCCGAAGTACCAGACGCTCGACTACATGCGGCAGTACTACCCGGGCGCGGACTACGTCGACTGGGTCGGCATGAGTGGCTACTACCGCGACGCCACCGAGCAGCCGACCTTCGCCACGACGTTCGGTTCGACGCTCGCGCAGCTCCGGCAGATCGCGCCGGGCAAGGGCATCATGCTCAACGAGATCGGGGCGACCGAGACCGGCACCAGTGTCGCCAACCCGCAGAAGACGCAGTGGATCAACTCGCTCTTCGACGCCCTGGCGGACCCCGCCAACAGGGACATCGTCGGGTTCGCGTACTTCAGCGAGACGGCGACGACCATCGTCGACGGCAAGCGCACCACGAACGACTGGCGACTCAACTCCCGCGCCGACTCCCTGCAGGCATTCGCCCAGGGCATCAAGCGCAACGACATCGACTACGACCTGCAGGAGGTCAAGCAATGACCGCGTCCAAGAAGTCGCCCGACCAGGCAGACACCCGTCCCGCTCCCGTCATCAGCGTCATCGGCACCGGCTACCTCGGTGCCACCCACGCGGCCGCCATGGCCGAGATGGGCTTCGAGACCATCGGTGTCGACATCGACCCGTCGAAGCTCGCCGCACTGTCCGCCGGCGAGGTCCCGTTCTTCGAGCCCGGGCTGCCCGAGCTCATCACGAAGCACGTCGCGAGCGGCAAGCTCCGCTTCACGGCGGACATCGCCTCCGCGGTCGCCGCAGCGGACGTCCACTTCGTCTGCGTCGGCACCCCGCAGAAGGCCGGCTCGCACGCCGCGAACCTGGCGTACGTCGAGAGCGCCACCCGGGGCGTGGCCGAGAACCTCACCCACCCGGGCCTGATCGTCGGCAAGTCGACGGTCCCGGTCGGCACGGCAGCGCGGCTCCGCGGCATCGTCCGCGAGTTCACGCCCGCCGGCATCGACGCCGAGCTCATCTGGAACCCCGAGTTCCTGCGTGAGGGCAAGGCCGTCGAGGACACCCTGCACCCGGACCGCCTGGTCTGGGGCGGTGCCTCCGAGGCCGCCGACGCCGTGATCCGCGAGGTCTACGCGGCACCCATCAGCGAGGGCACGCCGGTGATCACGACCGACCTCGCCACCGCCGAACTCGTCAAGGTGAGTGCCAACGCGTTCCTCGCCACGAAGATCTCGTTCATCAACGCGATCTCCGAGATGTGCGCGATCACCGGGGCCGACGTGACGACGCTCGCCGACGCCCTCGGGCACGACGCCCGCATCGGCCGGAAGTTCCTGAACGCCGGTCTCGGGTTCGGTGGCGGCTGCCTGCCGAAGGACATCCGGGCCCTCATGTACCGCGCCAACGAGATCGGCGCTGGCCAGGTCGTCGGCCTCATGCAGCAGGTCGACGAGATCAACATGGGCCAGCGCCAGCGGGTCATCGACATGGCGATCGACTCCGCCGGGGGATCGGTGCTCAACCGTCGCGTGGCCGTCATCGGCGCCGCGTTCAAGCCCCTCACCGACGACGTCCGGGACTCCCCGGCGCTCAACGTCGCCGCCGCGCTGCACCTCCGCGGCGCCCAGGTGACGCTCTGGGACCCCGAGGCGATGGAGCCGGCCAAGCGCTCGTTCCCCACCCTGAGCTACGCCGCCTCGATGACGGACGCGATCGAGGGCGCCGACGTCGTCCTCGTGCTCACCGAGTGGGACGACATCATCACCGCCGACCCGGTCGCCCTCGGTGACCTCGTCGGTCGCCGCGTCGTGATCGACGCGCGCAACTGCCTCCCGGTCTCCGACTGGGTGAAAGCGGGGTGGACCGTCCGTTCCCTGGGACGTCCCACGCCGGTCACGGGTGCACCCGTGAGCGTCGCAGCGGGGACGAACGACGCGTTGGCCACGAGCCGCTAGTCACCGTTCGCGAGACGGGGTCCGTGCCGGGCGGCGCGGGCCCCGTTCCCGTGTGCCCGGGGTCCGTGGTCGTTTCGGGCGTACCTGGTCGGTTCGGGCGTACCTGGTCGTTTCGGGCGTACCTGGTCGATTCGGGCGTACCTGGTCGGGAGTTCTGACCAGGTACGCCCGATTCCGCTTTCCAGTCCACGTGCGATGGGAAGGAACGTGCGTCGCGACCGCCTGGAGGCCCGGCACCCGGCCGCCGGACCGGCACCGGGCCTCCAGGCGGTCGCCTCCGCGCCCCGCGCTCACGGTGGCCGCGTCGGCACGCGCTGGGCGACACCTCACGGGCGGCGCAGCCCGTGAGGTGTCGCCCACCCCGAAACGTGGCCGGCACGGCGAAGGGCCCCGCACCTGACGGTGCGGGGCCCTTCGTGCTGGCAGAGAACTCAGACGCCGAAGTACAGCTCGTACTCGAACGGGTGCGGGCGCTGGGCCAGCGGGAGGATCTCGTTCTCACGCTTGTAGTCGATCCAGGTCTGGATGAGGTCCTCGGTGAAGACGTTGCCCTTCGTGAGGAACTCGTGGTCCGCCTCGAGTGCGTCGAGTGCCTCGTCGAGGGAGCCGGGGACCTGGGGGATGCCCTTCGCTTCCTCCGGGGGGAGCTCGTAGAGGTCCTTGTCGACCGGCTCGTGCGGCTCGATGCGGTTCTGGATGCCGTCGAGGCCCGCCATCAGCTGCGCGGCGAAGGCGAGGTACGGGTTGCCGGAGGCGTCGGGCGCACGGAACTCGATGCGCTTGGCCTTCGGGTTCGTGCCGGTGATCGGGATGCGGATCGCCGCCGAGCGGTTGCCGGCCGAGTAGACCAGGTTGACCGGGGCCTCGAAGCCCTTGACCAGGCGGTGGTACGAGTTGATCGAGGGGTTGGTGAAGGCGAGCAGCGCCGGGGCGTGCTTGAGGATGCCACCGATGTACCAGCGGGCGAGGTCCGACAGTCCGCCGTAGCCGTTCTCGTCGTAGAAGAGCGGCTTGCCGTCCGACCAGAGCGACTGGTGGGTGTGCATGCCCGAGCCGTTGTCGCCGAACAGGGGCTTCGGCATGAACGTGGCGACCTTGCCCCACTGGTCAGCGGTGTTCTTGACGATGTACTTGAACTTCAGGATGTCGTCCGCGGCGTGGACCATCGTGTCGAACTTGTAGTTGATCTCCTGCTGGCCGCCCGTGCCCACCTCGTGGTGCGAGCGCTCGAGCTCGAAGCCGGCGTCGATCAGCTTGAGGGTGATGTCGTCGCGCAGGTCGGCGGTCTTGTCGACCGGCGACACCGGGAAGTAGCCGCCCTTGTACGGGGTCTTGTTGGCGAGGTTGCCGCCCTCTTCGTCACGACCGGTGTTCCACGCGCCCTCTTCCGAGTCGACCGCGTAGAAGGACTCGTTCTGCGTGACCGAGTAGCGGACGTCGTCGAAGATGTAGAACTCGGCCTCGGGGGCGAAGAACGCGGTGTCCGCGATGCCCGTCGACGCGAGGTACTTCTCGGCCTTCTTCGCCACCTGGCGCGGGTCGCGGCCGTAGATCTCGCCGTTCCGCGGGTTGTAGATGTCGAAGATCATGATGAGCGTGCGCTCGGCGCGGAACTGGTCGACGTACGCCGTGGTGACATCGGGGATCAGCTGCATGTCGGACTCGTGGATCGACGCGAAGCCGCGGATGGAGGAGCCGTCGAACAGCTGGCCGACCGAGAAGAAGTCCTCGTCGACGGTGGATGCCGGGATGTTGAAGTGCTGCTGCACACCGGGCAGGTCCGTGAAGCGGATGTCGAGGAACTTGACGTCGGTGTCCTTGATGAAGGCCAGGACCTCGGAGGAATCGCTGAACATGGGGCCGATCTCCAATGGGTTGGGTGATGTCGGAGGCACCGGTCAAGGCACCTCCGACGAGGCTATTGACACGGGGTTTCCCGGACATGACTGGATTGTTTCAGGCGTGTTACGCCCGGGCCGTCGCCTACGCTGGGACCATGGCCCGCAGCACCCCCAGTCCGTCCGCGTCCTCCGAACACCCGGACGGGTGGCCGGGCAAGGACCTCGGACTGCCGGAAGAGGGGCCGCGGAGCGTCGGTCGCATCGGTCGGCGGGTCGTCGCACTGCTGATCGACGGGCTCCTGGCCGACCTCGTCGCGTACGTCACCGGCGTGTGGTCGCCGATGAACGGCTCGGGTGACATCGCCCACACCTGGATCCAGCTCGCCATCTTCGCCGTGCTGCAGATCGTGTTCATCTGCCTGCTGTCCGGGTCGTTCGGGCACATCTGCGTCGGGCTGCGGGTCGTCCCGATGCGCGGCGGCTACGTCGGGGTGTGGCGGGCGATCGTCCGTACGGTGCTGCTCTGCCTGGTCGTGCCGGCGCTCATCATCGACCGCGACAGCCGGGGCGCGCACGATCGGATCGCCGGGACGGTGCTCGTCCGGCGCTGATCGCGTCGGCCGCGGGTGCGGCGCGCGGGCCATCCGCATCCGCACGGTGCGAGGTTGGTCGTCTGGTGCGAGGTTGCGTACTCCGTGCGCGCTCCGTCCCCTCGCACCGAGTACGCAACCTCGCACCATGCAGGGCCTCCGCTGCTCGCCCTCGCACCGTGCGAGGTTGCTCATCGGATCCGAGCTTGCCCGCCCCGTGCGCGGTCGGAGTCCCGCACCGAACTGGGAACCTCGCACGGTTCAGCGAAGGTCGCACGGTGCGGGCGTCGCGAACATCGACGCCCCGCCGTCACCTCACCCACACACGAGAACGCCCCCGACCATCTGGTCGGGGGCGTTCTCGTGCATGTGGAGCTTGGGTCAGCGCGGCCGTCCGGCACGGGCGCGCATCGGGTCCATGCCCTTCGGGATCGCTGCGGCGGGGCTCTGCGTCAGGGAGTCGAGGCGGTTCGCGACGGCCAGGACCTCGTTGCGGTTGAGCGACTTCTTCAGCTTGTTCATCGCGCGGGGGAGCTTGTGCAGCGTGAGGCTGTCACCCGTGCCGTCACCCACGTGCAGCACGTGCACGGCGACGTTCGGGACGATGCGCTGGACCTTGCGGCGCTCCTCGTCGACCTGGCGGTTCAGGTTGCCACGCTGGCCCTCGGTGATCAGGACGACACCGGGACGGCCGACTGCGCGGTAGACCGCCGCCTGCGACCGGCCGTGGACCGCGACGGGCATCTCGCTCGAGCGCCACTGGCGACGGAGGGAGTTCGACAGCACAGCGCCGACGGCACCCGGCTGCCCTTCGATCTGCGAGTACGCGGCCCGTTCGGCGAGACGCCCCAGCACGATCAGGAAGAGCAGCACACCGAGCAGCACACCGGCGACGATCCACAGGATGATCGCGAGCCAGTTCTGCCCCGGCAGGAGCAGGGCCAGCAGGACACCGAGGACGACCGGGCCGACGAAGGCGAGGGCGAACCACCAGACCGACGACGGGTCGGCCTTTCGGGTCATCTGGAAGACCTGGAACATCTGCTTGAGACGCCCCGGCTCCTTCGCCTTCTTGTCTGTGGAAGAGCTGCGTGCCATGCGAACAGGATACGGCCTCCGTGCGCCGGGGGAGACCGTCGCGCGTCCGGCTGTGCGCGAACACGTCTTGTCCACAGGTGCTGCAGGACAGCCTGGAGGCCCGCCCCGCCTCCGCCACCCTGGTCACCATGGAGACGAGCACCGACCACCACCCCGACCGCTGGATCGCCACCGGCGACGAGACCGATGTGCTCACGTGGGTCGCCGACCGCTCCGCGGCCGTCGAACGACACCTCGTCCCGGTGGCCGCCGTCGGTCGGACCCCGACGGGGCATCTCGTGGTCGACCTCGACCGGCCGACCGGCACACCACTCGTGGCGGCCCTCGAGCGACTGGGCACCCCCACCACCGGCGTCGCGGTGACCCTCGCGGTACCGCTCCTCGAGCTCCTCGTGGCGGCGCACGACGGCGCCGTCCTGCTCGGTACCGCCGGCATCGACGACGTGCTGGTGGACGACTCCGGCGCCGTCGTCCTCTGCGACCGCCCGAACAACGCGACGACCCCGACGACCCCGACGACCCTGACGCGCATCACCCACCCGGCGGACGCGACCCGGACCCTCGTGCTGGCGGCCCGGACGGTGTGGGACCGCGTCGACTCGGCCGAGCCCACCCAGGTCCAGGTGCTCGAGGCGCTGCAGGACGCCCTCGACGGCGACGGTCCGAGCGCCAGAGCGGCACTCGACGTCGTCCGTGCGAGTGCCCCGCCCCGCCCGTTCCGGTGGACCCCGGTGCCGAGCGACCTCGTGTTCGCCGAGCCGCCGACACCGAACGGGCAGGACGGACTGCTCGAGCGCCTCCGCGACGTCGTCGAACACGGCGTCCCGCTCGGAGCCGACCGGACACTCCCGCTCCGCCGGGTGCTCGTGGGGCTCGTCGTCGCCGTCGGCTCGGTGGTCGCCGCCCTCACCCTGCTCAGCCGCGGTTGACGTCGAACGCCCGGCAACGGGGACGGCCCCGGCCCCCACGAGGGGAACCGGGGCCGTCGGCCGTGCTGCTGGGATCAGTACCCGAGGTTCGGGGCGAAGTTGCCCTCTTCGAGGCGGTTCTTCACCGCGACGAGGTACCGCGAGGCGTCCGCCCCGTCGATGATCCGGTGGTCGTACGACAGCGCCAGGTAGACGAACGAGCGGATGGCGATGGCCTCCTGGCCGTCGACCTTCACGACCGCCGGACGCTTCGTGACGATGCCGGTGCCGAGGATCGCCGACTGCGGCAGGAACACCACGGGGGTGTCGAACAGCGCGCCGCGCGAACCGGTGTTGGTCAGCGTGAACGTGCCGCCGGCGAGCTCGTCGGGCTTGAGCTGGTTGTTCCGGGTGCGCTCGGCGAGGTCCGCGATGGACTTCGAGAACTGCGCCAGGTCCAGCGAGGCCGCGTCCTTGATGACCGGGGTCAGCAGGCCACGCTCGGTGTCCACCGCGATGGAGACGTTCTCGGTCTCCGGGTAGACGATCTCGTCGCCCTCGACCGTGGAGTTGATCTTCGGGTGGGCCTTCAGCGCCTCGGACGCCGCGAGGGCGAAGAACGGCATGAAGGAGAGCTTCGAGCCGGTCTTCTCGAGGAACTCCGCCTTGTGCGCGTCGCGGAACTGCGCCACCTTCGTGACGTCGACCTCGACGACGCTCGTGAGCTGTGCGGTCGAGGTCATCGACTGCACGGCACGCTCGGCGACCACCTTGCGCAGGCGGGTCATCTTCTCGCGGGTTCCGCGCAGCGGCGAGACCTCGGCGACGAACGGGCCGGACGCGGCGGCAGGTGCTGCTGCGGCCGAGGCGGCCGGAGCCTTCGCGGCGGCGGCGAGGACGTCCTCCTTGCGGATGCGCCCCCCGACACCGGAACCCGTGACGGTCGAGAGGTCGACACCCTGCTCGTTGGCGAGCTTGCGCACCAGCGGGGTGACGTAGCCGGAGGCTGCGCCGTCCTGCGTGGGGTTCGGGACCGCGGCGGCGGCCGTGGCGTTCGGCGCGGACGCCGGAGCCGGTGCAGCTGCCGGAGCGGCCTGGGCCGGGACGGCTGCCGGGGGAGCGGCGGCGGGCGGCGGGACCGGCGCGGCGGCCGGGACCGGTGCCGCGGCGGGCGGAGCGGACGGAGCCTGCGGCGCAGCCGGCTGCGTCTGTCCGGCCGGGGCCGGCTCGGGCTCGGTGGGCTCGGGCGCGGGGGTCTCGGACTCCTGCTCCGTGCTCGGAGCGGCTTCGGGCTCCTCGGCGTCGGCCGCGGCGGCGTTCGCGTCGGAGTCGGACGAGTCCGAACCACCGTCGGACGAGCCGGAGCCGTCGCCGATCTTCACGAGGGCGGTGCCGACCTCGACGGTCTCGTCCTCTTGCACCAGGATCTCCTCGACGACGCCGGCGATCGGCGACGGGATCTCGGTGTCGACCTTGTCGGTCGAGACCTCGAGCAGCGGCTCGTCGACCTCGACCCGGTCACCGACGTTCTTCAGCCATCGGGTCACCGTGCCCTCGGTGACGCTCTCGCCGAGCGCCGGGAGGTTGACGGATTCGCTCATCGGGTGGACTCCTCTTCGCGGGGGATTGCAGTGGTTGGTGTTGTCATGGTCACAGTGCGCGGACCGGTGCCGGTCACAGCGCGTGCAGCGGCTTGCCCGCGAGGTGCAGGAAGGCTTCGCCGAGGGCTTCGTTCTGGGTCGGGTGACCGTGCACCAGGGGAGCGATGTCCTCCGGGTAGGCCTCCCAGTTCACGGCGAGCTGGGCTTCACCGATGAGCTCGCCGACGCGGGCACCGATCATGCTGACGCCGACGACGGGGCCGTCCACGACGCGCACGACCTTGACGGAGCCGGAGGTCCCGATGATGTGGCTCTTGCCGTTGCCGGCGAGGTTGTACTCGTACGAGTCCACCTTGTCGGCGCCGTACTGCTCCTCGGCCTTGGCCTGCGAGAGTCCGACCGACGCGACCTCGGGGTCGGAGTAGGTGATCTTCGGGATGTTCTTGTCCTCGATGACCACCGGGTTGAGGCCGGCGATCTCCTCGGCGACGAAGATGCCCTGCTGGAAGCCGCGGTGGGCGAGCTGCAGACCGGGGACGATGTCGCCGACGGCGTAGACGTTCGGGATGTTCGTGGCGAGACGCTCGTTCGTGGTGACGAACCCGCGGTCCATCGCCACGCCGACCTCGTCGTAGCCGACGTTCTGCGTGACCGGGCCACGGCCGACGGCGACGAGCAGGACGTCCCCGTCGAAGGTCTTGCCGTCCTCCAGCGTGACGACGACGCCGTTCTCGTGCTGCTCGACGCCCTGGAACCGGACACCGAGCGAGAACTCGATGCCGCGCTTGCGGAACGCACGCTCGAGCTGCTTCGACATCGACTCGTCCTCGGCGGGGACGAGGTGCGGCAGGCCCTCGACGATGGTGACCTCGGCGCCGAAGGACTTCCACACGCTGGCGAACTCGACGCCGATGACGCCGCCGCCCAGGATGACGACCTTGTTCGGGACGTAGTCCATGCGGAGCGCGGTCTCGGAGGTGATGACGCGGCCGCCGATCTCGAGCCCCGGCAGGGACTTCGAGTAGGAGCCGGTGGCGAGCACGATGTTCTTGCCGGTCACGGTCTGGTCGCCGACCTGCACGGTGTTCTGCGAGGTCAGGCGGCCCCAGCCCTCGACGACGGTGATGCCGCGAGCCTTGATCAGGCCCTGCAGGCCCTTGTACTTGGAGTTGATGACGCCCTGCTGGTAGTCGATGACCTTGGGCACGTCGACGCCGGCGAACTCCGCGAGCACGCCGTACTTCTCGGCGTCACGCGCGCCGTCCGCGATCTCCGCGGCGTGCAGCAGCGCCTTCGTCGGGATGCAGCCGCGGTGCAGGCACGTCCCTCCGAGCTTGTCGCCTTCGATGAGCGCGACGCTCATGCCGAGTTCGGCGGCCCGGAGCGCTGCGGCGTACCCACCGCTCCCGCCACCGAGGACCACGACGTCGTAAGTCTGTTCCGTCACCTGGTGCAACTCCCTCGTGCGTGTCGGGCCGATCGGGCCCACTGGACACCGCGGTGGCGGCGTCCGACGGTCGGACCGCATGGTTCCGGTCCCGTCCCGTGCAGTACCGGTGGGAGGCGCGTCGGTGCGCCGTTCCCACCGGTACCAAACCTACTACTCGGACTGGAGGTCTTCTGCGAGAGCGATGAGCGTCCGGACCATCACGCCCGTCGCACCCTTGCCCAACCAGGCGTACCCGCCGCCCTTGTTCTCCGACGGACCCGCGATGTCGAGGTGCGCCCAGGGGACACCCTCGCCGGCGAAGCGCTCGAGGAACTTGCCCGCGAGCAGCATGCCGCCAGCCGGGTTCCCGACCGTGGCGTTGACGATGTCGGCGACGTCGCTGGACAGCCGGGCCTCGAGCTCCTCGGGCAGCGGCATCGGCCAGATCGGCTCCGCGACGCCCTCGGCGACGGCACGGACCTTCGCGACGAGGTCGTCACTGCCCATCAGGCCGGTGGTGCGGTCGCCGAGCGCGACGACCTGGGCACCGGTCAGCGTGGCGACGTCGACGAGGGCGTCGGGCTGCTCGAGCGACGCGGCGGCCATCCCGTCGCCGAGCACCAGGCGGCCCTCGGCGTCGGTGTTCGTGACCTCGACCGTGGTGCCGTTCTTCAGCGTCAGGACGTCGCCCGGGCGGGTCGCGGTGCCGGAGGGCATGTTCTCGGCGAGGGCGAGCCACGCGGTCACGCGCACGTTCAGCCCCAGGCGGGCGGCTGCGACGGTCGCGGCGAGCACCGTGGCGGCACCGGTCATGTCGGTCTTCATGCCGAGCATCGACGCCGCGGGCTTGAGCGAGAGGCCGCCCGAGTCGAAGGTGATGCCCTTGCCCACGAGGGCGAGGTGCTTCGTGGCGGACTCCGGCGCGTACCGGACGACGACCAGTCGCGGGGGACGCGCCGAACCGCGGCCGACGCCGAGGATGCCGCCGAACCCCTGCTCCTCGAGCGCCTGCTCGTCGAGGACCTCGACGGTGAGCGGCAGGTCCGAGGCGAACCCGGTCGCGACGTCGGCGACGTCCTGCGGCCCGAGGTCGCCCGCGGCGGTGTTCACCAGGTCGCGCACGAGCGACGCGGCGTCGGCGACGATCGCGGGGCGCACGGCGGCGTCGGCTGCGACGTCGGCCGGGGCGACGACCTCGATGCGCTGGTCACCGCGGGCCGGGGCCTTGGTGCCGGTGCCCTTGTGCCGGGTGAAGGCGTACGCGCCGAGCGCCGCGCCCTCGAGGGCGGCGTCGACGAGCTCGGCCGAGTCGGTGGGCAGGGCGAGCGTGATCGAGTCGACCCGGGGGAGCTGGCGCACCGCGCTGCCGGCGGCCGCACGGATCGCAGCGGCACCCGTGGCGGAGCCGAGACCGATCAGCGCGACGGACTTGGCGCCGACGCCGGTGGCGGGCAGGCGGACGAGCTGGTCCTTCGCGCCGGTCACCCCGATCGCGGCGAGGTCGAGTCCGGCGAGGGCGTCGACCGTCCCCAGGGCGGTGGGGGCGAGCACAGCGGTGCTGTCGGCCTCACCGGACGAGCCCGGACGGACCCCGACGACGAGCACGTCGGCGGTGGTGGTCTCGGGGGGTGAACTGGTGGTGGAGAGCGTCGGTCGGACCATGCCCCAACCCTACCGACGGCCTGTTCGCTGTCGGCGTGGTCGTCGCGCACCGGGGACGTCGGACGCCCCGCCTAGCATGGGGACGGTGAACCACCCCGAGGAGCTCTACACGTTCGATGCGGACGCCCCGACCGTGCCAGCAGGGTTGCACCTGATCGCCGGGCTGACCGGTTTCGCCGACGCTGGATCGGCCGTCGCGCAGGTGACGAACTCGATCCTCGAGGACCTCGACACCGAGCTCGTCGCGGAGTTCGACCCGGACGTGCTGCTCGACTGGCGTGCCCGTCGCCCCGTCATCACCTTCGAACACGACCACATCAGTGCCGTCGAACCGCCCCGTCTGGCGCTGCACCTGGTCCGCGACGAGATCGGCCAGCCGTTCCTGTTCCTGTCGGGCTACGAGCCGGACTTCCAGTGGAACCGCTTCGTCCGTGCCGTCACCGGCCTCGCGGCCGACCTGCAGGTCGCCGACACCACGTGGGTGCAGTCCATCCCGATGCCGGTCCCGCACACCCGTCCGATCAGCCTCACCGTCTCCGGCACCCGGGCCGACCTCGTCGAGCAGATGAGCGTCTGGAAGCCCGAGACCCAGGCCCCGGCGAACGTCCTGCACCTGGTCGAGCACCGGCTCAGCGAGACGGGGAAGCAGGTCACCGGGCTCGTGCTGCTCGTGCCCCACTACCTGTCGGACACCGAGTACCCGGACGCCGCCGTCGCCGCACTGTCCGGCATCGCGGCCGCCACTGGCCTGATCTTCCCGACCGACCCCCTGCGCGAAGCGGGCCGCGAGTTCCTCACCCGCGTCGACGAGCAGGTCGCCGGCAACGCCGAGCTGCAGCGGCTGGTCTCCGTGCTCGAGGAGCGGCACGACACGTACATGGAGGGAAACCCCGTCGCGTCGCCGCTCACGGGCGTCGACGGCGAGGTGCCCACCGCCGACGCGATCGCAGCCGAGCTCGAGCGCTTCCTGGCCGACCGACGCACGCAGGGCGACACGACCGACTAGCGGTCGCGGGATCCGGACGTTCCGACAGGACGGCCTGGAGGCCCGTGGCGGGCCCGCACCGCGCCCCCAGGCCGACCCGTGGTCGCCTTCACGGCGTGACGCGCGTCGGCGACGGTCGTCGCGTATCGACGCGGGGACGCGTCGGTAGCCTGGTCCGGTGAACTCCCGTCGTGCCTTCCTGATCTGGGGCGTCGCGGTCCTCGCGTACGTCCTCGCCGTCGTGCAGCGGTCCTCGCTCGGGGTGTCCGGTGTCGACGCGCAGGACCGGTTCGCCGTCTCCGCCGCCGTGCTGTCCACCCTCGCCGTGGTGCAGATCGCCGTCTACGCCGGTCTCCAGATCCCGGTGGGGATCGCACTCGACCGGGTGGGGCCGCGCAGGCTCGTGCTCCTCGGCGCCGCGCTGCTGGTCGTCGGGCAGGCGGTCGTCGCGGTCTCGCCGTCGATCGGGCCGGCCATCGTGGGGCGGGTGCTGGTCGGGGCCGGTGACGCGATGACCTTCATCTCGGTGATCCGCCTGGTACCGATGTGGTTCAGCGGTCGGATCCTGCCGCAGATCTCGCAGTGGACGGGCAACCTCGGGCAGATCGGCCAGATCCTCTCGGCGTTCCCGTTCGCGGTGCTCCTGCACACCGTCGGCTGGACGCCGGCCTTCGGGGTCGCGGCCGCTGCCAGCGCGGTGGGTCTCGTCCTCGCCGTGGTCTTCGTGCGGAACGGTCCCGTCCCGGTGCGCACCGACACGATCCCGCTGCCGCACTCGTGGGGTGCCGCGTTCAGCACCTTCGGCCACGCGCTCCGGCGCCCGGGCACGCAGCTCGGGTTCTGGTCGCACTACGTCACCCAGTCCTCGGGCACGGTGTTCTCGCTGCTGTGGGGCGTGCCGATGCTCCGGGGGCTCGGGTACTCCCCGGGTGAGGCGGCGGGGTTCCTCACGATCATCGTGGTCGTCGGGTTCGTCGCCGGCCCGGTGCTCGGTGTGCTCTGCGCACGGTTCCCGATGCGTCGGTCGAACCTCGTGCTCGGCGTGGTCGTCCTGCTCGCGGTGCTCTGGACGGCGATCCTGCTCTGGCCCGGGCACCCGCCCACGTGGTTGCTCGTGCTGCTGGTCGTCGCGATGGGGATCGGCGGACCCGGATCGCTCATCGGGTTCGACTTCGCCCGCACCTTCAACCCGGTCGGTTCGCTCGGGTCGGCGAACGGTGTCGTGAACGTCGGCGGGTTCCTCGCCGCCTTCGTGATGATGTACCTGATCGGCGTCGTGCTCGACGTCGCTGCGCGGGCTTCGGGCACCGAGGTGTTCGCCTGGGAGAACTTCCGGGTCGCCCTCACCGTGCAGTACGTGGTGGTCGGTTTCGGTGTCGGGATGCTCCTGCACGCCCGTCGTCGGACCCGACGGGTGCTGCACTCGGAAGAGGGAATACGTGTCGGGCCACTCTGGGTTGCACTCGTTGCACGCCTGCGGAAGCGGCACGTGCAATAATGTTCACGGACCCGTTCGGGACCCCTGTCTGTCGGAACACTTCGGTGCGCCGGTGAACTCGGGGGACTTGACATGGGTCCTAGTGCTGCCCTGAACGGTAGGACTCGTACGACGCGGGGGACTGCGGCGCGGGACCTGGGCGGCGAGGGAGGCCACGACCCCACGAACGTGGCACGACGAGAGAGGTGATCGCATGGCTGCCCGGAGCACGACGATCGATCCCACGAAGGACACCGAGCCCGAGGGCGCTGTGGCAGAGGACGCCACGGACACCGAGGGCACCGCAGCGCCGAAGAAGCGCGCCACGAAGGCCCCCGCCAAGAAGGCGCCCGCCAAGAAGGCGGCGCCCAAGGCGAAGAAGACCGACGCCGTCGACGAGGCGATCGCCTCCGACGAGCCCGTCGAGGAGCCGACCGACGAGGCCGACGACACCGACGACAAGACGGCCAAGCCGGACGCCGCTGCCGCGGTCGCCGCCGGTGCGCTCGTCATCTCGCAGACCGACGACGACGAGGCGCCGGTCTACTCGACGACCATCACGGGCGCCACCGCCGACCCGGTGAAGGACTACCTCAAGCAGATCGGCAAGGTCGCCCTGCTCAACGCCGAGCAGGAGGTCGAGCTCGCGATGCGCATCGAGGCCGGCCTGTTCGCCGAGGACAAGCTGCAGCACGCGACGGGGCTCTCCAAGCCCGCCGAGCGTGAACTGCGCTGGGTCGCCCGTGACGGACAGCGTGCGAAGTCGCACCTGCTCGGCGCGAACCTCCGCCTGGTCGTCTCGCTCGCGAAGCGGTACACCGGTCGCGGCATGCAGTTCCTGGACCTCATCCAGGAGGGCAACCTGGGCCTGATCCGTGCGGTCGAGAAGTTCGACTACACCAAGGGCTTCAAGTTCTCGACCTACGCGACCTGGTGGATCCGCCAGGCCATCACCCGCGCCATGGCCGACCAGGCCCGCACCATCCGCATCCCGGTGCACATGGTCGAGGTCATCAACAAGCTCGCCCGTGTCCAGCGCCAGATGCTGCAGGACCTCGGTCGCGAGCCCACTCCGGAAGAGCTCGCCCGCGAGCTCGACATGACCCCGGAGAAGGTCGTCGAGGTGCAGAAGTACGGCCGCGAGCCGATCTCGCTGCACACGCCCCTGGGCGAGGACGGCGACTCGGAGTTCGGTGACCTCATCGAGGACACCGAGGCGGTCGTGCCGGCCGACGCGGTGGGCTTCACGATGCTGCAGAAGCAGCTCGAGAGCCTGCTCGACTCCCTGTCCGAGCGCGAGGCGGGCGTCATCCGCATGCGCTTCGGCCTCGGTGACGGCCAGCCGAAGACCCTCGACCAGATCGGTGACACGTTCGGCGTGACGCGTGAGCGCATCCGTCAGATCGAGTCGAAGACGATGGCGAAGCTCCGCCACCCGTCGCGGTCGCAGTCGCTGCGCGACTACCTCGAGTAAGCCGGTGCGCTTCTTCATCCCGATCCTGATCGGGCGGATCCTCCGCGCCCTCGCCCGTGCGCGGGGCGGCGGGTCCGCGTACCCGGGGTTCATCGTCCTGAAGCTCGTGCCGGACTTCCTGCAGCACGTGACGAAGCAGTTCCCGAACGGCGTCGTCTTCGTGCTCGGCTCGAACGGCAAGTCGACGACGACGCACATGATCTCCGACATCGTGCGTGCCCACGGGCTCCGTGTCTTCACGAACCCGTCCGGCGCGAACCTCCCGCAGGGCATCGCGTCGGCACTGCTGTCCGAGGTCTCGCTGACCGGTCGCCTCAAGGCGGACATCGGCATCCTCGAGGTCGACGAGGCCTTCGCGGTCGAGCTCGCCGGCATCCTGTCGCCCTCGACGGTGACGATGCTCAACGTGCAGGTCGACCAGCTGTACCGGTTCTTCGAGACCGAGCGCGTGGCCACGATGATGCTCGACACCGCCGCACTGTCGACGGCGAACGTCATCACGAACCACGACGACCAGTTCCTCGACGGCTACACCGGCACCCCCGGGCAGCGCGTCCTGCGGTTCGGCGCGAGCGACGAGGTCATCGCGGCGGCACCGAACGGCCTGCAGAACGCCGACTCGTTCGACGCCGGTGACCGTGCTCAGCACACCGTCGACGCCGAGGTCGTGGCCCACACGGGCGACGGCGCGACGATCCGCTTCGACGGCACCGAGATCCCGGTCCGTCTGCCCGCCCGCGGCCTGCACTACGCGGTCGACGCGGCTGCGGCCACCGCGACGGCGAGTGCGGCCCTCGGAGCGCAGTTCCGCGCCGAGGCCGTGACGAAGGCGTTCGGCACGATGAAGCCGGCGTACGGCCGTGGCGAGCGACTGCCCATCGCGGGTGAGTCCGCCGAGTTCACGATGTTCAAGAACGCCGCGAGCCTGCAGCTCAACCTCGACGCCCTGCCGGACCAGCCCGAGCAGGTCCTCATGGCGATCGACGAGGGCACGCCGGACATCTCGTGGATCTACGACATCGACTTCTCGAAGCTCGACCACGTGGACGTCGTCTCCGGTGACAAGGCCTGGCAGATCGCGATCGCGCTCGAGCACGCCGGTGTCCGCATCGGTCGGGTCGAACCCGACGTCGAGGCAGCCATCAAGCACATGGAGCAGCTCGGCTCGACGACGCGCGGGACGAAGAACTTCATCGTCAACTACGAGATCATGATGATCGCCCGCAAGGCCCTCGGCCACCCGGACATGGAGAAGACCGCATGACGGCCGACCGGCTGACCATCCTGCACGTCTACCCCCGGCAGATGGGCGTCTCGGGCGACCGCGGCAACGTCGCGGCCCTCGTGCGCCGTGCGGCCGCCGCGGACATCGACACACAGGTCCTCGAGTACGCGCCGGGTGACGAGCTGCCCACCGCGGCCGACGTCGTCGTGATCGGCAACGGTCCGCTCAGCGCGATGCGGTCCCTGGCTGACGACGTCACGCGCATCGGCGGCGCGCTCCGGGCGTTCGCGAACGACGGTGTGCCGGTCGTCGCCGTCGGCGGTGGTTTCGACCTCGCGACGAACGAGGTCGTGCCGACCGAGGGTGCTCCGGTCGCGGGGTTCGGGGTGTTCGACGCCCGTGCCGTCCGCGGCGCCGAGCGTCGGGTGAACTACTTCGTGCTCGAGACCCGGTACCCGCTGCTCCCCGGAGCACCGAAGCGTCTCGCCGGGTTCGAGGACCACGCCACCACGATCGAGCTCGCGCCCGGGGTCAGCCCGTTCGCCGACGTCGTGTCCGGTGGTGGCAACCAGGCGGGAGCCCCGGTCGAGGGTGCGATCGTCGGGACGTCGTTCGGCACGCACACGCAGGGCCCGATCCTGCCGCTCAACCCGCAGCTGACCGACGGCGTCCTCGCCGCGGCCACCGCACGGCTGGGCCGGGCGTACGCGCCGGACGCGGAGCAGACGGCGACCATCGACCGCTACGCACGTGAAGCGCGCGCCACGGTCGACCGCTACGTCGACAAGGCGTTCAAGCGCATCGCCTGACGCACGAAGCAGAAGGCCGGGTCCCGAGGGGGCCCGGCCTTCTGCATGCGCAGAATGGCAACAGTTGCCAAGAGCGTCCACTCGGATTCAACATCTGACATGTTGGAAGTCGACAAAGGAGGCTCCCATGCACCACAACAAACTCGTCCTCGCCCTGGTCGGTGGACTCATCGTGACCCTGACCACTGCCGGCACGGTCGCCCAGACGGCTCCGGCTGAGGCCGCGACGACGCGGATCAGCTCCGCCTGCAGTTCGGTGCCGACGACCACGACCGAGTCGGACGGCGTCCCGGGGCCGATCTTCTACAAGCGACTCCAGTGCATGGCCAGCAGGGCCGGGTACTCAGGTGATATCGATGGTCGTATGACGTCGCCCGCTTGGTTCTTCGTCGCGAAGCGCCTCGCGGTCGGCGGGTACTACCAGTCGGGGAACTTCTACGGAACTGAGCACCCCCTGACCATCGCAGCGCTGCAGCGGTGGGCGGCCGCCCACGACCGCTACAGCGGTCCCATCGACGGGGTGTGGGGACCGAACAGCTATCGGGGCGCCGCCTGGGCGCTGAACCGCGAGTTCTAGGACGGGCTGCAGACAGACAGGAGGCGCGGTGCCAGCTGGCACCGCGCCTCCTGTCCGTTGCTCGTTTCGGATGCATGCGGTCCTCTGGCATTTCAGTCGCCGGCCGTGACAGGATGGGCCGGTCAGCACCATGGGGGGGGAATTGACGATGGCGAAGATCCACGGGAACGATCCGACCGGCTACTCGTACAGCGCGGCGGACGCACTCAAATCGGCTTCGACGGCGCTCGCGTCGGCGATCGGCGGCCAGTCCGGGTCGCGGTCGTCGTCGGTGACGACCGCGAGTGCGGAGTTCCGGGGGTACTTCTCCGAGGTCTTCGCCGACAACGCCGACATCGGAGCGCGCAGCGCGACCAAGCTCGTCGAGTCGTTGCAGAGCCTGTCCGGGTTCGTGCAGGAGCTCCGCGACGCCGCGAAGGACGAGGACGACCGCCGGAAGCAGGCGAAGGCGTGGGACGCCCGCAAGCGTGAACGCGAGGAGAACCTCCTCGTCGCTGCCGGGCACGAGGTCTCGACGTGGTTCGGCGGGGGCGACGACCCGAAGCCGCCGGAGCCCGAGCCGGAGCCGCGACTGCAGGCGGAGGAGGTCAACGTCAAGGGGCGGGAGATCCCCGCGGGTGGAGGGACCAGCGGTGGGACGTCGTCGGCCGTCCCCGAAGACCTCCGCTCCTTCGAGGCGAACACTCGCACCTTCGACGCCGACCTGTCGGGTGCCGTCTCCACGTTCCGCAACGCCCTGAGCGACTACGAGGCCGAGTGCAACCCCTGCTGGGGCACGCTGAACGCCCAGTCGCTGCTCACCGCCGTGAACGACTGGCTCGCCGCGAACGGGCAGGACGCGGACTGGGCGGGCACCGTCGCCACGCAGTTCGAGGCCGCCGGTGGTGGTGCCGGGCCCGCGACACTGTCGGACGCTGCGATCGCGGCGGCCCTGTCCGCGGCGGGGATCGACGCCGGCCGTGACGACTTCACCATCGGGCCGTTCTCGGCGATGGGGACGCCCCCGACGAACGGGTTCGCCGACGATCCCGTCAACACCGCCACGGGCAACTTCCTGGAGCCCGAGACCGACCTGTCGTTCGCCGGGCAGGCGTCGTCGCTCCGGCTCACCCGGATGTACAACTCGCTCGACGGCCGTGTCGGGGTGTTCGGGCTCGGGTGGTCCTCGATCCTCGACACCCGGCTGGAGATCACCGACGACGCCGCGTCGGTCGTGCTCGACGACGGCCGGCAGGTCGACTTCCCGCGGCAGGGCGACGGCTGGGACCGCGCGGTCGGCGAAGACTTGTGGCTCCGGGCTGAGGATGACGCCCTCGTCGTCCACGACAACGCAGGCGGTCGCTGGGCGTTCACGCGGTCCGGACTGTGGTCGAGCTGCGGTCGCGGAGCCGGCACCACCGTGACCGTGCGGCGTGACGAGCAGGACCGCATCACGCGCCTGTCGCACGTGTTCGGACGGTTCATCGACGTCGAGTACGCGGGCGACCGCGTGGCGTCGACGACCGCCTCGGACGGACGCCGCGTGGAGTACCACTACGACGATGCTCGTCGACTCGTCCGTGCGACGGACGCCGTCGGCAGTCGTCGGTACCGCTGGAACGACGGCGGGCTGATCGACCGCGTGACCGCTGCGACGGGTGTGGTCGAGTGCGAGAACACCTACGACGACCGCGGCCGCGTCGTCGAGCAGCGCACGCCGTTCGGGCGGTGCGTGCGGTTCGCGTACCTGCCGGGCCGCGTCACCTCGGTCTCCGACGTCGACGGGGACCACACGAACACGTGGATCGCCGACCGGAAGGGTCGGGTCGTCGGGATCATCGACACCGACGGGCAGCGCCAGTCGATGTCGTACGACCCGCACGGCAACCTCGTCTCGGTGACCGAGCGCGATGGTCAGGTGACCGTCCACGGGTACGACGAGCGGGGACGGCGCGTCCGGACCGTGACGCCGGAGGGCGCCGACCTGACCTTCGGGTACGACGAACAGGACCGCATGACCACGGTGGTCACCGCGAACGGCGGGGTCGTCGAGTACGAGTACGCGGGCGACGACCGGAACCCCTCCGTCGTCATCGACCCTGTCGGCGGTCGCACGCTGCTCGAGTGGCGGGACGGTCTGCTCGTGGGGACGACCGATCCGATGGGCGTCGTCGTCTCCTTCCACCACGATGCGTCCGGTGAGCTCATCGGGGTCGAGAACGCCGTCGGCGACACCGCGCAGTTGGTCCGCGACCCCGGCGGCAGGATCATCGAGGCGGTCACACCGCTCGGCAGCCGGACCCGGTACCGCTACGACGCCGCCGGACTGCTCACCGCGCGTGAGGACCCGGACGGCGGGCTGTGGCGGTTCGAGCACGGCGACGGCGGTCGGGTCACGGCGACGATCGATCCGACCGGTGCCCGCACCGAGGTCACCTACGGCCAGCACGGCGAGATCGTGTCCACCACGGATCCCCTCGGTCGCGTCGTGACGAAGGACTTCGACGCCTTCGGCAACGTGTCGAGGATGACCCTGCCCGACGGTGCCGAGTGGGCGTTCGTGCACGACGCGCTCTCGCGGCTCGAAGCCGTGGTCGACCCGGCCGGCGGCACCTGGAAGCGGGAGTACGACGCGGTCGGAGCCCTCGGTGCCACGGTCGACCCGACCGGTGTCCGCACCGAGGTGCGTCGCTCGCGCGCGGACGGCGTCTCCACGGTCCGCGACGCCTTCGATGCCGTGTCCGTGACGACCGACGAGTTCGGACGCCCGACCCGGCTCGAGCACGCGGATTCCTCTGCTGAGCTGACGACGTACGACGCCTGCGGCCGACCGGTCGAACTCGTCGATGCGGACGGCGGGCTCACCCGGATCGAGCGTGACCTCGCCGGCCGGGTCGTCGGTGTGACCACCCCGGCAGGCCGCACCACCCGGTACGAGTACGACGCGTGCGGCCGCCCGGTCAGCGCGATCGACCCCGCCGGCGCACGCACCACGCTGACCTACGACGCCGATTCACGGGTCGTCGCGCGCACCCTGCCGACCGGCGAGGTCGCCCGGACCGAGTACGACCGCCAGGGCCGAGTCGTCCATGCAGACGTCCCCGGAGTCGGCACCGCGCGGTACCGGTACGACCGCGTGGGTCGGGTCGTGTCGGCGCGCGACACCCGTTTCGGCCAGCGGACCTTCCGCTACGACGCCGCCGGACAACTCGTCGCTGCGGTGAACGGGCTCGGCGGCACCACCCGGTACGAGTACGACCAGCGTGGGCGCCTCGTCCGCACCGTCGATCCGCTGGGTGGGGTGACCGTCCGCACGTACACGCAGCTCGACAAGGTGGCCTCGTCCACCGATCAGCTCGGTCGCACGACGACTGCGACCTACGACGCGGCCGGGCGCCAGCGCACCCAGACGGACCCGGACGGCAGCGTCCTGCGGTGGGAGTACGACGCGGCCGGACGTGAATCCGCGCAGTACGCCGGTGACCGGTTGATCGGCCGCATCGACCGCGATGCGCGTGCTCGCACGGTGACGATCACCGACGAGACCCGTCCGGACTCCCCCGCCACCCACGTCCTCGAGTTCAGCCGAGTGGGCCAGCTCGTCCGCCGTGCCACCGGCGCGCGCGAGACCCTGTGGACCCACGATGCCGACGGACTCCGCACCTCGGTGCAGTCCCCTGACGGGTCCACGACCCGGTACGAGCACGACGCCACCGGGCGGGTCGTCCGCGTCGACCACTCGGCCTTCGGCGAGGTCCGGTACGAGCACGACGCGGCGGGGCGGCTCCTGCAGGCCCGCGCCGGCGATCAGCTGCAGACCTGGGAGTACGTGAACGGACACGTGGTCCGGCACGCGCGCATCGACGCGGACGGCACGCACGCCAGCACGATCGAACGCGACGCCGACGGGCGCATCACCCGGGTCGACGGACCCGGCGGGAGCACCACCTACGAGCACGACGATGCCGCGCAGCTGGTGACGTCCGCCCAGGACGCCCGTCGCACGGACTGGGTCTACGACGCCGCCGGTCGTCTGGTCGAGGAACGGACGGACTCCGGGGGCCGACGGTTCCGGCACGACGCCGCCGGTCAGCTGATCGGCGTCGACGCCGTGGACGGGTCGCCCGAGGTGGAGTACGCCTACGACGGCGCTGGTCGTCGGGTGCAGGCGCTCCGAGCCGACGGCGTGACGACCACGTACGGCTGGACCCCGCAGAGTCACCTCACCCGGGTGGCGGAGACCACCGCGGCAGGCAGCACCACGACCGACCTGCACGTCGACGCCCTCGGTGAACTCGCCGATGTCGACGGCGTCCAGATCGACTGGGACACCGCCGCGTTCGCGCCGACGCTCCTCGCTGTCGGCGACACACCAGTCGTCCGTGCTCCCGGTGGTCTCACCGGCGTGGACGACGGGTGGGCCACCAGCGGTCGACGCACGACCAGAGCAGCCGACGATGCCGACCCGTGGCAGACGCTCGTCGACCTCGGCGGCTCCGGCCTGCCGGGCGGGGTCGCCCTCGGCGCCGACGGTTCGCTGCAGGTCGCCGGCCTGGAGTGGATGGGTGCTCGCGCCTACGACTCGTCGACGCGCGGCTTCCTGTCCGTCGACCCGATCAGCGCGCCCGCCGGAGCAGCCTGGGCCGGCAACCCGTACTCGTTCGCCGGCAACGACCCACTGCACGCCATCGATCCGCTCGGTCTCGCGCCCGTCACCGACGCGGACCTGGAGGCCTACGCGGCAGCCGAACAGGGTCCGCTCGCCCGGGCCGCTGCAGCCACCGGTGACTGGTTCGCGGACAACTGGGAGTACGTCGCCGGCGGTGCCATGGTCGTCGCGGGCGGTGTGCTCGTCGCCACCGGCGTCGGCGGTCCGGTCGGCATGATGCTCATCAGCGCCGGTGCCGACACCATCATCCAGAAGGCCACGACCGGCGAGGTGAACTGGGGCCAGGTCGCCGTCAGCGGGGCCTTCGGTGCGGTCGGCGGAGGTGCCGGTGCCCTGATCGGGAAGCACCTGCTCGGCAACGCCGCAGAGGGCGCGGTCGAGAACGTCGCCAACTACGCGGTGAGTGGCCAGCCCGTGACCCCCGGTGGTCTGCTCCGGAACGCGGCCGAAGGTGCCGCGACGTCGGCGGCCACCGGCGGCACGATGTCGAAGGTCCACCTGCCGACAGCCGTGAACAAGCTCGGGGACGAACTCCCCGTTCCGAAGACTCCTGACGGGAGTTGGTTCCCTCATCGACCGCTACCAAGCTCACAGAAGGGAGTTCGGTTGCCGGAGTCGGAGTACCCGCACACGGAACTTGGTTGGCGCGAGAGCAAGAGCGGGACTAGCTATCCTCAGGCGCGAGAATTTGACGGGGATGGTGAGATCGTTCGAGACATTGATTTCACTGACCACAACCGACCAGCAATCCATCCAAACCCACATTTCCACCCGTACGAGCCCAATGCGACGGGCGGAAGCCGCACGCGCAGCAAGACCGCCCTACCCCTCTTCTAGTTGAATCGGATCCAATGCTGCGACTTTTTTCTCATGAATCCGAGCAGAGCGATACCGAATGGTTCGACCTCGCCGACGTTGTGGCCTCCCTCCATCTGCCCGAGCTTTCATGGACGGCTGAGGACATATTCGTCAACGTGTCGAAAGATCCCGGACTGGACGTCGCGGAACTGGAGCAAGTGTCTAGCGCGCCCCACTTGCCAAATCCGGTACTCGACAGTGCCTCGTTCGCGCGACTCGCCGAAGCCACACATCAGTTCATCGAGGGCGAGTTCGTCGGATTCCACCCATTCGATGTCGGAAAAATCGACAAAGCAGTCATCCGCCTCGACATGAGTGACGGCTCGTTGTGGACGATCATCATCGACACAGATCAGGTCAAAATAGGGGACACATTTTCTCGAGTGTTTGGGTCGGGAACGCAAGTACCGGCGATGACCACCCGCGCTACAGGACCTTCGACCGAAATGCCCTCGTAAGCAACTGACGGTCGCGAGCCTGGAGCCTGGAGCCTGAGGAGAGCGGGACGGCAAACGAGGACGAACTTTACTTTCTTGGCCCTATCGGTCCGCGCAGGGAAGCACTGCTGGCGGGATCTCTCGCGTCGGCACTGTGTACATCCCCAAAGAGGCAGCTACAGAATGAGGACAATATGTTGACGTGGACAGAAGATGAATCACGGCTGCACGATCTCGTGCGCATCTGCCTGAGTCATCTCAAAACACCCGAATCAATGGCATTGCAGCATCAAGCACAAACGATTCGGGGATTTCGAACAATTGCTCCGAGAATCTGGCAAATAGACCTTGACGACCACCCTATCGCCAAGCTGCCGGACGGGCCCCTCCCCAGCAGATCCTATTACCTGGATGGGCAGGCGGAAATCGGCGGGGAGGTCCTCATATGGGCGAAAAATGGAAAGATTGACAGTCTCGAACTCCCCTGGTTCAGCGACGCAATGCCGCGCGAAATCCCCCGGACCAACCAGGTTGCATTCGAGGAATGATCGATTGCTTCACAATCTCCTGGCGCAGAATTGTTCGGCCTGAGGATCCCAACACCCTTGTCACCGACTACGTGCCGGTCCCCAGATGCCGGTCGGAGTCCGTGCAAGGAGGGCTCCGTCATTACCAGGGGAATGACGCGCAGGGGGGCGAGGGCATGAGGAATTCCGAAGAGGCGATCCCGGCGGTCATCCCTGCAGACACGCTCGACTTCATCGGCGTCGACTTCCGGCTCGAGCTGCGCTTCACCGACGGCGCAAGCGTGCAGCTCGAATCTGCCTTCACCGTCACGGATGGATCCCGGGGCAGCGGGGTCGTCGATCCGGAGCGCAAGGATTCGCTGCTCCCCATCCTGCGGTTGTTCGGCACAGAACTCGTTCGGCGATCCGTCGAGGGCGACACGCTCACGCTGGTCTTCGCTGACGGAGCAACCCTCGTCGCCGGTCCCGATGCCGAGTTCGAGTCCTGGCAGGTCTCCGGGCCGAAGGGTCGCCCGGCCCGCACCGAGCCACCGACCGGAAGCACGAGCACGGGCCCGGAAGGAGATCGAGGATGAGCGGCGTTCCGCGCCAGCCCTTCGCGCTGGACATCGCCGGCGACACCGTCGACCTCATCAGCATCGGACCAGACGTGACGATCCGCTTCTCGAGCGGTGCGTCGCTCCGGTTCGAGACCGACTTCGCGCTGACCGGCTCTGACGGGGAGCACGCGTTCCTCGATCCCGGCGACAAACCGTCCCTGCTCTACCTCCTTGCCCTGCACAACAAGGTCGTCTTGGACGGTGCAGTCACGGGCGCGCGGATCGCCATCCGGTTCGCCTCGGGTGAGTTGCTCGAGGGCTGGTCGAACCGCCGAGGTCCGTCCTGGCACTACAGCGAACCGGGCCGCGCACGGGTGGACATCGACGCCCTGCCCGACGGTGACATGCAGTACCAATACAGCCCGTCGTCCGCGGGAGTCCGACGGTGACGGGCGCGCCCTCGGACGTCTCGGTCACGCACCTCCGAGCGGTCACCAACGAGACGACGGTGGAGCTGCCAGACCGTGTCGTCGATGTCCTCGCCGCAGTGGGATCGGACGCGGAGGTGCTCGTCTCCGACGTGTCCGCACGCTCGTTCGCAGCCGTCATCCGGCGGACCTACTCGAAGCAGTCGCCGAACCTCGTGCCGTTCATCGACCCACTCGAAGCCCTCGGGGACGAGCTCGTCCTGATCTGTCAGGTCGAGCACGGCGACGAACTCGTGACGGTCGTGTTGCGCGCGACGGACCGGACGCTCGTGGCTGCCACGGCGATCGACCGCTCCGTCGGACTCGTCCACATCACCGTCCAGGAGCTGTGCAGGCGCCTGCGCGCATCAGACGCCCCGGGGGCGGAACTGGCGCTCGAGGTGGCATCGCAGTGTCCGGCCGAGGTCCGGGTCCGCATCTTCGAACAGGGCGCCCTTTCGACGGCACGGACCTTCCTGACGAAGTACACGATGGCCGCCGACAGTGGCTCCGACGTTCGCGGGCTCGACGAGTTCGCCCGTGTGCTCGCACCGCTCGGCGACGAGCAGCCGGGGCTCTCCACCGTGCAGGCTGACACCGCAGTCGCGATCATCGCGTTCACGCCGGGCAGGACCGACGTCCTCGCTGCCATGAGCGTGGGCGGCTTCTCGCCACAGGTCGAGACAACAGAGGAGACCGGATGACCACGACGTTGCCGAACGACCTCGAGATGGTCACGTACACGATCCCCGCTGATCACATCGTGCTGCCCGATCTGGTCCAGTTCTTCTCAGAGCTCGATTCACCCGAGCTCGTCTGGGTCCTCACGACGCTGTACGCCGTCACGTCCCCTGACCAGTTGGTCGAGGCGCTCCCGCTCGAACGCCGCGTCAACGCGGCAGAGGAACCAGGGCTCATCCTCAGCCACGCCGAGGCGACGGAGATCGCTGACAGCATATGGCAGCTCATCGACGGCGAGTTCCTCGGGTACCTCCCCGGCTCGGACCTGACCGACGAGACGAACCTGGTCGTCCGCATCGACGCATTCGACAGCGGCGAATGGACGGTGACGGTCCGACCGCCGCTCACGACGATGAGCGATGCCTTCGACCGGGCGCACGGCCCAGCGCAGCCCGGCCGACCGGCGACCCGTCTCGAGGAGTTCGGGCGAGGCCAGCAAACGACGATCTAGATGCTCGCCTCGTAGCCGTCCCACTGCGCGCCGGAGGTCTCCGCGGTGATCCCTTCGAAGAACCGCACCGCCTCGCCGAGTCGGGCGTCGTCGACGAGCACGTTCTGCTGATCGGCGGCGACGTACCACTCCGCACCCGACGGCTTGACTGCGACGTTCCACCCGGCGGCCGCGATCCGCTCGGAGGCTGCCCTGGCGGACGCTTCGTCCGGGAAGTACACGAAGTGCACCCAGTCACGCGGCTCCGACAGGTCGCCGCCCCGCAGCACGATCTGCTGCAGCACGGGGTTCGTCGGCAACGAGGGCTCGGACTCGGGGCGCTTGCGGAACGGCCACATGGGTCGAGTGTCGCAGACGGCACCACCGACAGACGGGAGGCGCGGTGCCAGCTGGCACCGCGCCTCCCGTCCGCTTTTCGGTCACGTCTACCGCGCGCTGGCCGCGCCGCGCCGCTGGACCACCTCGGTGAGCCACGCGAGGATCCGGGCGTCGTGTCTACGGCGGAGATGCTCAGGCGACCGGTGCCTCGTGGTCGCCCCCCTGGTTCTGTTGCCAACTACCGCGACGTCGCAGGACTACCGTCAGGGAAGACCGAGCCCGACTACAGCGTGAACTCGGGGCAGTTCCTGCTCGAAGGTACGTTGAGCGACCCCTCCCGAACGGCATCGAGAAGGGCGCGATCCAGCTCGATCGCGTCAGCGGCATCAATCCGGAGTTCTGACATGCAAGAAGTCTTTTTTCTCTCGTCCATGGACAGCAAGCGGTTCTCGTCCGTCTTCCGGTGCGAAGTGGAACGACCGATCGAGCTCCCGAACGGTCACCATGCGCTGATGGTCAGCTGCGATCCGCCGCTGAACGGTCAGGAGCTCGGCCACCCGCTGGGCGTCGGGGAGCTGTTGCTCTGGAGTCGCTTCGAAGACGAAGACCTCTGGACCTTCCCCGCCTTCCCGCACTTCGTGCAGATATGTCTCCCTGACGTCGATCTGCCTGTCCATGCCATGCCTCCGAGCATCGCATGGGGCGAGATCTACAAGACCGAGGCAGACGCGCACGCCCACGAGATGAGCGCTCGCCCGCGCTCCTCGACGAAGTGATCGATCTGGACGCCAAGCTCCGGCAGACTCGCGAACCGCCCGACGAGGCAGCAGGAAGCGATCCGTGAGAGCGAGCACATGAAGACCGTGTCGTTCCGCAGGAGATCAGGCCGCCCGGCACTCAACCTCAGCCACGCCGAGGCGACGGACATCGCCGACAGCATCTGGCAGCTCATCGACGACGAGTTCCTCGAACGGAACGATCGCCGGACCACCCGCTTCGTGAGCAGGAACGGTCGGGTGTCGGACGGCGACCCGACCATTTCTGCTCACCAAGCGACCGAACGGACGCATCGACAGACAGGAGGCGCGGTGCCAGCTGACACCGCGCCTCCCGTCCGCCGTTCGGTCGCGTCTACCGCGCGCTGGTCGCGCCGCGCCGCTGGACCACCTCGGTCAGCCACGCGAGGATCCGGGCGTCGAACCAGTCGGCATCGTGGTTCCAGAGCTTGGTGTGCCGGGCCGTGGTCTGGATCTCGAGCCGGACCAGGTCGGGCCGCGCGCGGGCCAGGTCGTGCGAGGCCGAGGACGGCACGAACCCGTCGTCGTCGCTGTGCAGCAGCAGGATCGGCACCGTGAGCTCGTCGGCGCGGGTGACCATGTCGAGCTCGCGCAGGTCGACGGGCCGCTGCAGCCCGGCCAACCGGTAGAGCACCGGCGTGCGGAGCAGGCGCTGTGCGACCTTGCGGACCGGACGGGGCAGGCGCAGGAGCTGGCTCTGCGACTTCAGCACCGCGTGCCAGTCGACCACCGGGGACTCGAGCACCACCCCGTCGACCAAGCCGGCGAAACGTGAACGGAGCAGGGTCTGCAGCACGACGGCACCGCCCATCGACCAGCCCATCAGCACGACGCTCTGGGCCTGGTGCGCGGTGAGCCAGCGGAGGACGGAGTCGACGTCCTCCCACTCGGTGCTGCCGAGGCCGTAGCGACCGTCGACGCTCGGCGGGGCGACGCCGTCGTTGCGCCACGAGGCGAGGACGACCGAGTACCCGGCGGCGCGGAAGACAGGGACGGCGCGGATGGTCTCGGCTCGGGTGACGCCTCGGCCGTGCACCAGGACGGCCCACGGGGCGTCTGGGTCGTCGGCGCGGACGACCCACGCGGGCGCCGGGCCGTTCGGGGTGGGGATGTCGACGTCCTCGACGGGCACGTCGAGTTCTCCGGGCGTCAGGTAGAACCAGCCACCCCAGCGTCCGCGACGAGCGGCGGTCGGGTCGCCGGCGTCGATCGCGATGATGCGGCGCGTGACGGTGGTGTCGGTGGTGCCGAGCACTTCGCCGACGCGCATGTGGCCGGTGCCACCCCCGAACCAGAGCGAGTAGCGGCCCTGCAACTCGGTGTCGGCGGTGCGCTCGATCGTGACGGTCTTCCGGACCGGGTCGACGGCGTGGATCGGGACGCGTTCGTTGCGCTTGCGGTCGGGGGTGACGACGGCGCGGGCGACGGCGGCGACGAAGCCACCGATGACGGCCGTCCCCACCGCGGCTGCTGCCAGACCGGCGCCGAGTGCGATGAACCCGGCCGATCGTGCGGTCTCCTGGACGACGTCCTCGGCGGGTCGCGCGGATCGGGACATGGCCCGGAGCCTAGTCTGCATGTGTGTCCGAAACCCGAGAGCCCGACGCCTTCGCGCGGCTCCGCGCGTTCGTGTCCGGCGGCAGCGGCCGTGCCGAGACCACCGTCACCGAGATCCCCTCGCCGACCCGGATCGCACCGTTCTCGATCGCCCTTGCGGCGGACGTGTCCGGCACCGCGCACGGCGTCGAGTCGGACCTGGGCACCGGCCGGTTCATCGCCCTGTACGACCCGGAAGAACCCGAGGGCTGGGGCGGCGCGTTCCGGGTCGTCTCGTTCGCGCAGGCGCCGCTCGAGCCGGAGATCGGTGTCGACGAGTTCGTCGCCGACGTGACCTGGAGCTGGCTCGTCGACGCGCTCGAGTCGTACGGTGCGACGTACGACCACGCCTCGGGCACGGCCACCAAGATCATCTCGCGCGGCTACGGCGACCTCGCTGCACAGGGCGACGGCGCCCAGCTCGAGCTCCGCGCATCGTGGACACCACGCGGCGACGACCTCACCGCACACGTCCGGGCCTGGCAGGACATCGTCGCCATGCTCGCCGGTCTGCCGCCCGCATCGGACGGCGTGACCCTGCTGGCCCCGAGGAGGCTCGCCAAGTGACCGACCCCGCTCCCCAGGACGCCGCTGGATCGACCGGCCCGGCTGCGCCCGCAGCCACAGGTGCCGGCTCGACTGCTGCCGCTGCCGGCCCGACTGCTGCCGCCGCCAGCCCGGCCTTCGAGGCGTCGCACGACGCCGTCAAGGTCATCGACACCCGCGAGGACTACCTCGCGGCGGTCGCCGCGATCGCCGCCGGCCACGGCCCCGTCGCGGTCGACGCCGAACGCGCCAGCGGCTACCGGTACTCGCAACGCGCCTACCTGATCCAGGTGTTCCGCCGCGGTGCCGGTGCGTTCCTGTTCGACCCGATCCCGATCGGCGACTTCTCCGAGCTGCAGGCGGCCATCGTCGACGAGGAGTGGCTGTTCCACGCCGCCTCGCAGGACCTGCCGTGCCTGCAGGAGGTCGGGCTCGTCCCGACCCGCATCTTCGACACCGAGCTCGGCGCCCGCATCGCCGGGTTCCCCCGCGTCGGCCTCGGCGCCGTCGTCGAGCAGCTGCTCGGTATCACGCTGGCGAAGGCGCACTCGGCCGCCGACTGGTCGACCCGTCCCCTGCCGCAGTCGTGGCTCGTCTACGCGTCGCTCGACGTCGAGCTGCTGCCCGACCTCCGCGACGCCCTCGCCGAGAAGCTCGACGAGGCCGGCAAGACCCGCATCGCCCAGCAGGAGTTCGACGCGGTCCTGCACCGCGCGCCGAAGCCGGCCCGTGCGGAGCCCTGGCGTCGACTGTCCGGCATGCACGCGCTCCGTGGTGCCCGGGCGCTGGCGATCGCCCGGTCGCTCTGGCTCGCCCGTGACGAGTACGCCCGACAGGCGGACATCGCCCCCGGGCGTACGATCCCCGACTCGGCGATCGTCGCCGCCGCGGCCGCCGCACCCGAGTCCCGCGCCGAACTCGGTGCGCTGAAGACCTTCACGGGCCGCGCCAGCCGTTCCGAGCTCGACCGCTGGTGGGCCGCCGTCGACGAAGGCCGCACCACCGAGGACCTCCCCCGTCTCCGCGGTGCCGGCGAGGCCACCCTGCCCCCGCCCCGTGCCTGGGCGGACCGCAACCCGGCCGCCGACCGCCGGTACAAGGCCGCGCGGGCCGCGGTGACGAAGCGTGCCGAGGAGCTCGACATCCCGCTCGAGAACCTGCTCACGCCGGAGACGCTCCGGCTCGTGTCGTGGGCCCCGCCGTCGCCGCCGTCGACCGAGCTGGTCGGCGCCGCCCTGGCCGAGCACGACGCCCGCCCGTGGCAGGTCGAGGAACTCGCGTCGATCATCGCGTCGGCCTTTGTCGCTGCTGCACAGCGGCCCGCGGCGACGGACGACGACGAGTCGTAGGAACTGCCCAACCGGCATGCGGCCGCCCAGGCTGGGGGCATAGCGTCGGGAGGGTCGCCGGGCGAGGCCCGGCCAGGCCGGAGCGACCTGCGTTCCGGCCCGATCGATGAGGATCTGGGAGGCCCGGATTGCCAAAGGCATCAGACGTCGTGTTCGTGGACGGCGTTCGCACACCGTTCGGACGAGCCGGCGAGAAGGGGGTGTTCTGGAAGACCCGGTCCGACGACCTCGCGGTGCACGCGATGCGCGGACTGCTCGACCGGAACACCTTCGACACCGCAGCCGTGGACGACGTCGCCGTCGCGGCGACCACGCAGCAGGGTGACCAGGGGCTGACGCTCGGCCGCACGGTCGGCATGCTCGCGGGTCTGCCGAAGTCGGTGCCCGGCTACGCGATCGACCGCATGTGCGCCGGTGCCATGACGAGCGTCACGACGCTCGCGGGTGCCATCGCCTTCGGCGCCGCCGACGTCGCGATCGCCGGTGGTGTCGAGCACATGGGGCGTCACCCGATGGGCTTCAACGCCGACCCGAACCCGCGCTTCGTCGCGGAGCGCATGGTCTCGAGCGACGCCCTCGTCATGGGCGCCACCGCCGAGCGCCTGCACGACCGCTTCCCCGCGATCACGAAGGACCGCACGGACGCCTACGCCGTCCAGTCCCAGCAGCGCTACGCCGCCGCCTGGGCGAACGGCAAGCTCCAGCCCGACCTGATCCCGGTCGAGGTCAACAAGGGCGACGGCTGGGACGTCGTCAGCGCCGACGAGCCGCCGCGGCCGGGGACCACCCTGGAGGCGCTGGCCGCGTTGAAGACGCCGTTCCGGCCCCACGGACGGATCACCGCCGGCAACGCCGCCGGTCTGAACGACGGCGCGACCATGAGCCTGCTCGCGTCCGAGGACGGCGCGAAGCAGCACGGCCTGTCGACGAAGATGCGCATGGTCTCGTTCGCCTTCGCCGGCGTCGAGCCCGAGGTCATGGGCGTCGGCCCCGTCCCCGCCACCGACAAGGCCCTGTCGAAGGCAGGCCTGTCGATCGACGACATCGGCCTGTTCGAGATCAACGAGGCGTTCGCCGTCCAGGTGCTCGCGTTCCTCGACAACTACGGCATCGCCCAGGACTCCCCGAACGTGAACGCGTGGGGCGGCGCGATCGCCGTCGGCCACCCGCTGGCGTCGAGCGGCGTCCGCCTGATGAACCAGCTCGCCGCGCAGTTCGCCGAGCGACCGGACGTCAAGTACGGCATCACCACGATGTGCATCGGGCTCGGCCAGGGCGGCACCGTCATCTGGGAGAACCCGCACCACAGCAAGTCGGCCGAGCGTTCGGCTCGGAAGGGGGCGTGACCATGACCATCGTCGACAACGACCGACTGGCCGAACTCAGCGAGGACGAGGTCGTCACGCACTCGTTCGTCAAGCACGTCACGATGCCCTCCGGTGGCACGCTGGCGCTCATCACGCTCGACAACGGCAAGGACTACAAGCGGCCGAACACTCTCGGGCCCCGCACGCTCCGGGAGCTGGCCGGCGTGCTCGACACCCTGAAGACCGAGGCCGCAGCCGGCACGATCCAGGGCGTGGCGATCACCGGCAAGGAGTACTGCTTCGCCGCCGGAGCCGACCTGTCCCAGGCCGCCGCGGTCCCGTCGCGCGAGGCCGCCCACGACCTGGCCGCCCTCGGGCACGCCACGCTCCGCAAGTTCGCCGACCTCGGGGTGCCGTCGTTCGCGTTCGTGAACACCCTGGCGCTCGGCGGTGGGCTCGAGATCGCCCTGCACTGCACCTACCGGGCGTTCTCGTCCGCGGCGCAGGGCATCGGGCTCCCCGAGGTGTTCCTCGGCATCATCCCCGGCTGGGGCGGCGCGACGCTGCTCCCCCGCCTGATCGGGCCGGAGCGCGCGCTCCGCGTCATCGTCGAGAACCCGCTCAAGAACAACCGCCTGATGGACGGCCCGGCCGCGGTCGAGATCGGCATCGGTGACGTCCTCGTCCCGTCGGTGACGTTCCTGCCCTCCGCGGTCGCCTGGGCCGACGGCGTCATCACCGGTGCGACCAAGGTGGTGCGGAAGAACGAGCCGGGCATGCTCGAGAAGGCCGCATGGGGCACCGTCGTCAAGGTCGCCCGCGGACAGGTCGCGTCGAAGATCGGCACCGTGCCGAAGTCGCCGTTCCGCGCGCTCGACCTCGTCGCCGCCGCCAAGTCGGGTTCGCTCGACGAACGCTTCGCCGACGAGGACGAGGCCCTCGCCGACCTCATCTCGGGTGACCAGTTCGCCGCGTCGATGTACGCGTTCGACCTCGTGCAGAAGCGTGCGAAGAAGCCCGTCGGCGCTCCCGAGGGCGTCAACGCGAAGAAGATCACGAAGGTCGGCGTCCTCGGCGCCGGGCTGATGGCGTCGCAGTTCGCGCTGCTCTTCGCCCGGCGCCTCGGGGTCCCCGTCGTCATCACCGACGTCGACCAGTCCCGCGTCGACGCCGGCGTCGAACGGATCCGCGGCGAGGTCGCGAAGCTGCTCGACAAGGGCCGCATCTCCCCCGACGACGCGAACCGCATCACCGCGCTCGTCAGTGGGTCGGTGTCCTACGACGCCTTCGCCGACGCGGACTGGGTGATCGAGGCCGTCTTCGAGGAGATGACCGTCAAGCAGGAGGTCTTCCGGAAGATCGAGCAGGTCATCGCCCCGGACGCCATCCTCGCCACGAACACGTCGTCGCTCTCCGTCGACGAGATGGCGTCGGTCCTCACCAACCCGGAGCGACTCGTCGGCTTCCACTTCTTCAACCCGGTCGCGGTGATGCCGTTGCTCGAGGTGGTGCGCGCGGCGAAGACCTCGGACGAGGCCCTCGTCACCGCACTCGCCGTCGCGAAGACCCTGAAGAAGACCGCGATCATCACCGCGGACCAGCCGGGCTTCGTCGTGAACCGCGTGCTCGCACGGGTGCTCGGCGAGGCGATGCGCGGCGTCGAGGAAGGGACCTCGTTCGACACCGTCGCACAGGGTGCCGCGCCCCTCGGACTGCCGATGTCGCCGTTCGAGCTGCTGGAGCTCGTCGGCCTGCCGGTCGGCGCGCACGTGCTCGACTCGCACCACGCGGCCTGGCCGGAGCGCTTCTACCCCGGCGACGGCCTGAAGAAGATCGCCGAGCACGGGACGATCCTGACCCGCGACAAGAAGGGCAACGCGACCGGGTACGACCCCGCGGCCGTGAAGCTCGTCGCGCCGTCCAAGAAGGACGCGAAGCCGGTCGACGCCGCCGAGATGCAGCGCCGGTTCGAGGACGCCCTGGCCGACGAGCTGCACCGCATGCTCGAGGACAAGGTGGTCGAGCACGTCGAGGAGATCGACCTCGGGCTCATCCTCGGCGCAGGCTACCCGTTCCAGGCCGGCGGGATCAGCCCGTACCTCGACCGCAGTGGCGCTTCCGAGCGTGTCTTCGGCGCGACGTTCCACGCCCCGCGCATCGTCGGCCCTGCTTCCCGCTAGGTCCCATCACGCAAAACACCGGTGTTCGCGCACCGAACACCCGCAAACCGCGGCGTGGAGCGCGAACACCGGTGTTTTGCTGAACGGACCCGACCGAAGCGGCCGAGCGCGGCGTGACTAGCGGTCCGAGGCGGCGGACTCGCGGGAGCGGGCGGGCTTCGCCTGCGGCAGCTTCGTCCCGACGACCTGGTCGATGACGTCGCGGGCGATGGCCTGCGCCGTCAACCCGGCATCGGCGAGGATCTGCGACCGGGTCGCGTGGTCGATGAACGCGTCGGGCAGCCCGAGCTCGTTCACCCCGGTGTCGACCCCGGCGGCGCGCAGGTCCTGCCGCAGCCGGGTCCCGACGCCGCCGACCCGCACACCGTCCTCGATGGTGATCACGAGCCGGTGCGTCCGCGACAGCTCGATGAGCGACACCGGGATCGGCACCACCCAGCGCGGGTCCACGACGGTGACGCCGATGCCCTGCGCCTCGAGCAGCGCCGCGGCCTCGAGTGCCACCGGCACCATCGACCCGACGGCGACGAAGAGCACGTCCTCGACGTCGTCCGTGGCGGCGTGCAGCACGTCCACACCGTCGGAGAGACGACGGACCGCGGGGATGTCCGGTCCGACCTGCCCCTTCGACCACCGCAGCACGGTCGGGGCGTCGTCGACGGCGATCGCCTCGCGGAACTCCTCGCGCAGCGTCACAGCATCGCGGGGAGCCGCGATCCGGATCCCCGGCACGACCTGCAGCAGCGCGAGGTCCCACATGCCGTGGTGCGAGGGGCCGTCCGGGCCGGTGATCCCGGCACGGTCGAGCACGAACGTCACGCCGGCCCGGTGCAGGGCGACGTCCATCAGCACCTGGTCGAACGCACGGTTCAGGAACGTCGCGTAGAGCGCCACGACCGGGTGGAGCCCGCCGTACGCCAGGCCCGCGGCGGTCGTCACGGCGTGCTGCTCGGCGATGCCGACGTCGTACACGCGGTCGGGGTGCTGCTCCTGGAACAGGTGGAGCCCGGTCGGCCGGAGCATCGCCGCCGTGATGGCGACGATCCGAGGGTCCGAGGCGCCGGCATCGGCCAGGGAAGACGCGAACACCGAGGTCCACGACGGGCCGGACGCGGCGTCGAGCGACTCCCCCGTCTCCGGGTCGATGTGCCCGACGGCGTGGAACTGGTCAGCCTGGTCGCGCAGGGCCGGCTCGAAGCCGTGGCCCTTCTCCGTGATGACGTGCACGATCACGGGAGCGCCGTACTCCTTGGCCTGCCGGAGCGCCGCTTCCATCGCCTGCTGGTCGTGCCCGTTCACCGGGCCGATGTACTTGATGTCGAGGTTCGAGTACAGCGCCTCGTTGTTGGTCAGCCGCGACAGGAAGCCGTGCAGGCCCCCGCGCATGCCCCGGTACACCGCACGACCCGGAGCACCGAACCGCGCCGCCACGGCCTGCGTGCCCTCGTACAGGGCCCGGTACTCGCGGCGTGTCCGCACGGAACTCAGGAACCGCGCCATGCCACCGATGGTCGGCGCGTACGAGCGGCCGTTGTCGTTCACGACGATGACCAGGCGCCGGTCGTTGTCGTCGGAGATGTTGTTGAGCGCCTCCCACGTCATCCCGCCGGTGAGCGCACCGTCACCGACGACCGCGACGACGGTGCGGTCGGTCTGCCCGGTCTGCCCGAACGCGCGGGAGATGCCGTCCGCCCAGGACAGCGACGACGACGCGTGCGAGGACTCGACGATGTCGTGCTCGGATTCGCTCCGCTGTGGGTAGCCGGCGATGCCGCCGCGTTCGCGCAGCTTCGAGAAGTCCTGGCGCCCGGTGACGAGCTTGTGCACGTACGACTGGTGTCCCGTGTCGAAGACGAACGGGTCCTTCGGCGAGTCGAACACGCGGTGCATCGCGAGCGTCAGCTCCACGACGCCCAGGTTCGGCCCGAGGTGCCCCCCGGTCTTCGCGACCTCGGCGACCAGGAAACGTCGGATCTCGGCGGCGAGGTCGGTCATCTGCGCGTCGGAGAGACGCTTCAGGTCGCGCGGCGACGTGATGCTGCTGAGCAGGCTCACGGGCGCTCCTTTCGTGGGGCTGTCGGCCCACTCTATTCTCGGGACCCGACAACCGACGGGAGGCCCGTGGCGGGTTCGCCACGGGCCTCCGGTCCGATCCGTAGTCGCGTCAGCGACCCGTGCGCACCTCGCTCAGACGAGCGAACGGAGCACGTACTGCAGGATGCCGCCGTTGCGGTAGTAGTCGGCTTCGCCCGGGGTGTCGATTCGGACGACCGCGTCGAACTCGATCGGCTGCTTGCCGGCGGGCGAGTGCTCGCTCGGCGTCGCGGTGACGTGCACGGTCTTCGGGGTGCGGCCCTCGTTCAGCTCGGTCAGCCCGGAGATCGAGACGACCTCGGTGCCGTCGAGGCCGAGGGACTCGACCGTCTCGCCCACCGGGAACTGCAGCGGGACGACACCCATGCCGATGAGGTTCGAGCGGTGGATCCGCTCGAAGCTCTCGGTGATGACCGCACGGACGCCGAGCAGGTTCGTGCCCTTGGCCGCCCAGTCACGCGACGAACCGGATCCGTACTCCTTGCCACCGAAGATGACGAGCGGGATGCCCTGCTCCTGGTAGTGCTGCGAGGCGTCGTAGATGAACGACTGCTCGCCGTCCGGCGTCGTGAAGTCGCGAGTGTACCCGCCTTCGACGCCGTCGAGCAGCTGGTTGCGCAGGCGGATGTTCGCGAACGTGCCGCGGATCATGACCTCGTGGTTGCCGCGACGCGAGCCGTAGGAGTTGAAGTCCTTGCGGTCGACGCCGTGCTCGGCGAGGTACTGACCGGCGGGGCTGTCGGCCTTGATCGAACCGGCCGGCGAGATGTGGTCGGTCGTGACCGAGTCGCCGAGCTTCGCGAGCACGCGGGCACCGGAGATGTCCGACACCGCGTCGGGCTGCATCGTCATGCCCTCGAAGTACGGGGGCTTCCGGACGTAGGTCGACTCCTGGTCCCACTCGAAGGTGTCACCGGTCGGGGTCGGCAGGTTCTTCCAGCGGTCGTCACCCTCGAACACGGAGCCGTACTCGTGGGTGAACATCTCGGTGTCGATGGAGGTGTCGATGACCTGCTGCACCTCGGCCGCGTCGGGCCAGATGTCGGTCAGGTAGACGTCGTTGCCGTCCTGGTCCGTGCCCAGTGCGTCCTTGTCGAAGTCGAAGTGCATCGACCCGGCCAGGGCGTAGGCGATGACCAGCGGCGGCGACGCCAGGTAGTTCATCTTGACGTCGGGGTTGATGCGCCCCTCGAAGTTGCGGTTGCCGGAGAGCACCGCGGTGACGGCGAGGTCGTTGTCCTGCACGGCCTGCGAGATCTCCTCGGGCAGCGGGCCCGAGTTGCCGATGCAGGTGGTGCAGCCGTAGCCGACCGTGTAGAAGCCGAGCTGCTCGAGGTAGGTGGTAAGACCGGCCTTCTCGTAGTAGTCCGTGACGACCTTCGACCCGGGCGCGAGGGTGGTCTTCACCCAGGGCTTCGCGGTGAGGCCCTTCTGCGCGGCGTTCCGGGCGAGGATGCCGGCGGCCATCATGACCGACGGGTTCGACGTGTTGGTGCAGGACGTGATCGCGGCGATCGCGACGGCGCCGTGGTCGATCGTGAAGGGGTCACCGTCGGCGATGGCGACCGAGGTCGGCTTCGAGACGGTGCCGGGGGCGCTCGAGGCGTGCACGGGGACCTCGGAGCCGGGGGCGTCCTGCAGGTCGTCCACCGCGTGCTCGTCACCGGGGGCAGCGGCCACCGGGTCGGACGCCGGGAACGTGTCCGCGACGGCCTTGTCCTCTTCGCTGTGGTCGATGCTCGCGTAGTTGGCGAGGTCGACCTCGAACTGGCTCTTGGCGTTCGTCAGCTCGATGCGGTCCTGCGGACGCTTCGGGCCGGAGATCGACGGCACGACCGTGGACAGGTCGAGTTCCATGTACTCGGAGTAGTTCGGCTCGACCGAGGCGTCGTGCCACAGGCCCTGCGCCTTGGAGTACGCCTCCACCAGGGCGATCTGCGCCTCGTCGCGTCCGGTCAGGCGGAGGTAGTCGAGCGTGACGTCGTCGACCGGGAAGATCGCTGCCGTGGAGCCGAACTCCGGCGACATGTTGCCGATCGTGGCGCGGTTCGCGAGCGGGACGGCGCTGACGCCCTCGCCGTAGAACTCGACGAACTTGCCGACGACGCCGTGCTTGCGGAGCTCCTGGGTGATGGTGAGCACCACGTCGGTCGCGGTCACGCCGGCCGGGATCTCCCCGGAGAGCTTGAAGCCGACGACCTTCGGGATGAGCATCGAGACGGGCTGACCGAGCATCGCGGCCTCGGCCTCGATGCCGCCGACGCCCCAGCCGAGCACGCCGAGCCCGTTCACCATCGTGGTGTGCGAGTCCGTGCCGACCAGGGTGTCCGGGTACGCGTAGGTCTCGCCGTCGAAGTCACGCGTGTAGGTGACCTTCGCCAGGTACTCGATGTTGACCTGGTGGACGATGCCGGTGCCCGGCGGGACGACCTTGAAGTCCTCGAACGCGGTCTGACCCCAGCGGAGGAACTGGTAGCGCTCACCGTTCCGCTCGTACTCGAGGTCGGTGTTGCGCTGGAGGGCGTCCGTGCTGCCGAACAGGTCGGCGATGACGGAGTGGTCGATGACCATCTCGGCCGGGGACAGCGGGTTGATCTTGTTCGGGTCGCCGCCGATGTCCGCCATGGCCTCGCGCATCGTGGCGAGGTCGACGATGCACGGCACACCCGTGAAGTCCTGCATGACGACGCGCGCCGGCGAGAACTGGATCTCGGTGTCGGGCTCCGCGTCGGGCTTCCAGGAGCCGAGCGCCCGGATCTGCCCCTCGGTGACGTTCTTGCCGTCCTCGGTGCGGAGGAGGTTCTCGAGCAGCACCTTCAGGCTGTAGGGCAACTTCTCGTGCCCGGGAACCGAGTCGATCCGGTGGATCGCGTAGTCGACACCCCCAACCGACAGTGTGTCCTTCGAGCCGAAGCTATTGACTGCAGCCACCGTGCCGCCTCCCTACTGATCGGTTTGCCCTCATCCTCGCGGGCCGTGGACCGTCCCACCAGCAAGGCAAACCTAATCCCGCGAGCACGAACGCGCCCGGCGAGAACTATCTCGATGTCGAGACAACTCTACACCGCGGGGACGTCGTCCCGTCGCACGAACACGGTGCGGACCAGCAGCCAGGTCACCCAGAGCACCGCAGCGTAGAGCGGGACACCGAGGACCAGCTTCACCGCGGCGAGGAGCTCGACCTGGGCCGTCACGTAGAGCGGGACCTCCACCGCGAGCCGGAGCGCGAACAGCCCGACCCAGATCCACGTGGCGACCGTCAGCACCCGGCGCTTCGCCGGGTCGGCCCGCCAGTCCACGTGCGAGCCGTCCTCGTTCGCCGGCAGCAGGAACCCGACGACGACGCCGATGAGCGGCCAGCGGATCGCCAGTGTGACGAGCAGCCCGACGAGCCAGACGGAGTTGATCACGATGCCGGGGATGAAGTTGCTCTCCGCCTTGCCCGTGATGAGCGCGAGGCCGGCCGAGACCGCAACACCGAGGATCCCCGCGAACGACATCGTCACCGACTGCCGTTGCACCAGGCGCAGCACCACGAAGACGAGACCGACGGCGACGGGGATCACGACGCTCGGCACGAGCTCCTTCGTGATCGCGTAGACCACCAGGAACGCCAGGCCGGGCAGCACCGACTCGGCGAGCCCGCGCACGCCGCCGACGGCACCGAGCAGGGCCCGGCCGGACGGCGCCTCGCCGGGCGCGACACGCGCGATGCCGGCGTTCTGCACGGCGTCGCGGAACTGCGCGGAGAACGACGGCGCCGCCGCCGGCTCAGCCGACGGCGTGACGGGGTCGGACCCGACCGTCTCGTGTCGTGGGGTGTCGTCGTGGTCCGGCACCGTGCCTCCAGGCGGGGTTGGTCGTCAGTCCGTCAGATCGCGGTCTGCGTCGACTTGGGCATGTGCAGCGGGATGAGGTCGCGCGGCGGCATCGGCGTCGTGCCGCGCACGACGACCACACTGCGGAACAGTTCCTCGATCTCGCTCGCGTCGTCGGGCTGCTCGGCGGCCTTGCCGGCGATGACACCGCGCAGGAACCAGCGCGGGCCGTCGACCCCGACGAAGCGGGCCGGACGGGAGCCGGCGGTGCCGCCGTCGCCGTCCACGGCGACCGGGACGGACGCACGGAGCTCGGGGCCGAACGGGCCGTCGACCTCGGTCACGACGCCGCCCTGGCGCTCGATCTGCTCGGCGATCTGGGCGCGGATCTCGTGCCACAGGCCGGTGGACCGGGGCGCCGCGAACGGCTGGACCTGCAGCGTGGACTCGTCGTAGTCGAGCCCGACCGCGACGACGCGCTGCGAGCCCTCCTCGACCTCGAGGCGGAGGTGCAGGCCCTCGCGCGGGAGCACCTTCACCCCGCCCAGGTCGACGTACGGGCGGACCAGGTTCGCCTCGGTCTCGTCGTGGGGGCCGTTCTCGGCCCGGTCCTCCGGTGCGGACTTGTCCGTCGGGGCGACCGCGTCGACCTCGTCGAGGTCCGCGTCGGCGTCCGTCGCGATGTCGACCTCGGGGGACGTGTCCGCGACCTCGATGTCGTCGGCGACGGCGTCCGCCACCTCGACCTCGTCCTGCTTGCGTCGGCCGAACTTCATGCGCGCGTCCCTTCCTGAGCGTCTGCGGCGGCACCGGTCACGGCGTCGCTCCGGTCACCGTAGCCCGACGAGCCGAACCCGCCCTGTCCGCGGACGCTGTCCGGCAGCTCGTCGACACGGGTGTAGGTCACCTGCGGCACCGGCATCACGATCAGCTGTGCGATGCGGTCGCCGACGTGCACCTCGTAGGGTTCCGCCTGGTCGGTGTTGAGCAGCGCGACCTTGATCTCACCGCGGTAGCCGGAGTCGACCGTGCCCGGGCTGTTCACGATCGTGATGCCGTGCTTCGCCGCCAGGCCGCTCCGCGGGACCACGAACGCGGCGTACCCCTCCGGCAGCGCGATCCGCAGCCCCGTCCCGGCCAGGCGTCGCTCGCCCGGCTGCAGCACGAAGGCCTCGATGGAGACGAGATCGGCACCCGCGTCACCGGGGTGGGCGTGGCCGGGAGCGTGCTCCCCGGTCCAGAGGACGTCGACTGGTTCGGTCACGTGACGAGGGTAGTGCAGCCGTGACCGTTCCGTGACCTCGCTCGCTCGTGATCGAATGGACCCGTGACCCTGTACCGCGAACGACTCTGGGCCCCGCCCGCCCTCTACCTGGCGACGGCGCTCGTCATCCCCGCCACCCTGCTCGTCTTCCTCCCCATCAGCGTCCTGGCCGGCGTCCTCGTGGCGATCGGGATGGAGCTCGGAGTCCTGGTCCTCCTGTGGGCACTCGCACCCACCATCGAGGTCACCGACACGGAGTTCCGCGCGGGCAAGGCGCACCTCCCCCGCTCGCTCGTCGGCACGACCGAGGCGTTCGAGGGCGCGGCCGCCACCGAGCAGCGCGGCCCGGCGCTCGACGCCCGCGCCTGGACCCTCTTCCGCGGCTACGTCCGCGGGGTCGTCAAGGTCGAGGTGCGCGACGACGCCGACCCGACGCCCTACTGGCTGGTCAGCGTCCGGCACCCGGGCAAGGTCGTCGAGGCGCTGCGGTCCTGACGGACCACGACGGGCGGTCTGGAGGCCCGGCTCGCCCCCGCCCCGCCGCACACGACGAAGGCCCCGCATCCCTGGAGGATGCGGGGCCTTCGCTGATCGTTGCGTCGAGAGCGAAGCGGCTGTGCCCGCGAGAGCGAAGCGGCTGTGCCCGCTAGAGCGAAGCGGCTGTGCCCGCTAGAGCGAAGCGCACTCCGCGCAGACCGGTCCGAGCTTCGACTCGTGGTCGAGCTGGGAGCGGTGCTTCACGAGGAAGCACTCGACGCAGGTGAACTCATCGACCTGCGGGGGCAGCACCACGACGTCGAGGTCGACGTCGCTGAGGTCCTGCCCGGCGAGTTCGAAACTGCCGGGGTTGTCGGAATCATCGTCGACGACCCCCGACATCTTGTCGGGAACGCGCTCCTTGAGGGCCTCGATCGACTCCGAGTCGGAGTTGTCGTCGGTCTTCCGGGGGGCGTCGTAATCGGTGGCCATGCCCATCCATTTCTCGTATCGAGAGGTCGTCGCCGGGTGATCGGCGGCGACAGTTTGCACCACGCCCCGCCAGAGCGCAAACCGAGTGCTGCGGCGGGTCGTGCTGGCGGTGCAACCCGTGACCTGGACCGGACATTCCCGACACCCGTTGCCGGGGCGTCCGGGTCACGAGATCGCCCTCCGGATGTCCGCGGCACGCCCGTGCGCCTCCGCGGAAACGGTCCGTCCTCCCTGCATACTCACGGGGTACGACAGCAGGACCGTACGCGACGCTGGGAAGGCGGAACCATGCAAGACGTGAGAGTCATCGGAGTCGAGTCCGGCGCACTCCTCCTGGCGACCGACGGCGGCACCGAGTTCCGGTTGCCCGTCTCGTCGTCGCTGGCGGGTCAGGTGCGCCAGGCGAACCCGGACGCCGGTCCGCAGAAGCGGGTCTCCCCCAAGGACGTGCAGGCACGGATCCGCGGTGGCGCCGACGCCGCCGACGTGGCCGCCGCGCTCGACGTCGACGTCGAGTACGTCCGCCGCTTCGAGGGCCCGGTCCTCGCCGAGCGCGCCTTCATCCTCGACGCCTCGCACCGCGTCCCCGTCACCCCGGTCGACGACGAGTCCCCCGACACCTTCGGCCCCGCGATCTCCGCGAAGCTCGAGGCCGGCGAGGCCAGCGCGATCTCGTGGGGCTCCTGGAAGCACCCGGAGAGCGGCTGGCAGGTCCGCGTCCGCTACACCGCGGGCGAGGTCGAGCACGACGCCCAGTGGCGCTTCGACCCCAAGACCTCGACCCTCGCGCCGGACAACGGTGACGCGCACCGTCTGTCGCACACCGACGACGAGGGCATCGCCCCGCGCCTGCGTGCGGTCGAGTTCGAGCAGCAGGACGACGACGGTACCCGCTTCGACTCCGGCGCCTTCCGCGTCGACGAGCCCGAGCAGCCGGCCGCCGACCCCGAGCCCTCCCAGCACGCACCCCTCCGTGCCCCGCTGCCCCGCATCGGCCAGGCCGCCGTGGAGGAACGCGCCCCCGGCAACGAGACCGCCGACCTGCTCGAAGCGCTGCGCCGTCGCCGCGGTGAGCGCGAAGCAGCGTCGTTCGGCGAACAGCGCGACGAGACCGCCCGCGGCACCTCGATCAGTGTCGTCGACATCCCGCTGCAGGGCTTCGAGGACGGCGGCGCGAACGACACCGCGCCGCAGTCGGCCGACGCCCGTCCGGCCTCGGCACCCGAGCCCGAGAGCCGCGGCGAACGCAAGAAGCGCAACCGCCGCTCGATGCCGAGCTGGGACGAGATCGTCTTCGGCACCCGTCCGGACGACGACCCCGCCTGACCTGGCGTCCGTCGGCTCGTCGGCGCCGTCGCTCCTAGTGCGCGAACGCCCCGGCGAGCCGGAGCGGCACGATCGTCTCCTCGTCGGTCATCGCGCCGTGCTGGCCGATCATGCGCTTCGGCGTCTCGTCCTCACGCAGCGCACGGTCGTCGTTGAACGCCCACGAGCCGCGCGCCACGACGAGCACGTCACCGATGCGGGGCACCACCTGGTCGGACACGTGCCCGAACCACCCGGCCTCGATCGCCTCGGCACGGCTGGCGACGGACGCCTTCTTGCCGTAGCGGGCCCGGAACGCGCCGACGAGGGCGCGCACGTCGGTGCCCGGCGCGACCGTGAGCTGGCGGCAGCGCGGGTCACCCGCGACGCCGACGACGTCGGTGAGCAGCAGCGGGTCGATGGCGATGTTCGCGTGGTCCGGCACGTCGAGCACACCGTGGTCGGCCGTCACCAGGACCCCCACGTCGTCCGAGCTGCGGGCGTCGAGCCGGGCGAGTTCCCCGTCGAGCAGCTCGAGGGCGGCCGTCCACCGATCGGACTGCCAGCCGTTCTTGTGTCCGATCGAGTCGAGCTCCGGCACGTACAGGTAGACGAGCGAGCGGCTGGTGGCGGTCTCGGCGAGTGCGGCGTCGACGCGCTCGGGGATCGTGTCCGCGGACACGTACCGGGCGCCGCCGAGCACGTTCGCGGTCATCCCGGACGAGCGGTACCGGTCCGGTCCGACGACGACGGGGTCCAGCCCGAGCTCTGCAGCCCGGGTGAACAGGGTCGAGGTCAGGAACCAGTCGGCAGGGACCTCGGTGTCCCACCCGCCCAGCAGGTTCATCACGGCGCCGGTGTCCGGGTTCCAGCCGCTGTACCCGACCACGCCGTGGGTGCCGGGCGACCGGCCGGTGGTCAGCGTGCTCAGCGCCGCCGCCGTCGTCGTCGGGAACCCGCTCCGCAGTTTCTTCGCGGTGCCGCTCCCCTTCGCGGCGGTCAGCCAGCGAGCGTGCCCGGCGCGGGCCGACAGCGCGGCGGAACCGAGGCCGTCGACCAGCACGACGATCGCGGAACGGGCGGGGCGGAGGGTGATCCGGGCCTCCAGGCCGTTGTCCCGCAACCACGCGTCGTCCGCAGCGCCGAGCGCCACGAGGCAACTCGGGAAGACGTCGGCGAGGTTCGCGACGCCGTCGGGGGCCGTCGGTACGCTTGTTCCCATTCCACGAGTCTTCCAGACGACTCTGGTTCTCCAGAAAGGTGCCATGGCACGCACGGATGTAGTCGGCCTGCCCGACGGTGAGCGCATCGAGGACGTCGACGTCTCCGAGGAGATGCAGGGCTCCTTCCTCGAGTACGCGTACTCCGTCATCTACTCACGGGCGCTGCCCGACGCCCGCGACGGCCTGAAGCCGGTGCAGCGTCGGATCCTGTACCAGATGGCCGAGATGGGGCTGCGGCCCGACCGCGGGCACGTCAAGAGCGCCCGCGTCACCGGCGAGGTGATGGGCAAGCTGCACCCGCACGGCGACGGCGCGATCTACGACGCGCTCGTCCGGATGGCCCAGCCGTTCACGATGCGCGTGCCGCTCGTCGACGGCCACGGCAACTTCGGCTCCCTCGACGACGGTCCCGCTGCCGCCCGGTACACCGAGGCACGGCTCGCCGAACCGTCGATGGCCATGACCGAGGGCCTGGGCGAGGACGTCGTCGACTTCGTCCCGAACTACGACAACCAGATCATGCAGCCGGGCGTGCTGCCGGCGGCGTTCCCGAACCTGCTCGTCAACGGTGCCTCGGGCATCGCGGTCGGCATGGCGACGAACATGGCGCCGCACAACCTCGGCGAAGTGGTCGAGGCCGCCAAGCACCTGCTCATGAACCCGCAGGCCAGCCTCGAAGAGCTCATGGAGTTCGTGCCCGGCCCCGACCTGCCGTCCGGCGGCACGATCGTCGGGCTCTCCGGGGTCCGCGACGCCTACGCGACCGGCCGTGGTTCCTTCCGCACCCGCGCCAAGGTGAGCGTCGAGAACCTCACGCCGCGCAAGGTCGGGCTCGTCGTCACCGAGCTGCCCTACCTGGTCGGCCCCGAACGAGTGATCGAGAAGATCAAGGACGGCGTCCAGTCCAAGAAGCTCGTCGGCATCTCGGACGTCAACGACCTGACCGACCGCAACCACGGGCTCCGGCTCGTCATCGGCATCAAGAGCGGGTTCAACCCCACCGCCGTGCTCGAGCAGCTGTACAAGCACACCCCGCTCGAGGACGGCTTCGGCATCAACAACGTCGCACTGGTCGGCGGATCGCCCCGCACGCTCGGGCTGCGCGAACTGCTCGACGTCTACGTGCAGCACCGACTCGACGTCGTCACCCGCCGGTCGCAGTACCGGCTGGCGCGCCGCAAGGAACGACTGCACCTGGTCGAGGGACTGCTCATCGCGATCCTCGACATCGACGAGGTCATCCAGGTCATCCGAACCTCCGACGACTCCGAGGCGGCGCGCAACCGCCTGCGCGACGTCTTCGACCTGTCCGAGGTGCAGGCCGAGTACATCCTCGAGCTGCGCCTGCGTCGCCTGACGAAGTTCTCGCGGATGGAGCTCGAGGCCGAGCGCGACCAGCTGCTCGCCGACATCGCCGCCCTCGAAGAACTGCTCGCGTCCGACGAGCGGCTCCGCGCGCAGGTCGCCCTCGAGCTGACCGAGGTGTCCGACAAGTTCGCCACGCCGCGCCGCACGCTGCTCACCGAGGCCGACGCCCCGGTGAAGGGCGGTCGGAAGGCCGCGGTCGACCCGGAGTCCCTGCAGATCGCCGACTCGCCCTGCCGTGTGCTGCTGTCGACCACCGGGCGACTCATCCGCGTCGACATCCCGACGTCGGAGCTCGGCATCGTCCGCGTGCCGAAGCGCTCGAAGCACGACGCCGTCCGCTCCGCCGTGGTGAGCACGGTGCGCGGGCAGATCGGCGCGATCACCTCGACCGGGCGGGTCCTCCGGCTCTCCCCCGTCGACGTCCCCGCCGTGCCGCCCGCCGCGGTCCGGCTCGACGCCGGCGTCCGGGTCACCGACTTCCTCGCGCTCACCAAGGGCGAGACCGTCGTGGCGATCGTCGACCTGTCCGGCGCCTCGTCGGACTCCCTCGCCATCGGGACCGCGCAGGGCGTCGTGAAGCGCGTCGTGCCCGGCGCCTGGCCCGACAAGCCGGAGTTCGTCGCCATCGGCCTGAAGCCCGGCGACCACGTGGTCGGTGCCGCCCAGGCCCCGGAGTCCGACGACCTGGTGTTCATCAGCTCGAACGCGCAGCTGCTGCGCTTCCCGGCGTCCGTCGTCCGGGCGCAGGGGCTGCCCGCCGGTGGTGTGGCCGGCATGGCCCTCGCAGACGGCGCCTCGGTGATCTGGTTCGGGTCGGTCGCACGCTCCGACGACGCCGTGGTCGCCACGGTGTCCACCACCTCGACCGCCCTGCCCGGCACCGACGCCGGCCGCGCCAAGGTGTCGGCGCTGTCGGAGTTCCCGGCGAAGGGCCGCGCCACCCAGGGTGTCCGGGCGCACGCGTTCCTGAAGGGCGAGGACGGCCTGACCGTCGGCTGGGCCGGCATCGCGCCGCCGCACGCCGTCGGCACGGACGGCGCCGCCCGCACCCTGCCCGACTGGCTGTCGAAGCGCGACGGGTCGGGTGCACCGCTCGAGGCCGTGATCGGCTCGATCGGCGGCAGCGCCGCGACGCTCGACGGCACGGCCGGCGAGGCGTAGGCGCGCGCTGGCGCGCGCTGGCGTCCGCCACGTTTCGCGCCTGGCGACACCTCACGCGCCTGGGGCCCCGTGAGGTGTCGCGCTGCGCGTGAGAACGCGGGGCGCACGGCCTGGAGGCGCGGGGCGGCGCCGCCACGGGCCTCCCGTCCACCGTCACCGTGTCGCGGGCGCGGGGCGGTTTCGCGCTGAGCGACAGCTCACGGGCCGCGGGCCGCGTGAGGTGTCGCTCAGCGCGTGAGCACGCCAGGCCGCTGCGCGGCCCGGACGTGAAGGCGCTACGCGTCGATGCGGTCGCGGTCCAGGCCCTCGCCCGCGAGGATGAACTCCTTGCGCGGCGCGACGTCGTTGCCCATGAGCAGCTCGAACACCTTCGCGGCCCCCTCGGCATGGGTCACGTTCACCCGGCGCAGGGTGCGGTGCGCGCGGTCCATCGTTGTCTCCGCCAGTTGGTCCGCGTCCATCTCGCCGAGGCCCTTGTACCGCTGGATGGGCTCCTGGTACTTCTTGCCCGTCTTCTCGAGCTTCTTCAGCACCGTCTGCAGCTCCTGCTCGGAGTACGTGTAGAGCGTGTCGTTCGGCTTGCCGCGGTTCACCACGACCACCCGGTGCAACGGCGGCACCGCGGCGAAGACCCGGCCCTGCTCGATCATCGGCCGCATGTACCGGAAGAACAGCGTCAGGAGCAGCGTGCGGATGTGGGCGCCGTCGACGTCGGCGTCCGACATGATGATGATCTTGCCGTAGCGGGCCTGGTCGATGTCGAACGTGCGACCCGAGCCGGCGCCGATGACCTGGATGATCGACGCGCACTCGACGTTCGAGAGCATGTCCGACACGGACGCCTTCTGCACGTTGAGGATCTTGCCGCGGATCGGCAGTAGCGCCTGGTACTCGCTGTTGCGGGCGAGCTTCGCGGTGCCCAGCGCCGAGTCGCCCTCGACGATGAAGAGCTCCGTGCCTTCGGTCTCCTGCGAGCGGCAGTCGGCGAGCTTCGTCGGCAGCGAGGAGTTCTCGAGCGCGTTCTTGCGGCGCTGCGTCTCCTTGTGTGCCCGCGCCGAGATGCGGGTCTTCATCTCGGACACGACCTTCTCGAGCAGGGCCGCCGACTGTGCCTTCTCGGTGCGCTGCGTCGAGGTGAGGATCTCGGTGATGCGCTTCGACACGACCTGGTCGACGATCTTCCGGACCGCCGGGGTGCCGAGGATCTCCTTCGTCTGCCCCTCGAACTGCGGCTCGGGCAACCGCACGGTCAGCACGGCGGTCATACCGGCGAGGACGTCGTCCTTGTCGAGCTTGTCCTGCCCGACCTTGAGCTTGCGCGCGTTCGCCTCGACCTGGGCACGGACGGCCTTGACGACGCCCGACTCGAACCCGGCCTGGTGCGTGCCGCCCTTCGGCGTCGCGATGATGTTCACGAAGCTGCGGAACACGGTCTCGTAGCCACTGCCCCAGCGGAGCGCCAGGTCGACCTCGCACTCGCGCTCGACCGAGGTGGAGACCATGTGGCCCTTGTCGTCCAGCATCGGCACCGTCTCGGTGAAGGTGCCGGTCCCCTGCACGCGCCAGACGTCGGTGAGGGGGCTGTCGACGGCGAGGTGCTCGACGAACTCGCCGATCCCGCCCTCGTACCGGAAGCGCTCGACCACCGGCCCGGCGGCCACGGTGGTCCCCGTCGCCTCGGCCCGGGCGGCAGCGGCGTCGATCGACGCCGCGCGCTCGTCGGTGATGGTGATGCCGAGCCCGGGCACGAGGAACGCGGTCTGCCGTGCACGGGTGACCAGGTCGTCGGTGCTGAACCGGGCGTCGGCGGTGAAGATCTGGCGGTCCGCCCAGTAGCGGATCCGGGAGCCGGTGACACCCTTCTTGACCTTGCCCACCACACGCAGCTCGCTGCCCGAGGTGAAGGGCGCGAACGGAGCGTCCGGGCCGATGCCCTTGCTGTCGTCGAAGATGCCGGGCTCGCCGCGGTGGAACGACATGGCGTAGGTCTTGCCGCCCCGGTCGACCTCGACGTCGAGGCGCTCCGACAGCGCGTTCACGACGGAGGCGCCGACGCCGTGCAGCCCACCGGATGCTGCGTAGGACCCCGAGCCGAACTTGCCACCGGCGTGCAGCTTGGTGAACACGACCTCGACCCCGGTCAGACCGGTCTTCGGTTCGACGTCCACCGGGATGCCACGGGCGGTGTCACGCACCTCGACCGAACCGTCGGCGTGCAGCACGACACCGATCTCGTCACCGTGCCCCGCGAGGGCTTCGTCGACCGAGTTGTCGATGATCTCCCACAGGCAGTGCATGAGGCCCCGGGAGTCCGTCGAGCCGATGTACATGCCCGGCCGCTTCCGGACCGCCTCGAGCCCTTCGAGGACGGAGAGATGGCGTGCGGAGTAGTCGGAGCTCACCGTCGGAGTTTACCGAGCGGCACCGACAGCTCCGTGTGGACACTCGCACTGGGGCCAACCGATCCGCGCTGAGCGAAACAGGCCGCGACAATGCGTCGCTCCCAGGCATCACGTGTTGAAATGGTGCAACCACCCGGCACCACCTGCGATCCGTGAGGAGCACAGCAATGACCCAGACCGTGCAGGACCCCTCCATCGACGAAGTCAGCAACCACCAGCTGACCGCCGCCGACCGTTGCGACAGCTGCGGGGCGCAGGCCTACATCCGAGCCACCATGTCGAGCGGCGAGCTCTACTTCTGCGCCCACCACGGCGCCGAGTTCAAGGACAAGCTCGCGGCGACCGCCATCGAGTGGCACGACGAGAGCAGCCGACTCTACGAGTCGAAGTAGTCGCGACCGACACACGGACAGGAGGCGCGGTGCCAGCTGGCACCGCGC
>NZ_JAHEWN010000005.1 GCF_018598555.1 Curtobacterium aurantiacum
GGGTGATGGGGGTGGGGGTGGATCAGGCCGTGAACGTCCAGGTCATCGGGACCGAGGCGGCGAGGCCCTGGTAGGTGTTGCCGGCCGCGGAGTCGAGGGTCACCGCGAAGTTGAAGGGGACGCTCGCGCCGGCGGTCGGGGCCTGCGGCATCGTGAAGGCCGATGCAGCAGCGCCCTTGAAGCTGGCGAGGGTGCCGCTGAACACGGTGGTCGAGCCGGAGGTGATGACGAGGTTCATCTTGGCGCAGAGGTCGGTCGCGGTGCCGTTGGCCGAACCGTTCGCCGACTGGGTGCAGGTGGCGCCCGGGTTGAGCGTGAAGGTGCTGGCGTTCGCGGTCCCGGTGTTCTTGATCGAGATCGCGGTGTTGACCGTGTTGCCCGGGGTCATCGTCGTGCTGCCGCCGAACTTGTTGATCGTCGAGCAGGTCGCCGAGTTCGTCGAGACCGAACCGCCGTCGGTGCTGAGGCAGGTGACGGTCGCGCCGGCGTTCTGCTCCTGCATGATCAGCGTGCCGCTGCCGGCGGTGTTGCTGCTGTTGGTGATGCTCGCGGCGAACCCGGAGAGGGTGCCCGTGAGCGAGAGGGAGAGCAGGACGGCGGCGAAGATGCCGGCGAGGAGTGCCACGGGGGCGAAGCGGATCCGCTTCAGTGCGGAGGTGCGGGGCTTGGTGGACACGGGGTACCTCTTCGTTCGGTGGTGTTCTGGAAGTCTGGGAAGCAAGACCTTGGGCTGTTTTGCTTCAATGATTAAGATAGTCATCGGTTGACCAAGTTGGCCACTCGTATACTTGCCCCAGTACGGGGGACGCCCTTGTCCCCCCATCACCCGACACGGAAGCAGGCCCTCGTGGCAGCAGCAGGAAGCGGCGACGACGCAGCCGATCTGATGGCCGCGTTCACCGCCGTCGTGCGCGCGAACGCGAGCCTGGTGAGTCAGCTGAGCGCCCGTGCCGGTGTGCACGAGAACGCGCTGCGGGCCCTCGTGCTCATCAGTGACACCGGGTACTCCACCCCGACCGAGGTCGCCGGGTACCTGGGGCTGACCTCGGGCGCGGTGACGAACATGATCGATCGGATGAGCACGGCCGGTCTGCTCGAGCGCGCGCCGAACCCGGCAGATCGCCGGGGCTCACTGCTGCGGCTGCTGCCCCCGGGCGATGTCGTCGTGTCGGACTACCGGGAGCGGTACGCCGCGATGCTCCGGTCCGTCGACGGTGCCCACAGCGGGGAACTGCACGAAGTGCTCAACGACCTGGCGACGAGTCTGTACGAGCAGGCTGCCGCAGCGGTCGACGCCGCGTCCTGACCCGCCGGTTCTGCTGCTCGTTCGCTACCGGACGGTGGCGAGGACCGCGCGTTCCGCTGCCGCGGTGAGGCCGGCACGGCGTTCCCGATCCGTCCCGCGCGCACGCTCGTCCTCGAGCATCCGCACGACCGTGTCCCGGAGGGGTCGGGTCACGCCGCCGGCATCGGCGAACGCCAGCGTGGAGCGCTGTGCGAATCCGCCCTCGGACACCGGGATCCACAGGGGGAGCGACGTGGGTCCGGCCCAGTAGGCCACGTCGTGCGCGAGCAGGACGTCGTCTTCCGCCGCGACGAGCTCGTCGTCGAACCCGGTGACCTCGGCCACGCACCGGAAGAACTCCTGCATCCGAATCGGCGCACCCACGGCGTTGACCGTGCCGACGAACCCGTCGCGCCCGGCCCGGACGAGCCAGGCTGCGAGGTCCGCGACGTCGATCACCTGGACGAACCGCTCCGCCGTCGTCGGCACGAGCACCGGCCCACCGCGGTCGAATCGTGCCGGCCAGTACCCGAACCGGTCACTGGGGTCGCCCGGCCCGGCGATCAACCCGGGGCGCGCGATGCACAGCCGTGAACCGAGGCGGAGCCGGGTGGCCCGTTCGGCGAGGACCTTCGCGTCGGCGAAGGCGGACGGGTCCGTCGGCTCCACCAGCCGGGCGGACTCGTCGGCGCCCGGTTCGTCGTTGTCCGCGTAGACGGAGACCGTGGACACCAGCGTCCAGTGCGCGGCGCGGTCGGCGAGGGCGTCGAGCGCCGGGGCGACGAGTCCGGGGGCGTGGGCGAGCTCGATGACCTCGTCCCAGTCGCCGGTGGCCGGTTCGTAGGCACCTGGCAGACTGCGATCCGCCTGGATGAAGCGCGCCCCCTCGGGGACGCTGCCGGTGGTGCCCCTGGCGACGCAGCTGACGTCGGCGCCCTCGGCCAACAGCTCGCCGACGATCGCTCGTCCGAGCCAACCGGTTCCGCCGAGCACCAGGACGCGTCGCATGGGATCAGTCAACCGGGTCGGTGCCGGTCGTGCGCGGTCCTGGCGTCGTTCACACGGGCTGGAGCGGTCGCTGTTCGCCGTCGGGGAGCTCGACCCGGATGCGGTCGCCGGGCCGGACCGTGCCGCCGGTGAGCACGACGCTCATCACCCCGCCCTTGCGCTCGACGGTGCCGTCCTCGGCGCGGCCGAGCACCGCGCGGAGCAGCCCCGGCTCGAAGCCGTTGATCTGCTGGCACGGGTTGCGCAGCCCGGTGACCCGGACGGAGGCGTCGTCACCGAGGTGCAGGACCGCACCCTCGGGCAGCCCGAGCAGGTCGATCCCGCTGGTCGTGACGTTCTCGCCCATCTGGCCCGGCTCGACGCTGAACCCGGCCTCGGCGACCTCGGCGAAGAGCTCGGCGTGGAGCAGGTGGACCTGCCGCAGGTTCGGCTGCGACGGGTCACGGGCGACCCGGGAGCGGTGCTGCACGGTCGTGCCGGCGTGGGCATCACCCTCGATGCCCCACCCCGCCACGAGCGTCACCGCGTCGACCAACGGCTTGCTGAACCGGTGCTCGCCGTCCTTGCTGACCGCGACCACACGCGGCTGGTCCATGTCGTCCCCGCTCATGGGGCCGATTCTGCCCCATGGTCGCGGCGGCGCGTATGTCCTGTGGTTCAGCGGCGCTTGCGCAGGGCGTTCGTCGCCCAGAGCGAGACGGCGATGAGCACGGGCTGGAACAGCAGGCGGACGAAGCGCTTGGTGTCGGTGTCCAGGCCGAACCCGTCGCGGTGGTGCATCCACTGCGCGATGTTGCCGGGGAAGACCGCGAGGAAGAACACCGCCACGACCCACCCGACGGTCACCTGTCGACGCGCCAGGAGCATCAGCGCAGCGCCGAGTGAGATCTCGACCACGCCGGACGCGATCACCGTGACGTCGGTCGGTAGCGGCACGAACTTCGGCACCTGCGCCTGGAACTCCTCGCGCGCCACCGTGAGGTGACTGATGCCGGCCCAGGTCAGCATGGCTCCGAACAGGATGCGGACGATGGTCCGGGGGCGGGTGGAGCGGACTGCGGGGGTGCGGGATGCCATCGGGATGGTGCCTTTCTCGGTCGGGTCGGGTGGAGTGGGTGGTCCGGCGTCAGCGGCTGCGGAGGATCCCGCGGCGTCGAGCGACCTCGAACGTCACCGCGGCAGCAGCGGCGCCGATGGTGAGGAGCCGGGCGACCGGACGGCCGCGCGTCGACGAGACCAGATGCAGCCCACCGGCGAGCGCGAGTGCCGCAGCGGCGCCGGTCGAGGTCGACACCGAGTCGTCGTCGAGATCGACCGCGAACCGCGTCCCGCCGAGCGCGGTCGCCGCGATGGCGGAGCCGGTCCCGATCAGGTCGCTTCCGGGTGCACGGCGGACCGCAGCGGCGGCGAGGCCGAGTCCGGACACGACCTGCAGGGCCGGGACGCCGAGTGCGTGCGGGACGCCCGGCTCGAACCCGCGGCGGCGCATCCGCTCGGCTCGTGCGCGCAGGGGAGCCCGACGAGTCGTGCCGGTGCCGTGTGCGATGAGCAGGACACCGGTCACGAGGTCGATCCAGCCGGTCATTTTCACGTTGCACTCCATTAGGTTGTGCACAACCTAACACGTCGTCTCGTCCGCCAGCATCGAACGGTGCGCACTTCACACCGGAGTGACGGACTGGAGGCGCGGTGCAGGTGAGTCCGTCGACTCACCTGCACCGCGCCTCCAGTCAGGATCGTTGCGTCCGCAACGTGCGCGACGTCAGCCGCGTCTGCAGCGTCAGCCGCGGATGAACGCGAGGATGTCCGGGTTGATGACGTCCGCGTGGGTCGTCAGCATGCCGTGCGGGTACCCCTCGTAGATCTTCAGGGTCGAGTCGGCCAGGAGCTCGGCCTGCTTCAGCGCGGCGTCCTGGTACGGCACGACCTGGTCGTCGTCGCCCTGCAGGACGAGGACGGGCACCGTGATCGCGCGCAGGTCGTCGGTCTGGTCCGTCTCGGAGAACGCCTTGATGCCCTCGTAGTGCGCGACGGCGCTGCCCGTCATGCCCTGACGCCACCAGTTCGCGATGACCGGCTCCGACGGCGTCACACCGTCACGGTTGAAGCCGTAGAACGGACCAGACGCGACGGCCTGGAAGAACTCAGCACGGTTGGCGGCGAGTGCCTGGCGGAAGCCGTCGAAGACCGAGATGTCGGTGCCCTCGGGGTTCGCGTCGGTCTTCACCATCAGCGGCGGCACGGCGGACACGAGGACCGCCTTGGCGACGCGGCCCTGGGGCTGCCCGTACCGGGCGACGTAGCGGGCGACCTGGCCACCGCCGGTGGAGTGGCCGATGTGGACGGCGTCGTGCAGGTCGAGGTGCTCGACCACTGCGGACACGTCGCTGGCGTAGTGGTCCATGTCGTGGCCGGTGCCGATCTGCGACGAACGACCGTGGCCGCGTCGGTCGGTCGCGATGACCCGGAAGCCCTCGGCCAGGAAGTACAGCATCTGCGCGTCCCAGTCGTCCGAGGACAGCGGCCAGCCGTGGTGGAAGACGATCGGCTGCGCGTCGGCGTTGCCCCAGTCCTTGAAGTAGATCTCTGCACCGTCGTCGGTGGTCACGTAACCCATGGTTGCTCTCCTGTGGCTGTTGTGCGGTTGTGGTGGTCGGTGGGTGGTCAGTCGAGTTCGGCGATGGCGTCGGTGATGAACGCCGCGACCTCGGTGGGGTGCGTCTGCATCACCAGGTGCGGACCGTCGATCTCGATCACCTTGCGGACACCGGCGCGCTGGTAGCCGAAGCGCTCGACGTCCGGGTTGATGGTGTGGTCGGCGCTGGAGACGATGCCCCAGGACGGCTTGGTCTTCCACGCCGCGACGGATGCGGGCTCACCGAACGCGACGGCGGACAGCGGACGCTGCGAGACCGCGAGCACCGCGGCCTCCTCGTCGTCGAGGCCGCCCGCGAAGACGGCGGGGAAGGCATCGACGGCGACGGAGACGTCGGTGCCGGGCTCGGCGCCGTCGACGGGGTAGGGCGCGTAGACGAGGTTCGCGGCGAGGTCGCTGTCGGGGAACCCGCCCTGGAGGGCGCCGAGGCTCTCGCCTTCCTCGAGTGCGTACGCCGCGACGAAGACGAGGCCGACGACGTTCTCGGCGACGCCGGCGACGGTGAGGACCGCGCCGCCGTAGGAGTGCCCGGCCAGCAGGACCGGTCCGTCGATCTGCTCGACGAAGGACTTGATGTAGGCCGCGTCGCCGGACAGGCTGCGGTTGAACACCGGCGGGACGAGGACCCTGTGGCCCTGTTCGAGGAGGAGCTTCGTGACGGGCGCCCAGCTGGCGGCGTCGGCGAAGGCTCCGTGGACGAGGACGATGGTGGGGGATCCGGTCACGGTGCGGTCCTTCCTGGGCCGCAGCCGGCGCCACGGACCTGCGTCGGTCGTGGGAGCGTGTGCTCCCGTCCGAGACGCTAGGGGCGGGGACCAACGGTGCACATCGGTCGTGGTGACCGAGATGTGCCGTCGTGTGACCTAGTCGGCGGCCGCTGTCGCTTCGGTCGCTGCTGTCGCTGCTGTCGCTTTGGTCGCCGCTGTCGCCTCGGGCGCCAGGACAGACGGCAACTGCTGCCGGGTCGAGACGCCGAGCTTCTGGAACGCCGCGTACAGGTGGGCGCCCACCGTCCGGGGCGAGACGAAGAGGTGTTCGCCGATGGCGCGGTTGCTCAGGCCCTGGGCTGCGAGCGTGCAGACGCGGAGTTCCTGCGGGGTGAGCAGCTCGATGCTGCGCTGCCCGGTCGTCGGCAGGCGCTCGCCCGTGGCACGGATGGCCTCCCGCGTCCGCTCTTCCCAGGTCGGAGCAGGCATCTCCTCGAACAGGTCCAGGGCGGCGTGCAGGACGGCGCGCGCGGTGGTGTTGCGGTTCAGACGACGCAGACGGCGACCGAGTCGGAGGAGCGCTCGGGCCTGCACGTACGGGATCGGCCAACGCTCGTGCTGCAGGGTCGCCCAGGTCGCCTCGAGGTCGTCGTCGGGGAGGAGCGCGGTCCGGGCGTAGTCCACGGCGGCCCGCACCATGGGGGCGTGCCAGCGTGCGTGGAGCCGCTCGAGTTCCCGCAGCCGCTGCTCGGCGTCCGCCCGGTTGCCGGTCTCCAGTGCGGCGTCGACGTAGTCGTGGGAGGTCAGCACGGCGAAGGACGGGTTGAAGGCGTCGTCGTCGGGCTCGAACAGGCGTCGCAGGGGTCCGAGCGCGTCCGCTGCCCGGCCGGAGAGCAGGTGCGCCAACCCCGTCGCACCGAGGAGGGTGGCGCGCATCGCACTCGAACGGAGCACCTGCGCGCCGGCGGCGGTCCCGCCGGCGATCCGCTCGGCGTCGGGGTACTCGCCCTCGAGCGCATCGAACCAGGCGAGCGCGCACCGTGCCGCTGTGGAGAAGCCCGCGTCGCCGAGGTCACGGCCGAGGGATGCGGCCTGTTCCGCGAGGACCCGGGCCCTGGCGACGTCGCCGGCCAGGTAGGTGGTCATGGAGGTCCCCATGAGCGCCTGCGGGAACGTCCGCAGCTCGCCGCGCGCCCGCATGCTCGCGAGGGCACGATCGAGCAGGACACGGGCCGTGTCGATCTCGCCCACCAGGTTGAGTGCGTAGCCGAGGAGCCACGCCGACGCTTCGTCCTGGGCAGTCGGCGCCGCTGCCAGCGCGAGTTCCCGGACACGATCGCCACGCGCCACCGGTTCGGTCCGGGCCGCGAGCAGGAGCGACCGCGGGTCGTCCTCGGGCAGCGCGAGGGCTTCGACGACGACGAGCATCGGGTCGCCCGGGTCCGCTTCGGAGGTGTGGTCCCACGCGAGCGCGGCGAGGTGCAGCAGTGCGTCGGTGGCGTGCTCGACGGCACCGGCCGCCTGCATCTCGGAGACGGCGTGGAGCGCCGGACCGAGGTCGCCGACAGCCAGGCCAGTCCGCCCGGTGGGGAGGGTCTCGGCGATCCACGCCGCGCGCGCAGCACGCAGCCGGTCGGGTGCCTCGTCGCGGGCTCGCTGCACCAGCAGCGACGCCTCGGACGTCCGGCCTGACAGTCCGGCGAGTTCCGCAGCGACGATGCGCCGCTCGACACGGCCGACCACGTCCGAGGTCAGTTCGGCGGCACGCTCGTAGGCCCGGCTCGCGACGAAGGTGTCGGACATCGCGGTCCGTCCCGCACCGAGCGCGGCGATCTCGTCGGCGAGGGGATCGTCGTGTCCGGTGGCGAGCTCGGCGCGCCACCAGATCGTCCGCGCCGGGTCGTCCTGGTGTTCGAGCACGAGCGACCGCAGCACCGCGGTGCGTTCCGACGGCGACGCCGCCAGGAGGACGGCCGACTGCACGAGTGGGTGCCGGAACCGGATCGCACGCGGTGGGACCCACTCGAGGAGCGACGACGCCGAGGCCTGCTCCGTCCAGGTCGGCGTCGGGAACCGGCCGATGGCACGGGCAGCGACGCGGGCGGCCTCCTCGGGGCTGGTGCCGCCGGACAGCGCCACGGCGAGGATGGCCAACCGGACGGACTGGTCCAGCTCCGTGTACCGAGCGGCGAACTCCTGCTCGACCCGGCCCACGACCGGGCGTTCCCGCGTGCGGTCCACCGCCGCGGCCGACCGACCGAGCTCGTGCAGTGCGAGCGGGTTGCCCTCGGCGCGCAGCACGAGGTCGCGTCGAGCCTGCCCCGTGGGTGCTCCGGAGATCCCGTCGAGCAGTTCGTCGGCAGCCGGTTCGTCGAGGGGGCCGAGGTGCAGGCGCCGGATGCCCGGCGTCTCAACCATGCCGGTGTTCCGCGTCGTCATGACGATGACGACCGGGTCCTCACCGACACGACGGGCCATCATGCGGAGCGCCCACTCGGACGACGCATCCATCCAGTGCAGGTCCTCGGCGACGACCAGGAGCGGACGTTCGGCCGCGGCGTCGGAGAGCAACGTCAGCGCGGCGAGGCCGGCGAGCAGCGGCGACGGCTGCACTCCCGTCGCCACACCGAACGCGACGTCGAGCGCCCGTCGCTGCGGTGCCGGCAGGTTCGCGATGCCGGCGCGCAACGGGTACAGGAGCATGTGGAGCGCGGCGTACGGCTCCGCGGACTCCGCCAGGGTGCCGGTGGTCGTGATCGCTCGCACGCCACGGGTGTCCGCGTACTCGAGCAGGTCCGTGACGAGCGATGACTTGCCGATTCCCGCTTCGCCGTCGACCACGAACGCGGAGCCACCGTTGGCGACGTCGCCGACGGCATCCCGGAGGGCCGCGCGCTCCCGCTCACGCCCGATGACGGGCTGCACCATCGTCACGCCGTCAGTATGGCAGCGGCGATGCAACCGCAGGGCCCGCGCGTTGTCCGGTCCGCCGACGTTGGTGCCTGCCGGTCGTCGACCGGGGCCTGGCGGACGCCGACAGACGCCTACTGCGGCATGTCGACGAACCGCGAGAACATCCCGTGGAACGCCACGGTGATGGTGTCGGTCGGTCCGTTACGGTGCTTCGCCACGATCAGGTCCGCCTCACCCTGGCGCGGGTTGTCCTTCTCGTACGCCGACTCACGGTGCAGCAGGATGACCATGTCGGCGTCCTGCTCGATGGAGCCGGACTCACGCAGGTCGGAGATCGCCGGCTTCTTGTCGGCACGCTGCTCGGGTCCACGGTTCAGCTGCGACAGGGCGATGACGGGGACCTGGAGTTCCTTCGCCATCAGTTTGAGGGCACGCGAGAACTCGGAGACCTCCTGCTGGCGGCTCTCGACCTTCTTGCCCGAGGTCATCAGCTGCAGGTAGTCGATGACCACGAGCTTCAGGTTGTGCTGCTGCTTGAGTCGACGGCACTTGGCGCGGATCTCGACGAGCGTCATGTTGGGGGAGTCGTCGATGAAGAAGGGGGCGTCGTTGATGCGACCACGGGTCTGCGCGATGGTGGTCCAGTCGCGGGAGTCCACGGTGCCCTTGCGCATGTTCTGCAGCGGGACGCTGGTCTCGGCGGAGAGCAGACGCATCGCGATCTCGGCGCGACCCATCTCGAGCGAGAAGAACGCGGCCGTCTGGTCGTGCTTGATCGCGGCGGCGCGGCACAGGTCGAGCGCCAGCGTGGACTTGCCGAGGGCGGGTCGGGCGGCGACGATGATGAGCTGTCCGGGGTGGAAGCCGTTGGTCAGGCCGTCGAGCTGCGCGAACCCGGTCGGCACACCGGTCATCTGTCCGTCACGCCCCTTGGCAGCCTCGATCTCGTCGAGCGCGGCGGAGATGGCGTCGGTCAGCGGGACGTAGTCCTCGGTCTGCACACCACCGGCGACGTTGTAGACCTCGGCCTGCGCGCTGTTGACGAGGTCGGTGACTTCACCTTCCGACGCGTAGCCCATCTGCACGATGCGGGTGCCGGCGTCGACGAGGCGACGGAGGACAGCCTTCTCGGCGACGATGCCGGCGTAGTACCCGGCGTTCGCGGCGGTCGGCACCATGCTCGTGACGCTGTGCAGGTACTCGGCGCCGCCGGCGCGGGACAGCAGGCCGGTCTTGGTCAGCTCGTCGGTGACGGCGATGACGTCGGTGGGCTCACCGTGCGAGTAGAGCGAGAGGATCGCGTCGAAGATGACCTCGTGCTTGGGGACGTAGAAGTCCACGCCACGGGCGGTCTCGATGACGTCGGCGACGGCGTCCTTCGACAGGAGCATGCCGCCGATGGTCGACTGCTCCGCGAGCATGTCGTGCGGCGGGGTGCGTTCCATGCCGCGCTCCGCGTAGTCCTGCGGTGCGGGCTCAAGATGTGCGATCGACACACGCTCTCCTCTGTTGACGACACGGACCGGGACCGGCGGGACGACACCCACCGGCCGGAACCCGCACCCTGTTCCTACCCCCGGCGACCGACATCCCCGAGTCGCTGGCCCAAGGTACGACCCCAGAGTTATCCCCAACAAACGCCCCTGTGGATAACTCTGTGGAGAGGTTGCGGAACACGCCGGACAGCTGTGTGGACAACTGTGGAGGAGCCTGTGGAAAAAGGCCGGTACGAACACACTTTCGACCGATTGACCTGGGGTTTTCCGTTACACACCGTGTGTGGAAAAGTGGGGTTCAAGTACCCCTTGAAGGTTCTGATTTGACACGTTTCCACTGTGTAAAACGACTTGACAAGCACCCCTCCTGTGGGAAGAGTTCTCGGCCTGTTCCCAGCCAGCGCGACCCCGTCTGCACCGTAACCAGCCAGCCCGAGTCGAGCCGTGCCTCCCGGCCTGTGATCGTCTCGGCGACAGCCGTAGGACAAGCCGCGCGACCGCCCCTGGAACGCAACGACGGGCGGGCCTCCCGGAGGAGACCCGCCCGTCGTGGAGCGGAACGTCAGTGCTACTTGGCAGCGACGACCTTGAGCGAGATCACGGCAGTGATGTCCTCGCGCAGGCGCACGGTGGCCTCGTGGTCACCGACGGTCTTGATGGTCGCGGGGACCTCGACCTTGCGCTTGTCGAGCGAGCCGACGCCCTGCGCCTGGACGGCGTCAGCGACGTCGCCCGGACGGACGGAGCCGAACAGACGACCGTCCTTGCCGGCCTTGACCGACAGGGTGATGGTCGCGTTCTCGAGCTTCATCTTGAGGTCCTGTGCCTCTTCGATGGTGGCGAGCTCGCGCGCGGTACGCGCGGCACGGATCGACTCGACCTGCTTCTCGCCGCCCTTGGACCACGCGACAGCGAAGCCCTGGGGGATGAGGTAGTTGCGGGCGTAGCCGTTCTTGACGTCGACGACGTCACCAGCGGAACCGAGGCCGGAGACCTCGTGGGTGAGGATGAGCTTCGACATGGGTCGACCTCCGATCAGCGGCCGGAGCCGGCGTAGGGGAGGAGCGCCATCTCACGGGCGTTCTTCACGGCACGGGCGATGAGGCGCTGCTCCTGGACGGAGACGCCGGTGATGCGACGGGCGCGGATCTTTCCACGCTCCGAGATGAACTTGCGAAGGGTCGCAACGTCCTTGTAGTCGATGACGCCGACCTTGATCGACTTCGCGGGAGCAGCGTTCTTGCCGCCCTTGCCGCGAGGCTTCCGGCGGTCGCCGGTGCTCTTTCCAGCCATAGTGATTTGTCCTTAGAAGAAAAGTTGTGTGTCCGTCGGAACGCGGAGGATCAGTCCGGAACTCGCAGTTGCCGCTGTCAGGCGGCGCTGCGTGCTCCGATCAGAACGGGGTCTCGTCGTCGAAGTTGCCACCGGGGGTGCTCCACACGTCGTTCGACTGTGCGTTGCCGCCACCCTGCTGGCCACCCTGGGGGGACCAGGGCGCGTCCGACTGACCGCCGCCGTTGTTGTTCCAGTTGCCGCCGCCGTTGCCGTTGCCAGCGGGGGCGTTGCCGCCACCGCCGACCTGGCCACGACCGCCGCCACTGCCACCCGCGGCACGGGTGATCTGTGCGGTCGCGTAGCGGAGCGACGGGCCGATCTCGTCGACCTCGAGCTCGATGCTCGTGCGCTGCTGGCCCTCACGGTCCTGGTAGGAACGCTGACGCAGACGACCCTGCGCGATGACGCGCGAGCCCTTGGTCAGCGACCCCGCCACGTGCTCGGCGAACTCGCGCCACACACTCGCGCGGAGGAACAGCGCGTCGCCGTCCTTCCACTCGTTCGCCTGACGGTCGAACGTGCGAGGGGTCGACGCGATGGTGAAGTTCGCCACGGCGAGCCCGTTCTGCGTGTAGCGCAGCTCGGGGTCCGCGGTGAGGTTGCCCACCACCGTGATGACGGTTTCGCCGGCCACGGGTTACTCGGCGCTCGCGGTCGCGGTTGCGGAGGCGTTGGCGGCCTTGCGGGCCGCACGCGCCTCGTCACGCTGCTTCTGGGCGGCGACCTGCGCGATGCCCTCTTCAGCGCGGAGGACCTTCGTGCGGAGCACGGCCTCGGAGAGACCGAGCTGACGGTCGAGCTCCTTGGCGGCCTCGGGCGACGACGTGAAGTCGACGACGGCGTAGATGCCCTCGGACTTCTTCGCGATCTCGTAAGCGAGCCGGCGACGGCCCCAGACGTCCACGTTGTCGACGGTGCCACCCGCGTTGCGGATCACGGCCAGGAACTTGTCCAGGCTGGGAGCGACGGTGCGCTCATCGATCTCGGGGTCGAGGATCGCCATCAGTTCGTACTGGTGCATGCGGAACCCACCTCCTCTGGTCTCAGCGGCCCCGGGCGGTTCCCGGGGCAGGAGGGTTGATGCATGTGCCCCAGACCACGCAGGTGCGCGAGGGGCAACCTGGGTAGCCTACCGGACTGCCTGGAGGCGCGCCACCGGCCTGTGGAGAACGGTCGCGCCCGTCAGTCGGTCGCGTCTCGGGCGCTGGCCGCGCCGCCGGCGCTGGTGTCGCTTCTCGCGCTGGTCGCGCCACCGGCGCTGGTGTCGCCTCTGGCGGCCCACCACTCGCGCAGGCGCTCCTCGGCCGTCTCCGGTCCGAGGGGTCCTTCGTCCATCCGCGCCTCGAGCAGGAACCGGTAGGCCTCGCCCACGGCACGCCCCGGCGGGATCTCGAGGATCCGCATGATGTCGTCGCCCGTCAGGTCGGGACGGATCGACTCGAGTTCCTCCTGCGCCGACAGCACCCTGATGCGGTCCTCGAGGTCGTCGTACGCGAACGCCAGCCGGTCGGCCTTCCGCCGGTTCCGCGTCGTGACGTCGGAGCGGGTGAGCTCGTGGAGTCGCTCGAGCTGGTCCCCGGCGTCGCGGACGTACCGGCGGACGGCGGAGTCGGTCCAGGCGCCCTCGGTGTACCCGAAGAAGCGCAGGTGCAGCTCGATCAGCCGGGAGACCGCTGCGATGGTGTCGTTGTCGAAGCGCAGCGCACGGAGCCGCTTCTTCGCCATCTTCGACCCGACGAGGTCGTGGTGGTGGAAGCTCACGGCGCCGCCGGGCTCGAGCTTCCGGGTCGCCGGCTTGCCGATGTCGTGCAGCAGGGCCGCGAGGCGCAGCACGGTGTCCGGGGGATCGCCTGCGTGCCGCTCGGCCTCGTAGCCGATTGCCTGCTGCAGGACGGTGAGCGAGTGCTCGTAGACGTCCTTGTGGTGGTGGTGCTCGTCGATCTCCAGGCGCATCTCGGGCAGCTCCGGCAGGAACCGCTCGGCGAGCCCGGTGTCGACGAGCAGCCGGATGCCGGGGACCGGGTCGTCGGTGTTGAGCAGCTTGACCAGCTCGTCGCGCACACGCTCGGCGGAGACGATGTCGATCGACGCGACGAGTTCCTGCATCGCGGCCCGCACGTCGTCGTCGACGGTGAACCCGAGCTGGGACGTGAACCGTGCCGCACGCATCATCCGCAGGGGGTCGTCCCGGAACGAGACGATCGCCGTCTGGGGCGTTCGGAGCCGCGCGGCCAGCAGGTCCTCGACGCCGCCGTGCACGTCGACGAGCTCACGGGCCGGCAGTCGCAGCGCCATCGCGTTGACGGTGAAGTCGCGACGGAGCAGGTCGTCCTCGATGGTGTCGCCGAACGCGACCTCGGGCTTGCGGGTCTCGCCGTCGTAGACGTCGCTGCGGTACGTGGTGATCTCGACCTGCTCGCCGGCGACCCGCGCGGCGATGGTGCCGAACTGGCGGCCGACGTCCCACGTGGCGCTCGCGATCGGTTCGACGATGCGCAGGACGTCGTCGGGTCGCGCGTCGGTGGTGAAGTCGAGATCGGTCACCGGCCGGCCGAGGAACGCGTCACGGACGGGCCCGCCGACGAGGGCGAGTTCGTGTCCGGCGTCGGCGAAGGCCCGAGCGAGGAGGTCGACGGGCTCGGTGGCGGCGAGTGCGTCGAGTCGTTCGACGGCCTGGGCAACGGACTGCATGACGGTGTTCATCCTCCCAGATCGAGGCCCCGAGTTCTCCACAAGCCGCGCGCGCACGGGTCCTGTTCATGGTCGCGCCTCATACACTCGTGCTCGGCCCGAACCGACCCCGTGGCCCGCTCCCCGTATGCAGATGCTCCGCACCACGCTCGCCGCAGCCGCGTCGACCCTCGTCGCGCTCGGCCTGGTCGTCGCGCCCGTCACCACCGACCACGCCTCCGCCGCGACGGTGTCCGCGGCGAAGAGCCACGTCGCCGACCCGGCCGCGGCCGACGCGGGGAAGGCGACCATCTCGATCGCCCCCGCCAACCGCGGCATCGTCCAGCGCGACCAGGACCTCACCCTCTCGGTGACCGTCACGAACGACACCGACGCTGCTCTGCCGGCCGGCACGGCGGAGTTCGACATCTTCCGCTCTGTGAGCACGCGCGATGTCCTCGCGAGCTGGCTCAACGACACCACCACAACCGGTTACCTTGGCGCACCGATGGACTCCGTGGACATCCCGGCCATCCCGGCGCACCGTTCGGTCACCATCGACTCGGTCGACATCGTCTCCGGCAACGTCGCCCTCGGCGGGTACCCCTCCTTCGGCGCCCGACGCATCGCGGCCGAGTACACGGCGGGTGACGCCTTCGCCGTCGACCGGTCCGCGATCACCTGGTACCCGGACTTCGAACAGGCCCCGGTCAGCGTCTCCGTCGCGATGCCGGTGACCGTGCCGAAGTCCACCGACGGCATCCTCACCGCCCCCGTGCTCGCCGCCGCGACCTCGGTGGACGGCACGCTCACGCAGCAGCTCGACGCGGCAGAGGACCACAACGTCGCCGTCGCCGTCGACCCCCGCATCATCGCGTCGATCCGGATCCTCGGCGAGAACGCACCGTCGAGCGCGGTCACCTGGCTGCAGCGCCTCGAGTCCCTGCGCAACGAGACCTTCGCGCTGCCCTATGCCGACGCCGACGTCACGGGCCTCCGCCAGGCCGGGTCGGACGGCATCCTGTCGCCGATCTCCCTCGACCAGTCCGTGAAGGCCGAGAACTTCCCCGGCGCCGAGACCCCCGCGCCCACACCGACTGCCACGCCGGGGCAGACGTCGTCCCCCGGCAGCACCGAGGCCCCGAGCGACGACGCCACGACCGACGCCGGCACCGGCGAGGACGAAGCGCAGGAGACCCTCCCGACCACCGAGTCCCTGCTCGACTTCCCGTACTCGATGGACTCCATCGCCTGGCCGACCGAGGGCACGGTGTCCTCCGCCGACCTTCCGGCGCTGCAGCGCGCCGGCACGACGACCACGATCGTCTCGAGTGGCAACACCTCGGCCGGCGCCGACACCACGATCGCCGCGTCCGAGAAGATCGGCGACGACCACGTGCTCGTCTCCGACCAGTCGATGTCGTCGATGCTCCGCCGAGCCGCGACCGCCACCGACCGGCAGACCTGGTCGTCGACGATGTCCGAGCTCACCGCGACGCTGGCCACCTCGGCCCGTGCGGCCACCGCCACCGGGCCGATCCTGCTGACGCTCGGCCGCGAGTGGCCGTCCGACTCCGCACGGCTCAGCCAGGCACTGGACGCCCTCGAGAGCACGGCCTGGGTCGCCCCGTCCGACCTCTCCACCGCCTCGAACGCCGTGGCGGGGTCCCTCACGCTCGCCAGCGCCTCCACCGGTGACGCCCGCATCGATCAACTCGAACGGCTCGTGCAGGGCGAGCAGGGGCTCTCCGCCTTCGCCACGATCCTCACGGAGCCGAACGAACTCACCGCTCCGGCCCGCCTCCGGCTGCTCGCCCTCGCCTCGAACGCCTGGCGCGACGACGACCAGGGGCTCGCAGCCGCCGTCGAGGCACGCACGGCGGCCTGGGCGAAGAGCACCACCGAGGTCGGGATCGTCGACTCGAGCAGTCTCACCCTGCTCGGCGACCGGTCGTCCCTGCCGGTCTCGATCCGCAACAGTTCGCGGTACCCCGTCACGGTGCACCTCTCCGTACAACCGTCCAACTCGGCGCTCCGGGTCGTCCGCAACGACATCGTCGTCGAGATCCAGCCGGACTCATCCACCCGTGCCACCGTCCCCGTGCAGTCGGTCGCGAACGGCAAGGTCGAGCTGACGATGTCGCTCTCGAGCCCGACCGGTGTCGCCGTCGCCCAGCCCGCGACGGTCGAGCTGAACGTCCAGGCGCAGTGGGAGACGGTCATCACGGCCGTCGCCGCGATCGCCCTGATCGGCATCTTCGGCTTCGGCATCTTCCGCAGCATCCGCAAGCGCGCGCGGCGCCGCAACGGCGAGCTCGACGACGAGGACGACGACGACCCGAACCGCCCCCTGGCGGTCCAGCCGACGGTCGGGGGCGCGCAGGCGGCCACGACCCGGTCTGGAGGCACGGATCACCACCCCGACGCGGCCACCGCCTCCGCGATGGCCGCGTCCACCGCCGTCGCCCCTGCCGGCGGGTCCGCCGCGGCGACGGACCGCGACCCCCTGCAGGGCGCCATCGCGCGCGCCGGAGCCGAGACGGGCCTCCCGTCCGACGCCGCACGCAACACCGTCGCGGACGGCCGCGACGCCGAGGAGCCGACCATCAGCGCCAGCCAGCCCCAGCCCGACGTCGACGCCGAGCCGGTCGCCGAGCGCAGTCTCGGGCGGGCGAGCGCGATGCTCGCGGCCGGCACGATGGTCAGCCGCATCCTGGGCTTCGCCAAGACGTTCGTGCTGGCGTACGCGATCGGGCAGAACGCGAGCCCCTCGGCCAACGCCTTCGCGGTCGCGAACCAGCTGCCGAACAACATCTACGCGCTCATCGCCGGTGGCCTGCTGTCCGCGGTGCTCATCCCGCAGATCGTCCGCGCGATGAAGACCGGCGCGGACGGCGGGCAGGCGTACGTCAACAAGATCGTGACGCTCGGTGGCTCGGCGTTCATCGTCATCACCATCGTGGCGACAGCACTCGCGCCGCTGCTCGTGCGGCTGTACACCACGTCGTCCGACGCCAGGGGTCCGGCCGCGACCGACCTCGCCATCGCCTTCGCCTTCTGGTGCCTGCCGCAGATCCTCTTCTACGCGATGTACTCGCTGCTCGGTGAGGTGCTGAACGCCAAGCAGGTCTTCGGCCCCTTCACGTGGGCACCGCTGCTGAACAACGTCATCGCGATCGCCGGCCTCATCGTCTTCATCGCACTGTTCGGCAGCGGACGCAGCGACGTCGGCGAGTGGACGCCGACGAAGATCGCGGTGCTCGCCGGCAGCGCGTCGCTGGGCGTCTTCGCCCAGGCAGCGTTCCTGCCGTTCTTCTGGAAGCGCGCCGGACTGTCGTTCCGACCGGACTTCCGCTGGCGCGGGGTCGGTCTCAAGTCCACGGGGACCGCGGCCGGTTGGCTCTTCGCGATGATCCTCGTGACCCAGATCGCCGGCATCGTGCAGTCGACGGTCGCCTGGAAGGGGCAGGACGACGGGCCCGGCAACGCCGTGCTCGGCAACGCGTGGCTCATCTTCATGCTCCCGCACTCGATCATCACGGTCTCCATCGCGACGGCGTACTTCACCCGCATGAGCCACGACGCCGAGCGCGGTGACCTCGACGCGGTCCGACGGAACCTGTCGCTGTCCCTCCGCATCGTCGGGCTCTTCACCGTCTTCGCGTCGGTGGCACTGATCGTCGTCGCCGTGCCGTTCGGCCGCCTGTACGAGGGCACGTTCGAGAGCGCTCTGCAGGTCGGTGCCGTCCTCGTGGCCTACATGCCCGGACTGGTCCTGTTCAGCATGCTGTTCGTGATCCAGCGCGTCTTCTGGGCGATGCACGACCACCGGACGCCGTTCCTCATGCAGTGCATCCAGTCGGTGCTGTTCGTGATCGGTGCCCTCGCGGTGTCGACCTTCCCGACCTCGGTGATCGGCATCGGGGTCGCCGCCTGCACCACGATCGCGGGATCGGCACAGGCGATCGTCGCGCTCGTGCTCGTCCGCAGGCGACTCGGGAGCATCGAGGGGCCGGTCATCACCCGGTCGCACGTCCAGTTCGTGATCGCCGCGCTGATCTCCGGAGTCGTCGGGCTCCTCGTCGTGAACTTCTTCGGTGCGTTCTCGGAGGCCGGATTCGCGATGTCCGACCGGACCGGTGCCCTCATCACGATCATCCTGACCGGCGCCGCCATGGTGGCCGTGTACTTCGGGGCGCTCGTCGTCGCGAAGAACGGTGAGATCGGGAACGCCGTCCGGATGCTCCGCAGCAAGCTCGGCCGCTGAGCCGACCGCCGGCCCGGATCCTCACGGGCCGTGCGGAATGCCACGCCGGTACGATGGGTTGACCCGGTCAGACACAACGGAAGGGCAACCAGGCATGCGCCAGCTCATCATCATCGGTTCCGGCCCGGCCGGGTTCACCGCCGGCATCTACGCCGCGCGCGCAGAGCTCAAGCCGCTCATCGTCGCCTCCAGTGTCGAGACGGGCGGTGAACTCACCAAGACGACCGAGGTCGAGAACTTCCCGGGCTTCCCCGAGGGCATCCAGGGCCCCGACCTCATGATCAAGATGCAGGAACAGGCCGAGAAGTTCGGTGCCGAGGTCCTGTACGACGACGCCGTCTCCGTCGACCTCACCGGCAAGACCAAGAAGGTCACCGTCGGCTCCGGCGAGACGTACGAGGCCCTCGCGGTCATCTACGCGACCGGTTCGGCGTACCGCCACCTCGGTCTCGCCGACGAAGAGCGCCTGTCCGGTCACGGTGTCTCGTGGTGCGCGACCTGCGACGGCTTCTTCTTCCGTCAGAAGAACATCGCCGTCGTCGGCGGTGGCGACTCCGCGATGGAAGAGGCGACGTTCCTCACCCGCTTCGCCGACAAGGTGACGGTCATCCACCGCAAGGACTCCCTGCGTGCGTCGAAGATCATGCAGGACCGTGCGATGAACGACCCGAAGATCGAGTTCGCGTGGAACAAGGAGGTCACCGGGATCACGGGTGACTCCGCGGTCGAGGGCGTCACGCTCAAGGACACCGTGACGGGCGAGGAGTCCGAGCTCGCGCTGGACGGCCTGTTCATCGCGATCGGCAACGACCCGCGCACGCACCTGATCCACGGTCAGATCGACATCGCACCCGAGGGCACGATCGCCGTCCAGGGTCGCTCGTCGAAGACCAACCTCCCGGGTGTCTTCGCCGCGGGTGACGTCATCGACCCGACCTACCGCCAGGCCATCACTGCTGCCGGTTCGGGCACGGTCGCCGCGCTCGACGCCGAGAAGTACCTCGCCGATCTCGACGACGCACTGACGGACGAGGCCGAGGGTGTCACCCCGACCGAGCCCGCCATGGTCGACGTCATCGCAGCACGCGCCTGAGCGGACCAGCCCGCCTCGGAATACCACGACGGCATCGCCGTTGTACCCCCTGAACGACTTCTCGAAGGAGCACACATGTCCAACGCCAAGGCTGTCACCGACGCCACCTTCTCGGACGAGGTCCTCAAGTCCGACAAGACGATCCTCGTCGACTTCTGGGCCGAGTGGTGTGGCCCGTGTCGCGCGGTCTCGCCGATCCTCGACCAGATCGCCGAAGAGCACGCCGGCAAGATCGAGATCGTGAAGCTCAACGTGGACGACAACCCCCAGTCGGCCATGAACTACCAGATCACGTCGATCCCGGCGATGAAGGTCTTCAAGGGCGGCGAGGTCGTCAAGACCGTCATCGGCGCCAAGCCGAAGCCCGCGCTCGAGGCCGACCTCGCCGAGTTCCTCGCGTAGGTCGCCCCACAGGAAACGGCCCCGCTCTCCCCGGAGAGCGGGGCCGTTCTCGTCCGGAGCCACCGGATGACGATCGGCCCCGTCGCGGAACCCTGGTTCCCGGGGCCGATGTCGTAGTGTGGCGGGAATGTCCCACTGAACGGAGCACTCGATGACGAACGGCAACAGCCTCGACCCCTGGTACGACTCCTACGCCCAGCGCACCGCCGGGCTGAGCGCCTCCGAGGTCCGAGCCCTGTTCGCCGTCGCCTCGCGCCCCGAAGTGGTCTCGCTGGCCGGCGGCATGCCGTTCGTCTCCGCGCTCCCCAGAGAGCTCGTCACGGGCTCCCTGGACCGTGTCATGAACGAGCACTCCGCCATGGCGCTCCAGTACGGCGGGGGACAGGGCCTGCGCTCGCTCCGTGAACACATCGTCGACGTGATGAGCCTCGAGGGCATCCGTGCCAGCGCCGAGGACGTCGTCGTCACCACCGGTTCGCAGCACGCGCTGGACCTCGTCACCCGGCTGTTCATCGATCCGGGTGATGTCGTGCTCGCAGAGTCGCCGTCCTACGTCGGCGCGATCGGCGTCTTCCGGTCGTACCAGGCCGAGACGGTCCACGTGACGACCGACGAGCTCGGCCTCGTCCCCGAGGCGCTGCGCGAGGCGATCGCGAACCTCCGCACCCAGGGCAAGCGGATCAAGTTCCTCTACACGATCCCGAACTTCCACAACCCCGCCGGCGTCACGATGAGCCGTGAGCGCCGCATCGAGGTGCTCGACATCTGCCGGTCGAACAACATCCTCGTGCTCGAGGACAACCCGTACGGCCTCCTCTGGTTCGACGAGCCGGCGCCGCAGGCGATCCGATCGATCGACGAAGAGGGCGTCGTGTACCTCGGTTCCTTCTCGAAGACCCTCGCACCGGGCTTCCGCGTCGGCTGGGCACTCGCGCCGCACGCCATCCGCGAGAAGCTCGTGCTCGCCAACGAATCGGCCGTGCTCGCGCCCAACTCGTTCGGCCAGTACGTCGTGAACGCGTACCTCGACGCGGCGGACTGGAAGGGCCAGGTCGACACCTTCCGGGGCATCTACGCCGAGCGCCGCGACGCCATGCTGTCCGCGCTGGGGGAGTTCCTGCCCGACCTGTCCTGGACCAAGCCGAACGGTGGCTTCTTCGTGTGGCTCACGCTGCCCGAGTCGCTCGACTCCAAGGGCATGCTCCCGCGCGCGGTCAAGGAGCTCGTGGCGTACACGCCCGGGACCGCCTTCTACGCGGACGGACGCGGTGGCGGACACATCCGTCTCTCGTTCTGCTACCCCACGCCGGAGCAGATCCGGGTGGGGGTCAAGCGTCTGGCCAACGTCGTCAACGACGAACTCGAACTGATCGAGACGTTCGGCCCGACGACCCGACCGAACACCGTGGTCCGCCAGACGTCGTCGGTCAGCGCACCGCCGCCGAACATCTCCTGATCAGCGCTTTTCCGCAGTGCTCCTCGCGCAGCACCGCAGTTCCACACCGGAGGACCCCGCATGGCCGAGCTCACCCGTCGTCACGTCGTCGTCGTAGCCGGAGGCATCTCGCACGAACGCGACGTCTCCCTCCGCTCCGGCCGTCGGGTCGCCGACTCACTGACCGGCTACGGCTGGCGGGTCGACCTACGCGACGCTGACGCGCTGCTCCTGCCGGCTCTCGCCGAATCCCGCCCGGACGTCGTGTGGCCGGCCCTGCACGGCGCCTCCGGTGAGGACGGGGCCCTGCGGGGCATCTTGGAGGCTGTGGACATCCCGTTCGTCGGCTCGCGTTCCACGTCGGCTCGGTTGGCATGGGACAAGCCCACGGCGTCAGCGCTGGTCGCCCGCGCCGGCGTCCGCACCCCTCGTTCGGTGACGCTCTCCCACGACGTCTTCCGCGAGCTCGGTGCCGTCGGTGTCCTCGAGGCCATCGCGACCGAGCACCCTGTTCCGCTCGCCGTGAAGCCGGCGCGAGGCGGGAGTGCACAGGGCGTCACGCTGGTCGACGACGTCAAGGACCTGCCTCGGGCCATGGTGACGGCGTACACGTACTGCGACGACGTCGTGGTCGAGCAGCTGATCCGCGGCACCGAGGTCGCCGTGGGGATCATCGACACCGGAGACGGCCCCGTGGCACTCTCCGCCGTGGAGATCGTTCCGCGGAACGGCATCTACGGGTTCGAGGCGCGCTACAACGCGGGGGAGACGACCTTCTACACGCCCGCGCGGCTCTCGGATGAGTTCGCCGGAGCAGCCGCGGACGCAGCAGTCGCCGCGCACGCAGCTCTGGGACTCCGGCACCTGTCCCGCGTCGACCTGATCATCGACGGGGCCGGAACGCCCTGGTTCCTCGAGGCGAACGTCCTCCCCGGCCTCACGGAGACGTCACTGCTGCCGCAGGCGCTGTCCGCGTCCGGTTTCGACCTCGGTTGGACCTACGCCGAGCTCGCCGAGCAGGCCATTCGGGACCACCGCGCCTGACCCTGCTGCAGATGTTCCACGTGGAACACCGGCTCTCGTATCCCGTCGGCTCTGTAGCGCGAGCTTGGATGTTCCACGTGGAACGTCGTGTCACTCGCTGAAGCGGGGGGCTCCGAGCAGTCGGACGGTCGGCGTATCGTCCGCCACACTCCACCGGAACAGCGCCAGGTGCCAGAGGCCCGGGCTCTTCCGCGATGGGTCGATCAAACCGTCGGAACTGGCTTCGATGTGGCGGTCACGCACCATCCACGACCGCGTCGGCGCCCCGGCCCTGGCGATGGCCCGCCAAGGAGCCCAGGCGTCCTCGGGGTCGATGCCGACTGCTTCCAAGAGTTCACACCGCGCAAGTCGACATTGCCGAACGCCTCGACGTCGATCACGACGATCTCCACCGCCTCAGGCCGAACGTCGTTGTGGGCGATCATCGCGGCACGGACTCCGACAACTGAGGAGCTGGGGAGCTGAGGAACAACGTGGGCTGGTGCGCGCTCTCGAGTACCGGCCCGACGACCGTGATCCCGCTACAGCGACCTCGCGGAACCACGGATCACAGCCCGTGAGAACGTCCCTCGGACAACTGGCATGAAGGCGGAGCCGCTGTTCGTCACGACTTCACCATCTCCCCAGAGGCAGACCGCGGTCACCGCTGTTGCATCCGCGTCCGAGCGAGCTGTGGAGCCGCTGGAGCGACCGAGACGACCTACCTATGTCCGCGCCCGCTTTGGCCGTTCCCGGGGCTCAAACAGCCGCACAGGGCCGCTCAGTGATGGGTTCAGCCCTCGAGGTCCTGCACGCCGAGCTCACCGAGGATGCGGTTGAGGTCATCGCCGTTCGCAAAGTCGATCGTCACCGAACTCTTCCGAGCACCGACGGCGATCTTGACGCGGGTGTTGAGCCGATCACCGAGGCGTTCAGCGAGGTCGTTGAAGTGCGCCTGACGCTTCGACGGCTCGGGCTTCGGCTTCGTCGCGGGGGTCTTCGCGGACAACTGCTGCGCAATCGCCTCCGCAGCACGAACGGAGAGGTCCTCGTTGACGATCTTCTCGGCGAGGTACTCCATCGCCTCCGCATCCGGAGCAGCGAGGATCGCCCGCGCGTGTCCGGCGGAGAGCACGCCCGCGGCAACACGACGCTGCACGGGGGAGGGGAGCCGCAGGAGGCGGATGGTGTTCGTGATCTGCGGACGCGACCGACCGATCCGCTGGCCGAGCTGCTCCTGGGTGATGCCGAAGTCGGCGAGGAGCTGCTGGTACGCCGAGGCCTCCTCGAGGGGGTTGAGCTGCGCGCGGTGGAGGTTTTCCAGCAACGCATCCCGGAGCATCGCGTCGTCCGGGGTGTCCTTCACGATCGCGGGGATCGTGCTCAGCCCGAGTTCCTTCGTGGCGCGGAGACGACGCTCACCCATGATGAGCTCGTACTGCGGGTCGGTGCCCGTCGCACCGGGGATGGGACGCACGACGATGGGCTGTAGAACGCCGATCTCGCGGATCGAGTGAACGAGCTCCTGGAGCTCCTCTTCGCGGAACTCCTTCCGCGGCTGCTGCGCGTTGGGGATCACATCGAGCGGATTGAGGTTCGCCAGTCGTGCTCCCGGCACGGCCACCAACTCGTCTGCCGTCGGAGCGGATGCCGGCGAGCCACCGGTCGGGAAGAACACGTCGACGGGACGATCCTGCTGGTCGGTCGCCGTCGGGATCAGGGCGCCGATGCCTCGGCCGAGTCCGGTTCGCTTCGGTGCCATCAGTGCTTCGCTCCTCGTGCTGCGATCTCGGAGGCCGCTTCCAGGTAGGACAGCGACCCGGTGGAGTTCACGTCGTAGGCGACGACGCTCTGGCCGTAGCTCGGTGCTTCGCTCACGCGGACGGAGCGGGGGATCATCGCCTTGAGCACCTGGTCGCCGAAGTGCTCTCGGACATCGTTCGCCACCTGGTTCGACAGGTTCGTGCGGCTGTCGTACATGGTCAGCAGGATCGTGGACACCCGGAGGTTCGGGTTGAGGTGTCGCTCGATCAGTTCGATGTTCCGCAGCAGCTGGCTCAGGCCCTCCAGTGCGTAGTACTCACACTGAATCGGGATGAGTACCTCTTGCGCAGCGACGAAGGCGTTGATGGTCAGCAGCCCTAGGGAGGGCGGGCAGTCGATGAAGACGTAGTGGTACGGCTCATCGAGGGACTGCAGGTACATGTCGAGCGCGGTCCGGAGGCGCTGTTCACGGGCCACCAGTGACACGAGTTCGATCTCGGCGCCGGCAAGGTGAATCGTTGCTGGCACGCACCAGAGCGTGTCCGACTCGGGGGAGGCCTGCACGGTGTCGGCCATCGGTGCCTCATCGACGATCACGTCGTAGATGCTCGCGACCTCCGCCTGGTGGTCGACACCGAGCGCGGTCGAAGCGTTGCCCTGCGGGTCCAGATCGATGACCAGCACACGAGCGCCACCGTGGGCGAGACCCGCGGCCAGGTTGACCGTCGTCGTTGTCTTGCCGACGCCGCCCTTCTGGTTCGAGACGGTGATGATCCGCGTCTCTGAAGGGAGTGGGAACTGTTGCGTGGCGATCGCGCGCCGGCGACGGTTCAGGTCGGCGATCTCGCGAGCGAGCGGCGTCGACGCGTCGTAGTCGGTCGATGAACTCAACGAGTGCCTCTTCCCCGGTTCGATGTTTCACGTGGAACGCGGAGCCACTGGCGGCCGGATGACCCGGCCCGAGCCGCAGCGTCAGTCAACTGTAGCCCGGAAGACGCGGGTCGTCTCGTCGACCACACCTTCTCCGAGCTCGAGCACCTCGACATCGGAGAGGCGCTTCCGGAGGATGACCTTTCGTGCCTTCTCGATCTCTTCGTCGACCCGCGCACCCTTCATCAGGATGAGCTGTCCACCCGAGCGGACCAGGGGCACGGTGAGGGGGATGAGCTTCGACAGGGCGCTGACCGCGCGTGCGGTGACCTGGTCAACGACGACGTCGTCCGCCACGTCCTCAGCACGACCGCGGAGCACCGTAACGTTCTGCAGACCGAGCCGGTCGGACTCACTGCGGAGCCAATCGGTCCGGCGCTCCATCGGCTCGATGAGCACGAACTCGACGTCCGGACGGGCGATCGCCAGCACGAGACCCGGCAATCCCGCTCCGGAGCCGACGTCGGCGACGCGACCACGGGCCTCCAGGAGGGGTGCGAGCAACGCGGAATTGAGGATGTGTCGCGTCCAGAGGCGGGGAAGTTCGAGCGGGCCGATCAGGCCGAGCTCCTCGCCCCGCCGGGCGAGCTCGTTCGTGAACGAGCGCGCTGCCTCGATCTGGTCACCGAAGAGTGTTGCGGCCGCCGCAGGCTCAGCCTCGAGCACCGGTGCTGCCTCGGTCGGGACGGGTGCGTCCGTCATCGGGTGACGACCGTGTGGCGGTCCCGACCCTCACCCTCGGACTCCGAGTGGAAGCCCTTCTCAGCGACCAGGTCGTGCACGAGCTTGCGCTCGTAGGACGACATCGGGGGGAGTGCAGCCGACGACGAACCGGCTTCGATGCGCTCGACAGCGGTGTCCACGAGCCGCTGCAGCTCGTCAGCACGGGCATCCCGCGATCCACCGACATCGAGGATGAGCCGGCTGAACTCACCGGTCTCGGCCTGCACGGCGATCCGGGTGAGCTCCTGCAGCGCCGTCACGGTCTCGGGCTTCGACAGCACGCGGAGTGCTTCTCCGTCATCGGTGACCGACAGGTACACACGACCAGCGCGTTCCTCGATCTCGATGTCACCGTCGAGGTCGCAGATGTCGAGGAGCTCCTCGATGTAGTCCGCCGCGATGTCCGCTTCGTCGCGGGCGTCCTCGATCTCGGTGTCCGTCGTCTCGGTGTCCGTCGTCTCGATGGCGGCTGCGGATTCCTGCTCGGTCACTTACTTCTTCCCGTTCTTCTTCTGGCGCTGCTTGCCGACCGGCTGCTGACGCTGGGTGGTGACGCGCACGGGTTCGATCTCTGTCGCACCGGCGCCGGCACCGGCCTCGGCGAGGACCGGGGTGGCCGTCCCACGACGCTGTGCCTTCTTGGCCAGGCGGGCTTCACGGGCCAACGCTGCTTCGGAGCCGGGCGTCGGCATGCTGCGGATGACGAAGTACTGCTGCGCCATCGTCCAGACGTTCGAGGCCAGCCAGTAGAACATGACGCCGAGGGGGAAGCTCAGGCCCGAGATCACGAAGACCAGCGGGAGGATGTACAGCATCATCTTCTGCTGGCGGTACATCGGAGACTCCTTGGTCTCCGGGGACATGTTCTTGGCGACGAGCTGCAGCTGCGTGATGAACTGCGACGCCGTCATCACGACGATCATGAAGCCCGCGATCGCACGGACCTCCCAGCCGGAGGCGTTCGTGAACGTCTCGTGCAGGGGAGCACCGAACAGGGCCGCGTTGCCGAACGACCCCGCGAGGTCGGTCGTCAGGAGGCCGATGCCCGTCTTGTTGATCTGAGCCTCGTGCAGCACCGAGTACAGCGAGAAGAAGATCGGCATCTGCAACAGCAGCGGCAGGCAGGAGCTGAGCGGGTTGGTCCCGGTCTCCTTGTAGAGCGCCATAGTCTCGCGGCTCATGGCCTCACGCGAGAACTGGTCCTTCTTGCCCTTGTACTTGTCCTGGATCTTCTTCAGCTGCGGCGCGACCTCGAGCATGCGGCGCTGCGACTTGATCTGCCGGACGAAGATCGGGATCAACGCTGCGCGGACGACGAACGTCAGGAAGATGATCGAGAGCACCCATGTGATGCCCTCGTTCGGGTCCATGCCGATGCTCTCGAAGATCCAGTGGAAGCCGACGAGGATGGCCGAGACCACCCATTTGAGCGGCCAGAGGATCGTTCCGATGATGTCCATGGGGACGGCTACGCCTTTCGAGTGCGCTGGGGGAGCAGGACCGGCCGAACCGTTCCGACCGCGGGGTGCGGCTGCTGCAGGATCGGCGCGAGGACGAACCCGAACCGGTTGACGATGAACGGGTGACGGCGTTCCTTGACGTCGTCGATGCCGCCAGCAGCCCAGGGGTTGCAACGGGCGATGCGCCAGGCGCCCATGGCGGATCCGCGCACGACGCCGTACTGCTGGATCGCCTCGAGGGCGTACCGGGAGCACGACGGGTGGTAGCGGCAGACGTTGCCGTACAGCGGGGAGATCACCGCACGGTAGGCCCGGAGCACGACGACGCACGCGTTGCGTGGGAGCAACGCGACGACCCAGGCAAGCCGGGTCCACAGAGTGCGGTTCATGCTGCCTTCTCCACCCCGCGCGCGAAGGAGCGCGTGACGTCTTCGAGCAGGGTAGGCCATCCGGCCTGCGATGCGGCTGGCAGTACACGGACCACCACGTCGAACCCCTCGGGGCACTCGACGAGCAGGTCGTGCGCGATCGCCTTGAGCCGCCGCCTGATCAGGTTCCGGGTCACGGCGTTGCCCACGGTCTTCGCGACGATGAACCCGAACCGTGTCGGTCCGATCCGGTCGGCCGGCTGACGGACCACGGACACGACGACGTGCGCCGTGGCGCTCTTGCGACCACGACGCACGACGTTCCGGTAGTCGTCCCCGCGCACGATGCGGTTGGCGCTGGCCAACACTGCGACGCCGGGGTCAGACCGAGGACCGGATCAGGCGATGAGCCTGATCAGGCCGAGAGCTCGGTGCGGCCCTTGGCGCGACGCGCCGACAGGATGGCACGGCCGGCACGCGTCCGCATGCGGAGGCGGAAACCGTGCTTCTTGGCGCGGCGACGGTTGTTCGGCTGGAAGGTGCGCTTGCTCATGATGTTCTCCACACGGCTGCTCGCGGCGAGCCGTCACGTATGTGTAGCCGTCCGGGTGTCGAACGACGCAGATGGGCGCGACCAAAGGGCCGCAGTCAACTGGTTAACGGTACGTGACAGCGGCGGGCAGGTCAAACCCCGCTCGGACCGGTCACGTCTTCGCGCCCACGGTTCCGGTCGCTCGAGCCCATTCTCCACATTGGGGACAACTTCCGTTCGGTGCGACCCGCTCCGGTCCTTTACAGTGGGGTGATCGATCGCCTCCAGGCCCGGTACGACAGGGAAGCACTCCTGTTGCACGGCTCGGAGCGGTCGTGGACAACACTGTGGACAACCCTGTGGGAACCTCCGCGGCAACGAGGCGTCGACGAAGCCCCCGGAGCCACCGACGATCCGCCGGCGACGACCTGGTCCCGAGTGCGGTCGCCGAGGACGCCACGGCATGTCCGACCCCGCAGGACGCACCCTCGTCCAGCAGCGACAGCACGACACGACCCCTGGAGACGAGCGCGACATGACGATGCCGGCCGACCCCGTCGAGGACCTCTGGTCATCCGTACTCGGACTCCTCGCCGAGGACCCCCGCATCACGCCGCAGCTCCACGGGTTCCTGAACCTGGTCGAGCCGAAGGGCGTGCTCGCCGGCACCCTCTACCTCGAGGTGCCGAACGACCTGACCCGGGGCATGCTCGAGCAGCGCATCCGCATCCCCATCACGGAGGCGGTCGGCCGCATCGGTGACGACGCGGTCGCCAACTTCGCGATCACCGTCAACCCGGACATGGCCTCGGAGCCGCGGGTGGACCCGAACGTCCCCGAGTACGCCGAGCCCGTGCAGGAAGCCGTCGAGCAGAGTGCCGCTCCACGCCAGTACATCGAGGCGCCGTTCGTGCCGAGTCAGATCGACTCTCCCGGCACCAGCGGGCGCCCGGAGTCGCGGCTCAACCCGAAGTACAACTTCGACAACTTCGTCATCGGGTCGTCGAACCGGTTCGCCCACGCCGCAGCCGTCGCGGTCGCCGAGGCGCCGGCCAAGGCCTACAACCCGCTCTTCATCTACGGGGACTCCGGACTGGGCAAGACCCACTTGCTCCACGCCATCGGGCACTACGCCGAGAGCCTCTACCCGGGGATCCGCGTCCGGTACGTGTCGAGTGAGGAGTTCACCAACGACTTCATCAACTCGATCGCGAACAACCGCTCGAACCAGTTCCAGCAGCGCTACCGCGACATCGACATCCTGCTGATCGACGACATCCAGTTCCTGCAGGGGAAGGACTCCACGCAGGAGGCCTTCTTCCACACGTTCAACACGCTGCACGACCACAACAAGCAGGTGGTCATCACGTCGGACGTCGCGCCGAAGCACCTGACGGGCTTCGAGGACCGGATGCGCTCCCGCTTCGAGTGGGGCCTCATCACCGACGTGCAGGCACCGGAGCTCGAGACGCGCATCGCGATCCTCCGCAAGAAGGCGCAGTCGGACCACCTGCAGGTGCCCGACGACATCCTCGAGTTCATGGCGTCGAAGGTGTCGAGCAACATCCGGGAGCTCGAGGGCACGCTGATCCGCGTCACCGCGTTCGCGAGCCTCAACCGGACGGCCGTCGACATGGCCCTGGTGCAGACGGTCTTGAAGGACCTGATCACCCTCGACGAGGACAACGTCGTCGCGCCGACGGACATCATCAACCACACCGCGGAGTACTTCAAGCTCTCCGTCGACGACCTGTACGGGTCGTCCCGCTCCCAGGCGATCGCCACGGCGCGACAGATCGCGATGTACCTCTGCCGCGAGCTGACGAGCCTGTCCCTGCCCAAGATCGGGCAGCTGTTCGGCAACCGCGACCACACCACGGTCATGTACGCGAACAAGAAGATCACCGAGCTCATGAAGGAGCGACGGTCGATCTACAACCAGGTGACCGAGCTCACCAGCCGCATCAAGCAGGACCGCCGCTACCGCTGAGATCGGCCCGTTCCCGGGGTCATCCACCATCTGAGACGGTTCCATGGGCCGGAGTTCTCACAGTGTGGATAGCCTGTGGATAACGGTGGAGGACACGCCGCCCAGTTGTACACAGCTGAGGGGTCACCTGTGGAGACTGGGGATGGAAGTGGATAGATGAGTTTCATTCATCCCGTTAACGCTCACACACCGCTCACAAGTCACATGCGTGTAGTTCCCTACTGCGGAGCGGGATGCACAGGGTTATCCACAGTGTGCACAGGCGTTAACACCATTACTCCTGGTTAACGATTCATCTCCGCGGGACAACCTTGTGGACGGCGGGATGACAAGAAATCCGGCCCTCCTCCGCCTGTGCCAGAATGGGGCGGCCGGACAGTCCAAGCCGATCGACAGGGGTTCCAGCTGTGAAGTTCGAGGTCAACCGGGACGTCTTCTCCGAAGCCGTCTCCTTCGCAGTGAAGCTCCTCCCGCAGCGCACGACCCTCCCGATCCTGTCGGGCGTCCTGATCCACGCCGACGGAGATCGTCTGACGCTCTCGTCGTTCGACTACGAGGTCTCGGCGCAGACCTCCATCTCGGCGCAGATCGACGAACCGGGTACGGTCCTGGTCTCTGGCCGCCTGCTCAACGACATCGCGAGCCGGCTGCCGAACGCCCCCGTGTCGTTCACCACCGAAGACGCCAAGATCTCGGTCAGCTGCGGCTCCGCGCACTTCACGCTGCTGTCCATGCCGGTCGAGGAGTACCCGACCCTGCCCGAGATCGGCCCGCAGACCGGTGTCATCCCCGGCGACGCGTTCTCCGAAGCGGTGTCCCAGGTCGCCGTCGCCGCCAGCCGTGACGACGTCACCCCCGTCATCACCGGCGTCCAGCTCGAGGTCGGTGACAACGACCTCTCCCTCATCGCGACGGACCGCTACCGCGTCGCCGTCCGCACGATCGCGTGGGACTCCGGCCGCGTCGGCTCGGACCCGCTGCACGCGCTCGTCCCCGCACGGACCCTGCAGGAGGTCGGCCGCACGTTCGGGTCGGCATCCACGGTTTCGGTGTCGATCAGCGGCAACTCGGACCGCGAGCTCATCGCGTTCCACGCCGACGACAAGACCGTGACGTCGTTGCTCATCAAGGGCAACTACCCGCCGGTCCGCCGGCTGTTCCCCGAGACCGTCAACGACCACGCGGTGATCAACACCGCGGAACTCGTCGAAGCGGTCCGACGGGTCTCCCTCGTCCTGGAGCGCGAAGCCGCGCTCCGGTTCTCCTTCACGGTCGACGGGCTCACGCTCGAGGCGATCGGATCCGAACAAGCGCAGGCGTCAGAGTCGATCAGTGCGTTGTTGACCGGCGAGGACACGGTGGTCTCCTTGAAGCCCGCCTTCCTCCTGGACGGGCTGAACGCGGTGCACTCCGAGTTCGTCCGCATCTCCTTCACCAAGACGGAGAACCCCAACAAGCCGGGCCCGGTGCTGATCACCGGCCAGACTTCGCAAGAGGCCGCAGCGACCGATGGATACCGGTACCTGCTGCAGCCGAACCTGCTGCTGCGATAGGCGCAACAGGCAACCTGCGCTGGCGCACACCACCGGCAGCTTCAGCGCGACGACGAACAGAAGAGGAAATCATGCACATCGGTCTTGTCGGCCTTGGTCGCATGGGCAACAACATGCGTGCCCGTCTCCGCAACGCAGGTATCGAGGTCACCGGGTACGACGCGAACCCCGCCGTCTCCGACGTCGCCGACCTCGGTGCCCTCGCCGCTGCCCTCCCGGAGGGCCAGCGACTCGTGTGGGTCATGGTCCCGCACGGCAAGATCACGGACGACGTGATCACCGACCTCGCCGGCGTGCTCGGCGAGGGTGACCTGGTCATCGACGGCGGCAACTCGAAGTGGCTGGACGACACCAAGCACGCCGAGCAGCTCGGCGCGCGTGGCATCCGCTACATGGACGTCGGCGTCTCCGGTGGTGTCTGGGGCAAGGACAACGGCTACGGCCTCATGGTCGGCGGTGACGCCAAGGACGTCGAGTACGCCATGCCCGTCTTCGACGCACTCCGTCCCGAGGGTCCCCGTGAAGAGGGCTTCTCGCACGCGGGTCCGATCGGCGCCGGCCACTACGCGAAGATGGTCCACAACGGCATCGAGTACGCCATCATGCAGGCGTACGGCGAGGGCTACGAGCTCCTCGAGGCCAAGGACATCATCACCGACGTCCCCGCCGTGTTCGCCGGATGGCAGCGCGGCACCGTCGTCCGCTCCTGGCTGCTCGACCTGATGGTGCTCGCACTGAACGAGGACCCGAAGCTCGACGCGATCGAGGGCTACGTCGAGGACTCCGGCGAAGGTCGTTGGACCGTCGAGGAAGCCATCGAGCACGCCGTCCCGATGCCGACGATCTCGGCGTCGATCTTCGCGCGCTTCGTCTCGCGGCAGGGCAGCGCCTCGCCGACGATGAAGGCCGTCGCGGCGCTCCGCAACCAGTTCGGCGGTCACGCCGTCAAGAAGTCCTAGGACCTCCCGGGGAAACCCGGACTCGGCCCGCGTGCACGTCGACCATCTCCAACTGACCGACTTCCGGAACTACCGGGAGGCGGACGTCGACCTCGCACGCGGGCCGAACCTGTTCGTCGGGCGCAACGGACAGGGCAAGACCAACCTGGTCGAGGCGATCGGGTACCTCTCCACCCTCGGCTCGCACCGCGTCCCCACCGACGCAGCCCTCGTCCGTCAGGGGTGTGACGCCGCGATCGTCCGGGCACGGCTCGCCCACGAGGAACGCAGCATCCTCGCCGAGGTGCAGATCAACCGCACCGGTGCGAACCGTGCGCAGGTGAACCGGTCCGCGATCAAGCCCCGTGAGCTGCCGCGGTACTGCACGTCGGTGCTCTTCGCTCCGGAGGACCTCGCTCTGGTGCGCGGTGAACCGGCCGGTCGGCGCCGGATGCTCGACGAGCTGCTCGGCCAGATCGCTCCTCGGATGCAGGGTGTGCTCGCCGACTACGACCGGACGCTCCGGCAGCGGAACACCCTGCTGAAGTCGGCACGAGCGACCGGCGCGAAGGCGAACGCCCTGTCGACGCTCGACGTCTGGGACGACCGCCTCGTCGGACTCGGTGCGGAGATCGTCGCCGCGCGTGACCACCTGACCCGTCGGCTCGCACCCTTCGTCGCCGAGGCCTACGCGACGGTCGCCGGCGAGCACCACGACGCCTCGATCACCGGAGTCCTCTCGATCCGAGGGGCCGATCCCGAGTCCGCGGCGGCCACCGACCCCGTGCTCGGGACTCCGGACGAGCCGGTCACGGTGACATCGGCGGCCGAGGCGTTCTCCGCGGCGCTCGAGCGACGGCGCCGGGACGAACTCGACCGCGGCCTGACCCTCGTCGGACCGCACCGCGACGACGTACTGTTCCAGCTCAACGGGTTACCTGCCCGCGGATACGCCAGTCATGGCGAGTCCTGGTCGTTCGCGCTCGCCATCCAGCTCGCGAGCGCCTCGATCCTGCGCGCGGAGTCGAACCTGGGCGACCCCATCATCATCCTCGACGACGTCTTCGCCGAGCTCGACGAATCCCGTCGTGAACGCCTGGCGAACGCGGTCGCCGACTACGAGCAGGTGCTCATCACCGCCGCGGTGTTCGGCGACGTGCCCCCGCAGCTGGCGGCGCACACCGTGCGGATCGAGGCCGGCACGATCGTGACCGACGAGGCGGAGACGACCCGGGCCTCCAGTCCGACGACGGACCCGACGGACCCGACGGACGCGACGGACCCGACGGACGCGACGGACGCGACGGACCCGACGGACGCGACGGACCCGACGGACGCGACCCACGCGACCCCCGCGGAAGCGGACGCCTGATGCCGAAGCCCCGCAAGCCCACCGAACCCTCGCAGGTGTACCGCCACCTCCGGGCCGTCTTCGGCGACCCGTCGAAGCGCGGGGTCGACGCCCGCCGCCGGCGCTCCCGCGAGTTCGACGCCGACACCGTCCCCTACGGCCGCGGTCGCGAGCCGAGGGGCCTCGGCGACGTGGTCGGATCGCTCGCTGCCGAGCTCGGCTGGACCGAGCCCCTCGCCCAGTCGGAGATCTTCACGGACTGGGCCGAGGTCGTCGGGGAGGAGAACGCGCGGCACTCACGGCCGGTCGAGATCAAGGACGGTCTGCTCTTCATCAAGTGCGACACCACGAGCTGGGCGACGCAGCTGCGCAACCTGAAAGTGAGCATCACTACCACTATCTCGGAGCGATATCCGATGGCGGGCGTCGAGAGCATCCGAGTCGATGGCCCCTACGCCCCCTCCTGGAAACACGGTCTCAAGACGGTCCAGGGGCGCGGTCCTCGCGACACCTACGGTTGAGGCGACGAAATCATCCTGGAGTGCCAGAAAAGCCCGTCTGCGGGGCAGATGAGCCCTCGAAAGAGGGGGCTCTGCGGTAGACTGGGAGGTGCAGTGCGCGGGCGTTCCGCGCGCAGGCAGGAGCACGCTCGACATGGCATCAGAATCTGACGACGACCGACAGAACCCGCTCGGCGAGGAGACCCCGCAGAGCGAACCGTCCTACGGCGCAGACCAGATTCAGGTGCTCGAGGGGCTCGAGGCCGTCCGCAAGCGCCCGGGTATGTACATCGGTTCGACCGGTCCCCGGGGGCTGCACCACCTGGTCCAGGAGATCGTCGACAACTCCGTCGACGAAGCCCTCGCCGGGTACTGCGACACCATCGACGTGAGCATCCGTGAAGACGGTGGCGTCCGCGTCGTCGACAACGGCCGTGGCATCCCGGTCGACGTCCACGCGGCCGAGGGGGTCTCCACCCTCCAGGTCGTCCTCACCGTCCTGCACGCCGGCGGCAAGTTCGGCGGTGGTGGGTACGCCGTCTCCGGTGGTCTGCACGGCGTCGGTTCGTCGGTGGTCAACGCGCTGAGTTCCGAGCTCGACGTCGAGGTCCGTCGTCAGGGCCACGTCTGGCGCCAGAGCTACACCGACGGCGTCCCCGTCGCGCCCGTCTCGAAGGACGAAGCGACCGACGAGACCGGCACGACGATCACGTTCTGGCCGAACGCCGAGATCTTCGAGTCCGTCGTCTTCGACTACGAGACCCTGCGCACGCGCTTCCAGCAGATGGCCTTCCTGAACAAGGGCCTGCGGATCAACCTCCGCGACGAGCGCGCTCCGGAAGAAGGCGAAGAAGCCCGCAACGACACCTTCATGTACGAGCGTGGACTCGCCGACTACGTCGAGTTCATCAACGCGCAGAAGAAGGCCGACCTCGTCCACCCCGACGTCATCGGCTTCGAGTCCGAGGACCCGGAGCGCAAGATCGCGCTCGAGGTCGCGATGCAGTGGAACACCTCCTACCAGGAGAGCGTCCACACCTTCGCGAACACGATCAACACGCACGAGGGCGGGACCCACGAAGAGGGCTTCCGCGCCGCGCTCACGACCCTCGTCAACCGCTACGCGCGCGAAGCGAAGATCATCAAGGAGAAGGACGACAACCTCACGGGTGACGACATCCGTGAAGGGCTCACCGCCGTCATCTCCGTGAAGCTCGGCGAGCCGCAGTTCGAGGGGCAGACGAAGACCAAGCTCGGCAACACCGAGGCGAAGTCGTTCGTGCAGCGGGTCGTCGGCACCGAGCTGACCCACTGGTTCGAGAGCAACCCGACGCAGGCGCGCGACGTCGTCCGCAAGGCGATCCAGGCGTCGCAGGCGCGTCTGGCCGCCCGCAAGGCGCGCGAGACCACCCGCCGCAAGGGGCTGCTCGAGTCGGGTGGCATGCCCGGCAAGCTCAAGGACTGCCAGTCGAAGGACCCGACCCTGTCGGAGATCTTCATGGTCGAGGGTGACTCCGCCGGTGGTTCCGCCGTGCAGGGCCGCAACCCGATGACCCAGGCGATCCTGCCCCTGCGCGGCAAGATCCTGAACGTCGAGAAGGCCCGGCTCGACCGTGCCCTCGCCAACCAGGAGATCCAGTCGATGATCACGGCGTTCGGCGCCGGCATCGGTGAGGACTTCGACCCGGACAAGGCCCGGTACCACAAGATCGTGCTGATGGCCGATGCCGACGTCGACGGCCAGCACATCACCACGCTGCTGCTCACCCTCCTGTTCCGCTACATGCGTCCGCTCATCGAGCGCGGCTACGTGTACCTCGCGCAGCCGCCGCTGTACCGCCTGAAGTGGTCGAACTCGGCGCACGAGTACGTGTTCAGCGACCGGGAGCGCGACGCCCTGATGCAGGCCGGTCTCGCTGCTGGCAAGCGCATCCCGAAGGACAACGGGATCCAGCGCTACAAGGGCCTCGGCGAGATGGACTACAAGGAGCTCTGGGACACCACGATGAACCCGGACACCCGCACGCTCCTCCAGGTCACGCTCGAAGACGCGGCAGCGGTCGACAGCACCTTCTCGACGCTGATGGGTGAGGACGTCGACGCACGTCGCCAGTTCATCCAGCAGAACGCCAAGGACGTCCGCTTCCTCGACATCTAACGGCCAGGAGGCGCGGCGTGAGCCGCGTCGACCAGTCCTGACCACCTGTGGTCGCGCCCGGCGCGACCGACGGAACCACAGCCTCCAGGCTGTCCAGAAAGGGAACGAAGCCACATGGCTGACGACAACGAGAACGGCGCCGACGAGCAGCCCGAGATCGTCCACGGCGACAGCGGGGACATCGTCGTCTCCGGTGACCGCATCTCGCAGGTCGACCTGCAACTCGAGATGCAGCGCTCGTACCTCGACTACGCGATGTCGGTCATCGTCGGTCGTGCCCTGCCGGAGGTCCGCGACGGCCTCAAGCCGGTGCACCGCCGTGTGATCTACGCGATGTTCGACGGCGGCTACCGCCCGGACCGCGCGTTCTCGAAGTGCTCCCGTGTCGTCGGTGACGTGATGGGTCAGTTCCACCCGCACGGTGACTCGGCGATCTACGACGCCCTCGTGCGCCTGGTGCAGCCGTGGTCGCTCCGGTACCCGCTCGCGCTCGGCCAGGGCAACTTCGGTTCGCCCGGCAACGACGGTGCGGCCGCCCCGCGGTACACCGAGACGAAGATGGCGCCGCTCGCGCTCGAGATGGTCCGCGACATCGACGAGGACACCGTCGACTTCCAGGACAACTACGACGGCCGCACGCAGGAGCCGGCGATCCTGCCGGCTCGGTTCCCGAACCTGCTCGTGAACGGCTCGGTCGGCATCGCGGTCGGCATGGCCACGAACATCCCGCCACACAACCTGCGCGAGGTCGCCGAGGGCGCCAAGTGGGCGCTCGACAACCCCGACGCCACGCGTGAGGAGCTGCTCGCGGCGCTCATGCAGCGCATCAAGGGCCCGGACTTCCCGACGGGTGCGCAGGTGCTCGGCACCAAGGGCATCCAGGACGCCTACCGCACCGGTCGTGGCTCGATCACGATGCGTGCCGTCGTCTCGGTGGAGGAGATCCAGGGTCGCACCTGCCTCGTCGTCACCGAGCTGCCGTACCAGGTCAACCCGGACAACCTGGCGATCAAGATCGCCGAGCTCGTCAAGGACGGCAAGCTCGCGGGCGTCGCCGACATCCGCGACGAGACCTCCGGCCGCACCGGACAGCGCCTGGTGATCGTGCTCAAGCGCGACGCCGTGGCCAAGGTCGTGCTGAACAACCTGTACAAGCACACGCAGCTGCAGGAGAACTTCGGCGCGAACATGCTCGCGATCGTCGACGGGGTGCCCCGCACCCTGCCGCTCGACGGCTTCATCTCGGCGTGGGTCGCCCACCAGGTCGACGTCATCGTCCGCCGCACCCAGTTCCGTCTGCGTGAAGCCGAGAAGCGCGCCCACATCCTGCGCGGCTACCTGGCAGCGCTCGATGCCCTCGACGAGGTCATCGCGCTCATCCGTCGCTCGCCCGACGTCGAAGAGGCCCGCACCGGCCTGATGGACCTGCTGTCGGTCGACGAGATCCAGGCGCGCGCGATCCTCGAGCTGCAGCTCCGTCGTCTCGCCGCACTCGAGCGTCAGAAGATCCACGACGAGGCCGAAGAGCTCGAGCGCAAGATCGCCGACTTCCAGGACATCCTCGGATCGGAGAGCCGTCAGCGCTCGATCATCCGCGACGAGCTCAGCGAGATCGTCGACCGCTTCGGCGACGACCGCCGCACCGAGATCATGTTCGGCTACGACGGCGACATGTCGATGGAAGACCTCATCCCCGAAGAGGAGATGGTCGTCACCATCACCCGCGGTGGGTACGTCAAGCGCACGCGGAGCGACCAGTACCGGTCGCAGCACCGCGGCGGCCGAGGTGTCCGGGGCGCCCAGCTCCGCGCCGACGACATCGTCGAGCACTTCTTCGTCACCACGACGCACCACTGGCTCCTGTTCCTCACGGACCAGGGCCGGGTCTACCGCGCCAAGGCGTACGAGCTGCAGGAGGCCGGCCGCGACGCGAAGGGCCAGCACGTCGCGAACCTGCTCGCGATGCAGCCCGACGAGCAGATCCAGCAGGTGCTCGACATCCGCGACTACGAGGTCGCGCAGTACCTCGTCCTCGCGACCGAGCACGGCCTGGTGAAGAAGACCGCACTGACCGAGTACGACACGAACCGCACCGGCGGCATCATCGCGATCAACCTGCGCGACGGCGACAAGCTCCGCCAGGCGCTGCTGGTCGATGAGCACGACGACCTGCTCCTCGTGTCCCGCCAGGGCATGTCGCTCCGCTTCACCGCGACCAACGACACCCTGCGCCCGATGGGTCGGTCGACCTCGGGTGTGAAGGGCATGTCCTTCCGCGACGGCGACTCGCTCCTCGCAGCCCGGGTCGTCTCGGACGACGGGTTCGTCTGGGTGATGACCGAGGGCGGCTACGCCAAGCGCACCTCGGTCGACCAGTACCGGGTGCAGGGCCGTGGTGGTCTGGGCATCAAGGTGGCCAAGCTGGCGCTCGACCGAGGCGATCTTGTGGGCGCTCTCATCGTCGGCGAGGACGACGAGGTGCTCGTCGTGCTGCAATCGGGCAAGGTGGTAAGGTCTGCCGTGGCCGAGGTCCCTGCCAAGGGCCGTGACACGATGGGCGTCGTCTTCGCGAGGTTCGCGGAGAACGACCGGATCATCGCGGTGGCCCGGAACACCGAGCGGAACCTGGACGACCAGGACGACGCCGAGATCGAGCCCGCGGGCCCGGTGGAGACGGTCAGCCCAGCCGAAGCGGCCCCGGATTCCACTGATCCCATCGACACCGAGCCCGTCGCAGACGAGGCCGGAGAGGACCAGTCAAGCAATGAGTAGTGTCGCCGAGAAGCTCCAGAAGAAGGCGAAGCGTCCCGTCGGCACCCGCCAGGTGCGACTGCGTCTGGTCTACGTCGACTTCTGGTCGATGGTGAAGCTGAGCTTCCTCATCGCCCTGGCCGGCAGCATCGTGATCGTGGTCGCCACGGCGCTGGTGTGGGTCATCCTGAACCAGACGGGTGTGTTCACCCAGGTCGACGCCCTGTTGAAGGACGTCACCGGGCAGAACAGTTACTCGATCATGGACCAGTTCTCACTGGGCCAGGTCCTCGGGTTCTCCATCGTCGTGGGCATCCTCAACGTGGTCGTCGGCACCGTGCTCGGCGCCATCGTGAGCGTCCTCTACAACCTCAGTGTTCGGATCACGGGCGGTCTGCTCGTGGGCTTCACGAACAACTGACACACCCGGGCCGGATGGGTCCACCGCCCGATTTCGTTCCGACGGGATCGTACGGTAAGCTTTCATCCGGTCTGAGGGGCTATAGCTCAGGCGGTTAGAGCGCTTCGCTGATAACGAAGAGGTCCAAGGTTCAAGTCCTTGTAGCCCCACCAGTTCTTCGGAACACCACGACAATTCCATCCCGTCACCGAGCACCTCGGTGGCACTCGGGGCCTTAGCTCAGTTGGTAGAGCGCCTGCTTTGCAAGCAGGATGTCGGGAGTTCGATTCTCCCAGGCTCCACTCGCATCAGCCCCTGGTTGACGACTTCGTCGTCTGCCCAGGGGCTTCGTTCTGTGCTCATGCGCGCCGCCGCCCCTGCGGCGCGATCGTCGCGAGCGGTTCGGTCGTCGTGTTTGTCTGCGCGCCTTCGGCGACGCGCCGCTCCGCGATGGCTTGGGCCGCCACTCCGCGTCGTTCTTGTCGAGTGGTCACGACGTGCCGCGTGCGTGGTGGGGCGGTGGCACGAAGTGTCGTCTGCGCGCCGTTTGGGCGACAGGTTGCGACCGCTCGGCATTGCCGCGGCGCGTTGCGTGAGCACATGGCGGACGGGAGGCGCGGTGGCGGGCCGGTGCGCGCCTCCAGACAGGTGGGTGGGCGGGTTCAGGGCACGCGATGCCCGGGTGCACCACCTGCCCTGGGAACGACGAAGGGCCCCGGCAGCAGCCGGGGCCCTTCGTACGAACCGGGAGGTCAGGCGGCGGGCTTCTCCGCCGTGTCGGCGTCGTCGGCGACCCACAGGTCGTCGTCGGCGCGGAGCGTCTGGTACGCGGCGTACGCAGCACCCGCGACGGCGACGACGCCGACGATGATGAGTGCGACTCCGCCGAAGCCGAGACCCTTCTTCTGCTGCGACGGGACGTACTTCGCCGCGGCCTTCTTCGCGCTCTTGCTCTTCTTCTGCGCGTTCTTCACGATCTTCTTGACCCGGGGGTCCTTCGCGAGGTCGGTCACGCTCAGCACCGAACCAGCGGTCGAGACGAGTCCGGGGACCACCTCGGACTGGAACTTGTGCGAAGCGCTCTGCGCTGCCGAGGTGGCAGCGTGCACACCGGTTGCGAACGCGGGACGGATCCCGTTGTCGATCGCGTTCTGCACACGGGGTGCGATGTCCTTGCGAGCTGCGTCGGCGGCGTTCGACCGGGCCTCAGCCAGGATCGCGTTCGCGTGCTCGAGGACCTTGCGCTGCTCGCCGAGGAGCGAGGCGGTCTGGCCCTTGAGCTTCTTGATCTGCTTCCGGCGCTTTCGCGGAATCTCGATCGTCGTCATCTGGTACCTCCATCGGAACGGCGTGCCCCCATCCTGCCACCACACTGCCTGACAGGTCACGGAACCGCAGCTGTGGGATCCGTCCACGGTCAGGAGTACATGCGAGAATCGGAACATGTCTCTGCACACCGCTGTCGCAACGATCCACACCAACAAGGGCGACATCCGCGTCAACCTGTTCGGCAACCACGCACCGAAGACCGTCAAGAACTTCGTCGACCTCGCCACCGGCCAGCAGGAATGGACCCACCCGGGCACGGGCAAGGTCTCGACCGACAAGCTGTACGACGGCGTCGTCTTCCACCGCATCATCAAGGACTTCATGATCCAGGGCGGCGACCCGCTCGGCCAGGGCATCGGCGGCCCGGGCTACCGCTTCGACGACGAGATCTCCCCGGAGCTCACGTTCCAGAACCCCTACATCTTCGCCATGGCGAACGCCGGCATCCAGGGCGGCCGCGGCACGAACGGCTCGCAGTTCTTCATCACCACGGTGGCGACGCCGTGGCTGCAGGGCAAGCACACCATCTTCGGTGAGGTCGCCGACGACGAGTCCCGCGCGGTCGTCGACGCGATCGAGGGCGTGCCGACCGACGGTCGCGACAAGCCCGTCGAGGACGTCGTCATCCAGAGCATCGACGTCGAAGGCGTCTGACCCTCACGTGACCGACCAGGCGTACAACCCGAACAACACCTGCTACCGGCATCCGGACCGGCAGAGCTTCGTCCTCTGCCAGCGCTGTGGGCGGACGATCTGCCCGGAGTGCCAGACGCCGGCGGCGGTCGGGGTGCACTGCCCGGAGTGCGTGCGTGAACAGCGCGCACAGTTCGCAGCGAACCGTCGAGCGTCCGGGGCCCCCAGCGGGTTCACCGTCGCTCGGCGGCGCTTCGCGATGCTCGACCAGAAGGGCACGGTCGTCATCATCGCGATCTCGGCCCTGATCTGGCTGCTCGACCAAGTCAGCGGCCGAGCCCTCACGAGTTGGCTCGCCTTCTACACGCCGGCCATCGGCACGCAGCCCTGGCGGCTCGTGACGGGGCTGTTCGTGCACTCGTCGTTCCTCCACATCGCCTTCAACATGTTCGCTGTCTTCATCTTCGGACGGATCCTCGAGAACATGCTCGGCACGTGGCGGTTCCTTGCGCTGTACTTCTTGGCAGGGCTGGGCGGTGATCTCGCCGTGGCGTGGTTGAGCCCCGGGACCCCGGTGGTCGGAGCCTCCGGAGCGATCTTCGGCTTGTTCGCCGCGTTCTTCATCATCCAGCGAAGCCTCGGCTACAACGCGGTCCAGCTGCTGGTGGTGATGGGTCTCAACCTCGTCATCGGTTTCCTCCCGGGCACGCAGATCTCGTGGCAGGCGCACGTCGGCGGGATCGTGATCGGTTTCGTCACCGGGTACGTGTTCTCCAAGACGCGGAACGTGCGGAAGCAACGGCTGCAGACCGGACTCCTGATTGTTGAGGCCGTCGTGCTGATCCTGGCGATCTACGCCGCCTTCATCAGTATCGGTGGCCTCAGCGTGTGGGGCGCCTGATCCATCCCCTCGAACGCCCCGTCGCACTGCGGCGGGGCGTTCGTCGTTCCCGGCGCTGTTCGTCAAGGTCGTCCACAGTGATCCACAGCGCTGCAGGAAGTTATCCACAGGTGTGGAGAAAGCGGTGAGTTACACCGGTGTGATTATCCCCACTGTGGACTCAGCTGTGGATAACTCCGGGGTGGGGGTGTGGATGGTCGTGTGGAGAGTGAGGAAAAGTGTGGAGAACGACCGGATCGTGGAGGATCTGCGTTCTGCCGCTGACGAGGCTTGTGGAGAACGAGAACGCCCGCCGCACCTTGCGGTGCGACGGGCGTCAGGAAAGCGGCTGGCCGGAGGTCAGCGCCACCGGGTGGTCATGAGGAAGCCGACGAACATGATGCCGAAGCCGATCAAGATGTTCCACGAGCCGAGGCTCGGCACCGGCAGCGTGGCGTTCGAGATGTAGAAGACGATCACCCACACCAGTCCGATGAGCATGAAGCCGAACATGACCGGCTTGAACCACACCGGGTTGGGGGCGTCCCCAGCGGTGTCGACCGAGTCGGCTCGGGTCCTCCGGGCGGGCTTGGTGCGGTCCTTGTCCTTGGCCATGGCCGGTATCCTACCGTGACCACGTGTGTGGATCGGCCCGCGGACCGCCGCACACATCCCCCACGAGTACGGTGAACCGCCATGACCAGGATCCTCGTCGTCGACAACTACGACAGCTTCGTCTACACGCTGAACGGGTACGTGCAGCAGCTCGGTGCCGAGACCGACGTCGTCCGCAACGATGCCTTCCCCGAGTCCGAGATCGCCGACCGCATCGCCGAGTACGACGGGGTGCTGCTCTCCCCGGGTCCGGGGACTCCGGCAGCCGCAGGTGTCTCGATCCCCACGGTGCACGCGGCCATCGCGGCCGAGACCCCGTTGCTCGGCGTCTGCCTCGGGCACCAGGCCATCGCGGAGGCACTGGGCGCCACGGTCACGCACGCCGACGAACTCATGCACGGCAAGACCTCCGAGGTCGACCACGACGACAGCCCGCTCTTCGCCGGCGTCCCGCACCCCTTCACGGCCACGCGCTACCACTCGCTCGCGATCGTCGACGGCACCGTCCCTGACGAGCTCACCGTGACCGCGCGCACCGGTGGCGGGGTCATCATGGGCGTGCAGCACCGCGAGCACCCCGTGTTCGGTGTGCAGTTCCACCCGGAGTCGGTCCTGACCGAGGGCGGCTACCGCATGGTCGGCAACTGGCTCGAGACCACGGGCCTGTCCGGCGCCGCCGAGCGTGCCGCCGGCCTCGGACCGCTCATCGCCACCCACCGAGCCTGACGAACGCCCACGGCGGCAGACGCCGTCGTGTCATCGAGACGCCGCCGAATCCGGCGGCGTCTCGTGCGTTCCGGGGCGTCTCGCCGACACGACGGCGTCTCGCGGTGCGGACAGGGCGCTGGACTGGAGGCTCGCCACCCGTCCGTCAGGACCGAACCGTCAGGACGTGGTCGGCTCAGCGGCCGTCGTCACCCTCGTCGTCGCCGCTGTCCTTGCCGCCGTTGTCGCCACCGCTGTCGTTGTTCGAGGTCGGTGCCTTCGACGGGGCCGCGGAGCGCGCGCAGTAGGTGAGTGTGACGGCGCTGCCCTGTGCGACGTCGCCTGCCGGGGTGTCCTGCTGGGTGACGAGCCCGCCGGTGCACGAGTACGACGGCGCCGGGTTCACGGTGAGGCCGAGCTGCTCCACGGTGGCCTTCGCCGCCGAGTACTGCTGCTGCGTGACGTCGGGCAGCTGCACCTTGCCGTTGGAGATCGTGAGGTTGATCACGATGCCCTTGGTGTGCAGGGACGCCGCCGCGGGGTCGGAGCTCAGCACCGTGCCCTCGGGGACGTCTGCCGAGTAGTCGCTCGAGATCGCGCCGAGCCGGAAGCCGGCGTCGTCGAGCGCCTGTTGCGCCGCCGCCTGCGTCTGCCCCTGGAGTTCGGGGACGGGGACGCGCTCCGGGCCGAGGGAGACGACCACGTTGACGCTCTGGTTGCGCCCGACGTTCACGCCGGAGCCGGGGTCGGTGCGGATGACCGTGCCCTTGTCGACGCTGTCGGAGTTCTCCTCGACCTTGACGGGCTTGAGGGACTTCTTCTCGATGGCACTGGCTGCGGCGCTGTAGGTCGATCCGGCGACGTTCGGGACGCTGACGGAGGACGACACCGGCGGCTTGCCCGGCTGCAGGTTCGCGACGAAGAACACCACGGCGACGATGACGGCGACGGTCAGCAGGATGCCGACCCAGATCCACGCGACCGGCGGGCGGTTCTGCGTGCGCTGCGGTCGGTGCTCGGCGGTGTCGTCGTCGAGCTCGCGGAAGGCCGAGGCGGCGTTGGTCGTCGTGCGGGGGTCGACCCCGAACAGCACGGTCGAGGCGTCGTTCGCGGCGTTCTGCTGCTGCTTCTTGGTCGACGCGGGGACTCGTCCGGCCGCGGCCTGCTGCAGGTCGGTACGGAACTCGGCCGCGTTCTGGAACCGGCGCGTGCGGTCCTTGACCAGTGCGTGGAGTGTCACGGCATCGAGGGCCGGTGACACGTCGGGCGAGATCGTCGACGGCGCGACGGGCTGCTCGCTGACGTGCTGGTAGGCGACCGCCACCGGGGTGTCCCCGAGGAACGGTGCGCGGCCGGTCAGGAGCTCGAAGAGCACGACGCCGGTCGAGTAGAGGTCGGTGCGGGCGTCGACGGTCTCGCCGCGCGCCTGCTCCGGCGAGAAGTACGACGCGGTGCCGAGGATCGACGTGGTCTGCGCAACCGTGGCAGAGGTGTCGGTGATGGCCCGGGCGATGCCGAAGTCCATGACCTTGACCTGGCCACTGTGCGTGACCATGACGTTGGCGGGCTTGATGTCGCGGTGGACGACGCCGGCCCGGTGCGAGTACTCGAGCGCGGTGAGGATGCCCTCGGTGATGCGGACGGCTTCATCAGGTGCCACTGCACCCTCGGCGATGATGTCGGAGAGCGGACGGCCCTCGACGTACTCCATCACGATGAAGGGGACCTGCACCTCGGCGCCCGAGGGCTCGGACACCGTCTCTTCGCCGGCGTCGTACACACGCACGACGGTCGGGTGCGCCATGCGCGCGGCCGCCTGGGCTTCCTGCCGGAAGCGGGTGCGGAAGGCCGGGTCGTTGGCGAGGCTCGGCTTGAGCAACTTCACCGCGACCTTGCGGCCGAGGCGGGTGTCGTTGCCGAGGTGCACGGTCGCCATGCCGCCTCGACCGATCACGTCACCGATCTCGTAGCGATTCGCGAGGAGCGTGATCCCCGCGGTCACACCTTCTGGCACGTACTCCTCCGTCTGTTCGTCCGGCTAGTGTACGGCAGCACCACCTGGTGAGACGCTGGTCGAGGAGGGGTCGACCGAACCGTTACCGAACAGTGTCGAGTCCCCGTCCGGGGGTCAGTCCATCGGGCCACCCTGGCTCGGGTTCGTGCCCTCGCTGGGGTCGATCCCCTCGTCAGGGTTCGTCGGCTGTTCCTCCGTGGGCTCGGTCCACTCGACCTGGGCGCCTGGTGAAGAGGCGGAGACGACCGACGCGTCGGACTGCGGCGACTTGCAGGTCACCTTGTACGACAGGGTCACCTTGCCGTACTGGGCACCCGCGACGGTCACGGCGGTGCCCGAGGTGGAGCCGGAGCTGCTGCCGTTCGAGGGGACCGTGCCGTTGTCGATCGTGTAGGTGTAGCTCACGTCCGAGTAGCCGGCGGGGCAGCTCGTGTACGCGGGCCAGCTGAAGGTCACACGACCGGACTCGCTGACGGTGCCGCCGGTCGCACGCTCGGGAGCCGGTGCGGTCAGGACGTCACCGAAGGCCTTGATGCTGACGAGCGTCCCGGGCGCGAGGCTGCCCTCGGGGCTGAGCGACTCGACGGTACCCACCTGGTCGGACGACGTCGCGTTCGACCCGGGGACGACCTCGGCCTGCAGCCCCTGACCGCGGAGCTGGTTCGCGACCTGCTCGGCGTTCTGCCCCTGGTAGTCGGCTGCCGAGACCGTGACGCGGGTCTCGGTCGGCTCGGGGGTCGGTGTCGGCGTGGGCGTCCGGCTCGGCTTCGGCGTGCTCGAGGACTTCGTCGGCTCCGGCTCCGGGTCGTTGGCGTTCAGGGCGTAGGCACCGATGCCACCCGCGATGGCGAGCAGGACGACGATGCCGACCAGCCACCAGATCCAGGCGCGCTTCTTCTTCGGTTCCTCGGGCTCGTCGGTGACGGGCGAGCGGGGGGTCCCCGGTCCGCCGGCCATCGCGCCGGCCTGGGTGCCGATGAGGGCGGTCGCGGCGTCGTTCCCCTGACCCTGCGGCGGGTTGAAGGCGACGGTGCCGTTCTGCGCGATCGCCGGGACGGCCACGGTGGCTGCGGCGACGTCACCACGACGGAGTGCCTGTGCGGCACGCGCGAGGTTGGCGGCGGTGGCCGGACGGTCGGCGGGCTTCTTCGCGATGCACGAGATCACCAGGGCCGAGACCGGCTCGGGGATGTCCCCGGGCAGCGGCGGCGGCTGCTCGTTGATGTGCGCCATCGCGATCGCGACCTGCGACTCACCGGTGAACGGACGACGGCCGGCGAGGGCCTCGTACGCGACGATGCCGAGCGAGTAGATGTCGGTCGACGGCGAGGCGGGGTGACCGCTCGCCTGCTCGGGCGACAGGTACTGCACCGTGCCCATCACCTGACCGGTCGCGGTGAGCGGGACCTGGTCGGCGATGCGGGCGATGCCGAAGTCGGTGATCTTGACGCGGCCGTCCGGCGTGATGAGCAGGTTGCCGGGCTTGATGTCGCGGTGCACCAGGCCGACCGCGTGTGCGGCCTGCAGGGCGTTCGCGGTCTGCGCGACGATGTCGAGCACCTTGTCGACCGGGAGCGTGTGCTCGCGTTCGATCATGGTCGACAGGGCCTCGCCGGGGACGAGCTCCATCACGAGGTAGGCGCTGCCGTCCTCCTCGCCGTAGTCGAAGACGTTGGCGATGCCCTCGTGGTTGACGAGCGCAGCGTGCCGGGCCTCGGCGCGGAAGCGCTCGAGGAAGCCGGGGTCACCGAGGTACTCGTCCTTGAGGATCTTGAGTGCGACGGTTCGGCCGATGACGAGGTCGGTTGCCTGCCACACCTCTCCCATGCCGCCGATGGCGACCCGGGAGGAGAGCTGGTACCGCCCACCGAAGGTGAGTCCGCTGGTGGGTCTCATTTGTTCAGCACCGCCTCCATGACTTTCTTCGCGACCGGGGCCGCGACCGTGTTGCCCACTCCGGACTGCCCGAGCCCGCCGCCGTTCCCGACGACGACCGCCACGGCGACCTCCGGGTCCTTCGCCGGGGCGAACCCCGTGAACCAGAGCGTGTAGGGATCGCCGGTACCTGCTTCGGCCGTGCCGGTCTTGCCGGCGACGTCCACACCGTCGATCTTGGCATTGGTGCCGGTCCCCGCGCTCACGACGCTCTGCATGGCCTCGGTGAGGTCAGCGGACTCGGAGGACGACAGCGGATCACTGTACTGCCTCGGGGAGAACGACTCGACGGTCTTCAGGTCGCTCGTGGTGATCGAGTCGACGAGCGACGGCTGCATGACCTTGCCGCCGTTCGCGATGCCGGCGGACACCATGGCCATCTGCAGCGGGGAGACCCGGACGCTGGCCTGGCCGAAGGCGCTCAGCATGAGCTGGGCCGTCGAGTCGACGTCGGGGTACTGGCTGGCGGTCGCGGCCATCGGGACCTCGATGGCGTCGCCGAAGCCGTACTTGTCGGCCATGCTCTTGATCGCGTCGTACCCGAGCTTCTGACCGAGTTCCGCGAAGGGGATGTTGCACGAGTACTGGATGGCCGTGCGCAGCTTGACCTTGTCGCCGCCGCCGCACGTGCCGCCCTCGGCGTTGTTGATGTACGAGGTCGTGCCCGGCAGCTGCAGCCGCGACGGGTTCGGGAACGTGGAGTCGAGGTTGTACTTGCCGCCCTCGAGTGCCGCCGAGGCCACCACGAGCTTGAACACCGAGCCGGGGGTGTACAGGTCGCCGCCGATCGCACGGTTCTGCAGCGGAGCGGTCTCGGCGCCGAGCAGGGCGTCGTACTGCCGCTTGACCTCGGCCGTGTCGTGCGAGGTGAGCGTGTTCGGGTCGTAGCTCGGCTTCGACACCATCGCGAGGATCTTGCCGGTCTTCGGCTGGATCGCGACGACGGCGCCGCTGTTCGTGCCGAGGGCGTCGTACGCCGCCTGCTGCACGTCCGGGTCGATGGTCAGGTTGACGTTGTCGCCCTGGACGTCCTGGCCCGTGAGGATCGAGTTGAGGTTCTGGAAGAACGAGGCGTCCGAGTTGCCGGACAGCACGGTGTTCTCCGCGCTCTCGATGCCGGTGTTGCCCTGTCCGATCGTGAAGTACCCGGTGACGGCGGAGTACAGGTCACCGTTGGTGTACTTCCGCTGGTACTGGTACTGGTCGTCCACGGGGGTCGACTCGGCGATCGGGCTGCCGTCCACGAGGATCGCGCCACGCTTGGTCGAGTAACTGTCCAGAATGGTTCGGGAGTTCCGGGAGTCGGCGCGCAACGAGTCCGCCGAGAAGAACTGGATCGAGGTCGTCGACACGAACAGTGCGACGAACATGAGCACGATGACGGTCGAGACACCGCGGAGCTGTCGGTTCATCGACGACGCTCCTTCCTGGTCGCGCGCGCGGACCGCCCGCTCGCGGCGGGGAGCGCACCCTGCTGGACGCGCTGTTCGGCGGGGATCGAGTCGGTCAGGCGCAGCAGCATCGCGGCGATGATCCAGTTGGCGATGAGCGAGGAACCACCTGCGGCCATGAACGGCGTCGTCAGGCCGGTCACCGGGATGATCCGGGTGATGCCACCGACGACGACGAACACCTGCAGGGCGATGATGAAGCCGAAGCCCACGCCGAGCAGCTTGCCGAAGTCGTCCTGCGCCATGAACCCCACACGGATGCCGCGTGACGCGAACATGATGAAGAGCGCGAGGATCGCGAAGACGCCGATCAACCCGAGCTCTTCGCCCAGCGAGGCGATGATGTAGTCGGCGTTGGCGACGGGCGTGATGTACGGGCGGCCCTGGCCGAGCCCGGTGCCGGTGATCCCGCCGTTCGCGAAGCCGAAGAGGCCCTGGACGAGCTGGTAGCTCGCCTGCGTCTCACGGCTGAAGACCTCTTGGTTGAACGGGTCGAGCCACTGCTCGAACCGGCCGTGCACGTACTCGAGGACGCTCTGCGCGACGAGGGCACCACCGATGAACAGCGCGAGGCCGATCGCGACCCAGCTGATGCGCGCGGTGGCGACGTAGATCATCACGAGGAACAGGCCGAAGTACAGCAGCGCCGTGCCGAGGTCGCGCTGGAACACGAGGACGGCCATCGCCGCGCCCCACATCACGAGGATCGGGCCGAGGTCGCGGGCACGTGGGAACGTCATGCCGAGGAACTTCTTGCCGACGATCGACAGCGAGTCGCGGGCGGTGACGAGGTACCCGGCGAAGAACAACGCCATGGTGATCTTCGCGAGCTCACCGGGCTGGAACGAGAACGGCCCGATCTTGATCCACACGCGGGCGCCGCCGATGTTGTTGCCGATGACGGGCAGCATGGGCAGGAGCAGCAGGACGATCGTCAGCGCCATGAAGATGTAGCGGTACCGCTGCAGGAACCGGTGGTTCCGGACGGCGACGAGCGTGATGATCGCCAGGACCATCGCGAGCATCGTCCAGACGATCTGCTTCACGCCGATGGCGTCCCAGCCGGACAGTCCGTTGTGCACGTCGATCCGGTAGATCTCGGCGATGCCGATGCCGTTCAGCACGAGTGCGATCGGCAGGACGAACGGGTCGGCGTTCTTCGCGACGACCCGCAGCACCACGTGCATGACGAGCGCGAGGCCGAGGATGCCGCCGCCGACCCAGAGCACCGACTGGTCGAACAGCCGGCCCTTCGTGCCGAGCTGCACGAGCACCATCGCGCCGGCGCAGATGCCGCACGCGATGACGAGCAGGAACAGCTCGAGGTTCCGCGCGCGGGCGGGCTCACGGAGCTTGATCGTGATCGCCTGGGTGAAGGACTGGGCGGCCGTGGCGGTGCTCATCGCGAGCTCCGCGTCGGGCTCGGTGACGGCGTGGACGAGCGGGTCGGCGAGGGCGACGGTGACGAGCCGTCGTCGCCGTCCCCACCGGTGCCGGCCTGGTCCTCGCCGGTCGCTGCGGCCTTGCGGAGGCGATCGACGATGTCGCGGGCGTCGGAGAGCGACTGCGCGTTGATCGTCGACCGGACGTTCTCGCGGGTGTAGTCCGGCAACGACGAGACCGTGATGTCGGTGTCCTCGTACACGTCGGACAGCGCCAACGGCCCGATCGACTGCTGCACGCCCTTGTAGATCGCGACGGTGCCGCGGTCGGTGCCGACGTAGTAGTGGTCCTGCGTGATCCGCCAGCCGACGAACACCGCGCCGACGAGCACGGCGACGGCCGCGACGAGCGCCACGGTCCAGGACACCCGGCGCCGGATGCGGCGTCGGCGGTCCTCGGCGATGAGCTCCGCGAAGAACTGGTCGGACTCGGGCTCGAAGTGCGAGTCCTCCGGAGCGGTGGTGACCTTGAGCGGGTGCAGCAGGATCGTGGGGAGGCGGATCGGCTTGCGGCCGGTCGACGCCTCGAAGGTCAGGGGTGCCGCGGCGGACCCGACGGTGGTGGCCGCGTCGTCGTCGTCGTCGACCTCGGCGTCGGTGACGTCCATCACGACGACGGTGACGTTGTCGGGGGCGCCGTGGTCGAGCGTCTCCTTCACCAGGCGCTGCGTGACCTGGTTGGCGTCCATGGTCGACGCCAGTGCGTGCCGGATCCGCTCTTCGGCGAGGTACGAGGACAGGCCGTCGGAGCACAGCAGCCAGCGGTCGCCCGGCTGGATGTCCATGATCGCGGTGTCGACCTCGGGTGCCGCGTCGACGTCGCCGAGCACCCGCATGAGCACGGAGCGGCGCGGGTGGACAGCGGCTTCTTCCGGGGTGATCCGGCCGCTGTCGACGAGTCGCTGGACGAACGTGTGGTCGGACGTGATCTGCTGCAGCTCGCCGTCGCGGTGCCGGTAGATGCGGGAGTCACCGATGTGCGCGATCGCGATCTGGTCGCCCACGCGGATCATGGCGGACACCGTGGTGCCCATGCCGGTGAGTTCCTGGTGCTCGAACACGGTCTCGGTGATGAGCTGGTTCGCCGCGATGAGCGCCGACTGCAGCGCGAACTCGGCGTCGTGCGCCGAGGGGAACTCGCGGTCGACCTCGCGGATGCGCCGGATCGCGATCGCCGAGGCGACGTCGCCGCCGGCGTGCCCGCCCATGCCGTCCGCCACCGCGAACAGGTGCGCCCCGGCGTAGCCGGAGTCCTGGTTGTTCGCGCGGATGCGCCCCACGTGGGACACAGCGGCGCTCAGCGTGCGAGCGGTCATGCCGGGTTACCGCCGCAGCTCGAACGTCGTCGTCCCGATCGTGATCGGCGTGCCTGCCGCCACGAGGACGGGAGCGCTCACCTTCTGACCGTTGACGAAGGTGCCGTTCGTGGACTCGAGGTCGGTGAGGAGCCAGCCGTCGGCACGGAGGTCGAGGCGGGCGTGGTTGGTCGAGGTGTAGTCGTCACGGATCACGACGTTCGATTCGCTCGAACGCCCGATCGTGATCGGGCCGCCGCCCAGCGGCATCTCCATGCCTTCGCGCGCGCCCTCGGTGATGACGAGGCGGGCGGCGACCGGCGAGGCGGACTGCTGCGTGCCTCCCGGCCGTTCGATCAGGTCCGTGAACGCACCGCTCGAGGCGGGGCCGGGGGCCGCCGCCGCAGGGGCGGTGGGGGTGCTCGGCCCGGACGGGGCCGACTTGGGATCGGTCGGGATCGTACGCACGCGCTGGCCGAACAGATCGCTGCGCAGGGCGAACACGATCACGAAGACGAACAGCCAGAGCACCGCGAGGAACGCGAAGCGCAGGACGAGCAGGGTCAGGCCTGTTGTCATCGAGCACCTCCGTCGTTCTCCGGGATCACCCGGAACACCATACGGGTACGACCGATCTCGATGGTGGAGTCCGGCTCAACGATCGCCTGCTGGAAGTGCTGACCGTTCAGCTTCGAGCCGTTCGTGGAGCCGAGATCGGTGGCCTGTGCGTGCTTGCCGTCCCACAGGACCTCGACGTGCTTCCGGCTCGTCCCGGTGTCCGCGATGGTGATGTCCGCGTCGCTGCCGCGCCCGATCACCGTGCGTCCGCGGTGCAGACGGTGGCGCTGGGAGCCGATGTCGAGCACCGGGATCCACGCGACGTCGCGCTGCACGGTGGTGGAGTCGATCTGCAGGATGCCCGTCGAGAGCGTGCCGTCCTGCTGGAGCCGGATGGTGACCGGGCCGGAGAACGAGTAGTTCTGCGCCACGGCGTGTTGGTGCACCATCTGGGTCAGTTCGTCGATGAGCGGACGGCCGACGTCGTTCATGCGGGTGAAGTCCGGCGGCGCGAGGTGCACGGTGAACTCGTTCGGCACGAGGATGCGCTCGCGGGAGACCACTGCGGCCTTCGTGTCGAGCTCGCGCCGGAGGGCGCTCGAGATCTCGACGGGCTGCACCCCGGAGCGGAAGGTCTTCGCGAACGCACCGTTGACGGCGCGTTCCAACCCTCGCTCGAAGTTGTCCAGCAGGCCCATGCGTCTCCCGTGTCGTCGGTCGTCAACCACTGCATGGTAGTGGTTGGCGTTGACACCCGTCTGTGCGTGGTAGTGTTTCGGGGCTGGCGCGAGTGGCGGAATTGGTAGACGCGCACGGTTCAGGTCCGTGTGCTGGAAACGGCGTGGGGGTTCAAGTCCCCCCTCGCGCACCAGGCGAAGAACAGGAACGGCCCCGGAGCAATCCGGGGCCGTTTCCTGTTTCCGGGGGTCGATCCGGGGTCGGTCCCCGATCAGGACCGATCCGGCTCCGACGTGTGGTCGGCGTCCGGCCTGGAGGCACGGCTCGGCCCCGACACGCCGGTTCCGCGGATCCCGTGGCCGGTTCGTGCCGCGTCCGTCGCCGCGAAGAACGGGCGCGCGGTGGGCAGGAAGAGCAGGACCGCGGCGACGACCGACAGCGCGATCGTCAGGACCGCGAGCTCGCCCCCGGTGAGGCTGAGGACCGCGCGGAAGGCCGCGACGACCACGAGCACGATGCGCGCGACCCGGGAACCCGCGGCCATCCGGAACACCGCCCAGGCCACCAGGGCCCAGAGCACCAGGGCCACGATCCCGGCGAGGACCGGCGCCCGTCCGGTCATGGCGTTCGTCGCGGAGAACTGGAGCACCGTGGACGCGACGCAGGCGGCCACCCACACCAGCCACAGCACGAAGGACACGGTGACCACCTGCGGTCGGTCCGGTCGTCGGGGGATGAACGTCCTGGTCATGCTGCACCGTCCTCTGCCGCTCCCTGGTGCGGCACCTCGAGCGTACCGACCGGGGCAGCGCGGGGCCGTGGTGCCCCGCTAGCGTGACCGGGGTGACCGACGAACCCACGACCGTTCCCCGCCCCGGTGTCGACGTGCCCGATGACCGTGGGCGGACCGGGCTCGACGCCGTCGGCCGCGACCTCGACCGCAACCCGGACGTGGTCGTGCGGGACGTCGAGGTGGTGTCGAACGGCTGGCACGTGCTCCGGCGCACGACCCTCGACGTCCGGCGCCGCGACGGTCGGTGGGACCGGCAGCAGCGCGAGACCTACGACCGGGGCAACGGTGCGACCGTGCTGCCGTACGACGCCGAGCGCGGCACGGTGCTGCTGACCCGGCAGTTCCGGTGGCCCGCGTACGTGAACGGGCACCCGGACGGCATGTTGATCGAGGCGGCGGCGGGACTGCTCGACGAGGACGACCCCGAGACCGCCGTCCGCCGCGAGGCCGTCGAGGAACTCGGCATCCGGCTCGGCGCCCTGGACCGCCTGGGCGACGTCTTCATGAGCCCGGGGTCGGTCACCGAACGGGTCCACTTCTACGTCGGCGCGTACACGCCGGCGGACCGGGTCGAGGCCGGCGGTGGTGTGGAGGACGAGGGCGAGGACATCGAGGTGCTCGAGGTCGCGCTCGACGACGCGCTCGCGATGGTCGCGGACGGCCGGATCGCCGACGGCAAGACGATCATGCTGCTGCAGTGGGTGGCGCTCCGGCGCGCAGCCGCTCGCTGAACGGGGCTGGGTACCGGTCCGCGTACCGTCCGGACCATGACTGATTCGACGACACCGGACGGATCCAGCGATCCCACCGAGACCCAGCAGCAGTACACCGAGGACCTCCCCGACGGCTCGTCCACGGGCGACGCGACGGAGGACCCGCAGCAGGACAGCGACGTCGACTCGGGCGGCGAGCCCGCCGACCCGCAGTAGCGGCGACTGACGACGGACGGGAGGCGCGGTGCCAGCTGGCACCGCGCCTCCCGTCGGTCGTTCCGCCGGTCCGGATGTCGAGCGCGTTACGAGCGTGGGTCGGGCGGAGCGGCGGTGGACGCACGACATGTCGCACGCGTAGGTTCCAGCCATGAGTGCAGAGCTGACGCTCGGCGCCGAGGAAGAGCTGCACCTCATCGACCTCGAGTCCGGACGACTTTCCGCGAAGGCCCCGCGCCTTCTGCCCAAACTGCCCACCGACCGCTTCGGCGCCGAACTGCAGCGCACGACGATCGAGACGAACACCCCCGTGGTGCGGACCCTGGATGACCTCCGGCGGGTGATCGTCGACCTGCGCAGTGAGCTCAGGGCCGCGATCGCCCCGGCCGGGGTCACCATCGCCGCCGTCGGCACCGCGCCGAGGTCGGAGTACGCCGACTTCGAGCTGAGCTCCGGCGGACGGTACGGCCGCATGCAGGAGCAGTACCGGATGCTCGTCGACGAACAGCTCATCTGCGGTCTGCAGGTGCACGTCGGGGTGAGCGACCGCGACCTGGCGGTGCTGATCGCCCAGCGGGTGGCGCCCGTGCTCCCGTCGCTGCTCGCACTGAGTGCATCGAGTCCGTTCTGGAACGGGCAGGACACCGGCTACGCGTCGTTCCGCAGCATCATCTGGCAGCGGTGGCCGTCGGCCGGCAGCTTCGGTCCGGTCGCGGACGCCGCCGAGTACGACCGGGTGCTCGACGACCTGATCGCCTCCGGGGTGATCGCCGACAAGAAGATGGCCTACTTCGACGTGCGGCCGTCGTCGCACGCGCCGACGCTCGAACTGCGGGTCTGCGACGCCACACCGGTGGTGGACGACGCCGTGCTCATCGCCGGACTCTTCCGCGCCGCGGTGCGCAGGGCCGAGAAGTCGGTCGAATCCGGCGCCGAGTGGCACCCGCGCAGCGAACCCCTGCACCGTGCGGCGATGTGGCAGGCCGCGCGCTCGGGGCTCAGCGGTGAGCTGGTCGGCCTCGGGCAGCACCCCGAGCGCCTGCCCGCCGAGGTCGCGGTGCGCCAGCTCGTCTCCCGCCTGCGCCCGGAACTCGAGGAGCTCGGCGACTGGGGCACGGTGACGGAGCTGCTGGAGGACACCCTGGCGCGCGGCAACTCCACCGACCGGCAGCGCACCGCCTACGCCGAGCGCGGGGAGCTCGACGACGTCGTCGCCCTGGTGGTCGAGGACACCGCGGGGCTCCCGTCCGGCCGCGACGAGGACCCGGTGGCCCCGATCCCGGGGTACCGCGTCCGTGCCGGTGACGAGGCGGTCGGACCGGGAGCCCGCCCACGCCCCGCGTTCCGTGCGCTCGCGACCTTCTTCAGCGGCTGGGACGCCCAGACCGCGATCGAGCGCTGCGCCGCCCGCGACGTCTGGACCCGTGAGCACCACGTCGGCTTCGTGGTGGACGGTGGTGCGCAGGAGTTCGGATGCGACCTGGTGCCCCGGACGATCAGCGCGTACGAGTGGTCGCAGCTCGAGCGTGGCCTGGGGCAGCGTGCCCGTGCGATCGAACTGTTCCTGCGTGACGCGTACGGCGACCGGCGGATCGTGGCCGACGGCGTGCTGGACGCCGACCACTTCGTCGGCGCGAAGGGCTGGGACCCAGACGCTACCCGGCTGCCGGCGACGGCGGTCCGTGCGCCGGTGCTCGGGTTCGACCTGGTGCGCAACGAGTTCGGCGGCTGGCGGGTGCTCGAGGACAACGTCCGCTCGCCCTCGGGCGTCGCGTACGGCATCGCCCTGCGCGAGCTGATGGACGACGTCGTGCCGGACGCCCCGCGGCCGGCGCACCTGCGCGACCCGCACGGCGTGACCGACCGGCTGTGCCGGACCCTCTGCGAGAACACCTCCGCGGTGACGGGCGCGGCCGACCCCGTGATCGCACTGGTCAGCGACGGCCCCGCCGCCGGCGCGTGGTTCGAGCACCGCAGGCTGGCCGACGGGGCCGGGATGCGCCTCCTGTCCGGGTCGGACCTGGACGTCCGTGACGGACGCGTGGTCGACGCGACGACGGGTGACGTGCTCGACGGGCTGTACCTGCGGATCGACCGCGACGTCAGCGCGCTGACGGCGGAGCACGCTCCCGACCTGGGTGCCCGGATCCTCGACGCGGCGGAGGCAGGCCGCATCTACCTGGCGAACGCGCCGGGCAACGCGCTGGTCGACGACAAGGCGATGTACGTCACCGTGCCGGACCTGATCTGGTACTACCTGGACGAGAAACCCCTGCTGGCATCGGTGCCGACCTACCGCACGAGCATCGAGGTCGAACGGCTGTCGGTCCTCGACCGCGTCGGGGAACTCGTCACGAAGCCGGTCGACGGCGAGGGCGGGCGCGGGGTCCTGATCGGACCGAGCGCGAGCGCCCCCGAGGTGGCCGAACGACGGCGCGAGATCGCCGCGGACCCCGCCGGGTGGGTGGGACAGGAGGTCGTGCAGCTGTCCTCGCACCCGACGATCGGACCGGCAGGTCTCGACCCGCGGCACGTGGACCTGCGGGCCTTCGTCTACGCGACGGGGACCGGGCCGGACGACGTGCACCTGGCCGACGTGGCGCTGACGCGCGTCGCGCCCGAGGGCAGCATGGTCGTCAACTCGTCGCAGGGTGGTGGCGTGAAGGACACGTGGATCGTGGGGACCGCTGGGGCCGGAGGCGACGGCGTGGGGCGGTGAGTGCCCTGCTGGAGCGACCACGCGCCGGCGGCGCTCGCCGCGGGCGGAGAATGGTGGGATGACGACGACTGCGACCGCCCAGCCCCGACCCGGAGAGGTCCTCGTGGCCGCGGCAGCGGACGTCGAGCAGGTCGTCCACCGTGCCACGAACCAGTACGCCTCGGGCGTCGTCGCGGACACCGCCGGGTGGACGGACGGCGATCGACGGCGGATCGAGGACCTCGGGTTCCGCGGCGGTGACTCCCGCGGCGAGGCGCTCCGGACGCTCGACCTGACCATCGCCGACGACGGCACCCCGACGCGGGTGCTCGACGCGCCCGCGATGGCCGCGCTGAACAGCCACCACGCGCGGTTCGCCGAGCGGCGCGGCGACGTCGTCCGCTACCAGACCGACGTGTCGGTGTGGACGGGGATCCCCGCGCAGCCCACGCCGCAGGACTGGGAGAACGTCCGGGCGCTGCTCGGGTCGGGCGGGATGCTCGGCGTCGGTGCGGCCGCCGTGCTGCCCGAGGGGTGGGAACTCGTCGAGGGTGCCGGCGGCGTGCAGCTGACCGGTGAGGCGATCGAGGGTGTGCCGGATCCCGAGACGATCGTGCTGACGCCCGACGACGTGCCGGAGATGACCGCCCTGGTGGAGCGGACGAAGCCGGGGCCGTTCCTGCCGCGGACGATCGAGCTCGGCACGTACCTGGGCATCCGGCGGGACGGGCGGCTCGTCGCCATGGCGGGGGAGCGGTTGCACCCGCCGGGGTGGACCGAGATCAGCGCAGTGTGCACGGACGAGGCGTACCGGGGGCAGGGGTTCGGACGTCGGCTGGTGCTCGCCGTCGCGCACGGGATCCGAGAGCGGGGCGAGACCCCGCTGATGCACGCGGCCGCCGGGAACACCGGGGCGATCGGGCTGTACCAGCACCTGGGGTTCCGGTTGCGGGACCGTGGGGCGCCGCAGTTCGTGCGGGTGCCGTGAGCGGCGTCCGGGCCTCGGCAGTCGGGATCGAACGGCCGCAGTCCCCGTTTCACTGAGCTATCGGTCACCGGTCACAACGCGGAGCGGTCACGAGTGGGGCATGCTCGACTCATGACGTTCTCCTGGTGGATCTGGTCTGCCTTTGTGCTCGTCGGGCTCATCGGAGCGGGACTGCTCTTCCGTTCGGTTGTGGTGACGGTCCGCGAGTACGGGTTCGGACGAGGTCAAATGACCAGGCGACCGGGGGCGCCCTGGTTCTGGACGGGGCTCGCGACTCTGATCATCGCGGGGTTCCTCGTTATCGGCTGGGCCTTCATGCTCGACGTGTGACTCCGCAGGATGGCGAGTCTCGGCCGCGTCTCGACGACCGCCTTGCGTTCGGAGCTCCGGCGGAGCGCGCAGCAGTTCACCCGCGCCCGCTGACCGATCCTCTACCGGGCGGCGTGCCCGGTTGGAACGACCGCCGCGCTCGCCCTATAGCCTCTTTGGCGTGAGCATCTCCGACTTCGACGTCGAGCCCAGAACCGGGTCGCGCTTTGGGGCGGTCGTGCTCGGAATCGCGAGCGCAATCGTCTCAGGAAAATTCGCTGAAGATCAACGAGTCAAGAGCGTCCGCTAGCCGATCCGCTACCGGGCGATGTATGAGGCGGTCTTCTCGGTGTGGGTGCATCCGCTCTGCCTGTTCAATTGCGCAGCACGGTGATCCACGTGGCGTTCGCCCTGGTTGGTGTCTGCCATGATCACCCCATGTCCACGACCCCGACCACCGATGCCCGGCATGGCGGCACACGCCGACTCCGCCCGGTGTCGATCGACGGGCCTCGTCTGGCCGGATGGACCACGATGTTCGTGGTCGTGCAGGCCGTCGCATCGGCGTGGCAGGTCTCGGCGACACAGCCCGGCGTCGCAGACCGCGAGTTCGACTTCCAGTCGCATCCGACCTGGTGGCTCGTCGCGATCAACGTCGCGGCCGCGGCGGTCGGATGGCAGCTGTCCCGACGGATCGATCCGTCCGGAAGGTTCGACCCGCAGGCCGTCCTGGCGTGGGCCGTTCGCGTGATGTCCGTGCTGACGGTGTTGGTCGTCATCGCCTTGCCCGCCCAGATGGTGTGGGTGGTGTGGGCAGTGCACCACGGTGTGCTCGATCCGATCACATTGCCCAACGTCGTGCGGACCGTTCGACAGTTCTGATCGTCAGAGACGAGAAGCACGAGCATGGCGCGAGCCAGATCGCCGCGGCGGCTGCGGACCCCTGGGCTTGCCGACTGGTGACCGATGGGCAAGCGGGCACTCAGGAGCTGATGCGACGTTGCCACTCGCGGCGTCGATGTCCGTGGTCCTCAAACCCCGATGCGTCGACGCGGCTGAGTCGGGTTGAACCGGACGCAACTCGATCGGCCTCAGTCGACCCGAATGCGGACAACCCACCCGACGATCGTCCCCTCGTGCGGGATCCGCGGAGCCAATGCTCGCGCCGCATGCTGCATCGCAGAGCCTGGGATCGGTTCTTGCCCTCCCGCAAAAAAGCCCGGTGAACGGGCGCTGAACGTTCCACGGTTTCGCGCTCCTCCTCGGGGTGCTTAGCAGTGGGAGCCTCGCGACAGTGCGGCGGGGGTCGCGAGCAAGCAGGTCAAGGGACTGAAGGGCTGTGTCGCCCCGAGTAAGTTGGTCGTGGGCCTGGTCGTGCGAGTCGATCGCAGGAGCGGGGCCCGGCGGCGGCGCCACCAGGCTCGGAGCCCTCCCACCGAGCCCGAGTCGTGGATTCTCTAGGATCGACCCATGTCCACGACCATGCCCGGCTTCGAGACGGAGCGCATCACGCAGCTCGGCCTGCGTGACCGCGTGTACGACCGGGTGCTCGAGGTCCTGATGGGCCACGACGTCGAACCGGGCATGCGGCTGTCGATCGACGGCCTCGCCCGCAGTCTCGGGGTCTCGCCGACCCCGGTGCGCGAAGCCCTGGTGCAACTCGAACGCACCGGCCTCGTCACCCGTGAGGCGAACAAGGGCTACCGGGTCTCCCCGCCCCTGGCCGGTGACCAGCTCGAGGCCCTGTTCGACGCCCGGCTGATCGTGGAGAGCGGCGCCGTCGAGCTCGCGGCCCGCGGCGACGTCGACGGCCTGCGCGAGCGACTGGCAGCAGCGCTCGACGAGCAGGCTGCGGTGGCCGCCGAGGTCGCGTCCGTCGGTGCTGCGCACGCGCCGGAGGAGCTGATGGCCCGCTTCTTCCGCAGCGACTGGCAGTTCCACCAGCTGATCTTCGACGCGACACGGAACCCGTTCCTCGAGGAGATGTCCGAGATCATCACGACGCGCGTGCACCGCATGCGGCAGATCGTCGAGGGTGGCGGGGACGACACGGATCGTGCGGTCCAAGAACACCGGGCCATCCTGGAGGCGCTGGCTGCGGACCCGACGTCGGCCGTCGCCGCTATGCGGCTCCACATCGACGCCGTCCGGTTGCGTTCGCGCGCGGACGCGTCCCACACGAGCTGAGGCAGAGGGGTTGCGTTCCAGCGTTGTGCGAGTATCTTTCCTATAGGAAAGAGGTTCAAGGCTGAACCACCACGACATGCAAAGGAGCATTCCGTGACCACTCCACAGGACTGGGTCGACCAGGATTGGGACCCCACCACCTGGACGTCGGAGACCTGGCCGATCGCGGCCTGCCTGCACGGGTTCGCGCAGGTCACCCGCGACGGGACGGCCTTCCACGACGCCCCCGCCGAGGTGTGGGACGAGGTGTTCGGGCAGATCGAGGCCGTCGGTTTCTCGCTCGCCGAACTCGCCGACAGCCACATCCGCCCCGCTGACCTCGAAGCCTCGCGCCGCGACGAGCTGTTCGCCGTCGCGAAGTCGCACGGCATCGGGATTCCCTCGGTGCACCTGCAGCGCAAGAGCGTCATCCAGCCCGGGCACGAGGACGAGAACCTGGCCTACGCCCACCGCACCATCGACGCGGCGGCCGAGTGGGGCATGCAGGTCTTCTCGACGGGGCTGCACCAGCCGTTCACCGACGCCCAGAAGCGGGCGCTCTGGTTCTGGACGGCGCCGGGCCCGAAGGACCCCGACGACCCCGAGGTCTGGAACGCCGCGGTCAAGCGACTGCGGGAGCTCGGCGAGCACGCTGCGAGCGTCGGGCTGCCGATGGCGCTCGAGCTGTACGAGGACACGTACCTCGGCACCGCCGACAGTGCGGTCCGCCTGGTCGAGGAGATCGGGCTCGACAACGTCGGGCTGAACGCGGACGTCGCGAACCTCATCCGTCTGCACCGTCCGGTCGAGGACTGGCGGGAGCTGTTCGCGAAGACCATGCCGCACACGAACTACCTGCACGTGAAGAACTACACGCGTGACGAGGCCGGCGACGGCAGCTGGGCGACGAGCGCGCCGAGCACCATGGAGACGGGCCTCATCAACTACCGCCAGGTCCTGCGCGAGGCCGTCGCCGACGGGTTCCGCGGGATCGTCATGACCGAGCAGTACGGCGGGGACAGCCTCGGCGTCTGCGCCACCAACCAGCAGTACATCCGATCCGTCCTCGCGACGACGAAGCTCGACGCGACGGCGACCCCGACTGCAGCAACCAGCACCGAAGGAGCAATCCGATGAGCACCCTCGACATCGCCGTCGTCGGGTCCGGCTACATGGGCGGCGGGATCGCCCAGGTCCTCGCCCTCGCTGGCCACACCGTCCGGATCGCCGACGTCTCGGCCGAGATCGCCCAGCAGAACCTGGAGCGGCTGCTCGGCGAGACCGCACAGTTCGTCGCCGACGGGCTGTTCCCCGAGGACGCCGTCGAACGGGTCCGCGCACACCTGAGCGCTGCCGAGTCGATCGAGGCCGCCGTCGCCGACGCCGACTTCATCGAGGAGGCCGTGCCCGAGAAGCTCGAGATCAAGCACGCCACGCTCCGCCGCATCAGCGAGGCCGCCCGCCCCGACGCCGTGATCGGCTCGAACACCTCGACGATCCTGATCGAGTCGCTGGCCGAGGCGGTCGTGGGCCCGGAGCGGTTCCTCGGCGTGCACTTCTCGAACCCTGCACCGTTCATCCCCGGCGTCGAGCTCATCCCGCACCCGACCACGAACGAGCACGCGATCGAGGTCGGCGAGGCCGTCGTCGCCGCGACCGGCAAGCAGTCGGCGCGGGTGAAGGACTCGACCGGGTTCGTCCTGAACCGCCTGCAGTACGCGCTGTTCGAGGAGGCCACGAAGATCGCCGACGAGGGCATCGCGAGCCCCGACGACATCGACACCATCGTGCGGACCACGTTCGGGTTCCGCCTGCCGTTCTTCGGTCCGTTCGCGATCGCCGACATGGCCGGGCTCGACGTCTACGCGTTCTGCTTCGAGTCGCTGCAGACCCGCTGGCCCGAGCGCTTCGCCACCCCGCCGTCGCTGCAGCAGCACGTCGACGCCGGTGAGCTCGGCACGAAGTCGGGCGCCGGGTACCTCGAGGTGCCGGCCGACCGCACGCCCGAGCTCGTGGCCTACCGGAACAAGGCGTACGTGGCGATGCAGAAGCTCCTCGACGAGCTCGGCCCGGCACCGATCCACTGAGCCCGGAGCACGAACCATGAGCACGCAGAACCAGTCAGCCGGCCAGCACCAGGACCGCACCGTCGTCCTCACCGGGGCCGCCTCACCGCGGGGCATCGGCCGCGCCACCGCCCACCACCTGGCCGAGGCCGGGTGGGACGTCGGGATCATCGACCTCGACCAGACGGCGAGCGAGCAGGTCGCCGCCGAGATCCGCGAACAGCACGGCGTGCGGGCGGTCGGTGTCGGGGCGAACGTCGCCGACGAGTCCGCCGTCCGCGCGGCCTTCGACACGATCGAGGCCGAACTCCGGCCGATCACCGCACTGGTGAACCTGGCCGGGGTCTCGTCCGCGCACGCCTACCTCGACCTGCCCGAGGGGGAGTGGCACCGGGTGCTGTCGATCAACCTCGACGGCGTGCACTTCGCCAGCCTGCGGGCGGCGGAGTCGATGGCGCGGTCCGGCTACGGGCGCATCGTGAACCTGTCGTCGGTCTCCGCCCAGCGCGGCGGCGGCACCTTCAGCAAGACCCCGTACACGGTGGCGAAGGCCGGCGTGATCGGCCTGACCCGTGGCCTGGCGCGCGAGCTCGGCCCGCGCGGCGTCACCGTCAACGCGATCGCGCCCGGTCCGATCGACACCGACATCATGGGCGGCACCCTGTCCGAGGAGCGGAAGGCCGAGATGGCCGCCGACGGCGTACTGCCGCGCATCGGCACCCCGCGGGACATCGCTGCCGCCATCGCGTACCTGATCAGCGAGGACGCCGGGTTCGTCACGGGCCAGACGCTCAACGTCGACGGCGGCCTGTACATGCACTAGGGCCAGCCGCCCACGGAACGCGCGCCGACCGGGCGACGCGATCCGTGCCTCCCGTCCGGACGACCGAACCGACCGCCAGACGCCAGAACGACCGCACCGTGCTCGCAAAGGAGCGAACCCGTGTCACTACCCCCTGCCCCCGCGCTCGGGTCGACGAACGACCCCGGCCTCAAGTCCGCCATCGGCAAGGCGACGAAGCACCTCATGCCGATGCTCGTCATCCTGTACTTCGTCGCGTTCCTCGACCGCACGAACGTCGGTTTCGCCGAAGAGGCCCTGCGCGTCGACCGCGGCATCTCCGACGCCGCGTTCGCCCTGGGCGCCGGCATCTTCTTCATCGGCTACGCGATCTTCGAGATCCCGTCGAACCTGCTGCTCAAGCGGTTCGGTGCGCGCTTCTGGCTCGCCCGGATCGCCGTCACGTGGGGCATCGTCGCCGCACTGTTCGCCTTCACGACGAACGACACGATGTTCATCATCCTGCGGTTCATCCTGGGCGTGACCGAGGCCGGGCTGTTCCCGGGCGTGATCATGTACCTGTCCGAGTGGTTCCCGAACAAGGTGCGCGTGCGCATGTTCGCGATCTTCTACCTGGCGCAGCCGTTCTCGCAGATGATCGGCGCCCCGCTGTCCGGTGGGCTGATCAGCATCGGCGATCAGGTCACGCCGTTCCACGGCTGGCAGGTCATGTTCGCCGGCGAGGGGTTGCTGGCGGTGTTCGCGGGCATCGCGGCCCTGGTGTTCCTGACGAACAGTCCGCAGCAGGCGAAGTGGCTCGAACCGGGCGAGAAGGCGTCGCTCACCGCGGCCATGGAGCGCGAGGACACGGCCCGCAGCGAGGACGGCCCGAAGGGCATCTGGCGCGCGATGGCGAGCGGGCGCGTCTGGTACTTCACGATCATCTACTTCTGCCTGCAGGTCGCCGTGTACGGCACGACGTTCTACCTGCCGCAGCAGGTGTCCTCGCTGCTCGGGCAGGACGTCGGCTGGCAGGTCGGGCTCGTGACCGCGATCCCGTGGCTCGTCGGGCTCGTCGCCTGCTACCTGATCGGGTCGCGTGCGGACTCCGTCGGACGCCGTCGTCGCTGGGGCACCCTGTTCTACATCACGACCGGCCTGTCGATCCTCGGGTCGGCGTGGGCGGGTGCGAACGGGCAGCCCGTGCTCGGCATCCTGTTCATCACCCTGGCCGTCGCGAGCTTCCTGGCCGTCGGCCCGATCACCTGGGCCTACCCGACGGCGTTCCTGACCGGTGCCGCAGCGGCCGCGGGCATCGGCCTGATCAACTCGCTCGGCAACCTCGGCGGGTTCGTCGCCCCGATCATGCGCACCGCCATCAACGAGGTGGTGCCGACCGACAGCGGCGCGTTCGGCATCGTCTCGCTCGGCGTCCTGGCGTTCGTCGCCGCGGTGATGATCTTCTGCACCAAGTTCTTCCGCGGGGCCAAGGCCGACGAACTGCTCGACACCTCGCACGTCCGCACCACCGACCCGAAGGGCAGCACGCGATGACCAGACTGTTCAACGACCCGGCGGACTTCGCCGACGAGGCGACCGACGGCTTCGTCGCCGCGAACGAGCGGTGGGTGCGCGGGGTGCACGGCGGGGTCGCCCGTTCCACCACGAGCCCCGACGGCACGGTCGCGGTCGTGATCGGCGGCGGCTCGGGCCACTACCCCGCGTTCGGCGGGCTGGTCGGGCACGGCCTGGCCGCGGGGGCCGCGATGGGCAACCTGTTCGCCAGCCCCAGCGCCCAGCAGGTCACCGGGGTCGCGAAGGCCGCGGAGCACGGTGGCGGGGTGCTGCTCAGCTACGGCAACTACGCCGGCGACGTCCTGAACTTCGACGCCGCGGCGCGCACGCTCGAGGCCGACGGCATCCCGGTCCGGACCGTCCGCGTCACCGACGACGTGACGAGCGCCCCCGCCGACGACCGCGCGAAGCGCCGCGGCATCGCGGGTGACCTCTGCGTCTTCAAGGTCGCCGGCGCCGCCGCCGAGCGCGGGGACGACCTCGACACGGTCGCCGCCGTCGCCGAACGGGCGAACGACCGGACGCGCAGCTTCGGCGTCGCGTTCTCCGGGTGCTCGCTGCCGGGTGCTGAGGAACCCCTGTTCACGGTGCCCGAGGGGCGGATGGCGGTCGGCATGGGCATCCACGGCGAGCGGGGCATCGACGAGACGGACGTGCCGTCGGCGGACGGGCTGGCCGAGCTGCTGGTGTCCCGGCTGCTCGACGAACTGCCCGACGGCGTGGCACTCGAGGGCCAGCGGGTGGTCCCGATCCTGAACGGCCTGGGCTCGGTCAAGTACGAGGAGCTCTTCGTCGTCTACCGCTCGGTGCAGCGGCGCCTGGCGGACGCCGGGGTCGTCATCGTGGAACCCGAGGTCGGCGAACTCGTCACGAGCTTCGACATGGCCGGGGTCTCCCTGACGCTGTTCTGGCTCGACGACGAGCTCGAGGAACTCTGGGCAGCACCCGCGGACACCCCCGCCTACCGCAAGGGCGGTGCGGTCGCCGAGCAGCGTGTCGACCCGTCCACCGTGGCGGCGGACGCCGAGGGCGTGGGCATCGGCCCGGCGACCGGCGAATCCCGCGCGGTCGCCGAACAGGTCGCCGCCGGGTTCGCCGCGGTCCGAGCCGTCCTCGACGAGCACGCCGACGAACTCGGCCGCATCGACGCCGTGGCCGGCGACGGTGACCACGGCATCGGGATGCAGCGCGGATCGCACGCCGCCGACGTCGCAGCCGCCGACGCGGTCAGCCGCGGTGCCGGCGCCGGCACCGTCCTGCTGGTCGCCGCGGATGCCTGGTCCGACAAGGCCGGCGGCACGTCCGGTGCGATCTGGGGTGCCGCCCTGGAGGCACTGGGTCGCGTGGTCGGGGACGACTCGCGTCCGTCGGGTGCCACCGTCGCGCAGGGGGTCCGCGCGGCTACCGAGGCCGTGCTCGCGTTCGGCGCCACCGTCGGTGACAAGACGATGGTGGACGCCCTGGTGCCGTTCGACGAGGTGCTCCGCACCCGGCTCGACGCCGGGGCGGCGCTCGCCGAGGCCTGGGGCGACGCCGTCCGCGCCGCCCGACAGGCAGCGGACGCCACGGAGTCCCTCGTGCCGAAGATGGGCCGGGCACGGACCCACGCCGACCAGGCCGTCGGCACCGCGGATCCCGGCGCGCTGTCCTTCGCCCTCGTCGTGGAGACGATCGCCCCGTGACCATCGTCGGGGTGTCGCTGAAGACGTACTTCTCGCACGCCCGGACGCTGTCGTGGGCGGCCGAGGTCGCCGACATCGCCCGGCGACACCCCGCGGTGCGCTCGGGTGCGGCGTCGCTGTTCGTGGCGCCGACGTTCCCGGCCCTCGTCCCGGTGCGTGACCTGCTCGCCGGCACCGGTGTGCAGCTCGCCGCGCAGGACCTGTCGTGGGCAGACGCAGGCGCGTTCACCGGCGAGGTCTCCGGCGCCGAACTGCGGGAGATCGGTGTCGACCTGGTCGAGATCGGGCACGCCGAACGGCGTTCCCTGTTCCACGAGGACGACGCGACGATCGCGGGGAAGGTGCACGCGGCCTTCCGCAACCACCTGCGTCCGCTGGTCTGCGTCGGGGAGCCGGACCGGGCCTCCGATCCGACCGAGGCCGTGGCGGCGGTGACGGCGCAGCTCGACCGGGCCGTCTCGACCGCCGTCGCGGACGGGCTCGCCGGACCCCTGACCGTCGCCTACGAACCGGTGTGGGCGATCGGTGCACCGGCACCCGCACCGGACGACCACATCGTCGCGGTGCTCGACGGGATCGAGCAGCACCTCGCCACCCGGCCCGAGCTGCACGGCAGCACCGTGCTCTACGGGGGCAGTGCCGGACCCGGCCTGCTCACCCGGGGGCAGGGGCGGATCGGCGGGCTGTTCCTCGGACGGTTCGCCCACGACCCCGCCGCGATCGCCACGATCCTCGACGAGGTCGCGGCGCTCGACCTCGGCAGCCTTGAATAGGCATACCTTTCAAGCGTCGCGGGTGCCCGCCAGCCCGTGGTCGTGTGCGTAGACGACGAGCTGCACCCGGTCGCGCAGCGAGAGCTTGCCGAGGATGCTCGAGATCTGGGTCTTCACCGTCGACTCGGTGACGTACTCCTTCGTGGCGATCTCGGCGTTCGACAGCCCGCGCGACGCCCACCCGAACACGACCCGCTCCCGCTCGGTCAGGCTCGCGAACTCGGGCGGCTGCGGGGCCGGGGCCCGTGCCACGTCGGTGCCGAACAGCTGCGCGAGGTCGTTCGGCGCGATCACCGAGCTGCCCTCGTGCACCGCCCGCACCGCGGCGAACAGGAACGGCGGCGTCGTGTCCTTGAGCAGGAACCCGCTGGCGCCGAGCCGGATCGCGGTCGCCGCCGCGGGGTCGAGCCCGAAGGTGGTGAGCACGACGACGCGGGGCAGCGGGCCCGGGACGGCACCGGAGTAGAGCTGCCGGACGGTCTCGACGCCGTCCATGCCGGCCATCCGCATGTCGAGCAGCACCACGTCGGGTCGCACCTGGGGGATGAGTGCGAGCGCTTCGGCTCCGTCGGAGGCCTCACCGACCACGCGCATGTCGTCCTGGGCGTCGAGCACCACCCGGAGCCCGGCGCGGAACAGCGCCTGGTCGTCGGTGAGCAGGATCCTGATCGGTTCGGTCATCGGACGGGTCCCCCTTGGACGTCGAACGGGATGCGGGCGCGTGCGGTGAACACGTCGTCGAGGACGGCGGCGTCGAACGACCCACCGAGGGCGCCGAGGCGCGAGTCCATGCCGTCGATCCCGCGGCCCGAGCCCGCGGTGGTGCCGTCCCCGACGACGTTCTCGACCTCGAGCACCAGGTCGGCGCTCCGCCAGGTCTCCCGCACGACCACCGGGTTGCCGGGGGCGCCGTGGCGCAGGGCGTTCGTCAGCATCTCCTGCAGCACGCGGCGGGCGGCGGTGCCGGCGTCCGGGCGCAGGCCCAGCGGGACCCCGCGGACCGTGCGGTCGACCTCGACCCCGGCGTCGCGGATGCCCTGCACGATCTCCTCGAGCGAGCCGGGCCCGGTCGCCTCGGACGAGCCGTCGATGTGCCCGAGGACCTGGCGGACCTCGACCAGGGAGCTCCGTGCGGTGCTCGCGATGGTGGCGCTGACGGCACGGATGCGGGCCTCGTCGTCGAGGAACGGCACCGAGTCGGCCTGCGCGATGATCACCGCGAGCGAGTGGCCGACGACGTCGTGCACGTCGCGGGCGATGTCGGCGCGGATGCGTTCGGACTCGGCGACGTCGATGGCGCGGGTGGCGGTGGCCTCGGCCTCGGTGGCGACGGCTTCGGCGCGGGAAGCGGCGGCTTCGGCGTCGGCTCGGCGCTCCGACTCGCGGTCGCGGGAGCGGAAGGCCCGGACGGCGACCCCGCCCGCCCAGACCCCGAGCAGCGCGGTCACCGGGGCGGCCATCGCCAGGAAGGCCTGGTCGCGCGGGCCGTTGATGAGCACCAGGAACCGGAAGCCGGTCGACGCCAGGTATACGGTCGCTCCCGCACCGGCGACGACCGCGAGCACGCCGGAGACGACGACCTCGGTGCGGGTACCCACGACCGCGGCGGTGCCGATCACGACGAACAGTGCGAGGTCGACCAGCGAGGGGCGCTCGCCGCCGCCGACCTGGACGACCCCGAGGACGACCACCATCACCATCGCGGCGGACGGGGAGACGCGGCGCAGGGCGATCGCGACGGACGCCGACAGGACGGCGGCGAGACTCGCGTGCTCGAGCTCGAGGTCGATGGGCAGCAGGAAGACGAACGCCGCCAGGACCGCCCAGGTGACGTCGATGACGATCGACCGGGTGGCGAGCGGCCGGAGGAACCTGCCCCGTTCGGTCACGAGAGCGATCCTCCCATGCCGCACCGGCGTCACGCGGGCGGCGTCATGGCCATGAGTGCGACGACGGTGGCGACCACGATCGCCGCGCAGAGCAGCAGCGTGGCGATCGTGTGCTTGGTGGAGGTCTGCATGCTCCCAGCCTGCGGAACCGGACGGCCGAGGGCATCGGGCGGCGGACCGAAGCGCCTCGTCCTGCCGGGTGAAGCCGGCCGTGTGCAGCCGGTCGTCTGCGCGATCCGGCCACCTTGGACGGCCGCTCAGTGCCCCCGGCGAACGATCGGGCCTGCAATCGCTCGATCGAGACGACGAAGGAGCACGATTTGTTCTTCCACAAGCAGGAACTCCAGTTCAAGGCCACGCCCGACAAGCCCGACGCGATCTACGCCCGCAAGCTGCAGGAGGTGCTCGGTGGCCAGTACGGCGAGATCACCGTGGCGCTGCAGTACCAGTTCCAGGGGTGGAACATGCACATCCCCGGCAAGTACCGGGACATGGTCTTCGGCATCGGTGCCGAGGAGATGGGGCACGTCGAGATGCTCGCGACGATGATCGCCCAGCTGCTCGAGAAGTCCCCGCTCGGCATCACCGAGGACGCCCTGCAGGACGACCCGACGGTCGCCGCGGTGGTCGGCGGGCAGGACCTGCAGCACGCCATCGTCGCGGGTGCGGGTGCCCGTGCGGCTGACAGCAACGGCAACCCCTGGCAGGGCTCGTACATCACCGCCAGCGGCAACCTGCTCGCCGACTTCACGGCGAACGAGAACGCCGAGATGCAGGGCCGGATCCAGGCCGCGCGACTCTACCACATGACCGACGACCACGGCGTCCGTGACCTGCTGTCGTTCCTCATCGCACGCGACACGATGCACCAGAACATGTGGGCGACGGCTGCTGCCGAGCTCCGCGAGAAGGGCATCGAGGACTTCCCGGTCCCGAACAACTTCCCGCAGGCGAAGGAGAACCAGGAGGTCAACTACCAGTACCTCAACTTCTCCGACGGTGCCGAGGCGAAGAACGGCCCGTGGGCGAGTGGCCCGTCGTTCGACGGCAAGGGCGAGTACTCGTACCACGACGGCCCCACCACCTCGGCCGCGTACCCCCCGCCCACGCACCCCGACGTCCGGCTCTACGGCACCACAGAGATCCCGAACGTCGTCGAGAAGACGGCCGGCCTGGTGCAGGACAAGCTGAACAAGGAGTAGTCCCGACGGTCGCCCACGCGACCGACGGAACCACGGGAGGCCCGGCGCACGACGTGCGCCGGGCCTCCCGTCCGTCAGGTGGTCACCGCACCGGCGGGGCGGACCCGCCCACGGTCATCAGCGCCCCCGTCTCGGGTTCTTCGTCACGTGGTGCCTCGAAGATGCCCGAGTAGGCGCGGGCGGCGCTCCACCCGGCGATCAGCAGGGCCGTGCCGAGGACCGCGGCGACCCAGGGGGCCAGGAACGACTGCTCGACGAGCCGGGGCGCGGCGACCCAGGCCAGGAAGGTGCCGGTCAGGCTGCCGGTGGCTCCGAGGAGCACGGCGGTGCGCCGGTCCAGGCTCGTGAGCGCGAGCGCCGCGGTGACGACGAGGACGGCGACCACCGCGTTCAGCAGGACGGACGTCATCGCTCAGCTCCTCACTCGGCGGTGGTGCCGGAACCGACCGCGAGCTGCTCGGATCCGCCGCCGACGGAGACGGCGATCTTGCGGGGCTTCGCGGACTCCTTGACCGGGATCGTGATGCTCAGCACGCCGTTGTCGTACCCGGCGGTGATGCGCTCGGCGTCCAGGCCGTCGCCGAGCGTGAGCTGCCGGACGAACGTGCCGGGCTGGCGCTCACGCGTGATCCACTGCGAGCCCTCCGGGGCACCGAGGGTGCGCTCGGCGCGGATCGTCAGGACGGAGCCGTCCACGTCGATGTCGACGGAGCCCGGGTCGATGCCGGGCAGGTCGACGTCGAGGACGTAGTGGTCCCCGGTGCGGTACAGGTCCATCGGCATCGAGCGCGGGCCGGCGGCGGTGCCGAGGAGCGAACCCGCGAGTCGGTCGAGCTCGCGGAACGGGTCGAAGTTCATCGTCATCGAAATCAACTCCTTCGTGGTTCTCGTTGAGTCCCCTCGACTCAACTGCCACCGTTTTAGCACTCGACCCTTGTGAGTGCCAAAAGAACGCTCAGAGGACGCCGAGAACCGTTCGGCGCGCAAAACGTACACAGTGCAAATGGTTCGTTGAACTGACCGTTCACTTTGTGAAAGAGTTCAGCCGTCCGCAGGGGACACACGGCAAGCGAGAAGGGCGGGACACGACATGCACAGCACGTACTCCGGGATGCCTCGGACGGCACGGATCGGTGGCAGCCACACGCGCGTCGGTCTCACCGACCCGGCGATCATCGACGCGTACGTCGCGCGTCGCATCCAGGACCCGTCGCTGCTCGCCGGTCGTTCCGAGCCGTCCTACGCGGACTTCTTCACCACCCCTGCCGCATAGCAAGGAGCGCATGACCCCATGCCGTTGACCGTCGTCCGTCGAGAGCACGTCCACCTCTACGCCCGCGAACCAGAGTCCCGGGCCGCGAAGACCGCCGTCGAGGCGCTGCTCCGCCTGCAGCACGCCGAGGACCAGCAGATCGAGTCCGCCCGCATCGAGAGCGGCCTGTCGAAGAACGAGTTCCTCGCGGTCCGGTACATGCTCCAGGCGCACCGGGACGGCCGGACGATGGGGCCGAAGGACCTCGCCGTCATGCTCGCCGTCTCGAACGCCTCGGTCACCAAGATCGTTGACGGGCTCGTGCAGAAGGGGCTGCTGTCGCGCACGGCGCACCCGACCGACCGTCGTGCGCAGGTGCTCGCCCCGACCGACCAGGCCGCCGAGAAGATCGACGCCTCGTACGCGCGCTTCCACGCGGCCGTCGTCGAGGTGCTCGAGCAACTGCCCGACGCGGACAACGCGATCCTGGCGGACTCGCTCACGAAGATCGTCGACGCGCTCGCCGCGGGCTCGCCCGCGCCGGTCGACGAGTACACGGTCGACGACGAGGACTGACGCGAGCGCACCCGGCTGACGCGGCCCGGCCGGTGCGACGCGACCCGGTGCGGACGGGAGGCCCGTGGTGCGCCCGCCACGGGCCTCCCGAGAAAAACCTTCCAGCGGTAAGTTGGGTGCATGACCCACCCCGCGGACGACGCCGACGCGGCCCAGCCGCGCCGCGGCGGGTACCGCAAGGGCGCCGAGCGGCGCACCCAGATCCTCGACGAGATGATCCGCATGGTGGCGGAGCAGGGCGTCGACGCATCGTCGCTCCGCTCGGTGGCCGAGGCCCTCGGGATCACGCACGCGGCACTCCGCCACTACTTCCCGAGCCGCGACGAACTGCTGCTCGCGGTCTACCGCGAGCACGAGGTCCGTGAGCAGGGCGCGCCCGACCGGATGAAGTCGGCGATCGGCGACATGCGCGAGAGCGCGTCGCGCAACCGGGCCGTGCCGGGGCTCGTGCAGCTGTACACGACCCTCGCGGCCGACGCCGTGCAGGAGGGCCACCCGGCCACGCGGGAATTCATGCGCGAGCGGTTCGCCCGGCTGCGTGCGGAGCTCGCCGCGTTGATCGAGGCGGACCAGGCGAGCGGCCGGATCCGTGCCGACCTGGACCCGGTCGACCTGGCGAGCCTGAGCATCGCGGCGTCCGACGGGCTGCAGGTCCAGTGGTTGCTCGACCCCGACGCCGTCGACGGCGAGCGGGTGCTGCGACTGCTCGAGCAGCTCGTCCCGCCGGTGCGCTGAGCGGCCAGGGGTACGCCCAGACCGCCGGTGGCACAGCGACCGGCCGGTAGAAGGGCAGCATGACCACTTCCACGCGCACCCCGCTCGGCGTCACGCTCGTCGACGGGGGCGCCAACGTCGCCCTGTTCTCGAGCACCGCCGAGCGGGTCGAGTTCTGCACCTTCGACGACGACGGCACCGAGCACCGCACCGAGCTCCGCAACCGCACCGGCTACACCTTCCACGACGTCGTGCCCGGCGTGACCATCGGCACCCGCTACGGCTTCCGCGTGCACGGAGCGTGGGACCCCGCGAACGGCCTGCGCCACAACGGCGCGAAGCTCCTGCTCGACCCCTACGCCACGGCCGTCGACGGCACCTACGAGTGGGGCCAGGCCCTGTTCGGCCACGACATGGACAATCCTGAGCAGCTGGACGACACCGACTCGGCCAGCGCGATGCCGAAGTCCGTCGTCGCCGACCGGTCCTTCGACTGGGACGGTGACACCCTGCTGCGGACCCCGCTCGCCGACACCGTCGTGTACGAGGTGCACGTCAAGGGCTTCACGAAGCAGCACCCGGACGTCCCCGAGGAGATCCGCGGCACCTACGCTGGCATGGCCCACCCTGCCGCGATCAAGCACCTCACCGACCTCGGCGTCACCGCCGTCGAGCTGCTGCCGACGCACCAGTTCGTGCAGGACTCGACGCTCCTCGACAAGGGGCTCCGCAACTACTGGGGCTACAACAGCATCGGCTTCTTCGCGCCGCACGACGAGTACTCGTCCGCAGGCAGCGCCGGGCAGCAGGTCGCCGAGTTCAAGGCGATGGTCAAGGCCCTGCACGCCGCGGGGCTCGAGGTCATCATGGACGTCGTCTACAACCACACCGCCGAGGGCAACCACATGGGCCCGACGCTGTCGTTCAAGGGGATCGACAACCGGTCGTACTACCGGCTGGTCGAGGGTGACGAGGCCAACTACTTCGACACCACCGGCACCGGCAACAGCCTGAACGTCGGGCACCCGGCGGCCCTCGGGCTCATCATGGACTCGCTCCGCTACTGGGTCGAGGAGATGCACGTCGACGGCTTCCGGTTCGACCTGGCCACGACGCTCACCCGCCAGGACGGCGAGGCCGAGAAGCACTCCGCGTTCCTCGACATCATCCACCAGGACCCCGTGCTGCGCGAGGTCAAGATGATCGCCGAGCCGTGGGACACCGCCGGCTACCAGGTGGGCGGGTTCCCGGCCGACTGGTCCGAGTGGAACGGCAAGTACCGCGACGACCTCCGTGCCTTCTGGCGCGGCGACGAGGGCGCGCTCGGCGACGCCGTCCAGCGGGTCCTCGGCAGCCCGGACGTCTACGAGGGTTCGCGCCGCTCGCCGCTCTGCTCGATCGACTTCGTGACCGCCCACGACGGTTTCACGCTGGCCGACCTGACGATGTACGCCGACAAGCACAACGAGGCGAACGGCGAGGACAACAACGACGGTGAGAGCGACAACACCTCGTTCAACGGCGGCATCGAGGGGCCGACCGACGACGGCGCGGTGAACGACTACCGAGACCGCCAGCGCCGCAACTTCCTCGGCACCCTGCTGCTCTCCGCCGGTGTGCCGATGATCCTGGGCGGCGACGAGCTCGCGCGGTCGCAGGGCGGCAACAACAACGCGTACTGCCAGGACGACGAGATCTCGTGGTTCGACTGGGCCGCGGCCGACCAGGACCTGCTCGCCTTCACCACGGCGGCGATCGCGTTCCGTCGAGAGCACCAGGCGCTGCGTCCGGAGTGGTTCCGCACCGCGCCCGGTGACTCGGAGTCGACGGTGACCGTGCTCCGTGCCGACGCCGCCGGGTTCGAGGACGGCGACTGGGCCGACGGTGGCAACCGGGCCGTGACGCTCGTGCTGCACCAGGGCGACGACACCGTGGCCGTGCTGCTGAACGCGTCGGACACCACGGTGGAGTTCACGCTGCCGGAGCGTCCGGGTGGGGGCAGCTGGTCCCTCGGGCTGTCGAGCGACCCCGACCAGGCCGTGGTGGGCGACGCGGCGACGCTGCTCGTGCGCGACGCGTCCTTCACCGCGTTGGTCTGACGGGTTCGGGGGCTGCGGTTCGCGTCCCGCTGTTCGTGTCGCGCTGCTTCGCTTGGTGAGCAGAAATGGTCGGGTTCCCGTTCGGGACCCGACCATTCCTGCTCAGCAAGTGCCGCCGTCAGAACTTCTGGTCGGTGTCCTTCGGGTTGCGGGTCTTGCCCGTGGCCTGGTCGTGGGTGGCCGCGTCGGGGGCGTCCATCGCCGGACCCACCCCGACCGGGACACCGGCCTCGGGGTGGTTCAGGTCGAACGCCGGCGACTCCGACCGGATCCGCGGCACCGATGTGAAGTTGTGCCGGGGCGGCGGGCAGCTCGTCGCCCACTCGAGCGACCGGCCGTAGCCCCACGGGTCGTTGACGAGCACCTTGTGACCCTTCCGCATCGTCTGCACGATGTTCAGGAAGAACGGGATCATCGACGCGGCCGTCAGGATCGCACCCACCGTCGAGACCTCGTGCAGCCAGGTGAAGTCGTCCTCCTCGAGGTAGCTGGCGTACCGGCGGGGCATCCCGATCACCCCGAGCCAGTGCTGGATGAGGAACGTCATGTGGAACCCGATGAAGAGCATCCAGAAGTGCACCTTGCCGAGCCGTTCGCCGAGCATCTTGCCGGTGAACTTCGGCCACCAGAAGTAGAAGCCCGAGAACATCGCGAAGACGACGGTCCCGAAGACGACGTAGTGGAAGTGCGCCACGACGAAGTAGGTGTCGTGGACGTGGAAGTCGAGCGGCGGCGACGCCAGGATCACGCCGGTCAGCCCACCGAACGTGAAGGTCACCAGGAACCCGATCGCCCACAGGATCGGTGTCTCGAACGTCACCGAACCGCGCCACATCGTGCCGACCCAGTTGAAGATCTTCACGCCCGTCGGCACCGCGATGAGCATCGTGAGCAGGGAGAACCACGGCAGCAGGACCCCACCGGTCGCGAACATGTGGTGCGCCCAGACGGTGATCGACAGGGCGGCGATCGAGATGGTCGCGTACACGAGCGTCTTGTACCCGAAGATCGGCTTCCGGCTGAACGCGGGGAAGACCTCGGAGACGATGCCGAAGAACGGCAGGGCGATCACGTAGACCTCGGGGTGCCCGAAGAACCAGAACAGGTGCTGCCACAGCAGCGGACCACCGTTCGCCGGGTTGAAGATCTGCGCGTCGAAGACCCGGTCGAGCAGCAGACCGAACAGCGCCACCGCCAGCACCGGGAACGCCATGAGCACGAGGATCGACGTGATGAGCACGTTCCAGGTGAAGATCGGCATCCGGAACATGGTCATGCCCGGCGCGCGCATCGTCACCACGGTGGTGATGAAGTTCACGGAGCCGAGGATGGTGCTGAACCCCGTCATGCTCAGGCCGGCTACCCAGAGGTGCCCGCCGACGCCCGGCTCGAAGGTCGTGTCGGACAACGGCGCGTAGGCCGTCCACCCGAACGCCGCCGCCCCGCCCGGTGTCAGGAACCCGCCCATCGCCACCAGGCTGCCGACCGCGTACAGCCAGTACGAGAACGCGTTCAGCCGGGGGAACGCGACGTCCGGCGCCCCGAGCTGCAGGGGCATGATCGCGTTGGCGAAGCCGGCGAACAACGGCGTCGCGAACAGCAGCAGCATGACCGTGCCGTGCATGGTCAGCAGCTGGTTGTACTCCTCGCGCGTCTCGAGCACATCGAGCCCGGGCGTGAACAGCTCGGTCCGCATCACCACGGCCATGACACCGGCCAGGCAGAAGTACCCGAACGACGTCACCAGGTACAGGTTCCCGATCGTCTTGTGGTCGGTGGAGGTGTGCCAGTGCACGAAGCGCGCGCCCAGGCGGACGGGGTGCTTCGGCCCGATCTCGGACGGCTCCTCGCCGAGGACGGGTGGGTTCCTGAGGTCGGTCATGGGGTGCTCCCATCGGTTCGTTCGGAAAGCGCGACGCTGATCGAGCCGTCATCTCCGGTCAGGTTGATTCTGTCCATCGGGTGCGCAGAGTGTCCCAAGGAAAGAGTCGGAGGCAGCGAGATGTGGATACGTGTGGTGCTGCCTCGGGAGGTCCAGGCGAAGAAACTCCCCGGCGTGCTGCGTCGGGCATGGCTGGCGGGCTTCTCGACCCGCGTCCTGCCGGTGCGGCCCGCCGGGTGCGACGACCCTGCATGGACCCCCGTCGAGTTCCTGCTCGACGTCGAGTCGCCGAACACCGGGTGGGCCGAGGCGTTCGAGATCGAGTTCACGAGCGCGATGACGCCCCGCTGCCGACGATCGATCCGGGGCCGCGGGTGCCGTCTCGAGCCCATCAGCGCTCCGCTCCGGTGAGATCGGAGCCCGCCGCCCCGGCCTCGACGACCGGGGCGGCGGCACGCTGCTCCGAGGCGGTCGCCGGACGCTGCCCGGGGGCGACCCGGCCCGTCCGCGCGCGCATGTTCGTCATCGCCGCGGCCAACGCGACCTGGCCGAGGTCGCCCGTCGCCGCGTAGGCCGCACGCTGCCGTGCCGCCCCGGTGCCGCGGGCGAAGAGGTCGGCCAGACCCCGTTCCACGAGCTGGTCGTCACCGTTCGCCGTCAGTGCCGGCAGCACGTGCGCGAGCAGGAGGGTGACGACCTCACGGGCGGGGGCGGCGTGGCCGGTCAGGGGGTCCACCAGCTCGCCCTCGAGGCCCTCGAGTGCGGCGCGCCAGTTCGCCAGGCGGACGGTGCACGCGGGGGTGTCGCGCTCCAGTGAGCCCGAGCGCCACTGCTCGGCCGCGGTGTCGACGAGGGCACGGACGATCCCGGCGATCGTCACGGTCACGCCCGGGTCGAGCGGGACGTCCGCCACGCGAACCTCGACGGTGGGGTGGTTCCGCGACAGTCGTGCGTCGAGGTAGAGCATGCCCTCGTCGAGCAGGGCTCCGGTGCGGAGCATGCTCTCGGTGACGGTTCGGTACCGCTCCTCGGAGCCGAACCGCTCCATCGGTCCGGCGGACGGCCACTGGTTCCAGGCGATCGAGCGGAAACTGGCATGACCGGTGTCATTCCCCGCGTGGAAGGGTGAATTGGCGCTCAGGGCGATGAGGATCGGCGTCCACGTCCGGATGCGGTCGAGCACGGCGACGCCCTCGGCGGGGGAGTCGATCGACACGTGGACGTGCAGGCCGCACGTCAGGCTGTGCCGCGGGATGGTGCCGTACCGCTGCACCATCCGGCGGTACCGCGCGCCGTCGCTGACGTGCGGGGTCACCGTCGTGGGCGAGGCGGCGAGCGGTGCGGCGTGCGCACCGAAGCCGTTCGCGACCTGTTCGACGAGTGCTCGGTTGTCGAGCACCTGCCCGCCGAGCGCCGCCAGGGAACTGTGCGGTCGGGTGATCACCTCGATCATCTCGCGCTGCATCTCGCCGACGACCCCGCCGGGGTCGGGCACCCGTGTCGCCTTCGCACCGGCCAGCACACCGTCGGCGACCGGCACGGGCACACCCGTCGACCGGTCGATGAGGAGCAGCTCCTCCTCCACACCCATGGTTCTCATCACCCGAGTGAAGAAGGGCGTGACTTCGGGCCGTTCCAGATGGCCGACCAGCGCGGATGTCCTGGCCGAACCGCGCGGCACGGTCCACCGAGCGCAGGGTCGGGCGATCACACACCCTGGTGAGCAGCAATGGTCGGGTCCCCGTTCGGGACCCGACCATTGCTGCTCACGAAGTGGTGCGCGCGGCGCTCCCGGGCGCTCCTAGGCGTTCGCGCCCGCGGTCAGCACGGCTGCCGCGGGGTCGAAGTCCTCGGGCAGCGGCGGGATCGCGTCCACGGTCGACGTGATGTCGACGGCGGAACCCGACTCGGCCGCGTCACGGATGCCGAGCAGCACGTCGAGCACGTGCAGCGCGACGGCGCCGGAGGCACGTTCGGGGCGGTCCTCGGCGATGGCGCGGGCGAGCTCGACGACACCGGTGCCACGGCCCCAGGTGGAACCGACCGCCTCGAGCGTCTCGGGCTCCTCCTGGCCGTAGCGCCAGAGCTGCGACGAGCCCTCGAACGTGTTCGGGTCGGGCAGTGAGATCGTGCCGAGCGTGCCGTTGATCTCGACGAAGCCCATCCGCGGCAGCGCGTGCTGGAACGAGAACGTCGACTGGGCGGACTGCCCGCCGGCGAACTCGATCAGGGCCGCGTGGTGCGTCGGGACCTCGACGGGGAACGTCTCGCCGGCGCGGGGGCCGGACGCGATCGTGCGGCGGTCGAGTGACTTCGACGAGACGGCCTGCACGCGCGAGGCGGTGCCGAACGCGTGCACCAGGGTCGTCACGTAGTACGGGCCCATGTCGAACAGGGGGCCGGCACCGGTGGCGAACAGGAAGTCCGGGTTCGGGTGCCACGCCTCGGGTCCGGGGACGTGGAACAGCGTCGTCGCGGACAGCGGCTCGCCGATGTCACCGCGGGCGATGGCCCGGAGCGCCGTCTGGATGCCCGCGCCGAGCACGGTGTCCGGAGCGGTCGCGACGCGCAGGCCCTTGGCCTTCGCCGACTCGAGCACCGCGGCGGCCGACGCGTGGTCGGTCGCGATCGGCTTCTCGCTCCAGACGTGCTTGCCGGCGTCGATGATCTGCTGGTCGACCTCGGCGTGCGCGGCCGGGATCGTCAGGTTGATCACGATCGAGATGTCGTCGCGGGCGAGGAGCTCCTCGACCGATCCCGACGATGCCACCCCGTACGTGGCCGCCTGCTCAGCGGCCCGCTCGAGCAGCACGTCGGCGACGAAGCGGACCTCGACGTCGGCGAACTTGGTCAGGTTCTCGAGGTACTGCGTGGAGATGTTGCCGGCACCGATGATGCCGATCCCGACACGGCTCACTTGTCGTTGTCCTCGAGCCAGGTGAGGGACTCGGTGATGCCCTCGAAGACGTCGCCCTTGTACGCGTCGAACTCGACCACGCGGATGGCCTGCGGTGCGGCGGCGAGGATCGCGGTCACGTCGACGTCGCCCTGACCGGCCGGCGTCTGGTTCTCGAAGGCGCGCTGCAGCGCCTCGGGCACGATGAGGGCGCTCTCCGACGAGGGCAGCGCGGTGCGGATGTCACCGTCGACCTTGCCGTCCTTGACGTGGATCGCGACGACGCGGTCACCCAGGCCCTTGAGGACGGCCGGGGCGTCGGCGCCACCGACGGTCGCCCAGAAGGTGTCGACCTCGAGGACGGTCTCCGGCGAGAGCTGCGAGACGAACAGGTCGTAGACCGTGCGGCCGTCGACCTTGTTCGTGAACTCCCACTGGTGGTTGTGGTACCCGAACTGCAGGCCACGGCCGGCGGCCTCGGCGGTCAGCTCGTTGACGCGCTCGGCGATCTTCGCGACGTCGTCGGCGGTCTGCCAGCGGTCGGTCGGGATGAAGGGGTCGATGACGGTACGGATGCCGAGGCGCTCGGCGGCGTCCCAGATCGGCGCGGTGTCCTCGGCGTCGATCACGGCGACGTGGCCGGACGGGGCCTTGAGGCCGGTGGCCGCGAACGCACGCTCGAGGTCGGTGGCGCGCTCGACGAACGCGTAGGGCTCGACGTTCTCGTACCCGATCTCGGCGACACGGGCGATGGCCTTGTCGAGGTCTTCGGCGATGGCGTCGCGCAGTGAGTACAGCTGCACAGAAGTGGTGGGCATTGCAGAGGCTCCTTCGATCCTGTCTGGGTGTCGCGGCCCGTCGAGGAGCGATGCTCCGCGGCGAGATCGATGACGACGCTACCCCAAAAACCACCCGGTGTGTAGTTTTTGCTGCCCCGTGTGACGCGGCCGGTGTTGCCGACGACACCTGTCGATGTATGCTCGCGTCGGAAAAACCTTGTCAGGCAAGGTTTTCATCGACTCAAGGAGGCGTCATGAGCACACCCGAACCCGGCAGCCCGGCACTGCTCAACCCGGAAGAGGGCATCACCCAGCCCGTCAGCACGGTGAAGGTGGGCATCGGCTACCAGATCGCCCTGTTCCTCGGGCAGTTCGGCCTCTTCGTCGCGCTCATGGCGCCCGTCTACGTGAGCATGCAGCTCAAGGCGCAGGCCCTGGTCGGCGACGACGCTGCGAACGTCATCGGCTCGGTGCTGCCGATCGGCGCGTTCGGTGCGCTCATCATGAACCCCCTCGCGGGCGCCCTGTCCGACCGCACCCGCACGCGCTGGGGCCGTCGTCGCCCCTGGCTGCTCAGCGGTGTCGTGGTCTTCGCGATCGCCCTCGCGTGGATCGCCTACTCGCCCGACGTCCTCAACCTGACGCTGGCCTGGCTGCTCGCCCAGCTCGCCGCGAACGCCACGCTCGCCACCCTGCTCGCGAGCTTCGCCGACAACGTGCCGCAGCTGCAGCGCGGCCGGTCCTCGAGCATCATCGCGCTCGCGCAGAACATCGCCGTGCTCGCCGGCACCTACCTGTCGGTCTTCTTCGTCGCGAACCTGCCCGTGCTCTTCATCGCACCGGGCATCCTGGCGATCATCCTGGTCGCCGTGTACGCCGTCGTCGCCCGTGACGACCTGCCGACCTACACGCTCAAGAAGTTCACGTTCCTGAACCTCATCGCGTCGTTCTGGACGAACCCGGTCAAGAACCCGGACTTCGCGTTCGCGTGGTGGTCGCGCTTCCTCATCATCCTCGCGACGTTCATGTTCACGACGTACCGCCTGCTCTACATGCAGGAGCACATCGGCATCGAGAAGCCGAAGGACGCCACGGCCGCCGTCGCCTTCGGCGTCCTGCTCTACACGATCGCGCTGCTGGTCAGCGCGGCGCTGTCCGGTTGGGCCTCGGACAAGCTCGGTCGCCGCAAGGTGTTCGTCGCTGGCTCCACGGCGATGTTCGCGGTGGGGCTCGTCGCGCTCGCACACGCCGACACGGTCACCGGCTTCTACGTGGCCGAGGTCATCATGGGCTTCGCCTACGGCATCTACTCGGCCATCGACACGGCGCTCGTCGTCGACGTGCTGCCGAACGCCGACCGGCCCGGCAAGGACCTCGGCGTCATCAACATCGCGAACGCCCTGCCGCAGTCACTCGCTCCGGCGATCGCCCTGTTCTTCCTGAAGGTCGGCTCCGACGGAGCAGCCGACAACTACGAGCTCATGTGCTGGGCCGCCGGCGCGATCGCCCTCATCGGCGCACTCGTCGTGATCCCCATCAAGCGGGTGCGGTAGCGCCCGTCGCGCAACGCGACCAGAAGAGGGACGGGCGCGGCACGCTCAGCGGTGTCGCGCCAGCGACACGCGGGCCGCGCCGACCGAGCCTGCGAGGGAGGGGTGGCGACGCCGCCACGGGCCTCCAGTCCGTCGCAGCAACAGACCCACCGGGCCGGGCCGGCGTCAGGGGGCGCCGGGGGCGGGCAGCTCCTGCCGGAGCGCCTCGGCCAGGCGGGAGGCGAACCGGCGGACCGCCGTCGCCTCGTCGACGCTCAGCGCATCGATGGTCTCGATCAGCGGAGCGTGGATGTGCCCGTACGCACGTGCGAGGTCCTGCTCAGCGGAGCCGGTCGCCGTGATGATGATGCTGCGCCGGTCCTCCGGATTCGGCCGCCGTTCCGCCCGCCCGTCGCGCACGAGCCGGTCGATGAGCTTCGTGATCCCGGCGGTCGACAGTCGCAACGCCCGCGCGAGCTGTGTCGCGTTCACCGGCTGTCCGTCACGGTGCGCGAGCACGAGGTGTCGCAGAGCGAGCGCGTCGACGGGCAACATCCCCAGGGTGCGGAGCGCCTGCTCGTCGGCCTCGTGCACGCTGTCACTGAGCGCCTGCAGGCTCGCGATCGCAGCGGCCCCCTCGGCGGTGCGCGGCTGCCGGTCGGACACGTCGGATCCGCGTTGCGGGTGGTCTTCGTCGCTCATCGTCGCCCCGTTCGGTCCGGCGTTCTGTGGACAAACGCCATGTTCCACCCCCTCCCTGAGAACCCAAACTGAGCGAGTAATCAGCCCAGCGAGACAAATGTCTCCACACGGCGCCACCGAAGCCCGGTGGCGGAGATCAGAAGGAGTGACCATGTCGAACACTGCAGGACGTCCCGCACGGAACGACTCGGTCGTGCGTGCCACCTGGAACGAGACCAAGTCCGCGCTCAAGACCACGGAGTTCTACGCCTGGCTGGTCGTGTCCATCGCGATCCTCGTCGCGTCGGCCGTCGTGGACAACGCGGACGAGGGCCACACCGGCTTCGGCGCCGACCAGGCCTGGCTGTACGTCGCGATCGTGACGGCCGCCTACGTCGTCAGCCGCGGCATCGCGAAGTCCGGCGTGCGCAAGCCCGACTGGAACGACGACGACCGACGCGACGTGAACGGCCGCTCGAACTGACGCCGAGCACCACGTGCAGCCGGCTCCACGAGCCGGAGCGAGGCCGTCCCGATCGCATCGGGACGGCCTCCGTCACGTCCGCTCGTGTCGTCGCCGCACCGATACCGTGAACCCCATGCTCGACGCCACGCCTGCCCCGTTCGACACCCCCGCCGGCCGCATCGTCGGGACGGTCGACGGCGACGTGGTGCGGGTGCTCGGGATCCCGTACGCGCAGGCCGAACGGTTCGCCCCGCCGCAGCCGATGCCACCGTTCGAGGGCGAGCTGCACGCGTCGACCCCGTCACCGGTGGCACCGCAGCCCCACGAGGAGTTCGTCGACCTGCTGCTCAACCCGATCCAGGGCATCGAGGTCGACGAGCACTGCCAGCGGCTCTCGATCACGCTGCCCGCCGACGTCCGTCCGGGCGAGCACCTGCCGGTGATGGTCTGGATCCACGGCGGCTCGTACGTCATCGGCGGCGGCGACCTGCCGATCTACGACGCCCGCGACCTGGTGGCCGAGCAGCGCGTGGTCGTGGTGTCGGTCACGTTCCGACTCGGCGTGCTCGGGTTCCTCGGCGACGGCGAGACGATCCCAGCCAACCTCGGGCTCCTCGACCTGGTCGAGTCACTGCGCTGGGTGCGCGCGAACATCGGCGCGTTCGGCGGTGACCCCGACCTGGTGACGGTCTTCGGGCAGTCGGCCGGCGGGGACGCAGCTGCGCACCTGATGATCAGTGCCGGCGCCGAAGGGCTCTTCCGCCGCGCGATCATCCAGAGCGCCCCGCTCGGGCTGTCGCGCCGCCGGGCTCGGATGAACCGCGCGATGGTCCGGGCCGTCGGCACGGTGCACGCCGACACCCCGCTCGACGACCTGCTCGACCGCCAGGCGCTCGGCACCCGCGCCGCCGCGCCCTACGGGCTCGCCGCCGGCATGCCCTTCGGCACCCAGTACGGGTTCGCGCCACTGCCCGCCGAGCGTGACCTCGACGCCGCGTGGAGCCGGGTCGCGCCCGACGTCGACGTCCTGATCGGGTCCGGCTCGGACGAGGCCGGCATGTACGTGCCGCTCGTGCCCGGCCTGCGTCGGGTCACCCGGTCGCGGGTGCTGCGGTCGGCCCTGCGGTGGTGGGTCGTGCGTCCACTGTCCGACGTCATCTACGGGCGCGATGCCCGACGCTTCACCGAACGACACCGGCGCGCGGGTGGCCGGGCGACCTCGTACCGACTGCACCGCGGGGTCACGAGCGCCCCGACCGGAGCCGTGCACATGAGCGACCTGCCGCTGCTGCTCGGTGGCCGCGAGGCCTGGGCCGGCACCCGCTTCGTCCCCGAACGCGACTGGCCCGAGGTCGAGCGCCGCGGCCGGGCGTTCCGGGCAATCTGGGCCGACTTCGCCCGCACCGGCGAGGTCCGTGCGTCCGACGACGAGACCCTGACCTTCGACCGCGGCTGACCCGCCCCGCCCCCGCGCCGACTGCGGCTGCCGCGCCCCCTGAACTGGCGGTCGCGGGCCGCGGGTCACCCCCGCACAATCGTGACCATGCCCACGACCGACGTCGACCTCCGCGCACGCATCGTCGCGGGGGCGATCAGCGCCTACCGCGTCGGGGACTTCCACCGAGTCGGACCCGACGAGGTCGCCGAGCACGCCGGGGTCTCCGCGGACGAACTCCGCAGCGCGTTCCCGATGTGGGAACTGCTGGTGGTCGCGGTCATGGACAAGTGGAACAACGGCAGCCGACGGCAGCTCTGGCCGATCGCCGAGCGCGACGGCACCGTCGCGTACCTGCGCGCCCGGCTCGTCGCGGGCATCGAGGACCCGGGGCTCGTGCGCCTGCGGGTCGCGGTGCTGAGCGCCGCATCGAACCCCGACCACCCCGCCGCCGGCTGGTTCCGCACCCAGTACACCCGAGCGTTCGAGGACGTCACCCTCGCCCTGGTCCGCGACGTCGTCGCCGGCCGGGAGCCCCGCGGTGCGTCCCCGCGGCACGCTGCCGAGCAGCTCATGGCACTGTACGAGGGGCTCCAGCTGCAGGCCGTGATCCGTGACGACGGCGAGCCGGTCGGCGCGTTCGACCGTGCGGTCGCCCGGATGCGTGCGGGCTGGGCAGCGGCTCGCGTCGACGCCTGATCCGGGTCGGGCGCGCACGTCGGGTCCGGTTGGCACCACCTTGGTCCGGGGCCTTGCGCGGCGAGCGGTCACGACTCCCCGTGCGTGCAGCGTCACGCGGTCGCGTTGCGGCGTCTGGCGGTACCGCAAGCAACGGTTCGTGACCGCTCGGCGGGCAACCATCGGGGTGTCCTGACCGCGTGCCGGCGTGGACGTCCCGACGGCACGCCGGACGGCCGGGGAGGCCGTGGCGGCGGCGACTCGCGCCTCCCGGCCCGCGGGGTGGTCGCGACACACCGCACGGGCTGCGTCGCGTGGTCACGTTCCGTCGTTTGCGGGCGGCGGGGCCGACGGTCCGTGACCGTTCGGCGTGTGGGCCGCGGGGGGTCATGACCGGTCGGCGGGCTGGTGGAGCGTCCGCACCACCCCGGTCCACGGCCTGGAGGCCCGGCGCGGCTTGCGCGGGCCGGAGCACGCACCTGGCATGGTCGGCCCCATGGAGTACACGGACTACGACACCCGGCTCGCCGCGTACGGCGTGATCACGGACGGCGACCGCGTGCTCCTGGCGAAGCTGCGCCGCCCCGACGCGGGCACGTGGACGCTCCCGGGCGGCGGGGTCGACTTCGATGAGACCGTCGAGCAGGCCGTCGTGCGCGAGATCCGCGAGGAGACCGGCTACGAGGCCCAGGCCGGTGCCCTGCTCGGGGTCCGACACCACATCGTCCCCGCGGAGCGCCGCATCCACGACAACGGCCGGCCGATGAAGGCCGTGCAGGTGGTGTTCCGGGCGACGATCACCGGGGGAGCCTTGCGGCACGAGCTCGACGGCTCGACCGACGAGTCACGATGGATCCCCGTCGCCGAGCTCCCGCACCACCGCCACGGCCTGCTCGTGCCGATCGCCCTCGGCTGGGCGGGTGCCCTGTCCCGCTGACCGCATCACCCGGCGGTCAGGACTACGAACTGCGGTGGGAGCTCTGCCTGCTGTCGTGCTGCCGAAGCGGCTCGCTCGTTCATCGCTCACCGAGCAGGAACCAGTGCCGTCCCAGCACCTTCGTCATGGCCGTCCTATCGTCGGTGAGAGGACGGTAGGACGATCAGCAGCGCCGACGCGAGCTTTCGGAATACAACGTGTTCACTCCTCGATGACGCTGAGGACGTTGCCCGACGGGTCGGTGAACCAGGCGATGAGTGGCCCGCCCTTCCGGTTCACACCCCGGTCGTCGGTCATCCCCTCGTACTGCAGGAACACGACACCCTTCGCGGTGAGCTCGTCGACCGCGGCGTCGATGTCCTCCACCGGGAAGTTCAGCACCGTGAAGGCCGCCGGTTCGTGCCCGGGGCCCTTCGGGTAGACGAGCACCTGGTGTCCGCCGCCGAGCTGCAGGAAGAGCATGCCGTGGTCCTCGGTGACCTCGACCCCCAGGACGTCCTCGTAGAACGCCTTCGCCTCGGGCACGTCGCGCACCGAGAACCCGCTGAACGCCTTCGTCGCATCGACCATGCGGCAAGTGAACCACCGCGGTCCGGCGTCGGTGCGCTCTGCGAGGATGAATCCGTGAGCGACTCCGGCATGTCCGTCGACCAGGCCGTCGAGCGCGCCGTCGAACTGGCCGGCTCGAACCGCCGCACCGTGCTCGGGATCGCCGGGGCACCGGGTGCCGGCAAGTCCACGCTCGCCCGCCGCATCGTCACCGCCGTCGACGAGCGCCTCGGTGCGGGCACGGCGGTGCAGGTCCCGATGGACGGCTTCCACCTGTCGAACGCGGCGCTCGACGCCCTCGGCCGACACGACCGCAAGGGCGCGGCGGACACCTTCGACGCCGACGGCTACGTCGCGCTCGTCCGCCGACTCGTCGCCGCCGACGAGGACGTGGTGTGGGCACCGGACTTCGACCGTCGCGTGGACGAACCCGTCGCCGGCAGCATCGCGGTGCCCCGCGCAGCCCGGCTCGTGGTGTCCGAGGGCAACTACCTGCTCGACGACACCGCACCGTGGTCGGCGCTGCCCGCCCTCTTCACCGAGACCTGGTTCTGCGCCGTCGCCGACGACGTGCGGCTCGACCGCCTGGTCGGACGGCACATGCGCCACGGCCGCGACCACGACGCGGCACGCGCGTGGGCGGTGGAGGTGGACGGCGTGAACGCCGCGAGGGTCGCACCCACGGCGATCCGGGCCTCCAGGACGGTGTGGACGTGACCGCCGGCCACCACGACGCGACCGCCGTCCACCACGACCTGACCGGCGGCCACCACGACGTGACCCAGACCACCACGACGCGACACCGACACGAGGAGCGACCATGACCATCGCCATCACCGGAGCGACCGGCAACATCGGGGGCGCCGTGAGCGCCGCGCTCGCCGCGGACTCGGTGCCGTTCCGGATGCTCGTGCGCGACGCCTCGCGTGCGCCGGAGCTCCCCGGCACCGAGGTCGCGGTCGCGACCTTCGCCGACGTCGACGCGAGCCGGACGGCGCTCGAGGGCGTCGACGTGCTGCTCATGATCTCGGCTGCCGAGGCCCAGGACCGCCTCGACCAGCACCGCGCGTTCGTCACCGCGGCAGCCGATGCGGGCGTGCGGCACGTCGTCTACACGTCGTTCCTCGGCGCGGCTCCCGACGCGACCTTCACGCTCGGACGCGACCACTGGGCGACGGAGCAGGCGATCCGCGAGAGCGGGATGGCGTTCACGTTCCTGCGCGACAGCTTCTACCTGGACTTCGTCGAGGACCTGGTCGGCGAGGACGGCGTGATCCGCGGGCCGGCCGGCGACGGCGCCATGGCCGCGGTGGCACGTGCCGACGTCGCCCGCGTCGCGACCGCGGTGCTGCACGACCCGGACGCCCACCGTGACCAGACGTACGAGCTGACCGGCCCCGAGGCCATCACCCTCGCCCAGGCGGCGGCGATCGTGTCCGAGGTCCGCGGCCGCACGGTCAGCTACCACCCGGAGACCCTCGACGAGGCGTACGCATCACGTGCGCAGTGGAACCCGGAGCCGTGGCAGGCCGACGCCTGGGTGAGCACCTACACGGCCATCGCCGAGGGGGCGCTCGCGCACGTGTCCGGCGACGTCGAACGCATCACCGGGCGCGCGCCGATGTCCCTGCGCGAGGTGCTCGCCGCGGGTTGACCCGCGCTGGTGGCGTGCACCGGGCCCGACCGACGGACCGGGCAGGCCGCAGTGCCACACGGTCCACGCGATGCCGTCCGCCCGGTGCGGCTGCATCGGCAGGCGTGCGTGCCGGGCGCCGCTGCCGAGTGCTCGACAGCCCCCGGCCAGTGCGGCGCGCAGGACCGGGTCGGTGCGGGGTGCGTGGGCCTCGACGACGAGGACGCGCAGGCCGTCGGCGATCCTCCGGCGGATCTGGTGCGTCGTGAAGACGGGCACGGTGCCCGAGAACCCGCCGTCGGTCAGCACGGGGAGTCCCGTCGCGTCGATCACGGGTGCGGAGACGTGCCACGTGTCCGTCATGAAGAGCGGTCCGTCGTGCCGGTACCCCTCCAGGCGTCGCGCGGTCGCGACGAGCCGGCGGAGCGCACGCGGGTAGGGCGTCGACCCGCCCCACGGGTCCGGGCGCGACACGTGGAAGACGTCCGGGCTGCCGACGGGGATCGGCCAGCGCGCGGGCCACGGCCCGACCGACGCGTCGACGCCGCTGCCGTCGCGGGTCGCGTCGAGGGCCTGCAGTGAGAACGCCGCGGGTCCGGCGACGAGCGCGAGCGCGGCTGCGAGCGCGATGACCGTCCGGGAGGCCCGGTGCCGGTCCGGTCCGCGCGTCGCCTCCCAGCGGGGTCGCCGCCACACCGCCACCACGCCTGCGAGGACGGCGACCGTCGCGACGGTGATCGCCGGGTCGGCGAGCACGCTCGGCATCGCGGTGCCCCGGGCGAGGAACACCACCCAGCCGAGCTGCGCCGCGGCGAGGACGACCGGGAGCGCCCGGAGCCGCGACGACTGCGCCCGGACCAGTCCGATCGCACCCCGCCACCCGAGGGCCGCGAGCAGGGCGAGCTGCACGCCGATCGCGGCGACGTAGGCGGTGTGCGGCACCGCGGCCACCGAGAGCACGGCGGCTGCGGTGCCGAACCAGGTGACCAGGACGGCGAGGGTGGCGGATCCGGCACGGGTGTCGAACGCGTGCCCGAACGGGGAGCCGAGGGCACCGGGCCGCTCAGCACGGCGGCGGACGAGCACCACGGCCGCGACCACCACGCCGAACACCGCCGCGGGCAGGAGCCAGGCGACCTGCGACGCCAGGTGTGGTCCGAGCAGCTTGCCGAACCCGGCCGGACCACCGCGCCAGGTGTGCGGACCGAACGGCACCGTGAACGACCGGACCGACCCGGGCACCGCGCCGGGCAGGAATCGGTCGATGCCGTTGTACCCGAACACCATGGCGAGCGGACTGTCGTCGGTGGAGCCGTCGGCCCAGGGCCGTGAACCCGACGGGGTGAGCGCGAGCGCCGTGACCCACGACAGGGAGGCCACGACCGCGACGATCCCGAGCACCCCGGCGCGGACCACCCGTGCGCCGAGGCGGAACGAGCGGCCGTCGTGCCGGGCCGTGGCCAGCAGGGTGCCGAGCAGCAGCGCCGGCAGAACGAACCACGCCTGCACCATCTTCGCCTGGAACCCGACGCCGACGGCCAGGCCCGCGGCGACGAGCGGCCACCAGCGTCCGGTCAGTGCCGCGTGCTGCCAGCACAACAGGGCGACGGCCAGCGCGGCGGTGACCATGCCGTCCTCCATCGGGTGCGCGAACATCGAAACGAAGACCGGCGTCGACCCGGCGGCCGCTGCGGCGACGAGGCCCGTGCCCACGCCGACCCAGCGGAGCCCGACCAGGGAGCAGGCCCACAGGGTGACGAGGCCCTCGACGACCTGGGGGAACGCGAGCGCGGCGGTGGAGTGCCCGAACAGCCGGAGGCTCAGCGCCTGCGGGACGGCGAAGCCGCTGAGCTTGTCGAGCGTCACCGTCGCCGAGGGGTCGAACGAACCGGAGAGCAGCGCCCGCCACGACTCGGACATCGACCGCGCCGACGCCTGGTAGTAGCTGAAGTCCCCGCCACGGCCCAGGTTCCAGGCGAGCAGCAAGGTCGTGCCGGCCGCGATGACGAGCAGGGTGAGCCGTGCTGTGAGCGGCTGGTCCCGCCACCGGGCGGGTCGTCGGATGTCCACCCTCCGGACCTTGGCGGTCCGGGGTGACGGATGGCCGGGACCGTGCCGCCAGCTCGCCCCGAAGCCGGTCCGCGCGCTGAGGGGTCGTGCGGGTGCACGCCCCGTCGGTCAGCGGCTCGGGGGGCGAGCCGGAGCGGCGTCTCAGCCGGCGTTCGGGTTCGGGGTCAGGACACCCGTCGTGCGGCGAACGTCCCGACGACGCCGAGGGTGAGCACCGCGACGAGCACGACCAGCAGCGGTGCCGTCCAGGTCCCCGTCGCTCCGTGCAGGGCACCGGCGACGAGCGGCCCGGCCGACCCGAGCAGGTACCCGCCGCCCTGCACGAACGCGGACATCCGGCGGGCGTCGGCGTCGCTCGAGACGATCCGCACGATGACGATGAAGATCACGGTGATGCCACCGCCCTGGGCCGCACCGCCGAGCACGGACCACAGCAACCAGAGCTCCGGGGCGAACAGCAGCCCGAGCGGCATCGCCAGCCACAGCGTGCCGACGAGCGCGATGATCGGTGCCGGACGCCAGCGGGTCGCGAGCAGCGGGACGCCGAGCGCCCCGACGACGGCGAGGATCTGGAACACCGACGAGCTCGCACCCGACGACGCCTTCGAGAAGCCGATCTCGTCGTGCAGCAGCGTCGGGATCCAGGCGGTGAGGGCGTAGTACGAGAACGCCTGGCCGCCGAACGCCAGCGTCAGGCCCCAGGTGATGAGCCGTCGCGCCGGTCGGATGGGTTCGGCGGCGGCGACCCGTGCGGCCTCGGCGGCGCGGGCGGTGCGGATCGCCCCGGTGTCGAGCACCTGGTCGATCGGACCGGTGACGGGCAGTGGCTCGTCCTGCTCGGACGGCAGCGGGCGGCGCCACGCGGCACGAGCTCCGACCGCGTACGTCCAGGCAGCGGCGGCGATGAGCGCGAAGACCGCCCAGATCGCGATGGCGACCGGCCAGCCCCAGAGTGCAGCCAGGGGAGCGGTGCCGAGCGACGTGATCATCGACCCGACGTTGAGCGCGGACGTGTAGACGCCGGTGACCAGGCCGACGCGCTCCGGCGAGGTGTCCCGCCGGATGACCACCGGGATCACCACGTTGCCGATCGTGATGCCGATGCCGATGACCGCGGTGCCGATCAGCAGCGCCGCCGACGAGGGCATCGAGCGCACGACGGTGCCGGCGAGCACGATGACGAGCGACAGGGACACCGCGCGCTCCGGGTCGGCCTTCGCGATCACCCAGCTGGCGAACGGCGTCGCGAGCGCGAAGCACAGCACCGGGATCGTCGTCAGCAGCCCGGCGATCGTCGCGGTCAGGCCGAGGTCGGCGCGGACGTCCCCGATGACCGGGGCCGTCGCGACGATCGGGCCGCGGAAGTTCAGGGCGATGAGGACGATGGCCGCGGGCAGCAGCCAGGCGGCACCGCGCAGGCCCCGACGTGCGACGTCGTTCATGCGGACGGCGTCGCGGACGGCAGCAGGATCGGCAGCAGGTCGAGCGGGGTGGCGGCGCGGGCGATGGTGCCCTCCGCCTCGTCGGGGGAGCCGTAGCCCCACTCGGCGAAGACGACCGGGACGCCGTGCACGGTCGCGCCCTCGACGTCGTGCTTCCGGTCGCCGATCAGCACCGGGCGGCTGGTGTCGAAACCGTGGGCCTCGAGGCGTCGCAGTGCCTCTTCGACGACGTCGGCCTTGCTCGACCGCACCTCGTCGTCGCTCGCGCCGGTGATGATGTCGATGTCCCCGGTGAGCCCGTAGTGCTCGAGGATGTAGGTCGCCGGGGTCTCCGGCTTGCTCGTCGCCGTCGAGATCGGCAGCCCCGCCTGGTGCAGGGTGCGCAGCACGACGTCGATGTCCGGGAACATCGCCGAGTCGAGCGCCCCGTGCGAGAAGTAGTGCTCGCGGTAGACGGCGAGGGTGCGGTCGGCGAGCTCGTCGTCCATGCCCATCGCGATCCGGAACGTGTCCATGATCGGCGGACCCACGAACGACATCAGGGTGTCGTGGTCCGGCACCGGGACGCCGACGGTGCGGAAGGTGTGCGTCAGGCTCTCGAGGATGCCCGGCGCGGAGTCGCTGATGGTGCCGTCGAGGTCGAACAGGATGGCGGAGAACGGGCTGGTCATGTCCTGCCCACCCTAGCCGGGCCGTGGCGGTGACCATCCGCGATCCGTCGGTGGCGGGGCGGGCGGGCGCCGCGCCTCCAGGCCGGGGACCGGACGGTCTTCGTAGCGCCCGGAGGGCGACGTCGACCGACGGCGCTCGCCGATCAGCGGCGTTTCCGCGAGAACCAACCCCCGGCGGTGAGCGAGAGGCCGGCGATCACGGCGATGACGACGATCCAGATGATTGTTGTGGTCTCCACGTTGTGCTCCTGTCGGTGTTGTGCGGCGGGTGTGGTGCTTGTCAGGGGTTCGGGTGCTGCGGGCGGGTCCGGGTCGCGCGGACCGACCTGCGGAGACGGCTGCGGCCGCCGGTGATGGACCGGTGGTAGACCCTCGCGCCGCCGACCGCGGCGATCACCGTGGCCGCGGCGATCACCGCCACGGACGCCACGAGGTCGACACCGGCGACCTCGCCGGCAGCGAGCCGCATCGGCATGAGGATCGCGGAGAACGGCGGGATCAGGCTCATCATGCGGACCCACGGATCCCCGATGCCCTGGAGCGCGAGGATCGCGACGACGAACACTGCTGCGTTCAGCAGCTGGAGGGGCAGCAACGACGAGGACAGTGCCTCCGGCCGCTTCGCGGTGGCGGCGACCGCCCCGTAGATGAAGCCGTAGAAGGCGAACCCGAGGACGAACCACATGATGCTGACGAGCGCCGCCGGGGCGATGAGGTCCTGCAGGCCAGCCGTCCCGAACACCCGCACGGCGCCGATCCCGACGAGGGCGAGGATCGCCATCTGGATGAGACCGAAGAGGCCGGTGCCGACGACCTTGCCGACGAGCAGGGACACGGGGCGCACGCGCGAGAACAGGATGTCGACGACCCGCGTCGTCTTCTCCTCCATCGTTCCCTGCGCGACCGACCCGCCGAGGCCAGCGATCTGCGTGAACAGCACGATGGACACGACGTACGCGAGCACGAGACGTGCTGCGTCGCCGGACGAGTCGGAGACTGCACGGACCACCGGTTCGGGGACCGAGACCGGACTCCCGGTGGCGTCGGCCACCATCATCTCGAGTGTGCCGGTCCTGATCGCGGCTGCGACGGCCAGGCCGGCGGCCTCGTCGGCGCTGTCGGCCATCGTGACCGTGACCCGGCCGTCGGCCACCGCTGCCGTGCCCGCGACGTCGCCGGCATCGAGGGCGCTGGCCGCCTCGCCCGCGGAGTCGACGGCACGGATGCTCACGCCGGGGACCGCGCCCCGGTCATGCGCTGAGAGCGCGGCGACGGCCTCGGGAGTCGCAGCGAACTCGAGCGAGGTCGAGTTCGTGTTGCCGGCCAGCAGCCTGGGCGCGAGCGCGAGCGCCACGATGAAGAGACAGCTGACCACCATGCCGATCCAGAACGACCGCATGCGCAGTCCGACGTGGACCTCGCGGCCGGCGATGTGGCCGACCTGTCGGAGGTCGAGCCGTGGTCGATCAGAGAGCATCCTGCGTCACCGCGTCTCGGTAGAGGTCGGACAAGGTCGCGCGGGCCCGCTCGACGCCGATCACGTCGATGCCGACGGCCAGGCGTCGGAAGACGTCCGCCTCGGTGCCGGACGGTACCCGGACCACGTGGCGATCCGGATCGGTCGTCGTGCCGCTGAGCGCATGGCGGCCGCTCGTCACGACGTCCGCACCGAGCTCGGCGAGCACACCCGGGGCGACGGGGGTGGCGGTGCGCACGACGTGGAGGTTCTCCGTCCCCTCGAGGAGGTCGTCGACCCGGTCCTCGGCGACGATCCGCCCGTCGTGGATGATGACCACCCGGTCGCACACGCGTTCCATGAGGTCGAGCTGGTGACTCGAGAACAGGATCGGGCGGCCGGAACGTGCGGTGTCGGCGAGGACCGCGCCCATCGCGTCGACGCCGCTCGGGTCCAGGCCCGAGAACGGTTCGTCGAGCACGAGCGCCGTGGGGTCGCCGAGCAAGGCGGCGACGAGCTGCACACGCTGCCGGTTGCCCAGGCTGAGTTCACGGACGACGTCGCCGAAACGATGCCGGATCCCCAGCACGTCCCCCCACCGCGCGACCTCGGCACGAGCCTGTCGGCGTCCCATGCCGTGGAGCCGGGCCAGGTACACGAGGTGGTCACCGACCCGCATCTCCGGGTAGAGACCCTGTTCCTCCGGCATGTACCCGATGCCGCTGCGGTAGGCGGAGTCGATCGGGCGCCCACCGACCGAGACCGTCCCGTGGTCGGCCTCGAGCAGGCCCAACAGGATCCGCATCGTCGTGCTCTTGCCGGCGCCGTTGCTGCCGATGAAGCCGGTGACCTGCCCCGACGGCACGGTGAAGGAGACCCCGTCGAGCACGAGCCGGGACCCGAAGCGCTTGTCGAGGTCGCGGACCTCGATGGTGCCGGCCGGGTTCATGCCGGCCGCCGGAGGACCGCGACCCAGAGCGGGTTCTCGCCCGCTTCGTAGGGTGTGCCGTACCAGTCGCCGAGCAGCGCGACCCGTTCGAGGCCGGCGTCCTCCGCCCACGCGGCGAGTTCGTCGGGCTCGACGAAGGCGACCCGTTCGTCGAACTGCGTCACGGACCGCGGTTCCTCCCACCGGTGCGCGACGGACCAGGTGTCCGCCGCCGTGTCCAGGCGGTAGGTCGACGTCAAGCGTGCACCGTCCGGGCGTTCGGTGACGACCGGCAGGGGCTCGATGCCGAACCTGCCGACCGCGGTCGCTCGGTCGTACGCCTCGACCACGAGGTGGCCACCCGGCGCGAGCCAGGACGAGGCTCGTCGCACAACGCCTTCCCGGTCGGCCGGGTCGGGCAGGCAGGAGATCGAGCCGAGGACACAGGCGACGAGGTCGGCCGATCCGCTCGTTTCGGAGTGGTCCCGCATGTCCGCGTCGACCACCGTCGTCCGGGCTCGGGTCGAGGCGTCCTCGGCACCGAGGTTGTCCCGCAGGCGGTCCACCATCGCGGACGACACCTCCACGGCGCGCACGGTGTGTCCCGCGCGCGCCAGCGGGATCGCCACCCGGCCGGTCCCGGCACCCAGTTCGACGATCCGGGACGCGGGAGCGACGAGGCTCCCGAGCGCCTCGGCCTCGAGCGCGCCACCGTGCTCGAACACCCGGTCGTAGACGCTCGCCCACGCTCCGCCGTACCCGCCGGAGCGATCGATGTCCTGGCGGTCCCGGTCGATGTTGCTGTCGATCACGATCGGTCCTCCGTCGGCGCGGGCAGTTCCGCACCCTCGATCCGCGGGACGAGCCCGGAGACGAAGCGGTACTCGGGATCGCCGGACTCGTCGTAGCCGCTGTAGAGCACCACCATGAACTGGAAGGCGTCGCTGCCCGGTTCGAGGTCGCCGGAGCGCTCTCGGCGTTCGACGGCGTGCCGGATGTAGTTGGCCACGAGCCGGTACGAGGACGCCTGCTGCATCTGCTCGACCTCGAGCGAGTTGAGCGCGATGAGGTCGATGCCGACGTCGAAGAACGCTTTCTCACGGCGTCGGCCGGGGAACCAGAACGCGTGCACGAGTCGCCGGCGGACGATGCTGGAGGCCTCGTGCCACGGGGACACCTGGCCGTCCGCACCGCGTGTGCGGTACATCAGGTGGAAGTCCTGGGTGGCCGGCTCGGGAGCGAAGAACCGCCAGTTCGGGATCGTCAGCCCGACCGGGTCCAGGCTCCGGAGCCGGTCGAAGCTCCGCTGCGGGTGCTGGGTCAGGAGCGTCAGGACGAACCAGCCAGCGAACACCGCCTCGACGGCGGTCGTGATGACGGTGGAGGATGCGGGTCGGCGGCCCATCAGCGCGCACCCTCCGCTTCCACGGGTACCCGCGGTGTCGTGTGCTCGAGGACGACGGCGGCGATACGGGTGACGACGGCGCGGTCGGCGAGGAGACCGAGGTGATCGGTGTCGTCGACCACGGTGAGACGACCGTCGTCACCGGCGGCCACGAACTCCTCGTCGAGCGCCCGCTGGTGCGGGTGTTCACGCAGGGTCCGGTCGGCAGCGACGACGTCGACACGAGCCGAGGTCGGCGGCAGGCTCCCCACCGGTGCGCGGAACACCTGGTACAGGCTCGTCCACTCCCGTTTGGCGGTGGACCACAGGGCGTGGTCCCGCAGCTCGGCCCGCAGCCGCGCTGCGACCTCGTCCGGGTAGAGGAACACCCACGGCGGGACGTCGAGCATCACACCGAGTCCGAGCCGGAGCGAGGGTGCGACGAGTCGCATCGACATGTCGAGCATGCGGGCACCCTCGGCCTGCACCGCGGACACGGCGACCTCGCCCGGGTGCGTCGGGTCGATGAGCACGACCCCGGTCACCCGTGACCCCAGGCGCTCCGCCGCACGGGTGACGAGGTACCCGCCGAGCGAGTGCCCCACCAGCACGACGTCCCGATCGGCGGCGACCGCGTCGACCAGGTCGACCAGGTCGTCGACGGACTCCTGCAGGCTGTAGCTGTCACGTGAGAAGTAGCTGCTCGCGCCGTACCCGGCGCGGCTGTAGAACAGGGTGTCGACCTGTCCGGCGAGCTCCTCGCCGTACCAGTGCCAGTAGGTGGCGGAGGACTGGTGGCCGCTCTCGAACACGACGAGCGGCAGAGCCTCCGCACCGGGTGCGCGCCGGAGGCGGTAGGACAGCACGTTCCGTGACGGGGTGCGGTGCCTCCGGGCCTCCGGCCCGTCCGCTCGCTCGATCCCGGCGCGGCGCACCAGCGCGGAACCGACGCCGACGACGGCGAGGATGCCGGTGACCGAGGCGACGATCGCCGGGAGCCGAGCGGGCGAGCGGTGCGCGCCTGCCGTCAGCGACCGCGCCGCGCGCCCCTGTACCACCGAGAGGATGGCCGGGTAGGTCGCCATGAAGGCCCACACGAAGCGGGCGAGTCCCATGTACCGCGCGTTCGCCAGGTGGAACGCGGCCATCGCGCCGACGACCCCGTAGGCAGCGCGGGTCGGCAGCACGAAGACCAGCGGGAACGCGGTCTCGAGTACGAGGACGGCGTGCGCGGCGAGTCGGGAGAGGCGGGGGTGCGCGGTCAGGAACCGGTAGAGGCCCTCGTCGCCGTACGTGCGGGTGCGCAGGATCCCCGGGAGCGCCTCGCCGGTCCGCCACGTCCGACTCACGATCTTCACCAGGCCGGAGACGCTGTACGACAACGCGGCCTGCATCGCCAGGAACCACACCGCCGCTTCGGCCGCTCGGGGTGAGCCGCGACCGACATGGCCGAGGGCTGCCGAGGTCTGCACGAGGAAGGCGAGCTGGTCGGACCCGTCCGAGCCGTAGTGGTTCTTCGGGTGCAGCACGAGCGCGCTCGCAGCGAGGAAGGCGTTCGCCGGGGCCCGGTGTGCCGTCACGTGCAACGGCAGGAAGAGCGACAACCCCGCGCCGATCCGGAGCACGTGGACGACGTTGTCGATCTTCTCGTCCGAGACGCGGTCGAGGAAGGGCATCAGCCGAGGGAACCGGGTAGCCATCGCGCTGCGACCGTACGTCCAGTCGCCCAGGCCGCCGGGACGTTGGTCACGTCGGCTGAAGAGGTACTCGACGCTGCTGAGCACCTGCGTGACCGCGCTCATCCGTTCGGCCGCGAGCAGTGCCGTGCGCGGTCGCGACACGGCGGTCAGCACGTCGCCGATGCCGGCTGTGATCGCCCGGAGACGGGGTGCGCGGAGCGGAGGAAGGTGCGCGAGGACGGACCGGGCGTTCACGCGCGGTCCCCGCTCGCGGGTCGCTGGTGCATGTGTGTGTGGCCTCCTGGGCGAGGGAGTCGCTTGTGCGACCCGTCTGGACGAGGACGTACGTGAGCCGACCGCTGCGCGGTCGAGCGGGGTGCCGGCCGACGAGGAACCGTCGGCCGGCACAGGTGGTCAGCCGATGGCCTGACCGATGGTGAACCCGGCGGTGAAGGCGGCGGCACCCGCCGCTGCGCCCTTGAACGCAGCGACGAAACCGGGGCAGAAGGCCGCGGCCGTGGCGGGCGTCGCGAGGACCGGGACGGAGGCGCTGAACCCTCGGCTGGACACGTCGGCGAAGGGCAACGTCGCGAGCGCGGCGTCCGCGTTCACTTTCTCGAGCAGCATCGTCACCACCCCTAGTCGGCCGTCGCGACGCCGACCCACACGCCGGCACCGAACAGCCCGGCGAAGGCAGCCGCGCCGGCGACCGCTCCCTTGTTGGCTGCCACGAACGCGGCAGCGGCCGTGACGGTGGCCGGGGTGGCCAGCACGGGCAGCTCCCCTGGTGCTCCGGACCAGTTGGTGCGGTCCATCTGCAGGTTCGCGATCGATCGATCGCTGTTCACACGTGACGCGAGTGACGTCATGGTCTTCCCCATTCCTCTTCCGTTATCGACATCGATCACGGCCGGCACCGCCCCGGAGGGCGACGAGATGACGGAGGACAGCTGCGCCGGTCGCCCCGCGACTCCCCCCTGTCAACTCTTACAGGTTTGGTCACAGGGGTCGCGGGTTCGCCCCTCTTTCGAGGGGTGTCACATGCGATTGACACGGAAACCTCAGGTCTCCGTACCCCAGAAGGAGGACCCGGGTCCGGCCTGCTTCAGAACAGACGGGTGTGCCCGCCCTCGATGCCGCGCATCGCGTCGTAGTCGAGCACGAGGACGCGGATGCCGCGGTCCTCGGCGAGGGTTCGTGCCTGCGGTGCCACCGTCTGCGCTGCCAGCACGCCCTGCACCGGACGCAGGTGTGGGTCGCGGTTCATGAGCTCGAGGTACCGGGTGAGCTGCTCGACCGCGTCGATGTTGGCGTTGCGCTTCATCTCGACCGCGACGCTCGCTCCCGCGTCGTCACGCGCCAGGATGTCGACCGGCCCGATCGCCGTCATGTACTCGCGGCGGACCAGGGTGTGGCCGTCACCGAGCAGCTCGATCTGCTCGGCCAGGAGCTGCTGCAGGTGCGCCTCGACCCCGTCCTTCACCAGGCCCGGGTCGACGCCCAGGTCGTGGGTCTCGTCGGAAACGACCTCGTACAGGGAGACGATGAGCTTGTCCTGCGTCTTCTTCTGCGTCACCGTCCACACCTGGGTGATGCCGGCGACGGACTGCTCCTCGTCCGGCTCGGTGATCTCGATCGAGCAGGGCGGGCTCATCCAGTTCAGCGGCTTGTAGCTGCCGCCGTCGGAGTGCACGAGCAGGGAGCCGTCCGCCTTGAGCATGAGCAGGCGGGTCGCGAGCGGCAGGTGGGCTGAGAGCCGGCCCGCGTAGTCGACGGAGCACCGGGCGATGACGAGACGCACCCCGGAAGCCTAACCGGCGTGATGTGGTCGGCCGGACGAGGCGCGCGGCCTGTGCAGCCCGCACGGATTCACATGCCCGTAACGACGTTCTGCACATGTACCGCAATCCGATGCCGTCCTACCGTGGCTGACACCCCGATCGGCCCAGCCGACACCCCTCCCCGAGGAGCCACGATGGCCAGCGAGACCGCAGTGTCAGCACCACGAACCCCCCGTTCCGAGTCGGTCGCCGTCGACGACTACTCGCTCAGCCGAGTCCCGATGTCCGCGCGCTACGGCTGGTTCCAGGTCGCCGTGCAGCGCTTCGGGCAGATCTCGGCCCTGTCCCAGTTCCTGCTCGGTGCGACGCTCGGCTTCGGCATGAGCTTCTGGGACGCCTTCTGGGCGATCACCCTGGGCGCCGTGATCCTGGAGATCGTCTCGGTCCTCGTCGGCGTCATCGGCGTCAAGGAGGGCCTGAACACCTCGGTCATCGCCCGCTGGACCGGGTTCGGCAAGGCCGGCTCGGCGCTGGTCGGGCTGGCGATCGGGCTGAGCCTGATCGGCTGGTTCGGCATCCAGTCGGGCGTCTCGGCGGCCGGCCTCGTCTCGATCCTGCCGATCCTGCCCGCCTGGGCGTGGTCGCTCGTGTTCGGGCTGCTCGTCACCGCGATCGTCCTGCGCGGGTTCCACTCGATGCAGTGGCTGGCGAACGTGACCGTGCCGCTGTTCCTGGTGCTCGTCGGCTGGGCGGTCATCGTCGAGCTGAGCCGGCACTCGATCGCCGAGCTCGCCGCGCGTGCCCCGGCCGGCCCGGAGCTGAGCTTCGTGGCCGGGACCACCCTGGTGGCCGGCGGGTTCATCGTCGGTGCGGTGATCACGCCGGACATGACGCGCTTCAACCGGTCGGTCGGCGACGTCGTCAAGCAGACGCTGCTTGGCGTGACGCTCGGCGAGTACGTCATCGGCCTGGCCGGTGTCCTGCTCGCACACGCCGTCGGCTCCGCGGACATCACCCGTGTGATCACGTCGAGCGTCGGCTGGGTCGGCATCCTCGTGATCCTGCTCGGCACGTTCAAGATCAACGACTGGAACATCTACAGCTCGAGCCTCGGCGTCACGAACTTCATCGACGCGGTGTTCGGCAAGCAGGTGAACCGCGGGCTCGTGACGCTCGTGATGGGCGTCGTCGGCTCGGTGCTCGCCGCGGTCGGGTTCCTCGGGGCCCTCACACCGTTCCTGTCCGTGCTCGGGGTCGTCTTCCCGCCCATCGCCGGGATCATGGTGGCGGAGTACTTCGTGGTGAAGCGCTGGCGCCGCGAGCTGAGCGACGCCGAGAACATCCCGGCGACCTCGCCCACCTGGGTGCCGGCCACCCTGGTGATCTGGGCGATCGCCTCGCTGATCGGGTACTTCGTCGCCGTCGGCATCCCGTCGATCAACTCCGTGGTCATCGCCTTCGTGCTCTACATGGTCGCCGGCAAGGTCGGGCTGATCCGCGGCGTCGGGGTCAGTCGGACCGAGGCCGCGCCGGCTGCCACCGAGGCCCCGGTCGCCGAAGCACCGGCCACCCCCACCGCCTGACCCGGGCGCTCCCCGAACGGCCGGTCGCGTTGCCGCACCCCTGATCCGCGCGACGGCGCGGCCGGTCCCCACGAAGAAGCACCACCAAACGCCCGCACCACCCCGCGAACACCCCATGCCCGCACCACCGCACCCCGCACCCGCACCACCGAAGGGAACCCCCATGCGCATCGGCATCGACGTCGGCGGCACCAACACGGACGCCGTCCTGATGGACGGCAGCACCGTCCGTGCGGCGGTCAAGCGGTCCACCACCCCCGACGTGACCTCGGGCATCGTCGCCGCGCTCGACGGTCTGCGCGAGCAGCACGCCTTCGGCCCCACGGACATCGACGGCGTGATGATCGGCACCACCCACTTCATCAACGCCCTGGTCGAGGCACGCGGCCTCGCCCCCACCGCCGCGGTCCGCCTGGGCCTGCCGGCGACGGCGTCGCTGCCCCCGTTCACGGACTGGCCCGGGCACCTGGTGTCGGCCGTGCACGCGCAGCCGTTCCTGGCCCACGGCGGCCACGAGTTCGACGGTCGGGTCATCTCGGAGCTCGACCCCGAGGAACTCAAGCGGCACGCCGGTGCCATCGCGGCCGCGGGCATCCGTTCCGTCGCGATCTCGTCGGTGTTCTCCCCGATCAACGACGAGTTCGAGCAGCGCGCGCAGGAGATCATGGCCGCCGAGCTCGGGCCGGACGTGGCGTTCTCGCTGTCGTCCGAGATCGGTCGCATCGGCCTGCTCGAGCGCGAGAACGCGACGATCATCAACGCGGCGCTCCGTGAGCTCGCCGACCGCATCGTCGACGGCCTGTCCGGGTCGGTCACGGGCAGCGGCATCGACGCACCGCTCTTCCTGAGCCAGAACGACGGCACCCTGATGGACGTCGAGTACGCCCGTCGCTACCCGGTCGCGACGTTCGCCTCGGGCCCGACGAACTCGATGCGCGGCGCAGCGGTGCTGTCCGGCTTCGACACCTGCGCGGTCGTCGACGTCGGCGGCACGACGAGCGACGTCGGCGTCCTGACCGCGGGCTTCCCCCGTGAGGCCACTGGTGAGGTCGCCGTCGCCGGCATCCGCACGAACTTCCGGATGCCCGACGTCCTGTCCGTCGGCATCGGCGGCGGCTCCCGCATCCGCGAGGACGGCAGCGTCGTCGGGCCGGACTCCGTCGGGTACCGCCTGACCGAGGAGGGCCTGGTCTTCGGCGGTACCACCCTGACCGCCACCGACGTCGCCGTCCGCGGTGGCCGTGGTGCGATCGGGGACCCGTCGCTCGTCGCCGGGGTGCCCGCCGAGGTCGCCGCCCGCGCGCTCGACGTCATCGCGGAGCGCGTCGCCGACATCGTCGAGCGGATGCGCACCTCGTCCGACCCGCTGCCCGTCGTGGCGGTCGGCGGCGGCTCGGTGCTGCTGCCGGACACCCTGCCCGGACTCGGCACAGTGCACCGCCCGGAGCACTACTCGGTCGCCAACGCCATCGGTGCGGCGATCGCGCAGGTGAGCGGCGAGGTCGACAAGGTCTACGCGATCAGCGACGGTCGCCGGTCCGCCGTGGTCGACGAGGCCCGGCAAGAGGCCGTCGACCGCGCCATCGCGGCCGGCGCCGACCCCGGCTCGGTGGACATCGTCGACTTCGACGAGGTCCCGATCCCGTACCTGCCGGGCAACGCGACGCGGATCCGCGCGAAGGCCGTCGGCGACCTGGCACTCGGGGCGCTGGTCCGATGAACGTCACGCACGCCGCGCCCCGCGCCGCAGCCGCGCAAGCCGCAGCAGCGCAAGCCTCAGCCACGCAAGCCGCCCCCACAGCACCCCTCCTCACCGCCATCGGCGCCGACTGCTCCGCCCTCGCCCGCGGCGCCGCGATCCTCGGCACCGGCGGTGGCGGCGACCCCTACATCGGACGCCTGCTCGCCGAGGCCGCCGTCCGCGCCCACGGCCCGGTCGAGATCGTCCAGGTCGAGGACCTGCCCGACGACGCCGTGGTGCTCTCGGTCGCGATGATCGGCGCTCCCACGGTCATGGTCGAGAAGCTGCCGTCCGCCGGCCAGTTCGCCGAGGCCATCCGCAGCCTGTCGGCGTTCCTCGGGGTCACCCCCACCCACCTGGCCTGCATCGAGGTCGGCGGCGTGAACTCGACGACCCCGATCGTCGCCGCCGCGGAGCTCGGACTGCCCCTGGTCGACGGCGATGGCATGGGCCGCGCCTTCCCCGAGGTGCAGATGGTGCTGCCGACCCTGTCCGGGGTCAGCGCGACACCGATGGCCCTGGCCGACGAGAAGGGCAACACCGTCGTCTTCGACACGGTGGACAACCGGTGGGCGGAACGGCTCGCCCGCACGGCGACGGTCGAGATGGGCTGCTCCGCGATCACGGCGCAGTACGCCATGTCCGGCGCGCAGGTGAAGGAGTCGTTCGTCCGCGGCAGCCTGTCGCTGAGCGTCCGGCTGGGCGAGACGCTGGTCCGCGCACGCAGCGAGAACGCCGACCCCGTCACGGCGGTCACCGAGGTGCTCGGCGGCACGGTCGTGTTCGAGGGCAAGGTCGCCGACATCGAGCGCAAGACCGTCACCGGGTTCGCCCGGGGCACGGCCCGCATCGCCGGTTCCGGCAGCGACACCGGCCTGGAGGCGGTGCTCCGGTTCCAGAACGAGCACCTGCTGGTCGAGGTGGCCGGCCAGGTCCGCACCACGACTCCCGACCTCATCATCACCCTGGACGCCGAGACCGGCGAGCCGATCACCACCGAGGCCCTGCGCTTCGGTGCCCGCATCCGGATCGTCACGGCACCGGCCGACGAGCGCTGGCACTCCCCGGACGGTCTGCGCCTGGCCGGCCCGCGGTACTTCGGCTACGACACCCCTGCGGTCCGCCACGACGGCACCACGAGCGCGGGCGAGACGAACACGGGAGCGCACCGATGAGCTGGATCCTCGACGTCGACGACCTGCCCGACCTGGCCCGCGGCGCCGCGCTGCTCGGCACCGGCGGCGGAGGCGACCCCACCATCGGGATGCTGCTGGTCCGTGCCGCGATCGAACAGCACGGCCCCGTCACGATCCTCGACCCGTCCGAGGTGCCCGACGACGCCCTCGTCATCCCCACCGCGCAGATGGGCGCACCGACCGTGGTGCTCGAACGCATCCCCGCCGGACCGGAACCGCTCGGCGCCCTCCGTCGGCTCGAAGCCCACCTGGGCCGGACGGCGACCGCGACGATGCCCATCGAGTGCGGCGGCATCAACTCGATGATCCCGCTGCTCGTCGGCGCCACCGGCGGCCTGCCCGTGGTCGACGCGGACGGCATGGGCCGCGCGTTCCCCGAGCTGCAGATGGAGACGTTCTCGGTCTACGGGGTCCCCGGCAGCCCGCTCGCGATCAGCGACGAGAACGGCCACGGCGTCATCATCGAGACCGGCACGGACAACAAGAAGATGGAGTGGCTCGCCCGCGGGGTCACCATCCGGCTCGGCGGCGTCGCCTACATCGCCGAGTACGCCATGTCCGGCCGTCAGGTGCGCGAGACCGCGGTCCCGCGCACCCTCTCCCTCGCGCTCGCCGTCGGTCGGGCAATCCGGCTCGCCCGCGAAGCCCACCGCGACCCCATCGACGCGCTCGCCGAGGCCCTCGGCACGACGATCTACACGCACCTGCGCGAGCTGTTCGACGGCAAGGTCGTCGACGTCGAGCGCCGCACGGTCGACGGGTTCGCCCGCGGTCGTGCCACCGTGCAGGGGACCGACGGCTCCGAGCTTGAGCTCCGGTTCCAGAACGAGAACCTCGTCGCCCGGCGGGACGGTCAGCTCGTCGCCGTCGTGCCCGACCTGATCTGCGTCCTCGACGCCGAGACCGCCGAGCCGATCACCACCGAACGCCTGCGGTTCGGGCAGCGCGTCCGGGTGATCGGCATCTCGACCCCCGACCTGATGCGGACCCCGGAGGCGCTCGCCGTGTTCGGGCCGTCGTGCTTCGGGCTCGACGAACCGTTCGTCCCGGTCGAGGACCTGCACGAGCACGTCCGCCCGGCCGCCCCGGCGGTCGGCTGACGAACGGCCGCGCGCCGACCCCGGGGCCCAGCCCCGGGCCCCGGCCCCGGGCTCTGCCCCCGAGACGCGACCACGGCAGCAGAATGGACCCATGGACCAGGGTGAGCGGCGGGGCGGCGGTGTGGCGGGCCTCCAGGCCGACGACGCGACCGTCTTCGGGCGCGGCACCGCCCTGCTCGGCTGCGGCGGTGGCGGCCGCGTCGACCACATGGTCAGCGCACTCCGCTTCGCGCTCGGCGACCGCAGCGTGCCGGTCGTCGACCTCGACGACCCCGCGCTCGGCTCGGTGGTGGCCGTCGGGCTGATCGGGTCGACCACCGTGCTCGAGGAGAAGATGCCGAGCGGCGAGGAGCTGCCGGCCGCGCTGGCAGCGGTCGAACGCTGGACGGGCGTCCGTGCCGACGCCGTCGTCGCCGCGCAGATCGGCGGCGTGACCGGACCGGCCGCTGCCCTCACCGCCCACGCTGCCGGACTGCCGCTCGTCGACGCGGACCTCGTCGGCCGCGCGGTCCCGCGCATCGACCAGCTGTCGGTCTTCGTCGGCCCGACCACGACGGTCACGGCCGCCGCGGCCACCACGAGCGGTCTGCGGATCGTCGTCGACGCCCGGCACCCCCATGACGTCGAGACGGTCTGGCGCGAGGCCGTCTCGCACAGCGGCGGCTGGGCGGCCTTCGCGATCGGCCCGGTCCCGGTGGCGCTGCTGCGCGAGCGGGCCGTCGTCGGCAGCGTGCAGCGCGCCCTCCGGATCGGACGCGCAGCGGGCGGCGCACGCGACGCGGCGGAACTCGCCGCACTCATCGGCGGCCGGGTCGTCGCGCAGGGCCGGGTCATCGACGTGCAGCGCGAGGGGGACGCGCTCGCGTTCGTGCGCAGCAGCCTGGCCATCCGCGACGCCGGCACCGGTGCGGTCGCCCGGGTCGAGGCGGGCAGCGAGTACGTGCACTGCCTGGTCGACGGCCTGCCGGTCGCCAGCACCCCGAGCGTCATCACCGTCGTCGACGCGCGCTCGCTCGCGCCGGTGGCGACCGACCGGACGCGGGTCGGCAACGAGCTCGCCGTGCTCGTGCTGCCGTCTGCACCGTGGTGGTGGGCGGACCCCGACCGCACCGCGCGCATGGGGCCGCGGGCCTTCGGCATCGACGCGGACGTCGTGCCCGAGGCCGTGGGCCAGGTGCTCGCGTGAACGCCGTCGGCGACCTGCTCCCGCTCCTGCCGCCCGGCACACGCTTGCTCGTCGGCCCCGGCAGCACCGCGGTCCGGAGCGTTCGCGGGGTGGTGGGGACGCCCGACCAGGTCGGCCGGTCCCTGTCGCAGGGCGACGACGTCGTCGTGCTGCTCACCCCCGTCGACCGCGCGGACGCGCGCTTCGACGTGCTGCTGCGCCGCGCGTCCGCGGCCGGCACCACCCTGCTCGTCGTCGACGGGGCGCTGGAGCTCGGCCCCGGCACCACGACGCTCGCCGACCGGCTCGGCGTCGCCGTGCTCGCGACCCCGGACCCGTGGGCGACCTCGGTCCGCCTGCACGAACTCATCGGCACCGGGATGGGTCCCGCGGCCCGGGCCGCCCTCGACGCCTCCCGCGTCGCGCTCGACGCCGGCCCCGAACTCGACGACCTGTTCGCCCGGCTCGACCGCTCGCTCGGCCACCCGGTGCGGTTCCTCGACGCCTCGGGCCTGGCACTCCGCGGAGCCCCGGTCGACGACGCGGCCCGCGCCGCGCTCGTCCGTCGCGCCGGCACGAGCGACGTGCTGACCGCCGAGGGCGTCGACGAGACGCTCGTGGCGATCCCGGTCGGCACCGGCATCGGACCGCGCGCCTGGCTGGCCGTCGGCCTGCCCGTCCCGATCGCCGCCGAACAGCAGGTTGTCGCGAGCGCCCTGCAGGTGGCCGCCGTCGCGGTCGGGCACCGGCTGCTGCTCACCCGGCTCGACGACGAGCGTGACGCCCGCTACCGGATGGCGATGCTCGACGAACTCCGCGCGGCCGACGGAGCACCGGCCCCGCAGCTCGTGCAGCGGACCATCGCCGCGGGGTGGCGGCTGGACGCCTGGCACGTCGGTGCGCGCGTGGTCGCGCGGCAGGGCGTCGACCTGGTCGCGCTCCGTCAGCAGGTCGACGCCGCGGTGCGCGCCGAGGGACTCGACGCGGTCGTCGTCGAACAGGCGGATGGCTGGGTCTTGTGGCTGTCGGAACCCGACGAACCCGGCCGGGAGGCAGTGGCCGACATCGCGGGTCGGCTGCGGCGCGCGCAGAACACGCTCCGCACCACCGTGGAGACCAACGTGGGCGTCGGCAGTATGCAGGCGGGCCCTGCCGGGCTGGTCCGGACGCTCGGCGAGGCCGGCGACGCCGCCCGCCTGGCGGCGAGCCGTCCGGAGTCCGGGCACTTCGTGCACGTCGACCGGCTCGGGCTCGCGCAGCTGCTGCTCGCGTGGACGCAGACGGACACGTTCCTGCCGGCCTCGCGGCAGTTGCTCGCACCGCTCGAGCGCGGCGGCGGTGCGCTCCTGACGACGCTCGCCGCCTACCTGGACGCGGAGTCGTCGATCGCCGAGACCGCCGCGGTGCTCGGCGTGCACCGGAACACGGTGTCCGACCGCATCGCGCGGGTGGAGCGGCTGCTCGGGGTCGACCTGTCCGACCCCGAGACCCGGCTCGCCCTGCACCTGGCGACGCGGGCGCGGGCGGGCGACGGCGGCTGAGGGCGGGGTGCGTCAGTTGCGGCTGGTCTCGCTCGTCTTGTCGGTCTCGCTGGCCTTCTCGGTCTCGCGCTTCGTTGTCCCGCTCGTCTTGGCTGTCCCGCGGGCGGGCCGGGCGGCGGCGCCGGTCTCGCGCGCTGCACCCGAGGCCAGGCCGGCCGCGATGATGAACACGAAGACGATCAGCAGCGCCCCGAGCAGGCCGACCTCCTCGCCGAGGAACCCGATCAGCGGCGGCCCGGCCAGGAACGCCACGTAGCCGATCGTCGCGACGGCGCTGACCTTGGCGGCTGCGGTGCGGGGGTCGTCGGCCGCGGCGGACATGCCCATCGGGAAGCCGAGGCTGGCACCGAGGCCCCAGAGCACGACACCCACGATCGCGAGCGGCACGTTGTCGATGAAGATGAGCATGCCGAGGCCGACCACCGCGACGGCGGCGCTGATGCGCAGGATCGGCACGCGGCCGAACTTGTCGATCAGCGGGCTGCCGGCGACGCGACCGGCGGTCATCGCGGCCAGGAACACCGTCAGCACGGCAGCGCCGCCGGCGTTGTCGAGCCCGTGGCCGTCGATCATCGCGAGGGGCAGCCAGTCGTTCGCGGACCCCTCGGCCAGCGCCATACCGAGCGCGATCACGCCGATGAGCAGGGTGGAGGGCTGTGCCCAGACCTGCCAGCGGGTGAGCGGTGTCGCGACCGGGCTGGTGTCGGTCGACACCGGCTGCTCGAAGCGGTGCTCGTCCTGGAACTTCGTGACGGCGACGAGCATGGCGGCGCTCGTGATGACGACGAGCACGATGAAGTGCCACGACACCGGGATCTCGAGCTTCTCGGCCAGGGCGCCGAGGCCTGCGCCGGCGAGCGTGCCGAGACTGAACGCGGCGTGGAACAGCGGCATGATCGTGCGTCCGCCGGCCTTCTCGGCGGCGGCGCCGGAGACGTTCATCGACACGTCGCACAGACCGTTGCCGAAGCCGAACGCGATGAGCGCGATCCAGATGGCGGCGAAGCCCCACCCGAGCGTGACCGCGACCCCCGCGAAGATCATCCCGACCGCCAGGCACGCCGCAGCCACCTGCACGCCCCGTCTCGCACCGAGCTTCGCGACGATGTGCCCGGCGAAGGTCAGACCGCCGATCGAGCCGACGGCCATGCCGAGCACGAGCAGGCCCATCTCGAACGTGCTCGCCCCGAGGGAGTCGCGGACGCTCGGGATCCGGCCCAACCACGTCGCGATGTCGAGCCCGGACAGGGTGAACACCACGAACACCGCGATGATCCAGGCCTTGGTGGTCGGGACGGTGCGGGTGGACGGCGTCGTCATGGTGGTTCCCATCGTGCTGCGGCGAGCGTGGTGCTGCGCGTTCTGGTGCGTATCGGTGCTGGTCTTGCGGCTGTCGAATCGATTCGACTGCTCGTTCCGGCTACGCTAACGGGCGATGGACGAACCGGCAACAGGACCCGGCGCGTCGCCTTCCCGCGGCGGCGTCACCCGTTCGTCGCGCCCGACACTGGCCGCGGTCGCCCGTGCTGCCGGGGTCGCGCCGTCGACGGCCTCGCTCGCCTTCAGCGGTCTCGGCCCGGTGTCCGAGGACGCCAAGGCCCGCGTGCTCGCCGCCGCCGCCGACCTCGGTTACGGCGGCCCCGATCCCCGTGCTCGCTCCCTGCGCCGCGGTCGTTCCGGCGTCATCGGCGTCGTGATGGACGAACGCCTGAGCGATGCCTTCCGTGACCCGGTCAACGTCCTGACGCTCGACGGCATCGCCGAGGTCGCCGGTGCCGCCGGTGCCTCGCTGCTGCTCGTCCGGAGTCCGCTCGACGACGAGCAGGGCGCCGGCCCGCTGGTGGATGCGCCGATGGACGCCGTCGTGCTCGTCGGGTGCAACGTCCGGATCGACCCCGCCGTCGCGGTGCTGCGCCGTCGGCAGATCCCCGTCGTCGCAATCGAGGCGGACGAGATCGAGGGGGCCGTCCCCGTCCAGCTCGACAACCGCGACGCCTCACGCCGTGCTGCCGAGTACCTGCAGGGGCTCGGCCACCGGGACGTGACCGTCGTGACCCTGCCCCTCGATGCCGCACGTCGCCGTGGCCCGATCGACGCGGCCCGGCAGGACGAGGGCATCGCCTTCACCACCCTCGAGCGACTGCGTGGTGTGCGCCAGGTCTACCCGGACGCCGTCGCGATCGAGACCGCTGGCAGCTCGGTGGAAGAGGGACGTCTCGCCGGCACGGAGCTCTTCGCACCGGACGGCCCCCGCCCCACCGCCGTCATCGCGCAGAGTGACCTGATCGCCGTCGGGGTGATCTCGGCCGCGCTCGACGCCGGACTCCGTGTGCCCGAGGACGTCAGTGTCGTCGGCTTCGACGGCATCACGGTGGACGACAGCCTGCTCCACCGCACCCCGATCCGGCACCTGACCACCCTGGTGCAGCCCTTCGTGCAGAAGGGCCAGGCCGCAGCCCGTGCCGCCCTGGCCATGCTCGAGGGGGCGGAGCCGCAGCCAGCGTCGTTCACGTCGGAGTTGCGGGTGGGGGACACGACGGGGCCGCCGGCCGCTTCTCGCTGATCCCACGTCGTCCGAATTCGCCGTACCGAGAACCTGGCGCACGCTGGAAATTGTGCTGAAGCCTTCGTCTCCTCGGCTGAGCCTTCGAGGGTGCCTGCGAGTACTCGTTCGGCTTCTGCTATCAGGCGAAGGTCTACGCGTACGACGCTTGCTCGTCAGGCGTGCAGAGACCAGGCGGTATGCCGAAACAAGGTACTGGAGTCGGTCGGAGCGTTAGGACTCGATCTGCTGAGGCGCCTCCCGCGCGGCGCCCGGGTTCAGCATTCCGGCTACCGCAGAGGCAAAGGTGATGAGGGCGTTGGCAGAGGCGACAACGGTGCGAGCTGTCGAATCGATCCCGATGAGCACCGCCCCGACGCGTCTTGCAGCGCTTGGCTGCCCCGCGCATAGAGGTTGATGGACAGCGCCGTCAGAGCACCCACGAGTCGATCGACAATGTCCCGCAGGTCGGCATCTCCGAGCACAGTTCGTTCAGCAAAGAGCGGAGGTCTCCGCGACAAGCGTCAGTCACGGACGCCGACGCTGATTGGTCAGTGATGAGATCGTCAAGGCCGCGCAGTTAGGCGATCGAGGCCGGAACGAGCGTCACTCGGAAGTGATCAACGTTTGCCTTGCACGACCTGCCTTGAGAAAGCCGCGTGACGCCCTGTGACAGGAACGGCCGGACCGTCAACGTCATGACGGTCCGGCCTGGAGTTCCAACGGAGCGGCTCGCGGAGCATGAGCGGAGGGCATCCGCGGGATAGCTGCAGCCGACTTAGTTTAGGTCGTACATCTCGGAGCCCAGTTCATCGCTGATGATGGTCTCCTTGGCGGTGAGTTTGACCGGGGTCGTCTCGTCGTCGAGTTCGTACGCGACTGCGTTTTCGACGGTGCCGCCCTCCTTGATGGCTTCGGACTGGGAGTCGAGGTACTGGTCGCCCGGGGTCGACCCGACGTTCAGCTTATTGACCGCGTTCGGGTTGGTGTCCTGGAAGGCCTCGAAGGTGCCGATCCACGCCAGGGAGGGATCGAGCGATTCGTTGGTCAGGTTGGTGGTGTTGTAGACGAAGGCGATCACCGGCTTTTCGCCGTACTCGTTACCGGGCTGACCGACCGGGATAACTCGGTGGCTCGTGATTTCGATCTTCATTTTGGAAGTGATGAGCACGCCGTCCTTGAACGATGCCGTTGCACGTTCTGCCGATGCCGATGCCGAAGGCGTCCCGGCGGGAGGAACCGTCTCCTTGCTGACCGCTTCCGCCGCGCCCGTGAAGATAGCGGCGTACACGACGACGAGGACGATCGACAGGACCAATCCGAGGCCCGACAGGATGACGCCGGCCACCGCTGCCTTGCGCGGGCGGAACTTGATGACGAGGCCGACGATGCCGAGGATGACGCCCACAACGCCGGTGGCGATCGTCACGTAGTTGAGGAACGGGACTGCGAAGCCCACCATCGTGAGAATGCCGAGGATCAGGGAAGCGATGCCGAAGCCATTACCCGCGGCGCGCCGCGGCGGCTCGGGGGCTGAGGGCTGTTGGGTTGCTGCCGAATAGGGGGTATCGGACACGAGTTCTCCTGATGTCTTGCGTTGTGAGCGTTGCTCGGGTGGCAGCGCGACAAGGAGCGTATCCGACTGAGAGCCTTCTCACTGCCCCTCGGATAGGGGAACGTCGTGCCGTTCTCCGTGGCGAAAGGCATTTGCTCGCCCCACCTCAGACGCAACACGCCCCGTTGCATGTGAAGGCAGCTGCAGGTTCAGGGCTGGGTGACGACGACCTTGCCGCTGCGGCACTCGGCCCAGCGAAGACCGACAAGACGACAGTGGAACAGACAGTTCCCGGTACTTCTGGACAATTTCGCTGCACTCGTCACACCTGACCGTGGCGGCCCAATGGGGCTAACGATGACGGTTCCCGGCGGTGTCCGGCAGCCGTTCGTGCAACGAGCGTCTAGACGGAGATCGCTCGGGGGTGTTGTGAGGCGTGAAGCTCCGTTCTCGGGACGCCGTCGCCCGCGACCGGAGCGAGATCGGTTAGTGACCGCGTTGGGTTTGTCGGTCGATGCAGCGGTAGACCGTCGCTCAGCCGACGCCGAACAGGTCGGCCAGTTCGGCGAGCGAGTGGCTACCAGCTTTGTGCACCTCACGGAGGTGCCGTTGCTGTGCTGTGCAGAGCTTGGGCGCCCGGCCACGGAGGTGGCCTTCAGACTTTGCAATCTGCATCCCCTCCCGCGTTCGCGCTCGGATGAGATCTGATTCAAAGGCGACGGGCAGCGGCCTGCTTCGCTGCGGCCGGCATCGGCCTCGTCATCGTCGGCGTTTTCCTCGTCGGGCTTGGCCACTAGGACCCGACCGGCTGGGCTGAAGAGTGGCAGTAACGGATGTCAGCGGCCGTGCCCGCTGTGGTCAGCCGCCGGTGCGGATGCGGGCGGTGATGACAGCGACGCCGGTGTGTCGGCTGTCTTCTCCCTGCGCGGCTCTGATGGTGGTGTCGTCGATGCTGCCGATCCACAGGCCGATGATCAGGTCGAGCAGCAGTTGGCTGAGGGGGATGCTGGCGGAGCGGATGTCCGCCCAGCCGACGGTCGCCGTCTCATGGTCGCCGCGTGCGCTGATGATGCCTGCGAGTACTTTCGCGGGAACCGCAAGCGCTTTTGGGGTGTGGTGCTGTTGCAGAAGCCAGTACGTCGCAGTGGGGTCGGTGTCCAGGAGGCGTTGCAGTTGCGCGCGTTTGATCTGCCACTGGGGTGGGGCGGAGGAGTCCCGGTTTGTTGCTTGCTTGATCTGCACGAGATGGCCGACGACGAGGTGCATCGTGTTGTTGGCGCGGCTGTCGACGATGATTCCGAGGTCCGCTCCGGTGACTTTCTCGTTTGTCTGCGAGTTCGTCGACGTCACCTCCAGTGTGAACGGGACGGTGGCGGTGGACTGCGGCAGCATCGCTGTGGGGTGGAAGGCGTTCACGAGTTGCTGCACGAGCGCGCCGGTCACCTCGGTCTCTTCGGAGATACCGTCGGTGCTGAGACGGTCGATGGCGCCGTCGATGCGAGCCCGGATCTCGGCTTCGAGTGCGGGATCGTCCAACCAGGTGCTGGTTGGTGACGCGATCGGTGTCGGCGATGCGTAGAGCCGTGTGTCTGCCCACCAGGTGACGGTGGATGTCAGCGTCGGCAGGTCACCGTCACGGATGGCGAGGACGAATCCTTCAGCGCGGACGGCGACCGGACTGTCGGACGCAGCGATGCTCTGCACGTGATCGAGTAGGTCTGGGAACTCGAGCGCGAATACGGTGAGCGTTTCGTCATGCTCGTTGGACTTCAACGCCAGGAACCACTCGGCCGCAGCGATGAGCGCCTGCGGTTCGTGTCGTCCGAAGTCGAGGAGCCGTTGCCGGAGCGCACGGCGGAGAAGCTGATCGTTCGACGAGTTCGCGTCACCGATCAGACGGTGCAGCGTGAGGATTGCTGCGACCAGCGGGTCTGTCGGCATCAGGTCGTAGCGTGCCGCTTCGAGTGCGACGAGCCCGGCAATGTTGGTGGGAACCCGTGGCCATGTTGCACAAACGCCGCGAAGGTACGGGTCCGTGAGAAGCGATGCACCACGGTTCGACATGGTGTGCCGGATCCTGCTGAGGACAAGGTTCCGGGATGTTGGCCGCAGCGACAGGATGGCGAGCCGTGTGAGCTGCGCCTCTGGCGGAGTGTTTCCGAACACGGCGTCGATCGTTCGCTCGTCGTAGCGCAACTCCGGGAGCGGCCAGTGTGCAGGGATCGGTTGAGCGTGCGAGAACAACGTGTGCTCCATGACCAGCGCCGCGGTGTTACGGTCGTCGTCCGCGAACGCGAACCAGCCGGCACCTTCATTCCTGTCGTGTGCCTTGGCAGCGGCGTCGGAGAGCACCTCGTTCGCTGCGAGAACCGCCGTGCCACGGCATCGCACAGCCTCGAGTGCTCTACCCCAGCTCAGGTACCGCCGCTCGTCATCCTCAGCATCCGCCAGCAGCTCCTCACGGAACGCGTCCGCGTCGAACTCGTGACGTCGCCGACGCCAGTCGCGTTCCCACAATGTGTGCAGGTCCGACTCGTCATCCGGCACCGGATACAGCAGTTTCCCCATACGGATCATCTTGGCCTACCGCACTACGAAGACGCCGGCCAGGCACCTCGAAGATCGAAGTCATGTGCGGCATGCCTCCGTACAGCTGAGCGCTCTGCTCGTGACCGCGACACCGTCTCGCTCACAGCTTCACGCTCTGCTGGGTGAAGGGGACCGCAAATTGATCGAAGTGTGGTCCGAGTTAGCCGGTCGGCCACTGAAACACATCCACGGTGGCCCGTTGGTGGTGCTCGCTTTGAGGTGTGCTTACAGCGCCTCGTCCCTCGCCCGCTCGTGGCGCTCGATTGACTGGGGCCCGACGCCCATCTTGCCGAACTCGAATTGGTCGGTCTGCAGCGCCCGCTCGCTCGCTCGCTGCAATCGAACCATGAGTGTGCTTTGGATTGTCGATGCCCGCCCAAGGACCGCGATGCGGAACTCGACGTGAGGCGAGTAACGGGTGGAGCTACAAACGCAAGGCTTGTCGCTCACACTGAACATCGGTATCGGAGACACCGGCGCTCCTGCGTCCACACATCCCATTAGCTGCGGTGCATCGTGACGCGGACTCTGCCGACGGCCTCGTTTTTCCATCCAGAGACAATTCCGACGGCGCGCAACCGCTGCAGGAGGCCACGAAGCGCGGGAGTTGCAGGCAGCAGAGGGCGGCGTCTGCCCGGATCAGCGACCGCAGCGTACGGCTCTCCGAGTTGCCGGAGCGTTTGCCTGACGAGGTCGAGTGGCACAACCTCGCCACCTCGATTTAGAAGTTCGAGGATATCGGAGGCAGGTACGTCCCCCCGTGGAAGCATTGCAATCTCCGACGGCGTGAGTTGAATCCGCCCGGAGAGAGCGCATTCGGCGATGGCGCGGAACGCATCATTGGGGACGGTACTGTACCTCCCGAAGGCACTGACCAGGGCGGCCTGGACGCGAGAAGAAACTTCGACGCTTCGCATTAACGGTGCGATGAACTGCGGCGCTAGTACGTCTGGCCCGACAAAGTCCTCGAACGCTGCGGAGTTTACTACGGCGTGCTGTTGTGTCGGCCAGTCGAGCATCAAGCGGGTATCGAAGGCCGATGCCTCATCGTCGATGAGTCCAGCTCGAAGGAGCTCCCCGACGAGCAGGCCGCGCTCTGGAGTGAGTTCGGTGATTGGCAGCATTTCGGGCTGCAATGATGCGGCAAGCTTGATCCTGTGCGGTACGTCGATCTGCTTTGACCCAGCGTTGATGATCGCCTTAGCGATGCGCGTTCGTACCTCTTCATCTTCGTCCGGCACGTCGTCAATGCGGTCAGCGTTACGGAGCAACGTCGCCAGAGGAACGTCAAAATCGTCGAAGCGGTTCAGGTAAGCCGCGACGTTCTCGAAAGTTGCAGGCGCGCGGCTTTCCTGAGCGAGGATTGGCCAGCTGACCGCCGGGACTTCACCGAGCACTTCAATCCTGCAGTCCTCGCTTGCCCCTTCCACCAACGCGGCGAGGTGCTCTGAATTCCAGCGCTCTGTGTCTCGGAGTATGGCCGCGAAGTTCGACGCGTCATCGACGGTAGGAGATATTTCCGATGCTGCCGCGCGAGCCGCGAAGTACATCTCGGGCTCGTCGAGCGCGTACCTGTACATCTCATCGTTGTGCTCATGCAGGCGGTCTAGCGCCAACGACGGCGACCCCGTCAAGTGCGTCAGGTTTTCGGCGGTAAATCGGTATGCGCGTGTCCCGCCTATCCATGCGCTCGCGGCAGGCGACAGTGCGGAGACATCGGGGAGTGTTGCAGCTGCGTACTGCAAGAAGTCGACGGCACGTTGAGCGTGATCGCCTGTTTCGATCGTGAACACCGGCATCCGGGTGGCATGGTGCTCGAGGAATGCGGCGATTGAGTCGTCTAATTCGTAGTCGACGCTAAGGTCTCGGTGATCGATTGCGACGCTAACCAGGTGGATGCGGTCTTCGAGTTCAAGAGGCGCGTCCTCCACGAGGTACCGCAGGAGGAACTCCGCGTGCGGCGCGAGCGTAGCAACAAATATGGCCTTTTCCCGCCCGGCACTTAGGTACCGATTGATGAATGCAACGCCATCCGCCCCACGGAGAGACCTTATGATGGTTGTTGCTCCGGGCTGGTCAGAGACCAATAGACGCTCGATGATGGACACATTGCGCACGCTCGGTTCAGATAGGATCGACCTGCCCTGGTCGGCCAGGATGGCGTCGACGTCCTCTGGTTCGAGCGGATACTCTGGATCCGCCGTTCCGTGGTCGATGTTGCGCATGATGTATGTCATTGCGTCCGGGCGAATCAGTTCGCCGTAGAACGCTGAAACGTGGAGCGGGAAGTACTCGGTGACGTACCCATGCTCGACGAGCTCTACCACGAGGGAAGATGGGAGGAGCTCGGAAGCCCATTCTCGGAATGTGAGCGCCTTGCCCCCGGCCACCGAGTGAGTGAACTCGGAACGAAGGAATAGGTCCTTCCAGGAATGGCGCCGCAGGAACTGCAGTGCCACACCATTCTGCACTGTCCCAGCATAGTCTTTCGCGACTGCTTTAGCTGAAAATGCGGCGTTGTCAATCGACAGGCCGAGGAGTAGTTCAAGCTCGCCGATCCCTATCTGCATCTTCTGATGGTTATACGAACCCGTATTATGCGCGACGAGGTCAATCGTTCGATCGCTCTCTCGAAGGTCCTCCCAAAATGCAGCCGTGCGCAGGCGCGCCTCGTCGATCACGCTCCCATTCACGCTGATGGACCCACTTGCCAAGCCGCTTCCGGTCGCCCGGACAAGGCCTTTGATGCGCGAATGTAGAGTTTCGGCAAGTTGCTTGGCGTACTCCTCGCTGGCTGTCTGGCGTTGGATGCGGCGGTGGCGTTGATCGGTGTCGTCTCGAAGTCGGTCCTGGTTGGCAACTACGAATGCGCGCCAGGTGTCGTAGAGCTTGTCCAAGCTGCTTTCGCCGTGGCGAATCGCTTCGAAGTCTTTCGCCTGTGTGTTTTTGACCAACATGAGGGCGAACAGCCGCTCGTGGGTAAGCTCGGGAACTGGGGTGGGACCGTCAAGGAGCTGCCGCTTGAAGACTTCGTATTCGTTGATGATGTTGTGTATCAGGCGCATATCCGGGAGATGTCTCGCGGCGAGATCGATCAGCTCTCTGGACATGGAGTAGCCACGGGATTGCAGGGTGCGTTGTAGGAGGTCACGCGCGTTCTTGTGGGTGATCAACGGCACCATGGGGATAATGAGTTCGAAGAACTTCGTGCGATTTCCACGACCAAGCTCGGCGCGCGTGTCGTCTGGCGGCCCGTCGGGTTCGCGGCCAAGTCGTTCGAACACGCTGTCCCGAACGGCATACACGAAGCGGATGTTTCGCCGTCGGAGTTGGTGTGCCGCATTTAAAAGCGCGTTCAAGGAACGCAGCGACTCGTAAATAAGAGGGTCGCCGAACCTGTCGAGGTCTTCGATGACCACAATGTCGCGCCGTCGGTTTACTTCGAAGAAGTAGATGAGTTCGTCAAGGTACTCATCGAAGTAGCTGGTTGACCTAGCCGGGAGCGAGATCGTGGCGGGGCCAGCCGCAACCTTATCGATACCAATGCGGCCGCGGCTGATCATCCGAGCGACCAGGACAATGCACCCCGCTGCACCAACCGCAAGTACCGCGAGCGCCACGAGCGGCAGCCACTCTCCGAACGACGGCGGTTCGATGCCCACGGATCGCAGTGGTGGGTCCAGCACGCCGGCGAGAAGAAGGACACCGACGAGAACTGCGCCGCCGATAGTGGCGGCCAGCAGCTCGATCCACCAGTGCGGGCGATCTATACGGCGGAACCGGGACTGCTTCGTCTTTCCGGGACTCTGCTGGTAGAGCAGCTGCTTGACGATCTCCTTCTGTATGCGGTTGGTGGTGGTGTTCGCCGCCGGATTCATGTGGGCGGTGTCCCCCAACGGTTCCGGCTGAACTCCGAGTGTGAGCAACGAGATGTTGATGACCTTGCGCTTGCGTCGTCTCGCGAGCTCGGTGAGAACACTGCTCTTACCGACGCCATATGGCCCGGCGAGTGCGATGTTGCGTGCGCCCGGTTGACGGTCGATTGCGTGCTCGAGCGCAGCGAGGTAGGTGCCGTGGTCGCGCTCTCGATAGTCGGGTGCTAGCGAATCTAATTGGACGACGTCGTCGGGGTTGAACGGGGCTTTGCGCACCTTCACACGGTACTGGACGCCAGTGACATCAGCGCCGCATTGCGCTAGCCCAACGCCGCGTCCGCGACTTGCGCAGATTGTTCCAGCCGCTGACGACAATTCGGTTGGCGACACGCGGCTTCCGATAGCCGGTCGTCCGCTGCGACATCTTTTCGTGTGGTCCAGTTCCCCGGCCGTCTCCTGTCTCCTTGCCAGGGGATTCTCGAATAGCTGGTTCGCAATAGCTTTCATTGAGGGAACGCCAAGCGTCACAACGCGCGGACGCTACCCATGCGCGCCGCGTCAGCGCCGCCGCACCCCGAGCCCCACCACCGCAACCAGGTTCACCGCACTCCCCACCAAGAACCCCGTGGTGCCACCCGCGACACCTGCGACGGGTCCGAGCACCGCCATGAGCCCAGCCCCGACGACGAACCCGGCGACTGAAGCCAGGGCGACCTGCCGTGAGCGTCCGGCGGCGAGCAGCAACGCGGCGGGCACGAGCCCGACGGTGAACACCCACACCGCGACCATCAGGTACCGCAGGTCGGCGACGGCTGCGGCACCCTCGGCGGGGTAGACGATCGGCAGGAACCATCCGGCGAGCAGGGCGACCAGGCCGAAGACGACCGCGGACGCCGCAGCGAAGCCGACGACGAGCAGCAGCGCTCCGCGGGAGCGCAACGATCCACCATCGGTCCGGTGCGCGAACGCCGGCACGAGCACCTGCCCCAACGCCTGCCCGAGCATCGACGCCGGCGTCGCCAGGGTGAACGCGGCGGCGTAGACACCGGCGTCGTGTGCCGAGGACGTCACCTGCGCCGAGATCATCGTCAACTGCAGCAACCCGTTCGAGGTCACCACCGCCAGCACGTTCCACGCTGCGAACCCGAGCACCCCGGTAGCGGGTTCACGCGAAGCCGGCGCGAAGCCGTTTCCCCGCGGCCAGCACGCGATCGCGAACACCGTGTACCCGATGGCCAGGGGCAGCAGCACGAACGGCTCGAGCCGTGCGACGGACGCCACCACGAGCAGTCCGAGCGCCAGCCCGCTCGTCACGGAGTCCCACAGGGCGACCCGTGGTGCCCTGTCGTAGCCGAGTTGGGCGCCGCGGGCGTAGCAGTAGAGGCCGTAGCCGACGACGACCGCGACACCACCGAGCACCATGCCGGGGCCGTTGCCCCAGGCCAGCGCGATCGGCACGGTGACCGCCGCGAGCACCACGCTCGACACCAGCATGGACACCCCGAGCAGCCGGTTCACCGCGGCGTCCGACCGCCGACCCCGCAGTGCTATCACCAGGAACCGCGACGCGGTGTTGCCTGCGGCGTTCGGCCAGAGCAGGGCGACGAAGACCGAGAGTGACAGCAGCGCCGTGGTCTGTCCGAGGGTCTCGGTGCCGAACACCCGCCCGACGACGACGGTCACGAGCAGCTTCGCGACGCCCTGCACGCCGATGCCGACCGTGGCGAGCACGGCCGACGAAGCCACCGAGGACGACGGGCCCGCAAGCTCAGCAGAAGAGGCCGACGAAGCAGGCCCAGCAGGAGACGCCCCGCTCACCGCGCCAGCGCCTGTTCCACCCAGCCGCGCCGGTGCGCTCGCACCCCGAGCGTCACCGCCCGGACCCCGATGTAGCCGAGGGCGAAGGCCGCCCACAACCCCGCGAGCGTCCCACCGGCCCACCAGAGCAGCGGCAGGTACACGACGAGGTTCAGGCCGCCGGCGATGGCCAGGTACCGCGCGTCCCCGGCGCCGATCAGCACCCCGTCGAGCACGAAGACGTACCCGGCGACGGGCATCCCGACGGCGATGAGCACCAGCACGACGGGCAGGGCGTCCCGCACCGCCTGCGAGTCCGAGAACACCGGCCCGAGCACTCCGCTCACCGCCAGGGTCAGCACCCCGAGCACCACACCACCGGCGATCCCGAGCAGCACGAGCCGTCGCGTCACCAGTCGCACCCGCTCCGGGTCACGCCCGCCGAGTCCGTGCCCGACGAGCGCCTGCCCGGCGATCGCCAGGGCGTCGAGTGCGAACGCCAGCGTCGAGAAGACGGTCAGCCCGACCTGCGTCGTCGCCAGCCCGGTGGTCCCCAGCCCGGCGGCGGCCCCGACGGTCGCGAGCATCGCGATCCGCAGCGACGCGGTCCGCAGGAACAGCCAGGCCCCCGACCGCAGGGCCCGGGCGACGCCCGAGGCGCCGGGTCGCAGCGGCGCCCCCGACGACCGAGCGGCCCGCACCGCGATGCGCACGTAGACGACGGCCATCGCCCACTGCACGATGACGGTGCCGGCGGCGGATCCCTCGACGCCCCAGCCGGCGCCGTAGATCAGGAGCGCGTTCAGCAGCCCGTTCGCGACGAACCCGACGGTCGCGACGACGAGCGGGGTCTTCGTGTCCTGCAGCCCACGCAGCAGCCCGGTCGAGGCGGTCACGACCAGGATGCCGGGCAGCCCGATCAGCGAGATGGTCAGGTACGCGGTCGCGGCGGCCGACACCTCGGCCGAGGCGCCGAACAGGTTGACGAGCGGTCCGGCGAGCGGCCACCCGACCAGCGCCAGCACCACCCCCAGCACGAGCGCGAGCCACATCCCGTCGATGCCGGCGTGCACGGCTCCGCGACGGTCGCCACCGCCGAGCGCCCGTGCCACGGCCGGGGTCGTCGAGTACGCCAGGAACACCAGCAGCCCGGTCACCGTCGACAGCACGGCACTCGCGAGCCCGACAGCCGCCAGCGGCGTCGCCCCGAGGTGCCCGACGAGCGCGGTGTCGGTCAGCAGGAACAGCGGCTCGACCACGAGCGCTCCGAGCGCCGGCACCGCCAGCCGCACGATGTCGCGGTCGACCGCGCGCCGCTCAGCGGTCACAGCGGGTCGCGTCGGTCGGTGCACCGACCCATTCTGTCGGCGATGCCGACCCGTCGTCGTCGCCGGGCGGGGTGGGCGTGACCCCGTGACGGACTGGAGGCCCGTGGCGGCGCCGCCACGGGCCTCCAGTCCGGTGGTCCAACGTCGTCAGGCCGGACGCGCGTTCCGGCCGACCACTCGCGTCAGTCGGCGCGCGGTTCTGCAGGGACGGCGCCGGTGGCGGCGTGTGCGGAGTCGGCGACCTCGGTCGAGGGCTCGTCGGTGCCGCGGGCCCGGCCGATGACGTCCATCACGTGGTAGACGACGATCGCGGCGATCGTGCCCACGATGATGCCGCCGAAGCTCGCCTGGCCGAAGCGGAAGGTGAAGTCCGCGATGCCGATGATCAGGGCGATGCCGGCGGTCAGCTGGTTCTTCGGCTTCGAGAAGTCGACGCGGTTCTCGACCCAGATCCGGATGCCGATGACGCCGATCAGGCCGTAGAGAGCGGTGGTTGCGCCGCCGAGCACGCCGGCGGGGACGGAGGAGATGACGGCGCCGATCTTCGGCGACAGGCCGAGCAGGACGGCCGCGATCGCGGCGACCCAGTAGGCGGCGGTCGAGAAGACACGCGTGGCGGCCATGACGCCGATGTTCTCTCCGTAGGTGGTCGTGGCGGAGCCGCCGCCGACACCGGCAAGGACGGTCGAGATGCCGTCGGCGAAGAGCGCGCGACCGGTGAGCGGCGTGAGGTCACGGCCGGTCAGCTGCCCGACGCCCTTGACGTGGCCGACGTTCTCAGCGACCAGTGCCAGCACGACCGGCACGAACGCCAGGTAGATCGCGAGCTGCGAGGGGTCGAACGCGGGAGCGGTGAACTCCGGCAGGCCGATCCACGGCTTGTCGCCGACCTTGGAGAAGTCGACCTGACCGCCGATGAGCGCGGCGACGTAGCCGACGAGCACACCGATGACGATCGACAGACGGCCGATCAGGCCCTTGAACAGGACCGTGACCAGGATGATCGCCGCCAGGGTGATGAGCGCGATGACCGGGGCCGCCGTGAAGTTGTCGCGGGCTGCCGGAGCCAGGTTGAAGCCGATCAGGGCGACGATCGCGCCGGAGACCACCGGGGGCATCAGCCGGTCGATCCACCCGGCGCCGGCCAGGTGCACGACGAGCCCGACGATCGCGAGCAGGGCACCGACGACGATGATGCCGGACAGGGCGAGCGGGATGCCGCCGATCTTGGTCGCCGCACCGATCGGGGCGATGAACGCGAACGACGAACCGAGGTAGCTCGGCAGGCGGTTGCCCGTGATGAGCAGGAACAGGATCGTGCCGATGCCGCTGAACAGCAGGGTCGTCGACGGCGGGAACCCGGTCAGCAGCGGCACCAGGAACGTGGCGCCGAACATCGCGACGACGTGCTGCACGCCGAGGCCGATCGTCCGGGGCCAGGTGAGCCGTTCGTCCGGTGCCACGATCGTCGTCGCGGAGACGGTCTTGCCGTCTCCGTGCAGCTTCCACGGAAGTCCCATGCGATGACCGTACCGGCAGCCGTCCACAGCAGGCGACCCGGATCGACCTGCCCCATGGGGTCGGTGGCTATCGTGGACCGCATGACCGACGTCGCACGTGCCTCCGGCATCCACACTGACGAACTCGACCCCGCGGTGCGCCCCCAGGACGACCTGTACCGCCACGTGAACGGGACCTGGATCGAGGCGACGCCGATCCCCGACGACAAGGCCCGGTACGGCTCCTTCACGGTGCTGGCCGAAGCCGCCGAGATCGCCGTGCGCGACATCATCGAGCGCTCGCAGCAGGCCGCCCCCGGCACCGAGGAGCGCAAGGTCGGTGACCTCTTCACCTCGTTCACCGACGAAGCGCGGCTCGAGGAGCTCGGCACCGCACCGATCGAGCACCTGCTCGCCGAGATCACCGAGATCCAGTCCACGCGAGAGGTCATCGCTGCCGTCGGCCGCTTCGAGCGCCTCGGCCTGCCGAGCTTCCTGCAGCTCTTCGTCGACAACGACCCGGGCGACCCCGAGTCCTACGTCGTGTTCCTCGAGCAGTCCGGCCTCGGGCTGCCCGACGAGTCGTACTACCGCGAAGAGCGCTTCGCCGACATCCGCGAGAAGTACCGCGAGTTCGTCGCGGCGATGTTCCCGCTCGCCGGCCTCGACGACGGCGGTGCCCGCACCGAGCACGTCATCGCGCTCGAGACGGCGCTCGCCGCGAAGCACTGGGACAACGTCACCACCCGTGACAGCCAGAAGACCTACAACAAGCTGCCGTGGGCCGAGGTCGCCGCGCTCGCGAAGGGTGTCGACCTGCAGCTCTGGTGGCAGGCCATCGACGCCCCGGCCGGCGCCTTCGAGACCGTCGTGGTGCGCGAGCCCTCGTTCATCACCGGCCTGGCCGACCTGCTGAACGACCAGCCGCTCGAGGTCTGGAAGGACTGGCTGCGCTGGCAGGTCATCCGTGGCTCCGCCGCCTACCTGACGAGCGCGTTCTCGGCCACGAACTTCTCGTTCTACGGCACCGCGCTGACCGGTGCGCCCAAGCAGCGTGAGCGCTGGAAGCGCGGCGTCTCGCTGGTCGAGGGTGCGATGGGCGAGGCCGTCGGGCGCATCTACGTGCAGGAGCACTTCGACGAGACCTCGAAGGCCAAGATGGACGACCTCGTCGCCAACCTGGTCGAGGCGTACCGGCAGAGCATCACCGCGCTCGACTGGATGACCGACGAGACCCGTGCCCGTGCGCTCGACAAGCTCGACAAGTTCACGCCGAAGATCGGCTACCCGGTGAAGTGGCGCGACTACTCGGCACTGCCCGTCCGAGCCGACGACCTGGTCGCCAACGTCCGCGCCGTCGCCTCGTTCCAGGTCGACCGCGAGCTCGGCAAGATCGGCAAGCCGATCGACCGCGACGAGTGGTTCATGACCCCGCAGACGATCAACGCGTACTACAACCCCGGCTTCAACGAGATCGTGTTCCCGGCAGCCATCCTGCAGTTCCCGTTCTTCGACGCGAACCGCGACGCCGCCGCGAACTACGGCGCGATCGGTGCCGTCATCGGGCACGAGATCGGCCACGGCTTCGACGACCAGGGCTCGCAGTACGACGGTGACGGCAAGCTCGAGAACTGGTGGACCGAGGCCGACCGCGCCGCGTTCGAGGAGCGCACGAAGGCCCTCATCGCCCAGTACGACGCCCTGGTGCCGACCGAGGTGCCCGACAGCCACGTGAACGGTGCCCTGACGATCGGCGAGAACATCGGTGACCTCGGTGGCCTGTCGATCGCGTGGAAGGCCTACCTGCTGTCGCTCGACGGCCAGGAGCCCCCGGTCGTCGACGGACTGACCGGTGCCGAGCGCTTCTTCCTGAGCTGGGCACAGGCCTGGCGCATGGCGATCCGCCCGGAAGAGGCGGCTCGTCTGCTGAGCATCGACCCGCACTCGCCCAACGAGTTCCGCTGCAACCAGGTGGTCCGCAACATCGACGTCTGGTACGACACCTTCGGCGTGACCGAGCAGGACGCGATGTACCTCGACCCCGCCGAGCGCGTCGCCATCTGGTGATGACGGAGCCGGACGCGGCCCGGTCGTCGCGCCGCCGGCGACCGGACGACCGCCCAGCAGGAGGCGGCCGTGGTCGTGGGCGGCACAGCGGCCGGTCCGACGACCGCTTCACCGCCACCACGGAGGCCCTCGGTGCGCTCGCGATCGAGGGCGCCGGGGTCAGTGCCTCGGTGATCGACACCTCCAGCGGCAAGGCCCTGCTCGGGATCGACGACACCCTGGTGCAGCCGGTCGCGAGCCTGGGCCGCGTCCTGCTGCTCATCGAGGTCGCCGCCCAGCTCGAGGACGGCCGCCTGCACGGTGACCGGCTGCAGCGGATGGCCCGGGACACCGCGACCGGCGCCGGCCTGTGGCAGTTCCTGCAGGAGCCGACCATGCAGGTGCCCGACCTGGCGACCCTGGTCGGGGCCACCGCCGACGCCTGGGCCATGAACGCGCTGCTGACCACGGTGGGCATCGACGCCGTCAGGGAGCGTGCGGAGTCCCTGGGCATCGAGCGCACGGCGTTGATCGACCGGGTGCGGGACCGACGCGGGCCGGACGACGCCCCCGACGCCTCCGTCGCACCGACGGGGGAGCTGTCGTGGGTGATGCGCGGGCTGGCGCTCGGCGAGGTCGTCGACGAGGCGGTGTCGAACCGGGTGCTCGGCTGGCTGTCCCTGGCGAGTGACCTCACCCTGGTCGCCGGGTCGTTCGGGCTCGACCCCCTGGCGCACCGTTCGCTCGACCACGGGTTGCAGGTCGTCGCGGTCACCGGGTCGAGCACGGGCGTGCGGGCCGAAGCGGGGATCCTGCGGGGGCCCGGGTCGTCGGTCAGCTACGCGGTCACGGTGACGTTCGACGACGCCTCGTTGCAGCGGCGGTTGGCCGTGGTCGAGGCGCTGCGGACCATGGGGACCGAGGTGCTCGAGGCCGTGCACGCGCCTGCGCGGCGCTGACGGCGCTGACGGCGCTGGCCGGTCGCCGCTGGCCGGTCGTCGCTCGTTGCTCGTCGCTCGTTGCTCGCCGTTCGCCGCTCGCCGCTCGGGAGCTTGGACGCTACGGGCGGCTGATGCCCGCGCGGTGCGCGATCTCGGCGGCTTCGCGGCGGGAGTTGATGTTGAGCTTCCGGTACATCCGGTGTGCGATGGTCTTGACCGTGTTCACGCTGATGAACAGCTGCTCGGCGATGCTGTCGAACGACGCCGGCGTTGCGAGGAGCCCGAGGACCTCCCGTTCTCGTCTGGTGAGGGAACTGAGCGCGATGCCGAGCACGGCCGGTTCTGCTCGGTGCTCGGCGGGGATGTCCCGACCGATCGCGGTGGCGAGGTCGTGGAGCGCCTGCGGCGGCAAGATCCGGTACGGGGTGCTCATCCCCTCGTGCTCGAGGATCGCGTGGGCACGGCGGAAGTAGCCCTCGGCTGCACCACGTTGATCGAGGGCCAGTGCCGCCATCGCGGACAGCAGGAGTCCGTTGCCACGGACGCGCGGCACGGTCGCGTCGCCGGCCGGTTCGCGGCTGATCTCGAGGGCCTCCCGGAACGCGCCACTCGCAAGCGCCTCGACAGCGTCCAGGAGTCGGTCGAACACCGTCGTCGTCCTCGGCGTGCTGCCGCGCGGAGCGACGCCGATCGTGAGGCGGGTGGCGCGGAGGTAGCGGGCGTCGACCGGACTCAGACGCGTGCTGCCGTGGCGCTCCACCTCGCCCGCGAGTTCCGTCTCCACCTGGGTGATCTCCGCCGCGGACAGTGCGTGCAACGCGCGGAGCCAGAGGGCACCGGCCCAGTACTCCCCGGCGGGGTAGGCCCGAGCGCGCGCGAGCTCGACCCCGGCGCCGGCGCGGTCCCCCTGCTCCAGGAGGACCAGGGCCGCGGCGAGGTGCGTGGTGGCTTCGTAGCGAGGGTTCGGCTCACCGGCGGCGCGGGCCCGTTCCACCCAGTCCGCCGCGAGGTTGACGCGCCCGCGTTCGCCGTGGTGCCAGGCGAGGTGGCCTGCTGCGCGGCGTGCGATCTGCGGCTGCTCCGTGACGAGTGCTAGATGGTGTGCTTCTTCGTACTCGTAGGCGGCGCCGTCGGTGTCCGACACCTCGAGTGAACGTCCCCACTGCACGAAGAGGTGCGGCAGGTTCCGTTTCGCTGCCTCGACGTCGGCCGATCGTGCTCCGTCGTGGAGCGCCTGATCGATCAGGCGTCGCCCCTGCTTCGCAGCCTCGCGGCTGACGCCGACGTCGCCCTCCGTGCGTGCACGGGCAGCGGCTCCGGTGAGCAGGATGAGCTGCTCGGCCAGCGACTCCGATCCGGACGTGTGGAACGCCGAGAACCTCCGGTCGTGGTCGAAGCGGTGCGGGGCCGTGTCGGCGGCGACCTGACGGAGGTAGTTGGCGCCGACCACCAGCCCCGAGTTCGACAGCAACACGTCCCCGGGCAACGCCGCGATCGCGGCGAGCAGATGCTGCGGGTGTGTCGTGGCGTAGCGGTCCCAATGATCACCGATCACCGCTGCTGCGGCATCCCATCCCTCGCGCCGTCCGACGTACGTGACGACACGAGCGAGCTCACGTGACGGAACGGCATCATCAGCAGCAGCAAGTGGGTCCTGATCATCCGGCGCAGCCCCCGCGGGGTGCATGCTGCCTCCTCTGCAGTGGGGTGGATGCGTCGGGTCCGCATGAGGGCGCAGGTGCGTTCGATCGGTTCTACCGCACAGATGAGCCATCTCTCAAACAGCGGCAACGCGTTGCCAGAAGAGCACCCCCCGAACGGGGGTGGTGTCGGGCGCGAGGGATGACTTCGGGGGATGACAGTCGAGTCCTGCTCTCGGAGAACGCTCAGCCCGTCTGTTGACTGAGCGCAACCATCGCTCGTCTCGGTCCCGCAGCGGGGCTGCATCTCCTAGGGGAAGACTCTGTGTCCGTAACTGACACCCTTCGACGCCGGCGCAACGGTGCGCCTCCGAGCAGGACCGGCGCTGGCTCGCTGCCGGCCTTGCGCTCCCGTGGCCTGCGTGTCGCAGCCTCTGCTGGCGTCCTCGCGTTGACGGTGTCGACGCTCGCCGCAACGTCGTTGCTCGCCGGCCCTGCTGCTCCGGCCCAGGCGGCACCGGGGAACCCGGGCACCCCGTCGGATCCGACGACGGTGTACACGGAGGACTTCCAGAACGTCCCCGGCACGAGCCCGGTGCAGACGCTCACGGACTACACGGGCACGAGCGGACAGAAGTACACGGCGAACGACGCGTGGCTGACCTACTGCAACGGTCTCGTCGCGTCGACGTCGCAGTCCCCGACCGACGCGGGCGCGGTCGCGGCATGCGGGAACGAGAGCAACGGGGCGAACGGCCAGGTGAACTGGAACCGCACCCAGCAGCTCTCCTACGCGCTCGGCCTCTACCGGGGCGGGACCCCCGCAGCCGGCAACAGCAACTACGCCGACTCGGCCTACACGGCCAACAACCCGGGCGCCGGCCTGGTCGAGTTCGAGACGGCCACCAACATCCCGTTCGCGGCGAGCAACCGCTTCATCACCTTCAGCGCCGACGTCGCCGCGATCAACTGTGCCGTGTCCGCGCCCCAGCTGCAGTTCCAGCTCCTCAACGACGCAGGCGTGGCGACGAACGTCGGCACGCAGGTCAACGCGTGCACCTCGACCGACGTCGTGAACGTCCCCGCGGTCGGAGCGGTGCAGGCGCTGACGGCCAACGTGGGCACGACGAGTGCGAACAGCGCGCTCCTGTTCTCGGGGACCTCGATCGGTGTCCGGATGCTGAACAACAACGGCTCCGGTGCCGGGAACGATCACGCGATCGACAACATCCGGATCCTCGACGTCACCCCGCAGCTGGACAAGCAGTTCAGCCCCGCCCGCGTCGAGACCGGCGGTACCTCGACGCTGACGTTCACCGTCACGAACACGAGCGAGCTCGGCTCGAAGGCCGGTTGGACGTTCACGGACGACCTGCCGGACGGCCTCACGCTGGCGAACTCGACGGTGGGCGGCACGTGTGACGCGGACACCGCGGCAACGGCTGGTGCGACGTCGGTCGCGATCACCGACGGCAACCTCGCTGCGGGGGAGACCTCCTGCACGATCACGGTGCAGGTCACTGCAGCTGCAGCCGGCAGCTACACCAACGGCCCGGACAACATCACTCCGAACGGACTCGTCCCGCCGGCCGACACCACCGTCACCTTCACGGACCCGTCCTACACGGTCGCGAAGACCGCTGACGTCGCCTCGGCGCACCCCGGTGACACCGTCACCTACTCGGTCGTGGTGACCAACACCGGCGAGTGGGCGTACACCGCCGACGCGCCGGCTCCCTTCACGCAGGCATCGTTCACCGATGACCTGTCCGAGGTCCTCGACGACGCCACCTACGTCGACGACTCCGCAACGCAGGGCGCCGTCGTCGACGGGGACACCTTGTCCTGGGCCGGTGACCTGGGCGTCGGTGAGTCGAAGACCATCACGTACGCGGTCACGGTGAACAACCCCGACACGGGCGACGAGGTGCTCGAGAACACGGTCACCACCCCGCCGAACACCGGCGGCACCTGCGCAGCCGACGGATCGTGCGGTACGAACACACCCGTGCAGTCGTACAGCGTGGCGAAGACCTCGGCAGCAGCGGGCATCGTCCACGCCGGCAGCACCGTGTCCTACACCGTCACCGTGACCAACACGGGCGTCGTGGACTACACGGACGCGGCACCTGCATCATTCACCGACGACCTCTCCGAGGTCCTCGACGACGCCGCCTACAACGGCGACGCGTCCGAGGGTGCCACCGTGGACGGCGACACCCTGTCCTGGTCCGGCCCGCTGCAGGTCGGCGAATCGGTCGACATCACCTACTCGGTGACCGTCGGCACTCCGGATGCCGGTGACGGCTCGATCGAGAACGCGGTGACCGTCCCCACGGGCAACGGTGGCGGCTGCGCCACCGAGGGCGGGTGCCGGACGACGGATCTCGTCGGTGCGTTCACCGTCCAGAAGACGTCCGACAAGGCCGAGGTGGGCCCCGGCGGCGTGGTGCACTACGAGGTGACGGTGACGAACACCGGCAAGGTCGACTACACGACGACGGACCCGGCCTCGTTCACGGACGACCTGTCGAAGGTCACCGACGACGCCACCTACAACCGCGACGCGTCCTCCGGCGCCACGGTGCGGGGCGACACCCTCTCGTGGGCAGGTGCGCTCGCGCAGGGCAAGAGCGTCACGGTGGCGTACTCGTTCACGGTGAACAGCCCCGACACCGGTGACCGCGAGCTCACCAACGTCGTCGACGCCGGCGAAGGCGGATCCTGCGCGACCGCGGGCGGCTGCACCACGAACACCACGGTGGACGTCCCGCCGACGCTCGTCACTCCGATCGGCGACCCGGCTGCCCCGGCCGGTCCTTCGGTGGCCACCGGTGGGACCGTCGTCTCCCCGGCTCCGGTGTGGCCGTGGATCGGCTCCGGCATCGTGGCACTGGCCGGCATGGTCACGCTCGGCGTGATGGTGCTCCGTCGTCGTCAGGACACGACCGCCGGTGACTGACACCGTCCAGGGTGGGCGGCGTCGACGGTGGGTGTTCCTCGTCGTCGGCGCCGCCACCGCGCTCGCCCTCACGGGCAGCATCGTCGGCTACGTCGCCACCCGGTCCGGGCCCGTCGACCTGCAGGGCAACCGGGTGCAGGCGGAAGACGTCCCAGCCGCGGCTGCCCCGGCGTCCGCGGTGCCGGACGCCGGAGGACAGTTCGTCGTGAAGTCCGTCGGTCTCGACGTGCCCCTCGGTGCTCTGAACGCCGTCGACGGGACGGTTGAGCCTCCCGGGTTCACCTCCGCGTACAGGATCCGCAACGAAGGCGTCCCGACGAAGGCCGCGGCGAAGGGGACCGTGTTCGTGGTCATGCACTCACTCCGCAACGGCGGTGTCGCGCCCGGTAACGCCCTGATCGACGTCGAGCACCAGACGGCGAAGGTCGGCAGGGGGACGAAGATCCAGGTCGACGGGGTCACGTACGCCGTCACCGGGTCGCAGGCCATCGAGAAGGCCGCCCTGTCGAAGTCGTCCACGATCTGGGCCGACACCCCGAACCGACTCGTCATCATCACCTGCCTCCAACGACCGCAGGGTGGGCCGTCGGTCGACAACCTGGTCATCCAGGCCGTCAGGGCCTGAAGGACCCCAAGACCCTGCTCGCCGACCGGGGGGCGGCGGGGAGGGGCCGGGACGACACCTCCCGGCCGACAAGAAGGCGTGGGGCTGCCGTCCCCGAGCGGCAGTCCCACGACTTCGATCCGCTACCCTGCGCGACCGGGGGCCGGCGACCGGCGAGTCGCGCCGATGGGTCCCTTGACGCCCGGACCGATCCGGACGAGCATCGCTGCTGGCGACGCGTGGGGGCCCAGCGTCGCCTCGCACACGATGACGTGTGAAGTGAGCGCCGTCGTGTTGACCCGAATCCCCACGACGGCGCTCCCTGGCGTGCCCGTACCCTCGGTCACTCCAGGACATGCAGCGGGTGATGCCTCTGCTGCATGGTGATCCGGGGAGTATCGCTCGCGTGCCTGGGGGTCTCGTCCGTGCAGACGGTTCGCGGCGCCCCCAAAACGGGGCCCCCACTCCGCGGCTGTCGAGCCCCGCCCGCGATCACCACGCGGACGGGACCGCAGCTCAGGCCGGCGTCGACGTCAGGTAGGCGTAGAGGATCGCCGCGATGACGTCGTAGCCCGTGTCGTTCGGGTGGATCCCGTCGTACATGTACGTGTTGCCCGCCGTGCCGGTCTGCCCGAAGTACGGCGGTACGTAGGCACCGAGATCGAAGAAGCCGATCGCGACGCCCGGGTTCGCGGACCGGAACGTGGTCACCGCCTGCTGCTGAGCGGTGCGGTACTTCGCCCACTCGGTGGTCGACGCCTTTCCCAGCTGGAACGGCATGATCACGAGCAGCGCCGAACCCGGGCTCCGGTCGTGCACGAGGTCCAGGTAGTTGACCGTCTGCTGCGTCAGGACCGCGGGGGTGACCACGCCGTAGTCGTTCGTCCCCCACATCGACGTGATCAGGTCGGGGGAGAAGCGACGGAGCGCGTCCGCCCAGGTGTCGTTGCCGTTGGCGGCCGAGGACGCGAGGGAGAAGCCCTCGGTCCGCGAGGTCGACTGCGACGCCTCGAGGACGTGGAACCCGCCGCCCTCGTCGCCGTCGAAGAGCTGCCAGCCCTCGACGAAGGGCTCGCCGCTCTGCCACGTCACCGTCACGGTGCGGGTCGCGGAGGCCGACCGCGGGCTGGTCCAGGTCTGCTCACCGCTGGACACCGCGGGCAGGGTGACCCTGGTGCCGTCGATGGTGACCGAGATCGCGTCACGGTTGCTCGTCGCCCGCCACGACAGCACGAACGACGTGAAGGCCTGCGTGAACGAGGCGGACCGGACGCTGGTGCCGGTCAGTGCGACGGCGCGTCGGCCGAGCCCGGACTTCGTGCTCCGGGCACCGGCGTAGGTGGCGGAGCGGAGGTCGATCGCGGCGCCGTTCGCGCCCGTGTACGAGACGTAGGTCACCGTGGTCGGAGGCTTGTCGACCGTGGCGTACTGCGAGCGAGCGGGGACGTAGTCGAGTCCGCCGGGCGCCTGCCCGGCACCGTTGCGGAGTCGTGCCCGCACCCGTGCCGGGTACCCCTTCTGCGGCGAGGCAGCGCCGAACGCCTCGGTGATGGAGTCGCCCGCCGTGACGATGGTCGCGGTGCCGGCGGCGACCTTGCGGAAGAACCCGGCGAGCGGGTCGTTGGCCGGGTACGTCAGCCCGGACGGGATGAACGGCTTGGTGGCTGCCGCGGACGCCGGTGACGCCGCTGCGCCGGCCAGGGCCGAGCCACCGATCGTGACGGCGGCGCCCTGCAGCAGACCCCGCCTCGAGATCCCTCGGCCGCTCTTCGAACTGTGATCCGTCATGTTTCCCCCAGGAGCATCGATGCGTGGTCACGGCACGAGCGTGCTCCCCGGTCCTGCCGACGTGCGGCGACCGGAGAAGACCCCCATCCCACGATGACCATAGGTCAGATCCGTCGCGAGCAACAGACCTGTCCACCCCCGAACGACGAGCGTGCCCCGCGCCCGACAACCGTCGTCGAACGTCCGACCGCTACGAGGTCGCCTGCCCCTCCGGCACGAACCCCTGCACGGACAGCAGCGAGGCGTCGGCGGACGCACACGCCTGGTAGTCGGTGTCCTTCACGAACAGGGACTGCTTCGACCCGGGCGGGTACACGCGGAAGCCGTCCGGGGTCTGCGGCGAGCAGTCGCCCGCCGAGTAGTTCTCGGCCCGGACGATCTTGAGCGGAGCGACGGCGGTCTTGCCGGGCGCCAGGGTGACGGTGGGGTGCGGCGAGCTCTTCTCCGCGACGGCGGCCGCACCGATCTGCTTGCCGGTGCCACCCCCGACGAACGAGACGCCGGGCCACCCCTGCACGGTGCAGGTCGTCGAACCAGTGTTCTCGAGCACCAGGTGCACGATGACGCTGCCGGCGGCGCCACCGCTGCCCGCCTCGATGCGTCCGGCGAGCGACGACACCGCGCACCGGTCGCCGGAAGCCTGGCCAGTGGCACCGGATCCGGCGGACGACCCAGAACCGGACCCGTCCGATGGTGCGGCCGAGGCGGACTCCTCCGACGACTGCGGTGTGGACGCCGACGCGGACGGCGACGGCGCGGGCGCCGTGACGGTCTCGGTGGCGGCGGGCTGCCCGTCCGAGGCGCACCCCGCCAGCGTCCCGACGGCGACGAGCCCGGTCACGACGAGCAGGAACTTCGATCGGCTGCTGCGTTGCATGGTGCACAGGCAACCACCGAACGCCGCATCCGGTTCGGTCGGCGTCCAGGGACCGCGGGCACACTCCGAGGCAAGCAACCCGAGCAGCGGAGGTCGGACATGACGGGCAAGCACGAACAGGCACGAGGCGACGAGGGACGTGCGGACGGGGTCGAGCCCCGCGCCGGAGCCTTCACGGACAGCGAGATCCCGGGCGAGGAGCACGTCGAGTCGACGGAGCCGGTCGGCGAGTTCGTCTCGAGCGACATCCCCGGCGAGACCCGTCCCGACGGAGCCGGACCCGACGGTGAGTACGTCGACTCGGACATCCCCGGCGAGGCCGAGCCGGCCCAGAACGGCGAGGTCGGGGAGTACACCGACACCGACAAGGTCTGACGAACCCGAGCGGAAGCGAGCCCGTACTCAAGGATGAGTACTCATCCTTGAGTACGGGCTCCTCTGTGTCGTCGCTCTGCGCCTGACGGTCAGTCGATCAGCGCCGCCGCCACCAGGCGGCGGAGCGTCTCCACGCCCGCAGGTGGGCAGCGGTCCGCGTCGGCCGAGGTGACCCACTCCACTTCGTCCACCTCCGCCGAGGCGACGGGCGTGGCGGAGTCCAGCGGGCCTCCAGGCCGGACCAGGAACAGCGTCATCGCGACCATGGTCCCCGGAGCCTGCCCGTGGGCGGGCTCGAGCACGACGCCGAACGGGTCGACGTCGGCTGCGGTGAGCTGCAGGCCGGTCTCCTCGTACGCCTCGCGGACGGCCGCTTCGACGTCGGTCTCGTGCGGCTCCGCCTTGCCCCCGGGCAGGTAGAGCACGTCGCGCGCCCGCGCGCGCACCATCAGGACACGTCGGTCACGCACCAGCAGCAGCGCACTCACGCGCAGCGTGGGTGGTTGCGGAGCGGCCTGGAGGCTCAGCTCGCGTCCGCCTGGTCGTCGCGATCCGAGGCGGTCGGGTCCAGTGCCGTGCGGTCGGCCAGCGGGACGACGGGCGCCGGCAGCTCCGCCTCGGCCTCGGGGCGGACGCCGTACAGGGAGTCGATGGCCCCGACGAACTCCTCGCCGCGACCGGCGCGACCGAGCTCACGGGCGCGCACCGAGGGGCGGTGCAGCAGGACGCCGACCAGGTGCCGGAGGGCCCGCTCGGTGTGCTCGACGGACTCGCCGTCGGCATCCGCGCGGCGCTTGGCCCGCTCGATCTCGTCGTCGAGGATGTCGAACACGTGCTTGCGGAACGCCACGAGCGCCGGCGTCGTCGACTGCTCCATCGCCTGCGCGCGGAACCGGGACACGGCGTCGTCGACCATCGCGCGGGCCTCGGACTCGGCATTGAGCTCGGAGATCGGGGCGTGGATGCTGATGGTCTCGAGGTCGAGCAGCTCGACGCCGTCGACACCGGCCGCTGCGGGGTCGACGTTGCGGGGGAGCCCGAGGTCGATGACGATGCGGCGGACCCCGTCGTCGAGGTCGTCCGGTGCGACGACCGGGACCTCGCTCGAGGTGCAGGTGATCAGGACGTCGCTCTCGCCGATGGCCTGGCGCAGGTCACGGGCGGCGACGAGGTCGTGCTTGGCGGCGAACCAGGGCGCCCGGCCCGAGGGCGAGAACACCTGGATGTTCGTGGCGCCGCGGTCGCGCAGGGCGGCGATGGTGGTGGCGGCGTAGCTGCCGGTGCCGACGAGCAGCACGCGGGTGCGGGCCCAGTCGGTGACGCGGGACGACGCGAGTTCGAGGCCGAGGCGCACGAGTGACCGACCGGCGGCGCCGATGCGGGTGCGGGTCTTGACGCCGCGGGAGGTGTGCGCGGCCTCCTGGAACAGGCGCTCGAGGTCCGAGGTGGTGGTGCCGTTCGACCGGGCGTCCTCGAGCGAGCGACGGACCTGGCCGGAGATCTCCGTCTCGCCGACGACGACGGACTCGAGACCGCTCGACACGGCGAACAGGTGCTGCACGACGTCCTTGCCGCCGAGCACGTTGACGGATTCGAGGACCTCGGTGGCGTCCAGGTCGCTCGCGGCGGCCACGGCCTGCACGGTGGCGGAGACGGCGGAGTCGCTCTCGTCGCCCGCGATGTCGAGGTACGCCTCGAACCGGTTGCAGGTCGCGAGGACCACTGCACCGTCCAGGACGCCGGCATCCGTGACGAGTCGGCTGGCTGCCGCGGGTGCACCGATGCTCAGTCGCTCCAGGAGATCGAAGCTGGCGTTGCGATGCGACGCCGTGAGACAGATGAGCACGTAGTCAATGGTAACGCGCTCGATGGGAGAATCATCCGGTGACCGAAGCGACGACCACATCCCTCCCCGACTCCCACCCCCTGGCATCAGGGCGGACGAGTGGTTCCCGCCTGGTACGGGCCCTGCGGGGTGACCGTCCGGAGACGCTCCCGGTGTGGTTCATGCGGCAGGCCGGTCGCTCCCTGCCCGAGTACCGGGAGCTTCGGATCGGCACAGCCATGCTCGACGCGTGCCTCGACCCGGAGATGGCGTCGGAGATCACGCTGCAGCCGGTGCGCCGGCACGCCGTCGACGCGGGCATCTTCTTCAGCGACATCGTCGTGCCGATCAAGCTCGCGGGCGTGGACGTCGAGATCGTCCCCGGCCGTGGCCCGGTGCTCTCGTCGCCGATCCGCACCCCCGCCGACGTCGACGCCCTCGAGCAGCTCGACCCCGCGGCCCTCGCCCCCATCGAGCAGGCCGTCCGGCGCACGGTCGAGCAGCTCGGTGACACCCCGCTGATCGGCTTCGCGGGGGCACCGTTCACCCTCGCCGCCTACCTGGTCGAGGGCGGCCCGTCGAAGGACCACATCCGGGCCCGCACGCTCATGCACGCCGACCCGGAGAGCTGGTCGCGGCTGCTCGCCTGGGCCGCCGAGGTGTCCGGGATGTTCCTCCGGGCCCAGGTGCTCGCCGGGGCCTCGGCCGCGCAGCTCTTCGACTCGTGGGTCGGGTCGCTCTCCCGCGCCGACTACGTCCGCTACGTCGCACCGCACTCCGCCCGGGCGATGTCGCACGTCGCCGAGCTCGGGGTCCCGCGAATCCACTTCGGCGTCGGCAGCGGCGAGGTCCTCGCCGACATGACGACCTTCGGCACGGGCACCGTCGGCGTCGACGCGGTCGGGGTCGACTGGCGCCTGCCCCTCGACCAGGCGGTCCAGCGCGTCGGCACCGGCGTCAGCGTGCAGGGCAACATCGACCCGGCGATGCTCTCGGCGCCGTGGGATGTCCTCGAAGCGCACGTCCGCGACGTCGTCCGTCGGGGCGGTGCTGCACGGGCCCACGTCGTGAACCTCGGCCACGGCGTCCCGCCCGAGACCGACCCGGACGTCCTGACCCGCGTGGTCGAGCTGGTCCACTCGCTCGGCGACGGCCGAGCGGACGACGCTGCAGCGCAGGACGGAGCCGGCGCGTGACCGACGTCGTCGTGGTCGGCGGTGGTGTCGCCGGGCTCGTCACCGCCCGTGACCTCGCGAAGGGCGGCGCCCACGTGGTGCTCGTCGAGTCCTCGGGCGAGCTCGGGGGCATGGTCCGTCGGCACACCGTCGGCGGGATCGACCTCGACATGGCGGCGGACTCCTTCGCCACCCGCACGGACGCCGTCGGCCGTCTGGCGATCGAGCTCGGCCTCGGCAACGACGTCGTCGCCCCCGACCCCCGCGGCGCCTGGCTTATGACCCGTGACGGCCGGACCTCCCCGATCCCCGCGACCGGGCTCCTCGGCATCCCGAGCACCCCGATGGCGGCGGACGTCCTCGCCGTCGTGGGCCAGAAGGGCGGACTCCGCGCCCAGATGGACTCGCTGCTGCCGGGGCCGGTCGGCGCCAAGGCCACGTCGCTCGGCGAACTCGTCCGGCGGCGCATGGGGGAGCGGGTGCTCGACGACCTCGTGGTGCCGATCGCCGGGGGCGTGCACTCCACCCACCCCGACCAGCTCGACCCCGACCGGGTGGCTCCGGGCCTGCGCGCCGCACTGCTGCGCGAGGGCTCACTCGCCCGGGCCGTCCTGTCGCTGCGGGCTCGTGCGGCCGCCGGCACCCCGGTGCAGGGGATCCGGGGTGGGACGGTGCGCCTGGTGGACGAGCTCGTCGCCGACCTGGAGACCTACGGGGTGGACGTCCGGCTGCACAGCCGGGCGACCCGCATCGAGGCGCACGCGGTCGAGATCGTCAGCGCCGACGGCACGACCGAACGGCTACCGGCCCAGCACACCCTGTCCTCCGTCGCCGACCCGGAGCGCACCGCCGCCCCCGACCGGACCGGCATCCAGCTCGTCACCCTCGTCGTCGACCAGCCCGAGCTCGACGCCGCCCCACGTGGCACCGGGATGCTCGTGCACCCGGACGCGCAGGCGGTGTCGGCGAAGGCCCTCACGCACGCGACGGTGAAGTGGCCGTGGCTGGCCGAGGTGACGGACGGACGCCACGTCCTGCGACTCAGCTACGCGACCACCGCGACCGATCCGGCGGGCGTCGCCACGAGCCTCCCGGTCGACCCGACCGACCCCGTCGGGTCCCGCGCCCTGCAGGATGCTTCGATCCTGCTCGGTGTGCCGATCACGGCCGACCGCGTCAGCGGCGCCGCGCGCGTCGGGTGGTACGGACCGGACCTCGCCGCCGCGGGGCTGGCCGAGGGTGTCGTCGGGATCGGAGAAGCCTCCACGGGACGGGGCCTGGCGGGCATCATCGCGGCCGCTCGGACGGCAGCCGGGCAGATCCTCGGATCCTGAGCGGACCGCGCAGCGTCCGAGGGCTACTGTTGGTGAGACCGCCGGACGTATTCCGTTCGGTGCATGACCACCGCACAACCAATGCACGGAGGAATCGCACATGCGCGGAAAGCTCCTGTTCGTCGCCGGCGCCGCACTCGGGTACGTCCTGGGATCGCGAGCCGGACGGGCGCGGTACGAGCAGATCAAGACCGTCAGCGGCAAGGTCTGGAACAGCAACGGCGTCCAGAAGGGCGTGCACGTCGCCGAGGACTTCATCGCCGACAAGACGCCGGACGTCGCCGAGTTCATCGGTGAGACGACCAAGAAGGCCGTCCGCAAGGTCGGCCAGAAGAAGGACACCACCACCTCATGACGGACACCCGCGATCGCAAGTCGCGTTCGCTGTTCGGCCTGGTCGGTGACGTCCCGAAGCTCGTCAAGGGCCTGGTCAAGGGCGAGATCGACCTGCTCAAGGCCGAGATGCTCGCGAAGGCGAAGATCTTCGGCCTGGCAGCCGGCCTGCTGGTCGGGGCGCTCGTCGTCGTGCTCTACGCGATCGGCGTCCTGCTGACCGCAGCCGTGATGGGTCTCGCGACCGTGATGCCCGCGTGGCTGGCCGCCCTGGTGGTCGCCGTCGTCATGCTCATCATCGCCGCGATCCTCGGGCTGATCGGCTGGAAGCGGCTGAAGAAGGGCCTGCCGATCACGCCGAAGCGCACGATCGACAGCGTGAAGAACGACATCAACGCGGTCAAGGGCCTCGGCAAGAAGCCGACCCCGCCGACGCAGTACGGCAGCCGCAAGCCGGACGTCGACGGCCGCTCCTGAGCGCCGACAGCCTCGACAGCCGCACCACCGACGGAGGAACCGTGACCGATCCGCACGACGATCTCGCTGCCCGCGTCGCCGCGACCCGAGCCCAGTTGTTCGACACCCTCGACGCGATCGAGGACAAGCTCAACGTCCCGAAGCAGATCGGGATCGCGGCCTCGAAGGTCAAGCGCGGCCTCGACGAGAAGCCGGTGCCCTACCTGGCCGGTCTCGCAGCCGGCGTGGCGGTGGTCGGGGGTATCGTCGTGATGGTGCTCCGACGGCGGTAGACCGCCCGAGCGCGGTCCACCGGATGCGGGGCGGCCAACACCCTGGCAACCGATAGGACAATGGATCCATGAGCTCCGACGCGCCCTCGCACGCGAACGACCACCCCCGCACCGAACCCGCCGAGACCGGTCACCCGGACTCCGGGATCGACCCGAACCTCCTGACGGCGTACGCCCTCTGGGCGGTGTTCCGCCGGCCCCTCGGTCCGGTCCACCGCGTCGGCGACGACGCCGTGGCCGAACTCGACACCGTGATCGCCAGCGCCGCCGAGCGCGGTGTCACGATCCGTGGCTTCTACGACGTCTCGGCCTTCCGTGCCGACGCCGACGTCATGGTCTGGCTGCACGGCGACGACGCGCAGGCCATCCAGGCCGTGCTGCGCGAGATCCGTCGCACCGGGCTGTTCCAGGACGCCGAGCCGGTCTGGCACGTCATGGCCATGCACCGCGAGGCCGAGTTCAACAAGCGGCACACCCCCGCGTTCCTGCGCGGCAAGGACCCCGAGGCGTGGATCACGGTGTACCCGTTCGTCCGCTCCTACGAGTGGTACCTGCTGCCGGAAGAGGAGCGCTCGAAGATGCTCCGCGACCACGGCATCGCCGGCGCGAAGTACCGCCGCGTGCTCACGAACACCATCGCGACCTTCGCCCTGAGCGACTACGAGTGGATCCTGCCGCTCGAGAGCCCGGACCTCGTCGACCTCGTCGACCTGATGCGCGACCTGCGCTACACCGAGGCGCGCATGCACGTGCGCGAAGAGGTCCCCTTCTTCACGGGTCGTCGCGTGACGACCGCCGAACTCCCGGAGGTGCTGTCATGACCGACACCAGCATGATCACGAACGGCCAGGTCCTCGCCGCCACCCCCGCGGCGGCGTCCGGTCCCGAGCACGTCGAGACCCCGACCGCGTACGACGCGATCCTGCTCGCCGGCTTCGGTGGCCCCGAGGGCCAGGACGACGTCATCCCCTTCCTGCGGAACGTCACCCGTGGCCGCGGGATCCCGGACGAGCGTCTCGAAGAAGTGGCGCACCACTACCGCCACTTCGGCGGCGTGAGCCCGATCAACGCGCAGAACCGTGCGCTCAAGGCCGCGCTCGAGGCCGAGCTGGCGTCGCGCGGCATCGACATGCCCGTGCTCTGGGGCAACCGCAACTGGGCGCCCTACCTCGAAGAGGCCTTCACCGAGGCGGCCGACAAGGGGTACACCAAGCTCGTCGCGATCGCCACGAGCGCGTACTCGTCGTTCTCGAGCTGCCGGCAGTACCGCGAGGACTACGCCCGCGTGCTGAACGAGACCGGCCTGATCGACACGATCCAGATCGACAAGATCCGCCAGTTCTTCGACCACCCCGGCTTCGTCCGTCCGTTCATCGACGGCGTCCGCGACGGCATGGCCCGCGCGATCGCCGAGAACGAGGGCCTCGACGTCGCGACCGAGCTGCAGGTGCTCTTCTCGACGCACTCGATCCCCTCGACCGACGCCGCCCGCTCGGGCCCCGACTACCGCGGGTTCGACGAGCACGGCGCGTACGAGGCGCAGCACCTGGCCGTCGGCGAGGTCGTCCTCGACCAGGCCTGGGCCGAGCTCCTCGAGCAGCCCGAGCACGCCCACCTGCAGGGCACGTCGAAGCCCGCCTGGAAGCTCGTCTACCAGTCGCGCTCCGGCCCCCCGACGCAGCCGTGGCTCGAGCCCGACATCAACGACTACATGAACGAGGACCTCAAGGGCGGCCCGACCCGTGCCGTGCTGATCGTCCCGCTCGGCTTCGTCAGCGACCACATGGAGGTCATGTGGGACCTCGACGAGGAAGCCACCGAGACCGCCGGTGAGCTCGGCTTCTGGTCGCTCCGCACGCAGACCCCCGGCATCGACCCGGCCTACGTGTCCGGTCTCGTCGACCTGGTGCTCGAGCGGGTCAACGGCACGCCGAAGGCCGAGCGTCCGCACATGACCGACATCGGCCCCTGGTACGACGTGTGCCGTCCGGGGTGCTGCGAGAACGTGCGAGCGGGGTTCAAGCCCGCCGCCGCGGGCGTCGCTCCGTGACCGACACGACCGCGAACGACCCCAGCGCCACGGCGCCCGGCGGTCCGACCCCGATCCGACTCGGCACCCGTGCCAGCCGGCTCGCGGTCGCGCAGTCGCAGGACGTCGCCGACCGCCTCGCGAAGGCGGCCGGTCGTCCCGTCGAGCTCGTCACCGTCACCAGTGAGGGCGACACGAACCGTGCGTCCCTGGCCTCGCTCGGCGGCACCGGCGTCTTCGCCAGCGCCCTGCGTGAAGCCCTGGTCGCCGGTGAGGTCGACGTGCTCGTGCACTCGCTCAAGGACCTGCCGACCGCGCCGTACCCGGGCCTGACCATCGGTGCCGTGCCGAAGCGCGCGGACGCCCGTGACGTCCTCGTCGCGCGGAACGGCGCCACCGTCGAGACCCTGCCCGAGGGCGCGAAGGTCGGCACCGGTTCGCCCCGCCGTGCGGCGCAGCTCCGTGCGACGCGTCCGGACCTCGACGTCGTCGACATCCGCGGCAACATCGACACCCGCCTCGGCCGGGTGGACGACGACCTCGACGCCGTGGTGCTCGCCGCCGCCGGCCTCGGACGCATCGACCGCCTGTCGGCCGCGACGGAACTGCTCGACCTCGGCTTCTGGCCGAGTGCTCCCGGACAGGGTGCGCTCGCGGTGGAGATCCGCACGGACGAGACCGACCGCGGGTTGCTCGCCGCGCTCCGCAAGATCGAGCACGCCCCCACCCGCCTGACGGTGACGGCCGAGCGCGAGGTCCTCGCCAAGCTCGAGGCCGGCTGCTCCGCCCCGATCGGTGCGACGGCCGTGGTGGACGCCGAGCTCCTGCTGGTGTCCGCGACCGTCTACCGCCCCGACGGCACCGAGTACCGGACGGCATCGCACGCTGCCGTGCTCGACGGCTCGGCGCAGGACCGCCTCGACGAAGCGCTCGCGGTCGGTGGCCGTGTGGCGACCGAGCTCCTCGAGAACGGCGCTGCGGACCTCGCCGACCTGGCGACCACCGTCGCCGAGGACACCACGGACGGGCCGCACACCGCGGGTCCCGGCCTCGCGACGCCGGCGGAGTAGGCGGTCACCACGGAACCCTCCACCCCCGCGACGGACGAGGCGCGACCCCCGGTCGTCCTCGTCCCACGCGGCGGTGCGTGGGGGGACCGGGTCGCCGAAGCGGCGCGGGCCCGCGGGCTCGCCCCCGTCGTCGTCCCCCTCATCACGGACGCTCCGCCGTCCGACCCCTCCGCGCTCGACGCTGCGGTCCGCCGCCTGGTCGCCTCCGGTGCGGCCGGGAGGAACGGATCACCGCGTTCCATCGGTGACCGAACCCCTGTGGCTGGTTACGCGTGGGTGGTGGTGACCAGTGCGACGGCCGTGACGGTCCTGTCGGAACGCGTGGCGGGCCTCCCGGCCGGGGTGCGTGTCGCCGCGGTCGGCGAGCCGACCGCCCGTGTCGCCCGTGCCGCGGGCTGGGTCGTCGACCTGGTGCCGGACGAGACGTCCGCCGCCGGCCTGGTGCAGGAGTTGCCGGACACCGACGGCACCGTCCTGTTCCCCCGCTCGGAGATCGCGGCACCGACACTCGTCGACGGGCTCCGCGCCCGCGGCATCGACGTCGACGACGTGGTGGCGTACCGTACCGTGGGGACCGGCGACGAGCCGATCACCCTCGACACGGCGCCCGCAGCGGTGCTCGTGACGAGCGGCAGCGTCGCCCGCGAGATCGCCCGCCGGATGACCCCGCTCGACCCCCGCACCGTCGTGGCCTGCATCGGGCCCGGAACCGCCGACGACGCCCGTGCCGCCGGACTGCCCGTGCACGCCGTCGGGCGCACCCGGTCCGCAGAAGCCCTGCTCGACGCCGTCGTCGAGGCACTCAACCCCACCACCCCCCACCAGGAAGGTCACCCGTGACTGGACGCTTCCCCCAGGTCCGCCCCCGTCGGCTCCGCGCCACCCCCGCGATGCGACGACTCGTGGCCGAGACCCGGCTCCACCCCGCCGAGCTCGTGCTGCCGATGTTCATCCGCGAGGGCGCGACCGACGCCGTCGACATCTCGAGCATGCCGGGCGTGCAGCAGCACTCCCTGGACTCGTTCCGCCGCGCGCTGGTCGAGGCTGCGGAGGTCGGGGTCGGCGGTGTGAACCTGTTCGGCGTCCCGACCACGAAGGACGCCGAGGGCTCGGGTGCCACCGACCCCGACGGCATCCTCAACGTGGCGATCCGCGTCGCTCGCCAGGAGGTGGGGGATGCCCTCGTGGTGCAGTCCGACCTGTGCCTCGACGAGTTCACCGACCACGGACACTGCGGTGTGCTGGCCGCCGACGGCTCCGTCGACAACGACGCCACCCTGCTGCGCTACCGCGACATGGCGGTCGCGCAGGCCGAGGCCGGCGCAGAGCTCGTCTGCATGAGCGGGATGATGGACGGCCAGATCGCCGCGGCACGTGACGCGCTCGACGGCGCCGGGCACAGCGGCACCGCGCTGCTCGCGTACGCGGCGAAGTACGCCTCGGCGTTCTACGGGCCCTTCCGCGAGGCCGTGTCGTCGTCGCTGGTCGGTGACCGCCGCACCTACCAGATCGACGCGGCGAACGGTCGCCAGGGCCTCCGCGAGGTCGAGCTGGACGTCGACGAGGGCGCCGACATCGTGATGGTGAAGCCCGCGATGAGCTACCTCGACGTGCTCGCCGAGACCGCGGCCACCTCGCCGGTCCCGGTCTGGGCGTACCAGATCTCCGGCGAGTACGCGATGATCACCGCAGCAGCGCAGAACGGGTGGATCGACCGCGACGCCGCCGCCATGGAGTCGCTCGTCGGCATCAAGCGGGCCGGTGCCGACGCGATCCTCACCTACTTCGCCGTGGACATCGCGCGGAAGCTCAACGAGGAAGCGGGCCTCCGCACCTCCGGCAGCACCGCGGACGTCGCCGGCATCGCCTCGACCGGGAAGGCCCCCGAATGACCACGAACGACCAGCTCTTCGGCCGCGCCAAGAACGCGATCCCCGGCGGCGTGAACTCCCCGGTCCGCGCCTACGGATCGGTCGGCGGCACCCCGCGCTTCCTGGTGTCCGCGAAGGGCGCCTACGTCACCGACGCCGAGGGTCGCGAGTACGTCGACCTCGTCGCGTCGTGGGGCCCCGCGATCCTCGGGCACGCGCACCCCGGCACGGTCGAGGCCGTGCAGCAGGCCGCCGCTCGCGGGCTGTCGTTCGGGGCGTCGACCCCGGGCGAGACCGAACTGGCCGAACTCGTCAAGCAGCGGGTGTCGGTGGACGGCGACGGCCCCATCGAGAAGCTCCGCATGGTGTCGACCGGCACCGAGGCGACGATGACCGCGATCCGGCTGGCCCGCGGGTACACCGGCCGCGACCTGCTCGTGAAGTTCGCCGGGCACTACCACGGGCACTCGGACTCCCTGCTGGCCGAGGCAGGCTCGGGCGTCGCGACCCTGGCGATGCCGGGCAGCGCGGGCATCACCGCCGAGACCGCCGCGCAGACCCTCGTGCTGCCGTACAACGACCTCGACGCCGTCCGCCGGGCGTTCGACGAGCACTCCGAGCGCATCGCGGCCGTCATCGTCGAGTCGGCCGCCGCGAACATGGGCGTCCTGGCACCCGATCGCGGCTTCAACCGGGCACTCGCGCAGATCGTGCAGTCGCACGGTGCGCTGCTCATCGTCGACGAGGTCCTGACCGGGTTCCGCGTCGGCGCCGCCGGCTGGTGGGGCCTCGAGGCGTCCAAGGTCGTCCCCGACGGTGCCGGCTGGAAGCCCGACCTCATCACGTTCGGCAAGGTCATCGGCGGCGGCATGCCCCTCGCCGCCCTCGGTGGTCGGCGCGAGGTCATGGACTTCCTCGCCCCGCTCGGGCCGGTGTACCAGGCGGGAACCCTGTCCGGTAACCCGCTGGCCGTCGCCGCCGGGACCGCCACGCTCCGTGCGGCGACGGCCGAAGTGTACGAGCACCTCGACCGGACGGCCTCGACGATCGCGACCGCCACGAGCGAGGCGCTGTCGGCCGAGGGCGTCGCGCACACCGTGCAGCACGCCGGCAACCTGTTCTCGTTCGCGTTCACCGAGCAGGCACCTCGGAACTACGACGACGTGCGGGCACAGGACGTGTTCCGCTACGCGCCGTTCTTCCACGCGATGCTCGACGCCGGGGTGACGCTGCCGCCGAGCGTGTTCGAGGCCTGGTTCGTCACGGCCGCCCACGACGACCGCGCGGTCGGCCGGATCCTCGACGCCCTGCCCGCGGCCGCGAAGGCTGCTGCCGCCGCGACCGCCTGACGGGCGTCGGGGCCGCGACCGCCTGACGGGCGTCGGGGCTCAGGAGCAGTCGGCCTTCGTGAACGTCGTGTCGACGGTCTTCGACGAGCCCTCGAACGCGTAGGTGTACCGCATGTCGACGTCCTCGTCGAGGAGCTTCTTGGTCTCGCTGTTCGAGCAGAGGTTCGGCCCGACGGCGTCGCGGATGACCGTCTCGGTGATCGAGGCCGGGTCGACGTCGGTCGAGACCGTGTAGTCGTAGTGGATCGCGGAGCCCTCGGCCTCGATCGCGGTCCACGTCGTGACGGAGTCGACCTGCTTGGGCAGGTTGCTCTGCTCGCGGATCTGCTCGACGGCCTTGGACACCTTCTCCTCGGTGGAGTCGCTGAAGGCTGCGTTCAGGCCCTGGCGGACGAGGAACGCCACCACCACGGCCACGACGACGCCGAGCACGGAGATCAGGACGCGCTTGCCGCGGGATGCCTTGGGCGGGGGTGCGTAGGGCGCGCCGGCGGGGGCTGCCTGGGCGGAGGGCTGCTGGGCCTGCTGCTGGCCGGAGTACGGCTGCTGCGCGTACGCCTGCCCGGCGGGCTGCTGCGCGTACGGCTGCCCGGCGGGCTGCTGCGGGTACTGCTGGCCGTTCGGCTGGCCTGCGTCGGGCTGCCCGTCGTTCGGCTGCGGCTCGGACCCCGGGTAGGGCGGCGGCGTGTTCGTCATGGTTCCCCCTGGTGACGGTCCGCGGCGTGACACCGTGGTGCGCGGTGCCGGGTCCCTCCCCGACACGGGCCGCGGACACTGAACGGCCATTCAAGCACGCGTCAGGCGGATCGGCGCGCGGCCCACCGGCCCTCAGCCCGCAGGATCGCGAGCGGGAAGTCGAAGGCGTGCGAGACCGCCGACGACGTGATGACCTCGTCCGAGGTGCCCTGGGCCACCGCGGTGCCGTCGCGGAGCAGCATCGCGTGCGACGTCGAGGCCGGCAGGTCCTCCAGGTGGTGCGTCACCATGACGCTGCCGAGTTCGGGGTGCCGGTGCCGGAGCGCGTCGACGGTCTCGAGCAGGTGTTCCCGCGCGGCGACGTCGAGCCCCGTCGCCGGCTCGTCGAGCAGCAGCAGTTGCGGTTCGGACATCAGGGCCCGGGCGATGAGGGCCCGACCCCGCTCGCCCTGCGACAGCACCGGCCACCGGGCGTCCCGTCGCGGGGTCAGCCCGACGTCGGCGATGTGCTGCTCGGCCAGGGCGACCTGCTCGGCGGAGGGCTCCCACCGCATCATGAGGTCGGTCGTGCCGGTCAGCCCGGTGAGCACCGTCTCGAGCACGGTGAGCGGGGAGAGCATCCGGTGGCGGGGATCGACGTGTCCGATGTGCTCGCGGAGTTCGCGCACATCGACGCGACCCAGTCGGCGACCGAGGACCTCGACGGTGCCGGCGGTGGGGTGTCCCATCGCGCCGAGGACGGCGAGCAGCGTGGACTTGCCGGCGCCGTTCGGCCCGAGCAGTGCCCAGTGCTCACCGCGTCGGACGGTCAGGTCGACGTCGTGCAGCAGGTCGCGGCCGGAGCGCGTGACGCGGACCCCGGTGGCGTGGATCAGGACGTCGTCGCTCGCGTCGGTCATGCCCCCATCGTGCCCCACCGCGCCGTGACGTCGTCCACGTGTGCCCGTGCGACGCCGACGAACAGACGAGCAGCGAACCGGGCGGTCCCGACGTCCCCGCTGCCGGCGGCGCTGTCCAACGAGAGCCAGAGCGCCTCCGCGTCCCACTGCCGGAACGCCGGAGCCTCGGGGAGCGCGTAGGCAAGCCGCGCCATCACGAGGCGCAGGGCCTCACGCGTCCAGCGGTTGCCGGACTGCTCGGACAGGAACCGGGTGACGGCGAAGGCGCTCTCCGTGTACCGGTGGTCGCGGACCTGGCCGTCGGCGCGGGCTCGTTCCACCAGTCGTCGGAACTCGTCGAGCTCGGGTCCGTGGAGCCCGGGAAGCACGTGGACGGTCGCGTGGGTGAAGACCCCGGTGAGCAGTTCCATCGTGTCCCGCCAGGTCGCGAGCGATGGTTCGACGACGCGGAACCGATCCCCGTCGCTCTCGACCAGGCCCAGGTCGTGCAGCCATCGGACTGCCTCGAGGACCGCCGGGAACGGGGCACCCGTCCGGACCACCAGGCCCTCGAGCGAGTGCGTCGACCCGATGGGCAATGCCCTCGAGCGGAGGTCGCGGAGCAGCGCACGGTGCACCGCACCCGCACGGCGGTCGGTGGCGTCGGCGACTGGTCGGCTCGTCCGCGGGATGCCGACGTTCCGACGGTGGGCCTCGAACAGACCGTCGAGGACCTCCGCCGCGGCGGTGGCCACGGCCGGGTCCCCGGTGTCGACGGCCCGGGCCGTGGTGGCGAACCACGCGCGGACCTCGTGGACCGACCAGAGCTGCGTCGGGACCCGGGCCCACCGCATCCGTTCGAAGGCGCGCAGGCCGAGGTCGCGCACGAGGGCGTTCGGGCAGTGTTCGAACCAGAACTGACAGGCGGCCGAGAACGCCGTCGGGTACTCCGGCAGGCGCAACGCCGCGCTCGTGCGGGCTCGGGCGACCCGGCGGTCGAGCTCGCCGCGCAGCTCGGGGGTGAGTGCCGGGACAGTGGCGCGGAGTGCCGGCCCGATCAGTGTGACCCAGAAGTCCAGGGTGTCCGACAGGTCGGCGTCGGACAGCTCCTCGTACTGCCACGTGCCGTCCTGCCCGCGTGACAGGATGCCGAGGTCCTCGAGCCGGGCTGCCGCTGCACGGACGTGGCCGCGGGAGGTGTCCCACTCCCACGCCAGTGCGTCGAGGTCGACCGGCACCGGACCGCGGGGGCCGGCGCGGACGTGGGCGAGCAGGGAGGCGTAGGCATCGTCGTGCACAGCCGCCCAGGGATCGGCGGCACCCCACTCGCCGGCGACCACGGGTCAGCCGCGGTCGGCGCGGACCGCCTCGATGTGCTGCTCGAAGTTGCGGGTGAGGGCGCGTCCGGCCTCGGCCGCACCTTCGCCGTCGCGCTCCGTGAGGGCCTCGCGCAGGATCGAGAAGAACGCCTCGGACCCGTACTGCTCGAACGCCGGCGTGGGGTTGAGTGTGAAGCGCACCCGTTCCATGGCACCGACTGCGGCGTTCTGCACCAGCGGGTTGCCGGAGTGCTCGACAGCGAACTCGATGATCTCGGTGAGGGCGCCGCTGAAGCCGTAGTCCCGCACCTTGCGCATGCGGTCGGCCTTGTCGAGCAGCGCACTGAGGGCTTCGACGTCCTCGTCGCTGTACTCGGGGACGCCCCAGCGGAGGCTGAGCTCGAAGAACCCCGCGGTCGCGCGGGTCGCGGTGACCCAGTCCTCGAAGGTCGGGGTGGCGACGCGGGTGTACCGGTTCGCCTCCATCTCGACCAGGCCGATGTCGACGAGCTTCGCGATCGCCTCGCGGATCGGGGTGCGACTCACACCCAGCCACTGGACCAGCTCGTCGTCGTTCAGGCGTTCGCCGTGCTGCAGTGTGCCGTCGCGAAGGGCCGCGAGCATCTTGTCGTACACGACGTCGCGCAGGAGCTTCCGGGGAGAGCTCTCCACGGTGGACTTGGGGACCGGCATGTCATCTCCTCGAGGACGAAATCGACACTCGAAATCCTAGCGTGCCAATATGCAAACGTTTGCTAAAAAACACGCCGTCCCAGCGCAGGAGTTCATCCGGCCACGGCGACGACCGTTCGCCCGTGCACGCGCCCCGCGACCACCTCGGCCCCGACCACGATCGCCTGCTCCGGAGTGACCGTCCGCGTGACGTCGGCCAGCAGTGCCGCATCGAGGTCGGTCGCGAGCCGGTCCCATGCCCGACGACGGAGCTCCAGCGGGGCGTCGACGGAGTTGATGCCGAGCAGGGACACCGACCGCAGGATGAACGGCAGCACCGTCGTCGGCAGCGCGGAGTCCTGCGCCAACCCGCACGCGGTCACCGCCCCGCCCCACCGGGTCGAGGCCAGCACGTTCGCCAGGGTGGCCCCGCCGACGCTGTCCACCGCACCGGCCCAGGTCGCCCGCTGCATCGGCCTGCCCGGATCGGCCAGGGTGCTGCGGTCGATCACGTCGGTCGCACCGAGCCGGCGGAGCGACGCCGCGTTGGCCGTCCGGCCGGTCGACGCCGTGACGCGGTACCCGCGGGCCGCGAGCAGGGCGATGGCCACGGTGCCGACACCGCCCGACGCTCCGGTCACGAGCACCGGTCCGTCGTCCGGCGCGACGAAGCGCTCGAGCGCCAGGACACTGAGCATCGCCGTGAACCCCGCGGTACCGATGGCCGCTGCGAACGAGTCGTCGATCGTCTCGGGCAGGACCACGAGCGAGCCGGACGGCACCACCGCCTGCGCCGCCCACCCTCCGTGCCGGGTCTCACCGAGTCCGGCACCGTTCAGCACCACCCGGTCGCCGATCGCGACCTCGTGCACTCCCGGCCCGAGCCCGGAGACGGTGCCGACGACGTCGATCCCCGGCACGAGGGGGTCGAGCCGGGCGACGCCGGGGTTCCTGGCGAGCGCGAGTCCGTCCTTGAAGTTGACGCTCGAGTACGTGACGTCGACGAGGGCCTCGCCCTCGGCCGGATCCGGCAGGTCGACGTCGGTGACGGTGGGCGGGGCTGCACGGGACACGAGGACGGCGCGGGTCATGCGCCGGACGCTACCCCGGGCCTCCCGGCCAGCGGTCCGTTCTTTCCCAGAACGCGCGCGATGCCTGGTGGATCCGGGCGTACCGGGTCGGAACAACAGACCAGGTACGCCCGATTCGACCAAGTACGCCCGATCTGACCCGGCGCAGAGTCGACGGGTCCGGCGGCCTGTCCGTTCTTTCCCAGAACGCGCGCGATGCCTGGTGGATTCGGGCGTACCGGGTCGGAACAACAGACCAGGTACGCCCGATTCGACCAAGTACGCCCGAAACAGCCCAGCCCAGCCCGCCCCGCCCCACTCAGCCGAACATGATCGCGGCCTCGTCGAACCGCGCCTGCGGCACCGTCTTGAGCTCGCCGAGCGCCTCCTCGAACGAGACGTGCTCGATCTCGGTGCCCCGGAGCGCCACCATGCGGCCCCAGCGCTCCTCGACGACCGAGTCGATCGCCGCCAGCCCGAGCCGCGTCGACAGCACCCGGTCGTACGCCGTCGGGGTCCCACCGCGCTGGATGTGCCCGAGGGTCGTGGCCCGCGTCTCGATGCCCGTCATCTCCTCGATGAGCGGCGCGAGGCGCTCGCCGATGCCACCGAGTCGCGGGCGCCCGAATGCGTCGAGCCCGCGCTCCGTGTGCGCGGTGTCCTCGTGGTCGGGCACGAAGCCCTCGGCGACCACCACGAGCGGTGCGCGACCGCGGTCGTAGGCTGCGCGCACCCACTTCGCGATCTGCTCCATGCTCGTCTTCTGCTCGGGGATGAGGATCGCGTGCGCGCCCGCGGCCATGCCCGAGTGCAGGGCGATCCAGCCCACGTGCCGGCCCATCACCTCGGCGACCATGCAGCGGGAGTGCGACTCACCGGTGGTGCGCAGGCGGTCCATCGCCTCGGTCGCGATGGCGACGGCGGTGTCGAACCCGAACGTGTAGTCGGTCGCGCCCAGGTCGTTGTCGACCGTCTTCGGCACGCCCACGATCTTCAGGCCGGCGTCGGTCAGGCGCTTCGCGGCGGCGAGCGTGCCCTCGCCACCGATCGCGACGACGGCGTCGATGCCGTGGCGCTGCAGGGTCGCGGAGATGTTCTCGACGCCGCCGTTGGCGCCTTCGAACGGGTTCGTGCGGCTGGTGCCGAGGATCGTGCCGCCCTGCTTCGCGATGCCCTGGATGTCCTTGCGGCCGAGCGGGACGATGTCGCCGTCGACGACGCCGCGCCACCCGTCGCGGAAGCCGACGAAGTCGTGTCCGTAGATGGCGATGCCCTTGAGGACGATCGCGCGGATGACCGCGTTCAGGCCGGGGCAGTCGCCTCCGGAGGTGAGGATGCCGATGCGCATGGGAACTCCGTCGTCGGGTGGTGGGGATCAGTGCCCATCATGACTGACGGTGGTTCCGCATTACCATCCCCGTGTGTCCCTGCTCGCTTCCGCCTCGTCGCCTGCTGCCGCAGGCGCGTCCGGCGACGCGACGGCAGCAGCTTGTGCGTCCGGCGACGCGACTCGCGTCGACACGGTGTACCGGCCTGGAGGCGCGGTGGACGTCGCGTCGACCCTGCGGCCCCTGCAGCGCGGCTCCGGCGACCCGGCCTTCCAGGTGGCCGGCGGCGTCGTGTGGCTCGCGCTGTGCACGCCCTCCGGTCCCGCCTCCGTCGCGATCCGGAGGGCCGGCGACACCATCGCGGTGTCGGCGTGGGGGAGCGGGGCGGCGTGGGCGGTCGAGCACGCCCCCGACCTGCTCGGGCGCGGTGACGACTGGTCGTCGTTCGACGTCTCGGGCCACGAGTTCCTCGCCGAGGCACGGCACCGGCAGCCCGGGCTCCGGCTGCTCCGCACGAACACCGTCGTCGCGATGCTCGTGCCGGCGATCATGGAGCAGAAGGTGACCTCGCGACAGGCCTGGGGCGCGTGGCGGTACCTGCTCCGTCGGCACGGTACCCCGGCGCCCGGTCCGGCACCCGCGGGCATGATGGTGCCGCCGGACGCCCCGACGTGGGCGCGGATCCCGAGCTGGGAGTGGCACCGCGCCGGCATCGAACCGGGGCGCTCGGCCACCGTGATGCGTGCGGTGAAGCTGGCGCCCGCACTCGAGCGGACCCTGGCGCACGGGCGTGGGGGAGCCGAGGTGTCCGCGAAGCTGCAGTCGATCCCCGGGGTCGGCCGGTGGACCGCAGCCGAGACCGCGCAGCGCTCCCACGGCGACCCGGACTCGCCGAGCGTCGGGGACTTCCACGTGCCGGCGCTCGTCGGGTGGGCGCTGACCGGTGCTCCCGTGGACGACGACGGGATGCTCGAGCTGCTCGAACCCTGGCGTGGGCACCGTGAGCGGGTCGTGCGGTTGATCGGCGGCTCGGGCTTCCGGAAGCCGGCGTTCGGGCCCCGGATCACGATCCAGGACCACCGCGGGCACTGAGCGCGAGCGACGCTTCCTCAACGTCCGTTCGTGCTGGTCCGCCTACCGTGACCGCCGGTCCGGGGCGCGCCCGGCACGGAGAGGACGCGATGACGACGACGACCGACGAGGACGACCACGGGAACGTCCCCGGAGTCCCTCCCGCGATCCCCGACGACACCGGTTCGGCCGAGACCGCCCGCGCGACGAAGCGGCACGTCACCCGGGTCGCGTTCGTCGCCGCACTCGGCGGGCTGCTCTACGGCTACGACACCGGTGTCATCTCGGGCACGCTCATCGAGATCGGCAAGGAGTTCTCGATCGGCTCCGGCGTCAAGGAGTTCATCACCGCGTCGATCCTGGTCGGCGCGATCCTCGGTGCCCTCGTCACGGGTCCGATCTCGGCGAAGATCGGCCGGCGGCGGACCATCCTGCTCATCGCGGGCGTCTTCGGCCTGGGCGTGCTCTTCGCCGCGGTGTCGCCGAGCCCGGTGTTCCTGATCCTCAGCCGGCTGTTCCTCGGCCTGGCGGTGGGTGGTTCGACCCAGACGATCCCCACCTACATCGCCGAGATCGCCCCGGGTCCCCGCCGCGGCAGCCTGGTCACGGTGTTCAACTGCGCGATCGGCGTCGGCATCCTGTCCGCCGCCGTCGTCGGGGTGACCCTGAACGGCGTCGTGTCCTGGCGCTTCATGATCGGGGTCGCCGCCGCCCCCGCCATCGTGTTGCTGCTCGGGATGCTCCGCCTGCCCGAGAGCCCGCGCTGGTTCGTGTCGCAGGACCGCATCGGTCCGGCCCGTCGGGTGCTGCGCTGGCTGCGGCCCGACCACCGTGCCGCCGAGGACGAGCTCGACGACATCCGCAAGCTCGACGAGGCCGAACCGAGCGCCGGTGCCGGGCAGTGGGCCCAGCTGCGCAAGCCGTGGGTCCGGCCGGCCCTGATCGCGGGGCTCATCGTCGCCGCGTTCACGCAGCTGACCGGCCTCGAGATGATGATCTACTACACGCCGACGATCCTCACCGACGCCGGCTTCCCGCACGTCTACTCCCTGTGGGCGAACGTCGGTGTGGGGGTCGTCTACCTCGTGATGACGTTCGTCGGGTCGCGACTGGTGGACCGGATCGGGCGTCGACGGCTGACCCTCGTGATGCTGCCGGGTGCCGCGGTGAGCATCGGCCTGTTCGGTGTGCTCTTCTACGTGCAGGACGGCAAGCCCTCACCGGTGCTCACGCTCGTGCTGATCCTGGCGTTCATGTTCTTCCAGGCCGGCGGCATCCAGGTCGTCGGGTGGCTCGTCGGTTCCGAGATGTACCCGCTGCGGATCCGAGCCGCCGCGACGAGCCTGCACGCCATGGTGCTCTGGGGTGCCAACCTGCTGGTGACCTCGACCGCGCTGACCCTGACCGGCTGGATCAGCCTCGGCGGCACGATGCTCGTCTACGCCGCGCTGAACGTGCTCGGCTGGGTGCTGGTGTTCCTGCGGGTGCCGGAGACGAAGGGCAAGTCCCTGGAACAGATCGAGCAGTCCCTGCGGGACGAGACGTTCCTGCCGCACCGGGGCGGACGCGAGCGTCGCGCAGTGGACCGGACCGCCTGACGGACTGGAGGCCCGTGGCGGTGTCGCCACGGGCCTCCAGTCCGCCTGTGGTCGCGTCGGTGCGCGTCAGGGGTGGCGGGTGCCCTCGCCGGCCAGCACGGCGCGGTAGCCCTCACGGAACGTGGGGTACTGCGGCGTCCACCCGGTGGATCGCAGCAATCCGTTCGACAGGCGCTTGTCGCCGCCGGCCTGCCGCGCGTCACCGTCGCCCGTCGACGGCTCGGCGACGTGGAGTTCGTCGGCCAGGAACCGCAGCACGTCGTCCAGCCGGCTCGGCTCGTCGTCCGTCCCCAGGTAGAGCGGCGCCGGGTCGGGCAGGGCCGCCAGGTGCACGAGTGCGGCGGCGGCGTCGTCGCGGTGGATGCGGTTCGTGTGCGGTGAGGTGCCCGGGGCCAGCCGTGCGGACCCGGACCGGACCTGGTCGATCAGTCGCTCGCGGCCGGGGCCGTAGACGCCCGACAGCCGGGCCAGCACGGCGCCGGGAGCGCGCTCGCGCAGCAGGACCTCGGCCTCGACCAGGACCTCGGCGGTCGGCGTCGCCCCGCGCGCCGGGGTCTCCTCGGTGACCTCGCTGCCGTCCGAGACGTCGTAGACGGCGGTCGAGGACACGACGAGCACCCGGGGGTCGGCCTCCGAGGCGTCGATGCCGTGGAGCACGTTGCGCAGGCCGTCGACGTAGGTGGCGCGGTACTCGTCGACGTCGCGGCTGCCGGCGGCGAAGGCCACGACGACGACGCTCGTGTCGGCGGGGATCTCGGGGACCTCGTGGCGCAGGTCGACGCTCCGGCCAGTGATCGGTGCGGGGACCAGCTCGGCACGGCGGCGGAGGCCGAGCACGTGGTGGCCCTGGTCGGCGAAGCGCAGGCCGGCTTCGGTCCCGAGGTCGCCGCATCCGGCGATGACGACTGTCGTGGAGTTCTGCACGGCTCGACCCTGGCACGGCCGGTTGGTGGAAGGCGGGGAGGCACGCACATCGCGGATCACTAGGGTCGGCGCATGGGGCGGCAGCGGCGACGGGTGGTGCGTGACGTGGCGATCGCCCTGCCCCCGGTCGTCGAGATCGTGCTCGTCGTCGCCGGCTCGATCGTCTCCGTCGGAGCCGTGGGGGAGAGCGCGGAGTCGTGGGCGCCGCTGTCGTGGCCGATGTACGCCGTCCTCGTGACGTTCCCGTTCGCGGTCGGCGCGCTCGTCGCGGCGGTGCGGCTCCGCGGACTCGAGGCCAGGACACCGGCGATCTGCTTCGCTGCCCTGTCGGTGGCCGTGGGTGCCATCCCCTTCGTCGGGATGCTGAGCGTCTTCGTACCGTTCTGGAGCGCCTCGTTTAGATGAGAACGGTTATCGTCTAGGCGACCGTCATCCGACACGCACCCAGGAGCCCCATGTCCGCTCGACCTCCACGTCTCCTCCCCGCCCTCGTCCTCGCGGGGCTCGTCCCCCTCGTCGCCACCGCGATCGCCGTCCCCGCGTCGGCTGCATCCGCCGTGACCCGGACCGCCCACCACAGCTGGCTCGTCACGGCTGACCCGACGGCGAAGCGCGTGTACGTCAACGACGCCGTGACCGGTCGGCGGACCGCCACCCTGAGCGGGATCGAGTTCGGCACCCACGCGGGCTCCGTGCAGCTCGGCCACGGGCGGATCGCGTTCATGGACGAGTCGAAGCCGCAGCTCGACGTCCTGGCCATCGGCCCCCGCGGCACCGCTCGCATCGCTCAGCACTACGCGATCCCGAACGCTGACGGCCGCTGGGAGCGTGCCGGTTGGCTGTCGACCGACACCGCGCGCCGACACCTGGCGGTCGGCTCCGACTTCGACGGCTCCGAGCGGCAGCGGGTCACCGTCATCGACCTTCGACGGAAGACGGAGCGGACCGCCCGGATCGACACCTCGGCGGTTCAGCTCGCCACGACGGGCAAGCGCGGCACCGAGGAGCTCGAGACGTTCCTGGTCGGCAGCCCCCTGCGCCTGGTCGTCACCGCGGGCGGACGCCTCGACGCCTACTCCGTCTCCGCGATCATGCAGGGCGCGACGCACCCGCGCCCCGTGGCGACCACGCCCCTCGGCGCCTATCCGCACGGGCCGATCGTCAACGCCACCGGCACCGTGATCGGCTCCGACCTGGCCGCCGGCGTGCAGACCGTCCGGGTCACGCGGACCGGCTTCACGGGCTCCCGGTCCGTCGCCTACCCGAAGCCGAGCGTGCAGAGCTACCGACCCCGCATGGCGCCGGACGGCACGACCGTGGTCGGCACCCAGGCCGGCAGCACAGCAGCCGGCACCCCGTGGAACGCCGTCCCCGCGTACCTGACCACCTCGTCGACGTCGTCCAGCGGGATCAGCAGCGTCGACCTCGGCACCGGATCCTTCACCCGGGTCGCCGTCACCGCCCGGTTCGCCGCCGTCGCGCTGACGTCGGGCGCCGGGGACTCGCTCGTCCTGGTGCGGAAGCAGGCCGACGGCGTCTACTCCGGCCCGACGACCTCGGTCGCGCTCACGTCGCTGCGGAAGGGCCCCGTCGCCGGACAGCCGGCCACCGGGGCATCGGTGCGGTTCACCGCGGCGACCGACGACGGCCGCAGTGTGTTCGTGACGCGGGGCGACGAGGGGAAGATCACCCAGATCGACACCACCGGTGCGACGCCGTCCGTGGTCCGCACCATCACGCTGCCCACGGCGCTCGCCGGGGGTGGGTACCTGACGACGGTCGACTCGGCGGTGGCCCCGTACGACCTCAGCGGTCGCTGACAGGCCGACCGGCCGGCCGAACCGCTGACTGCCCGGCCGACCCCAGCCGCCGACCGCCCCTCGGGGTGGCTGGCGGCTAGGGTCCTCGTGTGATCGTCTGGTTGAACGGAACCCACGGGGCGGGCAAGACGACGACGAGCCGACTCCTCCAGCCGCTGCTGCCCGGGTCGCGGATCCTCGATGCCGAGAAGGTCGGCGAGGTGTTGATGGACGTCACACCGGGGCTGCCGGAGAGCGACAACTTCCAGCACTGGGACCCGTGGCGGCCGCTCGTGGTCGAGACCGCTCGCCGGGTGCACGAGTACGTGGGCGGGCCGCTCATCATGCCGATGACGGTCCTGGTCGAGGCCTACTGGCGCGAGATCGCCGCGGGGCTCGCAGTCCACGCGATCCCGGTCCGGCACTTCGTGCTGCACGTCGACGGCCAGACGCTCCGCGACCGGATCCAGAACGACCCGGTCGTGGGTCCGTCGACCTTCCGGTTCGCGTACGTCGACGCCTACGCCGAGGCGGCGCGCGGCTGGCTGCACGCCGAGGCCGAGGTCATCGACGCCACCGGCGTCCCCGCCATCGAGGTCGCCCGGGCCGTCGCGGACGCGGTGGCGTCAGAGCGCTGACAGCCGGCTCTGTCCGCAGCACGCAGCCCCCGGGTTCGCCACCGCCTGGATCATGCCGGAGACTGGTGCGGGTCGCTCACGAAGCGGCCCGCCCCACCACCAGCAAGGAAGGCTCCGCATGCCCGAGCTCCCCGTCGTGTTCGAAGTCGGCTCGATGATCGCGCTGGTCGCGATCCTCCTCGCCGACCTGCTCATCGTCGCGCGCCGCCCGCACGTGCCGACGCTGCGTGAATCCGGCATCTGGGTGGGCATCTACGTCGGGCTCGCCCTGATCTTCGCGGTCCTGATGCTGGTCTTCGCCGACGGTGACTCGGCCGGGCAGTTCCTGGCGGGCTGGCTGACGGAGTACAGCCTGAGCATCGACAACCTGTTCGTGTTCGTGATCATCATGGCGCGCTTCTCGGTGCCGAAGAAGATCCAGCAAGAGGTGCTGTTGCTCGGCATCATCATCGCGCTCGTGCTCCGCGGGATCTTCATCCTGGTCGGCGCGCAGCTCATCGAGAACTTCTCGTGGATCTTCTACATCTTCGGCGCCTGGCTGATCTGGACGGCGATCCAGCAGCTCCGCGGCGAGGACGAGGACGAGCAGAAGGACACCTTCGTCGTCCGGCTGCTGCGCCGTCGAGTCCGTCTCACCGACACGTACGACGGCATGAAGTTCCGCACCCACCACGACGGTGTCCGGCACTTCACGCCGCTGCTCATCGTGCTCATCGCGATCGGCACCACCGACCTGTTGTTCGCGCTCGACTCGATCCCGGCGATCTTCGGCATCACCGAGAGCCCCTTCATCGTGTTCACCGCGAACGTCTTCGCGCTGATGGGCCTGCGCCAGCTCTACTTCCTGCTCGGCGGACTGCTCGAGCGTCTGGTCTACCTGAAGTACGGCATCGCCGTGATCCTGGCCTTCATCGGCGTGAAGCTCGTCCTGCACGCGCTGCACGACAACGAGCTGCCGTTCCTGAACGGTGGCGACCACATCGCGTGGGCGCCGGAGATCAACACGTGGGTGTCCCTGCTGGTGATCGTCGCGGCGATGGCCGTGTCGACGCTGGCGAGCCTCGTCCGGATGCGCGGGGAGACCCCGGCGAACGACGACGACGCCGTGACCGCAGACGACGCAGCGGCCGACGACGCAGCGGCGGTCGACCAGCACCGCTCCGACGAGGAACGTGCTCGCACCGTCGACTGATCACCGCCCGGTCGTCGTGAGTTCGAGGCACTCATCGGCCCAGCGCGCCACGGCCGGATCGTGGGTCGCGACGACGACTGCAGCCCCAGCCTCGCGGAGCGTCGACAGCTGATGGATGATCGCTGCTCCCGTCGCTTCGTCGAGTGCTGCCGTCGGTTCGTCCGCGAACACCACCTCGGGCTGTCGTATGAGGAGCCGCGCGATGGCCAGACGCTGGCGCTCACCCCCGCTCAGCGTGTGCGTCCGTGTCCGTTCTGATCTGGCGATCTCGACCCGCTCGAGTGCTGATCGTCGGACCTGTCGGCGATCAGCGTGCCGGATGGGCGACCCGATGAACGCGACGTCGAGGTTCTGACGCACGGTCCAGTTGTCCTCGAGCGCGCCGTTCTGGAACAGGTGCCCGACGGTCGATCGGTAGAGCTGTGTCCGCCGCCGCGCGGTGACCCGGGTCACGTCTTCGCCGTGCAGTCGGATCTCGCCGCCGTCGACCCGCTCCAGCAGGCCGAGGCACCGCAACAACGTGGACTTGCCGCTCCCGCTGCGCCCGGTGACGGCCAGCGCGGATCCGGCAGGAACGGTGAGGCTCACTCCTTCGAGGAGCGCATGGGAGCCGTGTGATCGTCGGATACCGCTCGCGGAGAGGACCGGACTGTGCATGGGGTTGCTTTCTCGTTCAGGGACGACTCGTGGCGCGGGTGCGGCGAGCGGTGCGGAAGATCGCGGTCGCCGCGATGACGATGACCACGTCGAGCGCGACGCAGCCGATGGCTGTGACCCGGTCCGGCTCCCGACCGACCAGCAGGGCTCCGGCCGTGACGAGCGCGGCGACCGGGAGCGCGAGCAGGCCTGCCGTCACACGGACGGCGGACATCCCGTGCGTCCAGGAGATCGTCGCGCGGCGGTGGCCGATCATCGTCACTGCTCGGGCGGTCACCGCAGCGGAAGCGGCGAGCCCGAGGACGAGGACCCCCATCGCGGCGAGGTCCTGGTGCAGGTCGCGATCGATCACCGTGGACCGGTAGGAGACCGGGTCACGGAGCGGCTCGATGGTCGCCACGCTCTCCGTCAGGCGGTGCTGCTCGAGGTCGGACCGGAGTCCGACGGGGTCGGTGAAGACGACTTCCCCGGTCGTCATGTTCGAGATGATGAAGTTCTCGGAGACGGACGGTGTGGCCGACGGCAGGACCGCGACGACTGCGTCGCTCTGTGTGCTGGTCGCACCGAGGTCGTCGGTCGCGTAGGTGAACACGCGTTGCGCCTCCATCGGCCGGAGGTCGAGCTCGATGGCGGTGGGGATCCTGCTCGGATCGGCCGAGTTGCTGCGCTGGAAGCGCAGGAACGCACGCCATGCCTCTTGGTCGGACGCCGTGACCGCCGCGCCCTCGGGCACGAGCAACGTGAGCGCGCGCGGGTCGAGGTCCGCAGGCAGGAGGCGGGTCCCAGCATGTGACCGCAGCGTCTGCTCCACGAGGTACTGCGCGTTGACGATCACGACGTTGCCCGCGTCGGGGTCGTGACTCGAGCGATCTGCCGCGATCGCGTGGTCGGCGAGGACGGCGCTGCCGGCTCGGTCGAGGCGGTCGTACATCGCTGCCAGTTCAGGTTGTGCTGCATCGAGTTCGCTGTTCGACGACTCGAAGGTGAGCCGGACGTCCTCGAGCGACGGGGCCCACATGCTCCGTTCGGCAGCGTCGTCACGAGCCAGGGTGATGCTCGCGCTGGCGGATGCGGCTGCTGCCGTCGAGAGCGCGAGGACGAGGACGTTGCTGACCAACGACACGGTGAGCACACGTTTCCAGGGCCGTGCACCGTCGATCCCGCGCGTCACCGACCCGGACGTGCAGACTGCGGCCACGAGGGCAGCGGCAGCGGCGAAGGCGATCGTGCCCGTCAGGACGACTGCGCCGGCCCCGAGGAACAGGTCGAGCCGATCAGGTCGTCCGCCGAGCGCGAGGAGCGCGACGGACAGGGCGAGGCCTCCCGCTCCGGTCGCTGCGATCGCGGAGGACAGCACGCCGAGGTCCCTGCCGACGGACGCGCTGGTCGGTCGACCGAACACCGTGGTGACGGAGCGGATGTTCCGCCGAGATCCTTGCCACGCGACAGCTCCGACGACGATGACGAGGAGCATCGTGCCGCTGATCGGGACGAGCGGGGCTTCCGACGTCGCCCAGAGCAGGAGCGACATCGGCGAGAGTGGGTGCACGGTCACCGTGACGCCCTCGGCGGTGAGCGCCGATGCGAAATCCCTGGCTGCTCCGGTCCCCGCGTCGGTCAGGTAGGTCCCGTTGATGCGGTTGGACGGGAGGTCCGAGAACGGACGGAACCGGGTCACGAGGGTCGGATCGAACCCGGGGACGTCGTCCTGCGAGAGCTGGAACGTCCTCGCCGCGTCGGGGTTGACCACGTACTCGTGCCGCACCACGCCCGACGACCCCTCGGTCCTCGACTCCTTGAGGACGGACATGTCGTGCGCGGCGGCTGCGCGTTCGACGAGCGCTCGGAACGAAGCGGAGTGCGACGACGGGTGGTCCCACACCGTGATCACGTCGGTCGAACCAGCTGGTGCGAGCTCATCGAGCACCTGCACGAGGAGGAACGTGATGCCGAGGACCAGGGCGACGGTGCCCCCGACGAAGAGACGGAACATGAGCCCGACAGCGATGTGTTACCGGACGAACCGGTAGTAGGCGTGGTTGCCGGCGTAGGTCTTCCGGATCGACGACTTGGCGGTCGCTCCACCGGCGGTGTCCCTGCTCCGAGAGAGGTTCCCGGCACCGTTCTCGACCGACGATCCGTGCTTGCGGGTCTTGTGGTAGAAGTTCGAGTAGGCCGTGTTGTTCGCCCCGTTGGTCCCGTAGCTCCAGCTCCCACCACCCTCCGGCGTGATCGTGTACGACGGGGTGATCGCGCCGCCTCCGGGAATGGGTGCACCGTGCTCCTCGACCGCCACGTCGGCCGCCCTGACGACAGGCGTTCCCGCGTGGGCGACGGAGGGGGAAGCGAATGAGCCAGCCGTGAGGACGGCTGCCAGGACAGTGGCGAATCGAGCGTTCATGGTGCTCAAATATGCCGGTGAAATGCCAGATGCACAACCCGTAGTCGGACCTCGCAGAAAACCGGTTTGAACGATCCGCCCTGCCGTCTCGTCGTTGAGGGTATGGCACTCCGCAAACGAACCAAGGTCATCATCGGGATCTCCGCCGGCGTCGTCGTCGTGGCGGCAGCAGCCGTCATCGCCGGCCCGGTCATCTACGCGAACACCGTCAACGGCCAGGCCGCCGCAGCACCCTCGCTGTCGGCGTCCTCGTCCGGCACCCTCGACGCGAAGGACGCCGACGGCACCTGGACCAGCAAGGGCACCTCGTACGCCGGGTACCGGGTGCACGAGGTCCTGCAGGGGAATGATGTGAACGTGGTCGGTCGCACGAAGGACGTCAAGGGCACCGCCGTCGTCGACGGCGGCTCCCTCACCAAGGCGACCGTCACCGTCCAGGTCGGCAAGATCACCACGCCCGAAGCCGCCCGCGACGAGTACTTCCGCTCCACCGCGCTGCAGACCGACAAGTACCCGACGGCGACGTTCGAGCTCACGAAGCCCATCGACGTCACGAAGGCGCTCGACGGTTCCACGCAGGACGTCACCCTCACCGGCACGATGGACCTGCACGGCGTCGAGAAGCCGGTCACGGCCGACGCCCAGGTCGCGGTCGGCAAGGGCGGGACCGTCCAGGTCGCCGGCACCGTGCCGATCACCTTCGCCGACTACGGCGTGAAGGCCCCCTCGCTCGGCTTCGTCACCGTGGACGGGAAGGGCTCCGTCGAGTTCTCCCTCGACCTCGGGAAGTGACCGTGACGAGTCGTTCCGCGGACGAGTTGCTCGCGACGTTGTACCGCGAGCACGGCGACGCGCTCACGCGGTACGTCCGGCACCTCACGCGGGACGGCTCGACGGTCGAGGACGTCGTGCAGGAGGCGATGGTCCGCGCCTGGCAGCGTCCGGCCGTGCTCGAACGGGCACCCGACAGCGCGCGGGCGTGGCTGTTCACGGTGGCGCGCAACCTGGTCGTCGACGAGGCACGGTCGGCACGCAACCGCCGCGAGCGCAGCACCGAACACCAGGTGGAGCGGATCGAGTCGGACAGCACGGACGCCGTGCTGGACCGGATCGTGGTCGCTGACGCACTCGCGTCGCTGACCCCGGACCACCGCCGCGTGGTGGTGGACGCGTACTGGCTCGGGCACACGGTGCCGGAGATCGCACGACGACACGACATCCCGGAGGGCACCGCCAAGTCGCGGCTGCACTACGGGCTGCGAGCCCTCCGGCTCGCCCTGCAGGAACGAGGAGTGACCCGATGAGCGACGACAAGTACGCGGAGTGGGATGCGGCGTACGTCCTGGGGTCGCTCCCGGCCGACGAACGACTCGAGTACGAGCGGCACCTCGAGACGTGCGACCGCTGTGCGGCCGCAGTCGCCGAGCTGGTCGGTCTGCCGGGTCTGCTCGGCAAGCTGCCGGCCGACCAGGCGATCGAGATCGCAGAACCGGACGGGAGGCCCGACACCGGTTCCGAGAGCGACCTCGCCTCCGTCGCCCACCGCGTCCGACACCGCCGCCGCCGTCGCCGGGTGTGGGTCGCTGCCACCGCGGGGCTCGCGGTGGTCGCCGCCGTCCTCGGCGGGCTCGCGGTCGGGGCAGCGGGGGAGCGCACCACGGTGCAGGCCGGTGCCGCTCCGACAGCAGCGGCCACCGCTGACCGGTTCGACATGACCGGCGTGCAGGGACTCGACGTCGAGCTCGCCATCAGTGGCGAGCAGTGGGGCACCCGTTTCGACTGGGGGTGCTCGTACGGCGGCAAGGAGTGGTCCGCCGACGGCTCGATCCTCTACGACCTCGTGGTCGTCCGGACCGACGGTTCGGCCCAGACCGTGGGGTCGTGGACGGCTGCCGGTGCCGACGCGCGCGGACTGTCGGCCTCGACCGACATCCCGCGTGACGAGATCAAGAGCGTGCAGGTCCGGCTGCGCGGTGAGCGCGGCGCGCTCGCCGTCGTCGAGCTCTGACGCTCGTCGAACGCTCGCCGGCACCGTGCACTAGCCGGCGTCGGCCTCGTCCGCGTCGTCCGGGCCGATCGCGTCCTGGACGCGCGCGCTGACGGACCGCAGCGTCTCGGCGTCGGTCCCCACGGGCCTCCAGAACAGGTCCTCCAGCGCACCGGTGTGCGCTCGGATGCCGGCGAGCACCGCGCGACGACCGTCCGTGGTCATCACCACCCAGCTGCCGCGGCCGTCGCTCGGGCAGTCCGCCCGCTCGACCAGGCCACGGGAGACCATGCGCGTGACCTGGTGGCTGACGCGCGACTTCTCCCAGCCGATGCCGGCGGCGATGTCCCGGACGCGCAGACGGTGGTCCGGGTCACGGTGCAGGCCGATCAGGATCTCGAACTCGGGGATGGAGATCCCGGCTCCGGCCTGCACGGCCTGGTCGAGCGCCCGGTCCAGGCGTCGCCAGACGTCGTGGTACGCGTCCCAGGTGGCCCAGTCGTGGCCACCGTTGCCCTCCGTCGACATGCCGACCAGCGTATCCACCGGGCGGACGGTCGGTCCGCGGCGGCAGCGCTTTCATCCGCTCGGATGACTCCTGGCCGACGTACGGCGCGCTCCGAGGTCGCGTCGGACGTCCGGCATACGATCGGAGGATGCCGAGTGCTCGCCTCCAGGACACCACCGACGACGCCGTCGCGCTCGTGCGCCGGTGGCTGGCGGCCTCCGCCGGGGTGAAGCCCGACCCGGGTGCGGCTCGTCTGGCCGAGGTCCTGCGCGACGAGCAGGGCCTCGGCTTCACCCGTGGTTTCGTGGACAAGGTCATCCGCCCCGAAGACCCGCGCGTCGCCGCGCGCAACCTCGAACAGCTGAGCCGCGACGTCCCCGACTTCCTCGCCTGGTACCTCCGCGGGGCGGTGACCCTCGGTGGCGGCTTCGCCACCATGGCGCCGTGGGCCGTGATCCCCACCGCGCGCCGGATCCTGCGCCGGATGACGGGGCACCTGGTGATCGACGCGAGCACCAGCAAGCTCGGGCCGGCCCTCGCCAAGGTGCGCGGGCCGGGCACCCGGCTCAACGTCAACCTGCTCGGCGAAGCCGTCCTCGGCACTGCCGAGAGCGACCGCCGCCTGCAGGGCACCATGGACCTGCTCGCCCGCGACGACGTCGACCACGTGTCGATCAAGGTCAGCTCGGTCGTGCCACAGACGTCGGCGTGGGCCTTCGACCAGACGGTCGAGCGCGTCGTCGACCGACTCGTCCCGCTGTACCGCTCCGCCGCGGCGCCGATGGCCTCCGGCCGACCCGCCAAGTTCATCAACCTCGACATCGAGGAGTACCGCGACCTCGACGTCACCCTCGCCGTGTTCCGGGCGCTGCTCGACCGTGACGAGTTCGCCGACCTGCCGGCCGGCATCGTGCTGCAGGCCTACCTGCCCGACGCCGCGGGAGCACTCGACGCGCTGACCGAGTGGGCGCAGGAACGCCGGGCGCGCGGCGGAGCCCCGATCACGGTGCGGCTCGTCAAGGGCGCGAACCTCGCCATGGAGCACGTCGACGCGATCCTGCACGGGTGGCCCCTCGCCACCTGGGGCAGCAAGCGCGAGACCGACACGGCCTACCTGCGGATGCTCGACGCCGCGCTGACGCCGGAGCGCACCGACGCCGTGCGCATCGGGGTCGCCGGGCACAACCTGTTCGACCTCGCCACCGCGTGGGTGCTCGCGCAGCGCCGCGGGGTCACCGACGCCGTCGACGTCGAGATGCTGCTCGGCATGGCGTCGACGCACGCGCAGGCCGTCCGTGCCGACGTCGGGCAGATCCTGCTCTACACGCCCGTCGTGCAGCCGGACGAGTTCGACTCCGCCATCGCGTACCTCGCCCGTCGCCTGCAGGAGAGCGCGAGCCCCGAGAACTTCATCGCCGCCGCGTCCGACATCGACCACGACGCCAGCGTGTTCGAGCGGGAGCACGCCCGGTACCTGGCGTCCGTCGCGGCGCTCGACGAGCCCGTCCCCGCGAGCCACCGCACGCAGGACCGCCACCGTGCGCTCGGCGAACCCGTCCTGCGGGACGCGTTCCGCAACGCCCCGGACACCGACCCGTCCGTCGCCGCCAACCGTGCGTGGGCGCTCGACGTCCTTCGCCGGGTGCCGCGCTCGCAGCTGGGTGCGCAGACGATCCGCGGCGCGAAGGTCGCCGACCGCTCGAAGCTCGAACGGATCATGGCCCGCACGGCCCAGGCCGGTGTGAACTGGGGGCGGCAGGACCCGTCCGACCGCGCCGAACTCCTCGACCTCATCGGACACGAACTCGAGACCCGCCGGGCCGACCTGATCGAGGTGATGGCTGCCGAGACCGGCAAGACCTTCGCCGAGGCCGACACCGAGGTCACCGGGGCCGTCGACGCCGCCCACTACTACGCCGAGAGCGCCCGTCGCCTGGGCGACATCGAGGGCGCGCAGTACGTGCCGCCGCGGCTGACCGTCGTCGTGCCGCCGTGGAACTTCCCCGTCGCGATCCCCGCCGGGGGTGTGCTGGCGGCACTGGCTGCGGGCAGCGGTGTCGTGCTGAAGCCCGCGCCCGAGGCCAAGCGCTCCGGTGCGGTGCTCGCCGACGTGCTCTGGGACGCCGGGGTGCCGCACTCGCTGCTGCAGCTCGTCGACCTGGCCGAGGACGAACTCGGCCGCGACCTCATCGGCCACCCCACCGTCGACCGCATCATCCTCACCGGCTCGTCCGACACCGCCCGCTCGTTCCGCTGGTGGCGCGCCGGCCTGCCGCTCACCGCCGAGACGAGCGGCAAGAACGCGATCGTCGTCACGCCGAGCGCCGACCTCGACCTGGCGGTGCAGGACATCGTGCAGTCCGCGTTCGGGCACGCGGGACAGCAGTGCTCGGCGGCGTCCCTCGTGATCCTGGTCGGGTCGGTCGGCGAGAGCGAGCGGTTCCAGCGGCAGCTCGTCGACGCCACCCGCACACTCCGGGTCGCGTGGCCCGACGACCCCACGGCGCAGGTCGGCCCGCTCATCGCCGAACCGCAGGGCAAGCTGCGCCGGGGCCTGACCGAGCTCGGGCCGGGGGAGTCCTGGCTCGTGCAGCCCGAGGCGGTCGACGACTCCGGCCGGCTCTGGTCGCCGGGCATCCGCGACGGCGTCCGCCCCGGCAGCGACTTCCACCAGACCGAGTTCTTCGGCCCGGTGCTCGGCATCATGCGCGCCGAGACCCTCGAGCAGGCGATCGCGATCCAGAACGGCACCGACTTCGGGCTGACGGCGGGCATCCACTCGCTCGACGTGGACGAGGTGTCCGAGTGGCTCGCCCGGGTCCGTGCCGGCAACCTGTCCGTCAACCGCGGCATCACCGGTGCCGTCGTGGGACGCCAGCCGTTCGGCGGCTGGAAGGGCTCCTCGGTCGGCACCGGCACCAAGGCCGGCGGCCCGATGTACGTCGCCGCGCTCGGCCGCTGGCTGCCCACGCCCCGCACGGTGCACCGGAGCATCCAGCTGCACGGCCTGCCTCCGCGCGTGACCGCCGTCATCGAGGCGGCACGCAGCGGGCTGTCGTTCGAGGAGTTCGACCGCGTCCGCGCGGGGGCCCTGAGCGACGTCCGCGCACGAGAGACCCTGTTCCGGTCGCAGGACCTGTCCGGGCTCGTGGTGCAGCGGAACGTGCTGCGGCACCGCCCCCAGTCCGTCATCGTCCGCCAGGCCGAGGACGCCTCGACCGTGGACCTCGTCCGGACGCTCGTCGCAGCGACCTCGGCACGTGCGCACATCCTGCTCAGCACGGCTCGACCGCTGCCTGGTCCGCTCACGCAGCTGCTGGCGTCGAACCGGTCCCCGCTCGACGTCGTCGACCACCTGGTGGAGTCCGACCAGGACTTCCACGCCCGCGCATCGTCGGGGGCCGTGTTCCAGGCGGACTGGTCCAGTGGCCAGGACGAACAGCCCGTCGACGCGCTCGAGGCCGTGTTGTCACAGGGGCAGGACCGCCCGGCGCACACGGCGTTCGGTGGTCCCGGTGCACGCATCCGGTTGCTCGGCGGCGACCCCCTCGCCCTCGAAGAAGCCCTGGGTGCGAGCATCGACGTCGCGATCCACGACGCCCCCGTGGTCGAGGCCGGAGTGATCGAGATGCTGCCGTACCTGCGCGAGCAGTCGGTGTCGATCACCGCGCACCGGTTCGGCGACGTCGACAGCGACTTCTCCGAGCTGCGGGTCTAGGCACTTCCGCTTCGCGCGTTGCGCTGCGTGCGTTCCGGGTCGTGAGCAGAAGAGGTCGGGTCCCGTGTGGGGACCCGACCTCTTCTGCACACGAAGTGACCCGAGGATCAGTCCTCGCCGTCCCCGCCCTCTTCGTCCTCGACGCCGGTCTCGTCCATGCGGTCCCGGAGGTGGTCCGCCATCGCGCCGGCACCTTCACCCGCGTGGTCGTGGTCGACCTGCTCGATCAGGCCCTGCAGCTTCTCGTGGTTCGTGGCATCGGTGGCACCGTCCATGACGGGCTCGGTCTGCTCGTTGTCGCTCATGCTCCGGACGCTACGCCGCGGTTGCTGCGGAACGGTAGTGGAGCTCGACCGCTCCGCCGTCGAACGGCGTGGTGCCCACGAGCTCGAACACCGGGGTCGGTGCGGCGACCGGCAGCAGGGGTGCTCCGGCACCGAGCGCGACCGGCATCACGGTGACGCGCAGCTCGTCGAGGATGCCCGCCTGCTGGTACTGCGCCGCGAGCAGTCCGCCGCCGACGACCCAGACGTCACGGCCGTCGGCGACACGCTCGAGGTCGGCCTGGTGGTCGCCGACCGCGCCGGACACGAACCGCACGTCGGCTCCGTCGGGCACCGGCAGGTCGCGGGTCGTGAACACCCAGGTCGCCCGGTCCGGGTACGCCCACGTGTCGTCGTGTTCGAGCAACCACTCGTACGTCGTCGACCCCATCGCGATCGCGCCGACGCCGGCGAAGAACCGGTCGTGGTGCTCCTGGAACGGCTCGAACCCGAACTGCAGCAGCCAGTCGAGGTCGTCGTCGGGCGCTGCGACGAAGCCGTCCAGCGAGGACGCGACGGAGTAGATCGTGCTCATGCCGGGGACGCTACCGAGCACCCCCGACAGGACTCAGCGGCGTCCTCCGCGACCGACGACCGCTGCCTCGGCGATCGCGAGCACCGCGGCGATCCAGAGCTGGTCGAACGCGAACCGACGGCGACGGGGATCGGCGACGGCCAGCGGCACCATCGTCGCACCGTGCAGGGTGTCCACGACGGCGCTCAGGGTGTGCGCGTTGCCGGAGCCAGCCCGCGCGACGAGCACCGCCTGTGCGACCTGCCGGACCCCGAGCACGCCGTGCAGGATGGCCTGGTCAGACCCTCGGGCCGCACGGCTCAGGTGCCACAGGCCGAGCCCGGCCCGGGCCAGCTCGACGACGGCTGTCCCGCTCACGGTCGACGACCGGCGGCTCATCGTCGGCGTCCCGCGACGAGTGCGACGGCCCCGGCGACACCGAGCACGGCCCCGATGATGCCGTTGCCGACACGGCGGTGCTCCACCCACCACGTCTGCGGCGACCAGGCGTGTGCGGACTCGTCGAAGACACCGTGCGCACCGTGGTCGCCCGGCACCGGCTCGTACAGGTTGTCGCGCATCTCGAGGCCGTCCTTGTCGGGTGCCTGCTGCCCGTCGACCAGGGTCTTGGCGGCGTACCAGTCGGCGAAGCGTCCGCTGATCCGGTTGCCGAGGATCGTGTAGACCGTCGACTCGCCCACCCAGGTGCGGCTGCGCGGTCGTTCCGCCACGGCGGCGATGGCGCGGGCACCGACCTCGGGCTGGTAGATCGGGGCGACCGGCTGCGGGTGGTGCGGCAGCTTCGACTTCACCCACTGGAACTGGATCGTGTTGAGCGCCGGCATGTCCACGCGGGACACCTTCACCTTGCTGCCCTGTTCGCGCAGCTCGGAGACGACGGACTCGGTGAACCCGACGATCGCGTGCTTCGCGCCGCAGTACGCGGCCTGCAGGGGGATCCCGCGGAACCCGAGCGCGGAGCCGACCTGGATCACGTGGCCGCGGCCGCGGGGGACCATCCGCGACAGCGCCGACCGGGTGCCGTTCACGAAGCCGAGGTAGGTCACGTGCAGCGCCCGCTCGAAGTCCTCCGGGGCGGTGTCGAGGAACTTCCCGAACACCCCGACCATCACGCCGTTCACCCACAGGTCGATCGGTCCGAGCTCCTGCTCGACCCGGTCGGCTGCGGCCTCGACGGCGTCGCGGTCGGAGACGTCGGCGACCAGGGCCAGCCCGCGACGCCCGGCGGCCTCGACCTCGGCGACGGCGGCGTCGACGCCCTCCTGCCCGCGGGCCAGGACGGCCACGTCCCACCCCCGTGCGGCGAGCTCCCGGACGGTCGCCCGTCCCAGTCCTGCGGATCCACCGGTCACCACTGCCACTCGAGTCATGGCTCCCTTGTACCTGCGGTCGGCCGTGCACCACTCAGCCGCTGTCCCCCGATGCGGCAGCAGCCGGGCCTCAGCGCCCCCGACCGAACCGCGTCGTGACCCCCGGCGAGTAGAGCACCGAGTCCGGCTCGAGCTCGGTCAGCCCGAAGGGCAGCCCGGCAGCCCCGAGCAGGTCGTCCCGCAGCGACACCACCGAGGCCCGGTGCAACGGCCACGACTCGTGCTCGTTCGGCCAGAACCGCGTCCGCCCGGCCCGGTGCACGTGCATGCCCCACCGCGCCGTCAGGAACGTCTCGAGCGGCCCCGGCTCGTCGAGCACCTCGCCCACACGCACGTCGAGCATCGACCGCAGGTGGGTGCCGTGCCGACGCATCGCGTACCCGACGCGACCGTCAGCGCTGCGCGACTCCGCGACCGCCCACCGGTACGGCAGGCCGGTCGCGACGCGTGCGCCGATGGTCGGCAGGAGCTTGCCGGCGTCGAGCGACAGGAACACGACCCCGCGCTGCCCCTGTTCGTCGACCGTGTAGACGCGGACGTTCAGCTCGACGAAGTCACCGATGCTCCCGGTCGAGAACGGCGGGAACCGGGTGTCCTCGAACCGGAACGCGATGAGGCCCACCCAGGTGGTCACCCCGTCGTCGGTGCCGTCGAGCGCCATCGTGTCGGGCCGCGTTCCGGCCGGCAGCAGCGGGGCCACCGCCGACACGTCGACGCGCCAGTGCACGAAGACGACGTCGAGCCAGTCCTGCGAGATCCAGGGGCGGCCCGGCAGGCCGGGGGCAACGGCCTGGAGGCCCGGGGTGCTCTGGGTTGGTCGGGTGTCGGTCACGATGTGGTCGCCTCCGGTTCGATGTGGGCTGCGACGGGTGCGTCGTCCCACCCCTGCTGCGGGGTGTCGCAGGTGCCGCGGAACACGTACTGCGAGGGACGCTTCCGCTCGCTCGACGTCCAGTCGATGGCCGGCCGTCGTCGTTCCGGGGGCAGGTACCCGATCCGGTAGACGGCCATCAGCTCGAGCGACTCGGGCACGCGGAGCAGTCCCTCGATCTCCTCCCACGCGCCGGGGGTCTCCATCGGGAAGGACACGAACTGGATCCCCAGGCCGAGCTCGGTCGTCGCGAGCCAGATGTTCTCCATCGCCGCGCCCATGCTGAACACCGAGTAGAAGCCGGACAGCTCCTCCTTCCGGTACTCGTGGCGATCGAGCATCACGCCGAGCAGCAGCGGCGACTCGGCGACGAGCTTCCGGTTCTCCTCACCCAGGGTCTGCGGCACCCGGAGCGTGTTCATGAGCAGCTGCCCGCGCTTCGTGAACACCTGCTTCGTGAACGGCCGCAGCGGCCCGGGGAGCTTGTCGAACAGCATCCCGTCGCGCCGCTCGTCCATCTCGGCCTTCGAGAACCGGAAGTACGGCTTGTACCGCTCGAAGAACGTGCCCTCGGCCATCGTGCGGGTCATCGAGCTGCCGCTGATCTCGGCGACGCGGTCGATCGTCTGGCGCTCCTCGATCAGCACGAAGCGCCACGGCTGGCTGTTGAGCTGCGACGGCGCCCGGCCGGCGAGCTCCATGAGCAGCCGCTGGTGCTCTTCCGACACCGGATCGGGCAGGAACGGCCCGTTCGTCGTGCGTCGTCGTCGGATGGCCTCGAACAGCTCCACTGCTCACCTCTCTGATCGCCTGCGTGCGAGCACGGCCCCCAGGTAGGACGGCGCGGCGGCGACCGCGACCTTCCAGTGTGCTCCGGAGCGCGGGTTCGTGCGTGGAGCGACCGCCAGGGGCACCAGTGCCGGCAGCAGGAACAGTGCGGTGCGGTCACGCGTCCACACGGGGGTCGTCGCGGCGACGCCGGTCAGGGTGGCTGTCACGACGAACAGGCCGTGGTGCACGACGCGGAGCTTCTTCGTGCGGATCAGCCGCACGGCGACCGCGGTGCCCCAGAGGCAGTTCGCGACGTAGGCGACGCTCGCGGCGGTGACCAGCTGCCGGGCCGGGCGCGATCCCGTGGGTGCCGAGTCGCGCCTCCAGACCGTCTTCCGTCCCATGCGTGGGACGTTACGCGGTCTCTCGACTGACGAGCTTGGAGAGCACGATCGCGGAGCGGGTGTGGTCGACCTGGGGTGCGAGGCGGACCTTGTCGAGCGCCTCTTCGAGCGCTGACAGGTCCTTCGAGCGCATGTGCACGACGGCGTCGGCGCTGCCGGTGACCGTGCCGGCGTCGATGACCTCGGGGACTGTGTCGAGCAGGGCACGCAGCTCGTCCGGCGAGACGGTGCCGCGGCAGTAGAGCTCCACCCAGGCCTCGGTGCCGCGGTCCTCGACGGCGGGGTCGACCTTGATCGTGAAGCCCTGGATGACGCCGTCACCGACCAGCCGGTCGACGCGGCGCTTCACGGCCGAGGCCGAGAGTCCGACCACCGACCCGATGTCGCCGTAGCCGGCGCGGGCGTTGTCCCGGAGCTGATCCAGGATGCGGTGGTCGAGCGTATCCATTTGTCCCCTATCGTACGCCGACTTCTTGCGAGCGCGGTGGTTCTCGCGCACGAAACGTGCGTCACCCGAACGGGTGTCAAGCCGTCCGAGCTCGGGTACTGCACTCCGTAGACGGTCTGTGGAAGGATCGACTCGGCGTCGACCTGGTCCGCTGCGGTGAGTGAGCCTGCATCTCACCGGAGCTCTTCTCCTCGTTCCGTTTCGGTTCCTGGCAGGCTCGGGCCCCGGTCCCTTCCAGGAGGACTGATGTCGAACACCGCACCCTCGACCACCGATGCACCGGCCCGTACCGCGACCAAGCGGACGATCCTGATGTGCAAGCCGGACTTCTACACCGTGAGCTACCGGATCAACCCGTGGATGCACCCGGAGGAGCCGACCGACACGTCGAAGGCCGTCGAGCAGTGGGAGTCGCTCGTCGCCGTCTACGAGCGGCTCGGCTTCGACATCTCGTACATCGACCCCATCGACGGCCTGCCGGACATGGTCTACGCGGCCAACGGCGGGTTCGTCCTCGACGGCATCGCGTACGGCGCGAAGTTCCAGTACCCCGAGCGCCAGCCCGAGGGCCCCGCGTACATGGACTGGTTCCGTCAGGCCGGTCTGACCGTCGCCGAACCGGAGCAGACCAACGAGGGCGAGGGGGACTTCCTGCTCATCGGGGACACCATCTTCGCCGGCACCGGCTTCCGGTCGGACAGCACCTCGCACGACGAGCTCGCGACGATCTACGGCCGCGAGGTCGTCACGCTCAAGCTCATCAACCCGAGCTTCTACCACCTCGACACCGCCATCGCCGTGCTCGACCCCGAGCCCTCCGTCGACGGGACGAGCAACATCGCGTACCTGGAGAGCGCCTTCGACGAGCCGTCGCTGGCGATCCTGCGCGAGCGCTTCCCGGACGCGATCATCGCCACCGAAGAGGACGCCGCGATCCTCGGCCTGAACTCGTACTCCGACGGGTACAACGTCGTGATTGCCGCCCGGGCTGTTCGGTTCGCCGAGCAGCTGCGCGAGAAGGGCTACAACCCGATCGGCGTCGACCTGTCCGAGCTGCTGCTCGGCGGTGGCGGCGTGAAGTGCTGCACGCTCGACCTGCACCCGGTCGGCACCGGCACCTCGGTCGCGCGTTCGCTCGGGGTCAGCTGATGTCGGCGGCAGCGGCGCTCGGGGTCAACACCGCGGCGGCGCTCGCCGTCGAGGACCGCGCCCTCGCGCACAACTACAGCCCGCTGCCCGTCGTCATCGCGTCGGGTGCCGGAGCCACCGTCACGGACGTCGACGGCAAGCAGTACCTGGACGGCCTCGCCGCGTACTCCGCGGTGAACTTCGGCCACGGCAACCCGCGGCTGCTCGACGCCGCACGGGCGCAGCTCGACCGTGTGACGCTCACGAGTCGCGCGTTCGTGAACGACCAGCTCGGGCCGTTCGCCGCAGCACTGGCGGCGTTGACGGAGACCGAGATGGTCCTGCCGATGAACACCGGTGCCGAGGCCGTCGAGTCCGCGATCAAGGTGGCCCGCGCCTGGGGTTACCGGGTCAAGGGCGTGCCGGCCGAGCGGGCGACGATCATCGTGGCGTCCGGGAACTTCCACGGCCGCACGACGACGATCATCTCGTTCTCCGACGACCCCTCGGCCCGTGACGACTTCGGTCCGTACACGCCTGGCTTCCGCACGGTGCCCTACGGCGACGCTGCGGCCCTGCGCGAGGCGATGGACGAGACCGTCGTCGCCGTGCTGCTCGAGCCGATCCAGGGCGAGGGCGGCGTGGTCATCCCGCCGGAGTCGTACCTCGGCGACGTCCGCGCGGTCTGCGACGAGTTCGGTGCGCTGTTCATCGCCGACGAGATCCAGTCCGGCCTCGGTCGCACGGGGCACACGCTCGCGGTGCAGCGTGTCGGCGTGCGCCCCGACCTCATCACGCTCGGGAAGGCCCTCGGCGGCGGCATCGTGCCGGTGTCGGCGGTCGTCGGTTCGGCTGCCGTCCTCGGGGTCCTGCGTCCCGGCGAGCACGGGTCGACCTTCGGCGGCAACCCGCTCGCGGCGGCCGTCGGTGCCGAGGTCGTGGCGATGCTCGGCGAGGGCACGTTCCAGCAGCGGGCCCTCGACGGCGAACCGCTGCTGCGCGGCCTGCTCGACGATCTGCTCGGCAAGGGTGTCGTCTCGCACCGCGTGGCCGGACTCTGGGCGGGGATCGACATCGACCCCGCGCTCGGCACCGGCAAGGCGATCGCGAAGGACCTCGCCGACCGCGGGCTCCTGGTGAAGGACACCCACGGGTCGACGATCCGCTTCGCGCCGCCCCTGGTCGTCACCGACGACGAGGTGCGCTTCGCGGTCGGAACCCTGGCTGACGTCCTGACGGCGCGCGCCTGATCTGATCCGCAAGACACCGGTGTTCGCGCGTTGAACCCCCGCATCCCGCGGTGCGGAGCGCGAACACCGGTGTCTTGCGTGCGGCGCCGCGACTCACACCGCCCAGCGCGCCGCCAGCTCGTCCATCAGGGCATCGAGCCGCTCGTCGATGACCTGCTCCTCGGGGTGCGCCTCGTACCAGGCGATGACCTCGCGCACACCCTGCCGGTAGGTCGTGCGCGGCCGGTACCACGGCACGAGCGACCGGACCTTGCTGTTGTCGAACACCGAGCTGTTCGCCTTGTCGCCGAGCAGTGCCGCGCCCCACTCCGCGTCCGCGGCGGCGATGGCATCCGCCGGCACGTGCACGATGCGCAGGTCGTCGACTCCGGCCGCAGCAGCGATCTCGTGGGCGATGGCGTTCCAAGTCGGCGCCTCGTCGCTCGTGATCGTGAAGGGTTCGCCGATCGCCTCGGCCCGGTCGAGCAGCCCGGTGAACCCGACCGCGAAGTCACGGCTGTGCGTCAGGGTCCACAGCGAGGTGCCGTCGCCCGTGATGATGACCGGCTTCCCGGCGCGCATCCGGGCGACCGCGGTCCAGCCGCCGGTCAGCGGCAGCTTGGTCTCGTCGTAGGTGTGCGACGGCCGCACGATCGTCACCGGGAAGTCCTGCTCCCGGTACGCGTCCATCAGCAGTTCCTCGCACGCGATCTTGTCGCGCGAGTACTGCCAGTACGGGTTCTTCAGCGGCGTCGACTCCGTGATCGGCAGGTGCGTCGCCGGCGTCTGGTAGGCCGAGGCCGAGCTGATGAACACGTACTGCCGCGTCCGCCCCGCGAAGAAGTCGACGTCGGCCTGCACCTGGTCCGGCGTGAAGGCGATCCAGTTCACGACCACGTCGAAGCGCTGGTCGCCGAGTGCGTCCGCCAGTGCGCTGCGGTCCGAAACGTCGGCCTGGAGGCGCGTCACACCCTCCGGGATCGGCCTGCCCCCGGTGGTCCCCCGGTTGAGCACGGTCACGTCGAACCCCTGCTCGACGGCTTCCCGGACGCAGGCGGCGCTGATGACGCCGCTCCCGCCGATGAACAACACGCTCGCTCCGGTCATGGATGCTCCCTCGCTCTCCGCGGCGCAGCCCTGCGCCGAACCCCTGCGATCCTGCCCCTCAGATGCTGGGTCGGGCACCGAGCACGGCCGCCGTCTCCTGGTGACGGCAAGGCGTTCGACGGTGCGGAGGACGAACTCGCCGACGCGAAACGCGTGGAAGAGGAGACGGAGGGTGCCGTCGAGATCGTCGGGCAATTGAAACGGTGTCATGACCTTGCCTATGCACCGCGCTCGGCGTTGTGGGAACGTAGTGCTGTAGACCCCGGAACAATCACTGGCCCAGGCCACATCGCCGGGGTGTCGTCCTGCCGCCCGGGACTGCCGCTGGGTCCCGGCATCGACCCGCGGACTACCGTCACCGTTCGGGTCGCACCGACGCGCCCCACGACAGGAGTGACACGCACATGGAGTACCGCTACCTCGGCAACTCGGGCCTCAAGGTCTCCGAGATCACCTACGGCAACTGGCTCACCCACGCATCCCAGGTCGAGAACGACGCGGCGATCGCCTGCGTCAAGGCTGCCCTCGAGGTCGGCATCTCGACGTTCGACACCGCCGACGTCTACGCCAACACCGGCGCGGAGACGGTCCTCGGCGAAGCGCTCAAGGGGGAGCGGCGCCAGTCCCTCGAGATCGCCACGAAGGTCTTCGGGCCGACCGGTCCGAAGGGCCACAACGACACCGGGCTGTCCCGCAAGCACATCCTCGAGTCGATCGACGGCTCGCTGCAGCGGCTGCAGACGGACTACGTCGACCTGTACCAGGCGCACCGCTACGACCACGAGACCCCGCTCGAAGAGACGATGCAGGCCTTCGCGGACATCGTGCGCCAGGGCAAGGTCCTGTACGTCGGCGTCAGCGAGTGGACCGCGGACCAGCTGCGTGCGGGTGCTGCGCTCGCGAAGGACCTCGGCTTCCAGCTCATCTCGAACCAGCCGCAGTACTCGGCGCTGTGGCGGGTCATCGAGGACGAGGTCGTCCCCACCTCGAAGGAACTCGGCATCTCGCAGATCGTCTGGTCCCCGATCGCCCAGGGCGTGCTCACCGGCAAGTACAAGCCGGGTCAGCCGCTGCCCGAGGGCTCGCGTGCAACCGACGACAAGGGCGGCGCGGACATGATCAAGCGGTTCATGCGCGACGAGGTGCTGTCCTCGGTGCAGGAGCTGCAGCCGGTCGCCGACGAGCTCGACCTGTCGATGGCGCAGCTCGCCGTCGCCTGGGTCCTGCAGAACGACAACGTCGCGAGCGCGATCATCGGGGCGTCGCGTCCGGAGCAGGTGCACGACAACGCGGGCGCTGCCGGCGTCACGATCCCGGCGGAGCTCCTGTCGCGGATCGACGATGCCCTGGGCGCCGTGGTCGAGCGCGACCCCGCGAAGACGAACGACAGCAGCCCGAAGACCCGCGAGGCCTAGCCGGTCCGCAGAACACCGGTGTTCACCCGTTGAACACGCGCGTGCCACGGTTCGACGCGCGAACACCGGTGTTTTGCGACCGACGTCACACCGGCCAGACAACGGAAAAGGCCCCCTGCCGAAGCAGGGGGCCTTCACCGGTGGCTGGACACGGCATCGATCCGTGGACCTTTCGATTTTCAGTTGAAGTTCGAGTGAATTTCGAAAAGTGATTAGTCCTCGTTGGCCGTCACGCCGGGCGAGGCGCACGCGACTGGTGGTGGTTGGTAGCAGTCGGACCACATGACACCCCGGCACAACTCCGGCACCGAACTGGGCCCGCGGCGGCGCGACCGGCAATATGTCAGAGGGCAGGTCTGCCTGCGACGGGATGGCGTCGGCTGCAGCGGTAATCTTCTTCGGTGCCCCAACGACCAGAGCTACGCCGATGATCGCATGAGTAGACAACGTGTCTTTGCGCAGGTGTCGTCGGAGAGCGGTAGGAACCGCGGGGTCCCGGCACCAGCAGCGGCCACGAACGACTTCAGGCGCAGCGCGCCTCCCGGCGGGGTATCGCTTGGTCAGAACGCACGTTGCCAAGGAGTTTAGTAATGCCCGAATTGATGTGGGTCGGCAAGAGTAAGGTGCTTACGCACCACCTCGATGTCCCGTTTCGCCTTCTCGATAGACAGTACTCGTTTGATGAAGACGGTCTGCGGCAGGCCGACAACGGTTCCGCAAACATGATCATCCATGGTGACAATCTCGAAGCCCTGAAGGCTCTCTTGCCGCGGTACGAGGGTAGGGTAGACGTCGTCTACATAGATCCTCCTTACAACACTGGGGAGGAGCGTTGGATATACAACGACAACGTCAATGATCCAGTGATCCGCCAGTGGCTTGGAGAAGTGGTGGGTAGGGAAGGTGAAGACCTATCCCGCCATGATAAGTGGCTCAGCATGATGTACCCGAGGCTACGTCTTTTGCATCGACTCTTGTCGGCGGACGGCCTATTCGCTGTGTCGATCGGCGACGCGGAGCTTCATAATCTCGGGGCCATGCTCGATGAGATCTTCGGAGCGCGGAACAGACTGGCCACCGCCCCCGTAAGGTCCGAGCCAAGCGGCGGTAAGGATAAGTCGGCGCTACGTACAGGCCACGAATACGTCCTTTTCTATAGCAAGGGCGATCAGAGTCGGCTCGTGAAAGAGGAGAAATCCGCCGGACCTCTAACGCTGAAAGACTCAGCCGGCATGTATCGCAAGGGTAGGGAATTGCGCAAGTGGGGCGCCACCTCCGATCGGAAGGACCGGCCCAACCTCTGGTTTCCGATCACCGACCCGGATGGTCAACCGGCACTTCCTTTCAAGAATGACGGAACCGAGGGGTACTGGCGGTGGGGTACCACTCACAGCGCGATGGCCGAGATTCTGAAAGACCCTTCTCGAGCACACTGGGAACGGGCGCCGTTCGACGCTGGGGTCAGTGTGAATGGTGCGACCTCACGGAACGTGCCCTATGAGAAAGTGCGAGACGTCAAGAAGTCGTTTGGGTGGAACACTTGGCTTGACGGTTATGGCACCAATGCGGACGCAACTGCCGTAATCAAAGCCATCTTCGGAAGCAAGGAATTCGATACTCCAAAGCCCTTGTCCCTTATCGAATGGATCATATCGCTGCATGATCGAGATGACGCTCTGGTCCTAGACTCCTTTGCTGGTTCCGGGACGACGGGGCATGCAACTCTCAAGCTGAACGCAACAGATGGCGGCACTCGCAAATTCATCCTGGTGGAGCTTGGAGAATACGCGGAGTCTGTTACTGCCGAGAGAGTCAGGCGTGTCATCTCTGGAAAGGTGGCGAAGCCCGATTCGCTTCAGAAGACGGGTGGGGATTTTTCCTACTATGAGCTTGGGGAGCCCCTCTTCAACGGAGACGAACTCAATCCGTCCGTTCCTGTTGAAAGACTTCGTGACTACATCTGGTACACGGAGACGGCAGGCGTCAGTCCGCGCGAACAGGTCGAAGGTTTTCCGCACTACCTGGGGACCTTCGGTGGGACTGCCTATCATTTACACTACGATGCGAACCAGGCCACCGTCCTCAATCACGAGTTCCTGGCCCCGTTTACCGGACAAGTCATTGCGGACACCATTGTAATCTACGCCGATTCGTGCATACTGAGTAAAGCTGAACTGAGCCGAATGGGCTTGGTGTTCAAGAAAATTCCGCGGGACATATCGCGGTTCTAGGGGGAGTCGATGGAGCTCAAGAAGTACCAGAAGCGCGTGGTGACGGACTTGGGAGATTACGTTCGGCATCTTTCGGAGCAGGACTCGCTTAGCAAGGCGTTCGAAAGCTACTGGGCGGAGCGTCAGATTCAGGTTGGCGTTCCCGGCATGAAGGCGTACCAGAACATCGTAGACCAGGTCCCAACGGTTTGCTATAAGGTGCCCACCGGGGGCGGGAAGACTTTCCTGGCCTGCGCATCGATGAAGACCATATTTGGTGCAATGCCTTCTGTGAAGACAAAAGCGGTAGTTTGGCTCGTCCCGTCCGAAGCAATTCTCAGTCAAACGCTGAGCGCCCTCAAGAATCCATCGCATCCGTATCGGAAAAAACTGAACACCGATTTCGGGGCACGCGTTGAGGTGTACTCAAAGGATGAGTTGTTGGCGGGCCAAAACTTCTCTCCTGCGAACGTGGCGGATCAGGTCTCAGTGATGGTTCTATCCTATGACTCCTTCCGTGTGTCCAATAAGGATGGGCGTAAGGCGTATCAGGCCAACGGAGCGTTGCAAGGGTTCCAGACCATGCTCGGAGAACCTAGTGCTCCGATTGCAAACGCGGACGAGACGGCTCTGTTTCAGGTGATCAATCAGTTGAACCCAGTGGTCGTTGTCGACGAGTCGCATCATGCACGGACCGTGCTGTCAATCGAAATGCTTCAAAACTTCAACCCGGCGTTCATTCTAGACCTGACAGCGACGCCAGGGCCCGAAGCGAACGTAATTTCGTACGTGGATGCGCTCGAGTTGAAAGCCGAGCACATGGTGAAGCTGCCGGTTGTTGTGTACAACCGCGCTTCCCAAGAGGACGTCATCGCAGATGCGATCGATCTGCGACGTTCTCTTGAGCAAGCGGCAATCAGGGAGGAGGAAGCGGGCGGTGCATATTTACGACCAATCGTCCTTTTTCAGGCCCAGCCGAAGCGGGATGAAGACGCGACGTCATTCGACAAACTGAAAAGCCGCCTGATCGATGCTGGCATTTCGGCAGACCACATTGCGATCAAAACTTCGTCTATCAACGAACTCCGCAACATCGATCTTGCGAGCCCGGACTGCGACATACGTTACGTCATTACCGTCAACGCGTTGAAGGAGGGTTGGGACTGTCCGTCGGCCTACATCCTGGCTTCGCTCGCTAACCGCACGAGCAAGACAGAAGTGGAGCAAGTCCTGGGGCGGGTGCTGCGACAGCCCAATGCTCGCCGCCACGCAGAGGGGCTCCTCAATATGTCGTTCGTCATGACGTCCTCGATTGATTTTCAGGCGACCGTCGACCAGGTGGTTGTCGGGCTCAATCGAGCGGGGTTCACTGCACGGGATTATCGTGTCGTGGATCAGGGAGAGTACGCGGCGCACGGTATCGCGGAGGTCGATGAGGCGTCGGAGCTCGATCTTGCGGCACTAGACGCTGAGGTCGCTTCCGGGAAGTCCGCTGAGCCCCTGGAAAGTGAGCCGGCTGACCTTTCAGAGTTCGATCCGTTGCTCGTCGCTGAGGAGTTGAAGAGTCGGGAACAAGGGTCTGACGCGCCGTCGGAGAAGGTTGAGTCCCTGATATCGATTGCTGTAGAGAAGGCTCGAGACTACGACTCCAAGGTGGAAGAGGCTGAGGTTGCGAGTGATGATGGTCGTGTCCCTGCAGATTTAGGAGACGTTGTGGAGCAGTACGCCATGAGTCCCGTGTTCGAAGAAGATGCTAGTTCTCTGCGCCTTCCTCAATTCGTAGTTCGAGTCCCTGAGTCCGTTTTTGCCGCAGATGCTGAGTTTGGTTCTGTCTATCTAGAGCGCGAGTCTCTGACCGAAAATTTCAGTCTCGAAGGGCGGGACTATTCGATCGACCTTGAGCACGCCTCCGAAGAAATGGTTGCGGTTGATGTTCGTGGATCTAATCGCGACCAGCCGAAGGCGTTCCACATGAACTCCGTTCAGCAGCAGGAGATCCGGAAGTGGTTGGACTCACTCACTCCGGAGGCGCGAGTCGATCAATGTGCAGAGATCGTCATGGCACGGCTTGATAGTTATGATTCGATCAGCAGTCAGGCGCTTCGGAAGTACGTGAAGCGCGTTGTTGAGAATCTGGATGGCCAGCAGCTGGTTGTTTTGGAGTCGTCTCCCCTAGCAGTCGCGTTAAAGATCAGGCGGAAGATTGATCAGTTTCTTAATTCCTATCGGGCGGAAGTTTTCGATCGATGGATTGACTCGGGTCGCATCGAGACGAAGCCTTTGTATAAACTGCCCCTGGCCATTTCCCCCATCGACGCGACGGCGACAGTAGGTGGTTCGCTTTACGAAGCCGAGGGTGCGATGAACAAAGACGAACGCGACCTGATCATGCAGATTGCCGGTTTAGACTCGGTTGAATGGTGGCACCGTGTAATCGAGCGTGCAGCTGGTTCATTCCGACTTAACGGCGCAATCACGCATTATCCCGATTTCATCGTGAAGATGAGGAGTGGGAAAGTAGTCCTAGTCGAGTTCAAGGGTGAAATGCTCAAGAATGATGACTCGCGACTGAAGATCGAGTTGGGTAAGAAGTGGCAGGCGGCGGCTGGCGGAAATTACCGCTACTACATGACGTTCAAAGACGGGGTCAGTCCGCTCTCCGGCGCTCTTTCGGTTCCGGACCTTTTAGGGCGGCTGGAGCAGCTGTAGGCCGGTAGCTGGTCAGTCTGTTGGCAGTTCGTGGGGTCCGGTGGCGCCGAGGAGCGCCCGGACCGCAGCGAAGCGAGGACCGGACGCACCGGAGCGCGGCACCGGACCCCATGACGACGGCCGTCAGGCCGTCCTTGAACGAGTAGAGAAAGTTCTCACAGGCCGGCCCGCGCACCCTCATCCGCTGCGATGAAGCGTTGGGCTGCGTCGCCGACGGGCCCGCCGAGGTCACGCAGGTCGTAGAGGGAGAGCGAGGGGATGCCCGCCCGGACCGTCTCAATGTTCGGAGAGTCCGACACGAGCTGCTGCACCGCGGCCAGGGTGGCATCGGAGTACCGGCGGATGAATCCCTGCGATCCGGTGTCCTGAGCGCGCGCCAGGTCGGAGATCACGGGCCTCGGCTCGTGGACACGGTGCGCGTACGCCGAGAGCACTGCCCGGAGCTCAGTTCCGGCTTTCGAGATCTTGTGAGCGTCCGAGACGGCCGCACGGAGCTCGTCCTGGACATCGGCGGGGCCTTCGGGCCAGCGGATCCGGCCAAGGTGCTCCGCGTCCTTCTTCGCCTTCTTGGCGAGCGTCGTGATGGCAGCAAGAAGTACTGGTGGGACGGTGCCCCACTCGATCGCTGACTCCATGCTTGCCTCCAGCACTCAGGCTACCGTCCGCCGTCGCGTGCTCAGGGGAGGAAACCGAGGCAACATCTGCGCTAGGGCCAAACATTTGGTGACAGGATCAGCAAACGTGTGCAGACTGCGATCAACAGCAACGATCGAGAGGAGCCAGACATGGCGATCCAGTCAGCAATCCCGGTGAGCTTCGATGCGTACTTCCCGAAGGGCGCGTTCATGGTGGGTGAGGTCGAACCGGTCGTGAAGTGGTCTGATGACGGCCAGCGTCAGGGACAGGACCTCGACAAGAACTCCGGTCAGCCGATGTGGCAGGTGCGCGTGATCGACGCTGATCCTGACGCGCGCAAGGGCCAAAACGAGGTCACGGTCAAGATCATCAGCATCAGCGAGCCGGTTGCCCCGCCGGAGATCCAAGGCCTCCCGTTCCGGCCGGTCGTCTTCGATGGTCTGTCGGTCACCCCGTACGTGAAGGAGAACGGCGGTCGACCACGCGTCGCGTACTCGCTCCGGGCTCGCGAGATGAAGGCAGCCGCGAAGCCACGGGGTGGTGAGTGATGAGTTGGTCGGTTCGTAAGGAGGTCCGCTACTGGGCTGACGCGTTCGAGGGGTTCGCCCGACGCTTCCGGCGGGTGCTGATCGGACTGATGATCCTCACCCTCGTGGATCTCTTGACCACCTGGTTGCCACTTGTGTGGTGGCTCAACGGCTTCGTGGCATTGATCTTCGTGCTTCGCCGTCTGCGGGTGTGGGGCAACATCGACGAAGCCCTCCACCGAGCGCAGCAGCGCTCGATCTCCCGGCACATCGGGGCCGCCTGGCCAGCTCTTGCGCAGACGCTCCGGTTCGAGGCGCATGGTCCGAGTGGATCGCGCATCGCGGCCGGTGTCGGATCACCGAGCTGGGACGCAGACGTATGTCTTGTACCGCTGTACCTCCCGAGCGGTCTCACTTCTGGGGACGTCGGAGCTCACCCGGACCGAATCGCGGCAGCATTCGGGGCGCGTCGCGCCACCTTGTCCGGGACCCGGATCGATCAGCTCGAACTTCGCCTGTACTACGCCGACCCTCTTGCCGAACCGTTCGTACTTGCTCCAAGCGATGACTGGGACGGACGAGCGGTCACGATGGGCCGGACTGAAGAGGGCGACGATTGGAGGCTCCGTCTCGGCCCACACACGCTGGTTGCTGGCGCCTCGGGAAGCGGCAAAGCGTCGATCGTCTGGGCGCTCCTCTTGGGGCTCGCCGGCGCAGTCCGATCCGGGATGGTCGAAGTGTGGGGCGTCGACCTCAAGGGCGGCATGGAGCTTGGGATGGGTAGGCCTCTCCTGACTCGCTTCGCGAACGACTCGGTGCACGCGGTGACCATGCTCGAGGAAGCCGTCGCTCAGATGCAGGCACGGGCTCGCGACCTCGCCGGGACGACTCGGCAGCACGAGGCTTCCATTGAGGCTCCTCTCGTGATCGTCCTGATCGACGAACTCGCTGCTCTCACGGCGTACGAATCAGACCGGGACCTGCAGCGCCGGGCTAACGCCGGCATCGCAACGCTGGCGTCACAAGGGCGTGCTGTCGGCTTCGTGGTGATCGCGTGCCTGCAGGATCCAAGCAAGGAGACGCTGCCCGCGCGGGGGCTCTTCACCCAGACGATCGGGCTTCGTCTCCGCGACCGGACCGAGACGTCGATGGTGCTCGGCGACGGCTCTGTCGCTGCTGGTGCGCTCTGCCACGAGATCCCGATCGGCGCGCCCGGCACCGCCTACGTCCTGTCCGACGAGCTTGCGACACCGCAGCGGGTGCGGGCTGGGTACGCGGACGATGCCCTGATCACGCACACGGCACGAGCCTTCGCAGCGCCGCGCTTCAAGCCGGTGGTCGTACCTGAGACACAAAGTGCACGTGAGCCCGCCCGTCCGCGACGTCGGACGCGGAGCGCTGCTCAATCGAAGGAGGAGTCATGAAGAACATCGCACGATCCGCACTGGTCATCGTCGTCGCTGGGGTGCTCATCGCCGGCGGCGCGATCCTCGGTCACTTCACCGCAGCGGAACACGCTTCAGCCGCGGCCGAGGCAAGATCCTCGATGTGCAACCTGCGGATCTCGTGGGACACGACGAACGGTGTAGAGCACGCGATCTACGTCGCGCCAGATCTTTCAGACCGTTCACTCGTCCAGCGGTACGGCCACATCGCGAACCAGTCGTGCACTGACGCGCAGCTCACCGACTGGATCAATCAACGACGCAAGGAGCACGCCGCGGTCGACGTCTGCCGTCCAGTGTTGCGCACAGACGATGTGACTGGGTACGTGTACCCGATCGGATGCGCGGTCCCCGAACTGGTGGTGTCTGATGGGCCTCGCTGAGTCAGTCGCGCGCCGTCTCCGTAGTCCGGAGTTCGACCGTTGGATGCGGGGTGCCGCCCGAGTGGGCTTCTGCACGAACCCGGTTCGGCTGGTCGGAGCATCCACGACCTTCGGATCTGAGACGGGGGAGGAGCGCGCCAGGTTCTCGTCTGCCGACCAGCCGGACCACGTCCTCTTCACTCGCTGCGGCAACCGCCGCGCGCAACGCTGCGCCTCGTGCAGCCACGAGTACAAGGGCGACACCTGGCACATGATCATGGCTGGCGCAGCCGGCGGTATGAAGGGCGTTCCCAACTCAGTCGCGGCCCACCCAATGGTGTTCCTCACACTGACCGCTCCTTCGTTCGGAGCCGTACACGGCGCGGCCTGCGCTCGGGCCAAACCCTGCAGACACGGTCGTCGACCGGAATGCGGGACCGGACACGCAGGAGGCGGTCCCGAGCTCGGCGATGCGATCTGCCCAGACTGCTACGACTACGAGGGCCACGTCGTGTGGCAGTACTTCGCGTCCGAGCTGTGGAGGCGATTCACCATCCAACTTCGTAGGGAGCTCGCCAGAGTCCTTGGCATGAGTCAGCGAGAGGCTTCCACTCTCGTTCGACCACAGTTCGCGAAAGTGGCGGAGTTCCAGAAGCGGGGCGCCGTCCACTTCCACGCGATCGTCCGACTCGACGGTGTCGACACCGATGATGCTTTCCCAGCGCCTGATGATCGCATGACGACCGCTCACCTGACGCAAGCGATCCGCCAGGCTGCGCGTGCGGTGCGGTATCAACCGCCCAGCCTTCCCTCTGGACGCTTCCCGAACGTGCTCCGTTGAGGTCGGCAGATCGACGTGACGCCGATCGTTCGAAGCGAGGGTCTCGATGGACGGCTGTCGGATCGTGCGGTCGCCGCCTACATCGCCAAGTACGCGACCAAGGCGACGGAGGACTTGGATGCGGGCGCTTCGCCCCGCCCACACCTCGTCAGACTCCGCGACATCGCCGAGCAGATCGGCGTCGCTGCAGAACCGCACTCGCCGTACGTACTTCTTGAACGCTGGTCGCGGATGCTCGGCTTTCGCGGCCATTTCTCGACGAAGTCGAGGCGCTACTCGGTAACGCTCGGCTCTCTCCGGGAAGCACGACATCAGTGGCGACTTGAACGCATCGCCGCGGCTGCAAGTGAGCCTGACGCGGGAGAAGCCGAGAGCGTGCTCGTCGTTGGGAGTTGGTCCTACGCCGGGATGGGATGGACCTCGCAGGGCGACAAGGCTCTCGCGATCGAGGCTGCCCGTGCGGCGAGGGAGTGGAGAGATTCACGCAGAACGAAGAGGACAGATGGAGGAGAACATGTTTGCTGACCACGAGGTGCAGGAAGAAATGGCGCTTGTCGAGGACGATGTGTGCCTCACGCGACGAGACGCAGCTGCGCGTTGCCGTGTTCCGCTGTCGACGTTCGACGCACTCCGTCGGCAGTGCAGAGTGCCCTACCCCGATGCGCACATGGGAAAGCACATGCTCTGGAAGACGTCGACCATCGTTGCGTTCCTCGAATCCGGTGGGACCAGTGGCGGAGCGCACTGAGCGGCTGGACCCCCGGACGCGCAAGCCCCTCCCTGAGGGAATCAGGTACCGGGCGGACCGGGGCAAGTACCAGGTCCGCGTCTGGGCGACGGGCCTGAACGGGGAGGATCGAGAGCGGAGCTTCCTTGTTGGGTCGCTTGCCGAAGCGAAGCGTGTGCGGAGCGAAGCTCGAACTCGGATCAAACCAGACGGCGGTATGACCCTCGACGTTTGGCACTCGCGGTACTGGCCGACGATCGAATCGAGTATTCGTCCCGCTACGGCTCGTGGTTACGACGTTGCTTGGCGACGCCGCGTGCAGCCGTGGTTCGGCCACCGCAAGTTGGAGACGATCTCTGCCGGCGATGTCGATGAGGCAATCGGACAGTGGAGCGGATCGGCTTCGACGCGCAACGACGCTCTTGCCATGCTCAGCCGCCTGCTCGACGGTGCGGTCCGGTTCGGCGTGATCGGCGGGAACCCGGCACGACTGGTTCGTCGGCCTCGTGAGGACGGAGCACGGAGCTTCCGGTCGAGAGCGCTGTCGTCTGATGAGGTCCGGACGCTTCTCGCTGCTGTGGAGGACGGTCCCTACCGCGCGTACCTCTCGGCACTAGTGTTCACCGGTATGCGGGCGGGCGAGGCGAGCGCTCTTCGCGTGTCCGACGTCGACCTCGGGGGACGAGTGATCCACGTCCGGCGGAGCTTTTCCCCTGGACGCAATGGTGAGTTGATCGAACAGAGCCCCAAGAGTCACAAGGAGCGAACCGTCCCCTTGCCAGGGACGCTCCTGCCCTCGATCGCCGAACAGGTCGAGGGCAAACGCCGCAACGATCTCGTGTTCACCGGTCCCAAGGGGGGACGCCTGCAGGTGTCGAACGTCCGTCGGGCCGTCGACTGGGAGAACCTTCGACGAGTCCTGGACCGGCCAGATCTGCGCATCCACGATCTCCGACACACTCTCGCAACGCTCCTGTTCGATGCCGGGAGCGCTGCCAACGACGTGCAGGCGATCCTGGGACACTCTTCGATGCAGGTCACGGAGCGCTACAGTCGTGCACGTTCCGACTCCGCAGTGCGAGCAACCGGTGCACTGGACCAGCTGTTTCTCGGAGGGACGGGCCCGTGAACGGGGAGATGACCCTCCGGGAGTCGCTGCGGGACTTCCCGGATGACGTGGTCGAGGTCGACGGCTTCCCGCGGCGAGTAGAGCGAGAGAACTTGGTCCGCACGCCTGGGTTCGCGGCCATGCTGCACACGGTTTGGTTCTTCTTTAGTTCTGTGGAGCCCGCATATGCGTTCGTACGCAGCGGGCGGATGTCTTTGCAGGTCGGCGGGGTGACCCTTCGTGAAGCGATGTGGGAGGCCCGGTATGACGCTAAGAAGGACCGCGACGTGAAGACTCTCCTATTGGGAGCGCACCTGCCAGTTCCAGATCTCGACGACGCAGCGTTGGTCGACCGCTTCCGTGACGGACTCGATAGGGAATCGTCTCATCGGCAGGGGGCTTAGGCCATGGCCCGAGTGTCCATCGGGCGAGAGTTGCTCCATGAGGGAGGCAAATCACGGGTAGCAGCCATGACCGTGAAGTGCTTGTTCTGGCTTTCTAGGCCTTGACTGCGGTCCACCGGACCAGTGGCCAAGCGCTCTGATCGCCAGGCTGGATCAGATGCGGCGATTGCGACGGCCGGGGCGAGGGAGTACCAATTCGCGGTCTCCTGCGTGGGGGAGCAGGGGTTCTACGGCTCTGTGCCAGTCGACCCGTCGTGTGATGGGAGGGAGCGTCCCGGCGTCTCCGCGAGACACTCACTCTGCCGATTCGCCGACCGACGCGTCCCGAAAGCGGGTGGTCTATCGGAAGCTGCCGGGGGGTCGGGCTTCTCTCGCGCTCAGTGCGCTCCGGAGGCCTTGTGGCCCCAAGCTGGATGACCTCCGTGCCCAGGCAGCGCGCTCAACGATGTAGCTTCGCGGTATGGATGACGGTCCTCCGATCTCGTACGACGAATTCCGCAAGGCGTGCAGCGTCTACCGGCCGAGCGAGTTACTGCCCTTCCTGGGCCGCTATTCAGCGGAAACGCACGGATTGAACGAGCTGAAATCGGAAACACTCAAAACGCTCCCCCCGTGGAACTTCGCGACCGTCGCTCGTGAGTGCTTGCTCTGGGGGAAGGAAATCCCCGGGCATCGCGTGAACCAGCGAGCAGTCGCACGGCTGTTCAACCTGCTCCGCGACGTCTCGCAGAGCCGAGACGATCCGACGCTGGCGGAGGTGGTCACGCCAGTCATGCATGACCAATTCCCTTACCAAGGGAACCCCTACACCGACATGGCCCGTGCGATCGCGATCCTCGCCACAGGGTGGGAGGAGTTTCCCGAGTGGGACTGGACACCAGTGTTCGGCATGCCGCTGCCGCAGATGGTGAGGGCGACAGCGGTGCTGCAGGGAATCGCGTCGATGCGCGGACGAGTCGACCTCGATAGCGTCTGGGACCCACGGATCGGTGAAGAGCTCGCTCCACGGGAGGACCTCGATCGAGCTCTGGCCTACCTGACCCGCACACCAGAGGAGCACCGTGCCGATGCGATGAAGGCAGGAGTGCTCAGCGAGACTGCCGGACAGTACGACTACAATCCGCTCCGAACCCACCCGCTTGTCGACTTTGGGCCGGGTACGGGCATCATCGCGCCCGAGCCGCGGCTCGTCTGGCACGCGATATCCATGCAGAACCTTTACTACGTGGGGCCCGCCGTGTTCGGCGCCACCGATTTCCACGAGCAGCTCGGGAAGCGGATTGAGTCCTACGTTGGTCGGCAGCTCCGACTCATCGAAGGAGCAGAGGTCACCGGTGAAGTTCCACTCGACGCGGAGAACAAGATGTCGATCGACTGGTTCCTCGTCCTGCCAGACCTCGTCGTCCTCATCGAGTGCAAGTCCGCGCGCCTGAACGCGAAAGCCCTCGCCGGCGACCCCCGTCAGATCGCGTATGCAACCGAGATCTACCTCACGAAGGCCCGCAATCAGGTGGACGCAACCGCACGGAAGGTGCAGCAGCGGGACAATCGCGTCAGCTTCCTACCGAATGACGATCGGCCGGTCGTCGGGCTGATCGTCACGGCCGAAGCGATCTGGATGGCGAACTCCGGAGTGCCCGAATACGGGACCCAAGGAGATACACCGACAATGGTGCTGTCGCTGGCAGATCTGGAGGGCCTGGTATGCCTGCCGACAGAGGAGCTGAGTTCACGTCTCGCCCGCGTGTTCACCAATGAAGCGCGGCGCGGGTGGAACTTCCCCCAGGCGTTCGGCGCCGGGCTGCGCGCGAGAGATAATCCGATTCTCAAAGAAGCCAATGCCCGCGCAAATTTCCTGCGCGGAGACGACTAAGAGCCTCGCTCTCGTTACGCGAATGGAGCCGCCGCAGGCAACGCGGGGCGACTGATCGGCCCCCCTTGGTCGGTGAAGGATCGCCTTCCTGACGTGATCACGACACGGAGCGGTGCGAAAACGACGACACCGAACGAAGCTGCTCACAGCCAAGTGATCCGCACGACCGCGCTCAGATGCGTTCTCGGAGCCAGGTGTCGACCGCGGTCATCGGGACCGGTGCGAACTTCCAAGCGTCGACGCCCACATGCATCATCGCGTCGTCATTCGTGAAGACCGCCGTCAAGTGTGTGTGCCCGTGAAGCAGTGGTACACCGTCGTCCACCGGACGGACCTTCTTGAGCTTGTCGATCGGCACAGTGTCGTACGGATAGTGCGAAGCACGGAGCAGTTGCCCGTGTCGTGACCCGTTCAGCACCTCGGGGAGCACCGTCCAGCCGGCGGCTTCGTACAGAGGCGTCATTGATTGGATGCGAGTCCTTGTCTGGGTCGCTCGCGAGACCCAGTCGTGGTTGCCCGGGACGAGCAGCCGACGGCCGTGCAGCTGACGGGTGAGGGCAAGAGCATCACCGACGTCGTTCATCGAGGCCAAGAGCAGATCGCCGAGGTGCAGCACGACGGCATCCGGCGGGACGACTGAGTTCCAGCGCTCGACGAGAGATATATCCATCGTCTCGACGTCGCCGAACGGACGCTTCGCATGGTCGATGATCCGCGCATGTCCGAAGTGATGGTCTGCGGTGACGAAGTCGACGGCATCGAAGTCGAACGTCGGAGCTCCGTCAGCTCGCGCTCGTCGTGCGGCTTCCATCCGCCAACGCTAGCTCGATCCGGAGCCCGGGAGAGCAGTCCGGCCACACTCAACCGGCACAGAACCGGCACAGCGTCAGCGGAGAACCAGCGCACCCAGCCTCAGAAACAAGGAAGCCCCCGGCTTCACCGGGGGCTTCCTGCTGTGGCTGGACACGGCATCGATCCGTGGACCTTTCGATTTTCAGTCGAACGCTCTACCAACTGAGCTATCCAGCCGTGGCGACCCTGACGGGACTTGAACCCGCGACCTCCGCCGTGACAGGGCGGCACGCTAACCAGCTGCGCTACAGGGCCATGTTGTGTTGTGGGTACTGCGTGTTGTGTCTTGCTGTGGTGTTGTTCAGTACTACTTGCTCGCTCACTCAAGGAGTGACCCCAACGGGATTCGAACCCGTGCTGCCGCCGTGAAAGGGCGGTGTCCTAGGCCACTAAACGATAGGGCCGCAAGCAGTGCATCGCGCTACCGATGGACAAGCATACGGACGCCCCCCGGGTTTCACAAATCCGACCCCGCCAACCGTGCATCCCCGGCGTGTCGCGCTCCCGGCACACGGTCCTCGGAAAGGTGTCGGTGCGAGCATCGTGGGCGGTCGCGCCCCTCGTCCGAGGGGCTGTCGAGCCTGCGACCACTGTTGTTACTGTTGCGACTGTTAACAGTGTTACGTGCGTGAGCCTTGCCGCGCTGTTACGAAATCGAGATACATGCCGACCTCCACACCCCTCTCCCTCCGCACCCGCAGCCGCCTCGTCGCCGCTGCGGTCGCCGTCGCGCTCACCGCCGGCACGCTCGCGGCCGTCGCGCCCGCGTCGTCGGCCAGCGCGGCGAGCTACCCCAGCTGGGACGAGGTGCAGCAGGCGAAGTCCTCGACCAGCGCCCAGCAGGCAAAGGTCGGCGAGATCAAGTCGCTCATCTCGTCGCTCAAGAGCGAGGCCGCTGCCAAGCAGAAGGCCGCACAGGCCGCGGGCGAGGCGTACCAGGCCGCGCAGAACAAGTACGACGAGGCGACGCTCAAGCAGAAGAAGTTCCAGTCGCAGGCCGACGACGCGAAGCAGACCGCCGCGCAGTCCGAGGAGCAGGCCGGCCAGCTCGCCGCGCAGCTCGGCCGAGCGGGCGCCAACGACGTGACGACCGACATCCTCACGCACCCGTCCGACTCCGGCGACCTGCTCTACGAGCTCGGTGCCATGTCGAAGCTCAGCGAGCAATCCGAGGGCATCTACTCGCAGGCCTCACAGGACCGCGGCGTCGCCCAGGGCCTCGCCGACAAGGCCGATCGCGCCAAGCAGGCCCTCGGGGACCTCGCCGACGCAGCGCAGTCGAAGATGCAGGAAGCCCAAGGCGCTGCCGACGCTGCACAGGCCGCGGTCGCCGCCGAGAACGACAACGAAGACCGGCTCGAGGCACAGCTGACCGCGCTCACCTCGAAGCAACGCGGTGTCGAGGCCGACTTCCGCAAGGGCGTCGCCGCCGAGAAGGCCCGCCAGGCCCGCCTTGCCGCTGCCGCCGCGAAGGCGGCCGCGAGCGCCCCGGCGACCAGCCAGGGCGGCACCGGCGGCGGCAGCGCCAACGCCTCCGGGTGGGTCCGACCCGCCGGCGGGTTCCAGACCAGCCCCTACGGCTACCGCGTCGACCCGTACACGCACGTCAGCGCCCTGCACGCCGGGGTCGACCTCGCCCCCGCCTGCTACGCCCCGATCTACGCGGCGCACGACGGCACCGTGACCTTCGCCGGCAACGGTGGCGGCTACGGCAACGAGGTCATCCTCGACAACGGCGGCGGCATCTCCACGGCGTACGGCCACGTCGTCGACGGCGGGATCATGGTCACCGCCGGCCAGCACGTCACCGCGGGACAGCAGATCGCCAAGATCGGCTCGACCGGCTGGTCGACCGGGTGCCACCTCCACTTCGAGACCCGGATCAACGGCGCTGCCGTCGACCCGGTCCCCTTCATGGCAGCGCGGGGGATCTCGGTATGAGCATCAGCGCCACCAGAAGGCGTCGACCCACGTCATGACCACCTCCGCTCGCTCGTTCTCCTGCGGGATCGCGACCATCGCCGTGCTCGGCATCGGCCTGTCGGTCGTCATCGCCGGACCGGCCCAGGCCGCACCCTCGGGTCCGTCATGGGACGACGTCAAGGCCGCCAAGTCCGATGCGGCCGACGCCCAGCAGACGGTCGACGAGCTGAGCGACCGGCTCGGCTCGCTGCAGGACGCCGCTGACCAGGCCGGTGTCGCCGAGCAGCAGGCCGGGCAGGCGTACGCCCTCGCGGCGTCGCAGCAGCAGGAGGCGAAGGACACCCTCGCCGACCTGTCCGCGCAGTCGAAGCGTGCGAAGGCCCGGGCGGACGACTCTGCCGGCCAGGTCGCCGGGCTCGTGGTCGAGCTGTCCCGCACCGGCGGCGGTGACCTGTCGACGACGATCCTCGTGGACGCGTCCGGCTCGAAGGACCTGCTCTACCGCGTCGGCACGATGTCGCACCTGTCCGAGCGCTCCGCGACGGTCCTGGCCGAGGCCCGCGCGGACCAGAAGACGGTCGAGTCCCTGGCGGCGCAGCAGTCCGCCGCCGAGAAGGCCCTCGAGCAGGCGACCGACGCGACCAAGTCCGCCTTCGCCACCGCGAACGACGTGGTCGCAGGCGCCCAGGCCCGGGTGCAGAAGGAACAGGACCAGCAGGCCGAGGTCCTGCGCCAGCTCGCGTACCTCAAGGGCACGAGCGTCGCAACGGAGACCGCGTACTGGAGTGCGCAGCAGGCGAAGGCCGCCGCTGCGGCCATCGCGAAGCAGACGCGCGACGCCGGCGGCAACAGCGGCGGCAGCGGCGGCAGCACGACCGGCACATCCGGTGGCGGCAACACCGGCACATCCGGCGGCAGCAACACCGGCACATCCGGCGGCAGCAACACCGGCACCGGCACCTCCAGCCCGGCCCAGCCGAGCACGCCGTCGAACCCCGGCACCCCCGCGAAGCCGAGCACCCCGAGCAAGCCGAGCACCCCGTCCAGGCCCAGCACGCCGAGCAAGCCGGCTCCCGCGCCCGCCCCTGCTCCGGCACCGGCCCCTGCTCCTGCCCCGAGCAGCCCCTCCAAGGCCGCCGGCGCGATCGCCTTCGCCCGCGGTCAGCTCGGCGACGCCTACGTCCTCAACGGCGCCGGCCCGAACACCTGGGACTGCTCCGGCCTCGTGATGATGGCCTACAGCTCGCAGGGCATCGCGACCGGTGGGCACAACGTCGTCTGGCAGTACAACTACTTCAAGTCGATCGGCCGCCTCGTCCCGCTGTCCCAGCGCCAGCCCGGTGACATCCTCTTCTACTCGTCGAACGGCACGGCATCGGGGGCGTACCACGACTCGATCGTGACGAGCTACGGCACCATGGTCGAGGCCGCCCGCCCCGGCGTCGGCGTCGTCGAGCGCGCGATCTGGCTGCCGAACCAGCTCATGCCGTACGTCGCCCGCCCGAGCGGTTCCCTGTAGCCCGCTCCCGGTGTGCCCGTTCTTTCCCAGAGCGGCTGCGGTACCAAGCGAGATCGGGCGTACCTGCACGGATCAACGCACCAGGTACGCCCGTTTCCACCAGGCACGCCCCGCCCGCACCGCGCGCCCCCGCGCCCCCGCGCCGCCC
>NZ_JAHEWN010000006.1 GCF_018598555.1 Curtobacterium aurantiacum
CGACCAGGCACGAGGTCAATCAATAAATTGGCATTGACAATGTGCACGCTGTTGAGTTCTCAAGGACCAGACGCACTCCCCGCTCGACCCACAAGGGGCTCCGCCAGAGAGGCATTCGTCTTGTTCCACCCTCGGACACGTCGAATCACTTCGACTTCTTCAGGAGGACGTTGCCTGAGCGGGACCCCGTCCGGACTGCATCTCCAGGTGTTCAACCCGGTGATCGTCTCGGCCGTTCCGTTCTCCGCCTCAGCGGCAACGAGTGATTACTTTACGCAGAGGTGAACGGCAGCGCCAAGCCGGCCCACATCCCGGGCGTGTCGCTTGCAGCGGCACCGGGAGCACTCGCGCCCGGCAACGACGAACGGCCCGCTCCCCACCGGGGAACGGGCCGTTCGTGGCCGCTGTCAGTGCCGGGCGATGACCGGGTTCTTGAGCGTGCCGATGCCGGAGATGGTGACCTCGACGATCTCGCCGTCCCGGATCTGCCCGACGCCGGCCGGGGTCCCGGTCAGGATGACGTCGCCGGGCAGGAGGGTCCAGATCGAGGAGACGAACTCGACGAGCGACGGGATGTCGTGCACCATCTCGTTCGTCGACGCCGCCTGACGGAGGTCGCCGTCAACGCGCGTCTCGAGCCGGATGTCCGACGGGTCGATCTCCGTCTCGATCACGGGGCCGAGCGGGCAGAACGTGTCGAAGCCCTTCGCCCGGGTCCACTGGCCGTCACGCGCCTGCAGGTCACGGGCCGTCACGTCGTTCGCGATCGTGTACCCGAGGATGACGCTCGCGAAGTCCTCTCGCCGGACGTTCTTCGCGAGCGAGCCGATCACGATGGCGAGTTCGCCCTCGTGGTCGACGCGGCCGATGTCGGCGGGCAGCCGGATGGGTTCGTCGGGACCGATCACCGAGGTGTTCGGCTTGAGGAACACCACCGGGTCGTCGCCGGCGCGCTCGTCCATCTCGGAGGCGTGCTCGGAGTAGTTGAGCCCGACGCCGATGACCTTCGAGCGCGGGATGACGGGGGCGAGGAGCTTGGCGTCAGCGAGTGCGACCCGCTCCCCCGTGGTCTCGAACCCCTGGTACATCGGGTCTCCGGCGAGCACCACCAGGTGCCGCTCGTCGAGGATGCCGTACCGGGGGTCTTCACCCTTGCTGCTGAACCGTGCGATCTTCACTGTTCGACCCTACCCACGCCCGCCGGTCGATCAGGACGCGTCGGTCAGCTTGGTCATCCACCCGTGGGGGTCGGGAAGACGGCCGTACTGGATGTCGGTGAGCTCGTCGCGCAGGGACATCGTGAGCTCCCCCGCCCCCACGGTCGGCGAGCCGATGGTGAAGCCCTCGCCCCGGAGTTCGGCGATCGGGGTCACCACGGCGGCGGTCCCGCACGCGAAGGCCTCGGTGATCGAGCCGTCGGCGACACCGTCCCGCCACTCGTCGAGCGTCACCCGGCGCTTCTCGACGGTCAGCCCGCGGTCCTCCGCCAACTGCAGGATCGAGTCACGCGTGATGCCCTCGAGGATGGAGTCGGAGTCGGGCGTGACCAGGGTGCCGTCCGACTTGACGAGGACGACGTTCATGCCGCCGAGCTCTTCGAGGTACCTGCCCTCCACCGAGTCGAGGAACATCACCTGCTGGCAACCGTGCTCGTACGCCTCCTGCTGGGGCAGCAGCGACGAGGCGTAGTTGCCGCCGGTCTTCGCCGCACCGGTCCCGCCCTTGCCGGCACGGGCGTACTGCGTCGACAGCCAGATCGACACCGGTTTGGGGCCGGACGTGAAGTACGCACCGGCCGGGCTCGCGATGCAGTGGTACGCCACGGCCTGTGCGGCGCGGACCCCGAGGAACGACTCCGTCGCGATCATGAACGGCCGCAGGTACAGGCTGGTTTCGGGCGCCGAGGGCACCCAGTCGACGTCGGTCTGCACGAGCTGCCGGATCGACTCGACGAACGCCTCGACCGGGAGCTCCGGGAGCGCGAGCCGTCGGGCGGACCGCTGGAACCGCCGAGCGTTGGCGTCCGGTCGGAACGACCACACCGAGCCGTCGGCGTGCCGGTAGGCCTTGAGCCCCTCGAAGATCTCCTGGGCGTAGTGCAGGACGCTCGCGCTCGGGTCGAGGGACAGCGGCCCGTACGGGTGGATCGACGCGCTGTGCCAGCCGTCGTCGAGCGTCCACTCGACCGTGGCCATGTGGTCGGTGAAGTGCTTGCCGAAGCCCGGGTCGGCCAGGATCTGCTCGCGCTCCGCAGCGGCCCGGCGATCGGCTGAGGGGGTGTTGGCGAACTCGAGTCCGAAGGCGGTGTCGGTGCTCATGGGGAGGGCTCCTTCTCAGGCGGTGGTGGTGCGTGCCGTGGCCGCGGCGGCGATCGCGTCGCCGATCTCGGCCGTGCGACGCGGAGTGGTGCCCCGATCGGCGAGGTCGGACTCCACTGCGCCGGTCACCGCCGCCGCCAGGTCACCGCGACCGAGGTGGTCGAGCAACAGGGCGACGGACAGGATCGCGGCAGTGGGATCGGCGAGCTGCTGACCTGCGATGTCCGGCGCGGAACCGTGGACCGGCTCGAACATGCTGGGGAAGGTGCCGTCCGGGTTGATGTTGCCCGAGGCCGCCAGACCGATGCCGCCGCTGATCGCGCCGGCCAGGTCGGTGATGATGTCGCCGAACAGGTTGTCGGTGACGATGACGTCGAAACGAGCGGGGTCGCGGACCATGTGGATGGTGACCGCGTCCACGTGCTGGTAGTCGACCGTGACGTCCGGGTACTCGGCGCCGACGGCCGCGACGGTGCGCTGCCAGAGGGCCCCGGCGTGCACCAGGACGTTGCTCTTGTGCACGAGGGTGAGGTGCCGACGCGGGCGGCGGTGCGCCAGGTCGAACGCGTACCGCACGACCCGCTCCACGCCGAACGCGGTGTTCAGCGAGACCTCGGTCGCGATCTCCTGCGGAGTCCCGGTGCGGATGGCACCGCCGTTGCCGACGTACGGCCCCTCGGTGCCTTCACGCACGACGACGAAGTCGACCTCGCCTGGGTCGGCGAGCGGCGTCGCGACGGCCGGGTGGACCGTCGTCGGCCGCAGGTTCACGTAGTGGTCGAACGCGAAACGGAGCTTCAGGAGCAGCCCGCGCTCGATGATGCCGCCCGCCAGGCGTGGGTCGCGCGGGTCGCCCCCCACCGCACCGAGCAGGATCGCGTCGTGCTCGGCGATGGCCGCCATGTCGTCGTCCGTGAGGATGTCGCCGGTCTCCAGGTACCGTGCGGCGCCGAGGGAGAACGGGGTCTCCTCGACCATGAGGTCGTCGGGCAGCACGGCGTGCAGCACCTTCAGTGCCTCGTCGACGACCTCGGGACCGATGCCGTCGCCGCGGATGACCGCGAGTCGGATCGTCTGCGCACTGCTCATGTCCGCCACTCCCCTACAGCGTGATGTCGATCTCGCGGAGCGAGGAGGCGTCGATCGCGGAGCGGACGTGCTCGAGGATCTCGGCCGGGACGGGCGAGTCGACCGTCAGGACGCTGAGCGCCTGCCCGCCGGCGGCTTCGCGCGAGATCTGCATCGCGGCGATGTTGATGCCGGCCTGGCCGAACTCCTTGCCGTAGACCGCCACGATCCCCGGACGGTCGGTGTACTCCATCACGACGTGGTGCCGGTCGAGCGGCACCTCGACGTCGTGCCCGTTGATCTCGACGAGCTTCTCGACCTGCTTCGGGCCGGTGAGCGTGCCGGAGACGCTGATCGCCGGGCCGTCCGACTGGGCACCGCGGATCGTGAGCACGTTGCGGTACTCCGGGCTGTCGGTCTCGGTGATCAGGCGGACGGTGACCCCGCGCTGCTCCGCGATGAGCGGTGCGTTGACGTAGGAGACCTGGTCGCTGACGACGTCGGTGAAGACGCCCTTGAGCGCCGCGAGCTTGAGGACGCTGACGTCGTACTCGGCGAGCTCGCCGTGCACCTCGACGTCGATGCTCGTGACCGGCGACGTCGCGAGGGCGGTGAAGACCTGACCGAGCTTCTCGACGAGCGGGATCCCGGGGCGCACGTACGGGTCGATGACACCGCCCGCGACGTTCACGGCGTCGGGCACGAGCTCGCCGCCGAGGGCGAGACGGACCGACTTGGCGACCGAGACGCCCGCCTTCTCCTGCGCTTCGTCGGTGGAGGCACCGAGGTGCGGCGTCACCACGACGTTCGGGAGCGCCAGGAGCGGCGAGTCCTTCGGGGGCTCGGACACGAAGACGTCGAGGCCCGCTCCGGCGATGGTGTTCGAGGTCAGCGCCCGGTGCAGGGCGTCCTCGTCGATCAGGCCACCGCGAGCGACGTTGACGACGAACGCGGTCGGCTTCATGAGCGCGAACTGGGCGTCCGAGATCATGCCGAGGGTCTCCGGCGTCCTCGGCATGTGGATCGTGGTGAAGTCCGCCCGACGCAGCAGATCTTCGAGGGAGACGAGCTCGACCCCGAGCTGCTGCGCCCGCGCAGTGGTGACGTACGGGTCGTAGGCGATGACGGAGACCCCGAACGCCTGCAGCCGCTGGGTGATGAGCGCGCCGATGCGGCCGAGGCCGATGATGCCGACGGTCTTCTCGTAGAGCTCGACACCGGTGTACGACGAGCGCTTCCACGCACCGGCGGCCAGCGAGGCGTGGGCGGCCGGGATGTGCCGCGCGAGCGACAGGATGTGCCCGACCGTGAGCTCCGCCGCCGAGATGATGTTCGAGGTCGGGGCGTTCACCACCATCACGCCGGCGGTCGTCGCCGCCTTGATGTCGACGTTGTCGAGGCCGACGCCGGCACGGGCGACGACCTTGAGGGCCGGCGCCGCGGCGATCGCCTCGGCGTCGATCTTGGTGGCGGACCGCACGAGGACGGCGTGCGCGTCGGACAGCGCCGCCAGGAGCGCCGGACGGTCGGTGCCGTCCACGTTCCGGATCTCGAAGTCGGGCCCGAGGGCGTCGACCGTTGCGGGCGAGAGTTCTTCGGCGATCAGGACGACCGGCTTCGACACAGCAGCTGTTTCCTCACTCGAGACGGTTGGTATCCCACCATGCTATCGACGCAGGCCGGTGGTGACGACCGCGGGAGCGGTCCTGTGGAGAACCACACGACGGCCGGGAGACACGGGGCGGGGCCGCACCGTGCCTCCTGGCCGTCGGCGGGTCGCGTCAGAAGTCCAGCAGCGTCGGGACGTACAGCTGGAGGTCGAGCCAGAGGGCGCCGGCGCCCGCGAAGGCGACCACGAACACCGCGATCGTGACGGGCAGGCTCGCACGCCGGGTGATGGCGATCGCCGCGACGAACGCGACCGGCGCGATCAGGATGTCGAGCACGAGCCACAGCCACGGTGTGCTGGTCTGCAGCGAGTCGCCACCCGAGGTCGTCTCGAGGAACGCGTTGAAGGCGTCCACCCGCTGGGTGATCTGCGTCAGGTTGCCGACGGCCTGCACCGTCATGTAGGCGAACAGGACCGCGAACACGGCCCAGACCACGATCTTCGCGACGACGGGGGCGGTGTTCCGGCGGGTCGTCGCCGGCACGGCCCCGGTCACCCGAAGCTCCGGGTCAGGAGGAACGGCCACGGGAACAGCACGACGGCGCCGAGGAGCATCCAGAGCAGTCGGGTGCGGGTCCGGCTGCCGCGGGCTGCCCAGAGCACCACGGTGAACCAGAGGGCGGGCGCGAGGATCGCGAGGAAACGGAGCACCTCGACGAAGAGCGTGAGGACCGTGTCGACGCCGGAGACGTACGCGGTCGACGCGGTGAGGAGCCAGGCCACCGTGTAGAGCAGGTAGAGGCCGCCGAAGACGCCGAACCCGACGAGCGCGCCGGAGGTCTCGGGTGCCTCGGGGTCGCGCGCTCCGCGGTCACGCACCGCCACCGGGTTGTGCGCCGCGTCGACGTGGGTGGCGTCGTCGGCGTCCCCCCAGCTGAGGGCGGCGTCGTCGGTGTCGACGGCGTTCGGCACGTCCGGGTCGGTCGACCCGTCTGGTGGGGATGCTGCCGTGGTCATGCCCCCGATTCTACGAGGGACGAGCCTGCCGCGGGACCAACCGTCGTCGGCGAGGGGCCTGCTTCGGCGTTCGTCAGGCGTCGGCGGGCTGCGTCGCGAGGACCTCGGCGACGACGTCGCGGACGGCCGGGAAGAGCGGGTGGCTCTCCATCAGGCCGGTGAGGATCTCGGTGAGCGCGTGCGCGGTCGCACCGGAACGCAGGAGCGCGTGCAGCTCGATCGACTCCGGGTCGTTCTCGTCGTCGAAGGCGAGCGCCACGCGGACCGCGCCGAGCAGGTGCTCGACGGGCAGGCCCCGCTCGGCGAGCTGCGACGCCGGGCCGACGAAGCGCTCGCGCCGACCGAGTTTGCGGAGCGGGTTGCGCCCGACGCGTGCCGTGGAGTCCGGCAGGTGCGGGTTCGCGATGCGGGAGAGGTTCGCGGCGACGTAGCGCGCGTGGTCCGCAGGGTCGAACCCGTGCTTCGCGATCAGCAGCGCCGTCGTCTCGGCGAGGACGCCGTCGACCTCGGCGCGGACGGCGTCGTCCTCGAGTGCTTCACGGATGAGCCGGATGCCGCGCACGTACCCGTGGTAAGCGGCGGTCGCGTGCGCGGTGTTCACCGTGTAGAGCTTGCGCTCGACGAACGGCTGCAGGTCGTCGACCCAGGTGACGCCCTCGATCGTCGGCGGCTCGGCGTCGGACCCCAGGAACGGGGTGCGCTCGATGACCCACTCGTAGAACGGCTCGAGCACCACGTCGAGTCCACCGGACTGGCCGAGCACGCCGGACTGGTCCGGCACGATGCGGTCGATCGCGCAGTTCGCGAAGACGGCGGCGATGTCGCGGTCCTCGAGGATCGGGGCGCGGCGGATGCTGGCGTGCAGGGAGTCGGTCGCGTTGAAGGCGTTCTCGCAGGCGACGATCGTGACGTCGCCGCGCTCGAGCGGACGTGCCGCGAGCCCCTCGGCGATGAGCGGCGCGACCAGCGGGAGCGTGCGGGCGCCCACCGCGGTGGTCACGACGTCGGCCGCGGCGATGGCCTGGACCACACGCTCTCGGTCGGTCTTGCTGTTCAGCGCACGGAACCCGTGGACGAGGTTCTCGACCGGCCTCTCGCCGACCTCGTGCACGACGAACCGGCCGGCTTCGTTGAGGGCGGAGACCACGCGCTCGTCGACGTCGACGAAGGTGAGCTCGTAGCCGCTCGCCACGAGGAACTGGCCCACGAACCCGCGCCCGATCTTGCCGGCGCCGATGTGGACCGCTCGCTTCGTCACCGCCATCCGACGATCATCCCATGCTGGTCGGCGCGGTCCTGACCGCGGGTGCGCGGCACGGCCGACGCGTGTCGGGAATCGTCCGGGCGCACGGCGGAGGGACGCCTGTCCGCGGCGTCGGGGCTGGAGGAGAGCTGCTGCATAACGTTCGGGTCACATCGCGAGGCGGCGGTGCACAGTGCACCGCCGCCTCGTCATCGAGTGGTTCTCGGAAGACTACCGCGCGGCGGAGCCGTCCACGTAGTCGCCGTCGTTCTGCTTCCACGCGAAGAGCGCGCGGAGCTCACGGCCGGTGGCCTCGATCGGGTGGCCCTCGCCCTTGGCGCGGAGCGCCTTGAACTCGGGTGCGCCGGCGTCCTGGTCCTCGATGAAGCGCTTCGCGAAGGCACCGTTCTGGATGTCCGCGAGCACCGCCTTCATGTTCTCCTTGACGTCCGGCGAGATCACGCGCGGGCCGGAGACGTAGTCACCGAACTCGGCGGTGTCGGAGATCGACCAGCGCTGCTTGGTGAGGCCGCCCTCCCAGATGAGGTCGACGATGAGCTTCAGCTCGTGCAGGACCTCGAAGTAGGCGATCTGCGGCTGGTAGCCCGCCTCGACCAGGGTCTCGAAGCCGTACTGGATGAGCTGCGACGTGCCACCGCAGAGGACGGCCTGCTCACCGAACAGGTCGGTCTCGGTCTCCTCGGTGAAGGTTGTCTTGATGCCGCCGGAGCGCAGGCCGCCGATGGCCTTCGAGTACGACCACGCGAGATCCCAGGCGGAACCGGAAGCGTCGACCTCGACCGCGACGATCACGGGGACGCCACGGCCGGCCTCGTACTCGCGGCGGACGGTGTGCCCCGGGCCCTTCGGCGCGACGAGCGACACGTCGACACCCTCGGGCGCCTCGATGTAGCCGAAGCGGATGTTGAAGCCGTGGCCGAAGACGAGCGTCGCGCCCGGCTTGAGGTTCGGACGGATGTCCTCGGCGTAGACGATGCGCTGGACCTGGTCCGGCGCGAGGATGACGACGACGTCGGCCCACGCGGTGGCGTCGCCCGGCGTGTGGACCTCGAAGCCCGCCTCTTCGGCCTTCTGGCGGCTCTTCGAGCCCTCCTGCAGGCCGATCTTCACCTCGACACCCGAGTCACGGAGGTTGAGTGCGTGGGCGTGGCCCTGCGAGCCGTAGCCGATGACGGCGACCTTCTTGCCCTGGATGAGCGTCAGGTCGGCGTCGGCGTCGTACACGATGTCAGTCACGAGGGTGTGTCTCCTTGGTTCTGGGGTCGGTGCCGGGCACCATCGGCGCCCGGGAAGGGTGTGGCGGGTGCTCAGCGCACCCGGTCGGTGATGCTCTTCGGTCCGCGGCCCATGCCGAGGAGTCCCGCGCGGGCGAGCTCCTTGACGCCGTAGGGCTCGAGCACGCGGAGGATCGCCTGGATCTTGCCGGGGTCGCCGGTCACCTCGACGATCAGGGAGTCGGTCGCCACGTCGACGACCTGGGCACGGAACAGGTTCACTGCTTCGAGCACCGCCGAGCGCGTCTGGTTGTCGACGCGCACCTTCACGAGCATGTGCTCGCGCTGGACCGACTGCGAGAAGTCCAGTTCGACGATCTTGATGACGTTCACCAGCTTGTTGAGCTGCTTCGTCACCTGTTCCAGCGGGAGGTCCTCGACGTCGACGACGACCGTGATCCGGCTGAGGCCGTCCACCTCGGTGTTGCCGACGGCGAGCGACTCGATGTTGAACCCGCGCCGGGCGAACAGCCCGGCGACACGGGTCAGCAGACCGGGCTTGTCCTCCACGAGGAGGGAGAGGACGTGGCTCATGCGGTTTCTCCCGTCATGTCGGCGTCCTCGTCGTCCCAGGTGGGCGCGAGTGCCTGGGCGTACTCGATGGACGAGTTGCTGACGCCCTGCGGGACCATCGGCCAGACCATCGAGTCACGGCTCACGACGAAGTCGATCACCACCGGGCGGTCGTTGGTCGCGAGGGCGAGCTCGATCGCGGCGTCGACCTCGTCGGCCTTCTCGACGCGGATGCCGAGGGCACCGTACGCGTCGGCCAGCTTCACGAAGTCCGGCACACGGCGCGAGGCGTGCCCCGTCTCGAGGTCGGTGAAGGAGTGCCGGCCGTCGTAGAACAGCGTCTGCCACTGCCGGACCATGCCGAGCGACGAGTTGTTGATGATCGCGACCTTGATCGGGATGTCGTTGATGACGCAGGTCGCGAGCTCCTGGTTCGTCATCTGGAAGCAGCCGTCGCCGTCGATCGCCCAGACCACACGGTCCGGCTGGGCGACCTTCGCACCCATCGCCGCGGGGACCGAGTAGCCCATCGTGCCGGCGCCACCGGAGTTGAGCCAGGCGTTGGGTCGCTCGTACTTGATGAACTGCGCAGACCACATCTGGTGCTGGCCGACACCGGAGGCGTAGACGGCCTCGGGACCGGAGAGCTCACCGATGCGCTTGATGATGCCCTGGGGCGCGAGGAGTCCGTCGGTCGGCTCGGCGTACCCGAGCGGGAAGTCGGTCTTGAGCTGGTGGAGCTTCGCCCACCACTCGTCGGTCGACGCTCGGTCCTCGACGGCGATGCCGCCCCAGGCGTCGAGCAGGTCGACCAGGACCTCGCGGGCGTCACCGACGATCGGGACGTCGGCGAAGCGGATCTTCGAGATCTCGGCCGGGTCGATGTCGACGTGCACGACCTTGGCGTCCGGCGCGAACTCGTCCGCCTTGCCGGTCACGCGGTCGTCGAAGCGGGCCCCGAGGGCGACGATGAGGTCGCTGTCCTGCAGGCCGAGCACCGCCGGCACCGTGCCGTGCATGCCGGGCATGCCGAGGTGCTGCGGGTGCGAGTCCGGGAACGCGCCGCGCGCCATCAGGGTCGTGACGACCGGCGCGCCCGTGGCCTCGGCGAAGCGGAGCAGCTCGGCGGTCGCACGGGAGCGGATGACGCCGCCGCCGACGTAGAGCACCGGACGCTTCGACTCGGACAGCAGCTGCGCGGCCGCGGTGATCTGCTTGCCGTGCGCCTTGGTGACCGGGCGGTAGCCGGGCAGGTCGATCTTGGGCGGCCACACGTAGGGCGCCGACTTCTGCTGGGCGTCCTTCGTGATGTCAACCAGCACGGGACCGGGCCTGCCGGTCGTCGCGATGAGGTGCGCCGCCGCGAGGGTCGCCGGCACGTCGGCCGGGTCGGTCACCAGGAACGAGTGCTTCGTGATCGGCATCGTGATGCCGACGATGTCGGCTTCCTGGAACGCGTCGGTGCCCATCAGCGTCGAGAACACCTGGCCGGTGATCGCGATGAACGGCACCGAGTCCATGTAGGCGTCGGCGATGGCGGTCACGAGGTTCGTCGCGCCGGGGCCCGACGTGGCGATGGCGACGCCGACCTTGCCGGACGACGAGGCGTAGCCCTCGGCGGCGTGGCCGGCGCCCTGCTCGTGACGGACGAGGATGTGACGGATCGTGGTGGACGCCATCAGCTCGTCGTAGAACGGGATGATGGCTCCGCCCGGCAGGCCGAAGACGTCGGTGATCCCGAGGTGCTCGAGCGTCCGGAGGACGGCTCCCGAGCCGGTCAGGATCTCCGGCGACCGGCGTGCACCGGCGGCCGCGGACAACGGCGTTGCTTCCGTGGGCATGAGTGGTCCTTGCCTGAGTGGTGGCGGTGGTGCGGGTGTCGGACGCTAGCCCGTGACCGCGCCCTGGGCGGCGGACTTGACGAGCTTGGCGTACTTCGCGAGGACTCCGCGGGTGTAGCGCGGGGGCAGCGGGGCCCAGCCTTCTCGGCGGGCCTCCAGCTCGGCCGGGTCGACCAGTAGGTCGAGCGAGCGAGCCGCGATGTCGACACGGATGCGGTCGCCATCACGAACGAAAGCGACTGGACCTGCGTCCACTGCTTCCGGTGCGATGTGGCCGATGCACAGGCCGGTTGTGCCGCCTGAGAATCGACCGTCGGTCAAGAGTAGTACATCCTTGCCGAGGCCCGCGCCCTTGATGGCCGCGGTGATGGCGAGCATCTCGCGCATGCCCGGGCCGCCCTTGGGGCCCTCGTAGCGGATGACGACGACGTCGCCCTTCTGGATGCGTCCCTCGGTCAGGGCGTCCATCGCCGCACGTTCGCGGTCGAACACGCGGGCGGGGCCCTCGAAGACGGAGGCGTCGAAGCCCGCGGTCTTCACCACGGCGCCCTCGGGGGCGAAGGAGCCCTGCAGGACGGTCAGGCCTCCGGTGGTGTGGATCGGGTTGTCGAGCGTCCGGAAGACCTCGCCGTCGAGTGCCGGCGGGTCGATCTCGGCCAGGTTCTCGGCGACGGTCTTGCCCGTCACGGTCATGCAGTCGCCGTGCAGCAGGCCCGCGTCGAGCAGCGCCTTCATGATGACCGGGATGCCGCCGTTGCGGTCGACGTCGACCATGACGTACTTGCCGAAGGGCTTCATGTCGGCGAGGTGCGGGACCTTCGAGCCGATGCGGTTGAAGTCGTCCAGCGACAGCTCGACCTCGGCCTCGTAGGCGATGGCGAGCAGGTGCAGGATGACGTTGGTCGAGCCGCCGAGCGCCATCGCGACGGCGATCGCGTTCTCGAAGGCTTCCTTCGTGAGGATCTGACGCGCGGTGATGCCGTGCTCGAGCATGTTCACCACGGCCTCGCCGGAGCGGTGCGCGTAGTAGTCACGACGGCGGTCGGCACTCGGCGGGGCCGCGGAGCCCGGCAGCGACATGCCGAGGGCCTCGGCGACCGAGGCCATCGTGTTCGCCGTGTACATGCCACCGCAGGCGCCCTCGCCCGGGACGATGGCGCACTCGATCTTCTTGAGCTCCTCCTCGCTCATGGTGCCGGCCTTGCAGGCGCCGACGCCCTCGAAGGAGTCGATGATCGTGACTTCCTTCATCGTGCCGTCGGCCTGCTTCACGTAGCCCGGCATGACCGAACCCGCGTAGAGGAAGACACTCGCCAGGTCGAGGCGCGCGGCGGCCATCAGCATGCCGGGGAGCGACTTGTCACAGCCGGCGAGCAGGACCGTGCCGTCGAGGCGCTCGGCGTTGACGACGGTCTCGACGCTGTCCGCGATGACCTCACGCGAGACGAGGGAGAAGTGCATGCCCTCGTGCCCCATCGAGATGCCGTCCGAGACGGAGATGGTGCCGAACTGCAGCGGGTAGCCGCCACCGGAGTGCACACCCTCCTTCGCACCCTGCGCGAGGCGGTCGAGCGAGAGGTTGCACGGCGTGATCTCGTTCCACGAGGACGCGATGCCGATCTGCGGCTTGCTCCAGTCCTCGTCTCCCATACCGACGGCCCGCAGCATGCCACGCGAGGTGGTTGCTTCGATCCCGTCGGTGACGACCCGGCTGCGCGGCTTGACGTCGATATCAGGCATGGGATGAGTCTAGGACGCTTTGGGATACCAGCTGCGCACCCCCATGCATTCTCATGCTCGTGGCCCGTGTTCAGCGGGTGGCGCGGAGCCTCGCGAGCTGCTTCAGGACGCCGGTCAGGGCTGCGGGGTCGTCGATCCGGTAGCCGGCCCGCGTCTGGCCCGGACCGACCTTCACACCGACGTCGCCGTCACGGAGTACGCGGAAGCCGTCCTCGTCGGTGACGTCGTCACCGGCGAAGAAGACCGCGTCGGCGCCGTGCAGCTCGCGCAGCCGGGCGATGGCGTCCCCCTTCGTGACGTGCCGCACGGCGAACTCGACGATGTCCTTGCCGCCGCGCTCGAGCACCGCGGGGTCGGCATCGTGCGCCGCGCGGCTCGCCGCCGCGTTCGCCTCGGCCGCGACCTCGGCGGAGACCCGACGGGTGTGCACGCCGTGCCCGGCGGGCTTGTGCTCGATGACGACACCGGGGTACCGCTCGCCGACCTCGTCGAGCGCCGCGCCGATGCGTGCGACGCGCTCGAGCTCGTCGGGGGTGAGCGCGGCCTCGGCGTGGCCGTCGACACGCCACTCGACGCCGTGCGAACCGACCAGCGCCATCTCGTCCGGCGCGTGCGTGACCGCGGCGAGGCTGCCGAGGGGGCGCCCGGAGACGAGCACGACCTCGGTGTCCTTCGCGCGGTGCAGTGTCAGGACCGCGGCCCACGAGCCGGGCAGTGCCCCGACCTCTGACGGGTCGTCGGCGAAGGGTGCCAGCGTGCCGTCGAAGTCGAGCGCGACGATCAGTCGCGGCGCAGCCGCGAGCGTCTCGAGGGCCGCATCGAGGTCACCGGTCGTCGTCTCGTCACGCATCACGGTCCTCCCGGGTGTCCTCGGCGGCACGCGCGGACTGGGCGTCCTGGTCGAAGATCGACATGTTGTCGGTCTGCGCTTCGCGGTGCGTCTCGCGGGGATCCGCTGCGGACGGGTCGATCTGGGCGTTCCGCGGCGCGTGGCGGTCGAGCGCCTCGAGGAACGAGCGCGACCAGCGCGCCACGTCGTTGTCCTTCACGCGCTTGCGGAGCGCGCGCATGCGCGTCGAGCGCTCACGGCGCGGCATCTCGATGGCGCGCTGGATGCTGTCCTTGAGCGCCCCGATGTCGTGTGGGTTGACGATCACGGCCTGCTTGAGCTCGTCGGCGGCTCCGGCGAACTCGGACAGGATCAGCACGCCGTCGTTGTCGAAGCGGGCGGCGACGTACTCCTTCGCGACGAGGTTCATGCCGTCGCGCAGTGCCGTCACGAGCATGATGTCGGCGGCCAGGTACAGCGCCACCATCTCCTCGCGCGGGTAGCCGTGGTGCAGGTACGAGATCGGCTGGTGGCCGATGACACCGAGGTCGCCGTTGATGCGGCCGACGCTCAGCTCGATCTCGTCGCGGAGCGTGGCGTACGAGTCGACACGCTCGCGGCTCGGGCTGGCGACCTGGACGAGGGCGGCGTCCTCGACGGCGATCCGCCCGTCCTCGATGAGCTCACCGAACGCCTTGATGCGGTGCCGGATGCCCTTGGTGTAGTCGAGCCGGTCGACGCCGAGCAGGACGGTCTTCGGGTTGCCGAGGCTCTCGCGGATCTCCCGCGCGCGTTCCTGCACCTCGGGCTTGTGGGCGATCGCCTCGAAGCTCTCGGCGTCGATGGAGATCGGGAAGTGGCGGGCCTCGACGTGCCGGACCGTGATGCCCTTGCGGCTCCGCGGCGCTGCCGGGTCGTCCACCGGGACGTCGATCGTGGTGCCCTTGGTCGTGTAGCCCTTGATGTGGCGGACCGCGCGGAGGAAGTCGCTCGCGTCGTCGTGCCGCTGGAAGCCGATCACGTCCGCACCGAGCAGCCCGTCGAGGATCTGCGCACGCCACGGCAGCTGCGCGTAGATGCCGACCGGCGGGAACGGGATGTGGTTGAAGAAGCCGATGGTCAGGTCGGGACGCTTCGCACGGAGGAGCGCCGGCACGAGCTGCAGCTGGTAGTCCTGCACCCAGACGATGCCGTCCTGCTCGACGATCTCGGCGATCTGCTCGGCGAACCGCTCGTTGACCCGCTTGTACGCGTTCCACCAGTCGCGGTGGTAGCTCGGGTGCTCGATGACGTCGTGGTACAGCGGCCAGAGGGTGTCGTTGCTGAAGCCCTCGTAGTACTCCTCGACGTCGTCGTCGGAGAGCGGCACGGGGACGATGTGGATGCCCTCGTTGTCGAACGGTTCCACCTCGACCTCGGGCTGCCCCACCCAGCCGACCCAGGCTCCGTCGTTCGCGCGCATCACGGGTTCGAGGGCGGTGACGAGGCCACCGGGCGAGTGCCGCCAGCCCTCGTTGCCGTCCTGGTCGACGACGCGGTCCACCGGGAGGCGGTTGGAGGCGACGACGAACGAGTAGCGGGTCTGTTCGGTGCGGTCTGCAGGCATGGGGTGGTGTGATCTCCGTTCCGCCCGGCGGAGGCCGGGTGCGTCGGGTGCGCGGGTGCGTCGGTCCGTCGGGTGCGACGGCCGGCGTCGTGCGCCGGGTGCGGTGCCGAAGTTACCAGCGCGGGGACAGCGTATTCACGGCGGATCGGCGGTTCCGCTACGCTGCAGGCACGTGTCGGGGGGACACGGGTGCTGGAGCGCGGCGCCGGCCTCCCGGTCGGAGAGGACCCACAGCCGTGAGCGAGAACCCGCCGAACCCGCCCGTCCCGCTGTCGCAGCCCGGTCCGGGGCAGCCCGCCTGGAACGGTCAGCCCGGTCCCGGTCAGTCCGGTCCCGGTCAGCCCGGTCCCGGTCAGCCCGGTCCCGGTCAGCCCGGTCCCGGTCAGCCCGGTCTCGGGCAGCCCGCCTGGCAGCAGCAGCCTGGAGGCCCGCAACAGTGGTCGGGACAGCCCGCCCCCGCCGCGCAGTCGTCCGGTGCGTTCGGTCGCTTCCTGCGGTCCGTGTCCGGTCGCGACTGGCTGGCGGCCGTCCTCGCCGCCGTCGGCGGCTGGGTCGCGGCGTACGTCGTCGCGGCGCTCTCGCTGCTCATCACCGTGGCGCTGCTCGCGTCCGGCGGCAGCGGTTCGACGGGTCCGAGCACCGGCTCCGGCGCCGACCTCGGCGCGGGGTCGGCGCCCGACGTCGAGTCCCTGCTCTCCGGCGTCAGCGTCCTGCTCGGTGCACCGGCACAGCTCGTCGCCCTCGCCGACCTCGGCCGCCTGCACCTGTCCGGGTCGATCGGGTTCCTCGGGTCCGGCTCGGGCTCCCTCGCCGTGGTCCCGGCACTGGTGCTCGTGGCACAGGTGATCCTGGCCGTCGTGCTCACGCGACGCATCCGGACTCGTGCCCTCGGCCGCACGCAGGTGCTCGTGACCGCGGTGGTGTCCGGGCTGGTGACGACGGTGCTCACGAACGTCGCGGCCGCCCTCTTCGCGATCCGGTTCCCGTCGGTGTCCGGAGCGGTCATCGAGCCGGTGCACGCCGTCGGTGTCGGCAGCGTCCTCGGCGCGTTCGTCATCGGCGCCCTGGCAGCGCTCCTCGCCCGGCCCTCCGTCCTCGCCGGTCGCAACGTCTTCGCCGCCCGTCTGCTCGGCACGCTCCGTGTCGCCGCGTCGCAGCTCACGGTCCTCGTCGTGCTGGTCGCCCTCGCCGTCATCGTCGTCGCCCTCATCGCCCAGCCGTCCTCCGGCTCCGCCCTGCCCCTGCTGCTCGGCAACGTCGCGGTCGGACTCACCGCGCTCGGCTTCCTCGGCGGCGTCGGGACGTCCGGCTTCGGGTCCGCCGGCGACACCGCCTCGGTGTTCGGCGGAGCCGGTGGCTGGACCTGGCTCGTCGTGCTGTTCGTCGTCGTCACCTCGGTCGTGGCCGGCCTCGCACTCGCCGTCCGCCGCAACGACCGGGTGCGGAGCACGCTCGACTGGGTCGTCACGCCGCTCGTGTGGTTCGCACTCGGGCTGCTGTTCTTCGTCCTCGGCACCGGGGTCGCCTCGTACCAGGTGAGCGGCACGAGCTCGGTGGACGGGTCGGGATCGATCGGCGTCGCACCGTGGACGCCGATCGTCTTCGCCCTGTGGGGTGGCGTGATCGAGGTCGTCGCCCGGTACCTCGCCCCGGTGCTCCTGCCCCGCCTCGGGGGTGCCGTGGTGCTCGGGACGTCGCGTCTGGTCGGCGCGGACCCCCGGCCCGTCGTGCCGCAGGCGTTCCCGGCCGGGCCCGCCGCCGGCACGGGTACCCCCGTCGTTCCCACCGCGTCCGTCGACCCGGCCGCGCCCGGTGCGCCTGCTGCTCCCGGTGCGCCTGCTGCTCCCGGTGCGCCTGCTGCTGCCGACGCTCCGGCTGCCGCCGCGTGGAACACTCCCCCGGGCGCCGGCCAGCAGGCGCCGTACCCGCCGTCGGGGTCTGCCCCGCAGTCCGCGTACGGCGCACAGCCGACGTCCGGCGCACAGCCGCCCTACGGCGCGCAGCCGGCGTACGGGGCGCAGCCGGCGTACGGGGCGCAGCCGGCCGACGGGTCGCAACCGTTCATCGGCGGTGGCGCGCCCGCACCCGCACCGATGTCCCCGCGGGCGAAGAAGATCCTGGTCCGCTCGCTCATCGCCGGTGGCGCCGTCGTGGTGGTCGTGATCGCCGGCGCCGTCACGACGAGCGTCCTCCGCGCGAACGTCTGGGGCCCGGCGCCCACGGTCAAGTCCTACGTGCAGGCCATCGCCAGCGGGGACGCCGACACCGCCGCCGACCTCAGCGAGGTCCCCGACGACGCCGCCATGCTCGACTCGACGGTGCTGAAGAGCGCGGAGGACCGGCCGTCGGACATCCGCGTCGGCCGGGTCGCCCGGTCCGGAGACACCGCGATCGCCACCATCAGCTACACGCAGGACGACAAGAACCGTTCCGGCCAGGTGTCGCTCCGCCGCACCGGCACCTCGTTCCTGGTGAAGGACGAGTGGCGCATCACCCGGCCGCTCGCGCAGACGGTGACCCTGACGGCCTCCGACGTCCTCGAGGGCGCACCGGTGACCGTCGGCGGCGAGGAGGTCGGCACGATCGAGGACGGCAAGTTCACCTCGCTCGCCTACCCCGGCACGTACGAGGTCGAGGTCGGCGGGACGAAGTACTTCACCGGCGGCACCGAGGAGCTCACCGTGGGTCCGGTCTCGTCGGGCTACGTCGACTTCGCACCGAAGGCCACCGAGGCGCTCGAGCAGGACGCCGAGCAGTACGTGTCCGACCTCATCGACGACTGCTCCGCGAAGACCGAGCTCCGGGCCCTGAGCGGCTGCCCCTGGTACGGGCCGTACGACGCCGACGGCGGCGTGCGGTACGACGTCACGTCGATGCCCGAGCTGCGGGTCGAGGCGTCCCGCTCCGGCACCGTGATGGTGACGAGCACGAAGGACGGGAGCGTTTCGTACGAGTACACCTCCTACCTCGGCGACCAGAAGCGCGGCGAGGACTCGTTCGATGTGAACCAGTACCTGAAGGTGGAGGACGACAAGCTCGTCTCCGCCTACTGAGCAGGAGCCTCCTGAGCAGGAGTCGGCTGAGCAGGAGTCGGCTGAGCAGGAGTCGGCTGAGCGGCTCCGCAGCACCACGACGGCCGACCCGGGATGACCGGGTCGGCCGTCTCACTAGGCTGACGAGCATGGTCAGGACACGGGCGTGGTGCAGGGGTGACTCCGTCGAGCGGGACTTCCCCGTCGACCGCATCTCCGAACTCGTCGCCGACCCGGACACCTTCGTCTGGATCGACTACACCGACCCGACGCCTGCCGACCTCGAGCAGGTCGAGGAGGAGCTCGGCATCCACGCGCTCGCGGTCGAGGACGCGGTCGAGCACGGCCAACGCCCGAAGCTCGACCGGTACCGCGACAGCCTTTTCCTGGTCGTCTACGACGTGGGCGGCACGGACGACGACGGTGACCTCGTCACGCACGAGGTGAAGGCCTTCGTCACGGAGCGCGCCCTCGTCACGATCCACGGTTCCGACGTCGACACCACGCCGATGGAGCGCCGCATCACCGCGAACTCCGACATGGCCGAGCACGGCGTGCCCTGGCTCGTCTGGGCGCTGCTCGACGCCGTCGTCGACCGGGCCACCGACACCGTCGAGGAGCTGGAGCGACAGCTCGACGCGCTCGAGGACGACCTGTTCGAGCCGGGCGACCCCCGCGAGCAGCAGATCCAGCGTCGCTCGTTCCGGCTCCGCAAGACCCTCGGTGTCCTCCGGCGGCTGGTCGTCCCGACCCGGGACAGCGTGGCCTCGCTGCTGCACGGCGACGCAGAGACGATCTCGAACGGCATCCGGCCGTACTTCCGCGACGTGGAGGACCACCTCGTCTCGATCGCCGACTCGGTCGAGCAGCTCCGCGACGCGGTCTCGAGCGTGCTGGACACCACCCTGAACCTGGCGTCGAACCGGCAGAACACCGTGATGAAGAAGGTGACGAGCTGGGCGGCGATCATCGCGATCCCGACCGGCGTGACGAGCTTCTTCGGCCAGAACGTGAAGTTCCCGGGCGAGGGGGCCTGGAGCGGCCTCGGGGCGTCGCTCGCGATCATCATCGCATCGTCGCTCGTCCTCTACCGCGTCTTCAAGACCCGCGACTGGCTCTGACCATGCGGCCCGCCCGCGTCAGAGCGCGAGTGCCAGGACCCCGGCGACGACGGTGAGCGGCGCCACGATGCAGCCGAGCGCGATGTAGCGGCCCCACGACAGGTGCACGCCCTCGGCCGACAGGCGAGCGTGCCACAGCAGCGTCGCCAGCGAGGCCCACGGGGTGATGAGACACCCGGCGTTCACACCGATGAGCAGGGCGGCGTACCGCAGCGCCTCGTGCCCGGCGGCCGGCTCGAGGACCAGGTACGCCGGCAGGTTGTCGATGCCGTTCGCCGCGACCGCCCCGGCTCCGCCGAGCAGCAGCAGCGAGCCCGTGCCGGTACCGCCCTGCAGCGCGTGCACGATCGGATCGGTGATGCCCGTCGTGTGCAGCGCCTCGACCACCACGAAGAGCCCGGCGGCGAAGAGCAGGGTCGACCACGGCACGCGGGACACCCGGAGGTCGGACGGCGACCGGAACGCCGCGACCACGACGAGCACGAGGGCTGCCGCGATCGCCGCGATCCAGACGGTCACGCCGGCGGTCAGCGCGACGACGAGGGCGACGAGCACCCCGGAGGCCGCCCAGAACGACACCGGGTCACTCGGCTTCCGCACCGACACGGGCGTGTAGCGACCGAACAGCCTGCCCCGGAACACCACGAGCAGCACCGCGCACGGCACGACCACCCCGGCGACGGCGGGCCAGGCCATCAGCCCGGCGAACGGCAGCGGGCCGCCGAGCCCCATCCGGTCGACGGCGAGCAGGTTGGTCAGGTTCGACACCGGCAGCAGCATCGAGGCGGTGTTCGCGAGCCAGACCGTGGTCAGGGCGAACGGCATCGGGGGCAGCCCCACCCGCCGCGCCAGCGAGATGACGATCGGGGTGAGGAGCACCGCCGTGGTGTCGATCGACAGGAAGACGGTGCAGAGCACGGCGAGGACGACGACCGCGCCCCAGAGACCGACGGTGCGACCGCCGCCGATCCGAGCGGCGACGTCGGCGAGGCGGTCGAACACCCCGGCGTCGGCGGCGAGCTCGGCGACGATGGTGAGTCCGAGCACGAACCCCAGGACCGGCAGGACCCGGTCTGCGAGCACGGCGAGGTCGTCGAGGGGCAGCAACCCGAACACGACGCAGACCGCGCCGACGACGAGCAGGGCCGCTCCGATGACCGCCTGACGCACGAACACTCCTCCAGCCGATGCCGCGGCAGGGTGACCGGCGGCGCTCCAATGTACGGGCCGATACATTGCACCGGTTCGCCACCTGAGCGCAGTCGCAGCATGAGCGCGACCCCGCCGCACGTGCTGACGCCGCCCACGGGCGACGTCAAGACGATTCGCTGCTCATGCGGTGAGCGCTTCCGGGCGGTCTACCGCGCGTGCACCCACGCTGACGTCCTGAACCTCAACTGGCGCACTGAGACGGGCGAGGACGACCGCCCGGCGCGGCAAGCCGTCGTGCCGTACGAGTGATCTGACAACACGCCGTCATACCTACCGGTATTCGAGATAGTTGAAGGTATGCACACGTTTGCCGCGTACGCGACCTACCTCGGTCGTCGGTACTCCCCCGCCACCGTCAGCACCCGCACCTACTGGCTGCGCCGACTCTCCGCCGTCGTCGACCCGCTCACCGCGACCGAGGACGACCTCTGGGACTTCCTCGACGCGGACGCCTCGTGGACGCCGAACACGCGCGCGACCGTCGTCGCCAGCTTCCGGACGTTCTACCGCTGGGCGGCGCGTCAGGGCCTCGTGAGCGTCAACCCGACCGAGGACATGTCCCGGCCTCCCGTGCCCCGCACGGCGGCGAGGATCGCCAGCACGGACGTCCTGGTGCGCGCGCTCGACGAGGCGACGCCGTCCGAGCGCGTCATGCTGCTGCTCGGCGCGGAGTGCGGCCTCCGGGCGAGCGAGATCGCGGGGCTGCACGTCGACGACCGGCGCGGCGAGTGGCTCGCCGTGCGGGGCAAGGGCGGCAAGCTGCGTCACCTGCACACGTCGCCGGAGCTCGCCGCGGCGCTCGACGTCCTGGAGCGCGACCAGGTGCGCGCCGGCTACTACTTCCCCGGGCCCCGGGCGCCGCACGTCGAGCCCGCAACGATCTGGCGGCACGTGCGGAACCTCACGGGGCTCAACACGCACGCTCTGCGCCACCGTGCGGGCACGACGGTCTACCGGGGCACGGGGAACAACCTCCGGGTCGCCCAGGAGTTCCTCGGGCACGCGAAACCGACGACGACGGCGATCTACCTGCACGTCGAGCTCGACGACCTGGAGCGGGCGTCCGCCGCGACCCGGCTGGCGGCGTGACCCCCGGTCCGGGACCTGACCCGAACAGGCCCCGGACCGGTACCCTCCCCGCATGGGGAAGTTGAAGTGGTGGATCGGCGTCGGCGCGTTCCTCGTGATCGTCGGTGTCGTCGCGTACGTCGGAGGCCAGTCATTGCGCTCCCACCCGAAGGACGCCGGAGACGCGCCAGTCCGAGCCTGCGTCGAGGCGTCCATGGAGAACGTCGACCCAGGCTCGGACCTGTACGCCCCGACCCTCAGCAAGGTCACCGAAGCGTGCGAGTCGCGCCTCGGTGACTCCTAGCCGAGCGCGTCCTCGGGCTCGGTCTTCAACCCGTCCGGGTAGCCGGCGCTGGTCACCTCCTCAGGCGGCGTCGCGTTCGGCACCGCGTACGTGGCGACGGTCGTCAGCACGGCCATGCCGAGGCCGACCCAGGGCTGCGCCTCGTCCGGGAGCGTGAACACCCCGGCGGTGAGCACGGACCCGACGAGCGCGACGAGCGCCTTCGCGTAGCGCTGGACGGTGCCGATCGCGGAGGCGGTCGACGTGGTCTTCTCGTGGTCGCCCATCAGGCGATCCGCTCGAGGTAGCTGGCGACGATGTCGAGCTCGCGGGTGAGCATCGTGTCGGAGCCGTCGTTGTCGCGGTAGCGGACGAGGAGGTCCCGGTCCTCCGGGCTTTGGATCGGGACGCGCTTGCCGCTCGGGCCGCACACGTAGGCGGCGTTGGCCTTCTCGGTCGGCTTCTTGGTCACGGGGATGATGCTGTACATGCGGTGCCTCCTAGGGGCTGTGTGGCTGTTGGCGGGCTTGGACGGGGCGGGGATGGGTGCAGACGTCCACCGGGGGCGGAAACGGCCCTGGACGTACCGCAGGGGGCGCGTCCGGTAGCGGGCTTCGCGGCTGTCGGCTCCGTTGGCGCCGTAGGTGGTGACGTAGCCGTTGCCGAGATCCCCGACCATGAACTCGACGTGGTTGCCGACGCCGTTGCCCTCCCAGTCGAAGATCAGGACGTCCCACGGTTCGAGGTCGTCGGTGCCGGCGGCGTAGGTGCCGTCGCCCGCGGTCTTGAAGTTGTCGACCCAGAGGATCGGCCCGGGCTTGCCTCCCCAGAGGACGTGCGAGCAGAACGCCGCGCAGTCGTCCATCACGGGCGAGGCGGTCCACGGGACGGGCAGGCGGTCGCGAGTGCGACCAGCAAGGCCGAGCGCGTACGCCGAGGCGTCGGCGCGCGTGGTGCGGGTGAGGGTCATCGTTCGGGTCTCCTGTCTCGGGTGCGTTCGAGGTCTTCGTCGATCTGGTCGAGTCGGAACTGGTGGACGCCCGCGGTGATCGCGAGGGCGTCGACCTTCTCCTCGATCCGGGCAAGCGCCCGGTAGTTCTGCGAGTGGCGGTCGTCGGCCTCCTCGCGGAGGTTCGTCTTGTGGTCGTTCTTGACCTCGTGCTTGACGAGGCCGAGGTCATCGGCGAGCTTGCGGAGCTTGACGATGACGTAGAGGACGGCGAGCACGATCGCGCCGACGCCCGCGACGAGCGTCGTCCACCGAGTGATCGGGTCGTCGAGCACCGCGTCGGCCGCGGTCACTGCTCGTCCACCCACAGCACCTCGAAGGTGAGCGAGGTCGAGCCCGCGTCGATCGCGGTGGACTGTCCGCCGTAGTTGCGCTGGTACCCGACGACGCGGAGCTTGTCGTTCGCGTTCAGGGACACGCACAGCCGAGATGCGGTGATCGACGGGGCAACGTTCGGGTCGTCGTTGAAGCCGCGCGGGCCGGGGTAGACGACCGCCCTGCAGACGGCGGCGCCGGCGTCTGCGGCGTCCTCGCTGTTCCGGGTCACCATGACGTACTGGGCGTAATAGTCCTCGGCGTTCAGCTTCAGCGTGGCCTGCACCATGTACATGCCGGCACGCGGGACCGTGAGTACGCCGCCGGACCAGGTGAACCCGCCGACGCGCTTCGTCGGGGCGGCCCACGCGGTGCCGGTGACGATCCGAGCTTCGTCGTGGTTGAACGTCAGGCCCGTCGACGAGCGGGACACGCTGAACTTGGGCGTCGCGAGGATCGCCTTCTCGACCTTGCTCGTCCGTCCCATGACGGCGGCGAGCTCGTCGCCGCGCTGGTTGAGCCCGGTGTCGAGGTCAGTGACGAGCAGCGAGTCGTCGTAGACCTTGAGTCCCGCCGCACCTGCGGCGTCTCCTACAGCCACGTGGGCCTCCTAGTTGGTGTAAGCAGCGATGGTTCCGGCCACGCTGCCGATGGTCTGGGTGATGGGTGCGTTCCCGATCGAGCCGGGCGGGGTGGTGACGAGGCCCTTCGTCGTGACGGTCATCGTCGCGGCGGAGAGGTCGAACACGAGGGCTTGCACGTAGCCCGTCGCGGTTGGTCGGTGCGGGAGCGACACGACCGCGGACATGCCCGGGCGAGCGGACCAGTCGGGTCGACCGACCGTGTCGATCTGCCGCTTCCGGGCGAGGAGCCGAGCGAGCAGGAACTTCGCCTGCCCGGGCCCTGGGTACGGGGTGTCGGTCTTCTCGAGCACGTAGGGGCGGCTGTACGTCGCGCCGGCCTTCGCAAAGTCCGTCGCGGTCCGCGCGCGGCCGAGGGCGTCGGTCCAGGCGTAGGTAACGATCACGGCGTCGGCGTTGAGCGGGAACCCGTCCTCACCGTCGTCGAGCACCGACGACGACTCCTGGCCGCCGTAGAGCGTCGACCCGTGCTGCATGACGACCTGCCCGGGCACCTTGTACCCGTTGTCGGCGAGAACGAACGTGCCGGCCTCGTTCTGGAACAGGCGCATGCCGATCGATTCGAGGATCGGCCGCAGGAAGTCGTCCGCGACGTCGGTCTGCTTCCAGAGCAGCGACTCGGGTTCGCGATCGACGACCGGCGTGCGGGTCGACGACGAGTTGTTGGCTGCGCCGTCCCAGCCGTAGACGTAGCCGGTCGTGCCGGGGACCGAGTCGCCAGCGAACCACGTCATGAGCGACGTGCCGTCGGTTTCGAGGCCGTCGCCCTCGGTGATCATCCACTTGCCTACGGCGATCGACGTCCGAGAGGAGCTCGACCCGCGGGCGACGAGCCGCACCGACGTGGCGCCCTCCGGGCAGGTGCCGGTGATGGACACCCTGTCGGTCTGCTGGTTGACGAGCACCTTCAGCAGACCGAGGCCCTTCGTGCTCTGCGAGACGACAGTGCCCGCCTCGTTGGTGAACTGGAGGATCAGCGTCCCGGTCACGTTGCTGCCGCTGGTGGCGCGCATGAGCACGCTCGCGGTGTACGTGGTGCCGGGCGACGCGGAGACGGTGCCCTGGTTGAGGCCGACCTGGATCACGGTCACTTGCGACAGCCCTGTGGCGGCGGCGTAGTTCACGCCGTCGTAGGGCGTGAGGTCGAAGCTGAATTGCGCGGCCGGGGTCGACGAGCCCGCGTAGGTGTTCAGCGTCGTGACGTCGGGGTTGGGGATAAGGTTCTGCGCGGCGGCGTACGTGGTGAACGACTGGTCGGCGGTGCCAGCGGCGAGCTCGACCGCGGTGGCCCTACCGAGTGCGGTCGACACGACCTTCGCGGCGATCGCACGCGCCGATGCCTGGTAGCTCTTCGCGCGCAGGTCGACCGGGGTCGACGGCGCGTAGGTCAGGAGCGGGTACTCGTCCGAGACGAGCGTCAGCGCAACGGTGTCCGACTCCGGGGCGAACTCGCGGCCCTGCACGGTGAACCGCAGCGTCAGCGACGCAGGCGCGGCGAGTGTCAGGACGACCGGCGATCGCCGATCCGGTTCGAGCAGCGCCATGACGGCGTCCGATGGGCGGCGCACGGTGGCCTCGGCGGTCAGCCACGGGCTGTTGCCCTCGTCCATCGTGACGACCATGCGGTTCCCGACGGGGTCGAGCCGGGTGCCGGCGACGGTGAGCGTGAACGTCTGCGCGGTGAGGATCGCCACGGTCACACTTCCTGGTACTCGACGCGAACGATCCAGTAGTCGCGCGTCTCGTCGTCGAGGGTGCGGCTGATCCGGCCGTCGACGACGTACGTCATGGCGACCGAGGGACGCTCGGAGTCGGTGATCGTGAACGTCGACGGGCGCTGGTGCATGGCGAACGCGAACGCCGCTTCGTCCTCGTCCTGGTACACGAGCTCGAACGCGCCCTGCCTCAGCGACGCTTCTTGCAGCGTCACGTCGATGCCGCCGCCGATGATCGGGTTGACGATGTTCCGGCCGGTGGCGCCCTCCTGCCACCCGTTCACCACGAGCGGCTGCGTGTTCTCGAACTCGACGTAGCTCGGCGTCGAGCCGTCGAAGAACGGGAGCTCGGCGCTGCCCGTCTCGATCAGCACGTCGTCGATGTACACGCTCTGGTCGAGGTAGCCGCCGGTGTACACGTTCGGGTCCCACAGCCAGATCGAGAATCCCGTGCGGCCCACGAGCGTCCGGTACGGGATCACCACGCGCTGCCACCCGGGGGTCGCGGCCTGCACGGTGACGGCGTTCGGCCCCTGCGTGCCGGAGTCGGTCACGGACAGGAGTACCGGGCGTGCCAGCTTGATCGGGACCGAGATCCACAGCGACACCATGTAGTCGGTGTCGTCGACGAGGCCGGTCACCGTGTGGGCTGCCCAGGACGCCTGTGCTGTCGGGGACTGCCAGCGGACTCGGAGCGACGACGACCCGGTGTGGGACACGGTCGTCGAGCGGGAGACGTCGACACCGGTCGTGCCGGCGGAGCCGCTCCAGGTAGACGTGTCGACCTCAAACCCGGGGTTGGGGTCGAGGTTGCGTCGGACCTCGATGCCGTCGCGTGTGAGGGTCGAGACGGACTTCCCGGCGGTGCCGAGCCATGCGTAGGTGTTCTCGTGGCTGATCAGGTCGGAGGAGACGGTGGAGGGCATCAGGCGACTCGCTTTCCGATGCGCTGGTTGACGATCTGGGTGACGGGGTTGTTGGCGATCCGCCGGTTGACGTCGTCGAGCGCGGACGTGTCGGCCTTGTAGACGACGGTGGGGCCGTCGACCTTCTGGCCCTTCAGCTTCTTGATCGCGTCGTCGACGTCGCTCGTGTCGGCGCGGAGCTTGGACGTGGGGCCGGGGTTCTTCTCCTTGGCCTTCTGGTCGGTCTTCTTGTCGAGGTCGGACGTGTCGCCCTGGACCTTCGACGTCGGACCCTTCTTGGTCTCCTTGCCCTTCGCGTCGGTCGTCGCGTCGAGGTTGGACGTGTCCGCGGTGACCTGCGCGTCGATCGACCACCCGGCGCGGATTGCCTCCTGCTGCGCGGGCGTCGCGGACAGGTACGTCGCGATCTCGCGGGAGAAGCCGGGACCCTGCTCGCGCACGAAGTTGAACAGGTCGGCGGGTAGTTGCTCACCGATCGCCTGGACGTTGGCCTTGTACTGGAGGGCGGCGTCGGTGCGTTCCTGGAGCCCGGTGAGGTACTTGTCGGTGTTGAGCATCCGGTTGTCGAGGGCCTCGGCGCTCGACTCGGCGGCGTCGGCGAGGGTCGTCGACAGGCTGTCGGCGAAAGCTTCGGTCGCTTCCTTGCTCCGGTTGGTCGCGTCGACGTACGCCTCGTACTGCTCGACCGTCATGCCGTTCGCTTTGGCGAGGGCCTCCTGTGCGGCAGCGGCGTTCTCGTTCGCCTCGATCTGCTGTTCGATCGCGGGGAGGACGTCCTTCCGGAGCCGCTCGGCGTTCTCGCCAGCGGCGCGGGCGCCCTCTCGGTGTGCGTTCGCGGTCGTGTCGAGGGTCGCCGCCTCGCGTCGAAGCTTCTCCTCCGACTCCTCGACCTGCTCCTGCATCCGGCGGAGCTCCTTCGTGGTGCCGCCCGCGATCGTGGTCGCGAGGTCGTCGAAGCCGACGTCGAGCAGCTTCGCGTCCTTGCGGAGGTCGACGAGGGACACCCCGTAGCGCTCGTTGTCGGACGCCCACTGGCGGAGCTTCTCGTCGATCGCGGACACGGCGTCGCCGGTGTCGGCGAACTCGTCGACGAGCTCCTGCGTCATGGTCTTGACGCGCTCCTTGAACGCCTCCTGGTCCTCACCGGCCTGCACGAACGCCTGCCCGATCAGACCGATCGCGGCGGCGCCGGCCGTGCCGGCTGCGAGGCCGAGGGGCCCGAGATCGGCGATCACGCCGCCGAGGGTGCCCTGCAACAGGTCGACGACGGACTGGGTGTCGCCGGTGAACGACGACGCGACTTCGGAGAGGTTCGACTTCGCCTCGTCGCTGAAGGTCTGGACGGACTCGGAGGCTTCCGACATGCCCTGCTTGGTCGTCTTCGCGATCGACGGCCCCGGGCTCAGGTCGGTCCGCTTCGTGGCCTCGGCGAGCTCGCGGAACTTCCGCTCGAGCTGGTCGACGTCCTTCCCGGCTTCCTTCGTGCCGTCGCCGACGCCGTCAGCGAGGGCATCGCCGATCTTGTCGCCCTGCCGCTTAGCCTCGCGGGCGGTGCCGTCCATGCCGTCGGTGATGCCGTCGCCGAGCTCCTGCCCGGTGCGCTTGCCCTCGCGGGCGAGGTCGTCGAGGGCGTCGGCGACGTCGTCGAGTGCTCCCTCGGTTTCCTTCGCTCCGCGGACGACGTCGCGGACGTTGGACAGGAGACTGATGGTGATGCCGGCCACTAGGACGACCTCCCTTCTACGGCTTCGTGCATGGCTCGCACGGTGATCTGGACCCACAGCGACGCGTACCGGCCGACGTTGCGCATGGCAACCGGGTAGGCGACGTGGCCGCGGGCACGGCGGGGCTTGAACTGCTTGTTGACGGTGCGGGTGTAGGAGTACCGCTTGCCCTTCGAGGACGTCGCGGTGATCTCCGCACGCCGCCAGGGGGCACCGAACTCGACGGCGTGGCCGATGTCGGCGGGGCTCGCGCCGCCTCGGAGCTTCCGCTTCGAGCTCGCGGCGACGAGCGTGATGCGGTCGGCCGACACGTCGGCGCGTGCGCCACGGAGCAGCACTTGCCGCTCAATGTCAGTGGTTGATGCAGAGGCGATTGCCTCTTTCCAGTCCGGCGCGATCGCCTGTCGGCTGTACCGGTAGATCTGCTTGCGCAGCGTGCGGTCCATCTGCCGAAGGGCGAGGATGACCGCCTGGAGCTCGTCGGAGCCTCGGACGTCGAGCACCAGGCGGCCTCTCGCTAGGACTGGATCGGGGTGGACGGGTCGTCGTCCGGTGCCGTCGGTGCGGTGCCTTCCGGCGACGGGAAGTGCGGCTCGGGCGGCGTGCAGCCGAGCGAGACGGTGGACTCGTTGTAGGCGTTCACCGCGCCGCCGATCTGCGGCGCGACGAGGGTCGCCTCCGTCTCGGTGTAGAACTCGCCGTCGTCGGCCGGGTAGAACCGCAGGGTCGCGGTCTTGCCCTGGTTGGCGAGCAGGTAGTTGCTCAGCGAGTTGGGGTTCTCCCAGTCCTGCACGACGTTCATGGTCGTGACCCACGTCGGGGCGGACGACGACGTGAGCGCGGCGGAGGGCTTCAGCCCCTGCCAGGTGATCTGCTGCGTGGTGGGGACCTGGGCGACGTTGGACACGTGCGCGCCGAAGTCGTTGCCTTCGAGCGACAGGACGATCGACTTCAGCGGTCGTGCGGTCACGGGGATGATGGGGTCGGCCATGGTGCTACTCCTTGATCTGGACGCTCGTGGCGAGCGTGAGGGTGATTCGGTAGGCGGGGTAGGTGTCGTTGCCGTCCTCGTTGCGGCCGTACGTCGATCGCTCGGCGTTCGTCCAGAGGAGTCGCTCGTCGCCGTCGATCAGCGCGAGCACCTCGTCGAGGTCGTCGTCGAGGGCGTCCTCGGCTCCCTCGAACTGCTTCGGCTGGATCACCCACACGGCGAACGTGTTGACGCGCACGCGGGCGCGGGGGCCCGGTTCGAGGCTGGTCCGGATCACGACGACGACGGGCTCGCGGGCCTGCAGGGCGTCGAGCTCGCGCGGTTCGCCGACGACCTTGAATCGGGACGGAAGAATCGCGGCGAACACGTCGCCGAGTTGCGACGACGCGCTCACCGGATCACCGGTAGAGCGCGCTTCGGGCGCAGCTGCGCCTTGACGGTCGCGTCGAGGGGGAACACGCGGACGGTGAAGCCGTCCGCGCCGATCTGGTCGCCGGGGCCGGACTTGACGCTGTTCCACACCGACCGGGCCTGCATGAGTTGCGCGATCAGGTAGTTGGCCGGCGGGAGCTCGCCCTCGGCGAGGGCGGGCGCCCAGTTGATGCACGCGACCCGGGAGGCTTCGAGCACTTCGTAGAGGGTCACGTCGTCGTCGGGTGCGTCCGCCCAGCTGGTGCGAGCGCGGACGTCGTCGATCGTGAGCCAGCCGGTCGTGTAGTCCTCGACGACGAGCCGGAGCGTGCCGATGCGGACGCCGTTGCCTCGGACCACGACGCGGAGCACCCCGGCGACCGTGAGGGCCGGCATGTCCGGCCAGGTGATCGTCACGAGCTCCTCGGTCGCGCGGACTGCCACCGTGTAGCGGGCGGGCGCGCTGCCCGCGGTGACGAGCTCAGCCGTGAGCTCGTCGGCGGGAACGTCCGCGACGTCGCCCCGGTCGTCGACGAACTCGGCCTGGAACTCACCGATCGGCTGGTCGCCGAGCGCGAGGACGATGGGGTCGACGGGGATGATGTTCACGGACGTTCCCTGCGCTCTCAGGAACCGGCGGGCGTGGTGGGCGCGCTGGACTCGACGGGCACGGTGGGGCCGTAGGGGTCCGAGAACGCGAACGCTGCGGGTGCGCTGGCGGGCTCGACGAGCGCGAGCGCGGCCTCGTCGTGGATGACGGTGCCCTGGTAGCCGAACAGGCCCGGGTCGATGCCACCCTTGACCATGTCGAGGCCCTCGACGCGGATCGGGACGCCGGGGAGTTCGTAGCTGGTCGCGGCCTCCTTCGCGCCGACGAGCGCCGTGCCGGCGGTCATGTCCTTGTGCGGGATCACCTTGAACGTGGTGATCGTGCCCTCTTCGAGGCCCAACGCGGCGTTGAGGTACGCGAGGGTGTCGTCGTTGCGGGTGAGCAGGATGTCGCGGTAGAGATCCTTGGCGACGACGGCGTAGGACGGCAGGCCCTCGTCGAGGATCGCGAGCGCGCCGTCGACGATCGACACCATGCCCGGGGAGACGTCGGTGGGGACGGTGCCGCGGGTGACCGGGGTCGCCGCCTCGAGCAGGTCGAGGAGCACGGCCTGGTCGACCTGGCGGTCGTAGGACTCGGTCATGCCGCGGAAGTAGCCGTCCCAGAACTCGGTGACGTTGAAGTCGCGGTACTCGCGGGCGACGTCGTGCGCGCCAGCGAACCGGCGAGCGGTGGTCTCGTAGGACTCGGTCGTCGGGGTGTTCGACGGCACGTTGGTCTTGTTACCTGCCCACGGCCCGACCTCGGGCTTCACAGCCCAGCGCCACCCGGCGATCTTGAAGCTCGTGAGCGACCCGGAGCCGACGAGCGGCGTGATGCGGCGCTGGAACGCGCGGCCGGAGTAGAGCTCGCCGAGCCACTGCGGGACGGCGGTGATCGCGTCGGCGGGCCCGCCGTCGTACTTGACGTCGTTGAGCGCGGCGAACAGGCTGGACGCGGCCTCCTCCTCCTTGGCGATCGCGGCGTACAGCGACTGCGAGCCGCTGCCCTTGGCCTCGGCGAGCTTGCGGGACAGACCGAGGAACGACAGGCCCTTCGGGGCGTCGCCGGCCTTGCGAGCGGTGAGCGTGTTCGGGACCTGTGCGTTCGGCACGGTGTCTCCTTCGGTGTTGGCCGGCGGCGCGGCGGGTTCGGTGGTGAGGGTGGTGACGGTCTTGACGGTGGTGGTGTTTCCCTCGGCGTCGGCCTCGGTCTTGGTCGACGTGGTGGTCTTCGTGACGGACCCGTCCGGGTTGGTCTTGGACTCCTCGGTCGTCTCGGCCTCGGGGTCATCGGGCGCGACGGGCTCGTTGCCCGGCTCCTCGCCGACGTCTGCGGCCATGAGGGTCGCGGAGGGGAACGCGCCGGCCTTCACGAACGCGCCGCCGAAGATGCGGCCCGAGATGGCCTTCCCGGCGCGCAGCACGACGTCGGCGACCTCGATCGACAGCGCCCGGCGCGCCTCGGTGTTGCTCGGGTCGTCGATCTCGGCGAGCAGCTGGTCGCCCTGAGCGCCCTTCGCGACGCGCCACGACGCGACGATCCCAGCGGGCGTCTCGGTCGCGGTGAGCGCGGTCGCGACCGGGTGCTCGCGGTTGTGGTCGAGGTTTGCCAGGAGCGTGCTCGTGTCCTCGGGCATCTGGAACACGCCGGGGCCGGGGACGCTGAACTTCCCCAGGTTGGTGCGGCCGACCTCACCGAACGGGAGGAGCATGCCGGTTACGACACGCTCCTCGCGATTCGCGGTGAGGGTGCCGGCCTCGATCTGTACGTCGGTCATGTGGTCAGTCCTCCGTGTTCGGCCCGGACGGGCTCGCGGTCGGGGTGGTGATGCGCGTGAAGTCGAAGCGGATCGACACGCCCTCGTCGGACACGTCGTCCTGCGAGAGGCGGGCGGCGATCGGGTCGGACCAGTAGCGCAGCGGGTAGTCGAGCACCTCGTTGCGGGCGCCCTCCTTGGTCGAGTAGGTGAGCGACGCGGTCGACACGGACCCGTCGAGCACCGATGCCGGGAGCATGAGGAAGTTGGCGACGTCGACCTTCGAGTAGTTCCGGGCGTCGGTCGCGACGTTGACGGCCTCGGTGCCGTGCGCGACGAGCTCGACGCCGAAGGGCGTGAGGACGACCGCGCCGTTCTCGTCCATGCGGGCGTCGATGTACGCCTGGACGAGCTCCTCGGCCTCCTCGGGCGTGAGCCCGTTGTCCTGCGTCTGGTTGAGCTCGGTGACGGGGATCGGGACGCGCATGCGCTTGACCCAGGACTCCTCGATCGACGCAGCACCGCGGAGGCTCCGCGTCGCGATCGAGAGGAGCCCGTCCTGAGGGCCGGGGAACAGGATCACGGACGAGTCGTCGACGGGCTCCTGCTTGCCGTCGCCGCTGTTCTGGACGAGGATTTCCCCGGACTGCGGGTCGATCTTCCACCACTCGATCGGGATGCGGTGCGCGTCGGTGATCTTGCCGTCGTCGCCGCGCTCGACGCCCCAGAGCGAGTAGCCGGAGAACAGCAGGTCGTCGATCGTCCAGGCCATGCGGTGCCAGGGGCCGAGGGCACCCTCGGTGTGGTGCAGCCACTCCGGCTGATCGGAGACGAGCTCGGCGTCCTGCCAGGCGCGGAGCGGGGCCGGCGCGATCTGGGACACGATGATGCCGCGACCCTTGGTGACGGGCGGGATCGTCATGGCGTCCGCACGAGTGATGAGCTCGGCCTTGGTGCCGAAAATGTCGGACCAGACGATCTTCGTCGGCGCACCGGTCTGCCAGGGGCTGATGATGCCCGTTGCAGAGTCGCGGGACCGTTCGAGCGTGGTCGCGTCCTGCACGAGTCGAAGCGCCGTCCGGATTCCCATGGGAGGGACCGTAACGGCGCTTTGATAGCTATGGCTACTTTGAATAGGTTTGCAGAGTGTCTACCAGAGCGGCACCTCGACGAAAGCCCGCGTCACGGGCCTCAGCTGGCACTCGTTCACCGAGTGGAGCCATGCCGATCGGTGGCACTGGCATGCGAGGTCGTCGCAGCGGACGCCGGCGAGCCTCCCGAACTCGGCCACAGACTCGCCGGGCCGTCGGCCGGTGAGCGCGTCGACGTCGTAGTCGACCCGCTTCGGGAGCTCGACGACGATTCCGCTTCGCGGGGGCGACTCCAGGCCCCACTCGACTCGCTCGCCCGTGTGCGTGTTGCGGATCACGAGGCCCTCCTGAGGGATCGGCTTGACACGATCCGGCTGGACTCGCGTCGTGGGGTGGTGTCGTAGGTGCGGAGCGCGATCGTCGCGGCGACGAGCGGCGTGATGTCGGTGTCGCCGGACGCCTTCCGGCCCCAGCCCCAGGCGTTCTCGCCGAGCGGGCGCTTCGCCGCACCGGCCGCGGCGGCGTTGAGCTCGGGCTGGTCGAAGTGGTGGAGCTTGCCGGCCATGAGGTCTTTCATGAACGTCGCGCACGCGGCTCCGACGTCGCGGTAGACGATCGGCCGGGTCCGAGGCTTGGGCCGCTTCCGGCCGAGCGCCTCGGCCTCGGCGAGCACCGCGCCGACGGTGTCGTGGCCGACCGTGGTCCGGTACGTCGACGCGAGCCGGGTGAGCTCGGTGACGAGCCGGTCCGAGAGCGGCTCGTGCCAGACGATCTCGACGCGGGCCTCCCCCTCGACGCGCCACGCGGCGGCGATCGCCGCCGTCGTGCCCTCCGGAGCGACGTCGAACGCGAACACGACGTCGGCCGGACGGTCCTCGAAGTCGAGCCCAGCGTCGCGCCATGCCTTCGCATCGATCGCGGAGCGGCTGTAGTCCTCGGGCCAGACGCCGAGGTACTCGCGGAGGAACTGCGGCAGCGGCAGCTTCGCGAACCGCTCGCGCATCTTCGCGACCGTGGTGAGCGTCCCGACGCCCGGGTGCGCGGCCGTGACGAGCGGCTCGGCCTTCGACCAGTCCTTCTGGCCGTCCGTGAGCAGGTCCGGGGCGCTGATCTGGTCGGACGCGGCGTACTCGCAGATGCCGGTCGGCGACTCGGCCTCCTGTCCGGCGCGGATCGCCCGCACGCTGGTGCGGCCCTCCTCCAGGGTGTCCCAGAACAGGCCGGACCGGTGCTCGCCAGCGGTGCCGGCGACGACGAGCTGCGCGCCCGGGCGGGTGTCCATGACGGGCAGGATCGCGCCGAGCAGCTCGCCGGAGACCTCGGCGTCGTGCTCCTGCGCCTCGTCGAGGATGATCAGGTCGCCCTCGTCACCGCGGAACGATTCCTGCTTCGGCGGGACGACCTGCAGGAAGGATCCGTTGGTGAACTCGACGACCTGGTGCCCGGCGCCCTTCAGGATTTTGAAGCCGCGCTCGGCCTCGTTGGGCCAGCGCCGCTCGAGCGTGCGGGCCATGGCCAGGAACCGGTCACGGGCCTTCGTGCCTGACTGCGCGGTGAACAGCACGACGTAGTTGGGCCGCTCGGCTGCGCGGCCGAGCGCGGTCGCGAGGAGCGTCGTCGTCTTGCCCGCTCGGCGAGGAACGCAGACCGCGGTCGTGCTGGCGAGGGGCTCGCCGTCGTCGTGGTGCGCGTTCAGGGCGTCGGCGAGGAGCCATTGCTGCGGCGTGGGGTCGAATCCCATGAGGTCAGCCCCCCGGAGAAACTCGTGCTCCCACTCGTCGGCGCGATCGGACGGCGACACCCACAGCGGCGGGACTCCCCCGCCGCGCTTCGGCTCGGTCGGGGTGATCCGGACGCCCAGCGCCCCGGAGTGAGAGAAAGTTTTCGAGACGCCATGCGGGGGTTGATCTGCGATCTCAAAGAGTGCGCTCGTCTGCGTCGGCACGAGCTCGGACTTCGGCTTCGTCACCATGGGCGCATCCTTCGGTTGGTCGTGCTCGTCGCGGCGCGGCGAGCGTTGGTGATCGCTGCGCCGAGCTTGCCGCCGTCGCGGCGGTTGCACTCGACGTGCGCGGGGCCGAGGTTGTCGAGGGCGTCGCTTCCGCCGGCACTCGCGTCGATGATGTGGCCGACGTCCCATGCCTGGTCGGGGAACACGAACCCACCGTGGCGGCAGGGCTGGTTGACGCACGCGGCGGGCAGCGTGGCGGCGATCCGCACGCGGGCCTTGCGCAGCGCGGTGCCCGTCGCGCCGCGGTGGTGTCTGCTCACGTGGCCCGCCGCCGCTGCGCTCGGTCCTCGTGCACGGCCTCGATCGCTGCTGCTTCGAGCGCGGTGGCGATCGCGTGCGCCTCGTCGGGTTCGAGCCACCGGCTGACGTCCGCGATGTCGAGGCGGACGGCCACGCCGCCGGGGACGAACGATCCGACCGACACGGCGATGCCGAGGTCTCGGAGGCTCGTGCCGATCTCGGTCACGCGATCTCTCGGTGCTGTCCCTGCGCCTTGCTCTGGACGCAAGGTGATGGTCAGGACTGCACCGCAGCGTCGACATAGTCCCGCGTCGTCGGGATCGTGCGAGTCGTACCCAGCTGCGACACAGTCGGCGGGCTCGCGGATGCTTAGTGCCACCGGTTCCTCCAACGGTTCTCGCGAGGGGCGTCGGTCTTCCGACGCCGAGGACGAGGGGCAGGGAGGCAGAGCATCACCCACGCTGCTGCTGCGAGTGCGAGCAGCACGTACGGGTCGTTGTGCATGTCGGGGGTCATCGTTCCTCGTCTCGTGCGCCGCAGGCGTTGAGGCACCAGCCGGTCGTGGGGTGGAAGTCGTGGAGTCCGGTGCGGGTCGTGCAAGTAGCTCCGCGCGCGGTCTGTGGTTGCTTTGGGTAGTGAGATAGATGTGTGGATGGTTCAGGGACGGTTTGGGTGGCGCTTGCGCCACCCCCCGGGGTGTCACCTGCGCCACCGGGTGGCGCGAACGCCACCCGGTTCGGGTGGCACTCGGCGCGGTGGCAGTAGAGGACCCTGAGGCGTCGCTCGCGGGGCCTGAGCGGCTTGCCGCACGTCACGCACGAGACGCGGTGGGCGGTCGTGCGGTCGCAGTTCACCGGGCAGGCGAGGGTGACGTGGTAGAGGTTCGGGCGGTCGAAGTCGGCCATGCCGCGGAGCCCGCCGGCCTGCAGGTCACGGCGGACCTCGCCGGACTTGATCAGCTGTTCGATCGCCCGCTGGACGCCTCGCTCGTCGACGTTCGCGTACGCGGCCAGGGTCGGCACGGACGGCCACGAGCCGCCGTCTCCGGCGTGGTTCGCGATGCCGAGGAGCACGATCTTCGCGGTGCCCTTCGCGTTGCTGTGGTGGAGCGCGAGGCTCATTGCCTCGACGCTCACGAGCGGCCTCCGGTGCGGATCGTCTCGACGTCGCGATCGCGGAACCGACGCTGGTTCCCCGGCGTCCGGAACGCGGCGATCTTGCCGTCGCGCTCCCAACGCCGTACTGTCGCGATCGACACACCGAGACGGGTCGCAACGTCGCCGATCGCGAGCACTTGCTCGTCGGTCTGGCTATTGCTATCGGTCATGACACGGACGATAGCTATGTCTAGGTTCCAGTGCAACTAGCTGGGTGGATTCTGCGTACCTATTGACACGTCTGCGTAGGTATGGCTACGCTCGGCCCCATGTCAAACGTGGTGCAGATGCGACACCGCTACCCGACCTTCTCGTTCGGTGAGCGCGTGCGGAAGGTCCGTCGAGAGAGCGGCATGACGCAGGCCGAGTTCGCCGAGCGGCTCGGTGTCGGACGTCAGGCGTATGCAGCCTGGGAGGTCGACAAGAACCAGCCCCCGCGCATGGTCGAGGTCGCCGAGAAGCTCGAAGACCTCACCGGCGTCGCCCGGGAGTGGTTCCTCGGATGGGCCGACAACGGCTCACCGACCTCTCCTGGGGGCATGGCAACTACGGGCCGGTAGCGTTGTCAGCACGACGACAGGAGGCCTCTGTGCGCAAGTTCATGTTCAACGGTGCGGTGTGGAGTTCGCTCATCAGCGGCTACAGCGTGCTGCAGACCACCCGCCAAGGACCGCGTGACTGGCGGCTCGCGCTGACCTGGGTCGCGTGGATCGCCACGTCGATCGTGGCCATCGGCACGGTCGTCGAGGACGACCGCGCGGTCAAGGCGCGCCAGTAGGTCGAGACACGGCAGGCGGTCGTCGACGCGACCGGCCTGACGAACGGGAGGCACGGTGCCAGCTGGCACCGTGCCTCCCGTTCGTCGTCGTGGCCGTGCAGGGCACGCCGATCCCGTCACCGGATCAGCGCTCCGACTCGGGGATGCCGGAGGTCTGGATCGGTCCGGTGAAGAGCGCACCGCGCTCGTCGTCGCCGAACAGCTGGGAGTCCCCCTCTGCCGGACGTCCGCGTCGGCGCGGTGCCGGGGCGGTCGGCTCGGTGAGCTGCACCCGCTGGACCGGCAGGGCATCCGGGTGGGTCCGCTGGATCCACTCGACCATCTCCTCGCGCACGTAGCAGCGCAGGTCGAAGAGCCCGCCGGCGTCCGGAGCGGTGACGAGGATGCGGACCCGGACCAGTCCCCCGACGGCGTCGGTGACCTGGAGCACCTTGACCCGGCGGTCCCAGATCGTCGACGTGTCGAGGATCCGGTCGAGCTCGGCGCGCATGTCGGCCGGGCTCACCCGCCAGTCGAGGTCGAACTCCACGGCGCCGAGGAGCTCGCTGCCGGTGCGCGTCCAGTTCTCGAACGGGGTGCTCGTGAAGTACGTCGACGGCAGGACGAACCGTCGGTCGTCCCACAGGTGCACGACGACGTAGGTGAGGGTGATCTCCTCGATCCGGCCCCACTGCTGCTCGACCACGACGACGTCGTCCACCCGGATCGAGCCGGAGAACGCCAGCTGCATGCCCGCGAACACGTTGCCGAGCGTGGACTGGGCGGCGAGGCCCGCGACCACCGAGATGAGCCCGGCGCTGGCGAGGACGCTCGCGCCGGCCGCCTCGACCCCGTCGAAGGTCAGCAGGATCGCGCCGACGGCGATGATGACGAGCAGGGCGACGGTGAGCCGTCGGATGATGAGCACCTGCGTGCGGATGCGTCGTGCCTGGCGGTTGTCCGGCACGTCGATGCGGAAGCGGTGCAGCCCGAGGTCCTCGAGGAAGATCGCGACCTGGCACGCGAGCCAGCAACCCGCCGCGATCGTGACGATGAGGAAGGCGTGCACGACCTCGTCGCGCCACGGGTACGCGTCGGCGTTCCTCGGGATGCTGGACGTGAACGCGATCCAGAGCAGCACCACCAGGAGCACCGTGCGGAAGGGGTGTTTGGTCCGGCGCGAGAGCACGCCGGCCCAGCGTTCCCGGCGCGCGATCGCCCGGAGGACCAGGTGCAGGACGAGGGCGACGACGGCGGTGACGAGCAGGGCGAACCCGATCGCGACGAGGAGTCGGAGGAGGATGTCCATCCCTCCATGCAAGCAACGGACGGCGACCGTCGTTCAGGAACCGGGGCCGATGACCTGTGCGGACGCTCAGTCGTCCAGATCGACTCGATCGTGGGTCCGAGTGACACCCCGGTCCGGTGCGCATGTAGGTTGTCGCGCATGACAGCGCAGAACGACACGGGTGTGAACCGAGCGCCGGCGAACGACTTCTCGCACGAGCAGGAGGGCTACCAGCACGGTCTGAAGCCCCGGCAACTGCAGATGATCGCCATCGGCGGCGCGATCGGGACCGGCCTCTTCCTCGGAGCCGGCGGACGACTCCACACCGCTGGGCCCGCACTCGCGCTGACCTACCTGGTCGCCGGGATCTTCGCCTTCTTCATCCTGCGGGCACTGGGCGAGCTGGTGCTCCACCGTCCGTCCTCGGGGTCGTTCATCTCGTACGCACGCGAGTTCTACGGTGAGAAGTTCGCGTACGCCGCCGGCTGGATGTACTTCCTGAACTGGGCGATGACCTCGATCGTCGACACGACCGCCGTCGCGATCTACCTGCAGTACTGGTCCGCCTTCACCGCGGCGCCGCAGTGGCTGCTGGCGCTGATCGCCCTGGTCGTCGTCCTCGCCGCGAACATGGTCGCGGTGAAGGTCTTCGGCGAGCTCGAGTTCTGGTTCGCCCTGATCAAGGTCGCCGCGCTCGTGGCGTTCCTGGTGGTCGCCATCGTGTGGCTCGTCTTCGCGTTCCCGGTCGAGGCCGGCGGCGAGGCCGTGCGCACCGGGTTCACGATCTGGGGCGACAACGGCGGGCTGTTCCCGAACGGGCTGCTCCCCGCGGTCATCGTGATCCAGGGCGTCGTGTTCGCGTACGCGGCGATCGAGCTCGTCGGCACGGCCTCGGGTGAGACGCAGAACACCGAGAAGGTCATCCCTCGCGCGATCAACTCCGTCGTCTTCCGCATCGCGGTCTTCTACGTCGGCTCGATCATCCTGCTCTCCCTGCTGCTGCCGTACACGGCGTACAAGGAGGGCGAGAGCCCGTTCGTGACGTTCTTCTCGTCGCTCGGCAACCCGCAGGTCGGTTCGATCGTCGGCGGGATCATGAACTTCGTCGTGCTCACCGCCGCGCTGTCGTCGCTGAACGCCGGCCTCTACTCGACCGGTCGCGCGCTCCACTCGATGGGCATGAACGGCTCGGCGCCGAAGTGGACCACGAAGATGTCGAAGGGCGGCGTGCCGTACGCCGGCATCCTGCTCACCGCGGCGTTCACCGTCGCGGGTGTGGTGCTGAACTACTTCGTGCCGAGTCAGGCGTTCGAGATCGCGCTGAACATCGCCAGCCTCGGCATCATCACGGCCTGGGGCACGATCATCCTGTGCCAGATGCGGCTCCGCCAGTGGGCCAAGCAGGGGCTCGCGAAGGAACCCACCTTCCGGCTGCCGGGTGCACCGGTCACGGCGTGGCTGACCCTGGCGTTCCTGGCGTCGGTCATCGTCCTGATGGCGATCGACTACCCCGTGGGCACGTACACGATCGCCTCGCTGGTCATCGTCATCCCGCTGCTCATCGTTGGCTGGTTCCTGCAGCGCGACCGCATCCTGCGCATCGCCGCCCTGCGCGAAGGCGTCACGGGTCCGTACCCGATCGGTGTCCGCAACCCCGCAGCCCAGGTCCGCCGCGACGGCGACCGGGACGACGACGGGGCGTAGCCGCTCCGCTTGTCCCCGGAGCGCAAGGCCCGCAGGGCGAACACGAACGGTCCGGCACCCGTCGCTACTATCGGCGGGTGCCGGACCGTTCTGCTTCTCCCACCCTCGACCTGCAGCTCAGCTGGCGGGGTGCATTCGGGCGTCTCCGCGTGTTCGCGGACCGGCTCGAAGCCGAGACCGACTACCAGCGCGAGGCCCGGACCGTGGTGCCGATGGAGCACGTGCAGGGGTGGCGGCTCGGCCCGTGTGACGAGGACGCCGTCTGCGTCGAGTTCGTCGCGGAGCAGGAGACGTACCGGGTGCTGCTCGACACCCCGGACGAGCAACTCGCCTCGTTGGCGATCCGGAAGGTGCTCGGGCCGCCGCTCGAGTCGTGAGCGACAGCGGCCGACGCGTGCCGGTCAGTCGTCGGTGTCGACGCGGTCGGTGACGACGTCACCGGAGCCGGCGTCGATGCGCACGCTGTGCTTCGTGCCCGAGGAGTCGACCACGTCGCCCTCCCAGACGACCGTGCCGACGTGGTCGTCGAGACCGAGCTCGGTGACGGTGCCGGCGTGCAGGTCCTGGAAGGCGTCGACGGCCTGCTTGACGCTGAGGTCCGCGGCGGCGGCGAAGCGCTCGTGCTCGGCCTGGTCGTCCGCGTCGGCGGCCTCGGTCTGCGGCGTGCCGGCGACCGCGGTGCCGTCGGCGTCGGTGTGCACCTCGTGCTCGGTGCCGTCCTTCGTCACGACGAGGACCTCGTAGGTGGAGGCGCCCTGCTCCTGCTCGACCGAGATGACGGTGCCGGAGCCGACCTCGCCACGGGCGGTGGCGACGGCGGCGAGCAGCGCCTTGTTCGAGCCCGCGGAGGCCGCGGAGGACGACCCGGAGGTCGTCGAGCCGGAGGACGACGAGCCGGTGGCGGACGAGCCAACCGAGCCGGAGCCGGCCGAGCCCGTGTCGTCGTCGGAGTCGTCGCTGGCGCAGCCGGTGAGCGCGAGCGCCGCGGCGATCGGCAGGGCGGCGAACGCGGCGATGCGGCGGGCGGAGGGCTTCTGGTGCTGGGTGCGGAGGTTCATGTGGACGAGCATGTCGGCGGGGTGCTGAAGCAGCCCTGAAGCCGCCTGTTCAGCCGCCGAGTGCGATGCGGACGACGAAGCGTGCGCCACCGAGCGGGGACGCAACGACGGTCGCGTCACCGCCGTGGGCACGGACGGCGTCGCGCACGATGGCGAGTCCGAGTCCCGCGCCACCGGCGTCCCGGCTGCGCGCCTCGTCGAGTCGCACGAACCGCTCGAAGACCCGCTCCCGCTCGTCCTCGGGCACCCCGGAACCGTCGTCGTCGACCGTGAGCACCGCAGACCCGTCGTGCTCGGCGAGCGAGACCGCGACGCGTGTGCTCGCGTGCCGGACGGCGTTGTCGACGAGGTTCCGGACCACCCCCGCCAGCACGCGCTCGTCGCCGAGGACCCGTGCCGCCGAGATCGCCGAGCCGTCCACCCGGACCGCCGCGGCGACGCGGCTGTGCGCGGGCGCGGCACCGGCCGTGGAGCGTGCCCTCGCCCGCGCCACGGCGTCGAGTGCCAGGTCGTCGAGGTCGACGGGGCGCCGCGTCCGGATCCCGCCCTCGTCGAGGCGGGAGAGCTCGAGCAGCCCGGTGACGAGGTCCTGCAGGCGCACCGCCTCGGACCGGACGACGTCGGCGAGGTCGGCCACCTCGGTCCGCTCCGGGTGCGCGACGGCGACCTCGGCGTGCTGCCGGATCGAGGCGATCGGTGACCGGAGTTCGTGGGAGGCGTCGGACACGAAACGCCGTTGGCTCTCGGCCGACCGCTCGAGTCGGTCGAGCATGGTGTTCATGGTGGTCGCGAGCCGAGCGACCTCGTCGCCGGTGTCCGGCACCTCCACCCGCGCGTCCGGACGGGCGGCGCGGATCGTCTCGACCTCGGCGCGCATGCGCTCCACCGGCCGCAGCGACCGCCCGGTGACGGTCCACGTGACGGCCACCAGCAGGAGCACGAGCACGGGGACGCCGACGGCGAGGAGGACGACGGCGGTGCGGACGGCGGTGTCGGCCTGGTCGAGCGTGGCGCCGTAGACGAGCGTGGCCTCGCCACCGCCCGGCAGGTCCACGTCGTCCGCCACGAGCAGCCAGTGTTCCCCGTCGTGCGTCCACCGGGACTCGTCGCTGGTGGGCAGCGCGGCCCCGTCGGCGTCCTCGCCGTGCGCCAGGACCGTCCCGCCGTCGCCGACGACCTGCACCAGGACGTCCTCGTAGTCCGCCACGGCTGCCGCGCCGTCCGCCTCGACCCGGGAGGACACCTGCTCGAGCCCCGCCTCGGCCGAGGTGCGCACGCCGTCGAGCAAGACGAGCCGGAGCACGACGACGAACGCGACGGCACCGACGACCAGGGCGGCGAGCACGACGACCCCCGCGCCGAGGGTGGTGCGGGCCCGGACCGACCGGAACCGTCGCCGCCGGGTCGTCGCCCCGGCGCCGTCAGCCACCGTCGGCCGCCAGCCGGTAGCCGGCCCCGCGGACGGTCTCGATCGCGGCACGACCGAAGGGACGGTCGAGCTTCCGGCGGAGGTGTCCGACGTAGACCTCGACGATGTTCGGGTCCCCCTCGAAGTCGACGTCCCAGACGTTCTCGATCACGTCGCGCTTGGACCGGACCTGTCCCGGGTGCCGCGCGAGGTACTCGAGCACGGCGAACTCGCGGCTGGTCAGCTCCACGGGTGTGGCACCGCGGGCGACGGTCCGGGCAGCGGGGTCGACCACCAGGTCACCGAGCGTCAGCACGGTGGGGCGTTCGCGCGCCCCCCGGCGGACGAGGGCCCGGAGCCGCGCGACGAGCACCGGGTGCGAGAACGGCTTCGTGACGTAGTCGTCGGCACCGGCGTCGAGCGCCTCGACCTGGTCCCACTCGCCGTCCTTCGCGGTCAGCATCAGGACGGGGGTCCAGTCGCCGTCCGCCCGGAGCTGCGCGCACACGGCCCAGCCGCTCAGGCCCGGCATCATGAGGTCGAGCACGATCGCGTCGTACCGGAACTCGCGTGCGTGCCACAGGCCGTCCACGCCGTCGTTCGCGACGTCGACCGCCCATCCCTCGGCCTCGAGGCCGCGGCGCACCCCGTCGGCGAGCCGGACCTCGTCGTCGACCACCAGCACACGCATGCGGTCGATCCTGCCGTGGTCCGCTGAAGCGGGGCTGAAGCGGCCCGTGCGCGCGGCTCGCGATGGTGACCGAGGGCGGCCTGGAGGCCCGTGGCGGCGCCGCCACGGGCCTCCAGGCCGGCGGGTGGTGCGGACCAGGGCCGCCCAGCGGCTGCTCGGACCGACTCAGGCCAGCAGCAGGATGCCCGCGACGACCGAGGCGACGGCGATGGCGAGCGCGATGAGCAGGAGCACGAGGTGCACCGTGTAGAACGTCGTCGGCTTGCCGGCGGCGTCACGGGCACGGGAGTCCTTCGCGACGCGCTGGAAGAAGCGCGGCCAGGTGATGACGTTGAAGACGGCACCGAGGAACAGGACGACTGCGGCGAAGACGAGCACGGTCCGATCCTAGACAACGGTTCTCCCGCGCGGCGCCCGGGCGGGTGGTGCTCGGCCGCCCCCAACGCGGCCGAGTCCCGACCCCGGCAGGCCACAGGATCTGTAGCACTTGCTACAGACTGTACACGGCCCGCTCCGAAGCGTCGAGCGTCTACACGGTCTCGAGTGCGGCCTCGGCGTCGGCGAGCACGGCACGCTCGGTGTCCGTCAGCGACGCGCGTGCGGTCCGGACCCCGTCGTTGATCTCGACGATGCGGCGGCTGAGCCGGGTGGCGGGGTCGTCGGTCGGCGGGTAGGCGTTGTCCACCCCGACCCGGTCGTGCAGCGGTGCCAGCCGGGCCAACGCGTCCTCCACCCGTCGGGTCCGGCGTCGACGGGAGATCCGGTGTCCGAAGACGAGCAGGAGCATGCCGGACGCGACACAGAGCACCGCGCCGGGCGTGGTGACGTCGTACGGCAGCGAGAGCGCGTGCGTGCGGTCGAGGTCGCCCGTGACGTGTGCGACGTCCATCACGACGACCACGACCATCCGGACGACCCCGAGCACGCCGCCGAGGACGAGGACCCACAGCCCCACCAGGTCGGTCGTCGTCCGGGCCTCGCGGAGTCGGAGCACGCAGATGAACCCCATCGCGCCGAGGGCCACCCCGAGGTAGACGGTCTGCGCGATCGAGTAGACGGTGGCCGCCGGGTGCGAGCCCGCGTCCAGCATGAACGTCGTCGTGGAGGCGGGCTTGTCGAGCACCGTGAACGCGACGACGACCACGACGACGACCACCGCGAACGACACCAGGACGGCGTTCCGGAGCCACGGCCGTGCGGCGCCGACCGCCTTCGCGACACCCCACAGCAGCGTGCTCGTGCCGGCCACCATGAGGCAGTCGCTGATGAGGGTCACGACGTTGAACCCGCCGAGCCGAGGGTCGAGCCACCGGTACAGGGGGTCGACGTTCGTGACGATCGTCGCCGCGAAGAGCAGGAACGTGAACGCGAGCGTTCGGTCCTGCCCGCGCTGCATGACCAACAGCACGATCGTCCCGACGATGAGCAGCACCGCCTGGACGACGGCGATGATCACCCGAAGACCCCGCGGAAGGCGCTCGGGCGGCCGCGGTGCTGACGGATCAGGGTGGCGAGCCGGTCGGCGAAGACCTCGGCCTCGTGCTCGTACGTGTTGGAGAACATCCCGCGAGCCAGCGCCCGTTCGACCTTGTACTCCGGCAGGTCGGGGATGACGTCGCGGATGTACGCACTCTGCGGGGCGTGCTCCTGGTGGCGGTGCAGCACGTGCCCGAGCTCGTGCCCGATGACGAACGAGCGGAAGGTCGGCGACGCCGTGGGCGAGATCATCACGAGGTGCGCGTGCGCGAGCGTCGCCACGAAGCCACAGACCGGCTCGGCGGCGAGGAACGCCTCTTCGCGCACCACGATCGGCTTGTCGACGACCGCTGCCGCGGCGGCGACGGCCTGGTCGACGTCGGACCACCCCTCGGCGGCGCCACGGGCCCAGAACGCCTCGACGAACGACTCGGTCACAGGACGCTCCCCCGCTGCGATTCCTCCTCGAGCACCTCGGCGATGCGCCGCAACGCGTCGGGTGAGAGCTCACCGGGGAAGGTCCGAGCCGCGAAGCCGCTCACGCGGGCGGAACGCAGGGACCGGACGAGGGCGAGCTGGGCTCCGATCCGCTCAGGCACCTCGCTGTCCTCGAGCAGGAAGCGTTCGTCGACCTCGAAGAACCCGGCCAGCAGACGCAGGAGCTCGGTGTCGCGGTTGCGCCGCCCGTCGCCGGACAGCATGTACGTCCACTTCGCCCGTGACAGGGAGCCACCGTGCGCCGCGACGTACTCCTCGATCGAGGCGAACGGCACCGGGGCGCCGCGCTGGGACTCCTCGAAGTCGAGGAGCAGGTTGAGGCGGCGCGCGAGCTCGGCGGCGTCGAGCGCCCCGCCCTTCAGATCACCCGTGTCCATCTCGGACTCCTCCCCAGCCGTGTCCGCGCGACCTGTGGGTCCGGCGCGTGGACGCCATGCTAGCGCGGGCGCCCGACACCGCGCCGCTACCCTCGTGGGCATGCCCCGCCGCTTCCCCGCCACCGTCGCGGCGCGCATCGAGCACGAGATCGTGATCACGAAGTCCCGCTTCATCACCACCGTGGCACCGGTCTCCGGGGTCGAGGACGCCGACCGGGTGATCGCCGAGGTCCGCCGGCGGTACTGGGACGCCCGGCACAACTGCACGGCGATGGTCACGGGCGTGCTCGGCGACCAGGCCCGTTCCTCGGACGACGGGGAGCCCTCGGGCACGGCTGGCGTCCCGATGCTCGAGGTCCTGCGACGCCGCGAGCTGACCGACGTCGTCGCGGTCGTCACGCGGTACTTCGGCGGGGTCAAGCTCGGTGCCGGCGGCCTGGTCCGCGCCTACTCGACCTCGGTGTCCGAGGCGCTCGACACCGCGGTCCTGGTCCGTCGCGAGGCGCTCACGCAGGTGCGCTTCGACGTCGAGCACGCCGAGGCCGGTCGGCTCGACAACGTGCTGCGCGACTGGGTACGGCACCACCACGCGACGCTCGGGCCGACCGAGTACGGGCGGGCGGCGACCTTCGAGGTGTGGGTCCCCCGGGACGCACTCGGTGTCCTCACCGCCGACCTCGCAGCGGCATCGGCGGGAGCGCTCGAACCGGTCGTCGGCGAGGAACGGATCGTCGACGTCCCCGCGGACTGAATTCCGCGGTTCGACGCACCTCGGGCGTGTCCCCGCGTCGACGATCGAAGACCCCCGGAACGCACGAACGCCCCGACTCGATGAGCCGGGGCGTTCGTCCTGCGGTGCACCCCCTCGGACTTGAACCGAGAACCCACTGATTAAGAGTCAGTTGCTCTGCCAATTGAGCTAGAGGTGCATGTTCCGGCTTCCGTGCCGCAACGGGAATCAACAATAGCATGGGTTTCGCGCGCCCACGACCACTCGTGAGCGCACGACGCGAACAGGAGCACCATGACCGACCGTCTCGTCCCCGGCGACACCGCCCCCGACTTCACGCTGCCCGACCAGGACGGCGTCGAACACTCCCTGGCTGCCCTGCGCGGCAAGAAGGTCATCGTGTACTTCTACCCGGCGGCGTCCACCCCGGGCTGCACCACCGAGGCCTGCGACTTCCGCGACAACATGTCTTCGCTGCAGGCCGCCGGCTACGAGGTCCTCGGCGTCTCGAAGGACGAGCAGGCGAAGCTCAAGACGTTCCAGCACGAGCAGGCGCTGACGTTCCCGCTGCTGAGCGACCCCGACCTCGCCGTGCACGAGGCGTACGCGGCCTGGGGCGAGAAGAACAACTACGGCAAGATCGTCACCGGCACGATCCGGTCCACGATCGTGGTCGACGAGGACGGCAGCGTGCAGCTGCCGCTCTACAACGTCAAGGCCACCGGGCACGTGGCCAGCCTGCGGAAGAAGCTCGGCCTGGTCTGACGGCCGGCCACGCACTGGAGGCCCGGTGCCGGTTCCGAGAACCGGCACCGGGCCTCCAGTGCGTAGCGGACCAGACCGTCTACTCGACCGGGCGCGCGAGCGCGGCCGTCACCGACCGCGACAGCACCAGCGTGATGCCGAGCAGCGCCGGGATGAGCAGGAGCCAGCCGACGGCGGCGACCCGGAACACACCCTGGAACGCCCCGATCGCGATCGCACCCTGCAGGACCTGCCAGACGATGATGCCGGAGCGCACCCAGGAGCGTCCCTGCCACAGCCCGTTCACCAGGGCGCCGAGCCAGAGCGCGGCGATGGCGACGAGCACGGTGAGCGCGATGCCGGAGGCGATGCTCGCGGCCGGCGCGACGAGCAGTTCGACGACCAGCACGACGGTCACGACCACCAGTGCGAGGAACTCGAGGCCGACCACTGCGAGCAGCCCCAGCATCGCCGGCGACCGGCGCACGGCGGGAGCGGAGGGATCGATGTCGTTCGGGGTGTCGTCGTGCACAGTGATCCTCCAGCATCGGAACCCTTGATTTGGCCCTACCAGTATGGAACGATATTGGAGGTCGTTTGGACGGCACGATGTGGTGTGCGTCTCCCGTGGTTCATCGCTCCTCCCCCGAGCGTCGCGCGGGCGTCAGACTCGCTTCCAGCGGACTCCTCCCCACAGTTGTCCCCTTTCATGCCGCATGCATGTACAGCGTTCCGATCCCCCGAACCACGGCCCCGGCCTGCCGTTCGAGCATCGACATCAAGGAGCACCACACATGGACTGGCGTGACAAGGCTGCCTGCCTCACCGCAGACCCCGAGCTCTTCTTCCCCGTCGGGAACACCGGGCCCGCCGTCGACCAGATCGAGAAGGCCAAGTCGGTCTGTGCGCGTTGCACGGTCACCGAGATGTGCCTGCAGTACGCCCTCGAGAACAACCAGGACTCCGGTGTCTGGGGTGGTCTCAGCGAGGACGAGCGTCGTGCGCTGAAGCGTCGCGCCGCCCGGGCTCGCCGCGCGTCCTGACCCCGGTCGTCTGACACCACGACGCCCGCCGTCCCCTCGGGGATGGCGGGCGTCGTCGTGCGCGCGGCGGGTGGGGTGCGCAAAGCACCGGTGTTCACGCGTCGAACACCGGAACGCGGGTGTTCGACCGGCGAACACCGGTGTCTTGCGAGCTCGGATCGGGCGTCAGGCGGGGGCGGTGAGCCAGCGGAACGGGATGGTGATCGTCACCTCGGTGCCGCTGCCCGTCAGGGTGTGCCAGTCGATGGTGCCGCCGAGCTCGCCCTGGATGAGCGTGCGGACGATCTGCGTGCCGAGACCCGATCCGACCTTGCCCTCCGGGAGCCCGACGCCGTTGTCGCGGACCTCGATCTCCAGGTGGTCGTCGAAGCGGCGGGCGACGATCTCGACCTCGCCGTCGCGGCCGTCCAACCCGTGCTCGACGGCGTTCGTGACGAGTTCGGTGAGTCCGAGGGCGAGGGGCGTCGCGGCCTCGGAGGGCAGCACGCCGAACTCGCCGGTCTTCTTCGGGTGCACGGTGGTGTTGTGCGACGCGGCGACCTCGGTCACGAGCTTCAGCACCGAGTCGAACACCTCGTCGAAGTCGACGGTCTGGCTCAGGCCACTCGACAGGGTGTCGTGCACGACGGCGATGGCGGCGACGCGGCGCATGGCGTTCTGCAGCGAGGTCCGCGCCTCGTCCGAGTGTGTGCGACGCGCCTGGATGCGGAGCAGGGACGCCACCGTCTGCAGGTTGTTCTTCACGCGGTGGTGGATCTCGCGGATCGTGGCGTCCTTGGTGATGAGCTCGCGCTCCTGGTGCCGCAGCTCGGACACGTCGCGGCAGAGCACGATCGCGCCGATGCGCTCACCGTGGTCGCGGAGCGGGATCGAGCGGAGCGACACCGTCACGCCCTTCGACTCGATGTCCGCGCGCCACGGTGCGCGACCCGTGACGACGAGCGGCAGGGACTCGTCGACGTCGAGCTGGGCGCCGATGAGCTCGGTGGTGACCTCGGCGAGGGACTTCCGCTCGAGTTCCCCCTCGAAGCCCATCCGGTTGAACGCGCTCAGGCCGTTCGGGCTCGCGAACGTGACGATGCCGGCGGTGTCGAGGCGCAACAGGCCGTCACTGGCACGCGGCGCACCACGACGCGGGCCGGCCGGCGCACCGAGGTCGGGGAAGTCGCCCGTCGCGATCATGCCGAACAGGTCGTTCGCGCTCGCGGTGAAGTTGAGCTCCTGGCGGCTCGGCGTCCGCATCTCGTCCTGGTTGGAGTGCCGGGTGACGACGGCGATCGGGCGCTCGGTGGTCTCGGCGCTCTTCGCGCTCAGACGACGGAGCACCGGGATGGCCCGGACGCGGGTGGGGGTGTCCTCGTACCAGTCCGGCTCGGCGGAGTCGACGACCCGTGACCCGGCGAAGCTCTCGGTCACCTGGCCACGCCACTCCTCGCGGATCTCCTGCCCGACGATGTCCCGGTAGAACAGCGTCGCCGCCGAGCTCGGCCGGGCGTGCGCGACGGCCACGAAGGAGCCGTCCTCGGCGGTCGGGACCCAGAGCACCATGTCGGCGAAGGACAGGTCGGCGAGGAGCTGCCAGTCCCCCACGAGCAGGTGGAGCCACTCCACGTCTGCTTCCGAGGAACGGCCTTGCGCGAGGACGAGGTCACTGAGGGTCGACACCCGATCAGTCTAGGTGCGCCGCATTGTGGAGAACATCGTGCTGTCCACAGGCCAAGGCCGTGTGTATTTCGCATGTTGCACGCCCCATACGCTCGCTCCACGACGGAAGGGGCAGGTGTGGCAGAGCAGGCACGCCGGATCGAGGACGCGACGACGACGGTGCACCCACCGCCGCTCCGGATCGTCGAACCGGACCCGGACCCCGTCGTGGAGACCGGCCCTCCGGATCCGGCGACGACGGCACGAGCGCTCGGACTCTGCGTCGCCGAGGTGCTGACCGGCGCGCGGGAGGTCGACAGCATCGCCCGGTGGATCAGCGACGACGTGCAGCGGCACCTGCAGCAGCGGGCCGCGGTGGCCGCGCAGGCCCGGGGCTCCAGTCGGCGGGCCCGCGGGCGTCCGGTGCTGCGGGTCGGCAGCGTCCTCGTCTGCCGACCGGCAGCCGGCGTCGCCGAGGCGACGGTGGTCGTGCACACGCGCAGCCACGCGCGGGCGGTCGCGATGCGGCTCGAAGAGCGGCACGGACGCTGGCAGGCGACCGCGATCGGAGTCCTGTAAGGCGGGTGGCGGACGGACAGGAGGCCCGTGGCGGCGCCGCCACGGGCCTCCCGTCCGTCGGCGGTCACGCTTGGTGAGCAGGAACGGTCGGGTCCCGACGTGGGACCCGACCATTCCTGCTCACGGTGCGCTCGCGCGCGGACGCTAGTTCTTCTTGGCGGCCTGTCGACGCTCGGCCCGGTTGCTCGCCGCGGCCTGGCCGGATGCGGTGGCCGCGTTGCCGAAGGCGGAACCCTGCTCGGGCTCGGCGGCGGCTTCGGCCTCGGCCTGGGCGCGCTGCGCACGGGCGGTCGCCGCCTGCTCGAGACGACCCTTCTCGTCGCGGACCTCGACCTCGCCGTCGATCGACGGCGCCGAGTACTCGAGGCCGGAGACCTCGTCCTCGCCGAGGCCCTTGGCCTCGATGACCGCGTTCTCGCCGTCCGACTGCACCTGCACCTCGAGGTTGAACAGGTAGCCCACGGACTCTTCGCGGATCTGCCCCATCATCGTCTGGAACAGGGCGTAGCCCTCGCGCTGGTACTCGACCAGCGGGTCACGCTGCGCCATCGCGCGGAGGCCGATGCCGTCCTTCAGGTAGTCCATCTCGTACAGGTGGTCGCGCCAGCGGCGGTCGATCACCGAGAGCACCACACGACGCTCGAGCTCACGCATCGCCTCGTCGCCGAGGAGCTCCTCGCGCTGCTGGTACGCCAGCTTGGCGTCCGAGAGGATCTCGCGGGCCAGGAAGTCACGCGACGCCTTGCCCTTCGAGCCGGCCTCGGTGATGACCTCGTCGATGGAGATCGAGATCGGGTAGAGCGTGCCGAGCTCGGTCCACATGGCGTCGAGGTCCCAGTCGTCCGGGGAACCTTCGCCGGTGTGGGTGTCGATGACGTCGTCGATCACTGCCTTCAGGAACGACTGCGCGCGGTCGTGCAGGTCGTCGCCCTCGAGGATGTGGCGGCGGTCGCTGTAGATCGCCTCGCGCTGGCGGTTCAGGACGTCGTCGTACTTCAGGACGTTCTTGCGGATCTCCGCGTTGCGGCCCTCGACCTGCGCCTGGGCGGAACGGATCGCACGGCCGACGAGCTTGTTCTCGATCGCCAGGTCGTCCGGCACGTTCGAGCGGCCCATCAGGCTCTCGGCGGCACCGGAGTTGAACAGGCGCATGAGGTCGTCGGTCAGCGACAGGTAGAAGCGGCTCTCGCCCGGGTCACCCTGGCGGCCGGAACGACCACGCAGCTGGTTGTCGATGCGGCGCGACTCGTGGCGCTCGGTGCCGAGCACGTACAGGCCGCCGACGGCACGGACCTTGTCGCCCTCTTCCTCGACCTCGGCCTTGACGCGGGCGAACACGTCGTCCCACGCCGCCTCGTACTCGTCGGGGGTCTCGGTCGGCGAGAGGCCCTTCGCATGCATCTCCTGCACGGCGAGGAACTCCGCGTTGCCACCGAGCATGATGTCGGTACCACGACCGGCCATGTTCGTCGCGACGGTCACCGCGCCGAAGCGACCGGCCTGGGCGACGATCGCGGCTTCACGCGCGTGGTTCTTCGCGTTGAGGACCTCGTGCTTGACGCCCTGCTTCGCGAGGAGCTTCGACAGGTACTCGGACTTCTCGACGCTCGTGGTGCCGACGAGGACGGGCTGGCCCTTCTCGTGGCGCTCCGCGATGTCCTCGGCCACCTGCTCGAACTTCGCCTTCTCGTTCTTGTAGACGAGGTCGGTCTGGTCGATGCGCTGCATCGGCTTGTTCGTCGGGATCGGGACGACGCCGAGCTTGTAGGTCGACATGAACTCGGCCGCCTCGGTCTCGGCGGTACCGGTCATGCCGGAGAGCTTCTGGTACAGGCGGAAGTAGTTCTGCAGCGTGACCGTGGCGAGGGTCTGGTTCTCGGCCTTGACCTCGACGCCTTCCTTCGCCTCGATCGCCTGGTGGATGCCCTCGTTGTAGCGGCGGCCCATCAGGATGCGGCCGGTGTGCTCGTCGACGATGAGCACCTCGCCGTTCATCACGACGTAGTCCTTGTCCTTCTTGAACAGGGCGACGGCCTTGATCGAGTTGTTCAGGAACGAGATGAGCGGGGTGTTCGCCGACTCGTACAGGTTGTCGATGCCGAGGTAGTCCTCGACCTTCTCGATGCCGGGCTCGAGGACGCCGACGGTGCGCTTCTTCTCGTCGACCTCGTAGTCCTCACCCGGGGTGAGGCGCTTGGCTATCGAGGCGAACTCGGTGAACCAGCGGTTCGCCTCGCCGGAGGACGGCCCGGAGATGATGAGCGGCGTCCGTGCCTCGTCGATGAGGATCGAGTCGACCTCGTCCACGACGGCGAAGAAGTGGCCGCGCTGGACCATGTCGGACGCCTGCCACGCCATGTTGTCGCGCAGGTAGTCGAAGCCGAACTCGTTGTTCGTGCCGTACGTGATGTCCGCGGCGTACTGCTCGCGGCGCTCGGCCGGGGTCTGGTTCGCGATGATGCAGCCGGTGGTCATGCCGAGCGCGCGGAAGACGCGGCCCATGATCTCCGACTGGTACGAGGCCAGGTAGTCGTTGACCGTGATCACGTGCACACCGCGCGACGGGATCGCGTTGAGGTAGGCGGCGGTCGTCGCGACGAGGGTCTTGCCCTCACCGGTCTTCATCTCGGCGATGTTGCCGAGGTGCAGGGCCGCGCCGCCCATGAGCTGCACGTCGAAGTGCCGCATGCCGAGGGTGCGCTTCGCGGCTTCCCGCACGGCGGCGAACGCCTCGGGCAGGAGGTCGTCGAGGGTCTCGCCGTTGGCGTACCGCTCGCGCAGCTCCTTCGTCTCGTCGTGGAGTTCCTCGTCGGTGAGGCTCGAGAAGTCGTCCTCGAGGTCGTTGATCGCCGAGGCGTACGCCTTCAGCCGACGGAGGGTTCGTCCTTCGCCGATGCGGAGGACCTTCTCCAGCACGTTTGCCACGTGAACTCCTTACGAGGTCGTCGCGCGCGACCTGCGCGCCCGATCGACCAGTCATGCTAGCAACCCGCGAACGCACGGCGCTGTGAGCGGCGCAGCCGTGGCGGACACGGGTGTGCGCGGCCCGCGAACGGACCGCGCACACGGTGCGGAACCTGCGTTCCGCGTGGAGGGGATCAGGCGATGGCAGCGGCCCGCTCGGCCTCGGCGTCGGCGTCTGCCTGCGCGGAGGCCTGCGCCTGGGCGCCGGACACCTCGTCGATGCCGATCACGCCGTAGTCCCAGCCCTTGCGCCGGTACACGACGCTCGGACGACGGGTCTCGGCGTCGACGAACAGGTAGAAGTCGTGCCCGACGAGCTCCATGTAGTACAGGGCGTCGTCCACCGTCATCGGTGCGGCCTCGAAGACCTTGTGCCGGATGACGACGGGGCTGTAGACCTCGTCCTCTTCCTCGGTGCCCTGCTCGTCGACGACCGGGACGGCCCCGGTCGCGACGTCCTCGATGAGCTTGCCGTCGGCGGGGACGACTCCCATGCCGTCGAAGGCGCTGCCTGCGGCCTCGGCGACGGAGGTGGGGCGGTGCCGGCCGTGGTGCACCTTGCGGCGGTCACGCGCCCGACGGAGGCGCTCCATGATCCGCGCGAAGGCGAGGTCGAAGGCGGCGTACTTGTCGGACGCCGCAGACTCGGCCCGCACGAGCGGCCCCGGCCCGATCAGTGTGAGCTCCACGCGGTCCTCGCCCTGGCTGCCGCTCGACTTCTCGTGGTGGCGGCTGATGCGCACCTCGAACGCGAGGGCGCGGTCGGCGAGCACGTCGATCTTCTCGGACTTCTGTTCGACGTAGGTGCGGAATCGGTCGGTGACCCCGACGTTCCGGCCCGTGATCGTCACGTCCATGTGGCGGCTCCCATCCAGTGTCGGCGCGTCGCCTCCGTCCGGCGACCCGAACGCCTTGTCGTGAGGCTAGACCCGGCACCCTGTCGGCGTCACGGGCGGGCGGCGAGTCCGCCGGACACTCACCGGACGCACAGAGGACACCGGGTGTTCACGGAGACGTTCAGTCGTCGACGCTCGCGACGGCGACACAGCGCACGACCCGGCCGCCGGCGGCCCGCACCGCACGGACGCCCTCGGCCATCGTGACGCCCGTGGTGACGACGTCGTCGACGAGCACGACGACGCGGCCGTCGACGCCGGTCGCACGCAGGGTCCCGACGGTCGCGGCGACGCGTTCCACCGCTGACCGCTCCTTCTGCCCCGGTCCGGATCGCCGGCGTCCGGCCGGGGTGCGGACGAGCCGGCGGGTGTTCCGGACCCCGCCCCGGGCGAGCAGCAGCACCACCGGGTCGAAGCCGCGTCGGTGGGCACCCGTCCGCGACGGCGGGATCCGGAGCACCACGGCGCCGTCCGGGGCCTCGGCGAGCGCGCTGCGGACGAGGGCACCGAACCGGGCACCGAGCGGACGGGCGACGTCCACGCGGCCCCGGAGCTTCAGTTCGAGGACCAGGGTGCGGACCAGCCCCTCGTACTCGAAGGCCGCGTCGAGCCGGACGCCGGCGACGAGTCGGACCCGTCGGGGCCGCGCGGCGAGTGCGGCTCGACACGGCGGGCAGAGCGCGCGGTCCGGCTGGCCGCAGCCCAGGCACGCGACCGGCAGGAACAGGCCGAGCACGGCGAGCAGGGCGTCGCGCCAGGGGGTCGGGGCGTCGTCAGGGGGCACGGCCACGAGTCTGGTGGCGACCGGACGACGGCGGTGGGCCGGTCCGCCGGGCGGTGGACGGGCCTCCAGGCCGGGCGGGCTGTTGAGGACCGTGCCGTCAGCGCTGGACGCCGAGCACGTCGGCGCTGACGCCCGTCGTGTCCCAGCCACCCCCCGTGGACTGCAGGACGTCGCCGCTCGACATCCGGAGGAGCAGTGCGCCGCCACTGCCGCCGCTGATGGCGGTCGCGCGGCCGTCGGGCTTCGGCAGGGTGCTCGACTTGCCGCCGATGGTCGTGCGCACGATGTTCGGCCCGGTGCTGGTCTGCCCGACCGAGGCGACGTCGGTGTCGTTCACCCACGCGGCGCCGACGGCCGTGCCGCTCGCCGCCTGGACGCGGACGGGGGCGCCGAACGAGCTCGGTGACCGGTCGGAGCCGCGGATGATCGCCATCACGTACAGCCCCGGACCGTCGGAGGTCTCGATGAGGGCGAGTGCGCGGGTGGAGTCCCGGGACACCTGGAACGACACGAGGTCGCCGCGCGGCAGGGTGGTGCGGACCTGGTGGGGGTCGCCTCCGAGGCCGTACGCGGTGATGCGGCGGGTGTCGGACTGCTGTCCCACCCAGACGAAGCCGAGGTCGTCGACGACGGGGGCGACGAGGTCCTCGCGAGCGTCGACCCGCAGGCGGTCCTTGCCGCGCACGACGACGGCGCCGTCGCGGTTGCCGACGGCGGCGGTGGTGCCGGACGCCGACAGCGCGATCGAGGTCGGGTCGAGGCGGGCGATCGCGGCACCGACGCCGCTGCCGAGTTCGGCGACCTTGCCGGTGCCCGATGCCGCGTAGCCGACGACGCCGTCCTCCTCGACCAGGGGCCGGGGGTCGACGTCCGGGTTCTGCTGCGCGTCGGCGCCACCGGAGTCCGGGACGGACAGGGTGGCGCCCTCGATGGTCATCGAGACGGACGAGATGGTGGCGACCGAGGCGAGCGACTTGCTGAGCTGTTCGCGCATCCGGACCTTGTCGACGGTGCTCGCGCGGAGGGCGTCGCTCGACAGGTCGACGAGGGCGGTCCCGCTGTCGATGGTCACGGCGTTGAGGGACAGCTGGGTGCCCTCCGGGAACGACGAGACGACGGCACCCTTCAGCCAGTCCGCCGGACCGGCCAGCAGGGCACTCGCGATGCGGGTGCTCGTGGAGGACCGGGCGAGGAACCAGCGCTGGTCGGGCACGAGGAAGCGGTACGTCGGGTCGTAGAAGTAGAGCGCGTGCGGCTGGAACACCGACTCGAAGCCGACCGGCGACAGGATGATGCCGTCCGGGGCGTACGCGATGCGCCACTCCCCGTCCTCGCGGACGAACTGGAACGTCAGGGTCGACGAGGTCGGCCGGACGGCCTGGGTGTACTCCCCCTCGGAGTCGACGGTCGCACTGGCCGTCATCGTGTACGTGAGTTCGCGGTCGTCGGCGCGCTCGACGGTGCCGCTGCCGTCGCGGATCGTGACGCCCTGACGCGGGTTCCACCGCTGCGCGAAGTCGGCGGCCAGGAACTGCCGGGCGATCGCGTAGTTGTCCTGCGCACCGGTGGCGGCGGCGATGAACCCGCGGAGGATCGCGGTCTGGTCGGACCCGGTGATCGGCTTGTCCGGCCGGAAGTCGACGCCGGAGAGCGACTCGTCCTTGATCGTCTGCCCGGTGCGCACGGCGCCGTCGGTCGGGATGGCGGCGCAGGCGCTGACCGCGAGCAGGCTCACCGCGGCGAGCGCGACGGCGAGGACGTGGCGGATCCGGTGGCGCATCAGGACTCCTCTCGCACGGCTCGGGGGCCGTCGTACGACTCGTCGAGCTCGGGCAGCGGGATGGCCGAGGTGGCGGTGGTGCCCTGCTCGTTGCGGGGCAGGGTGAGCACGAACGTGGACCCCTCGCCCGGTCGGGACCAGACGTCGATCCGACCGCCGTGCAGCTTTGCGTCGCCGAGGCTGATCGCGAGCCCGAGCCCGGTCCCGCCGATGGTGCGCTTGCGGCTCGGGTCGGCTCGCCAGAAGCGGTCGAACACCCGTGCGGCGTCCTCCGGCGGCATCCCGACGCCCTGGTCGCGCACGGCGACGGCGACGGTGCGGGCGTCGCTGTCGACCACCACCTGCACGGGCTTCGCGTCGCCGTGCTCGATGGCGTTGCCGACGAGGTTGCGGAGGATGCGACGGACGCGCTTGGCGTCGAGGCGCATCGTGGTGTGGCCGCCGGGCGTCGCGAGCTGTAGCTCGATGCCGGCGCGTTCGGCGAGCGGCCGGAACTCGTCGACGATGTCCGCGGCGAGCGACGCCGGCACCACGGGCTCGGTGTCGAGCTGGACCGCCTGGGCGTCGTACCGGGAGATCTCGAGCAGATCGGCGAGGAGCAGCTCGAAGCGCTCCACCTGGGTGTGCAGGAGCTCGGCGGACCGGCCGACCGACGGTTCGAACGCGTGCCGGGAGTCGTAGAGCATGTCACCGGCGAGCCGGATGGTGGTGAGCGGGGTGCGGAGCTCGTGCGACACGTCGGAGACGAACCGCTGCTGCACGCGGGAGAGCTCGGCGAGCTGGGTGATCTGACGGCTGACCGCCTCGGCCATCCCGTTGAAGCTCCGCGCGAGGGTGGCCAGGTCGTCCTGACCGCGCACCGGGATGCGTTCGTCGAGACGCCCCGCGGCGATCTTCCGGCTCGTCTCGGCGGCGCCGCGGATCGGCACGACCACGAGCCGGACGACGAGCGAGGTGACCAGGGCGATGAGCACCATGAGCGCCACACCGCCGATGGACAGGGTCTGGGACACGAAGTCGAGGGTCTGCTGCGCGTCGGAGAGGTCGTAGACCAGGTAGAGCTCGTACTGGCCGGCGCTCGGGATCTGCAGGGTCGACCCGACCGCGAGCCCGGGCACGCGGCGGCCGTCGTCGTCGAGCTCGACGGGCTGCAGGCTGAGCCGGCCGGTGTTCTGCGCGACCTCCCGCCGGAGGGCGTCGGTGATCACCGCGTCCGGGAAGTCCTGGCTGGCGATGGTCTGCAGCGTCTGCGGGGTGGACTGGTCCGGGCTCCGCTCGATCGCGATGCTCGTGCCGCCGGGGCTCGTCGTGTTCGACAGGATCGCCTGCTGTGCCTCGTTCTGCAGGGTCTCGAGCTCGGACTGGTTGTTGTCCTCGGCCGCGGTCGCGGCGTCGAAGATGCCCTGCGCGACGATGGTGGCCCGCGCCGACTCCGACTCGATCTGGTCGCGCCGCTGCGAGTAGACGTTGGTCGAGATGCTCACCATGACGGCGGTGCCGATGATGGCGACCGCGAGCCCGGTCGTCATCACGGTGATGGCCACCGAGCGGAACATGAGCGAGCGCCGCCACAGGAACGCGATCGGACGCCAACCCCGTCGGAGCCAGCGCCGCATCCGGCGACGGCCGCGGCCGACCACGCCGATGGAGACGGTGGCACCGCCGCCGGCTCCGCTGCTGCCGGTGCCGCTCGCACCGCGCGACGGGCGCGACGGACGCGTCGAGGGCGGCGGCACGGTGCTCAGGCTCCTCCGGCGCGGTACCCGACGCCGCGGACCGTCGTGACGGTCTTCGGGTTGTCCGGGTCGTGCTCGATCTTCGCGCGGAGACGCTGCACGTGGACGTTCACCAGACGGGTGTCGGCCTTGTAGTGGTAGCCCCAGACCTGTTCGAGCAGCATCTCGCGGGTGAACACCTGGTTCGGCTTCTCGGCGAGCGCCCGGAGCAGGTCGAACTCGAGCGGGGTGAGCGCGATCACGGTGTCGCCGCGGCGGACCTCGTGCCCGGCGACGTCGACCGTGACGTCGCCGACGTGCAGGACGGTCGCGTCGGACGCGCTCGGCCGCAGGCGGGTGCGGATGCGCGCGACGAGCTCCTTCGGGTTGAAGGGCTTCACGACGTAGTCGTCGGCGCCGTTCTCGAGCCCGAGGACCACGTCCGCGGTGTCGCTCTTCGCGGTGAGCATGATGATGGGCGTGCCGCTCTCGGCACGGATGCGCTTGCACACCTCGATGCCGTCGATGCCGGGCAGCATGACGTCGAGCAGGACGAGGTCCGGCTTCGTGGCGTGGAACGCGTCGACGGCGTCGTTGCCGTCGGCGCTGAACTCCGGTTCGTACCCCTCGGAGCGCAGCACGATGCCGATCATCTCGGAGAGGGCCTGGTCGTCGTCGACGACGAGGATGCGCGGTGTCATGTGATCTGGACTCCGGGTGGCGTGCGTGGATGCCGTGGTCGGCACGTGTCCCCACACGATAGCCGAGGCCCCGCCGCGCCGGGTTTTCCGCCAGGATGGGGGTGGACCGCGCACCGCTGGCGCGGTCCGACACGACGAGGGGGCTGGAGTCATGTCCGATTGGCACACACCGGGTGGTGGACAGCAGGGTGGGCAGACGCCGCCCGCGTCCGGACCGGCGCAGGGAGCGGGACCCCAGCCTGGAGGCCCGCCCCGCTTCTCCGTGCAGCCGCCGCCCGCCCCGGGGCCGGGTCCCGGTCCGGGTCGACCGGGTAGTCCGTCCGGCGGCTCGCGTCCGGTGATCCCGCTGCGCCCGCTGGGCCTCGGTGACGTCCTGGCCGGAGCGTTCACGGTCTTCCGCCGGAACGCACGGGTGCTCCTCCTCTGGAGCGTGCTGCTGAGCGGTGTGCTCGGCCTGCTCTCGACGCTCGCCAGCACCCTGGGGCAGCAGGCACTGCAGTCGCGCATGTTCTCGGCCCTCGACGGCGGCAACGGTGCCGACTCGGTGCTCGCGGGCACGCTGACGCTCACGGCGCTGATCTCGGTCGTGCTGCCGTTCCTCGCCTACCTCGGTCGCGGGTTCCTCGTGGCCCCGGTCGCCGCGGACACCGGGCAGCGGGTGCTCGGACGCCGCGCCACGTTCCGCGGGTTGTGGGCGCTGCTCGCCGGTCGCCGGTGGTCCGTCGTCGCGTGGATGCTCGTGCAGGTCGGTGCCGGCGTCGTCATCGCGATCGTCGCGGGGCTCGTGTTCTTCGGGGTGTTCGCGGCGATGGGTGCCGCCGACTCCGGCACCGGGTGGTTCGTGCTGGCGCTCGTCCTGTTCGTGCTCGGACTCCTCGTGGTCGTCGTGTGGCTCGGGACCCGCTTCGTGCTCACCGTCCCGACGATCGCGCTCGAGGGCCGGTCGGTCTTCGCCGCTGCAGCCCAGTCGTGGCGCCTGACCCGCGGGGCCTTCTGGCGGACCTTCGGGATCCTGCTGCTCGTGCAGCTCATGTTCGGGTTCGCGGCGTCCATCGCGTCGATCCCGCTCACCATCGGCGCCGTGCTCATCGGTGGCACGTTCGACCCGCTCGGGCAGACGGACGCCCCCTCCGGCGCCGGTGCCGGCGCGGTCATCGCGATCGCGATCGGGAGCCTCCTCGCGATCGCGGTGCAGTGCATCACCGACGTCCTGAGCGCGTCGATCACCACGTTCCTCGCCATCGACCGGCGGATCCGGACCGAGGCCCTCGACCAGCGGATCGCTTCGCACCTCGACTCGGGGCAGCCGACCGACCCGTTCGCCCCGTCCGAGCCGGTCGCCCGTGGGCCGTGGCCGCCGCAGCAGCAGTGGGGTGGTCAGCAGTGGCAGGCACAGCAGCCGTGGCCGGGGCAGCAGCAGTGGCCCGGTCAGCAGCAGTGGCCGGGGCAGCAGCAGCCCGGCCAGCAGCAGCCCTGGCAGCCCACGCAGCAGCAGCAACAGCAGCCGCAGCCGCAGCCGCAGCAGCCTTCCTGGCAGCAGGGTCCGGGGCAGACGCCGCCGGACGGCACCGCGTGACGACGGTCGACCCGGACGAGGCGCGCCGCCTGCTCGAACGCGAACTCGACCGGTCCGCCTACGACGGCGCACAGGCGACGTGGTGGGACCGCGCCTCCCGCTCGTTCCTCGACTGGCTCGGGTCGCTCCGCGCCGACGGCCTCGACTCCCCCGCCGCCGCCCGCACCGCCCTGGTGATCGCGATCGTCGTGCTCGTCGCGGTCGTCGTGCTCGTCGTCGTCGCGCGCGGACTCCCCCGTCGCCGCGCCCGGACCGGTGACGGCGACACCGGCGGGGTCTTCGACGCCGACGACCTGCGTTCCGCCCGTGCGCTCCTCGAGGCGGCCCAGGCCGCCGTCCGACGCGCCGACTGGACGGCAGCGGTGCTCGACGGGTTCCGCGCGGTCGCCCGGGGGCTCGGCGAGCGCGACCTGGTGCCGGACGTGCCCGGTGCCACCGCCCGCACGATCGCGGCGCGCGGTGCCGTGCCGTTCCCGGCGTCGGCCGAGGCCCTCCACGACGCGGCCACGACCTTCGACGCGGTCCGGTACCTCGGCGCCGACGCCGACGAGGCCGCTGCCCGCCGCGTGCTCGACACCGAGCGCGCCGTCCGGGAGGCGCGCCCCGCACGTCCCGACGGCCAGGTGGTGCCGGCATGACGACCGACACCGCCACCAGTCCGGTCGCTGCCCCGGCCCCCGGCGTGCACGAGGGACGCCGGTTCCGCGTCGGGTTCTGGACCGTCATCGTCCTGGTCGGCGTCGTCCTCGCCGCCCTCACCGCGGTCGTGCAGGGCACCGACCCCCGTGCACCCCGCGCACTGGACCCGACCTCGACGACCGCCAGCGGATCGGCGGCGCTGGTGCGGGTGCTCGAACAGCGCGGCACCGCGGTCTCCGTCACGGACACCGCCGACGGCATCGACGGCGGCACGGTCTTCATCGACGACTCGGACGGCGTGCTCGACCCCGCGGTCGCGGAACGCATCGCCGGCACGGCCCGGCACGTCGTGATCGTCGCCACGAGCGGCGCCGGGCTCGAGTCGTTCGGGCTCGACGTCGACCCGGCCGTCCCGGTCGACGGCGACGCGACGGTCTCGACGGCCGCGTGCTCGATCCCGGCGGCGGCCGCCGCGGCCCGGGTGTCGACCGGCGGCTCCGGCTACACCGTGCAGGACGCCGGCGCCGAGCGGTGCGCCCCGACGGGGACGGGCGGCTCGCGCGTCTGGGGGCTGGTGCGCACCACCACCCCGGGCGGCGACGTCACCCTGCTCGGCACCACCTCGGCGTTCCGGAACGACACCATCGCCACCGCCGGGAACGCCGCGCTCGCCCTCGGCCTGCTCGGCGCCGACGAGCGACTGACCTGGTACACGCCGGCCGTCGGCACCCCCGACGCCGCACCGACCCTCGGCGAGCTCGCCCCACCGTGGGTACCGAGCGCCCTCGTCCTGCTCGCCCTCGTCGCCGTGGCGGCGGGCGTCTGGCGGGGCCGACGACTCGGTCCGCTCGTCGTCGAGCGGTTGCCCGTGGTCGTCCGCGCTGCCGAGACCACCGAGGGCCGCGCCCGGATGTACGCCCGCACCCGAGACCGCACCCATGCGCTGGACACGCTGCGCGTCGCCGCCGTCCGTCGCATCGGGAGGATGCTCGGGCTCCCCCGCTCGGCGCACGTCGACGAGGTCGTCCGGGCCGCGGCCCAGGCCACCGGCATCCCGCGCACCCGCGTCGGCTCCGTGCTCGTCGGCGGGACCACCGACGACGACCGCGCCCTCGTCGACGGCGCCACCGCGCTCGACGACCTCGAACGCGCCGTCCGTCGCGCGACCTCGGGCGACCGACCCACCTCTGACCCCGACCGACCAGGAGCACGACCGTGACCGACCTGCCCCCTGCCACCACCGAGCACACCGCGCCGGAGCCCGACCACACGAACCCGTCCGGCACCGACCTGCGCGACGCGTTCGGACGGGTCCGCACCGAGGTCGCCAAGGCCGTCGTGGGACAGGAGGGCGCGGTCTCCGGCATGATCGTCGGACTCCTCGCGCAGGGCCACGTGCTGCTCGAGGGTGTCCCCGGTGTCGCGAAGACCCTGCTCGTCCGCAGCCTCGCCGCCGCGATGACCCTCGACACGAAACGCATCCAGTTCACGCCCGACCTGATGCCCGGCGACGTCACCGGGTCGCTCGTCTACGACGCCTCGACCGGGACGTTCCCGTTCCGCGAGGGGCCCGTCTTCACGAACGTCCTGCTGGCCGACGAGGTCAACCGCACGCCCCCGAAGACGCAGTCGGCACTGCTCGAGGCGATGGAGGAACGCCAGGTGAGCGTCGACGGCGACGCCCGGGCACTGCCCGACCCGTTCTTCGTCGCCGCGACGATGAACCCGATCGAGTTCGAGGGCACCTACACGCTGCCCGAGGCGCAGCTCGACCGGTTCCTGATGAAGCTGACGCTCGACATCCCGCCGCGCGACGTCGAGTGGCAGGTGCTCCGACGCCACGCCGACGGGTTCGTGCCGCGTGACGTGCGATCGGCCGGCATCACGCCGGTGGTCGGCGTCGACGAGGTCGTCCGCGCGCAGCGTGCCGTCCGCGCCGTCGGGGCCCGCGACGACGTGCTCGCGTACATCGTCGACCTCGCCCGAGCCACCCGCCAGGCGCCGTCCGTCCGTGTCGGGGTCAGCCCCCGCGGTGCGACCGCCCTGCTGGCCGCGGCCAAGGCCTGGGCCTGGCTCACCGGCTACGACGCGATCACCCCGGACCACGTGCAGGCCATGGCCCTGCCGGTCTGGCGGCACCGCCTCCGGGTGGCCGCGGACGCCGAGCTCGAGGGCGTCGGCGCCGACGGCGTGCTCCAGCAAGTGCTCGAGCAGGTGCGGGTGCCGATCTAGTGGCGGTCTCCGGCCGGTTCGTGGCGCTCCTCGCCGTCGCGATCGTGCCCACCGTGCTGCTCGGCAGCGGGTGGGCCGGTGTCGCGTGGGTCGGGGTGGTGCTGCTCGCCGCGGTGCTCGACGTCCTGCTCGCCGCCGACCTGCGGCGGGTCCGCGTGGAGCGCCGGATGCCGCGGCTCGCTCGACGCGACAGCACCGCGGACGGCACCCTCGTGCTCGCCAACGACGGGTCCCGGACGGTGCGCGGTGTGGTCCGCGACATGTGGGAGCCCTCGGCGGGCCACCGACCCCGCCGGATCCGCATGACGGTGCCCGGAGGCGAACGACGCACGGCCCGGATGCGGTTCACGCCGTTCCGACGTGGTCGGCGCCGCACCACCGGGGTCGCCGTCCGCGCCTTCGGTCCCCTCGGGCTCGCCGCACGACAGCGCGTCGTGGCGGCACCGGGCGAACTCGTCGTCACGCCGCCGTTCCGCTCCCGTCGGCACCTGCCGTCACGGCTGGCACGGCTCCGCGAGCTCGACGGCGAGACGACCCTGCAGCTGCGCGGGCACGGCACGGAGTTCGACTCGCTGCGCGACTACGTCCGCGGCGACGACGTCCGGTCCATCGACTGGCGTGCCACGGCGCGGCGGCAGGACCTCGTGGTCCGCACCTGGCGACCGGAACGCGACCGGCGGGTCGTCGTGGTGGTGGACGCGGGCCGCGCGGGCGCCGGTCGGGTCGGCGACGAGCCGCGCCTCGACTCCTTCATCGAGTCGGCGCTGCTCCTCGGTGCCCTCGCGGCCGCCGCCGGGGACCGGGTCGACCTGGTGGTCCTCGACGACACGGCACACGACCGGGTGCACGGCGCCTCCCGCTCGGACGTCGTGCAGCGCTTCGGCGAGGCGTTGGCGATGGCCGAACCGGGGCTCGCCGCGACCGACTGGGCGACGGTGCCGGCGCTCGTCGACTCCATCACGACGTCGCGGGCCCTGGTCGTGCTCGCCTCGAGCCTCGACTCCGTCGGCGCCTCGGGCGACCTGCTCGCCGTGCTCCCCCGGCTCTCCCGCCGGCACGCGGTCGTCGTGACGAGCATCGAGGACCCGGACGTGCAGCGGATGGCGCGCGGCGGGGTGGACCCGACCACCGCGATCCGCACCGCCCGGGGCGGACGGGTGCCGGGCCTCCCGACCGGCGCGGAGCGCGACGTCTACCGACGGGCCGCCGCGGAACGCACCCTGCTCGACGCGGACGGCGCGGCCGACGTCGCACGACGCTCCGGAGCGGAGGTCGTCCGGGGCACGCCGGCGGAGGTCCCGCCGCTCGTCGCCGACGCGTACATCCGGGCGAAGGCCACCGGCCGGCTCTGAACGCCCCACGGACGCTACCCGGCGACGAGGGCGGTGGAGCCGCGCTCGAACTCCTCGAGGTCGCCGCGCTCGCCCGCCCCGTACGCGCGACCGCCGAGCACCCACTGGTACGCGAGCACCGCGACCAGGGCGAGGGTGCCGATGCCGATCTTGATCGGCCACGGCCAGTCCTGCCGCGTCACCACGCCCTCGACGATGCCCGACAGCAGCAGGGTCAGGGTCAGGCCGATCGCGATGGTGATGAGTGCCCGGCCGTCCTCGGCGAGGGCCTGGGCGCGCGTGCGTCCGGGCCCGGGCGCCACCCACGACCAGAAGATCATGAGGCCCGCACCGCCGGCGAGGAACACCGAGTAGAGCTCGAGCTGCCCGTGCGGGGAGATGTACAGGAAGAAGTCGGCCAGGCGTCCCTGGGAGTGCATGATCGCCGCGGAGACCCCGAGGCTGACGGCGTTCTGCATGATGGAGAACGGCACGAAGACGCCGGTGATGCCGAAGGCGACCATCGTCGCGGCGATGTACGCGTTGTTCGTCCAGACCTGCGCGGTGAACGCCCCGAGGCCGCGGTCGGAGTAGTAGTCGACGAAGTCCTGCGTGGCGTACTGGCGCAGGGCCTCCTGCGTGCCGAACGTCGCCGTCGCACCGGGGGTGGTGCTGATCCACACGGCGACGATCGCGCCGATCGTGACCGTGGCGAGCGCGACCCAGATGGTGACCCACCGGATCCGGTAGAGCGCCGCGGGCAACTGCCGGGTGAAGAACAGGGCGACCGCGGTCAGCGGGTCGACGGGGGTGCCGGTGAAGCGCAGGCGGGCGCGGAACAGCGTGAGCGAGAGCCGGTCGCCGGTCGCGGTGCGCGGTGCGGCGCCCCGGATGCGGGCGAGGTCGGTCGCGGCCTCCTGGTAGCCGGCGACGAGCCGGTCGACGTCCGCACCGGACGCGTGCCGGGCACGCGCCAGACGGTCGAGCTCCCGCCACCGGTCGCGGTGCACCTCGGTGTACGCATCCAGGTCCACGTGTTCCCCCTCAGGTCGCGCGATGTCCGACAGAATGATCCCATGCCGAAGCCCCGCACGCCGCGTGACCTCGCCGACGCCCGGTTCTCGCGCGAACTCGACGAGACCGCCGACGAACTCGTGGTGGGCGAGGGCGTCGCGCTCGACGTCCAACCCGCCGGACTCGTGCTGCGACTCGCGGCCGCGCTCCTCGACGGACTGTGCGTCCTCGTCCTGTTCGTGCTCGCGGTGTTCGGGGTCTCACGGCTCTGGCCGAGAGGACTCGAACCGGCCTGGGGCGCGGCGCTGAACATCGTGCTGCTCGTCGTCGTGCTGGTGCTGGTCCCCGCCGCGGTCGAGACCGTGACGAAGGGTCGGAGCGTCGGACGCTTCGCCACCGGAACCCGTGTCGTCCGGGTCGACGGCGGCGCGATCGGCTTCCGGCACGCCTTCACCCGGTCACTCGTCGGCCTGTTCGAGCTCTGGATGACCTTCGGTTCGGTCGCACTGCTCGTCGCCCTGTTCGGCACCCGGCCGCGGCGCCTCGGCGACCTGCTGGCCGGCACCATCGTGCAGCACGAGCGGCTGCCGAAGCAGCGCGACCCCGAGGTGCTGCTGCCGCCGGAGCTGACGGCGTGGGCCGGTGTCGCGGACGTCTCGGCGCTGCCGCAGCGGCTGGAGAACCGGCTCGGGGCGTTCTTCCGCGGGGCTGCGCTGATGCGTCCGGAGCTGCGAGCGGCGGCGGCACAGGCCCTGGCGGCCGAGGTGTCGGCGTTCGCGCACCCGGTGCCGCCGGTGCCGCCCGAGGTCTTCCTCGCCGGGGTCGTCGTGCTCCGGCGTCGGCGGGACGTGCGGGCGCTGGGTGCGCGCGCCGAACTGCTCAGCGCCGCGGGGGCGACGGCGTCCGCGCGCCCGCCGGGCTTCCCGCGCTGACGCGGCGCGGGCTGCGCGGCGCGGGCTGCTCGCAGAACACCGGTGTTCGCGCTCCGAACACTCGCGTGCGGGGGTTCAACGCGCGAACACCGGTGTCTTGCGCGACCAACCGCTCAGTAGCGGTAGCGGTCCGGCTTGAAGGGGCCCTCGACGGGGACGCCGATGTACGCCGCCTGCTCCGGACGCAGCGACGTGAGCTGCACCCCGAGGGCGTCGAGGTGCAGTCGCGCGACCTTCTCGTCGAGGTGCTTCGGCAGCACGTACACGCCGGTCGGGTACTCGTCGCGCCGGGTGTGCAGCTCGATCTGCGCGAGCACCTGGTTCGTGAACGAGTTGCTCATCACGAACGACGGGTGTCCGGTCGCGTTGCCGAGGTTCATCAGCCGCCCCTCGGACAGCACCAGGATCGAGCGCCCGGTCGGCAGCCGCCACTCGTGCACCTGCGGCTTGATCTCGACCTTCTCGACGCCGGGCAGCGCCTCGAGCCCGGCCATGTCGATCTCGTTGTCGAAGTGGCCCACGTTCGCCACGATCGCCAGGTGCTTGAGGCCGAGCATCTCCTCGACGCCCACGACGCCGAGGTTGCCGGTGCAGGTGATGACCATGTCGACGGTGTCGACGACGTCCGCCAGGCGGGCGACCTGGTAGCCGTCCATCGCCGCCTGCAGCGCGCAGATCGGGTCGACCTCGCTGACGATGACGCGTGCGCCCTGTCCGCGGAGCGCCTCCGCAGCGCCCTTGCCGACGTCGCCGTACCCGACGACGAAGGCCACCTTGCCGCCGATGAGCACGTCGGTCGCCCGGTTCAGGCCGTCGGGCAGCGAGTGCCGGATGCCGTACTTGTTGTCGAACTTCGACTTCGTGACCGAGTCGTTGACGTTGATCGCCGGGAACCTCAGCTCGCCGTTCCGGAACAGCTCGTACAGGCGGTGCACGCCTGTGGTGGTCTCCTCGGTCACGCCCTGGATGTCCGCGGCGATGCGGGTCCAGCGGTCCGATGACGTCTCGAGCGACCGCGCGACGGTGTCGAGCACGATCTTCCACTCGGTGCTGGCGTCGGCCTCAGGCACGGGCGCGGCACCGGCGGCCTCGGCGTCGGCCCCGGTGTGCACGAGCATGGTGGCGTCACCGCCGTCGTCGAGGATCAGGTTCGGCCCGGTCCAGTCGGCGCCGGCTTCGGCGGCCTCGTCGCTCCAGTCGAAGATCCGGCTGGTGCACCACCAGTACTCCTCGAGCGTCTCGCCCTTCCACGCGAACACCGGGACGCCGGCTGGGGCGTCCGGGGTGCCGGTGGGACCGACGGCGACGGCGGCCGCGGCTTCGTCCTGCGTGGAGAAGATGTTGCAGCTCGCCCAGCGCACCTGTGCGCCGAGGGCGACGAGCGTCTCGATGAGCACGGCGGTCTGCACCGTCATGTGCAGGGACCCGGCGATGCGCGCGCCGGCGAGCGGCTGCGACGCACCGAACTCCTCGCGCAGGGCCATCAGGCCCGGCATCTCGTTCTCGGCGAGGCGGATCTGGTGGCGGCCCGCCTCGGCGAGGGCGAGGTCGGCGACGCGGTACGGAGCTGCGATCTGGGCTTCGGTGGGCATGCGCATCAGTCTTCCATGCCGGGAGGCGCGGATCACGAGCCGACGTCGGTCACGTTCCCCGGGCCTCCCGTCCGACCGCCGCGGGTGCGTCGCGGACGCGACCCGTCAGTCCGCGTCGCGGGGCAGCGGCTCGCGCCGCACCACCCGCCAGCCGCCCGGCACACGCAGGGACGCCGCGTGCCGCGCGCAGAGGTCGTACCCGTGCGGCTCGACCCGGGTCGAGAGCGGGCCGATCACGACCATCGAGTCGGCGTAGTCGTACGTCAGGGTCGACGAAGCGCTGTTGGCACACGCCACCTTGCTGCAGATCCGTACGTCCATCTCGTCAGGGAGCCTAGCGGAGCGTCCGGCGCGCACCCGTCCCCGCGTACGATGTGGGGATGCGTCGGAAGCCTCGCCTCGTCACCCCGGTCGATCGCGGTCGGGGCCGCTCGCGGCACGGCCGGGGCGGACGTTCGAGTGTCACCGGACCCGAGCTCGCACCGATCACCACGCGAGCAGAGGCCTTCGACCGCACCGTCGGCGACAGTGCGCACTACCTGCTCGGCCTCTGGCCGGACGAGCTCGCCGGCGTGGTCTTCCAGGTGGCGGACATGCCGAGCGACACCACCGTGCCGGACGAGATGCCCCGGTGGCGCATCGACCGTGACGCCCGTCGCGTGACCGTCTTCCGGATCCCCGTCGAACGCGTGAACCGCAGCCCCGAGAAGGACGACTCGGACCGCCGCATCATCATCGAGACCGCGGTGTTCCGCGCTGTCGGCGAGCTGATCGGCAAGGACCCCTGGGACCTGGCGCCCGACCGCTACCGGCACTGGTGAGCCGGGCCGGCCGCGTCGGAGGTCAGGGGTAGACGCGGACCGGGGTGGACACGTCGGTCGCCGGTCGCACCGGGAACCCGGCGATGCCGTCGGCGCCGCGGTAGGTGACCCCGGCGACGATGCCCTCGGTCCCCGTCAGCGTGAGCTGCTTGGCGGTCTGCACCGGCAGCGTCACCGTCGCGCCGGACAGGACCTTCAGGGTGCGGCGCTCGTCGCCCGAACGCACCGTGACGGAACGGTCCTCGCGGGTCGGGTTGACGAAGTTCAGCCGGACGCCCTCACCCGGGGCGATGGCGGTGATCGTCTCGTCGCCCAGGGGCTCCGCGGAGGCGAACCACCCGAGGTCGGTGCCGTTGCCCTCGGTCGGCGTGGTGCTGCGGGCGCCGGCGACGACGGGTTCGGTCGAGGTGACGGTGAACGAGTACCGGCCGTCCGGGAAGTCGTCGAGCGCGACGTCCGTGACGACCCCGGGCTCCGCGGTGGCGTTGACGGTCGTGCCGCTGCCGTCGGCCGTGCTGATGCCGAGGGTGACCCGGGCCGACTTCGTGCCGGGGACGAACAGCCGGACGATCGGGGCCGCGTCGGCCGCGTCGTCACCGCGCTGGGCGGCCTGGGCGTCGGCGAGGGCGACCGCGGGGATGACCTGCGCGCGCGACGGAGCGGCGCCGCCGGAGACGATGTCGTAGCCGCCCGGTGTGAGCGTGCGGACGACGGTCTCCTGCATGTGCGCGACGATCTGCCCACCGGACGACGTCACGTGCACGACGGTCGACGCGGCGTCCGACACGAAGCCCGAGAGCGGGACGACCTTCTGCGTGTTCGGCGCCACCACGATGCCGGTGGTGCCCGGGGCGTTGACCGTCCCGCTGCCGTCGAAGATCGCGAGGTCGACCGTGGCGTTCACGTCGGTCGGGTTGGAGAGCGTGATCAGACTGGTGCGACCGGTCTCCGTCGATCCCCCGACGAGCCACGTGGACTGGGTCGGGTCGTCGCACGAGGCCGCGCCAGCGCCGACGAGGTCGCCGCTGGAGACACTCTGCAGGCTGCTGCCGGCGACCTGCGGGGTGGTCTCCCCGGCCGGGGCGGTCAGGAGCCGCGGGTCACTGCCGCCGGTGGTCGAGGCGTCGAGCGAGGACCGTTCGACCGTCGAGCCGGTGGTCGCCGTGGCGACGGTCGCGGTGCCGACGGTGCTGGCCTGCGTCGCGTCGTTGCCGGCGTCGTCGGACAGGCGCAGGGCGCTCCCGGCACAGACGCGCTCGGCGGCGGCGGGGACCGGCGTGACGGTGCGGCCCGCCGGGCGACCCGGGTCGGAGTCGGTACCGATGGCGTGCGCCGCGGTGACGGCACCCGCCGCGACGACGACGGCGACGGCCGTGGCGGTGCCGCGGACGACCCAGCGTCGGACGGAGGAGGGGGTGGTGCTCATTCGTCGCGCTCCTCGTCGAAGGTGGTGGCGGGTTCCTCGGCCTCGATGACGTTCGAGGTGGCACGGCGACGGCGCGGGGCCGTCGGCACCGCGAGCAGGGCCGCTGCGCCGAAGACCACGCCGAGCACGACGAGGTACAGCACGTGCGTGGCCTGGGTCGCCGCGGAGCCGGAGCGGGTGTGGTCGACCTCGCCGTCGTAGTGGAACAGCTGCCCGTTGGTGGTCTCGCCGATGCTCGTGAAGAGCGCGTTCTGGCCGATCGCGCCGGCCGCGCGGTCGTGCACCGTCTGCGCCTCGGGGTCGTCGCCGGCCTCGTCGATGAGCACGAAGCTCACGCCGAGCTCGCGGAGCGCCGGTCGGGGGTCGTAGCCGCTGCGGCTCGCCAGGTTGCCGGCGAGCGTCGTCAGGCGCGCGCCGGACTCGCTCAGGCGCAGGGCGGTGGCGTCGAGCGTGGACTGGTCGTCGAGCGTGGAGCCCTGTCCGCGCTCGAGCGTGACAGCGAGCGAACCGTCGTCCTGCGGGACCACGACCAGCGTGCCGACGTCGGGGTTCGCCTGGGCCTCGGCGTTCACGTAGGCGCTGAGCACCCGGCCGGTGGTCGGCTGGATGGTGGCGGTTCCGAGGTAGAACGCCGCGAAGGCCGGTGCCACCGCGACCCCGGCGAGCACGGTCGCGACGAGCCCGGTGACCGGGGCGGCCTTCGGCAGCACGTCGATGCCGATGCACGCCGCGACCACGAGGGCCATCCAGTACACGGACAGACCGCTGCCCGGCCACACGATGGTGGTCGTCGAGCCGACGCCCGTGACGGTGACGTGGGTGGCGGCGAATGCCGTGGCGAAGCCGAGGAGCGCGATGACGAGCGCCGAGCCGGCGACCGCCCAGCGGTGTCCGAGCATCGCGCCGATCGCGGCGACGGCCACCGGGAGCACCAGGACGGCCATCACGACCGGCAGGACCCTGGCGTCCAGCGCCAGCCCGGAGGTCGCGGGGAGCCAACCGCTCCAGTCCGGCAGCGGCTGCCCGATGGCCAGCTGGAGCGCGGACGGCGCGCGGGTGGCCGACGGGACGCCGGGGTCGGCGAACACGGCGAGCAGGTTGCCGCGTGCCGCCTGCGCCAGGATCAGCGGCAGGAACAGCACGGCGGTCGGCACCGGGATGAAGACGCGACGGTGCGCCCGACGCCAGCCGACCAGGAGCGCCACGAGCCACCCGATCAGCAGGACCGGCAGGAGCGACGGCGCCGAGGCCGCGACGACGGCGAACAGGAGCGACGCCCCGGACGCCCACGCCCACGAGCGGTGTGCCTCGAGCACGGCGACGAAGAGCCACGGCAGGGTCAGGTGCGCGATCACGGCGCCGAGGTGGCCGGTCGTCACCGCGCCGACGAGCGACGGGGCGATCGCGTAGAGCGATGCACCGATCACCGGCACCCAGGTGCGGGTCGTGACCTTGCGCACCGCGAACCACGCGCCCAGTGCGGACAGCGGGAACGCGACGAGCATGACGAGCACGACCGCGGTGGACGGCGACCAGAACACGATCGAGCCGAGCACGGCGAGGACCGCGGCGAAGGGGTCGGACGGCCCGGTGAAGCCCGTTCCGAGCGAGTGGAAGCCGTAGCCGACGTTCTGCCAGAGCTGCCCGGGGGTCGCGCTGAGCGGCAGGAGTCCCCCACCGGTCAGGGCCGGGGAGCCGAGCAGCGGGTAGAGCGTCACGACGCTGAGCACGGCGGCGGCCAGCACCACCCAGATCCCGCCGTCGCCGAGGAAGGACGCCCGTGCGATCGGGGCGTCCTCGACGCGGGCGAGTTCGACGTCGCGCGAGGTGGTGCGGTGCTCGTGCACCCGACGCCAGCTCACCCGGAGCGGTTCGACCGCCGCCCAGCCGAGCTTCCTGGTGCGGGCGAGGTTCTTGCGTGCGCGCCCGGTCCCGCCGCCGAACGCGACGGCGAAGGCGGCGGAGAGCTCGGGGACCACGGCGGCGGGGTGCTTCGCGACGAGGTGCCCGAGTGCCCGGGCGATCGCGAACGGCACGAGGGTGAGCCAGTGCAGCCAGACGAGGCCGGCGGGCGCGTAGGTCATCCGGCGGTGCAGCTGCGCCTGCCGGTGCATCCGGACGCGCCGCGCCTCGGACACGCGCTTGCGACCGAACTCCTCGATCGGTCCGGCACTGGTGACCTTGGCCCCCGGCACGAGGGCGACACGGTGTCCGGCGAGGCGGACCCGCACGCAGAAGTCGAGGGCCGCGTCGACGTCCGGCAGCGCCGGGTCGAAGCCGCCGAGGTCGTCCCAGACCGACCGGCGCACGAGCATGCCGCCGGCGGCGACGCCGAGCACGTCGGTGTTCCGGTCGTGCTGGCCCTGGTCGAGCTCGTCCTGCACCAGGACGATGGACCGGCCGAAGCGGGTCATGCTCTCGCCGAACGCACGGATGAGCGAGGGGTCGTCGTCCGCGACGAGCTTCGGGCCGGCGACGACGACCGACGGTGCGATCTCCACGGCGGAGAGCAGGTCGGCGAGTGCGGTGGGCGCCGGCGCGTTGTCGTGACCGAGGATCCACAGCCACTCGTCGACCGGTTCGTCGGTCGCGGCGGGCGGCGCGCTGCGCTCACCCTGCCGGACGGCGTCGCCGAACGCCCTGCCGGCGGGGAGCCGGACGAGCTGTGCGGACCCGCCGAAGGACAGTTCTGCGGTCGATCCGTCGGTCGTACCGACGTCGACGACCACGAGGTTCTCGGGGTGCCGGGTCTGGGCGGCGAGCGCGTCCAGGGTCCGGTCGAGGTGGTCCGCCCCGTTGGCGGCGACGAGGATCGCGGTGACTCTGGGCTGCATGACGGGCGTCACTCTACGGTCTGGAGGCGCGGTGTCGGCTGCGGACGGCGGCGCGGCGTGAAGCTGTGGGTGCGCTCACTGCGCGGTGCGGGACGGGCGCTCCACGCGCCTCCCGGACGGGGTGGGGCGGCTACGCCCTTTTCCGCAGCTTGCGGCGTTCGCGCTCGGAGAGGCCACCCCAGATGCCGAAGCGTTCGTCGTTCTCGAGCGCGTACTCGAGGCACTGCGCCCGGACCTCGCACGAGGTGCAGATCTTCTTCGCCTCGCGCGTCGAGCCGCCCTTCTCGGGGAAGAACGCCTCCGGGTCGGTCTGCGCGCAGAGCGAGTCGACCTGCCAGGCGAGCGGGTTCTCCTCGTCGTCCGTCTCCGGCCGCCGAACACCCGGGACGCCGAGCGCCACGGGGTCGACGTGCCAGTCTTCCGGAACTCCGGCGTGGAAGTCGGAACCGTTCACCCTGATCACCCCTGACGTCTCGATAACGGGACCACAACAATTGAAGTCGTTGCCTGTAATTACAGCGGTGTCATTCGCCTGAGTCAAGTCGCGGATCATAGAAGGTGCTGACCGCCCCAGCGTGTCATGTCCCCCGTTTGGGCGTGTCGCGCCGGTTCTGTCGACTTTGCGGGGGACACCTGACACGTCCTCACGCGCTCAGGATGCGCTGCGGCGGGCCTCCCAGGCACTCGAGACCATCTCGTCGAGGGAGTGGCGCATGGCCCACTCGAGGTCGCGGGCGGCGGCTTCACCGGTCGCGACGATGCGGGCCGGGTCGCCGGGGCGGCGCGCAGCGATCTCGGGATCGAAGGCGATCCCGGTGCCAGCCGCCATCGCGTCCATGATCTGGCGGACGCTCACACCGTCGCCGCTGCCGAGGTTGTAGGCGCGCTCGAGCGGCTCCCCCGCCTCGAGCTTCCGCGCGGCCACCGCGTGGGAGTGCGCCAGGTCCGCCACGTGCACGTAGTCGCGCACGCAGGTGCCGTCCGGGGTGTCGTAGTCGTCGCCGTTGATGCGCGGGGTCCGACCGGCGAGCAGCGCGTCGAAGACCAGCGGGAACAGGTTGTGCGGGCTGGCGTCGTACAGGTCGGGCTCGCCCGAGCCGACCACGTTGAAGTAGCGGAGCGAGGTGGTGGTGAAACCAGCAGCGACCTCCATGTCGCGCAGGAGCCACTCCCCGATGAGCTTCGACTCGCCGTACGGCGACTCCGGGTTCTTCGGGGTGGACTCGACCACGGTCTCGACGTCCGGCGTGCCGTAGACGGCCGCGCTCGACGAGAAGACCGCCTTGGTCACGCCGGTCTCGGCCATCGCGCGGAGCAGGGTCGCCATGCCGGTGACGTTCTGCTCGTAGGTGTGCAGCGGGCGCTCGACCGAGACGCCGGCGTACTTGAACCCGGCGACGTGCACCACACCGGTGACGTCGTGCTCGCGGAGGGTCCGTGCGACGAGTTCGCCGTCGAGGATCGTGCCCTCGACGAACGGCACGTCGTCCGGGACGAACGCGCGGAAGCCGCTCGAGAGGTCGTCGAACGCGACCGTGTCGATGCCGGCCGAGCGCAGTGCTCGGACGACGTGGGACCCGATGTACCCGGCACCGCCGGTGACCAGCCAACTCATGCCCGCCACGCTAGCGGACGACGGCTACGCCCCGGTGGCGATGAACACCGTCGAGGTGATGCCGTCGGGCGAGTCCGCCTCGACCGTCACGTCGCCCTCGTCCGGCGTGATGAAGCACGCCTCCCCCTTGCGGAGCAGGGTGGCCGACTGCGCGCCGACGAGCGTCACGACGCCCTCGGTGCAGATGGCGATCGACGGTCCGACCAGCGGTGCGACACCGCCGGTGCTCATGCCCACCGGGCGGCCGTCACCGTCCACCCGCAGCAGCGCGAAGCCGACGCCGTCCGGCGCGAACCGGTCGACGCCGGGGGCGACGCGCTCGGGCTCGAGGACCGGGGCCGGGTACGCGGTGAAGTCGAGCACGCGCAGGAGCTCCGGCACGTCGACGTGCTTCGGCGTGAGGCCACCGCGGAGCACGTTGTCCGACGGTGCCATCAGCTCGATGCCGAGCCCGTCGAGGTACGCGTGGATGTTGCCGGCGGGCAGGTACATGGCCTGCCCGGCGGTGAGGGTCACCCGGTGCATGAGCAGGGAGACGACGATGCCGGGGTCGCCGGGCCAGCTGGTCGCGAGGTCGCGGACCGTCGCGGTGTTCGGCGTGAGCAGGTCGTCGTCGAGGGCGACGGCGAGGTCGCTGGCGGCCTGCACCACGGCGAGCGCGGACTCGTCGGCGGTCTCGAGCCAGCGGACGGTGTCCTCGAGCCCGTGCAGCAGGTGCACCTCGAGCGGACCGAGCCGCCCGCTGCCGGCGTCGAGCACTCGGACCTCGGCCAGGGTCTCCTCGACGGGGCGGAAGCCGCTCAGCGCCTCGAACCGCTCGCTCAGGGCCACGACGAGCTCGGGCTTCGGGAACGGGTCCTTGTAGTTGCGTGCAGGGTCGTCGAGTGCGATGCCCTCGCGCTCTTCGCGGGCGAAGCCCTCCTCCGCCTGCTCCGGCGTCGGGTGCGCCTGCAGCGAGAGCGGTGCCGCCGCCGCGAGCACCTTCAACAGGAAGGGCAGCCCCGTGCGGTCCGGACCGAGTGCGGTCTCCGGCTCGTCGGCGATCCAGTCGCGGAGCGTGTCCGCGCCGCCGACCATCGCCGGGTTGACGACGACACTGGGACTGCCGGCGTGGGCGCCGAGCCACAGCTCCGCCTGCGGGGCCCCCGTGACGGTGCGTCCGAGGAGCTCCGGGATCGCGGTGACCGAGCCCCAGGCGTAGTCGCGGGGGGTGTTCGTGATGCCGAGGAACATGGGCCAGAGCCTACCGGCGCTCCCGAGGGAGTCCTGCTGACGGCGACCGGCCGGTACCCTGGCGTCGTGACGAACACCTGGCCGCTGGCGCGCGGGACCGTACCCGAGCGCGAGGCGTTCGCCTTCGGGGCGACCACCCTGTTCGTGCTGTTCGCGGGCGACGCCCTGCCGAACACCCTGACGTGGGTCGGCGCCGGTGTCCTGTGGGCACTGGTCGCGGCGTGGGGCATCACGATCCTGGTCCGGGCGAAGCCGCCGCTCGTCCGCACGCCGTGGGCGCTCTGGGCGTTCCTCGGCTGGTGCCTGGTGACGCTGATCTGGTCGCACTGGCGCTTCGCCACGATCTCGAGCCTGACCGTGCAGGTCATCTGTGCCGCCGTGGCGTTCACGATCGCCTCCACCCTGACGTGGCGCCGGATCACCGACGCCCTGAGCCTCGCGCTCCGCTGGGTCCTCATGCTGTCGCTCGTGTTCGAGGCCGTCGTCGCGGTGTTCGTCCGCCACCCGATCGCGCCGATCTGGACCGACTACGGGGACCGCGACGTCCCCGACGCCTTCTACTTCTCGCGGGCTGAGCTCTTCACCGGCGGCCGGATCCAGGGCCTGCCGGGCAACGCCAACCTGCTCGCGATGGTGGCCCTGCTGGTGGCGATCGTCGTCGCCGTGCAGTTCGCCGAGGGCCGGATCCGTCGGAACCAGGCCGTCGGCTGGCTCCTGGTCGCCGTGCTCGGCCTCGTCCTCACCCGTTCGTCGACGGTCCTCGCCGCCGCCGTCGTCGTCGCCGTCGTCGCGCTGGTCGCCATGTGGATGCGCCGGGTGCCGACCGAGCGCCGCACCCCGCGCTACCTGCTGCTCGCGGTCGGCGCGGTCGTCGTCGCCGTCGCCGCGTCCGTGCTGCGCGGCCCGGTGTCCGAACTGCTCGGGAAGGGTTCGGACGCCACCGGCCGCGGCGAGATCTGGGGCAAGGTCCTCGGCCTGATCGACCAGCACCCGGTCGGCGGCTGGGGCTGGATCGGGTACTGGTGGCCCGGCATCCCGACGCTCGCCGACCTGGCGCACCGCAAGGGCGTGACCTACCTGCAGGCCCACGACGCCTACCTGGACGTCTGGATGCAAACCGGGATCATCGGCCTGGTGCTCTTCGCGATCTACGTGGTCACGACGCTGTCCCGCTCGTGGGCCTGCGCGACCCGCATCGGGTACGACGCCGCACTCCGCCCGCGGTCCTTCGACCCGGTGTCGCTCCTGCCGCTCCTGGTCGTCGTCGCCCTGCTGGTGCAGTCCGTCGCCGAGTCCCGCCTGCTCTACCAGGGGAACTGGGTGCTGTTCGCCCTGCTCGCGATCAAGACCCGCATCGTGCTGACCGGCGAGGAGCCCGTCTCCACCGGCGACGGCCCGCGGACGCCGCGCACCAAGCGCGAGTTCCGCTGGGCCGGCACGCGCTGACGCGCACCCCACCGCACCCGCACCACGCACCGCGCACCGCGCACCGACGGACACGACCTCAGCGCGACACCCACGAGCACGCCACCGGGGACGACCACGGGTTCGACCGCACCCGGGCGACCTCGAGTGACGGGTCCGCGTCGCAGGCCTCGACCGCCGTCGGCAGCTGTCCCGCCCACACCGGGCCCTCGCTCCGCCGGGTCTCCGCCGGCGCGACGTGCAGCACGGCCGACGCGACGACGGCGGTGACCACGCACCACCCGGTGACGGCCCCGACGAGGCGACCCGCGCCTCCCGTCCGTCCAGTGCCATGCGACCACCGGGGCGCGTCGACGAGCGCGGCGGCGGCGACCACCGCGGCGCTGACCAGCAGCAGGCCGGCCGCGGCGGCGTAGCGCTGCGGCGGCAGGGCGGCCATCGCGGCCACCGGGGCCGACCAGCGGACGCCGGCGTCGTCGTTGGCGAGCAGGGCCGCCCACCACACCGCGCCCGAGCCGACGGACAGGGCGACCACCATCCACCGGGTGCGGGGCGGACCGACGACGACGGCCGCGACCAGGACGAGCAGGAGCACGACGGCGGGCACGAGCACGACGGCCCAGCCGTGCTCCAGGACGGCCGTCAGGACGGCGCCGACGCGCGGGTCCCACGCGCCTCCGACGGGGCCGAGCAGGTACCCGGCGAGCACGTCCCGGACCGCGGGCGACCCGGGGGCGACCTCGCGCGGGTGCGTCAGGGTCGTGACGCCCTGCACCGCCAGGCCGACGAGCACGACGAGGGTGACGGGCAGAGCGGACCACGGTCCGGCCGCCCCGGCGAGGCGGACGTGGGCGCGGCCGCGGCCGCGGCCACCGGGCATCCAGGCCAGGAGCAGCAGGGGTGTGAACAGCACCGTCAGCGGCTCGGTGAGCACGGCCGCGCCCGCCACGGCGGCGAGCGCCGCCGCAGCCCACCACGAACGGGTGCGGAAGGCGAAGACCCACGGCACCAGGACGAGCAGGTACCAGTGCAGGTTGGCCGCGTTGCCGCTGATCTCGTAGGGCGCGAGCGGCAGGACGACGGGGACGGCGGCGAGCACCAGCCGGAGCGGCCACGGTCGGACGACGTCGCGGGACAGGACGAACACCAGGGCGCACACCCCGCCGACGACGGTGCACGAGGCCAGCGCCACGACCTGCGCGTAGCGCTCGGGCGGCAGCGCGTACCCGAGGTCGACGATCAGCCGGGGCAGCAGGTGCACGTACCCGGCGTACGGGTGCAGCAGGGTGTCGAGCGGGCCCGTCGCGATCCGCTCGCGCAGGAACACGCCGCCGTCCTCGGCCCAGACGGTGTTCCGCGGCACGGGACCGAGGCGGTACCAGGCCAGCGCGGTCGTGAGCAGACCGACGACCACCGCGACGAGGGGGACGCCGGCGACCCTGCGCGCGAGGTCCATCCGGTGAGGATAGTTCGGTGATCGCGCATCGTCGATACAGCCACACCGCGATGCGGCGGGCCGGTCACAAGGTCGTGCGCCAAGATGGACGGGTGACGGACGGTCGGGTGAGCAGGAACGTGCTCGGGCGCCGGTACCTCTCCGCCTGGATCGGCTTCTCGGCCGGTGGACGGTTCAGCCAGGCGCTCGCGACGGTCATCGTGCTGTTCGGGTTCGGCCAGCCCACCGTCGAGGCACTGGTCGGTCGGGCGGGGACGTGGGCGGTGCTCGTGACGCTGTTCGTGCTCGCGGGCCTGAGCCTGCTCGGGCAGCGGTACCGGATCGAGTGGCACGGGGTCCTCCCCCTCTCGCTGCTGGCCTTCGTCGGCTACTGCGCGTTGAGCGTGCTGTGGAGCGAGTACTCGTGGGTGGCGCTCCGCGGCCTGGTGCAGACGGTCTGCTTCATCGGCCTCGGGCTGTACCTGGCGCTGGGCCGCGACCTGGTGCAGGTGATCCGGGCCTCGGGCGACGCGTTCCGCATCCTGCTCGTGACCGCCCTCGGGCTCGAGGTCCTGTCCGGCCTGGTCCTCGACGTCCCGTTCCCGGCGTTCGGCATCCGCGGCGACATCGCGTACGGCGGCCCGATCCAGGGCATCGGCGGCACGCGCAACTTCATGGGCTTCATCGCCGCGATGGCCCTCGTCACATTCGTGGTCGAGTTCCTCACCCGCTCCGTCACCGTCTGGCGTGCGATCGCCTCGACCTCGCTCGCCGTCATCGCCCTGATGCTCGTGCAGTCCCCCATCACCGGACTCGCGATGATCGCGCTCGCCGTCACGGCCCTGGCGCTCTGGTCACTCCGGCACGCGCGGCCGGCGACCAGACCGGTGGTCAACGGCGTCCTGGGGGCGGCGGTCCTGCTGACGCTCGCCGTCGGGGTGCTCGCCCGGCACCGTCTGCTCGCCGAGATCGGGGCCGCCGGCGGCACGGCGACCCGGACCGACCTCTGGTCGCAGATCCGGGTCCTGGTGGAGCGCTACCCGATCCAGGGCTGGGGCTGGGTCGGCACGTGGCCGACCGAACCCGTGGTGCCCTACGTCACGCTGATCGACCCCGCCGGGGTCCGCTTCACCTCGGGGCTGAACGCCTTCGTGGACGCCTGGCTGCAGATCGGCTTCGCGGGCACGCTCCTCCTCGGGATCACGGCGCTGCTCGCGTTCGCGCGCGCCTGGGTGACGGCGACGACGTTCCCCGGGGTGGCCTACGTGTGGCCGGCCGCGGTGCTCGTGCTGCTCGCCGTCACCAGTACGGCCGAGAGCTACCTGCTGCACGGTGCGGGGCTGATGTTCTTCGTGACGGTGCTCGTGATCGCCGCGCGTCGGCGCTCGTGGCGCCGCCACCTGCCGCGCGTGTAGCGCGGGCTGCGCGCCGTGGCACTTCGTGCGCAGGAATGGTCGCCTCCGCGGAGGCGACCCGACCGTTGCTGCTCACGAAGTGGCGGGACGGCGCGCCCCACCGCCGGACGGGAGGCTCGTTGCGGCCCCGCACCGCGCCTCCAGGCCGTCGCGCCGAACGTTCCGGACGCGCCGCGCTTCGTGAGCAGGAATGGTCGCCCCTGCGGACGCGACCCGACCGTTCCTGCTCACGAAGTGGCGGGACGGCGCGCCCCAGCGCCGGACGGGAGGCCCGTGGTGCGTCTCAGGGGCGCGTGCGGCGACCGAGACGGCGCTGCACACCCCACTGGGTGACGCGGAGCATCGCCTCGAGGACGATGGACCGGCTCATCTTGGAGACGCCGTGCACGCGGTCACGGAAGCGGATCGGCACCTCGACGATGCGGCCGCCGAGGGCGTCCACGCGGAGCGTCATGTCGACCTGGAAGCAGTAGCCCTTCGAGTCCACCGAACCGAGGTCCATCCGCGCGATCGCCGACGAGCGGTACACGCGGTACCCGGCGGTGATGTCCCGCACGTCCAGCCCGAGCACGAGCCGGGCGTACGTGTTTGCGCCCCGGCTCAGCGCCTGGCGCCGGAGCGGCCAGTCGACCACCGACCCACCGGGGACCCAGCGGGACCCGATGGCGAGCAGGACGTCGTCGGAAGCGGTCACGGCGTCGACCAGGGCCGGCAACCGGTCGGCCGGGTGCGAGCCGTCGGCGTCCATCTCGACCAGCAGCGGGTAGCCGCGCTCCAGACCCCACCGGAACCCGGCGACGTACGCCGTGCCGAGCCCGAGCTTGCCGGAGCGCTGCAGCAGGTGCACCCGGTCGTCCGCGGCCGCCAGGGACCGCACGATGTCCCCGGTGCCGTCCGGGCTGCCGTCGTCGACGACGAGCAGGTGGGCACCGGGCACCGCCACCAGCACGGCGGCGGTGATCGCACGGATGTTCTCCGCCTCGTCGTACGTCGGGACGATGACGAGGGCGGTGGTCTCCCCCGGGGTCACCGGTTCAGGCGCCGCTTCACCTTGCCGGCGACGCTCCGGGGGCCCTCGGTGCGCAGGTAGTGCACCGCACGGCCGAGGTCGTAGCGGACGCCGGAGAGCTTCTTGCGCTCCGGGACGCGGACGCGCATCTTGTGCGGCTCGATCGACGACGCGGTGTCGCGCACCGACTTGTCCGCAGCGCGGATCGGGTTCCGGCAGAACTCGACGAGCGGGGCGAGGACGTTCTCCCACGTGAACTGCTCGCGCACGCGGTCGACGTTGCCGATGAACTCGGTGCGGGCCTTCTTGTCGAAGAGCGCCGTCTCGAGCGCGGTGGCCAGGCCGTCGATGTCCTGCTCGTGCACCGCGATGCCGAGCTTCTCCTCGGCGACGAGGTCACCGAACGAGTCCCCGGCCGTCGTGACGATCGGCAGGCGTGCCCACAGGTAGTCGAGGATGCGGGTGCGGAACGAGAAGGTGGTCTCGAGGTGCTCGTAGTGCGTCGAGACGCCGGCGTCGGCCTCGAGCAGGTAGGCGCCGCGCTCCTCGTACGGGATCCACTGGTCGTTGAAGAACACGTGCTTGCCGGTGAGACCGAGGGCGTCGGCCTCGGCGCGGACCTTCGCGACGATGTCCATCTCGGGGACGTCGGGGTTCGGGTGCTGCACGCCCATGAAGAAGAGCTTGACCGACGGACGGCGCTCGGCGAGCTGCGCGATCGAGCGGACCAGGGTGATCGGGTCGAACCAGTCGTAGATCCCCCCGCCCCAGACGACGAGCTTGTCGTTCTTGCCGATGCCGGGCACGACGCCCTTGACCCGCTGCTGGTCGTGCACCGGCGGGGTCGACGACAGCCCGAACGGCACGACACCGATGAGCGAGCGCAGGTCGGCGTCCCGCGAGTACGTGCGGGCGTTCACGCGGCCGGAGCCGGCGAGCTGGCCGAGCCAGAACATGCGCTGACGCTCCGAGGCACAGATGAAGTAGTCGCCGAGCTCGAGCTGGTGGTTCAGGGTGTCCGAGGCGTCGAGGATCTGACGGTTCCACTTGTCGACGTCGTCGCTGCGGCCCTGCTCGAGCTGCTCGAGGTGCAGCGGGTCGTAGACGTCGACGACCAGGATCTTGCTGGTCGACTCGAGCACCGGGAACAGCCGGAGCGCGTGACCCTGCACGATGATGACGTCGGCCCAGCCCTCGTGCTCGACCATCTGGCGCGGGTGGCGGTGCGGGACCGTGACGACCTCGTACGACGGGTCGATCGGCGACGAGCGGGTCAGGCTGACCACGCGGACGTCGTGCTCGGACGCGAGCTGCTTCGCCATCTGGGTCGCGCGGATCGCCGGACCGGCCATCTTCGCGCCGATCGAGTCGCCGGTGATGATGAGGACGCGGCGGCGGGTGCCGACCTCGAGCACGCCGAGGGAGTGCACGATCTTGTCGTAGCCGGCCAGGTAGTTCTCGATCGGGTACGCGGGCTCGTCGCGGTTGCCGAACAGGCGGAGGAGCTCGCGGTCCGACCGGACGCGGGTCGCCTGGATCTGCCGGCGGGACTCGGTCATCGACGGCAGCTGCTCGACGAACTGGTCGACGCCGTAGATGCCGGCCATGCTCGTCTTCGGCACCGGGATGGTGGGCACGCTGTCGTCGCCGGGGTTGCGCAGGTCGAGCTCGGTGGAGTCGAGTTCCCCGCGGCCCACGGCACGGCGGACGGCGAGTGCCAGCGAACCGGGCAGGGCGGCGGCGAGCTGCTCGTCGCCGAGGTTCTTGTAGAGCGTGAACAGGGCGTTCCGCTCGAGCAGGTAGGTCTCGCGGAAGTCGCCGAACTTGTTCATCGACGCGTGGTGCTTGTGGAACGCGACCGACTTCGGCTGGTACCGGAAGCGCCAGCCGAGCAGGTTGAGCCGCCAACCGAGGTCGACGTCCTCGTAGAACATGAAGTAGCGGTCGTCGAAGCCGTCGAGCTGCTCGAAGAGCTCGGCGCGGATGAACATCGCGGCGCCGGTGCCGAACAGGACGTCGGTCTCGCTCTCCCACCGGCCGGTGTCCGGCGACCCGGCGAAGGGCTTGTAGCCCATGCCGTACCAGGTCATGGCGGCCTCGGTGAAGTCGACGTTGACGCCTTCCCAGTCGAGGACCTTCGAGGCGACGGCGCCGATGTCGGCACCGGAGGCGAACGTGGCCATCGCCTCGCGCACCCAGCCGGTGTCCGGGCGGGCGTCGTTGTTGAGGAACGCCACGACCTCGCCGGAGGACTTCTCGACGCCGAGGTTGCAGCCGCCGGTGAACCCGAGGTTCGCGCCGGCGTCGATCAGGGTGAAGTCGAGGGTCGAGGCCTTCAGACGTCCGAGGTGCTCGGGGCCCGAACCGTTCTCGACGACGATCACCTCGAGCTTGTCCTGCGGCCAGTCCTGCTTGCGGAGTTCCGCGATGCTCGTCAGGGTGTCGTCCGTGCCCTTGTAGTTCACGAGGATGACGGACACGACTCCCGGCTTGCGCTCTGTCACGCGAGTTCCTCCAGCAGCTGCCGCGCACCGGGCGCGGATCGATGGCTCGGCCAGCGAGGTGCCGCGGGCCGATGACACCCTACAAGGCGCGCCCAGCGACTCCCTGTCGGCGCTGCGGATTCGTGCAGAATGGCGTGCGTGACCGCAGTGATCCCGAGCACCCCCATGTCCTCTCCCCTCCGCGAGGACTACGCGGCCCTCGCGGCCGACGAGCACGCCGAGGGCCCCCGCGGCACGATCCGCTTCGCGGTGTCGACCGCCGACCCGGCCGAGGGCAAGGGCGACCTGTTCGTCGCGCTCGGCCTGGCGCGGGCGCTCCGGGCCGAGGGCTGGGGTGTCGCGATGTGGCCGCTCGAGCGCTGGGGTGAGGAGCTCCCCGCCGACACGGCCGTCGTGGTCAGCATGATCGAGTCGTTCGTCCCCGGGTACGTGCCCGCCGGCACCGCCCTGGTGGCGTGGGTGCGCAACTGGACCGCCCGGTGGGCCGCTCTGCCGTACCTCGACGAGTTCGACGCCGTCTGGACGTCGTCCGGCACCGCCCGCGACGCGATCGCGGCGGCCTACACCGGCCCCGTCGAGGTCGTGCCCATCGGCGTCGACACCGAGCTGTTCACGACGGACGTGCCCGAACCGCGCGAGCGCACCGACCGCGCCGTCACGACGGTCAACTTCTGGGGCGTCCGTCGGCGCGTGCAGGACGTGCTCGCCGAGGTCGCCCCGGCGGAGCCGATCGTCTGGTTCGCCGCGAACGTCGACCACGTCGAGGCCTCCGCGGGCGTCGAGCTCCGTCCGGCCGTGTCCTACTTCGCCCTGCCCGAGGTCTACCGTGCCGCCGGCTTCGTCGTCGACGACGTCATCGAGCCGGCCGCCGAGTACGGCACCCTGAACTCCCGCCTGTACGAGTCGCTCGCGTCGGGCGCGCTGCCCGTCACCGACTGCGCGCTCGGGCTCGACGAGCTCGGCCTGTCCGACGTGCCGGTGTTCGAGGACGCCGACTCGCTCGAGCGCGTGCTCGCCATGCCCCGCGAGGAGCGCACCGCCCTGGTCGCCCGGCTGCGCGCCGTGGTCGTCGACCGGCACTCCTTCCGCAGCCGTGCCGAACAGGTCGGCCCCTCGCTCGACGCCGCCGTCGCAGCCGCCTCGGGTCGGAGCGGCGGGCGGAGCGCGTTCCTCCGCTGGGCGACCGCGCAGCGCGAGACGCTCCGGCAGGCGGAGCACGACCGTGACGTCCACCTGGCCGGCGTGCACGACATCAACGCGCGCCTGGTCGCGTCGGAGCAGCAGGTCGGCGCGTACGACACCGCCCGCCGACTGGCCGAGGCGGAGCGCGACCAGATCGCGGCCCGCTTCGAGGGCCTCACCCGCTCCCCCGAGTACCGCCTGCTGCACGGTGTGGGCCTGATGGCGCGGCGCGTGCGCCGCTGACGGCCGTCGACGCGACCACGTGACGGACGGGAGGCCCGGTACCAGCTGGTACCGGGCCTCCCGTCCGTCGTGGTGACCGTCTACTGCACGGTGACGGTCTTGGTGCCGAAGCTCTTGTAGGTGCCGCTCGGCAGGTCCTGGAAGTAGACGCGCACGGTGTGCGTGCCCTTCTTCACCCCGGTGAGCTTCCGCGACAGGCCGACGTCGGAACCCCAGTCCGGGTGCACGGCCTGCACGTCGGTGCGGGTCGCGTTGACGGTGCCCGGCGAGACGGCCACGCCGTCCAGGTGGATCTTGTACTTGACCGGGTCCCAGACGTCCGGGTCGATCGCCCAGCCGGCCACCGTGACGGTGCCCGCGCCGCCGGTGGCCGACTCGTACAGGCCCTTGACCGAGCCGGTCTTGCCCGTCTTGCCGGTGGTCGGCGGGTCGGTGACCGTCACGCTCTTCGTGCCGAAGCTCTTGTACGTGCCGCTCGGCAGCTCCTGGAAGTACACCCGCACCGTGTGGGTGCCGGCGCTCAGCCCCGGGATCTTCAGGGAGAGTCCGACGTCGGAGCCCCACGCGGGGTGCACGGCCTCGACGTCGGTCCGCTTGGCGTTCGCCGCACCGGGGGCGATGGCGACGCCGTCGACGTGGATCTTGTACGCGACCGGGTCCCAGACGTCGGGGTCGATCGCCCACCCGCGCACCGTGGCGCTGTTCACGCCGCCGACCACGGACTCGAACGCACCCTTGACCGAACCGGTCTTGCCCGTCTTGCCGGTCGTGCCGGACGCGTCGGGTTCGGCCGTCGAGGCGGCGCTCACGGTCACGGTCTTCGTGCCGAAGCTGACGTACTTGCCGCCCTGCAGGTCCTGGAAGTAGACCCGCACGGTGTGCTTGCCCGCCTTCAGGCCGGTGAGCCGGAGCGTCAGGCCGACGTCCGAGCCCCACGTCGGGTGCGTCGCCTCGACGTCGGTGCGCGTGGCGTCCGCGACACCGCTGTTCGTGCTCACGCCGTCGACGTGGATCTTGTACTTGACGGGGTCCCAGACGTCCGGGTCGATCGCCCAGCCGCGCACCGTGGCCGTGCCGACGCCACCGGTGACGGAGTCGTACGAGCCGCGCACCGTTCCGGTCTTGCCGGTCTTGCCGGTGGTCGGGGCGTCGACGACGACCGACTTCGACGCGACCTTGACGTACTTCGTGCCGGGCTTGTCCATCACGTACAGCGTCACGGCGCGCTTGCCCGCGCTGATGCCGCCGATCGTCTTCGAGAAGCCGAGGGTGCTGCCGACGCCGGGGTAGACCTTCGCCACGTCGGTGCGGGTCTTGTCCGCCGTGCCGGTGGCCTTGCTCACGCCGTCGACGAGGATCTTCCATGAGCCGGGCTTGGAGGAGTCGGGGTCGAGGACCCAGCCGCTCGCCGAGATCGTGCCGACGCCGCCGGTCGCCGAGTCGAGGACACCCTTCGGCGCTGCGCTCGTGATGGTCCGGGTGTAGCAGCCGAGCAGGGTGTTCGCGCCGCGGCCCTGGTTGATGGCGTAGCTGCAGACGGAGTGCTTGCCGAGGCTCAGCCCGGTCAGTTCGGCCGAGAACCCGTGCCTGGTGTTGTTCGCGCCGAGGGTGCCGGCGAGGTCGCTGCGGGTCTTGTCCGCGGTGACGGTCTTCGTGCCGGCGCCGTCGACGTAGAACGCCACGCGCAGGGCGTTGGTGGTGTCGGGGTCGGCGGCCCACCCGGTGACGGTGATCGACGAGGTGGAGGTCGCGGTCACGGAGTCGACGTCGCCGTACGGGTTGCCGCCGCCGGCCGCGGCACCGAACCAGTCGGTGTACATGCGCCAGAAGTTGCGGTTGCCGTAGGCCGAGCAGCTGTCGCCGGAGCCGTAGAGGTTCGACATGGCGGCGGCGTTCGGGGTGTACGGCGTGTAGATGTACAGCCCGGCGGTGGCCTGGTTCTGGATGTAGACGGACTTCCGGCCGCACGCCGAGTTCGGGTTGAGCAGGATCGAGTTCGTCCGGCCCGCCTGGTACGCCCACGACGTCGGGGACGCCTGGTACCGCTTGAACTGCAGGGCGGCGGCGTAGACCTGCTGGCCGAAGCCGTAGTACGCCGGGTCGCACGGGGCGGTGTCCGGGCACGCGAAGCCGGTGGCGTGCAGGTACATGTAGGACGTCGGCGAGGACGTCGTGACGATGCCCTGCTCCTTCTGCAGGAGCACGAGGAGCACCTTCTGGCTGATGCCGCACGCGGCACCGACCTGGGCGATCATCGTCGCGGCCGTCTTGGTGCCGCCGGCGATGGCCTTGCACCGACCGGAGACGGCGCCGATGGAGCTCATCTTCTGCGAGAAGTCCTTCAGGCAGGCGGGGCCGCCGGACGCCTTGCGGCAGTTCGGCGCGACGCTCGTCAGGAACGACTGCACGGCGGCGGCGCTCATCGCCGAACCGTTGTAGAAGTTCGCGTCGCTGATGATGTTGCCCGGGTCGAAGTCCGAGGCGACGGCGGCCGAGGCCGACCGGGTCGTGGCCTGCTCCGCGAGCACGGTGCCGAAGGTCAGGCCGCTCACCGCGACGGCAAGGGACGCGACCAGGGCCAACGAGCTCCGGAAGGACCGACGGACGGGTCGGTCGGGGCGGGGGGAACGGGTGGGACGCATCACGGGACCTCGGCGGTCAGGGGGTCGGACGTCGTCGACGCGGAGCCGACGGCGTAGGTCAGGGTGACGGACCAGGTGCCGCTCGGCACCTTCGCCGCGGGGAACGACACCTGCGCGCAGTTCACCGACGAGGCACTCGCCTGCGCGGTGCTCGTGGCGGTGCGCGTGACGCCGTCCTTCGTCGCGGTGAAGGTGCACTTCCCGCTCGTGTCGGTGGTGCCGGAGACCAGGCCACCGGCCTGGAGCGTCTTCGACCCGGTGTCCCAGCCGGCGTAGGTGACGACGGCCGTGGCCGGGAACGACGACGGGTCGGTGTCCGGCTGGTTCGTCGCGCCGCTGCCCGGGAACGCGCCGGGGGTGTCGTCGTCGGAGGCACTGCCGCCGTCACCGTCGTCGGACGCACCGTCCGTCGGCGTCGAGGCCGTGTCGGTGGGGGCGGTGGTCGCCGAGTCGTCGTCGGTCGGGGTCGCACTCGGGGTGCGCGAGGCGGACGGCGACGGGGTGGCGTCGTCGCCACCACCGGAACAACCGGCCAAGAGGAGACTGAGTGCACCGACCACCGCGAACGCAGCGATCGGCCTGGATGCGAGGAGCATGCTGACGGGCCGTCCTGTGGATGTTGACAAGGGTCCGGGTTGCAACAACGGTAACTCGAAAGTGAAGGTTGAGGGTTGGATCGGCCGGAATCACCCCCACTCGGGGTGCACGACGACCGTCGCCCAACCCCGCCGCGCGGGCCCGGTGAGTATGCTGTTCCGGTCCTGCCCCCACGAACGAAGAGACGTATGGTCGACCAAGCCCGCATGACCGCGCTCGCGGCGGAACCCCTCGTCGTGATCGGCGCTCCGACGAGCGCCTTCCGCGGGACCTTCCGCGAGCTGCGCGACGTCTTCCGGCAGCGCGAGATGCTCGGCATGCTCGTCCGACGTGACCTGAAGGCCCGCTACAAGGACTCGGCACTCGGGTTCGTGTGGACGCTCGTGCGCCCGCTGACCCAGCTCCTCATCTACTACTTCGTGATGGGCCAGGTGCTCGGAGCCGCGAAGGGCATCGACAACTTCGCGATCTACGTCTTCACCGGCTTGACCGCCTACACGCTCTTCAGCGAGATCGTCGCCGGGTCGACCAGCTCGATCGTCGGCAACAGTGGCCTGATCAAGAAGGTCTACATCCCGCGCGAGGTCTTCCCGCTCGCGAGCGTCGGCGCCGCCCTCGTGAACTTCACGATCCAGTTCGCCATCCTGCTGGCGGCGACCGTCGTCATCGGGGTGTTCCCGTTCCACGAGGGGCTGCTCTACCTGATCCCCTCGCTCCTGGTGATCCTGGTCTACGGCGCCGCCATCGGCCTGGTGCTCTCGGCGCTCAACGTCTACCTGCGCGACGTGCAGTTCGTCATCGACGTCGGCCTCATGGTGCTGCTGTGGGCGTCCCCGATCGTGTACTCGTACTCCATGGTCGTCGCGCGACTCAAGGTCGACTGGATCCTGGCGGTCTACACGAACAACCCGCTCACCCTGTCCGTCCTGGGCATGCAGAACGCGATCTGGATCCACGACCCGGCGAAGGTCGTCTACCCGGACCACCTGCTGCTCCGTCTCGCGATCGCCTTCGTGATCGGCGTCGTGCTCCTCATCGGTGCGCAGCGGATCTTCTCCCGCCTGCAGGGCAACTTCGCGCAGGAGCTCTAGACCATGGCCATCAGCACCCCCGTCGCCCCGACGACCACCGGGGACACCGGCGAGCGTCCCGACGTCATCGTCATCGACCACGTCCGCAAGCGCTTCACGGTGCGCAAGGACAACACCCTGCGTGAGCGCATCGTGACGCTCGGCCGCGCCGGCCGGAAGCACCGCCAGGACTTCTGGGCCCTCGACGACGTCACCGTGTCGATCCAGGCCGGCTCCACCGTCGGGCTCATCGGCCAGAACGGCTCCGGCAAGTCGACCCTCCTCAAGGCGATCGGCGGCATCATCCAGCCGACGTCGGGCACGGTCTCGCGGCGTGGTCGCCTGGCCGCCCTGCTCGAGCTCGGCGCCGGGTTCCACCCCGACCTGTCCGGCCGCGAGAACGTCTACCTCAACGCGAGCCTGCTCGGCCTCAGCCGGAAGCAGACCGACGAGAAGTTCGACGACATCCTGGCGTTCTCGGGCATCGGGGACTTCATCGACACCCAGGTGAAGTTCTACTCATCGGGCATGTACGTGCGACTCGCCTTCGCCGTGGCCGTGCACACCGACCCCGACGTCCTGCTCGTCGACGAGGTCCTGGCCGTCGGTGACGAGGCGTTCCAGCGCAAGTGCCTCGACCGCATCCGCACCTTCCAAGAGGCGGGGAAGACGATCATCATCGTCACGCACTCGCTCAGCCAGGTGCAGGAGATGTGCGACCGCGTGGTCCTGCTCAACAAGGGCAAGGTGCTGCACGACGGTGACCCGGTCGCCGCGGTGAGCATGTTCCGCGAGGTCCTCGAGGAGCGCCGGCTCGGCGAGACGAGCACCGACGTCGCCGTGGGTCGCGGCAAGGTCCTCGGCGCGAGCGTGCGCGTCGACGGCAAGGAGCCCCGCGCCGAGGTCATGCCCGGCGACGACCTGGTGGTCGAGATGGAGTTCGAGCACCTGGACGGCATCGCCGACTGGGAGGCCGCGGTCCAGATCAACAACGCCGCCGGCCAGGTCGTCTACGGCACCACCACGGGCATCATGGGGCTCACGCTCCATCCGCTCCACGGTCGTCGGAAGCTCCGCCTGCGGATCGCCGACACCGCGTTCGGCACCGGCAAGTACTTCATCAACGTGTCGATGATGGACTCCGCCGGCCGCCACCTGCACGACATGCCGGAGTGCGACTCGTTCGAGGTCCCCGCCTTCGAGAACGCCGTCGGCACGGTCTACGCGCAGCCCTCGATCGAGGAGCTCGACTGACCCCGGTCGACGGCACGCTGCGCACCGCGGTCGTCGTCGTCAACTGGAACCGCGCCGACCTGACCACCGCGGCCGTCCGCGCCGTGCTCTCCGAGGGCACGGCCGACGAGGTGATCGTGGTCGACAACGGGTCGTCCGACGACTCGGTCGCCGTGCTCCGCCAGGCGCTCCCGGACGCCACCGTCATCGCGCGGGACGACAACGGCGGGTTCGCGGCTGGTGCCAACACCGGCATCCGGCACACGGACGCCGACGTCGTCGTGCTCCTGAACAACGACGCCGTGCCCGGGCCGGGCTTCGTCGCGGCGCTCCGCGACCACCTGGCGCACGCCGGGCCCGAGGTCGCCGCGGTGACGGGCCGCATCGTGCTCGCCGGACGCTGGACGGGCCTCCCGGCCGGTGTGGAGCCCGCCCACGGCCAGCGCGTGCTGCGCGACCACGACGGCCGTCGCTGGACGCCGTCGGCGGACGGCGAGGTCCGGCTCAACTCGACCGGCGTCCGCGTCGACCGCGACGGCAACGGCATGGACCGCGACTGGTTCGCGCCCGTCGACCGCGTCGCCGACGTCGACGTCTTCGGCTTCTCCGGCGGTGCGTCCGCGCTCCGGCGCACGGCACTGGACGACGTCGGCCTGCTCGACGAGTCCCTGTTCATGTACTACGAGGACACCGAGCTCGCCTGGCGGCTGCGCCGCCGCGGATGGCGCATCGAGCACGCGGCCGACGCGGTCGTCGAGCACGACCACTCGGCGTCGTCCGGCGTGCAGAGCGACCTGTTCGTCTTCCGGAACGCCCGCAACCGCATCGTCGTCGCGCTCTGGCACGCCCCGTGGCCGACCGTCGCACGGGCGGGTGCCCGCACCCTGGCGCGCGGCCTGCGCGGGCTGGCCTCCGGTCGCACCCGCCGGGAGGCGCGGCTCGTCCTGCACGCGCTGGTGGACGTCGCGGGGACCCTTCCGGTGCACCTCGCGCGGCGGCTCCGCGAGACGCGGCGCGCGTCCGTCCCGCGCCGCAGCGTGGACCCGGGCGCATGAGCGCAGCGGGCTATCCTGGACGCTCCCCCGTCGACGGCCCCGGCCACGACGTCACCGCCCGGAAGGAACCACGCGTGCCGCAGCTCACCGTCCTCGTCGACGGGACCGCGGTACCGGAGGCCCTCGGCGGGGTCGGACGCTACGTCGAGGGGGTCGTGTCGCACCTGACCGATCCGTCGCTCGACGTCCACCTGGTCGTCCGCCCCGTGCACGCCGCACACTTCCGCGCGATCGCGCCGCACGCGACCGTGCACACGGCGCCGTCGTGGACCGACTCGGTGCCGCTGCGCTTCCTCTGGGAGCAGACCGGGCTGCCGGCGCTCGGCCGTCGGCTCGGGGCGCAGGTGCTGCACTCCCCGCACTACACGTTCCCGTTCGGCTGGCGCGGCGGGTCCGTCGTCACGCTGCACGACGCCACGTTCTTCTCGAACCCCGAGTGGCACTCGCGCCTGAAGCGCACGTTCTTCACCTGGTGGAGCCGTCGGTCCCTGCGCACCCGGCCCGTCGTCGTCGTGCCGAGCGCCGCGACCGCGACCGAGGCCGCCCGCGTCGTCCGGGGCATCCGCGCCGACGTCCGGGTCGCCCCGCTCGGCGTCGACCGCACGGTCTTCCACGAGCCAGAGGTCGCGGCGATCGAGGACGCCCGCATCGCGGCCACCCTGCCCGAGGGTGCGCCGTGGATCGCGTTCCTCGGCACCATCGAGCCGCGGAAGAACGTCACCGCACTGCTCGACGCCTACGCCGCAGTGCGCGCCGCTCGCGCAGCTGCCGGCTCGGAGACCCCGTGGCTCGTCCTGTCCGGGGCCCGCGGGTGGGACGAGTCGGCCATCGCGCGACTCGACGCCCTGCAGCCCACCGACCTCGTCATCGAGGCCGGCTACCTGCCGCTCGAGGACCTCGCCGGGTTCCTCGGTGGTGCCGAGTTCGTCGTCTACCCGTCCCTCGGGGAGGGCTTCGGGCTGCCCGTGGTCGAAGCGATGGCCTCCGGCGCGTGCGTCCTGACCACCCGGCGGCTGTCACTCCCCGAGGTCGGCGGCGACGCGGCCGTCTACAGCGAGCCCGACGCGACCGCGCTGGCGTCCGCGATGACGGCGCTGCTGGACGATCCCGCGCTCGTGGCGTCGCACCGGGCGGCCGCGTTGTCCCGGGCCTCCTCGTTCACCTGGGAGGCCACGGCAGCCGTGCACGTCGAGGCCTACGAGTCCGTCGCCGGGGGTGCGCGGTGATCCGGGTCGCGGTGCTCACGGTCACCTACAACACCGGCGAGACCATCCGCCCGTTCCTGGCGAGCGTCGCCGGCGCGTCGAAGGACCCCGTCGCCGTCGTCATCGCGGACAACGGGTCGGCAGACATCGACGCGCTCCGGGCGATCGGTGAGTCGTACGGCGCCGTCGTGGTGTCCTCCGGCGGCAACCGCGGGTACGGCGGTGGCATCGACGCGGCCCTGAGTGCCCTCGACGACGTCCTGCCCGACGTGCGCCCCGAGTTCCTGCTCGTGACGAACCCCGACGTCGTGCTCGGCGAGGGCTCGATCGACGAACTCGTCGCCGCCGCCGACCGGTTGCCGTCCGGCGGGTCGTTCGGGCCCCGGATCCTCGACGACCAGGGCGAGACCTACCCGTCCGCTCGACAGCTCCCCTCGCTCCGGACCGGGCTCGGCCACGCGGCGTTCTCGCGGTTCTGGCCGGCGAACCCCTGGAGCCAGCGGTACTGGTCCACCACGAAGGTCGTCGAACGCGAGGCCGGCTGGCTCTCCGGCGCGTGCTTCCTCATCCGGACGTCGTTGTTCCGCGAACTCGGCGGGTTCGACGAGTCGTACTTCATGTACTTCGAGGACGTCGACCTCGGGCAGCGCGTCGGCCGCTCCGGCTCGGCGAACGTCTACGTGCCCACGGCCGTCGTCACGCACACCGGGGCACACTCGACGTCGTCGAACCGGCGCCGGATGGAGATCGAGCACCACCGCAGCGCGTACCGGTTCCTGTCGCGGAAGTACCGGGCGTGGTGGCTGTGGCCGCTGCGCGTCGTGCTGCACGCCGGCCTGTCGCTCCGCGCCCGCTGGGTCACACGCAAGTAGCTCGGGCGGCCTGTTCGCAAAACACCGGTGTTCACGTGTTGCACCGCGGTCTGCGGGTGTTCCGAGCGCGAACACCGGTGTCTTGCGGGACCGGGCACACCCGACGGTGTCAGGGGCGGCGGGGGTGCAGGGGCGTGCGCTCGGCACGGGCCGCGGCGAGCAGCACAGCGGCGCGGGCGTCGAAGGAGTGCTCGGCGGCGATGCGCTCGGCCACGGCGGCCCGATCGGCAGCAGTCGGCCAGGCGTGCGACGGGTCGAGCAGCGCGGCGAGGTCGTCACGGGAGCCCGCCACCGCCAGGGTCGGCACGTCGAGCAGGTCGGACAGCCCGGCCACCGGGTCGGTCACGACGACTCCCCCGGACGCCAGCACGTCGAACACCCGGTTCGACACGAACCCCCCGGCTGCCATGTCCGGCCAGTGGTCGTTGAGCACCACACGCGCCGAGGCGTAGGCCGTCGCGACCTCGGCCCGGCTGAGCGACGGTTCCCCGAGCGCTGCGTCGGGGACGATCCCCTGCCACCCCGGGCCGTGGACGCGCAGGTCGACTCCGAGCGCCACGGCATCGGCGATCACCGGCCGTGCCGCGCCGCGCGTCGAGCCGACGAACACCACCCGGTCGGCATCGGGGCTCGTCGTCGCCCGCCCACCCGGGTGGAACACCACGGGGTCGGTCGCCTGCAGCAGCGTGCGGACCGGCACCCCCGACCGTGCAGCGGCTGCCGCGGCCCAGGCCGGCCCGGCAGCGAAGGCCGCGTCGAACGACCGGAGCTCGGTGTCCGAGACGTCGTCGGGGTGGCTGATCACCCAGAGCAGGTTCACGGAGGCCGGGTTCGGCGGCACCCGGTCGAGGCCCCGGATCACCAGGGTGACGTCGTCGCCAGCGTCGTCGTCGCGCACGTGGGCGTCGCGCCGGTCGACCCGGACGCGCTGCCCCACCCGCTCGAGCGCCCCGGCGAGCTCGGCGGCGAAGTGCACGTCGCCCCAGCCGTCGCCCTCCGGCCCGGCGGGCGCCGCGATCTTGAGCGACCAGGTGAGGTGTTCGTCGCCGCCACCGGTCACGCGCGCGCTCGGGGACACCGGCCGGGCGCCCCACGGCGGCAACGGCGGGCCGGCGAGGACACCGTCGCCCTCGGGCTCGCGGTCGCGCCAGGCGGCGAACGCGTCGACCGTCGCCGCGTCGACCGTGCGCCCGGCCTCGACCGAGCGGGTCGCCTCGCCGAGGACGCGCACCGGTCCGCCGTGGGCATCGGCGACCGCGCGGCTCCAAGCCGTCAGCGTCATGCGTTCGTCCGGGAGGCGCGGTGCCGGCACCAGCGCCGCCCCCGGCACCGAGAGCACGGGTTGGTCCGCCGCGAAGACGGTGGCATCGTCGGTCACGGTGCCGTCGCGGTCGTCCGACCACGGCAGGGCGCCGGGGCGCAGCAGCCGGGCACCGGAGCGGATCGTGCCGTCCGGCATCCGGACCCGGGCCTGGGCGACCGAGCCCGCCGCCGCGAGGGCGTGCAGCGCCGGCACCTCGACCGAGACCGAGGTGTCGAGCAGGACGAGCGTCCGGCCCACGCCGCCAGCGGTACCGGCGTTGATCGCCGAGCCGAGGCCGTCGACGGGTTCCGGTCGGGCCCAGGGCAGCCGACGGCCGAACGGGTCGATCGGCGAGGCGTCCGCGACGTAGCTCACGGCCCGGACGTCGACCCCACGGCCGAAGGCATCACGGGCGACCGAAACGAGTCGGGCGACCTCGGCGTGCCGGTCTGACCGGGTCGTGACGAGGACCGTCACGTCGTGGTCCAGCTGCGGCAGCGGGCCCGGGAACCCGGCCACGGGAACGACGGACGCCGCCGTCACGGACGCGGGACGGGCCTCCAGGCCGGGGTGGCCGGAGGCCGTCACGTCCGGACGGCGGCGTCGACCGAACCAACCCGAACCGGCTGCCACGCGCGTGACTAGACGCCGAGGAGTCGCTGCAGGTACACGCCGTAGCCGCCCTTGACCAGCGGCGCGGCGAGCTCGGCGAGCTGCGCGTCGTCGATCCAGCCGTTGCGCCAGGCGATCTCCTCGATGCAGCCGATCTTGAAGCCCTGGCGGTCCTCGATCACCTTCACGTACTCGGACGCCTGCATCATCGACTCGAACGTGCCGGTGTCGAGCCAGGCGGTGCCGCGGTCGAGGACCTGGACGCCGAGTTCGCCGGCCTCGAGGTAGCGCTCGTTGACGGTCGAGATCTCGAGCTCCCCGCGGGCGCTCGGTTCGATGGTCTTGGCGATCTCGATGACCTTGTTGTCGTAGAAGTACAGACCGGGGACGGCGTAGTTCGACTTCGGCTCGGCCGGCTTCTCCTCGATGGAGACGGCTGTGAAGTCGTCGTCGAACTCCACGACGCCGTACGCCTTCGGGTCGGCCACGTGGTACGCGAAGATGGTCGCGCCCTGCACGTCGGTGTTCTTCCGGAGGTTCGTGCCGAGGCCGGTGCCGTGGAAGATGTTGTCGCCGAGGACGAGCGCGACACTGTCGTCGCCGATGAAGTCCTCGCCGATGACGAACGCCTGCGCGAGGCCGTCCGGCGACGGCTGCACGGCGTACTGGATCTCCATGCCGAGCGCCGAGCCGTCGCCGAGCAGTGCCCGGAACTGGTCGTTGTACTCCGGCGTCGTGATGACCAACACCTGTCGGACGCCCGCCATCATCAGGGTCGACAGGGGGTAGTAGACCATCGGCTTGTCGTAGATCGGCATGAGCTGCTTGCTGATGCCCTTGGTGATCGGCCAGAGGCGCGTGCCGGAACCGCCGGCGAGGATGATGCCCTTCATCGGTGTCCCGTCCCTTACTTCTTCGTCCGGAGCGACTCGGTGTACGCGACGCACTCCTCGTACGTCGGCAGCAGTCCCTGTGCCGCGGCTTCCTCGAGCGTGGGGGCGCTGGTGTCCTTCTCGGAGAGCACCAGCTCGCCGAGGCCCTCGGGCAGGTCGAGCCCGACCGTCGGGTCGAGGATGGTGATCCCCTTCTCGCGCTCGGGGTTGTAGTGCGCGCTGACCAGGTAGTTCACGGTCGACTGGTCCTCGAGCGCGACGATCGCGTGGCCGAGCCCCTCGGACAGGTAGACGGCCCTGCGGTCGACGTCGTCGATCCGGACGGAGTCCCACTGTCCGAACGTCGGCGACCCGACGCGGATGTCGACGATGTAGTCGATGAACGCCCCGCGCACGGCGGTGACGTACTTCGCCTGGCTCGGGGCGACGAGGGCGTAGTGGATGCCGCGGGCGACACCGGCCGCGGAGATCGACATGTTCACCTGGCGGAGGTCGAGCGGGTGACCGACGGTCTCCTCGAGCACGTCGGCGCGGTACGCCTCGAGGAATGCTCCTCGTGCGTCGCCGTGCTGGACGGGCGTGAACTCCCACGCGCCAGGGATCTTCAGTTCGCGGATCTGCACCGGGGAAGCCTAGCAAGCCGTGAGTTCGCATAGGCTGTCATGGTTCTGTGCCCCGCGCCCCTTGCGCTGCGACTCCCGAAACGAGACCAAGCGAGCCCGTGAAGCTATTCGTCCAGATCCCCTGCCTCAACGAGGAGAACACCCTCGCCAGCGTCATCGACTCCATCCCGCGGGAGATCGACGGCATCGACGAGATCGAGATCCTGGTGATCAACGACGGCAGCACCGACCGCACCGTCGAGGTCGCCAAGGAGCACGGCGTCAAGCACTTCGTGCACCACACCACGAACATGGGCCTCGCCCGCTCGTTCCGTGACGGCGTCGACTACGCGCTGCTGCACGGTGCGGACATCGTCGTGAACACCGACGGGGACAACCAGTACCCGCAGGCGCAGATCGCCGAGCTCGTCCAGCCGATCCTGCGCAAGGAAGCCGAGATCGTCATCGGCGACCGGCAGACGCGCACCATCGAGCACTTCTCCGGCTTCAAGAAGCTCATGCAGCGCTTCGGTTCGTGGGTCGCGAGCCGCGCGGCCGGGCTCGACCTGCCCGACGCCGCGAGCGGGTTCCGCGCGTACTCCAAGTACTCGCTGATCCGACTGAACATCGTGACGCGCTTCAGCTACTGCATGGAGACCATCGTGCAGGCCGGCTACAAGCGCCTGGCGATCGCGTCGGTGCCGATCACGACGAACCCGAAGACCCGTGAATCCCGGCTCTTCAACAACATCTTCCAGCACATGTTCGAGTCGGGCTCGGCGATCGCCCGCGTCTACCTGATGTACCGGCCGATGGCGCTGTTCCTCTGGGTCGCCGCGGTGCTCGGCGCGCTCGGGCTCTGGCCGCTCATCCGGTACCTGGTGCTCCTGGCGATGAACACCGGCGGCAACCACCTGCAGTCGATCATCCTCGGCGTCGTCCTGCTCATCACCGCACTCCTGTCGATCGTCATCGGCGTCGTGGCCGACCTCACCCGCCTCAACCGCACGCTGGCCGAGGAGCAGCTCGACCTGCAGAAACTGCAGCGGTATGGCGACTGACACGGCCCCGGCCGTGTCGCGCTCCGATGTCCGACCCGCGGTCGGTCGGCGCGAGCGCATCCTCGTGATCGCGATGACGGTGGCGTTCGCCGCCGTCCTCGCGGTCTGGGCAGTCGTCACGACGACGTACAAGGCCCCGGACGAACCGACCCACGTCGACGCCGTGCTGCACCTGGCGGTCGGTGACGGCTGGCCCGAGCCCGGCGCCATGCACTACCTGAACGCGGTGCACGACACGCAGATCAGCAACATGCGGCAGTCGACCGACGCGAACGCGACGTGGGGCGAGCTGCTCCGCGAGTTCCCTGGCGTGCACCCGACGAGCATCGACCAGATGTCGCAGCACCCCGCCACGTACTACGCGCTGGCCGCCGGCGTGCTGCACCTGGTGCACTTCGAGGACCTCCGCTGGGACCTCGCCGTCATGGCGCTCCGGCTCTTCGACGCCCTGCTGGTCCTGCCGCTGCCGTTCCTGGCGTGGGCGACGGTCCGTCGGCTCACCCGGTCGCCCCGGGCCGCCCTGGTCGGGGGTGCCGCGGTGTTCGCCCTCCCCGAGGTCGCCTCGATCGGCGCTTCGGTCACGAACGACGCGCTCATGTTGCCGCTGGCCGGGGCGCTCGTCTACTTCGTGGTGCGCCTGCTCACCGGTGACCTCCGGGTCCGCACGACGATCTGGATCGGTCTGCTGCTCGGGGCGATGCTGCTCGTCAAGGGCACCGCCCTGCCCGCGATCCCGTTCGTGGGCATCGCCGTGATGGCCGCGGGCTGCTCCCGCGCGACCGTCTGGCGGAACGCCCTCCGGACGCTGTGGACCCTCGGGATCGCCGCCGTGGTCGGCGGGTGGTGGTGGTTGCGGAACATCCTGGTGTACCACGACATCCAGCCAGACGGCATGGCCGGTGCCCGACCACCGATGGCGTTCCCGGCCGGCACCGCCGCCAGCCCCGAGGTGTTCCTCCGCGACTACTGGAACGGCGTCACCCGCACCTTCTGGGGCAGCGTCGGCGGCCTCACCCAGTTCCAGCTCGCCCAGGTCCTGATCGACGGGCTGACCATCGCCTCGCTCGTCGGCATCGTCGTGTGGGGCTTCCGCCGCGGCCCGTCGCTCCGCCCGGCGATCGTGCTCGCGTCGTTCCCGGTCATCCTCATCGCACTGCACCTGCAGAGCGGGTGGGGCGGGTACGTGCGGAGCACCATCGTCGCCGGCACCCAGGGGCGCTACTACTACCCCACCCTCATCGCGCTCATCGCCCTGAGCGCCCTCGCCTGGCGTCGCGTGACGGTGACCGCCGCCGGTGCCACCCGGCTCGCCGTCGGGATGTCGATCGCGGCGATGGCCATCGCGCTGTACGGGGTCGTCTACGCGCTGCGGGCCTTCGGGCGCGACGCCGCCTTCTGGGTGGACGAGTTCGCGGTCGGCCGGTTCGACCGCTACGGCATGGTGCCAGCGGGCACGAACTTCACCCTCGTCGCCGTCGCCGCGGTCGCGCTGACGGTCACCGCGGTGCTGCTCGTCCGCTTCATGCGCCGTCCGGAGGTGACCGCGTGAGCGCGCCACGACCGCTCGTCGCCCGCCACGAGTGGGTCCTGCTCGGCACGGTGACCCTCGCCTGGCTCGCCTTCCTGCTCACGTTCGCGCTCGTCACGCCGGCCTTCGGCGCACCGGACGAGCCCGCGCACGTCGACGCCGCGTTCCGGCTGGCACTCGGGCTCGGCTGGCCGCACGGGGGCGAGATGCACTACCTCGCCGCCGTGCGCCAGATCGTCGAGCACCCGGTCCCGGCGGTCGACCGGCCCACGGTCGACGCGCTCATGGCCGCCGTGCCCGGCGACTCCCCCGCGATCGACCCGATGTCGCAGAACCCGCCGACCTACTGGCTGGTCGCCGCCGGCATCCTGCGGGTCATCCGCTTCGGCGCGCACGACTGGGCGACCTCGGTGCTGGTGCTCCGTGTGTTCGACGTCCTGCTCGTCACCGCGCTGCCGGTGCTGGTGTGGGCGGCCGTCCGCCGGGTGACCCGCTCGCCCCGGACCGCGCTCGTCGCCCCGGTCCTGCTCTTCGCGGTGCCGCAGCTGGCGCAGGTCGCGTCCGGCGTCACCGTCTGGGCCCCGGTCATCCTCCTCGGTGCCGTGCTCGTCTGGCTGAGCACGCGCGTCCTCACCGGTGACCGCTCGTGGTGGACCACCGCGGGGCTCGCCGTCGCCGTGACCGGTCTGGCAACCCTGAACGCGCTCGGGCTGCTGGCCGTCCCGTTCGTGGTCCTGGTGTTCGTCCTGTCCCCGGACCGCTCGTGGGGCCGGCGCGCGCTGCACGCGGGCGTGGTGGTCGTCGCCGCCGCCGCGGTGTCCGGCTGGTGGTGGGTCCGGACGCTGCTCGTCAGCGGGACGCTCCTGCCCGACGCCCTGCGCGCCGTCACCACCGTGCAGCCGTACCCGGCGGGCGGAGCGAACCCCGGGGCGTTCGCCGGGCGCCAGTGGGACGGCCTGACCGCGTCGTTCTTCGGCGCACTCGGAGCGAACCAGTGGCCGCTGCCGCCGGTGGTCCTCGACACCCTCGCGGTCGTGGGGCTGGCCGTCATCGGCTGGTCGTACGCCAGGCGCACCCCCGGCCGTCGTGTGACGACGATCCTGCTCGTCTGGCCGGCGGTCGTCCTCGTCGCCACGCTCGCCTACAACTGGCGGAACTACCTCGGCACGCACCAGGGCAACGGGCTGCAGGGCCGGTTCCTGTTCGTCGCGATCGTCGCGCTCGTGCTCGCCCAGGCCGTGGGCTGGCACGCGCTCGTGGTCCGTCCGGTGCTCCGCCGCCGCCTGGCCCGGCTGGCGGCCGTCGGCTCGCTCGCGATCGGTGCGTACGGCATCGGGCTGACGTACCGGGGCGCGTGGGAGAACACGCAGTTCCGGGTCACCCCGGGCGGGCTCTCGGCGATGGCCGGAGGCACGCTCACGGGGCCGTACCCGATCGCGCTGGTCGTCGTCCTCTTCGCGGCGGCGGCCGTGGCGACGGTCGTCCTGGTGTGGCGCACCTCCGCCGACCCCACCAGCGGCCCGCTAGAATCGCCGCCGACCCACGAACCGACCGTCAGGAAAGAGAACTCGTGAAGATCCTCGTCACCGGAGGAGCCGGCTTCATCGGCTCGAACTTCGTCCGCCGCACGCTGGAGGACGCGTACCCCGGCCTGGAGGGCGCCGAGGTCGTCGTCTACGACGCACTGACCTACTCCGGCAACGAAGCGAACCTCGCCCCGGTCGCCGACTCCCCCCGCTACACCTTCGTGCACGGCGACATCCGCGACGCCGCGAAGCTCGACGAGGTCGTCCCGACCGTCGACGCGATCGTGCACTTCGCCGCCGAGTCCCACGTCGACCGCTCGGTCCGCGACTCCGGCATCTTCGTCGAGACCAACGTCGTGGGCACCCAGCGCCTGCTCGACGCCGCGCTCCGCCACGGCACCGAGCGCTTCGTGCACGTCTCCACCGACGAGGTCTACGGCTCCATCAGCGAGGGCTCGTGGGACGAGGAGCGCCCGCTCGAGCCGAACTCGCCGTACTCGGCGTCGAAGGCCGGCAGCGACCTGCTCGCCCGCAGCTACCACCGCACGCACGGACTGAACCTCTCGATCACGCGCTGCTCGAACAACTACGGGCCGTACCACTTCCCCGAGAAGGTCATCCCGCTGTTCGTCACGAACCTGATCGACGACCAGCACGTGCCGCTGTACGGCGAGGGCAACAACATCCGTGACTGGCTGCACGTCGACGACCACACCCGCGGCATCGCGATGGTCCTGACCCGCGGCCGCGCCGGGGAGATCTACAACATCGGCGGCGGCACCGAGCTGACCAACAAGGAGCTCACGCAGCTGCTCCTCGACGCCACCGGCAAGGACTGGTCGTACGTCGACCGCGTCGCCGACCGCCTCGGCCACGACCTGCGGTACTCGGTCGACATCTCGAAGATCCAGGCCGAGCTCGGCTACGAGCCGCTCGTGCCGTTCGAGCAGGGCCTGGCCGACGTCGTGCAGTGGTACCGCGACAACCGCGCCTGGTGGGAGCCGCTCAAGCAGCGTGCGGCCCTGAGCTGAACCGGCACACCGTGACCAGGTACCTCATCACCGGCGCCGCCGGAATGCTCGGCCAGGACCTCCAGGCCGCGCTGGCCGGCCGCGACGTCACCGCGCTGTCTCGGGCGGACCTCGACATCACCGACCCGGCGGCCGTGGACGCCGCCGTCGCCGGGCACGACGTCGTCATCAACTCGGCCGCGTACACGAAGGTCGACGACGCCGAGGACCACGAGGACGACGCGTACGCCGTCAACGCGACCGGGCCGAGGCTCCTGGCCGAGGCCGCGGTCCGCCACGGCGCGAAGCTCGTCACCGTCTCGACGGACTACGTCTTCGACGGCAACGGCACCGCGCCCTACGCCGAGGACGCCCCGACCGACCCGATCAACGCCTACGGCCGTACCAAGGCCGCAGGCGAGGCGTTCGTGCGCGCGGTCGCTCCGGACACCTCGTACGTGGTCCGCACCGCGTGGATCTACGGCGCACACGGCCCGAACTTCGCCGCGACGATGCTCCGGCTCGCTGGGTCGCACGACACCGTCAGCGTCGTCACCGACCAGGTCGGCCAGCCGACGTGGACGGGTGACCTCGCAGCCCGGATCGTGGAACTCGTCGACGGGGACGCCCCCGCGGGCACCTACCACGGCACGAACGCCGGTCAGGGTTCCTGGTTCGACTTCACGCAGGCCATCTACCGCGAACTCGGCCTCGACCCGGAGCGCGTGCTGCCCACGGACAGCGCCGCGTTCGTCCGCCCGGCACCGCGCCCGGCGTACAGCGTGCTCGGGCACGACGGGTGGTCACGCGCCGGACTCGCGCCGATGCGCGACTGGCGCGACGCGCTGCACGCTGCGGTCGCGGCGGGTGCGTTGACCGCGTAGGCACGGCTCTCGACCTGGAGGCGCGGGTCGGGTTCCGCACGTCGCGGACCCGACCCGCGCCTCCTGTCCGACCACCGACCGCGCCCAGGGGGCGTCGGGATCACCCTGGTAGTGTCGGGCAGCCGAGCGCGGGGCCGGCCCCCGGCCCCACGCCCACGGGCCCACGAACCACGACGAGGAGCACAGCACCATGACCACCCTCCACGTCATCGTCGACCAGGTCGTCGCTCCCGTGCCGGGCGGCATCGGGCGCTACGCCGAGGAACTCGCGCGCCACCTGGTCGAGCACGCGCCGAGCGGCTGCGAGGTCGCCGGGGTGGTCTCCGCCGTCGGGTCCGACGAGATGGCCCACCTGCGGACGCTCCTGCCGGGACTGTCCGAGCTGCAGCGGCTCCCGCTGCCCCGCCGCGAGCTCTCGCTCGCCTGGCAGGGCGGGTTCGTGGGCGGCATCGCCAAGGGCATGGTGCACGCGCCGAGTGTGCTCGCACCGTTGGTCAAGCACGACCGCTTCCAGGACCCGGGTCGGCAGACCGTGGTGACCGTCCACGACGTCGTGCCCTGGACCAACCCCGAGACCCTCACGCCGCGCGGCGTCCACTTCCACAAGGCGATGGTGAAGCGCGCGTGGAAGCACGCCGACGCCGTCGTGGTGCCGACCCACGCCGTCGCGGGGGCGCTCAACGAGATCCACCGGTTCGACGACCGGCTCCGCGTGATCGGCGGCGCTCCGAGCGGACGCCTCCGTCTGCCGGTCGACGCCGACCTGCGCGCGGAACGGCTCGGGCTGCCCGACCGCTACGTGCTCGCCGTCGGCACACTCGAACCGCGCAAGGCACTGTCGTCCCTGATCCAGGCGATGGCCCACCCGGACGCACCGGCCGACGTCCCCCTGGTGATCTCCGGTCCGGACGGCTGGGGCGACGTCGACGTGTACGGCACGGCCGAGCGTGCGGGCCTGTCGCGTGAGCGGGTGAAGGTACTCGGTCGCATCGACGACGCGGACCTCGCGGTGGTCTACGACCGCGCGACGGTGTTCGTGTTCCCGAGCCTGGCCGAGGGGTTCGGTCTGCCCGTGATCGAGGCGATGAGCTTCGGCACTCCGGTGATCCACTCCGACGACCCAGCCGTGGCGGAGGTCGCGTCGGACGCCGGCGTCACGGTCGCGCGGTCACCGCGGGAGTCCTACCCCGCGCGCCTCGCCCAGGCGGTGTACCAGGTCGTGAACGACCCGCACCTGGCCAGCCAGCTCGCCGTTGCGGGGCCGGACCGCGCACGCATGTACGACTGGTCCGACTCCGCCGCGGAGACCTGGCAGCTGCACGCCGACCTCTGACGGTCGGACCGGGTCAGCCCTTGTACGTGTAGGTGCTGACCCAGTCGATGTACAGGTGCCCCGAGTCGCCCCAGTCGCCCACCTGGAACATGTAGCGGTGCGCGGTCTTCGGCACGTCGTAGGTGATCGTCTTGATCACCTTGCCGTCGAGGCGGTAGCGCACGGACTTCCCGGGGATCCACTCGATCGAGTACGTGTGCCACGAACGCCACGAGACGCCGGTGCTCAGGCTCGTCGCGTTGGCCTCCTGACCGGCGATCATCGAGTGGTGGTGCAGCATCGGCTGCTGGTCGAAGTTGGCCTCGGGGTAGTCGATCTCCCCGTCTGCCCAGCGATCGGACGACGGCCAGAGCATGAAGGCCGCGCCGTTGCCGGCACCGCCCGTCGCCTTGGCGCGGACGATGAACTTGCCGCCCTTGTGGCCCCAGGCTCCGGTCGGCGTGCCGAAGGTGCCGGCGGCGCCGTGCTTGCCGTCGAGCTTGACGTCCATGTACCCGTTGTGCGAGCTGATCTGCGAACCCGAGTAGTACATGCCGCCGGTCCCGTCCGGGTACGGCTGCCAGGACTTGGCGTACTTCTTGGCGAAGGCGCCCTTGGCGCTGGCCGCGGTGCTGAACTGCTCGCGGAAGGTCTGCTTGAAGTTCCCGACGTCGCCGAGCGGTGCCGAGCTCGCGGTGGCTGCGGTCCCCTGACCGAGCGGACCGGCGACGAGTGCTGCTCCGAGGAGCACGACGGCGAGTGCTGCCCTCCTGGTGGTGCGTTTCTGCATGAGGTCTGTCACTCCCTGACGTGACTGTTCGCACCCGTTCGGTGTGGGTGCCGGGCGACCGTCTCTCGGCTGCCCGGCGTTCACGGTAGTTGCTGTCCACAATCTGCGCCCGGGGGTTGACACAACTCCGCACCCCCAGTACACGGGTATTGCGCGAGGGCCCAGCACCCGGGAGAAGTCCTGGTCAGTCGGCGTGGCGTGCGGGCAGAGGCATCCGGGACGGTCGTCCGCCGCCGTCGTTGCGCGGAATCAGGCCCGCGCGCGACGACGTCGCACGACCACGGCGACCACGACGGCGGCCACCGCCGCGACGACGGTGACGACCGCGGCGACCGCGGCGACGTGCACCGACGCGAGCATCGACTCGTACTGCGACTTCGTCGACACGAAGCCCATCTCAGCAGGGCCGAACCAGCCGGACACCGGGTTCATCGGGCCGGCTGCGACCAGCGCGAACCCGCAGACCACCGCAGCGACCATGGCGATCACCGAGAGGACGAGGACGGGGACGGCACGGCGCATCCCGCTACCGTAGCGCGGCCAGGGACACCGCCGGGACGACCGCTAGAGCGAGTCCCGTAGGCGTGCCGCCTTCTCCTCGACCAGGCGCTCGAGGCCGTCGGCGTACTCGGCCAGGCGTGCGGCGACGGCCGGTTCCGAGGAGCCGATGATCCGTGCGGCCAGCAGGCCGGCGTTCGCCGCACCGTTGATGGCCATCGTCGCCACCGGGATCCCCGCGGGCATCTGCACGATCGAGAGCAGGGAGTCGAGGCCGTCGAGGCGCGCGAGCTGCACCGGCACGCCGATCACCGGGAGCGTCGTCATCGATGCGACCATGCCCGGCAGGTGTGCCGCTCCACCGGCGCCGGCGATGACGACACGGATGCCACGCTCGGCAGCGCCGCGGGCGAAGCGGGTCATCTTGTCGGGGGTGCGGTGTGCCGACACGACGTCCGCCTCGAACGGGATGCCGAGTTCGGTGAGGATGTCCGCCGCTGCCCGCATCGTCGGCCAGTCGGAGTCCGACCCCATGACGATCGAGACGAGCGGCTGTGCGGGTGCGGCGGTGTCGGTCACGCGACGAGCCTAGCCGAGCAGCACCCGCCGCCAGGTGTCGCCGTCGTGGCCGATCGTGCGCTCGCCCGAGACCCACCGTGCGGCGCGTTCGTCCGGCCCGCCACGCTCGACGGCGGCCCGGACGGCGTCCCGCCACGCGTCGACGTCGTCCGGCACGGCAACCGCTCCGTGCGACCGTGCGACCGCGTACGAGGGGCGGTCGGACACCACGGCGGGCAGTCCGAGCGCCGTGTACTCCAGGAACTTCAGGTCGCTCTTCGCGCGGTTGAACTCCTCGTCGCGGAGCGGCGCGACCCCTGCACTCCAGCGCCCCCGGTGTGCCACGAGCCAGCGGGAGAACGCCGGGTAGTGCCCGTCCGGGACCTCGACGCGGCGGAACCAGTCGGCGCCGCCCTCCTCGGTCACGCCGATGACCTCGAGCCGGATCGGGGTGCCGTCGGCGGTGGCGAGGTCTGCGAAGACGTCACGCAGGAGCTCGAGGTCCGCGGCGTGGGTGAGCGTGCCCATGTACAGCACCCGGTGCTCCCCCTCGGGCCACTCGTCGTCGTCAGCGGTCGGACCGGCGGTCCAGATCTCCGGATCGAGGGCGTTCGGCACGACGACGACGTCCCGCGCCACCGGACGGACCACGTCGGCGAGTTCGGGCGTGCTCACGACGACGGTGTCGGCGCCGCGCACCAGGGCGTCGATGGAGGCGAGGCGGTCCGGGTCGTACTCGGCACGGGCCAGGCGTGCGCGCCCGGACGCGGTGAAGAAGTCGTCGTCGACCTCGGCCACGACACGGATGCCGCGGGCTGCGGCGGCCGACAGGAAGGGCTGCACGCTGTTCCGGGGCAGGATGTCCCGCTGCACCAGGAGCGCGGCGTACGGGGTCGTGTCGGTCCCGTCGACGAACACGGCCGGGTCGACCTGGCGTACCTCCGCGGTGCCGCTCGCGGCGAGGTGCTCGGCACGCCGGACGACGCGGACGTGGGCCGAGGCCGGGTGGGCTCCCCCGCCACCTGCGACGACGTACCCGAGGACGGGCAGGGGCACCGGCTGCGGAGGGGTCGACGCGACGGCACGGCGCAGACGTCGGGCGGCCCGGCGGACGAGATCACGCGGCATGCGCCCATCCTCTCGCACCCCGCACGGTGCGAGGTTCCGTGCTTGGTGCGAGCCCAGGACCTCGCACGGAACACGGAACCTCGCACCGGACGACGACCACCGCGCCTCAGCGCACCGTCACCGTCCGGCACGGGGACGCCCTGCGGTCCACGCCGCTCCCGGTGTTGTGGGCGATCGCGCAGACCGTGTGCTTGCCGGCAGTCACCCGGACACTGCCCGCGAAGCCGTGCGAACCGCCGGATCCCCAGGTCTGGTCGACGTCGGGACGCTCCCGCCCGGCGTCCAGCGAGGTCACCCGCCTGCCGTCGACGGTGATCGCCACCCGGGTCGCCGACGACACCGCGTCGCCGTCGAACGCCCAACCGCGCACGCTGACGCCGCGGGACGTGGCCGTCACCGAGTCGAGCCCGGCGTAGGGGTCGTGCCGGTAGGCGCGGACGGTCGAGCAGCCGAGTGCGGCGTCGGAGCCCGCGCCGATGTTCACCGCGGTGACGCAGACACGGCGAGCGCCGGCCGCCGCGGGCACCACGACGTCGAACCCGTGGGTGGCGCCGACGCCCGAGCGTGCGTCGACGTCGGGGCGGTCGAGTCCGGCGGTGGTGACCCCGGCGGACGCACCGTCGACGGTCGCCCGGACCCGCACGGGCTGCGTGGGGTCGTCCTCGTCGTAGGCCCAGCCGGACACGCGGACGCCGCCACCGGCACCGGCGACGACCTCGAGCGAGCCACGGGGTCGCAGGTCGGCGGTCGGAGCACCCAGGCGGGCGTTGGCGACGAGGGCCTGGGCGTACGTCGAGAACCACTTGCCGGCGGCCGGGGCGCCGTTGCAGGTGCCGTCGCTCGCGCCGGGGGTCTTCACCCACAGCAGGGCGTCGAGCGCGGTGCCGTCGGACACCACTCGGGGCGAGGTGCCCAGCCCGGCGCCGGGGCCGTTGCACCAGGTGCCGCGCCAACCCTGCCCGTTGCGGGAGGTGTCGATCACGTAGTGGGAACCCCCGGTCGCGGCGGACACCTTCTGCGCGTACGCCTGCTCCTGGGCGGTCGGGTAGTAGTTCGCGACGTTGGTGAAGAAGCCGCGGGCCTGCTGCACGCCGGCGCTGTTCAGCCGCGCGGCCATGGTCGCCGGCTGCACCCAGTTCGAGTTGCCGGCGTCCAGGTAGGCGGGGATCCCCGCGGCGGTCAGCCCGGCGACGGTGCGGGAGAGGATCCGGTAGCGCTGCTCGTCGAGCGTGGTGCTGCACTTGGCATTGCTGAGCATCGCGAGTGAGTCCGGTTCGACGACGACGGCCGCGCGGTGGCCCGCGAGCGCCGCGGTGACCTGGTCGACCCAGGCGTCGTAGGACCGCTCGTCGAACCCGCCGGCGGAGTACCCGCCACAGTCACGGTCGGGAATCGCGTAGAGCACGAAGACAGGGGTGGTGCCGGACTGCTCGGCGCCGGTCAGGGCGGTGCTGATGGTCTTGGTCAGCTGGGTGCCCTGGCTCCAGTCACCGAGCCAGGTCGCGACCGGGTAGCCGGCGATGGTCTTCGCCGCGGCAGCACCGGCGGGGTCGGTGGCGGCGAGGGCCGCCTGGGCCTTCGCGGCCTCGCTCGTGGGCGACCGGTACGGTCCGGCGCCGTAGAGCGACGCGGACGTGGCCGAGCGGATGGTGGACGCCGAGGTCGCGGCGGACGCGGTCGCGGTCGGCAGCAGGCCGGCGACGGCTGCGACGAGGGCGACGGCGGCACCGCAGACGGCGGTACGGCGCGGACGGCGGCGCATGGAGACTCCCCTGGACGACGGACACGGACTGTTCCAGGGGAACACGCGCCGCCCGCCCCCACCAGCCTCCCGAGCGGGTGCCACCCGAGGGGGTGTCCGCAGAGCGGCCGACAAGCGCGCCCCGCACCCCGGACGCAACGGGAGGCCCGTGGCGGCGTCGCCACGGGCCTCCCGTTGCGTCATCCGGTCGCGTCGGGAACGCGACCTCAGTCGTCGAAGTGCGCCGCGGCCGCGCGCGCCCGGTAGACGACGTCGTCGACGTCGTCGCCGAGCACCGTGACGTGCCCGATCTTCCGACCGGGCCGGGGAGCCTTGCCGTAGAAGTGGTACTTCGCCTCGGGGAAGGCCTCGAGCGCTGCGGGGTACCGGGCGGCGAGGTCGCCGTCGGCGGGCCCGCCGAGCACGTTGACCATGACGGACGCCGGGGCGAACGAGCCGGTGGCCCCGAGTGGCAGGTCGAGGACGGCACGCAGGTGCTGCTCGAACTGGCTCGTGGTGGCGCCGTCGATGGTCCAGTGCCCGGTGTTGTGCGGACGCATCGCGAGCTCGTTGATGAGGATGCGTTCGTCGTCGGTCTGGAACAGCTCGACCGCGAGGACCCCGGTGACCCCGAGCTCCTCGGCGATGCGCACCGCGATCGACTCGGTCAGGTCGGCGATCCGGCCGGCGCTGTCCGGGGCCGGGGCGATGACCTCGGCACAGACCCCGTCGCGCTGCACGGTCTCGACGAGCGGCCAGGCGACGACCTGCCCGGAGGGACGGCGTGCCACGGACTGCGCGAGCTCGCGGGTGAAGGGAACGAGTTCCTCGACCAGCAGGGCCTGGTCGCCGCCGGCCTCGGCCACCGCGATGAACCAGTCGTCCACGTCGGCGGCGTCGGAGACGACCCGCACGCCCTTGCCGTCGTAGCCGCCCCGCGGGGTCTTGACGACGGCTCGGCCGCCGTGGTCGGCGAGGAACGCGCGGAGCTCGTCCGGGCCGTGCACGGCGGCCCAGTCCGGGACCGGCAGGCCGAGTTCGCTGAGTCGGCGGCGCATGGTGATCTTGTCCTGCGCGACGGCGAGTGCGTCCGGTCCGGGGTGGACCGCCACGCCCGCGTCGACCAGCCTGCGCAGAACGTCCTGCGGCACGTGCTCGTGGTCGAAGGTCACGACGTCGACCTGCCGGGCGAACTCGAGCACCGTGTCGGCGTCGTGGTAGTCGCCCTCTGCGGTGGCGGCGATGGCGGCGGACATGCCGGGCCCCTCGGCGAGCACCCGGATGTCGACCCCCAGTTCGACCGCGGCCGGCACCATCATCCGTGCCAGCTGTCCCCCACCGATGACCCCGACGCGCAACGCCATGCTGTGTGATCCTTCCGGCGTTCCCACCGTGCGGTGTGAACGCGTTGTCTACAATCGCTGATCGGGTCGTTGCACTGCACGACCGGTCACAACTCTACGGATCCTGGAGGGCTCGTGCGGCGCCTCATCGCCCAGCTGGCACGCTTCGGTGTCGTCGGTGCCGTCGGCTTCGTCGTGGACACCACGGTGTTCAACGTGCTGCGCATCACGGTCCTCAACCCGGAGGACGTCCACTCGGGGCCGTTCTGGGCGAAGGTGATCTCGACCGTGGTGGCGATCTTCGTCAACTGGATGGGCAACCGGTACTGGACCTTCCGTGAGCAGCGTCGAGCCGTGGCCACGCGCGAGGGCATCGAGTTCGTCGTCGTCTCGCTCGGCGGCATGGTCATCGCGCTCGCCTGCCTCGGGGTGTCGCACTACGTGATGGGGCTGACCTCGGTGCTCGCCGACAACGTCGCGAACGTCATCGGCCTGGCGCTCGGCACGGTCTTCCGGTTCTGGCTCTACAAGGTGTGGGTGTACCACCCCGAGCGGACCGCAGCCGGACCGCTCGCCGACGCCGACGCCGACGCCGACGCCGCGGAACCCGAACCGCGGGTCCCCCACGACGCCTGACCTAGGATCGGTGGGGTGACGGCCGAGACGACCACCACCCCCGCTCCACCCCGCACCGCACGCTGGGAACGCGTCGCGATCGCGGTGATCACGGCGACCTTCGGGCTCTGGCTGGTGGCGTGGGCCCTGATCGTGCCCGTCTTCGAGGCACCCGACGAGACCGCGCACATCGACGCCTCGGTGCACCTGGCCCTCGGCGACGCGTGGGCGGCCCCCGGTGAGCTGTACGTCACCAACGCCGTGCAGGCCGCGAAGGTCGAGCAGGCGACGAAGCCGTCCGACGAGTGGTCGACGGTGAGCGAGCTGCTGCAGAACGCCCCGGGGCCGTCAGCGACGGTCAACCAGATGACCCAGCACCCGCCGACCGCCTACCTGGCCGGTGCCGCGGTGCTCCGGGCCGTCGACTTCGGTGAGCTCCGCTGGGACCACGCGTTCGTCGCCCTCCGCCTGGCCGACGTCCTGGCCGTGACCGCGCTGCCGTTGCTCGCCTGGGCGTCGGTGCGCCGCGTGACCCGTTCGCCCCGCGCGGCCCTGATCGGTGCCCTCGCCGTGTTCGCGACCCCCGAGCTCGCGTCCATCGGTTCGTCGTTCTCGAACGACGCCCCGGTGCTGCTCGTCGCGGGGATCGTCGTGTGGCTCGCGACCCGCCTGCTCACCGGCGACACCCGCTGGCGCACCACGATCGCACTGGCGGTGGTCCTCGGCGCCCTGGTCTGGATCAAGGGCACGGGGTTGCCCGCGGTGCCGTTCGTCGCGGTGGTCGTGCTGTTCGCCGGGGCCGGGGTGCTGTCCCTGCGGCAGCGGATCCTCCGCACGGTCGTCGCGATGGCGGTCTCCGGCGGCATCGGGGCCTGGTGGTGGCTGCACAACCTCGTGTCGTACGGCCGCGTCCAGCCGAACGGCTACACGGCGATGCGTCCTCCCAAGGACTTCCCACCGGGCGAGAGCCCCACGCTCGGACACTTCCTCGACGTCAGCTGGGGCACCCTGACGCGCACGTTCTGGGGCAGCTTCGGGGGCCGCGCCCAGGTGACGATCGGTGACCTGCTCACCGCCGTCCTGACCCTGGTCGCCCTCGTGGTCCTCGTCGGCTGGGCGTTCCGCCGAGGCCCTGATCTGCGGGTGGCGCTGTGCCTCGCGGTGTTCCCGGCGCTCCTGATCGGCATCCAGAACCGCACGAGCGCGCACTCGTACCTGACCACGACCGAGGTCGCCGCCACCCAGGGCCGCTACTACTTCCCTGCGATCGTCTGTCTCATCGTGCTGAGCGCGCTCGCCTGGCGACGGCTGGTGCCGGCCGGAACGACCCGGACACGGGCGGCGATCGCGCTGGCGGTCGTGCTGCCCGCCGTCGGGGTGTACGGATTCGCGGTGGCGTCGGCCTGGTTCTGGAACGCGGCGGTGTTCCCGGTGACGGGCCGCGGGCTGCTGCGGTACTCCGAGATCGGGCCGGTGTCGCCCGCGGTGCTCGTGGTCGTCGTGCTCCTGGTCGCGGTGGGGCTCGTCGCGTCGGTCGTGCAGGTCGCCCGGGCCGACCGCCGCGCGCTCCCGGTGACGGTGCCCGCCGCCTGACCCGCCCGGCCGCCGGCCGCCGGGTGCGCAGGACATGCCGCCGGCGCGACGCCGGGGGTGCACGAACCGCCGCCGGGCGCGGCCACAGGCGACATGTCGTGCCCCCTCGGCGGACGCGCACGGCGTGGGGTGGACGCCCCACGAGACGGACGGGAGGCCCCGTGCCAGCCGGCACCGGGCCTCCCGTCCGCCGTCACGCACGCCCCGTGCCCCACCCGGTGAGCAGAAGACGTCGGGTCCCGGTGTGGGACCCGACGTCTTCTGCTCAGTCGCTGTCGCGTCAGGCGGCTGGGGCGCCGCCCTCGACCGCCGACGGGTCGTCGCTCGGGCGGTTGCGCCGGAACCAGGTGGGGGCTGCGGCGCAGAGCAGGAAGAGTCCGTCGACCGCCAGGCTCCAGATGCGGGTGACCACGACCACCACGAGGGCGACCGGCACCGGCATCACGAGCGCCAGCAGGAGGGCCTGCACGCCCTCGCGGACGCCGAGCCCGCCGGGGGCGAAGACCGCCAGCATGCTGATCGCCGAGGCCATGCTCGCGGCACCGATCACGAACGCGGCGTCGGAGAGCTTCAGCGAGGGGTACACCGCCAGCGTGATGAAGTAGTAGGCCGTTCCGGAGAGCACCGCGCCGGCGACGTACAGGCCGGCACCGCCGAGGACCGTGCCGAGGTTCGGGCGGACGTCGGCCTCGAGCGGCTTGCGACGCAGGATCTTCAGCGCGATCCCGATCAGGAACACGAACACGCGCGGGATCAGGCAGACGACGCAGCCCACGAACGCCGTGATCATCAGGACGATCAGCCACGGGTCGAGGTCGTGCGTGCGCGGGTCGATGAGCAACAGCACGAGGGCCAGGGCCAGGGTCGCGGCGATCTGCAGGGCACCCTCGAGCAGCCCGCTCACGCCGAGCCGAGCCTTGGAGACGCCGTGCTTCGAGGCGAAGTAGACCTTGCCGATGATCCAGGTCGCGGCACCCGGGATGTAGCGGCCCATCCAGGACTTCGCGTACACGTAGGTCAGGGTGACCCCGCTGCCCTTCAGCCCGGTGGCTCCGAGACGCCGCAGCAGGTAGAACCAGATGCCGACGCCCCAGTAGCGGAACCCGAGGCTGATCACCGTCGCGACGACCACCCAGGACCACTGCCAGTCGAGCCCGGCGAGCTGTCCCCAGTCGACGCCGCGCAGGTACAGCACGAGGAACACCGCGAGCAGGACGTAGAAGACGATGGGGATCGCCTTGCCGAGGAACCGCCGCCGCTTCGACGGACGCTTCCCCTCGGGCGCGGGGGTGTCGCTGGTGCTTGCGGACAAACGGGTCTCCTGCTCAGGTCACGGGCTCAGGTCATGCTAGACGGTGGGGCGGGCCGCTCCCTGCGGTGCTGCTGCGGGGTGCGCGCTGCGGTGCCGTCACCGGGCGAGCTTGACGATCTGCACGCGGCAGGGGATCTCCGGGTCCGTCGACCGGTCGGCGCTGCACGAGATCGTCGCGTTGTACGTGCCGACCAGCTTGCCGGCCACCGAGTAGTCGCGCGCCGGAGCGGTCGCCGGGTCGAACTGCACGAAGTACTGCACGCCCTCGTCGATGAACAGGTTGCGCATCGCGTCGGAGTGGTACGTGTAGCCCTGACCTGAGCGACCGTACACACGCGTGTCCGTCAGGAACGCGAGCGACGACAGCGAGCGGTAGTTCGAGCCGATGACGGTGGCGTCCTCGGGCAGGGCGCCGCTCGCCCGGATCTGGTCGGCGAGCCGGACGATCTCCGGCACGTCGGTCGGCCCGAGCACGCGCAGCGCCTCGGTGCGGTTGACCGACGGGTAGAACGGCGCCGGCGAACCGAGCCAGTTCTGCGTGTAGGACGCGATGGGCACCACGGCGATCGCGAGGCAGGCGACGATCGTGCGGACCACCCCACGGCGGCGGACCAGCCGCCAGACGGCCGGCAGCATGAGCGCGCCGATCATCGCGGTCAGGTAGAAGAGCGGCCAGTAGTAGCGGGCGTTGCCGCCGCCGCTCGACGACGACGTGATCATGCCGTAGCCGACGAAGTACACCAGGGTCGTCGCGGCGACGATGCAGGTGAACGCGTAGCGGCGGAAGCGGACGACGCCGATGACGAGTGCGGCGGCGAAGAGCAGGGCGATCGGTGCGGCGAACGGCGCGAACGTGCTGATCTTCTGCAGGTAGTACGGCAGGGCGAGCATGCGCTCGTGCAGGTAGTACCCGGCGCGGGCCGCGATGCCGGACTCCTTCGTCACCTTGGGCGCGGTGTCCTCGGTGGCCGACTCGGTGCGCGGCGGCACCACGGCGGGGTCCGGGTTCTCCATCGGGCCCTGCTTGTAGACCGACGGGGTGAAGTCCTCGTTGGGCGAGAACGCGTGGTCGTTCGGCGGGACCGGCAGGAACGGCCAGTCGGTGGCGCGGCCGCCGTCGTCGAACTTCGAGCCGATGTTCACCGACAGCGACGACCCGAGGGTCACCGTGCCGTACTTGACGGTCAGGGCACCGACCCAGGGGGCGATGACGACGGCGAACACGACGATCGTCGCGACCGGGGCCGTCCACCAGTGCCGCACGGGCTCACCGCGACGGCGCGCTGACCAGACGCGCAGCAGCAGCCAGAGGATCACGGCGCCGATGGCCACCGGCAGCAGGAAGAGCTTCGTGAAGTAGCCGAGGGCGGCCACGACGCCGAGCACCGCGCCGGAGGCGACACGCGCACGCGTCGACCCGTGCAGCGCCTGGTCGGCCCAGCGGAGCGCCCAGAGGAACCCGACGACCCACGCGACGACGAGCAGGTCCGGGGTCTGCACCGACACCGCGCTCATCAGGGCGGGGATCGCGGTCACCATGAAGAGCACGGCGGGGACGATGCGGTGGTTCTGCGACCAGACGAGCCACCCGCCGATGCCGAGCACGACGGCCACGGCGAAGCAGTTCACGATCGCGAACGCCGTCTGCAAGCCGAGGCCGAACGCGACGAACGGCGCCATCATCCACGACACCAGCGGCGACCAGTACGCGTTGATGGCGTCGGGGAACCAGCCGTTCGCGTACTCGCGCGCGATGCCCATGTAGGAGATGCCGTCGACGTTCGTCACGCCGAGGCGGTTGTGGTACGCCACGGCGGCGCTCAGGACGACGCCGACGACCACGAGGACGGCCAGGATCAGGGGTGCGACGACGTGCCGGTACCGCCGTGTGACCGCCCCCGAACGCCGTCGAACGGGCTCGTGGGTGATCTGCGGTGCTGCGGGCGTCGTCACGGTCACGTGCTTCATCATGACATCCGTTCGCTTGTCGGACCGCACTGAGGCGGATCGCGGGTCGCACTCGGCGTGTGGGAGACTGCCGGGGACCCCGCTCCGACCACCTCGAGGACGTTCGTTGGCCACCGAAACCCGCGCAGCCGAATCCGCAGCCGAACCGACGGCCGCCGCTCCCCGCGCCGGGGGCCGACTCGAGTTCCCGTACCTCGACGGACTCCGCGGGCTCGCTGCCCTCGCCGTGGTGTTCTACCACGCGTACCTCTTCACGGGGACGACCGGCACGGGGCCGACCGAGCTGCCGTGGCTCCGACCGTTCATCGGCTGGGGCTACCTCGGCGTCCCGCTGTTCATCGTCCTGTCCGGCTACGTGCTCATGCTGCCCGTCGTGACCCGGTTCGACCGCTACCGGTTGCCCGGCGGTTTCTGGAAGTTCATCTGGCGCCGCGCCCGACGGATCATCCCGCCGTACTGGGCGTCGCTCGTCGTCTTCGCGCTCATCATCCTGTTCGTCCCGGTGATGGGCCAGCCCGGCGGCACGCAGTGGGACACCAAGCTCCCGATGGGCTGGGGCACGTTCCTCACGCACTTCTTCCTGGTGCACGACTTCTTCCCGCAGTACATCGGCAAGATCAACGGCCCGATGTGGACGGTCGCCGTCGAGTGGCAGATCTACTTCCTCATGCCGCTGCTGATCCTGCCGCTCTGGAAGGTCTTCGGCGGATGGGCCACCGCGTCCTCGCTCGTCCTGATCGGCATGTGGATGGGCTCCGAGAGCCGCTACTCGTGGATGCACCCGTGGTTCGTCGGGCTCTTCGCGGTCGGCATGCTCGCCGCGGAGCTCACGGTGAAGGCCCGCGACGAGCACCTCACCGGCAAGCTGAACACCTCGAAGCTCGGCGGCCCGCGCTGGCAGGGCGGGGTGTTCGTCGCCGCGATGTTCGTCGGCATGCTCCTCGTGTTCTTCCGCAACCGCGACTACTGGCAGCACCAGACCTGGCCGTCCGAGGTCGTCCTCGGCATCTTCGCCGGCATCCTGCTGACCTGGATGGGACGCCGGGCGGTGACGGGGCAGCACACCTGGCTCGCCCGGTTCTTCGCCTGGAAGCCGTTCGTGCTCCTGGGCCTGGTGTCGTACTCGGTGTACCTGTTCCACAGCCCGCTGCTCGGCCTCGGCAACCTGCTGCTCCTGCCGATGGGGCTGTACCCGAAGTGGCAGTTCCTGCTGATGATCTTCGTGGTCATCCCCGTCGTGCTCGCGATCTGCGTGGGCTTCTGGTGGCTGGTGGAGCGCAACTTCCTGAACCGTCGCCAGAAGCACGCGACCCGCGAGGTCTCGTCCCGCGGCCGACTGCCAGAAGTCGAGACCGACGACACCGAGGACACGCGCACGACCCGCTAGCCCCCCTCCGCCGGGGCCGTCGGGTGTGCGCCGGACGGACATGTGTCGCCGAGGCCAGGTAGCATCGCTCGGACCGCGGCGTGGGAGATCAGGCCCCACGGCATCTCGACAGGGAAGACGAGACCACATGCGCGCACCGATCAGCAGGCTCCTCGGGCTCGGCACCGCTGCCGTCGTCGCCGGGGCCATCACCTTCGGCAGTGGCCCGGCGGTCGGCGTGACCACGACCACGACCGGCCCGACCACCGCGACGCCGGCACCCACGCCCGCCGCGAGCACGCCCGCGGCGGCGCCGGCACCAGCCCCGGACGCCGCAGCGCCCGCCGCCGCCCAGCAGCTCTCCATCGCCGAGATGGACCGCACCGGCAACCACACCATGGGCGCCGGCATCGCCGCCCACGCCGGCGAGTCCCACGTGACCACCGCCTCCCCTGACGCGACCTCGGGCGGCGGGGTCAGCGCGCAGGCCCTCAGCTCGTCAGCCGCCGCCGCCGCCGCCGGCGGGCCGCCCCCCGGCCGCGTGCAGGGCTTCGACATCAGCGCGTGGCAGCCGAGCGTCAACTTCCTGCAGGCGTACCGCAACGGCGCCCGGTTCGTGTACGTCAAGGCCACCGAGGGCACCTCGTACGTCAGCTCCACCTACAAGCAGCAGTACGCCACGGCGAAGCAGCGCAACCTGTACCGAGGCGGCTACGTCTACGCCCAGCCGAGCCAGGCCAGCGGCGCCGCGACCGCGAACTACTTCTTCGCCCACGGCGGCCAGTGGAGCAAGGACGGCAAGACCCTGCCGCCGCTGCTCGACATCGAGTACGGCAGCGCCGCCCAGGGCACCTGCTACGGCAAGTCGTGGTCGTCGATGCGCAGCTGGATCAAGGACTTCAACAGGACCGTCGTCGCCAAGACGGGTCGGTACCCCGCGATCTACACCACGACCGACTGGTGGAAGCGCTGCACGAACAACAGCAACCAGTTCTCGAAGAACCCGTTGTTCGTCGCGATCTACCCGGTGAAGAACTTCACCTCGCCCGGCACCCTCGGGCGCAGCTGGTCGAAGTGGACGTTCTGGCAGTGGGCGGCCAGCGGCACGCTCCCCGGTGACCAGGACGTCTACCGCAACGACATCACGTACCTGAAGCGCTTCGCCTCCCGGACGAGCTGACGCCCCGTGCGAGGTTGACCGCTCGGTGCGCGCTTGCGAGCGCGCACCGAGCGGTCAACGCCGCACCAGGCGACGACGGCCCGACCGATGGCGCCAGCCACACCAGGTTGACGACGGACGGGAGGCCCGTGGCGGTGTCGCCACGGGCCTCCCGTCCGTCACGGGCGCACGATCGCGCCCGTCGTGCAGCGGACGACGTCAGCGGACGTCGCGCGTCGCCTCGGCGAAGTCGGCGTCGAGGGCGGTGGCCATGCGGGCCACGCCCTCGGCGAGCTGCGTGCGGACCGCGTCGCGGTCCGTGTCGAGCGCCTCGAGCTGCGCCGTGACGTCGTCGACGAACGTGGGTTCGAGCGCCGCCTCGATCGGCTTCGAGTACGCCTGCTGGCCCATCTGCTCGAAGAACAGCCGGCCCTTGTCGACGTAGTACAACACCGCGGCGGGGACCCCGGCGATGGTCGCGACGATCGCGGAGTGCAGGCGGCTCGCCAGGAACAGGCGGCTGCGGGACATCAGCCCGGCGTACTCGGACGGCGAGAACTCGTCGGCCTCGACCACGTGGGTGCGGTCGGCGTGCCGCATCAGGGCGATGACCTCGCGGGCGAACGCGGCGTCGCCCTCGGATGCCTCCATGTGCATCGGGTAGAACACGACGTCGGCGTCCCAACGATCGATGACGCGGTCGGCGAGGTCGGCGACGGCCTGTCGGTAGGTCACGAGCTTGTCGCTGTCGACGCCGGTCTGGCGGAAGCGCTTCGGCAGGAACCGGAACGGGATCCAGCCGCTGCGCTTGTAGTGGAACCAGCGCCGGACGCCGAAGCCGATCGAGCCCTCGAGCCGCTCGGCGGTCAGACCGGTGGTGCGCTCGAGCCGCTCGAGCACGTCGGCGTCCGGCGCGGTGACCGTCCCGACGACCGCGGGGTCGAAGGACGAGACGATCGGTGTCTTCACGCCCCAGGACAGGAGCTTGTCGCGGGACTCGTCGTCACGGACGGCGAACGCGCTGCACAGGTCGACGGTGGCGCGGATCAGGCGCTTGCTGATGCCGGCGGTGGTCGGGCCGATGCCCTGGAAGGCCCCGACGAGGTTCTTGTTGACCGCACGGACGAGCAGCATCTTGCCGAACCAGTACACGAGGCCGAGCTTGTTCGTGTAGTCCTTCAGGATCTCGCCGCCACCCCAGAGCACCACGTCGGCACCACGGGCCGCACGGAGCAGGGCGAAGAGGTCCCCGATGCCGGTGCTGTACGGGGAGACCGGCAGGAACCGGATCCCGAACCACGCGGCGTCCCGCTCGGGGTACTGGGACAGGGAGACGATCTCGGCGTCGGGCCACCGGCGACGGACGAGCTCGACGTTGCCGGCGAGGATCGCCCGGTCCCCGCGGTTGTGGGGCGAATCGCTATTGTGGATCAGTACGCGCACGGGGTGAGAGCCTACCGGACCGTCCCCCGCCACCCCCGGAAAGGCACGATGTCCCGCACCACTCGCTCCGCCCGCTCCCACCCGGACCGCCCCCGCCTGCTCGTCCTGGGCTCGACGTTCCCGGCCCGTCCGGACGACGGCGTGCCGGCGTTCGTGCTCGACCTCGCCCACCAGGAGGCGACCGAGTTCGACACCCTCGTGCTCACCCCCCGCGTGCCGGGCGGCGCTGCGAAGGAGCGCATCGGCGAGGTCGCGGTGCGCCGCTACCCGTACTTCCCGCGCCGGTTCGAGGACCTCGCCGACGGTGCGATCCTCGACAACCTCAAGGAGCGTCGCTCCCGGGTCGTGCAGGTCCCCGCGCTGGTGCTCGCGCAGTACCTGGCCGTCCGTCGCCTGGTGCGCTCCGCGAAGCCGGACGTCATCCACGCCCACTGGGCGATCCCGCAGGCCCTCGTCGCGACCCTGGCCGCCCCCGGGGTGCCCGTCGTCGTGACAACTCACGGCGGTGACATCTACGCCCTCCGTGCGGCTCCCCTGGTCCGGCTCAAGCGCTGGATCTTCGGTCGCTCGGCGCACGTCACCACCGTGAACTCCGAGATGCGCGACCGCCTGACCGAGTGGGGCGTCCCGGAGTCACGGTCGACCGTGATCCCGATGGGGGTCGACCTGGGCCCCGCCCGCGACACCCGCGCCCGCGTCGCGCCGCAGGAGCACCACGTGGTCGCCGTCGGCCGGCTCGTCGAGAAGAAGGGCTTCGGCAACCTGATCGAGGCGCTCCGGGGACTCGGCGCCGACGTCCCGTGGCGGCTCACCGTCGTCGGCGACGGCCCGTACCGCGCGCAGCTCGAGCAGCAGGCAGCGGGTCTGCCGGTGACGTTCCTGGGGCAGCGCGGTCGCACCGAGGTGCTCGAGACCCTGGCGTCGGCCACGGTCGTCGCGGTGCCGTCCATCCCCGCTGCGAACGGCGACCAGGAGGGCCTGCCGGTCACCCTGCTCGAGGCCGCGGCGGTCGGTGCCGCGATCGTGGCGAGCGACCTGCCGGGCATCCGCGACGTCGTGCAGGACGACGTGTCGGGCGTGCTCGTGCCCCCGGGCGACGTCCCGGCGCTCCGCGCGGCACTGCAGCGCGTGCTCACCGACGACGCGGCACGGTCCCGTTACCAGGAGCAGGCCGTCGTCTCGGCAGCCGAGTTCTCGACGGAGCGGATCGGCGAGCGCTACCGGGCGGTGCTGCGCGCGGCGATCGCGTAGAGCACCACGGTGGCGGCGGCGCACACCGCCGCGGCCACCGAGGCCAGCACGACGACCGTTCCGGAGTGTCCGACGAGTTCCGACCCGGCTGCGTCGAACAGCGACCAGGTCGGCACGAACGCCGCCACGGCCCAGGCCAGCGCCGTCCACGTGCCGATCCGTCCCCAGGCGAGGAACCCCGCCGCCATCGCGAGGGCGATCGGCACCAGGACGGTGAGCGTGTAGCGGTTGAGGGGCGCGCCGCCGCCGGCCGCGTAGCGGATCTCGACGACGACGAACAGCAGGGTCACGACGACCAGCATCGCGACGACGAGCCGGCGCGGCCACCGGTCCTCGTCGGCCGGACCCCGGGGCCGGAGGCGACGCGCCACCAGGGCCGCGACGAACAGCAGCACCGGGAGCAGCAGCAGCACCCACGGCAGCGGCGACGCGATGGGCAGCGCACCCCGGAAGAGCGCGAACAGCTGGCGCCAGAACCCGAGCATCGAGACGACCTCGACCTCGGACCAGTGCGGGCGGGGCGTGTACCCGGGCCACGCGGTGGGCCGGCCGCTGAACGAACCGGTCAGGGCCTGGTTGCGCAGCCAGAACCACCCGGACGCGGCGGCCGCGGCGGCGAGGGGCACCGCGGCCACCAGGGCCCGGGCGGCGAGACCGTGCAGGCGTCCGAGCCGCACCGTCCGGGCCAGCGCGAACGCGACGACCATCGCGACGAGCCAGAGCGCGAAGGTGAGCCGTGTGGTGGTGCCGGCGGCGGCGACGAGTGCTCCCCCGACCGCGAGCCCCGCACCGACGCCGGACCGGAGTGCTGCGCCGGCCACACCGCACGCGAGCGCGCACGTCAACGCGGCGAGGGAGTCGTTGTAGACGACGCCGCCCTGCACCACGAGGACGCTCGTCGACGCGGTGACGACGGCGACGGTTCCGGGCAGCCGCACCACGCCCGGGAAGCAGCGGGAGGCCGCCCACGCCGCACTCGGTACGACGGCTGCGGCGAACACCGCGTTGCAGAGCCGGCCGAACACGACCGCCTGCACGGGGTGCCCGGCGTCGACGAGCGGCCCGATCACCGGGGCGAGCAGCACGTAGTACAGCGGCGGGTGCTGTGCGACCCACTGCACCGGCGGCGTCCCACCGAACCCCGGTCGGAACCGGATGCCGTCCAGGAGCACCGGCAGCTGGCCGTGCCACACCCGCAGCACGTAGTCGACGTGGGCGGACTCGTCGACGCTCGCGAGCGGCATCGACGAGAAGGTCCGCGCGACCGAGGCCGTCAGGACGAGCAGCGTGGCGGCGAGGACGACCGGTGTCGCCCAGTCCCGGCCCCGGAGCCCCGCGGTGAGCAGAGCGTGGATGCGGTCGGAGCGCCGGGTGTGCTGCTGCACGTCAGGCGACGTCAGCGTCCCATGCCGCGGTAGGTGAAGCCGGCGGCAGTCCACGCGTCACGGTCGAGGCAGTTGCGGCCGTCGATGACGACCGGCGACGCCACGAGTGCGGCGGCGGCGGTCGCGTCGAGCTCGCGGAACTCGGTCCACTCGGTGAGCACGAGCACCAGCTCGGCCCCGCCCAGCGCCTCGGCCGCGGTCTCGACGTAGTCGAGCTCGGGGTGCACGCGGCGCGCGGTGACGACGGCCTCGGGGTCGTACGCCGAGACGACGGCGCCGAGCTCGTGCAGGCGAGCCGCGATGTCGAGGGCCGGCGAGTCGCGGACGTCGTCGGAGTTCGGCTTGAACGCCAGGCCGAGCACCGCGACGCGCTTGCCGCTGACGACCCCGCCGAGCAGCTCCTGCGCCAGTTCGACGACGTGCGCACGACGACGCAGGTTGGTGGCGTCGACGTCGGCGAGGAACGCCAGGGACTCCCCGACGCCCAGCTCGTTCGCGCGCGCCTGGAAGGCACGGATGTCCTTCGGCAGGCAGCCGCCGCCGAAGCCGAGGCCGGCGTTCAGGAACTTGCGGCCGATGCGGGCGTCGTGGCCGATGGCGTCGGCGAGCGCGGTGACGTCGGCTCCGGCGACCTCGGCGATCTCGGCCATCGAGTTGATGAACGAGATCTTCGTGGCGAGGAACGCGTTGGCGCTGATCTTCACGAGCTCGGCGGTGGGCAGGTTGACGACGAGTCGGGGCGTGCCGGTGGACAGCGCCTCGGCGTAGACCTCGTCGAGGGCGGCGACGGCCTGTTCGCCCGCCTCGCCGTCCGGCACGCCGTACACGAAGCGGTCCGGCGCGATGGTGTCCTGCACGGCGAAGCCCTCACGCAGGAACTCGGGGTTCCAGACGAGCGTCGCGCCGGGGACGGCCTCGCTGACCTCGGCGGCCAGGCGCGCGGCGGTGCCGACGGGCACGGTCGACTTGCCCACGACGAACTCGCCCGCGGACAGGTGCGGGGTGAGCGCGGCGACGGCGGCGTTCACGTACGTCAGGTCCGCGGCACCGGTGGGGCCCTGCGGGGTGCCGACGGCGAGGAAGTGCACGCGGGCACCGGCGACCTCGGCCATGTCGGTGGTGAAGCGGATCCGACCGGACTCGAGCGCCTCGGTCAGGATCTCGGGCAGGCCGGGCTCGAAGAAGGGGGCCTCGCCCGCGGCGAGCCGCTCGATCTTGGTGGGGTCGACGTCCACGGCGACGACCTCGTGTCCGAGTTTGGCCATGGAGGCGGCGTGCACGGCACCGAGGTAGCCGCAGCCGATCACAGAGATACGCACGTCGAAGAAGGTACCGGTTTCTCGCCGAAGTCTCATCACGGCGCCCGCAGCGACGCCCACGGCGCCGCTCGGAGTGGCCGGGTCAGGCCCGCACGTCGCCCCACGGCGGACGGTCGGGACCGCCGACGATCTCGTCCCAGTCCGGCTCACGATGGCGACGCCTGGCCTCGTACGCCTCCACCAGGTCGTGCAGGACGGCGACGACGAGGTCGGCGTGCGGCACGTCGGCGAGGACCACAGCGGGGTCGTCCCCGGGGAACACGAGCACGTCACCGGAGCGGAACAGCCCTTGGAGGCCGCGGCGCCGCACCGTGACGTCGTAGCCGCGGGAGTGCAGGAGCTCACGTCGGGTCCGGGTGCCGAGGCCGTTGACCACGACCAGGCGCCGTGTGGTGACGACGTACCGCTCCGACATCCAGCGGAACAACGGCACGGCACCGCCGAACACGACGAGGACCACGACGACGAGCGCCACGACCGCGTTCAACCACGCCAGCTGCGCCTGGAACACCCCGAAGCCGAAGCCGCCGGCCGCGGTGACGAGCACGACGAACACCGCCGGGCGCACCAGCCGACGGGCGTGCGGTCGCAGGCGCGCGACGACACGTTCGGGCGGGGGCTCGGCGGTCATGCCGTCATGCATACCGCAGGTGGGTGACGTCCCCCACCGCGACGCCCCTGCTGACGCCCGCTCGGTCCCGGATCGTGATGCGGCCGGCGTCGTCGATGCCGGTGGCGTCGGCCTCCTCGACCGAGCCGTCCGGCAGCTCGAGGCGGATGCGGCGACCGACCGTGCCGCACGCGGCACGGACGTGGGACCGGACCGTCTCGGCGGCGGGACCACCCGTGACCAGGCCGGCCACCGCCTCCAGGACGGACCGCAGGAAGGCGGACAGGACCGCGTCGGCCAGGGCGGGCGCGTCGTCGACCGCGCCGGCGAGCAGGAGCGAGGTGGACGTCGGGGTGGGTAGCCGGTCGGCCGGGATCGTGAGGTTCACGCCGGCGCCGACGACGACGCTGCCGTCGGGGGCGACCTGGCAGAGGATCCCGCACACCTTGTCCCCGGCGACCTGCACGTCGTTCGGCCACTTCACCACGACGTCCGCGCCGGCGGGGAGCACCGACGCGATCGCGTCGCGCATCGCCGCGCCGGCGACCAGGGGCAGCCAGCCGCGGTCGTGGTCGTCCAGGTCGGCGCGGACGAGCACGCTGGCGGCGAGCGTCTCACCGACGGGTGCGGTCCAGGTGCGGTCGAGGCGGCCCCGCCCCGCGGTCTGGTGCAGGGTCGCGACGACGCTGCCGTGCTGTTGCTCGGCGGCGGCGGCGAGCAGGTCCGCGTTGGTGGACCCGGTCTCGGCGGGGGTGGTGATCGTCGCGCCCGCCGACCGGACCGCCTCGCTGGTGGCGGGGAACGACGGTGGCGGGGCTGTGGACATGCACGCAAATGTACGGGCAGGAACCGTGGGGGTCCTCCAACCGACCCCGTCCCGCCCGCCGGTAGGGTGAGCGGGTGACTTCAGGAGACACCCCCGATCTGTCGACGACGGCCGGCCGGCTGGCCGACCTCCGCGACCGGTACCACGAGGCCGTGACCGCCGCGGGCGAATCCGCCATCGCCAAGCAGCACGCGAAGGGCAAGGGCACCGCGCGGGAACGCATCGAGCAGCTGCTCGACGCGAACTCCTTCGTGGAGTTCGACGAGTTCGTCCGGCACCGCACCACCTCGTTCGGCATGGACGCCAAGCGCCCCTACGGTGACGCGGTCGTCACCGGCGTGGGCACGATCCACGGCCGGAACGTCGCCGTGTACGCGCAGGACTTCACGGTCTTCGGTGGGTCGCTCGGCGAGGTCGCGGGCGAGAAGATCATCAAGGTCATGCAGCACGCGCTGAAGACGGGCGTGCCGATCATCGGCATCCTCGACTCCGGCGGTGCGCGCATCCAGGAAGGCGTCGTCGCGCTCGGCAAGTACGGCGAGATCTTCCGCCTGAACACGCAGGCCTCCGGCGTCATCCCGCAGCTCTCCATCGTGATGGGCCCGGCGGCCGGCGGTGCGGTGTACTCCCCCGCCCTCACCGACTTCGTGATCATGGTCGACAAGACGAGCCACATGTTCGTCACCGGTCCGGACGTCATCAAGACGGTCACGGGCGAGGACGTCGGCTTCGAGGAGCTCGGCGGCGCTCAGACCCACAACGCGGTCTCGGGCGTGGCGCACTACCTGGCCGAGGACGAGACCGACGCGCTCGACTACGCGCGCTCGCTCATCGGGTTCCTGCCGGACAACAACCTGTCCGACCCGCCGGCGTACGACGTCGCTCCCGAGCTCGAGACCACCGACGCCGACCACGAGCTCGACCTCGTGATCCCGGACTCGACGAACCAGCCGTACGACGTCACCACGATCATCGACCACATCGTCGACGACGGTGAGTTCCTCGAGGTCCAGCCGCTCTTCGCGCCGAACATCCTGATCGGCTTCGGCCGGGTCGAGGGCCGCACGGTCGGCATCATCGCGAACCAGCCGCAGGCGATGGCCGGCACGCTGAACATCGACGCCGGTGAGAAAGCCGCACGCTTCGTCCGGTTCTGCGACGCGTTCGGCATCCCGATCCTGACCCTGGTGGACGTGCCCGGCTACCTGCCCGGCACCGACCAGGAGTGGACCGGTGTGATCCGCCGCGGCGCGAAGCTGCTGTACGCCTACGCCGAGGCCACCGTCCCGCTCGTCACCGTCATCACCCGCAAGGCCTACGGCGGCGCGTACATCGTGATGGGCTCGAAGCAGCTCGGCGCCGACATCAACCTGGCCTGGCCGACCGCAGAGATCGCCGTCATGGGCGGTCAGGGCGCCGTGAACATCCTGTACCGCGCCGAGATCAAGCGCGCCGAGGAGTCCGGTGAGGACGTCGCCGCGGTCCGCACGAAGCTCGCGAACGAGTACACGTACAACGTCGCGTCGCCGTACCTGGCGGCCGAGCGCGGTGAGCTCGACGGCATCATCCAGCCGCACGCCACCCGCGTGTCGGTCATCAAGGCCCTCCGGTCGCTGCGGGGCAAGCGTGCAACGCTGCCCCCGAAGAAGCACGGGAACATTCCCCTCTGATGGGTCGCCACGCAGCAGCCGTACCCTCGGACGAGCCCGCCTCGGTGGCCGACGTCCGGGTGGTCTCCGGCGACCCGTCGCCCGAGGAACTCGCCGCCGTCGTGGCCGTCCTGCAGCGCCAGGCCGACGAGGCCGCAGCCGCCGGACGCGCCGCCGTGGTCGTCGAGCCCCGCACCGGGTGGGACGCCGCGGCCCGCGGACTGCGCCGCCCGCTCGAGACCGGACCGGGCGCCTGGGGCCGATCGCTCCGCTGATGTACCCCTGGTGCGCGGGCAGCCGGGAGCGGTTGCAGGGCGCACTTCCCGGTCGGTATCCCCTCACTCGGGGGACACGATTCGCCGGGGTGGTCCGGAAATGCCAGAATTGTCCCCCATAATGACGACTGACATCCAGCTCGTGCGTGGGCATAGTAGTTGGTGTTCGGTGTCCTTCGATGAAAGACATCGCAGGTCGGTGGCCGACTAGGGTACGAAGCCACCGTCCGCTGCGAGGCAGGGCGACATTCGGGTTGTCGCTCAGCCTCGGGTCGTGAACGGGCCGGTCGGTATCCGACCGGCCCGTTCCCCGTTTCCGGGGTGTGTGGCGTCTGTGGGCGGGTGCTGGAGCGGCTGTCGAGCCCGATACCGAGGCTGATGCGGAACGACACCGTCGACGTCGTACGACAGCGACATCGTCGCTTCCGTGCCCGCGCAACAGGTGCGCTCGCGTCAGAGCGACACCGTCGACGTCGTACGACAGCGACATGGTCGCTTCCGTGCCCGCGCCAGCCCGGCGCGACCACGTGACGGCCGGGAGGCCCGGGGCCGGACCGCCACGGGCCTCCCGGCTGTCCCCCATCGCGTCCACCGCCGCCCACACGCCAGGCGCACCATGATCGTCGCCAGCGCCGTCGGCGGCACGCGCGTGCCGCGGTCAGCGCGTGGCGCGGTCAGCGCGTGGCGCGCTCAGCGCGTGCCGCGTGCTACGCGGGCTCGTGCCGCGGGATCTCGAGCCAGAGCGCGACGGAGTCGTCCTCGTCACCGTCGTCGTCGTCCAGCCCCGCACCGAGCGCCGCGGACTCGCTCGCCGCCCCGTCGAGGCGGAGCCCGACGACCGTGACCGCGGAGTCCGATCCCTCGCCCACGGTCCGGACGATGACGTTGTCGGCGTCGCGGGCCTGTCGGAGCGCCTCCGCGACCCGCGCATGGATGCGGCGGATGTCCGGGGCGTCCAGGTCGTCGAGCCCGCCGTCGTCGTGCAGCTGGACCGTGGCGCCGCGGCGCCGCAGGCGCATGACCTCGTCGCGGACGTCGTCGGACAGCAGCGAGCGGCCGCGGATCTCGTCGCGGATGGCCTGCTCGAGGTGCAGGCACTCGGCGCGGTCGGCTTCGTCGAGGTCACCGCAGGAGTCGATGATGCGCTGCAGCATCGGCAGGGCCATCCGGGTGGTCTGGCTCAGCCGGAACTGCCGCTCGAACACGTGGGCGTCCTGCGCGGCCTGCCAGTCGGCGGTCTCCTGCTCGGCGAGGACGAGTTCGCGCGTGTTCCGGGTGGCGCGGCTCATCGCGCCGGCGAAGACCGTGGCGATCGCGACCCAGGCCACGCTGCCGACCACGCCGAGCCCACCGAGTGCGCCGAGGCCGGCCCAGGCGACGGTGTACACGGTCAGGAACAGCACGCCGGCCCACGCGAAGGGACCCCGACCGCGCACGACGAGCACCACCATGAGCGTGCCGATGGCCGCGATCCACCACGTGGCGGAGCCCGGGCCGTCGTCCTCGACGACGACGGGGGCGGCGATCGCCGGCATCACGACGGCGGTGGCGAGGGAGAAGCAGGCCGTCCACACCGGCAGGACCTTCCCGGGGACGAACAACGCGAGCACGGTGGCGGCGGCGTACAGGACCATGCACGCGATGATCGGGGCGACCTGGTCGGCGCGCGGAAGTGTGGCGGCGGCGAGCACCAGGTGGTACAGCGAGAACAGCGACGCCAGGCCGAGGGCGATGCTCGCCGGCAGGGAGACCCTCATGCCGTCGCCCTCGCAGCCGGGGACCACGTCAGCACGATGCGGGTGCCCTCGCCGGGGGCGGTGTGCACCTCGGCGCGTCCGTCGACGGTGGCGACCCGCTCGACGATGGAGCGCCGGACGCCGAGCCGCTCGGCGGGGATCGCCGCGACGTCGAACCCGCGGCCGTCGTCACAGACCTCGACGAGCACGCCCTGCCCCTGCTGCTCGATGCGGACCCAGCGGGAGACCTCGCCGTCACCGGCGTGCTGCACGCTGTTCACCGCGGCCTGCAGCGCCGCCGAGGCCAGTGCGTCGGCGACGGACGCGGGCAGGCGGACCGAGCCCGTCGGTGTCGGCACGAGGCGGACCGGTGCGGTCAGTGCGCCCACGCCCTCACGGATGCGGGCCCGGAGTTCGCCGAGGGTGACCGGTGCGACCTCGCCCGGGCCGTCGGTGGCCGCGGCCTCGAGGTGGTCGATCGCGTTCCGGGCCATCCGCGCGGCGAGGGTCTTGGCCTCGAGCGTGTCGGCACGGGCGGCGGAGAGCAGCGTCGTGAGCACGCTGTCGTGCACGATGGCGTCCACCTGGACCCGTTCGACCTCGGTGGCGTGCTCCCGGATGGCGAGCGAGTACCGGCGCACCGCCGTGGACTGCGCCGTGTCGACCGCAGTGGCTGCCCGGCGCAGCACCACCGCGATGACGAGCACCGCACCACTGAGCAGCGCCGTGTACACGCCGTCGAGCAGGGCGGGGAGGACCCCGACGCCGCCGCCGACCGGGCTGAGCCGGACGACGACGTACACCGCCGGTACGAGCGCCGTGTAGACCGTCGCGCGCCACGTCGCGAAGCCCATCGCCGCCGCCGTGCACCCCACCGTGCAGAACCACCACGGCCACGGCTGCTGCGACGACGGGATCGGCTCCTGCACGGTCGCCGGCCACGTCACGATCGCGACGAGGAACAGGAGGGCGCACACGATCTGCGCCACCTGGGCCACCCGCTGCACGAAGGCCGAGACGCCGACGAACACGAACGACGCCGCGAGTGCGAGCGTCACCGCCGGACCCCAGAACGGATCGAGGTAGGGCAGCTGCTCCAGGACCGCGGGTGCGTCGACGATGCCGAGTCCGACCGCGGCCATCGCGAGGAGGATCGCGAACGCGCGCTCCACCGACGCCTGCGTGATCGAGGCACGGACGCTGCGCGCCGGATCGGCCCCGAACGGCGCCGGTTCGACGACCGTCCGCGCCGGCTCAGCCGCGGTCGCCATCCGTGTCAGCGACCGTCGCCGTCGGGGTCGATGCCCGAGTCGAGCCCGGGGAGGATCCCGTCCTCGACGGCTCGACGCAGCAGGTCGACCTTCGTCGGGGCCGGACGCCCGACCTCGACGTACTTCACGCGGATCCGGTCGAGGTACTCACGAGCCGTCGAGTACCCGATGCCGAGCTGCTGGGCGGCGAGCTTGAGCGGGAGTCCCGACGCGTACAGGTGCAGGATCTCGCGCTCCCGGCGGCCGAGCTGCGCCTTCGCGAAGTCGCGGTCGGCGTCGATGGCGCTCGCCCACTCGAGGTTGTTGAGCACGTCGCCGCGGGCGACGGTGGCGACCGCGGCCATCACTGTCTTGGTGGCGGAGGACTTCGGGATGACGCCGGCAGCCCCTGCTGCGAGCGCCTCACGCACGTTGGCGACGCGGTCCGCGATGGAGTGCACGAGCACCGCTGATCCGGTCCCCTGCACGCCCTTGACGTTCTCGGTCACGGTCGATCCGTCACCGAGCGACAGGTCGAGGACGACGACGTCGACCTCTCGCCCGTCGAGGTTCTGGACGTACTCGGGGACGCTGGCGGCGGTGAGCACCACCTCGAACCCCTCGTTCTGGCACGCCGCCTGGATCCCGAGCCGGACGGACTCGTGGTCGTCGACGATCGCGACCCGGACCGGCCTGGTGGCCGCCCCTGACGTCTCGGTGCTGGTGGTTGTCGTTCCTGCTGCCACAGTGGCCTCTCGTTCCGATGCGCGACGCCGGCCCCTGAAACCGGAGTGCCATCAACGACCCAGGATACCCAGCCCGGACTCAGGTGCGGGGCTTCTGGGCTGCGCCACGCTGGCCGGTCCGCCGATTGGTGGACACCCCGACACGCAAGGAGCGGCGGCCGGACCCGCCCCGGTCGCACCCGGGCCGCGCCCCGGACCTCAGCGGGTGGGGACCAGGCGTGCGACGGCTTCCAGGTGGTGGGTGTGCGGGAACAGGTCGAAGGCCCGCAGCGCCTCGAGCCGGTACCCGAGGTCGGCGAAGGTCGCGACGTCGCGCGCCAGCGCCACCGGGTCGCACGCCACGTAGACGACCTGCTCCGGCTGCAGCGCTGCGATCTGCACGACCACGTCACGGCCGGCACCGGCGCGCGGCGGGTCCAGCACGATCGTGCCGGCCCGGAAGCGGTCCTTCTCGGCCCGCGAGGCGTTCGCCACCGTGTTCGTCAACCAGCGGTCCACCCGGCCGGTCTCGGCGCGGGCACCGAGCCACTCGGACAGGTTCTCCTGCGCGTGCTCGGTGGCACGGCCGGCGCTCTCGACGCTCGTGATGCGCGCCTTCGGGCCGACCAGGTCACCGAGGGCGGCGGCCAGCAGGCCCACGCCGCCGTAGAGGTCGAGGTGGGTGCCCTCGGGGCCGAGGCGGTCGCGGTCCACGAGGTCCTGCACGGCCTCGGTCAGCACGGACGCCGCCGCGCGGTGCACCTGCCAGAACCCGTTGTCGTCGACCTGGAAGGTGCGCTCCCCCACGACCTCGGTCACGACGGTGGGCTTCTGGTCGTCGATGACGAGCCGCGCCCCCTCGGAACCGCTCGGCGCGAGGACGTCGATCACCGACGAGCCCGGGAGCGCACCACGGCCGAGCGGGGCGCTCTGCTGCACGACGGCCGTCGCGAGCGGCAGGCTCGTCACCGGGATCACCGAGTGCGAGCGGGCCGCGAACGGGCCGGCGGTGCCCTGCTCGTCGACGTGGAGCCGGACGCGGGTGCGCCAGCCGAGGCCGTTCGCCGCGTCGTCACCGGGCACGGCCTCGACGACGACGTCGTGACCGAGCACCTCGGCGAGGTCCATCCGTGCGAACCGCGCGAACGAGTCGACGAGGACGTCGTGCTTGAGCGTGCGCTGGTGGGCGAGGGCGATGTGGCCGAACTCGGCACCGCCCGGGCGCGTCTCCGGGTCACGCTCGAGCGCGGCCTCCGGCCAGACGTGGTCGACGCGGTGCTCGCTCGGCGTGACGACGCTGACCGTGTCGGCGCGCCAGAACGACTTCTTGCGGTCCTCGGTCACCCGGGCGACGACGCGCTCCCCGGGGATCGCGTCCGAGACGAAGACCACCCGACCTTCGTGCCGTGCCACCGAGATGCCGCCGTGGGCGATCCCGGTGACGTCGAGTTCGAGCAGCGTGCCGACGGATTCACCCATGGTGAGATGGTCCCATGCGTCTGTACCTCGCGAGTACATCCCCCGCCCGCCGAGCACTCCTCGCCCAGTCCGGGATCGAACCCGTGCTCGTGTCCCCCGGGGTCGACGAGGACGCCGTCGGCACCGCAGCATCCGACGCGCTCGGACGCGACCTGACCGGCCCCGAGCTCGTCTCGCTCCTCGCCGTCGCGAAGGCGTCGGCCGTCGCGGACTCCGCGGTCGCCGGGTCGCCGGTGGACGGGGTGGTGTTCGGCGGGGACTCCGCGTTCGAGGTCGACGGGCAGCTGTACGGCAAGCCGCACGACCCCGCCCTCGCCCGAGAGCGCTGGCGGCAGATGCTGGCCGCCGGCGGCGGCACGCTGTGGAGCGGACACTGCGTGATCGATCGACGACGCGACGACCGGCGCCGGGACCTGGACCCGACCACGGAGCGGCCTGGAGGCGCGGCACGGGCCCGCACCGTGCCTCCCGTCCGGTCGCTGGTCACGTCCCCTGCCGGCGTCCCGCAGCTGGGCGACGTCGCGCCCGGCGGGTCGGCGCTGGCCGCCGACGGCGACCGCGTGGTCGCGGTCGACAGCGCGGTGCTGACCTTCGCCGACGACGTGTCCGTCGACGAGATCGACGCGTACGTCGCGACGGGTGAGCCGCTCGAGGTGGCCGGTGCCTTCACCATCGACGGTCGGGCCGCGGCGTACATCACGCGGATCGACGGAGCCCCGTCCGCCGTGATCGGGATGTCCCTGCCGGTGCTGCGCTCGATGCTGCTCCGGGGCTTCGGCATCGCCTGGCACGACCTCTGGTCGCTGTAGACATCCGCACCTCTTCGGGGTGGTTCTTTGTGGGTGCCAGTCAAAACGCACTCCCGCCGCACGAATACGCTGATGTGTCATGCCCCGTATCAGCAAGGTCCTCATCGCGAACCGCGGCGAGATCGCCGTCCGCATCATCCGAGCGGCCCGCGACGCGGGCAAGGCATCGGTCGCGGTCTACGCCGACCAGGACCGTGACGCCCTGCACGCCCGCCTCGCCGACGAGGCCTACGCGCTGAACGGCACCACGAGCGCCGACACGTACCTCGTCATCGACAAGATCATCTCGGTCGCCCGCCGCTCCGGCGCAGACGCCGTGCACCCGGGCTACGGGTTCCTTGCCGAGAACGCCGACTTCGCGCGCGCCGTCATCGACGCCGGGCTCGTCTGGATCGGCCCGTCGCCTGAGTCGATCGAGCGCCTCGGCGACAAGGTCTCCGCGCGACACGTCGCCGAGAAGGTGGGCGCACCGCTCGCCCCCGGCACCATCGAGCCCGTGCAGGACGTCTCCGAGGTCTTCGACTTCGTCGACCAGGTCGGTCTGCCCGTCGCGATCAAGGCTGCGTTCGGCGGCGGCGGTCGTGGTCTGAAGGTCGTCCGCGACCGTGCCTCGGTCGAGGAACTCTTCGAGTCCGCCACACGTGAGGCGATCGCCGCGTTCGGTCGGGGCGAGTGCTTCGTCGAGAAGTACCTGGACAAGCCGCGCCACGTCGAGACCCAGTGCCTGGCCGACGAGCACGGCAACGTCGTCGTGGTCTCCACACGCGACTGCTCGCTGCAGCGCCGCCATCAGAAGCTCGTCGAGGAAGCCCCGGCGCCCTACCTGACGCCCGAGCAGGAGACCGCGCTGTACGAGTCGTCGAAGGCGATCCTGCGCGAGGTCGGCTACGTCGGTGCCGGCACCTGCGAGTTCCTCATCGGCGCCGACGGCACCGTGTCGTTCCTCGAGGTGAACACCCGCCTGCAGGTCGAGCACTGCGTGTCCGAAGAGGTCACCGGCATCGACCTCGTGCGCGAGCAGTTCCGCATCGCCGAGGGTGGCGTGCTCGACTACTCGGACCCCACGCCGCGGGGACACTCGTTCGAGTTCCGCATCAACGGCGAGGACCCGGGTCGCAACTTCTTCCCCGCGCCCGGCCCCGTGCACGCGTTCAACGCGCCGTCCGGCCCCGGCGTCCGTGTCGATTCGGGTGTCGTCTCCGGCGACGTCGTGTCCGGCTCGTTCGACTCGATGCTCGCGAAGCTCATCGTCACCGGCGCCACCCGTGCCGAGGCGCTCGAGCGGTCCCGGCGGGCACTGGCCGAGTTCGAGGTCACCGGCCTGCCGACCGTGCTCCCCTTCCACCGTGCCGTGGTGTCGGACCCGGCGTTCGCGACGGCCGACGACGAGCCGTTCAGCATCTACACGCAGTGGATCGAGACCGACTTCGTCAACGACATCCCGGCGTGGAGCGGCTCCCCCGAGGAACTGCCGGCCCCGGCTGCGCGCGAGAGCGTCGTCGTCGAGGTGCAGGGCAAGCGCATCGAGGTCACCATGCCGTCGATCGTCGGTGGCGGTGCTGCCGGTGCCGGTCTCGCCGGTCGTCGTCCCGCCGGCCCCACCGCTCCCCCGAAGCGCCGCTCGTCGGCCGTCCGTGGGGGTCTGGCGAAGTCCGGGTCGTCCGTGGCGTCGCCGATGCAGGCCACCGTGGTGAAGCTCGCGGTCGCCGAGGGTGACACCGTGGTGAAGGGCGACCTGCTCGTCGTGCTCGAGGCCATGAAGATGGAGCAGCCCGTGCAGGCCCACAAGGACGGCGTCGTCACCGGCCTGAACGCCCCGGTCGGCCAGACGGTCTCGTCCGGTCACGTGCTGCTCGAGCTGGCGTAGCGCGGGCGCTCCTTCCCGCCGTCAGTTCGATGTGCGCCCTCTGACGGTCATCGCACCCCGACTCTTCGGGGCGCGATGACCGTCAGAGGGCGCGGCTCGCAGCATGACGCCAGGCAGTACCCCAGTTCGGACCGAGCGGCACCCCGGCATCGTGCAGCACCCGGGGGAGCTGCCCCGCGGGCATCGCGTCCGACCACATCACCCGTGCGAAGCCGTTGACCTCGCGACGGCGGCGGAGACGGTCCTCCCGGCGCTTCTCGTCGACCAGGGCGTCTGCCGCCGTCCGCCCCCGCCGCGGGTCGTCGTACTTCACCCGGCCGTCGAACTCGACGATCACCCCGGCTTCCGCGAACCACAGGTCCACCCGATCGCGGAGCAGGCCGTCGTGCCGGAACTCCTGCTGCAGTACCGGGCCCGGAGCGCCGAGCACGTGCGCACCCCACCGTGTGATGCTCTCACCCGGTGAGTCGGCGAGCGGATCCGCGTGCTCGACCAGTTCCCGCGCGCGTCGATGCCCGCGAGCACGGCGACTCCCGAGCGCTTCGAGGATCGCCGGCCGCTCGACGCCGCGCCGCAGGACCGCGTCGAGCACGACGATGGCACGCCACGGGTGTTCGCGAAGGGCGACGTCGACCGCCGTCTCGGTCAAGGTCGCGACGGGCACACCGTCGACCTCGACCGAGGACGGTCGCCGGCCGGCGCTGCCGATGCGTTGGATGCTCCGCTTGACCTGGCCCCGGTCCCGGGACGGGTCGGTCACCGTGACACGCTCGCCGAACGCCCCGATCCACGGGAGTCCGAGCATGGCGACCGCTGACCGGTGTGACACCACGACCGAGCCCATCCCGCCGGCGAGCACACTCCGCACGAGCATGCGATGTCGTTCGCGTCCCGTCATGGACGCCCACTCGCCCGACCCGACGTACGTGCCACGGTGCACCCGGATGAGGGTGCCGGCAGCCGCTGCGCGACGGATCGCCGACGCACGACCGGGGTCCTGCGCGAGGCCGACGGTCGAGATGGGTTCGTGTTCCATGCTCCGATGATCGCGACGCACGGTCCATCGGGAGCGGGGTCTGCGCGATCTGTGGAGAGGCCATGGGCACCGCACCTCGTTGCGGGCATCGCGCCCCGAAGAGTCGGGGCGCGATGCCCGCAACGGGGCGCAACACGAACGAGCGGAACCGCCCGCGCCGCCCTACGAGACCAGGGGGCGCACCGAGTCGGCGAGGGCGTCGACCAGGCGCTGCGCCTCGGCGGCGGTGTCCGCGACCGTGTCGATGTAGACCTTCACCTTCGGCTCGGTCCCGCTCGGCCGGACGATCACCCTGGCGTCGCCGGACAGGTCGTAACGCAGGATGTCCGAGGGCGGGAAGCCCTGTACCCCGTCGGCGTAGTCGGTCACGGTGTGCACGTCGAGCCCACCGAGGGACGTCGGCGGCGTGGACCGGAGCGACGCCATGATCTCGCCGATGCGGGAGAGGTCGTCCACACGGGTCGCGACCTGCCCCGAGGCGAACGCCCCGAACTCGGCGGCGAAGGCCTCGAGGTGGTCGGCGATCGTCGAGCCCGACGCCGCGAGCTCGTCGGCGAGGGACAGCAGCTCCAGCGCCGCCGAGATGCCGTCCTTGTCACGGATGACCGACGGGTCGACGAGGTAGCCCAGCGCCTCCTCGTAGCCGAACAGCAGCCCGGGGACCCGGGAGACCCACTTGAAGCCGGTCAGGGTGTCCCGGTACTCCAGCCCGTGACGTGCTGCCACCCGGGCCAGGGCCGGCGAGGACACGATCGACGCGGCGAGCGTGCCGGTCACGCCGGACTCGGACGCCCGCGCGGCGGCCCGCCACCCGAGCAGCCAGCCGACCTCGTTGCCCGAGAGCCGGCGGTAGGACGGCGCACCGGCGTCCGAGGCCGTCGGGATCGCGAGTGCGAGCCGGTCGGCGTCGGGGTCGTTCGCGATCACCAGGTCGGCGCCGACGGCGAGACCACGGGCGATCGCCAGGTCCATCGCACCCGGCTCCTCGGGGTTCGGGAAGGAGACCGTCGGGAATGCACCGTCTGGATCGATCTGCTCCGGCACCACCGCGGGCTCGGCGAACCCGGCCGCGGCGAACACCGCACGAGCGGTCTCCCACCCGACGCCGTGCATGGCCGTGTAGACGACCTTCGGCTGCTCGTCGACTCCGCGTGCCGGAGCGGGCACGATCGCGGCCGTGGCGGCCACGTAGGCGTCGACCAGGGCCGAGGACGCGACGGTGTAGTCCGTGCCGCGCGGCAGGTCGGCGATCGACCCGGTGGCGACGGTGTCGATGGCGTCCGCGATCTCGCCGTCGACGGGCGGCACGATCTGCGACCCGTCGTCGTCCTGGCCGAGGTAGACCTTGTACCCGTTGTCCCGGGGCGGATTGTGGCTCGCGGTGACCATGACGCCGGCACCGACGTCGAGGTGCCGGACGGCGAACGCCAGGACCGGCGTCGGCAGGGCCGAGGGCAGCAGCGTGACCTCGAGCCCGAGGCCGCGCATGACCTCGGCCGAGTCACGTGCGAAGACGTCCGAGTTCACCCGGCCGTCGTAGCCGATCACGACGCTGCGCGAGCGCCCGGTGTCGACGAGGAACCGCGCAAGACCCGCAGCGGCCTGGGTCACGACGACGCGGTTCATGCGCAGCGGGCCCCAGCCGAGCTCCGCGCGGAGTCCGGCGGTGCCGAACTGCAGTCGGCCGTCGAACCGTGCGGCAAGTGCCTGGACAGCGGGACCGTCACCGTCGGCGGCGGCGTCGATCGCCGCGGCCAGCTCGTCGCGGGTCTCCGGGTCCGGGTCCTGCGCGAGCCACGCGCGCGCGGCGCCGAGCACCTGGTCGACGTCGAGCTTCACGATGCCGACTGCCCGAGTGCCGTGACCACGCGTGCGAGCAGGTCCGCGATCACCGGCTCGGCCTGCTTGCCGGCCTCGAGCACCTCGGTGTGCGACAGCGGGGTCTTCTGGATGCCCGCGGCCAGGTTCGTGATGAGCGAGAACCCGAGGACCTCCATGCCGGCCTGACGGGCCGCGATGGCCTCGAGCGCGGTCGACATGCCGACGATGTGTCCGCCGATGGTCTTCGCCATCTGGACCTCGGCCGGGGTCTCGTAGTGCGGCCCGCGGAACTGCGTGTACACGCCCTCGTCGAGCGACGGGTCGACCGTCCGGGCCAGCTCGCGCAGACGCGCCGAGTACAGGTCGGTCAGGTCGATGAACGTCGCGCCCTCGAGCGGGCTGTCGGCGGTCAGGTTGATGTGGTCGCTGATGAGCACCGGGGTGCCCGGGGTCCAGTGCTCCTTGATGCCGCCGGCACCGTTGGTCAGCACCATGATCGAGACACCGGTCGCCGCGGCCGTGCGGACGCTGTGCACGACCCGACGGACCCCGTGCCCCTCGTAGTAGTGCGTGCGGGCGCCGATGACGAGCGCGTGGCGGCCGTCGGCGAGGCGGATCGACCGGATCGTGCCGGAGTGGCCGGGGACGGCTGAGGCGCTGAACCCGGGGACCTGGTCCGCCGGGATCTCGGACACGGTCTCGCCGATGATGTCGGCGGCCTTGCCCCAGCCCGACCCGAGGGTCAGGGCGATGTCGTGCCGCTCGATGCCGGACTGTTCGGCGATGGCGGCTGCGGCGTCCCGCGCGACCTCGAACGGGTCGGCAGCGGGGTCGTTCAGCGGGTTCTCGGTGCTCATGGCCCAACTCTAAAGGGCGAGCGACGAGGGCACCGCACGGGACGGGCGTTGACGGCGCAGCCCGCCTCAGTGCTCGCCGAGGGCCCGGTCCACCGCCGCCGTGATCTCGCCCTGGTCGAAGTGGTTCTTGATCACGATGACCTCGGCGTAGGTGTCACCGATCGCCTCCACGAACTCCTGACTCGTCAGGATCACGTTGGCGTCGTCGGAGACGTCCCGCACCGAGGCGACGTCCGCCGCGACGACCGACGCCGACAGCCCGAGGGCGTCCAGCGCCTTCTCGGCGTTCACCTTGAGGATGCCGCTCGACCCGATGCCGGCACCGCAGATGGTCACGATCTTCACGCGGAGACCCCCATGATCGCGCGGACCTCGTCCGCCGTGGTCGCCGCCGCGATCCGCCCGGTGACGGTGACGTCGTTGAACAGGTTCGCGATCTCGCCGATCGATTCGAGGTGCGTGCCGACCTCGGCCACCGCGAGCCCGAGCACCACCCGCACGGGGTCGTTGTGCGGGTGCCCGAACGCCACCGGCGACGCGAGCGTCACGATCGCGAGCCCGTCCCGCACCACGGCGCCACCGGGCCGTGCGTGCGCGAACGCGAGCCCCGGCGAGATGACGATGTACGGCCCGTGTTCCTCGACCATCCCGATCATGGCGTCGGTGTACTCGTCGGAGGTGGTACCGGAGGCGACGAGCGCCCCGCCGACCAGGCGCATCGCGTCACGCCACGCGGGCGCGTCCGCACCGAGGAGGACGGCGGTGTCCGGCAGCGGTGGCAGTCCCATGCGTCAGGCCTCCTGGTACCCGGCCGTGATGGTGGCGATGATCTCCTCGCGGTCCTCGAGCGGCAGGAACGACCCGAGCGCGGCGTTGATCTGGAACGCGGCCAGGTCGTCGAGGTCGTAGCCGAACGTGCCCGCGAGCAGCGCGAGCTCCTTCGACAGCGAGGTCCCGCTCATCAGGCGGTTGTCGGTGTTCACCGTGACGCGGAAGCCGAGCTGGTAGAGCACGTCGAACGGGTGGTCGGCGAGGTCGTCGCCCCACGCGGCGATCGCACCGGTCTGCAGGTTTGACGACGGCGAGACCTCGAGCGGGATCTCGCGGTCACGGACCCACGAGGCGACCTCGCCCAGGGAGGCCAGCGTCGAGCCGTCCCCGGCGTCGGACAGGGCGACGTCCTCGAAGATGCGGACGCCGTGCCCGAGACGGAGCGCCCGGCCGTCGACGAGCGCGGAGCGGATCGAGGCGAGCCCGTCGGCCTCGCCCGCGTGGACGGTGACGGGGAACAGTTCGGACGCCAGGTAGTCGAAGGCGGCGCGGTGGTTCGACGCGGGGAACCCGGCTTCGGCACCGGCGATGTCGAAGCCGACGACGCCGGCGTCACGGTGCCGGACGGCGAGCTCGGCGATCTCGAGCGACCGGTCGGCGTGCCGCATCGCGGTGACGAGCTGGCCGACGCGGATGCGCCCGCCGGCGGCGTCGACGGCTTCCTCGATGCCGGCCTGCACGGCCTCCACCGTCTGGTCGAGGGTGAGCCCGCCCTGCAGGTGCTGCTCGGGCGCCCAGCGGACCTCGCCGTAGACGACGCCGTCGGCGACCAGGTCCTCGACGAACTCGCGGGCGATGCGCGTCAGCTGCGGGGCCGTCTGCATCACCGACGTGGTGACGTCGAAGGTCTTCAGGTACTCGACGAGCGAGCCGGAGTTCGACTGGTCGGCGAACCACTGCCCGAGCTCGGCCGGGTCGGTGGTGGGGAGCGACACACCCGCCGAGGCCGCGAGCTCGACGATGGTCGCGGGACGCAGACCGCCGTCGAGGTGGTCGTGCAGCGAGACCTTCGGCAGGTCGTTGATGACCGCCCCGGCGTCGGGCAGGCGGTAGGTCGGGGCGTCGGCGCTCATGCCCCCAGGCTATCGGTGGTCACCGCCGCCGCGCAGGCACCTGTGCACAACCCACAACGGAAGACACTGGAGGCTCCCCACAGGTGTGCAGGGAGCCTCCGGTCGGTCGCGTGGCCGGGTTCAGGACCCGATGCGCTCGCGCACGATCGGCCCTCGTGCGGCCGCTGCGGAGTCCGCCGGGCCGATGGTCCACGCACCCTCGAGCGACTCCAGCGCGCGCGGGATCCTTGACGCGTCGTCAGAGTGCAGCGTCCAGAGCGGCTGGCCCTCGGTCACGGTGTCCCCCGGCTTGACGTGGAGCTCGATGCCCGCACCGGCCTGCACCGGGTCCTGCGCGCGGGCACGACCGGCCCCGAGCCGCCAGGCCGAGACGCCGAACGGCAGCGCGTCCTGCTGCGTGAGGACCCCCGAGGTCGGCGCGGTGACGACGTGCTGTTCGCGGGCCACCGGCAACGCGGCGGACGGGTCCCCGCCCTGCGCCTCGATCATCCGACGCCAGGTGTCCATGGCGCGGCCGTCCGCGAGCGCCGCGGCGGGGTCGGCGTCGGGCAGTCCGGCCAGCGTGAGCATCTCGGTCGCGAGCGCCACGGTCAGCTCGACGACGTCGGCGGGGCCGCCGCCGGCGAGCACCTCGACCGACTCCCGCACCTCGAGCGCGTTGCCGATCGTCAGCCCGAGCGGGACCTCCATGTCGGTCAGCAGTGCCGAGGTCGCGACCCCGGCGTCGTTGCCGAGGTCGACCATGGTCTGCGCGAGCTCCCTCGACGCCTCGTAGGTCGGCATGAACGCGCCGGAACCGAACTTGACGTCGAGCACGAGCGCACCGGTGCCCTCGGCGATCTTCTTCGACATGATGCTCGACGCGATGAGCGGGATGCACTCGACCGTGCCGGTGATGTCGCGGAGCGCGTAGAGCTTCTTGTCCGCGGGGGCCAGCCCGGACCCGGCGGCGCAGATGACCGCGCCGACGTCCTGCAGCACCTGCATCATGCGGTCGTTCGAGATGGACGCCTGCCAGCCGGGGATCGACTCGAGCTTGTCGAGCGTGCCGCCGGTGTGCCCGAGTCCACGGCCGGACAGCTGCGGCACGGCGACGCCGAACGACGCCACCAGGGGTGCGAGCGGCAGGGTGATCTTGTCGCCGACCCCGCCGGTCGAGTGCTTGTCCACCGTCGTCTTGCCGAGCGACGAGAACGACATCCGCTCCCCCGACGCGATCATCGCGAGCGTGAGGTCCTTGATCTCGCGCCGCTCCATCCCCTTCAGGAAGATCGCCATCGCCATCGCGGCCATCTGCGGGTCTTCGACGTACCCGCGGGTGTACGCGTCGACGAGCCAGTCGACCTCGGCGGTGCTCAGGGCGCCGCCGGAGCGCTTCGTGCGGATGAGGTCGACGGTGTCGAAGGGCTCGACGGCCATGTGATCAGTGCTCCTGCTGGTAGGTGGCGAGGGTGCGCGGCCCGAAGGCGTCCGGCAAGACCTCGTCGATGGTGCGGATCCCCGAGACGGTCTCGAGGAGCATGCCCTCGGTCGAGTGCTCGAACAGCAGCTGACGGCACCGGCCGCACGGCATCAGGGTCGCCCCGTCGCCGTCGACGCACGTGAACGCGACGAGCTTGCCGCCGCCGGTCATGTGCAGCTGCGACACGAGCGAACACTCGGCGCAGAGCGTCACCCCGTAGCTCGCGTTCTCGATGTTGCAGCCGGAGACGATCCGGCCGTCGTCGGTGAGCGCCGCGGCGCCCACCGGGAACGACGAGTACGGCGCGTAGGCGCGCCGCATCGCGGCCGTGGCGGCGTCCCGGAGGGCGCCCCAGTCCACGTCGTCGACCGGGAGGCCCGTGGCTGCGTCTGCCGGGTCGGTGGCGGTGACCGCCTGGTCACCCTGGGCGTTCGTGTGGGTCATGTGCCGCGCCTCCAGGCCGGTGTGATCAGGACTAGCTCTTGATGTAGGGCTTGCCGGACGCGGCGGGGCCGCGCGACTGCCCGACCAGGCCGGCGACGGCGAAGATCGTCACCACGTACGGGAGCATGAGCAGGAACTCGCTCGGCACCGGCGACTGCGTCGCGCTCAGCGTGTTCTGCAGGTTCGACGCGAAGCCGAACAGCAGGGCTGCGAGCGTGGCCTTGATCGGGTCCCAGCGGCCGAAGATCACGGCGGCCAGTGCGATGTAGCCCGCGCCGGCGGTCATGTCCTTCGTGAAGCCACCGGTCGCGTCGAGCGTGAAGTACGCGCCGCCGAGGCCGGCGATCGCGCCGGCGAGGGAGACGTTCCAGAACCGGGTGCTCGTGACGTTGATGCCGACCGTGTCGGCTGCCTGCGGGTGCTCGCCGACCGCGCGGAGGCGCAGGCCCCAGCGGGTCTTGAACAGGCCGAAGGTGACCACCGCGACGGCGATGTAGGCGAGGTAGACGACGACCGTCTGCTCGAAGAACACCGGGCCGATGACCGGGATCTGGTGCAGCAGCGGGATCTCGACCCGGGGGAACCGGATGCCGATGTTCAGCGTCTCCTCGTTCGGGGACAGCACCTGCGAGTACAGGAAGCCGGTCAGGCCCGAGATGAACGCGTTGATGACGACACCGACGATGACCTGGTCGACCAGGTACTTGATGCTGAACGCCGCGAGGATGAACGACACGAGCACACCCGCGACGAGCGCACCGACGAGGCCGACCCACGCGGAGCCGGTGATGGACGCGATGAGCGCCGAGGTGAACGCTCCCGCGAGGAACTGGCCCTCGATGGCGATGTTGACGACGCCGACGCGCTCGGAGATCACGCCGCCGAGGGCACCGAACACGAGCGGGACGCTCAGGCCGAGTGCACCGACGAGCAGGCCGGGCAGCGGGATCGTGGCACCGGCCGCGGCCCAGGTGAGGAACCCGACGACGAACACGATCGCGAACACCGACGTCACCCAGAGCGGGACGTGCCGCGACGCTCGGACCTCGACGAAGGCGTAGACCGTCGCGATCGCCAGCAGGAGCACGACGACGTAGCCGGTCGGGGCCGCGGGCAGCGGGACGTCCGGCAGAGCGAAGAAGTCACCCGCGTTCGCCAGCCGGAACGTCGTGGTGCCGGCCCGGCTGAGCAGGACGAAGAAGACGACCGCGAGCACCGTGAACACGGCGTACCCGATCGGGAGCTTCCAGCTCCTGGTGGTCTCGACCGGACGGTCCGCGAGCGGCGACGCGGGGGCCGCGGTGGGGCTGAGGGTGCTCATGCGGCGACCGCCTTCCTGGAGTTCTTGCTCGTCTTCGTGCGCTTGCGTGCACCCGGCTGCGGGATCCGGAAGATCGCGCGGACGAGCGGCGGTGCCGCGATGAAGAGGACGATGAGGGCCTGGATGACCCCGACGATGTCGATCGGGATGCCGTTGGCGGCCTGCATGGCGTACCCGCCGTTCTTCAGCACGCCGAACAGGATCGCCGCCCAGAACACGCCCCACGGCTTGGAGCGCCCGAGGAGGGCCACGGTGATGGCGTCGAAGCCGATGCCGGCGTCGATCCCCGAGGTGAAGCCGGAGGTGACTGCGCCCTGCACCTGGTAGGCGCCGGCGATGCCCACGAGCGCGCCGGAGATCAGCATCACCCAGATGGTCAGCGACGGCACGCTCATGCCGGCCACGCGGGCGGCACGGGGGTTCTCACCGATGGTGCGGAACCGGAAGCCGAGCGACGACTTGTTGACGAGCCACCAGACCACGACGACGGCCAGGATCGCGACGATGAACCCGAGGTCCACGCCGTACCGCACGCCGAAGAGCTGCGGCAGGAGTGCGCTCTCCTTGGTGGCGGGCGAGATCGGGTTGCTGCTGCCGGAGGCCTGCAGCAGCCCGGGGGTGCGGAGCAGGTAGCTCACCAGGTAGAGCGCGACGTAGTTGAGCATGATCGTGACGATCACCTCGTGCGCACCGGTCCGGGCCTTGAGCAGACCGACGATGCCGCCCCAGACCGCACCGCCGACGATGCCGGCGACGATGGTGAGCGGGATGTGGACCGCGGCGGGCAGGTCGAACGAGAACCCGACCCAGCCGGCAGCAGCGGCACCCATCAGGATCTGCCCCTGGCCGCCGATGTTGAACAGGCCGGCGCGGAACGCGAGCGCGACGCCGAGGCCGGCCGCGATGAGCGGGACCGCGTAGTCGACCGAGCGGGTGAGCGGCACGATCGCCTGCTGGAACGACTCGGCGCCGAAGTTGAACACGGAGCCCTGGAACAGCGAGGCGTACGCGCCGCCGACCGCGGTGCCGATCGCCTGGAGCATGTCCGTGGGCCGGGCGAAGAAGTACCCGGCGGTGGCGCGGACGTTCTCGTCGGTCAGGGCGATGAGGACGCCGCACGCGACGAGGGCCAGCACGACGGCGAGGACCGTGACGAGCACCGAGCCGTTCAGGATGCCCTGCAGGGCGGCCTGCCAGCGATCGCCGCCGGCGCCGTTGCGGCGCTCGGTGTCCTCGGCGGAGTCCGTCATGAGGTGCGGGGTCGACTCGACCTCCTGCAGACGGTCGTCGGTGAGCGGCGCCTCGGGGGCTGGCTGCTGCGTGTTGTCTGGCGGTGGGGTGGTCACGCGGCCAGCTCCGTTCCTTCGGGGAGTTCCCCGGCCATCATGAGGCCGAGGACGTCACGGGGGGTGGTCGCGGGGACGATGCCGACGATGCCGCCGCGGTACATCACGGCGATGCGGTCGGCCAGGGCCACGACCTCGTCGAGCTCGGTGGAGACGACGATGACCGGCACGCCGGTGTCGCGGGTGGCGACGATGCGCTTGTGGACGAACTCGATCGAACCGACGTCGATGCCGCGGGTGGGCTGCGCAGCCACGAACAGCCGCAGCTCGCGGCTCAGCTCGCGGGCGAGGACGATCTTCTGCTGGTTGCCGCCGGACAGCCGGCCGGCCGCGGTGGTGCGACCGGGCGTGCGGATGTCGAACTCGGCGATCTTGGCGTCGGCGAAGGCGTCGCGCTCGGCCGAGCGGATCGTGCCGGCGCGGACGAACTCGGCGTGGTCCGCACGGTCGAGCATGAGGTTCTCGGCGATGGTGAACTCGCCGACCAACCCGTCCTCCTTGCGGTCCTCGGGCACGAAGCCGACGCCGGCGTCGAGCACCTGCTTGACGCTGCGGCCGGTGAGCTCCTTGCCGTCGAGCGTGACGCGGCCGGCGTGCACGGGCTCGAGGCCGATGATCGCCTCGGTGAGCTCGGTCTGCCCGTTGCCCTGCACACCGGCGATCGCCAGGACCTCACCGCGGCGCACCGTGAACGAGACGTCGTCGACGAGGACGATACCGGACGGGTCGGTGACCGTGAGGTTCTCGACGACCAGGGCATCGGCGCCGCCGGTCGACGGTTCCTTGTCGACGACCAGCGAGACAGCGCGGCCGACCATGAGCGCGGCGAGTTCGTTGTTCGTCGCGGTGGGCGAGGCCTCGCCGACGACCTTGCCGAGGCGGATGACCGTGATGCGGTCGGCGACCTCGCGCACCTCGCGGAGCTTGTGGGTGATGAACACGATGGCGGTGCCGGCTTCGCGGAGCTGGCGCATGATGCCCATCAGTTCGTCGGTCTCCTGCGGGGTGAGGACGGCCGTCGGCTCGTCGAACACCAGCACGGACGCGTCGCGCGACAGCGCCTTGATGATCTCGACGCGCTGCTGCACACCGACGGGCAGGTCCTCGACCTTGGCGTCGGGGTCGACGTCGAACCCGAAGCGGTCGGAGATCTCCTGCACGCGCTTGCGGGCACCGGCCAGGTCGAGCCGGCCGCCGAAGGTGGTCTGCTCCTGCCCCAGCATGACGTTCTCGGCGACCGTGAACACGGGCACGAGCATGAAGTGCTGGTGCACCATGCCGATGCCGGCGCGCATGGCGTCACCGGGGCCGTCGAAGTCCTGCACCACGTCGTCGAGCAGGATCTCGCCCTCGTCGGCGTCGTACAGGCCGTACAGGACGTTCATCAGGGTGGACTTGCCGGCGCCGTTCTCACCCAGGAGGCAGTGGACCTCACCCGGCTCGACGGTGAGCGAGATGTGGTCGTTGGCGACCAGGGCGCCGAACCGCTTGGTGATGCCGCGGAGTTCGAGCTTCATGTTCGGGAGTCTATTTCTGTCTCGCGCGCGCCACGCGGGCGCTCGATGTCGCGTACACCCCGCGGATGCACGATGTGGTGTGCGCCACCCGGGCGCACGATGTGGCGTGAGCCACCCGGGCGCACGATGTGGCGTGAGCCACCCGGGCGCACGATGTGGCGTGAGCCACCCGGGCGCACGAGAACGCGGGCGAGGGATGCTCCCCCGCCCGCGTTCACCGGGTCAGGACTGGGTCTTGACCTTGATCGAGCCGTCGATGATGCCGGCCTTCACGTCGTCCAGCTCGCCCTGCAGGCCCTTGTCGACCTTGGACTCGAAGTCGTGGAACGGGGCGATGCCGACGCCGTCGTTCTCGAGGGTGCCCACGTACGGGTCCTTCGAGAACTTGTCGTCAGCCGCCTGCTCGACGACGTCCTTCACGGCCGGGCGCATGCCCTTCTCGACCGAGGTGAAAGCGATGTCCTTGTAGCGGGGGTCGGCCTCGTAGAGGTCGCTGTCCGCACCGATGAGGACGGAGCCGTTGTCGGCGTCCTTGATGGCCTCGGCAGCGGACTGGTAGATCGGGCCACCGACGGGCAGGATCACGTCGGCGTCCTGGTCGAGGAGCGTCTGCGCGACCGACTTCGCCTGCGTGCCGGCCTCGAAGCCACCGGTGAAGGAGCCCTTGCCGGTGTCGACGTTCCAGCCGACGACCTTGACGTCCTTGTCCTTCTGCTCGTTGTAGTACTTCACGCCGTCCGCGAAGCCGTCCATGAAGATGGTGACGGTCGGGATCTGCATGCCACCGAACGTGCCGACGACGCCGCTCTTCGAGTAGGACGCCGCCGCGTAGCCGGCGAGGAACGCCGCCTGCGAGGTGTCGAACGTGATCGGCTTGACGTTGTCCGCGTCGATCGAGTTGTCGTCGATGATCGCGAAGTCGGTGTCCGGGTTCGCAGCGGCCTGCTTCTTCGTGGCGTCGGCGAGGTTGAAGCCGACGGTCACGACGAGGTTGCAGTTCTGGCCGATGAGCTGCTCGATGTTCGAGTCGTAGACGGTGGCGTCCTTCGACTCGGCCTCCTTGTAGGTGGCACCGATCTCCTTGGCGGCGTCCTTCATGCCTTCGTAGCCGAGCTGGTTGAACGACTTGTCGTCGAACCCACCGGCGTCGGAGACCATGCAGGGGCGGAAGTCGGTCTTCTTCGCCGATTCGGTGTCGGACGGCGCCGAGGCGCAGCCAGCGAGGACGGCGACGGTGCCGGCGAGCGCGAGGCCGCTGAGGACGACCTGTCGGGTACGAGATGTCACGGGTTGGTTCCTCCGGGGAGCGTGCCCGGACCACGTGCGTTCCGGGCGATCGTGGCGACAGTACACGACCGTCGGGTCGGTACAGGACCCGTTGCGGGGGTCCTGCTGATCGGTTACGGGATCGCGACCCCGCCGAAACGCGCCCGTAACGCAGGGTCGCACACAGACCCCCAGTTCGAGGGGTTTGTCGGTGGAGCGCTACAGGACGTCGACGGAGCGGCGGATCTCTGGAGGTCAGAGTTCGTCGGCGTCGCCCGGGAAGCACAGCGAGACGGCCTGGACGGTGTAGTTCCCCGAGTAGGCGTAGACGCTGATCGAGGTGATCTTCCCTGCGCCGTCGCCGAAGATGGCGGGCCCGTCGCTCGAATCACGCTGGGTGACCCGCATCCCCTGACCTTCCCAGTGCTCCGTCATCCGGGCGGCGTCGACATCGGGTCGCCCGGCCAGCGTGCTGCCCGTGAGGTAGCGCCAGTGCGCACCTCGCTCGCCGTCCGCGAGGACGCAGCCTTCTGCGTAGTCCGGCCCGGTGCGTGCTCTCCATTCACCGCCGAGGCGCTCTGTTGCGTCATCGACCGCTTCGACCATCTGTCGCTTCGCGGCATTCTCACTCGCCTGGGGCTCCGCCCGCTCAGATGAACCGGTGCCGGTCCTCTGCGCGGCGCAACCGGTCAGCCCCACCAGCAGCATGCCGACCAGGAGCACGGAGCCGACAAAGCCGCATCCCACGTCACGTCGGTGTGTCACAAGCTGTCGGCGTCGCCCGGGAAACACAGCGAGATGGCTTCGACGGTGTAGTGGCCCGGAAACGCGTACAGGTTGATGGAGTCGATCGAGCCACCGCCGCGGCCGACGATCGCGGGCCCGTCGGGGTCAGCCCAACGCTCGACTTCCATGCCCTGGGATTCCCAGCGGTCGAGCGTCTCCTTCGCGTCCGGTTCCGGGCCCTCCGAACCGACGTCGGAAGTCCGGCCGGTGAGGTACACCCAGTGCGCCCCCTTCTCCCCTCCGGACAAGCTGCAACGCTCGGCATAGTCAGGCCCAGTTCGCGGCTTCCACTCGCCGCCCAGATGGTCGGTGACGTCGTCGACGGCGTCGATCATCTGCTGCTTCGCGACGTCAGGGTCTACGTCAGGCTTACTATCCTCAGGCTGCCGGGCGCACCCGGCGAGCGCGGTCGCCACCGTCACGACCATGAGCGTGCTCGCAACCCACCGCGACCGGCTTCTGCCATGCCCGTGCAGATTCGCTGCCGCTGCCGGAACCGCCTTCGCCAGTACGGACGCATCCCCCGCGTCGAGCTCGATGTCCGCCATGTCCTCCCCCGACGTCGCTCCCCAGCGACCCTGCACCTGGAACATCACCGGCCCGTTGGCCGATACTCGAACCTACAGGACGTCGCCCCGGCCGCTGATCTTCAGCGCATCCACCACGCTCTTCACCCGCTGCGCGTTCGCGCTGGTGGTGACGAGCAGGGCGTCCGGGGTGTCCACGACGACGATGTCCTCGACGCCGATGAGCGAGATGAGCCGCTGACTGTGCGAGATCACGATGCCGCTCGACGAATCCGCCAGGATGCGCGCACCGTCGCCGAGCACGGCGAGGTTGTTCGGGCGGCCGCCGGACTGCAGCTTGGCGAGCGAGGCGAAGTCACCCACGTCGTCCCAGTCGAAGTCGCCGGGGACGACCGCCATGCGTCCGGCCGCGGCTGCCGGCTCGGCGACCGTGTAGTCGATCGCGATCTTCTCGAGCATCGGCCAGACGGCGTCGACGACGGCGCCGCGAGCGGAGGTGTCCCAGGCGTCCGCGAGTTCGTTGATCCCGGCCAGCAGCTCCGGCTTCGTCCGGCCGATCTCGGCGAGCAGCACGTCGGCGCGCGCGATGAACATGCCGGCGTTCCAGAGGTAGTTGCCCTGCTCGACGTACGAGCGGGCGGTGTCGAGGTCCGGCTTCTCGACGAACGACTTCACCGCGTGCGCGGTCGGGGCTCCCTCGATGTCGAGCCCGGCGGTGTCCGCGTTGATGTAGCCGAAGCCGATCGCGGGCTCGGTCGGGGTGATGCCGATGGTCGTGACGTAGCCGGCGCGTGCGACGGCGACGGCCTCGCGGACCGAGCGGCGGAAGCCCCGGGCGTCCCCGATCACGTGGTCGGCCGCGAACGAGCCGATGACGACGTCGGGCTCACGGCGCACCAGGATCGCCGCCGCGAGGCCGATGGCCGCGGTGGAGTCCTTCGGCTCGCTCTCGAGCACGACGTTGTGGTCCTCCACGCCGGGCAGCTGCGACTCCACCGCCACCCGGTGCGCACGGCCGGTGACGACCATGATCCGCTGGTCGCCGGCGAGCGGCGCCAGGCGGTCCCAGGTCTGCCGCAGCAACGAGGTGCCGGAACCGGTCAGGTCGTGCAGGAACTTGGGTGCGTCCGCGCGCGACAACGGCCACAGGCGCGATCCGATGCCCCCTGCGGGGATGATCGCGTAAAAGTCTTCGAGAGCGTCAGCCACGCGCTCACCGTACCGGTCCCACCGGGCGGATCCTGGGTGGTCCCCGCACGATTCCCGCATGCGGGCTCCCGCAGCACGGGCCGCCGCGTTGTTCACCCGGCGCGTGCGCCCCGTTCACGTCGTCGGCCCCGTCGGGTCACGTCATGCCCGGAGCATGGGCAGCACCATGAGCGCACGCAGCGTGGAGCGCGGCACGTCCCCCCGGACCGTCGCCGTCGTGACCGAGAGCTTCCTGCCCACCCTCAACGGCGTGACCACCAGCGTCCTGGCGGTCCTCGACCACCTGGAACGACGTGGTCACCGCGCGGTCGTGATCGCGCCGGACACCCCGGGGCTCGCGCAGTTCCGGTCGCGCAGCGCCGTCGAGCGCTACCGCTCCTTCGACGTCCACCGCGTCCCCGCCGTGGCGTACCGACAGTTCCCGGTGGCGCTCCCCCACCCGGTGCTCGACACGATCCTCGCCGCCTCCGGCGCCGACGTGCTCCACGCCGCCAGTCCGTTCCTGCTGGGTGGGCGCGCGATCACGGCAGCCGGGAGGCTCGGCATCCCTTCCGTCGCCGTCTTCCAGACCGACGTGGCCGGGTTCGCCCGCCGCAACGGCCTGACGGCGACCGTCCCGTTGGTGCGGAAGATCCTCGGACGCATCCACGCCGGTGCCTCGCTGACGCTCGCCCCGTCGAGTGCGACCGCCGCGATGCTCGCCGAGGACGGCGTGCCCCGCGTCGCCCGCTGGGGCCGGGGCGTCGACACCGAGCTGTTCCACCCCGCTCGCCGGACGTCCGGGCACGTGCGGGCCCTCCGCCGTCGTCTGGCCCCGAACGGCGAGACGATCGTCGGCTACGTCGGCCGGCTGGCCCCGGAGAAGGAGGTCGAGCGGCTCGCCGAACTCGGCGGGGTCCCCGGCATCCGGGTCGTCGTCGCCGGCGGCGGTCCGTCGCGCGCGATGCTCGAGCGGCGTCTCCGGCACCTCGACGTGACCTTCACCGGTCCCCTGCGCGGCGATGCCCTCGCCGACGCGTACGCGGCACTCGACCTGTTCGTGCACACCGGACCGGCCGAGACCTTCGGGCAGACCCTGCAGGAGGCCCACTCCTCCGGGTTGCCCGTGATCGCCCCGGCGTCCGGCGGCCCCCTCGACCTCGTGGCCCCGGGGCTCGACGGGGAGCTCTACGACGCCGACGAACCGCAGGCCCTCCGCCACGCGGTCCTGCGGTTGCACCACGACCGAGCACTGGCCGAGCGGATGGGTTCGGCAGGTCGGCTCCGCGTCGAGGGGACCACCTGGGAGGCCGTCGGCGACCAGCTCCTCGAGCACCACGACACGGCCCGCACCATCGGCGCGCCGCCCGTCGGACGGGGCCTGCGGGCAGGTCGGGACGAGAAGGTCAGCGCTCGCGCATAGGATGGGTCGTGTTCCACACGAACACGAACGGCAAGGGCTCGCCGATCGGGCGAGCCCGTCCTATGGAAGGACGAGCTCATGGCTGAGCACACCGGCGGGGGTACGGCGACCGCGGTGCCCGACGTCTCGATAGAAGCCCCGCGGGCCTCTCGGACGCCACAGGGCACGCTCTACCGCGGTTCGATCGGGATGTGGTCGTGGGTGCTCCACCGCATCACCGGCGTCGCCATCTACTTCTTCCTGCTCGTGCACATCCTCGACACGGCGCTCGTGCGGCTCTCGCCCGAGGCGTACAACGCGGTCATCGGCACGTACAAGACGCCGCTCATGAACATCGGCGAGATCGCGCTCGTGATGGCCATCGTGTTCCACGCCTTCAACGGGCTGCGGATCATCCTGATCGACTTCTGGTCGAAGGGCCCGAAGTACCAGCGCGCCATGTTCTGGATCGTCATGGTCCTGTGGGCGGTGGCGATCGCGGGCTTCCTGCCCCGCCAGCTCATGAACCTCGTCGCGGACTTCAACTGAGGGGCACGAAGATGACCACGCAGATCGTCGAACCTCCCCGCTCGGCCGCAGCCGCCCGCAGCACCACCAACTGGGAGAAGTGGGGCTGGATCTACATGCGCGCCTCGGGCGTGCTGCTCGTCGTGCTGATCTTCGGCCACCTCTTCGTCAACATGGTGGCGGGCGAAGGCGTCAAGCAGATCGACTTTGCCTTCGTCGCCGGCAAGTGGGCGAACCCCTTCTGGAAGGTCTGGGACTCGCTGATGCTGGTCCTCGCGCTCATCCACGGCTCGAACGGCATGCGCACGATCGTCAACGACTACGTGTCGAAGCCGGGCATCCGCAAGACGCTCCTCGTCGCGATCCTCGCCGCATGTGTCGTGCTGATCGTCCTCGGGCTCCTCGTCTGCTGGACCTTCGACCCGTGCCCCGCCGGCGCCGCTGCCGCCGACCTGCCGTCCTTCTGCCCGGCGCAGTAACACCACCACCGTTGCTGCCCGCGTTCCCACCGTCTACGGAAAGACCCCTGTGACCGAGACCACCGTCCACCACCACCAGTTCGACATCGTCATCATCGGCGCCGGAGGCGCGGGCATGCGAGCCGCGATCGAAGCCGGCCCGAAGGCGAAGACGGCCGTCATCTCGAAGCTCTACCCCACGCGGTCGCACACCGGCGCGGCGCAGGGCGGGATGGCCGCGGCCCTCGCGAACGTCGAAGAGGACTCGTGGGAGTGGCACACGTTCGACACGATCAAGGGCGGCGACTACCTCGTCGACCAGGACGCTGCCGAGATCCTCGCGAAAGAGGCGATCGACGCCGTCATCGACCTCGAGAACATGGGGCTGCCGTTCAACCGCACGCCCGAGGGCAAGATCGACCAGCGTCGTTTCGGTGGCCACACCCGCGACCACGGCAAGTCCCCGGTCCGCCGGGCCTGCTACGCCGCGGACCGCACCGGTCACATGATCCTGCAGACGCTGTTCCAGAACTGCGTGAAGCTCGGCGTCCAGTTCTACAACGAGTTCTACGCGCTCGACCTCATCATGGTCGACGTCGTCGGCGAGGACGGCGTCACCCGCCAGCAGCCGGCCGGCGTCGTCGCGTTCGAGCTCGCGACCGGTGAGCTGCACGTCTTCCACGCCAAGGCGATGATCTTCGCGACCGGCGGCTTCGGCAAGATGTACAAGACCACCTCGAACGCGCACACCCTGACCGGCGACGGCGTCGGCATCGTCTGGCGCAAGGGCCTGCCGCTCGAGGACATGGAGTTCTTCCAGTTCCACCCCACCGGGCTCGCCGGGCTCGGCATCCTGCTGACGGAGGGCGCCCGCGGCGAGGGCGCGATCCTCCGGAACGCCTCGGGCGAGCGCTTCATGGAGCGGTACGCCCCCACCATCAAGGACCTCGCTCCCCGCGACATCGTGGCGCGGTGCATGGTGCAGGAAGTGGCCGAGGGCCGGGGTGCCGGTCCGAACAAGGACTACGTGCTGCTCGACTGCACACACCTGGGGGCCGAGGTCCTCGAGACGAAGCTGCCGGACATCACCGAGTTCGCCCGCACGTACCTCGGCGTCGACCCGGTCGTCGAGCCGGTCCCCGTCATGCCGACCGCGCACTACGCGATGGGCGGGATCCCGACGAACGTCAAGGCCGAGGTCCTGTACGACAACACCACCGTCGTCCCCGGCCTGTACGCCGCCGGCGAGTGCGCCTGCGTCTCCGTGCACGGCTCGAACCGTCTCGGCACGAACTCGCTGCTCGACATCAACGTCTTCGGCAAGCGCTCGGGCAACAACGCCGCCGAGTGGGTCCAGACCGCCGAGTTCCTCCCGCTGCCGGAAGACCCGGCTGCTGGCGTCCGCGGCATGCTCGACCAGCTCCGCGCATCCACCGGCACCGAGCGCGTCTCCGCCCTCCGCAAGGAACTGCAGGAGGAGATGGACAAGAACGCGCAGGTGTTCCGCACGGACGAGTCGCTCGCCCGCGTCACCGAGACCCTGCACACGCTCCGCAACCGATTCATGCAGGTCTCGGTGCAGGACAAGGGCAAGCGGTTCAACACCGACCTGCTCGAGGCCGTCGAGCTCGGGTTCCTGCTCGACCTGGCCGAGGTCGTCGTCTACTCCGCACGCAACCGCAAGGAGAGCCGCGGCGGCCACATGCGCGACGACTACCCGAAGCGCGACGACGAGAACTACATGCAGCACACCATGGCGTACCTGACGGGCGACCCGCACTCGTCACTCGCCGACGACCACATCACGCTCGACTGGAAGCCTGTCGTCATCACGCGGTACCAGCCGATGGAGAGGAAGTACTGAGATGACCGACACCCTGGTCTCCGACGCACCCCGCACCGACACCGTGCAGGACGCCCCTCCCGGATCCTTCTCCGTCACGGTCATCGTCCGTCGCTTCGACCCTGACGTCGACGACGAGCCGCGCTGGCAGGACTTCGACGTCATGATGCTGCCGACCGACCGCATCCTCGACGCCCTGCACAAGATCAAGTGGGAGCAGGACGGGTCCCTGACCTTCCGCCGCTCCTGCGCGCACGGCGTCTGCGGCTCCGACGCGATGCGCATCAACGGCCGCAACCGTCTGGCGTGCAAGACCCTGATCAAGGACCTCGACGTCTCGAAGCCGATCTACGTCGAGGCGATCAAGGGCCTGCCGCTCGAGAAGGACCTCGTCGTCGACATGGAGCCCTTCTTCCAGAGCTACCGCGAGGTGCAGCCGTTCCTGCAGTCCTCGTCGGCCCCGACGCCCGGCAAGGAGCGTGTGCAGTCCGTCGCCGACCGCGCCCGCTTCGACGACACCACGAAGTGCATCCTCTGCGCAGCGTGCACGTCGTCCTGCCCGGTGTTCTGGACCGACGGGCAGTACTTCGGTCCGGCCGCGATCGTGAACGCCCACCGGTTCATCTTCGACTCCCGCGACGACGCCGCGAACGTCCGTCTCGACATCCTCAACGACAAGGAAGGCGTCTGGCGCTGCCGGACCACCTTCAACTGCACCGACGCGTGCCCCCGCGGCATCCAGGTGACGAAGGCGATCTCCGAGGTCAAGCAGGCGATCATGCGGGGTCGGGCGTAGTCCCGGCTCCGTCCAAGCTCCGCACCACGCCGACCGATAGGCTCCCGACCATGACGTTCGCGGACACCCGCCCCATCCTCGACCAGCTCGGCTACACGACCCGGTACGTGCAGCTCCCCGGTGAGACCCTGCACGAACCGCCGGTCGAGGGTGCGCTCCGCATCGTCCAGACCGACGCCTCCGGCTACGCGCTCGAGGTCGTCGACTACGGCACCGCTCGTCGTCTCGCGCAGACGACAGGCGAGGATGACGCGGTCGAGATGCTCCGCCGGTTCCTGAACCGTCCGTTCCCGGCACCGCGTGACATCCCCCGACACGAGCTCGACGGGCTCCGTGACCGTGCGGCGTCGACCTACCCGCAGCTCGCGCAGCAGGTCACACAGGCCGGCGAGCAGGGGCTGACCATCCAGATCCCGGCGGGGGTCCCCGTCGACCGCATCGGTGGCCCGGACGGCTACCTGCTGCACCCGCTCGACACCCCGGTGCCCAGCCGCTCGCTGCCGCCGCACGTGACCTCGTCGCCCGAGACGCATCGCTACGTGGTCGACCGGCCGTTCCTGGTGAACGTCCGCTTCGTCCAGCCGTGGTTCGAGCAGCCGGGCGGAGCCCTGCGCTTCCAGATCGCCGACCCGTCCGCCACCGTGCGTGACCTGGTCGTCGACGGCGCGCTCGTCCGTCTCCGGGTGATCTGAGCCCTCCGACACACGAACAGCCCGCCCCACGCTCGACGCGTGGGGCGGGCTGTTCTCGTTCGTGGAGCTACCGCAGGTCGGGGCGATCGTACTGCGCACCGGCCGGGTTCGACGGCAGGCAGCCGAACACGATGGCCGCGGGGCTCGCGACGAGCGAGACGAGCCAGAGCGGACCCGGCAGGTTCGCGTCGTGGAGCCGACGCCACGCGAGTGCCAGGTTCGGCACGAAGGTGGCGAACCACCACAGCACGAACAGCACGAGCAGCACGAAGGCGAACGGTGAGGGCGCACCCGACACGTCGCGCGAGTACCCGTAGTCGTCCACGACCGTGGTCGACGGGCTGGTGGCGATCAGCAGGGCGATGAAGCCCCCGTAGAGCACGATCGTGACGATGGCGTTGGCCAGGAACCAGTACCAGTACTCGCTGCGACTGGCACGGCCGTCGAAGCGGGCGTACTTCTTGAAGAACCGGAGGAACGCGTCGAGGAACCCGATGCCGTACCAGGGGGCCCAGAGCGGCGGAACGCCGTCCGGGCCGACCGGTATCGGCTCCGCCAGCTGCGGGTACCCACCGACGTACGGCTGGGCGTACTGCTGGTACGGCTGCTGCCCGTAGAGAGGCTGCTGCCCGTAGAGAGGCGGCTGCCCGTAGAGAGGCGGCTGCCCGTAGAGAGGCTGCTGCCCGTAGAGAGGCTGCTCGCCAGAGCCCGGCTGCCCGTGAGCAGGCTGGTCACCGGACCCCGGCTGCCCCTGCGGCTGACCTCCACCCGGCTGGCCCCACTGCGGCGTCCCGTCGTTGCTCATCGACCGACCTCGGGCCGGTCGTACCGCGCTCCCTGCGGGTTCGACGGCAGCAACCCGAAGACGATGCCGACGACGCCGACGAACAGCGCGATGATCCAGAGCGCCCCGGAGAGGTTCGCGTCGTGCAGGCGCCGCCAGCCGAGGGCGAGCGACGGCACGAGGGTCGCGAGACCCCAGAGCGCCAGCAGGACAAGTACGACCCAGAAGACCGGCGGGACGGGGTCGACCACGGTGATCTCGTTGCCGTAGTAGTCGACAGTCCGGCGATTGAGTGTGCTGAGGCGGATGACCGTCCCGATGGCGACGAGTACCCCGGTGACGATCGCGTTCGCGAGGATCCACCACCAGAACTCACTGCGGCTCGCACGGCCGCTGAACGTGGCGTACTTCGCGAAGAAGCGCGCGACCGCCTTCGGGAACGAGATCCCGTACCACGGGGCCCAGCGCGGCGGCGTCCCCGCGGCGTCGGTCTGCTGACCGGGCTGCTGCGGGGGCGCCCACTGCTGCGTGCTCTCGGTCATCGCGAGCCCTCCGGACGGTCGAAGCGTGCGCCCTGCGGGTTCGACGGCAGCGACCCGAAGACGATGCCGACGATGCCGACGAAGAACGCGATGATCCACAGCGCACCAGGGAGGTTCGCGTCGTGCAGTCGGCGCCAGCCGAGGGCGAGCGTCGGGACGATGATCGCGAGGCCCCAGAGCAGGAACAGGATGCCCGAGATGACGAACAGCGCCGACGGCTCGGTGACGGTCGACTGGACGCTGGTGGACGTCGCCGTCGACGTCGACACGGTCGACCGCTCTGAGGTGCCGATACCGATGCCGTACAGGATACTGAGGACGATGACCACGATCGCGTTGGCGAGGTACCACCACCAGAACTCGCTCCGGCTGGCACGACCACTGAACGTCGCGTACTTCTTGAAGAAGCGGCCCACGGCCTTGCCGAACGAGATCCCGTACCACGGCGCCCAGAGCGGCGGTTCGCCGTTCGGTCCGGTCGGCGGCTGCTGGCCGTACTGCGGCGCGCCACCGAACTGTGCGTTCGGCTGGCCGGTCGGATGCTGCGGGTACTGCTCGCTCACGTGATCCCCCTCGAGTGTTGGCTGATGTTCGTGTTCGAGTCAACCAGAACTCGTGAGCCCCCGTCAGGAGCGTGACGGCGCGTTAGCCCTGCTGTGGGCGGTCGTACTGCTGCCCCTGCGGGTTCGACGAGATCAGGCCGACGATCAGCGAGAACAGGATGCCGATCGGCGGGATGATGAACAACAGGGCGAGCAGGCCGCTGAGGTTCACGTCGTGCAGCCGTCGCACGGTCAGCGCGATGAAGCCGAGCGCGCAGGCCAGGCTCCACAGGCTGCCGAGCCCGTCCGACCCGTCGTCGACGAACGGCAGCACATCGAACCCGCTGCCGATGATGCCGGCGGCCGCCGAACCGATGAGGTACCAGAGCGCCCAGAACCAGTACTCCGACTGGCTTGCCCGACCGTCGAACCGCACGTACTTCTTCCAGAACCGCAGGAACGCCTGGGGGAAGGGGATGCCGTACCAGGGTGCCCAGAGCGGCGGCTCGGACCTCCCGCCACTCGGCTGCCCCGGACCGGGCTGCGCGTACTGCCCGTACTGGCCCGGAGACTGTTGTCCCCACGGCTGCTGGCCGGACGGTCCCGGCTGCTGCCCGTACTGGTCCCGGGGCGGGTACTGGTCACTCATCGTGGGGGTCCTTCCGGCGCGGGCTGTCGGTCCACACAGAGTGTGGCACTCCCCCGGGGCGGCGAGCGTCATCCGCGCGGACGACTCCTGTCCGACGGTGCGGTCAGGGAAGGAGCGCGAGCTTGCCCCCGGGGTGCCCGGACTCCAGCAGCTCAGCGGCCTCCTTCGCCTCCGCCAACGGGAACGTCCGCGCCACCGGGACCTCGAGGTGCCCGGCACCGGCGAGGTCGATGAGCCGCTGCCGCACCGAATCACGGAACGCCTTGCTGGCCGGCTGCGCCCCGCCCACCGCGGCGATGCCCTCCGACGCAGCGCGCGCCTGCGCAGCGATCGTCACGATCCGTGACCGGTCCGCAACCAACGCGAGCGAGACGTCGACGGCCTCGTCGGTGCCGACGCAGTCCAGTGCCACGTCGATACCGGAGGGTGCGAGACCACGGACACGCGCCTCCAGGCCGTCGCCGTACGCGACCCACTCGCCACCGAAGCGTCGCACGACGTCCGCACCACGCTCCGACGCGCTGCCGATGACGCGCGTGCCCAGCAGCCGCAGCTGCTGGAGCAGGCTGACGCCGACCGCGCCCGAGGCGCCGTGCACCAGGACGGTGTCGCGCCCCTCGGCGCGGGTGACGCGGAGCATGTCGGCGGCGGTCGAGCCGGCGAGGAGCAGGTTGGCGGCCTCCGGGAAGCCGAGCGAGGCGGGCTTCGCGAAGACGTCGGACGCGGGCACCGTGACCGACTCCGCCCAGCCGCCGCTGATGCGGAACGCCAGGACCTCGTCGCCGACCGCTCCCCCGCCGGACGCGATCTGCGTGTCCGGACCGACGGCGGACAGGACGCCGGCGACCTCGTACCCGACGGCGATCGGCAGGTCCGCGGGGTCGCCCTGGCGGGTGTGCTTGGTGTCCGCGGGGTTCATGCCGGCGGCGCGGACGGCGATCGTGACCTCGCCGGGGCCGGGTGCCGGAACCTCGGTGTCGACGTACTCCAGGACTTCGCTGCCGCCGAACCGCGGGGCCAACCAGTGCTTCGTCATGGGGTGGACGGTACGCCGATGGCCTTCTGGCGTGACGAGCCACGATCGACCGAGCGGCCTCGTGCTGACCTTCCGGCACGACGCTCGGTGGTCACGAGTGCTCGCGCCGGTCAGGGAGTGGTCGCTTCCGTGGCTCCTGGTACCAGGCGAAGCCCTCGACACGGCGGACGAAATCTTCCACGGCTGCGTTGCGGTCGCCGCTCTCGCGAGTCGATTCCTCGGTGCCGCGATCGCTGGTGGTGGACACTCGCCATCCGTACCGTTCGAGCGCATCCGACTCCGAGTCGAAGTGGTGCACGCCCTCGGGCCTGCCTCGCTCAGTCGTCGCGAAGACCGCGAAGCCCGTCACGTCCTCGTTGATCACCGCTTGATCCGGCCGACTTTCCTCGTCGGAGAACCAGATCCACGATCGGAGGCCTTCTTCCGCGATGATCGATCTTGCCTCCGCCCTATCGATCAGGTCCATTGTCAGCAGTCCCGATCAGCGGACGACGCCGCTCGCGACCAGCTCCTTCAGGTCGCGGAGCAGCATGATGAACACCTCGAGCGCGTCGGACTCGTCCTGGTAGTCCCGCGGACCGATCTCGACCGCCCGCTCGTCCGTCGACACCACCCGGTAGCCGCCGCCGAACTCGTAGATCGCCACCGCGTCCGGCTTCCCGGTGGGCTGCCGGAACCACACCGCTCGCTCGAGGCCCTCGGCAGCGAGGATCTCCTTGGCAGTTGACCGATCCATGTTCTCCTCCTTGTGGGACGACACCGTTGTCAGATCTCCTCAGTGAGCCTGAGTCCTTCGAGCAGCCTGCTGAGGGCACGGCTACCATCCTGCTGCAACGTGAACCCCTCGGGACACTCCCGTTGTGTCGGCTGCTGAGCAGAACCGCGTGCCCGTCAGCGCTCCGGCGCCACGGTCCGCCGCTCCTCGATCACCGAAGTGTCCGACACCGTGAATCGCTCCACAATCTCGCGCCCTCGAGGAGCCCAGGTCGTGGGAGGTTCCTAAAACGCGCCCAATCACCACAGGGATCCCAACTGCCCTAGTGCCCGAGGAACTTCCTGCGGAGCTCCTTGTACCGGACGATTCCTTGCACACGGTTCACGAAATCGTCGACGGCTGCGGAGCGGTCCGAATAGTCGTTGACGGACTCCTCCGTGCTTCGTTCGTTCGTCGTTGAGACCCGCCAACCGTCTGCAGTCTTGTAGATGCAAGAGGTGTCCACGTCGTTGGAGGGCTGCCGCATCCAGCGGAAGGGAACGCCCGCGGCCTCGGCCAGGGCGAGAACGCGCGTCGCGTCGATGTCATCCATGAGTTCGTCCTGTTCTCAGTGCCGAAGGAGTTCGCGGAGCACGCCGAGCGCCTGGAGGATCTCGAGCGGCAGCGGCAGCGACAGCGACAGCAGGAGCCGCACCTCTCCGGTTCAGCGCCAATCCCAGGAGAAGTTCCACTCGAGTGCATCCAGCGCGGACGGGTCGAGCTCTGGATGAATCTCGAGAGATTCCCCTTGACCAGATCCATCCCGCGGATCAAGTCGTTGTCGACGGAGGCCAAATCGATCTGTGACAGCGTCTCATAGTCGCGCATGACCTCCTCGAGATCACGGTGAACCGTGTCGGGAAACGACTCCACTGCCGTCCAGAACTCACCAGGCGTCGCGCTCCGACCCTTCCCGATCAGTCGAACTACTGCTTCGCTGAGAGCGAGATCCACGATCAACTGCGGTCCTTCCGTTCAGGCCAGATCACCCGGGTCGGGCCGGATGCCGGATCCACGTTCACGGTCTTTGTGATCGCCGGGTTGTTTTCCCGAGGCGGGATCCGCCGTCGCCCCAGACGTCCACGATCCACGTTCCCAATTGTTCCTCCACCGCCGCCCGTACCCGATATCCGTTGTTACGCTCGTGGCATGACGTTCGAACAGCTTCGCGCTGACCTCGATGGCCGGGGCTTCGGCCTGGAGCTGGTCATCCTCCCTGGCGATCCGCCAGCCGGGCCCCCTCCCGAGGGTGCACTCCGGGTGGTGCAGGTCGGGCAGGTCTTCGAAGTGCAGTGCATCGACTACGGGCAGCCACGGGTCGTCGTCAAGGCCCCTGACGAGGACGCGATCGGGCGAGCACTTCTGGGGTTCCTCGACCGGCCGATCCCGCCGGTGCTGATGATGGCCCCGTCGGAGGTCTCCGCGATCGAGGACAGACTCGCTCCGTACTATCCCCAGCTCCGCGAGCAGATCACGGCGAGTGGTGGTGCGAGCTTGATCCAACTCCCGCCTGGGATCCTCGTGGACCGCATCGGCGCGCTCGACGGCTGGCTCTTGACCCAGCTCAACGCTGCGTTCGAGTCTCGCTCCCTGCCGCCGACGGCGCTTCGGGAGCCTTCCGGAGTGCACCAGTTCGTGACCGAGGCGACCGTGCTCGTTCGAGCATCGATCGTGCCTGCCTGGTTCGGACAGCCCGGCGGTGCCATCCGCTACACGATCGCCGACGAGTCTCTGACCATCCGCGACCTCCTCGTCGAAGGTTCTCTTCGACGGATCTCCGTGCCGGTCCAGGCGCAGACTCCTTAGCACGAGCCGCGACGCGCGAAGTCAGTCGCTCTCCTCGTCACAAGTCTCGAATGTGTAGCCGAAGCCATCGAGAGCGACTCGGGAATCGGTTTCCGGTCTACCGGGACTCGATGACGAAAGCCCTGCTGGTCATCGACCGCAGAATTCCTTCGTTAGGTCTGCCCCGCAGCATCGGCATCGCATCGACCGGATTCCCACGTGAGGTCACGACCTGCACCTGCAGACCGTCGCCCGGTTAACCGAATGCCGCGTCGATACGACCCACCTTGAGCTCCCGCCCGCGATCCCGGTCGGCCGCGTCGGCGGGCCGGAGGGTACGCTCCACAACCCGTTCGGCGCGTCGTTCGCGTCGAGGTCGCTCCCACCCAACGCCTTGTCGCTCCCGTCGAGCGTGCACCCCTACGTCACCGACGGCATCGTGCTCGTGCAAGCGCAGACCACACTTCCGTGGCTCGGGGCAGCCCAGCAGAACTCCGGAGGATCACCGGCAGCGACTGATCCGACAGTGGCATCGGCGAACCCTGCGCGGCCATCAGCCGCAAGCGTTCGGGTTACCTCCGAAGCCACTTCTCACTCGGGGAGGGCCGCCCCCGAGAATGCTCGCCGAGAGTCGACCTCGAGCGCACACCGTTCGATGTCAGCTACGGGTACCCGGGCGACGGTTGCGAACTGCGCCGCCGGGGCGATGAACCGCCCGCCTCCGAAGCACGCTCGGTGAGGAGATCCGCGGACCGTCCATTCCAGAAGGTTCCTCTCGTTCTCCACACTCAGCGACATCCCGTCGGGGAGTTCCTCGGGACGGTCGAGGAGCCAGTGCCCCAGCTCAAGGCCGGCCCGGTAGCGAAGGGCACCAGACGCTGAAGCGGCAATCCGCCGCGCAGCGTCCTCGCCTGCTTCGAACACCACCCCGGTCCAGTCACCGGATCCCCTGTCACCTTCCCACCCGTGAACTGCTCCGCCTCGAACGACGTACCGCTCCAGCGTCTCCTGGTCGCCGAACTCGACGAGCCCCGCCTCCGTCACGACCAGATCGTGTCCAGCGCGGCGCAGGAGGTCTTCGAGGAGTCCGAGGTGCGGGAACGCGATGCGCTCGTCGCTCATGACAAGATCCCGAGCCCGCGGAGGTCCGTAACCGAGCGGACACTCATGGGGGGACCGGGGTCGACGAACCTGACTTGGAGCCCTCCACCCGGGTGCCCGAATGCTGGAGCGATCTCGCTCACCTCGATCTTCAGCCCCTGCCCCTCGAAAGCAGCGGCGTCGAAGTCGTACTTCCGATAGGCATCGCTGAGGTTGGACGGTGGAAGGGCGCGCTGTTCGAACGAGGTCCCCGGGAAGGAGAAGAAATTGCCGGACTCCTTCCCGAGCCGGTCGAGTTTCGAGCCGTACTGCTCGACGAACCTGTGCGGATCCACCCAGTCGATGCGGTGCCCGGCGACGGCGCCAGCGTTGCCGGGGTACTCGGGCAGGTACGACTGCCAGTCCTCGTTCCAGTCGATGTACCGGTCTTCCCAGCTGTCCCGCGTGAGGTAGTTGCTGTCGGCGTCCTCACCGTATTCGTCGTATCTCCTTGCCGGTCGAAGCGCAGACTCGGTAGCGACAATCGACTCGGGCATCCGTGCGCTGAGCCAACCGAAGTCGAACCTCCGTGCCGGTACAGGCGCAGTAGTGCGAGTCGCGCTCGCTGGCATCGCCGTCTTCGGACAGCCAGGCTCGGCGCACACCCGGGGCCGCGGAAGGACGAATCGAGTGATTCGGGACTAGATGCTTCCCACTTGTTTGCCCGGAGAAGACCCACTCACGATCTCGATCACCTCGGCGAGCGAACGCGCCCGGACCCAAGCGAGCCGGTAGACCAGAGACCACTCGATGTCGGAGAGCGTTCGCACGATGTGTTCCACACCGTCGATGTGCCACCGAAGCTCTCTGTCTGAGTTCTCCTCAATCAGGTCAACTCCTGCCGGCGTCGTCGCCTTCCCGTCGAACCACGGCGCATCGTTTCGGACTTCACCTTCTCGCACCAAGACGTAGCGCTCGGCATCCACCAAACAGCTGAACCACGCGAGAGACCAAATGCTCCCCTTGTCACGAATCTCGAACTTGTACCCAGAGCCGTCGACAGTAATCCTGAAAGCGGTCTCCGGTGTGCCGTACTCGAAAACGATCCGGTCATCGCGCTTGATGCCGGGTATCGAAGAGAGGTCCGGCGATTCATTGCCCACGAACGCTCCGAGCAGATCGGCGTCAGCTCGCTGAAGGCCAGTCTGGTCAATCAAGCGTGAAAGCCCTTCTCGTCATCGACGGCAGAATTCCTTGGTCAGGTCTGCCCCGCAGCATCGTCATCGCACGGAGAACGTCCTCGTTCACGCCCAGATCACACTCCCCTGGTTCGGGCAGCCCAGCGGCGCGGTCCGCTTCTCGATCGCGTAGACGATCCGCGATCTGCTCGTCAGCGGCGCGCTGCAGAGGATCGTCGTTCAGGACTGAACGGACGACCGCGCCTCGTGCCGAGAGGCCGGAGTCAATCGGGAAGCGCAGGCTCGGCGAATGCTCGCCGGGAATCGGTCTCGAGCGCGCACTGCTCGATGCGGTCCACGGGAACACGCGCCACCGTTGCGAACGGCAACGAAACGACCCCTCCCGAACCCGGCACGGAGCGGGGCGCCTGCGCCGTCCACGGGAGCACGTTCAACGTGGACTCGACCGTCGACGTCATGCCAGCGGGAAGCTCCTCGGGGTGATCGATGCAGCCAGTGGGCGCGTTCGAGGTCAGTTCGATCTCGGGTGACACCAGCAGCAGAGGACGCGATTCGACGCGCAGCATCGTCACCGTCTCCGTCTCTGAACACGACATCTGTCCAGGACCGCGAGCACCTCGAGGCACGGTATTGCGGCGTAGTCCGATGGATCAGCGGCACGACGGAGTCGTTCAGCGCGAAGCAGCGGACGCCGCGGCCGCGAACGCCGAGCGGGCGTCGAGCTGGAGCGCGCACTCTTCGATCTGGTCCAGCGGCACCCGTGCCACGGCCGAGAACTGCACCGCATGGGCCTCCGGGAGAGCGCCGCCGAAACGGACTCGGTGTTCCGTTCCCGATGCGCTCCAGGTGAGGAGAACACCGGCGCCGTTTTGCTCGATAGTGAACCCTTCGGGGAGTTCGTGCTCTTCGTCGGGAAGCCAATGTGCGATCGGCAGACCACGAGCTTCGCGAATGTACCCACTCGCGTCCGCGACGATCCACAATTCCGCGTCCGTGGCCGACCCGAACCGTGTGCCGGTCAGGGCGCCACGCCCCCGGTCTCCACGCCACTCCTCGACCGACGTGCCGGACACCGAGTACCGCTGCAGTGTCTCGTGATCGCCGAACTGCACCCTTCGCGGTTCACACGTGACGAGGTCGTTTCCGGCACGCAGCAGGACGTCCTCGAGGTACTGGAGGTCGGCGAACTCGCCTGGTTCACTGTCGGTCAACTCAGGATTCCCAATCTCTTGAGGTCGGTGACGGAAACGAACTCAATCGGATCGCCCGGCTTGAAGAACCGCACCTGCAGTCCACCGCCAGGGTGCCCGAAAGCCGGAGCGATCTCGCTCACCTCGATCTTCAGTCCCTTTCCTTCGAACGCAGCGGCATCAAAGTCGAACGTCGAGTACTTGTCGCTGAGGTTGGACGGCGGCAACGCTCGCTCTTCGAATGACGTCCCGGGGAACGAGAGGAATTCGCCCTTGTCCGCACCGAGCCGGTCCAACTGCGACCCGTACTGCTGCACGAACAACTGCGGATCCGTCCAGTCGACGCGATGGCCGGCAACAGCTCCCGCGTTGCCCGGGTACTCCGGCGCGTACGACTGCCACTCCTCGTTCCAGTCGATGTACCGGTCTTCCCAGCCGTCCCGCGTGAGGTAGTTGCCGTCGGCGTCCTTGCCGTACAGGCCGTTCGGATTGCCCCAGTCGTCGACGAGAGCGCGCACTTCGTCGCTCATCCCCGCGCCCTTGTACGTCGGGTCGTCAGGAGCTCGGTAGTTCTCACCGAGCTCGTCGAGGTGGAGGTGCGGCTCGCCGTAGTCGGGCCGCTCGGCATCGCCCCGGGCCGACTCGTCACGCTCCCAGCCGGGACCACTGGGATCGTCGGCGAACACCGGGTCCGTCGAACGGTCGGAGTGGTGCGGGGGCGGAGTCCCGGGCTCGTCGTGCCCGTCGCCGTCCGGCCGACCACCACCGGCGCCGTGATCGGCATCCGTGCCGTGGCCCGAGCCACCGTGCCCGGCCGAGTCGCCCCCGTGCCCTGCACCGCCGTGCGACCCCGACGTCGAACCGCCGTCGCCTGTCGCCGTCTCGCCGTGCCCACCGGCCCCCACGAGCGCCGGCTCCCGCTCCGGCGCGTGCACCGTCGCATCGCCGCCGTCGGCCCGCGCGTTCGCGTCGCTCCCCGCACGCACGTCCGTGTCCGCCTCGGTCCGAGCAGGCGGCACCTCGACGTCGGTGTCGCCGTGCCGTCCGTGCAGAAAGTCGTCGAGCCCGGTCTTGAAGTCGGCGAGTCGCCCAGTCGACCCGACGGCGTCGTCACCGACACCCTTCGTCATGATCGTCTTGAGCTCATCGAGCCTCGGCAGCACCTTGGTCAGGCCCTTCGAGACCCACGCACCGGCATCGACGAGGTCGAGGAACTTCCCCGCCTTGCCGACGGCCCCCGCGACTTCGCCGACCTTGCCGACGGCGCCGAGCTTGCCCGCTTGCCCGGCGATCGGGACGGCGATCGAGCCGATCCCCCACAGCGCCTGTCCGGCGGCGCGACCAGGGTCCCTGCCCCATTCGTCCCAACCGACCGTCGCCTTTCCCACCTGGGTCCACGCCTCGAGCTGGAGGTCGCGGTCCTTCTGCATGGTCTTCATGTTGAAGCCCGTGAGCGCGAGGACCCCACTCCACGACGTCGCTGCGGTCTCCAGGTGGAAGCCCGTGCCGTCCACACCGACGAGGGTGCCCAGCCCCTTCACTGTGCCCCAGATGCCGTCGACGACGACGCCCTTGAGCATGTTCGGCAGGAAGTCGGCGGTCTTCTCGGAGCACGATTCGTTCCGCTCCGACGCGGTCCCCCACGGCAGCTTCGTGCCGGCGGGCAGTTTTTCGTACCCGTAGGCGAGGACGTCGTCCGAGCCGCTGCCGCTCATCGCGTGCAGCGGTTGCAAGCCTGACAGCCCACGGATGGTGTTCGCGCAGGAGCGCTCGGCGGCCTGGTACGCCACCACCTGCGCGGCGACGCCGTTGATGATCGCGTTGTTCTCGTCGGTGAGGGTCTCGTCCTGGTCCCAGGACTCGACGATCGCGCTGTTGCCGTACTCGGTCTTCGCCGTCTTCGGGGTGAACGCGTCGACGTCGCGGTGCAGCTGCTCGGCGCGCGTGACGTACGCCTTGAGCGCGGCGACGATCGGCGTGACCTCGGTGACGAACGTGTCGAGCGCCTTCGCCGCGGTGTCCAGGTCGTCGCCGAACGTCGTGCCCTGGGGCCCGATGGGTGTCATCACCGCGAAGAGTTCCTGGTCGCTCGGGCCCTCGTAGGAACCGGAGATGCCGCTCCAGGCGGTGACGATGTCGGCCGTGCCGTCGCGGACGGCGGACGCGACGGTCCGCAGCGAAGCGGCACCACTCGTGATCGCCTCGAGTTGGACGTCCGTGTACGGGATGGCTCCCGTCTTGACGACGCCGGTCACCGATCGAACATCCCGTCGAACGCGCGGAAGTCGCCGTTGGTGGACGCCGTGACGGCGTTCGCCTGCACTGTCGCAGCACCCATCTCGTCGTCGCCGTCGACGATGGCACGTGTCGCGCCGGCAGCACCGTACAGCGATGCCTGGATCCGGTTCTGGATCCCCGTCAGTGTGGCCTGCCGGTGCTCGAAGAACCCGGCGAGCGCCTCACCGATCACCTGTGACTGTGCTGCCGTCGCGGCGTCCTGCACGACTTCTCCGACGCCGTGGATGGATCCGTCCGCGGATCCGCCCAGGGCGTTGTTCATCGTCGTGGTCTTGGTCGACACGTCCGTGAGCACGGCCTCGACCCCGGCGGGGTCGACCCGCCATCCGTCGACCACGTCAGCCGATGTTGCCGACGGCCGACTTCGCCTTGCTGATGGCCGACTGCGCCGACTCGTCGTTCGACTGCAGCGATGCACGCAGCGTCGCGATGATCTGCTTGACCTCGCCGGCGACGGTGTTCCACCGCTGTTCCTTGGCGTGGTACTCGTCCGAGACGCCGTCGGCCTGGTAGTCGGCCATGGCCGCCTTCACGTCCGAGTCACGCTGCGCGATGAGCGACTCGAGCTGAGCCGCCACGGCGTTGAAGTTGTCCTGCGCGTTCTGCGAGGCCGCGACGTCGTAGTCGCGACGGTCTGCCTGGTTGCCACCGCTCATGGTGTTCTCTCCCTCTCCCCGAAGATCCGTCAGGCGCGGCCGCTGAAGCGGGCCGCGTCGAAGTTCGAGCTGCCCTCGAGCGAGCTCGTGGACTGCGCCATGTCCTGGTCGCCTTCCTGGAACGAACGATCCATGCCCGAGATGCCCTGCAGCACGCTCGCGAGCGCACCGTTGAGCTCGTTGGCGATGGTGTCGGTCTCGGCCTTGAAACGGTCGAAGGCCTGTCGACCGGCACCGTTGAAACGACCCTGCAGCGGCTCGGCCGAGTCGGCCAGCTTGCGGACGAGCGTCCCCAGGTCGCCCGACGCTCCGGACGTCTGCTTGGTCAGGTTGGTGAGGACCTGAGCCCCCATGGCGAACTTCATCGCACATCCCCTTCGTCGTTTCCCCCACCCCGAACGGGTGACAGCGAATACTCGCAGCGTAGACCACGACGGCGACGCGCGTCACCCCCGGCTTCTGACATGATCGGACGTGCCGATGGGAGGTGAGGCATGTCGTCGTTCGTGGTCGAGACCGTCGTCCCCGTGATGACCTGTGGTCGATGCGGGGTCGCGTCGAGCCAGGGGCAGCGCTTCTGCACCGACTGCGGCGCACTCCTCGGTCGCACGGTCGCCTCCACCGAGTACGACCCACTGCAGGGCGTCGCCACGGCCCCGGCCGGTTCTGTCCTCCTCGCCCGACTGGTGGACGTCGTCGTCTGCCTGCTCGGCGGTGCCGCCGGCGCCGCCCTCCTCTTCCTCGCCCACACCGCGGTCCCCTCCTCCGACCCCGTGGGCACCGCCGTCGCCGGAGCCGTCGCCGGGCTCGTCGTGACGACCGTGATCGTGGCGATGCGCGCCTCCAGGACCGGTCGCGGGCCGGGTGGGTTGCTCCTCGGTACCCGCGTCGTCGACGTCGACGACGCGCTGCCCGCCGGGCCCGTCCGACAGCTCGCCCGCCTCGGTGGCCGTCGGCACCGGCGTGCGCCCGGAGCCGGCCCGTGGGCCGCGGCGACGGGCACGCTGACCGCGGCGCTGAACCGCGGACGTGAGCCGCTCGACCCCGCCGTGCCTGCGCTCGGCACTGCGTTCGGCGCCGCCGCGTCGGCGGGTGTCCGTCCCGGGTCGACCCCACTGCCGGGAGGCGCGGTGCAGGCCGGTCTCGACGCCACCCGTCGTGCGGGGTTCGGTCCCACCCCCGCGGCCGGGTTCGCGGCAGTGCCCACGCCGACCGCACCGGTGGCCGACGACTCCGTACCGCCCGACGCGGTCGTCCTGCGGTTCGACTCCGGCGCCGTGCACTGGTTCGGCGGAACCTGCGTGATCGGCCGGAACCCCGAGGCGGAGCCCGGTATCGCGACGATCGCGGTGCCGGACCTGTCGCGCACGCTCTCGAAGACGCACGTCGCCCTCGTGCAGGCCGGCGGAGTCGTCGTGCTCCGCGACCTCGGTTCGACCAACGGCACCTCGGTGGTCCGTCCGGACTCCTCGTTCGAGGACCTCGTCCCCGGCGTGGACCTGCCCGTGCCCACCGGCTCGACGGTCCGGATCGGCGACCACGCGTTCGTGGTCGCCCGGGTCGGGGCCGCGACGTGAACCCGCTCCGCCGCGACACGTCGGAGGACGGCCGCCCGGTCGCGAAGCACCCGCTCCTCGATTCGGCGGGTGACGGCAGCATCCGCTACGAGACCCGTGCGGGGATCGTGCGGCTCGGACGCGCCCAGGCCGACCTGCTCGCCACCGCGGCAGGCGAGGGCGCCCGACCGATCCTCGTGACCGACGGCCTGTCCGTGGTCACCGAGGCCTTCCGCCAGGCCTTGCTCGACGCCGGGGGCGCCTGGGTCGTCCGCGGCGACGACGGCCTCCGCAACGGGCTCGACGGCGGACGGCTCGACGACTTCACGGACGCGGTCCGCACCGGACCGCCGATCTCGGTGCAGGACGTCGCCGTCGGGTACCTGCGCCCCTGGGCTCCCACGGCGGACCAGCTCGTCGTCTCGGTGTCCGTCCGGCACCGGGCGGCGGACGAGACCGTCCTCGGCGCCACCACGGAGCTCCTCGCGACGGAACTCGCCGGGGCGGCGCCGACCGGGTGGGGCACGCACGAGCCAGCGGGTCGCGGGTGGGACCGCCGCACGCTCACCGAGGCCGCTCGCTCGCGGATGCCCGACCCCACGCGGTTCCTCGCCGTCGGTTCGCCCGACGCCCCCCTCGCGGTGACGATCACGGCGCAGCGCACCGAGCACGGCGTCGAGGAACTCACCACCGGGCTGCTCGCGGTCGGTGCACTCGGGGACACCGTCTCCGAGATGCGGGTCGCCGCCGTCCCGCAGGTGCTCGGGCGGCTCGCCACGACGCAACTGCCGCTCTTCGCCCTGGTGCTCCGGCGCCAGGGCCGGGCGGACCTCGCGCAGGCGCCGCGTCTGTCCCCGCCCCCGCTGCCGGTCGCGATGCTCCTCGGTGCGCCGGCGGTCCGGCAGCTCGACCTCGACGTCGAGGCGATGCGCGACCGCTTCGGCGCCGTCATCGCCGGACGACCGCGGATCCCGGCGCTCGTGCTGCCCTTCGGGCGGCAGCAGGACCGCAACCCGGTCGACGAGCTGGCCGACGTCGTCGACCACATCGGGCGCGACCGCGTCGCCGACGCCGTGGGGATGGACGACCGGACGAGGGAGCAGGTGCAGCGTGCCGCGGAACAGTGACTCGATCCTGCTGGAGAGCGTCTCGACGCACCGCCGACGACTCCGGCAGGCGTTCGTGCTCGGGCGCCTCGCCGACCGCCGTCTGGTGAACGACAACGTCAAGCGGTTCATCGGCAGCGTGGTGCTCGCCGCGGTCGTGGGGGTCGGGTGCCTCGGGTACTCCTTCGTCACGAACGCGCTCGCACAGCAGGCCGCCCAGCAGCAGGCGCAGCAGACACCGCGACCGGTGCCGACCACGCAACCCCAGCAGGAGACCAATTGAGCGACTTCACCCGCGTGACCGTCGTCGGGGTCGGCCGCCGTGCCGACGTCGTCGTCGCCTCCGACGAGCCGTTCGCCGGGCTGCTGCCGCGCCTGGTCGACATCCTCGACGAACCGATCGCGGACAGCGCGCAACCCGTCGCCCTCGTGCGGGTCACCGGTGAAGAGGTGTCCCTGGCCGCGGACGCCGCCACGCAGGAGATCGCCGACGGCGAGGTCCTGCACCTCGTCCGTCGCGCCGACGCACCGCCACCGCCCGAGGTCTCCGACGTCACCGACGCCGTCGCTGACTCCCTCGGCCGTCGACAGGACGGCTGGGGCGCCGCGGCACGGCAGTCCGTCGCCGCCGCGACGATCGGGGCCACCGCGTCGGTCGCGGGCACGCTCGTGGTCGCGGCGTTCACCGTCGCGTCCGTCCGCGCCGCGTTCGACGGCGGGACCGTCTCCCCCGCGCTGTTGCCGTCCGTGCTCGTCGGCAGTGGCGTGGTCCTGGCGATCGCGGCCCTCGTCGCCGGTCGTGCGGGGGCCCGCTGGACCGGCGTCGCCCTCACCGCAGCGGCCACCGGGCTCGCGCTGCCGATCGGGCTGGCGGTCGGACCGGTCCTCGGACGCGACGGTGACCAGCCCGCGATGGTCGCCGCGCTCGTGCTCGTGTGGGCCTGGATCGCGCTCGGCCTCGGACTCGGCGTGGGGCAGCGCACACGGACGATCGGCGTCGCCGCCGTCGTCGGCGTCGTGCTGCCCCTGCTCGGCATGGTCACCTGGCTCACCCCGGCCCCGCAGGCCGCCGGTTGGGGCGTGGTCGGGATCGCCGCGATCGCCGTCTGCGGACTCCTCCCCTCGGTCGCGATGTCCTCCGCCGGACTGACCGGTCTCGACGACCGGGTGAGCGGCGGCGAGCCCGTCGCTCGCGTCCGCGTCGTCACGGCGCTCGAGGACGCGTACCGTGCGCTCGACTGGACCACCGCTGCGGTGGCCGCCCCCATCGCCCTCGCCGGCGCCGCTCTCGTCTCCGACCGCGACCCCTGGGCCGTCGGGCTCGGCGCCGCGGTGGTCGTCGTCGCCGCGCTCCGGACGCGCGCCTTCCCGCTGACGCTGCAGGGTGTGCTGCTCTGGAGCGCCGTCGTGGTCGCCGCGGTGCTCGGGCTCCTCGGTCACGCCCCCACCGCACCGTTCCAGGTGCTCGGCGCACTCGCAGGCCTCGGCGTGCTCGGAGCCCTGCTCGCCGGGGTCCGGCCGGCAGCACACCAGCGAGCCCGCCTCCGGTCGCTCGGCAACGTCCTCGAGACGATCTCGGTCGTCGTGGCACTGCCGCTGCTGCTCGGGAGCTTCGGCCTGTTCGCCGCGCTGCTGGAGACGTTCTGACCATGCGGCTCCTCGACGACGTCGTCCCCGCACTCGGGCGGGCGTTCTTCGGCAGCGTGGCCGGCGGCGCACGCGAGCTCGACGATGCGCACCGGACCATCCGGCAGGCCGTTCCCACCAGCCGGCGCATCGCGTTCGCCTCGCTCCGGGGCGGCACCGGCTGCTCCGCGACCGCGGCAGCCGTGGCCACCGTGCTCGCCCGTCGTCGTTCCGGACGGGTGCTCGGCGTGGACGGTGCCGCGGGGCTGCGCTCCTTCGCCACCCACGCCGGCGCCGACCGGACGGACCCGACGCCGCGGTCCGAGCGCCGCGACGCCGCCCGGACTTCCTGGGACGCGACCGACGGTCTGGCGGTGACCCCGTCGGGACTGCACGTGCTCCGGATCGGCGACCCGCGCCTCCCGAGCCGACAGGCCGCACCCGCGGAGTGGACCGACGCCGTCGAACCGATCGCGCGGTTCTTCGACGTCGTCGTCGGGGACTGGGGATCCCGGAGTCCGTTCGTCGACCTCGGCGCCGTTGCCGCGGACGCCCACGTCGTCGCCCTCGTCACCGGCCCGGACCGTGCCGCCATCGAGGAGGGCGTCGCGCACGCCGACGCCGTCCGCCGGCACGCACCGGACACGCGCGTCCTGGTCGTCCCGGTGGACAGCACGGGGTCGGGTGTCCGGGCCGCACGCACCGCCGTCCGGTGGCCCGGGCACACCGTCCACCCGGTCCCGGGCGACCCGAGCGTCACCGGTGAGAGTGAACGCCCCACGGCCTCCCGGATCGCGCTCATCCACCTGACGGCAGCCCTGGTCGACGCCGCGGTCGACCGTCGCGCCAGCCGCACCACCCCGGAGGTCGCCCGGTGAACCGCGTCGTGCACCGGCCCGCCCGTGTCTCCACCCCGCTCGTCCGTCCCGAGGCCGAGCAACTCGCCCCGCCACCGCAGCTCCCGGAGGGGCCGAGTGGCGGCATCCCGCTGCAGTCGCTGCTGCCGGTCGTCGGCGCGATCTCCTCCGTCGTGATGATGGTCGTGCTGCGCGGGAACAACCCGGTGCTCATGGTCGTCGCCGCCCTGGTGTTCGTGGTGGCACTCGTCGGCGGACTCGGCATGGCGTTCACCCAGCGCGGCAACGCCGTCCGGAACCGCCGGACCCAGCGGGAGCGGTACCTCGACTACCTCGAAGAGCTCCGTGGCGACCTCCGTTCCCGCACCACCACCCTCCGGGAGCGCGCCGAGCACGTCGACCCGTCCCCGGAGACCCTCCCCCGTCTCGTCGGTGACCCCGCACGCCTCTGGGAACGGCGGCGCAGCCACGGCGACTTCCTGCGGGTCCGCGTCGGATCGGGCGACGTGGGGTGGCTCGACCTCGCCGTGCCGCCGGACCAGAACCCGGTCCAGCCGCTCGACCCGCTCATGCTCGCCGAGCTCGAGCAGGTCGCCGAACACTACGGCACCGTGCACGCCATGCCCATCGCGGTCCGACTCGACGGCGCCGGGGACGTCTCGGTCGTCGGTGACCGCGACGCCGTGCTCGAGGTCGCGCGGGCACTCGTCGTGCAGCTCGCAGCGCTGCACGCCCCCGAGGACCTGCAGCTCGCCGCGGCGTTCCCGGCGGCACGCGCCGACGACTGGGACTGGTTCGACCTGCTGCCGCACGCACGGATGGACCGCACGTTCGACGGGCCGCTGCGCGCGCGCCGGGTCGCCGAGGACGTCCAGGCGCTCGCACGCACCCTCTCCGGCGAGTTGGGCGAACGCGCCCGGACCGCCGCGATGTACCGGCGGTCCGGTGATTCGGCGAAGCGCAGCGACCTGCCGCGCCTGGTCGTGTTCGCGGACGAGCACGGCACCGTCGCCGTGCCGCTCGCGCTCCCCGAGGGCGAGACCCGGCCGGAGGACCTCCGGATCACGGTCGTGCACCTCGTCGCCGACCGGCTGCACGAACCGTCGGACGTCCGGGTGCGGGTGACGGCGAGGTCCGACGCCACGGTCGTCGGCGGCGGCACGGGCGCCGGATCCGGCGCACGCACGACGCTGCTCGAGATCGTCGACGCCCGCGACGTCGAGGAGGGCGAGCCCGCACCGGTCCAGCTCGCCGTCTGCGATCCCGTCGCCCCGCCCCTCGTCACCGCCGTCGCACGAGCGCTCGCACCCCTCCGCCTCTCCGCCGACACCGAGCAACGGGCCGAATCCTCGGCCGCCATCGGCGTCTCGGAGTTGCTCGGGGTCGACGACGTCGCCACGATCGACCCGGACCGCGCCTGGCGGCCCCGCGCCCCGCGGGACTTCCTGCGCGTGCCGATCGGCGTCGACGACTTCGGTGCTCCGCTGCTGCTCGACCTCAAGGAGTCGGCGCAGCTGGGCATGGGCCCGCACGGCATCTGCATCGGTGCGACGGGCTCCGGCAAGAGCGAGATGCTCCGCACACTCGTGCTCGGGCTCGCGGTGTCGCACCCACCTGAGGACCTCGCGATGATCCTCGTCGACTACAAGGGCGGCGCGGCGTTCGCGCCGTTCGCCCGGCTCCCGCACGTCGCCGGTCTCATCGACAACCTCGCCGACGACCCGCAGCTCACCCGACGCGCTCGCGCGTCGATCGCCGGCGAGGTCCGGCGGCGCCAGGAGATGCTCCGTGACGCCGGAGCGGCCCCCTCCATCACGCACTACCGCGAGCTGCGCACCCGGCGGCCCGACCTGCCACCGATGCCGCACCTCGTGCTCGTCATCGACGAGTTCGGCGAGCTGCTCACCGCCGAGCCCGAGTTCGTCGACCTGCTCCTCATGATCGGTCGCATCGGGCGTTCCATCGGCGTGCACCTGCTGCTGTCGAGCCAGCGCATCGAGGCGGGCAAGCTCCGTGGCCTCGACACGTACCTGTCCTACCGGCTCGGTCTGCGCACGTTCTCCGAAGCCGAGAGCCAGGTCGTGCTCGACACGGGCGACGCGTTCCACCTGCCCGCGGTGCCCGGCTACGGCTACCTCAAGGTCGACACGAGCGTGTACACCCGGTTCCGCTCCGGCTACGTGTCCGGCCCGGTCGAGGACGCCGCTCCCGCGTCGGCCGTCACCACGTCGTCCGCGGACACCGCCCCCGAGCCGTTCGAGCTGCCCGTCTACAACACGCTGGCCGCCGAGGACGACGCACCCGGTGAGGTCACGCTCGAGGCGCCCGACGTCGGGCGGAGCGTCGTCGACGAAGCCGTCGAACGGCTCGACCGCGGCGATCGCGACACCACGCCGGTGTGGCTGCCGCCGCTGCCGACGCGTCTGGCACTCGGCGCCGTCCTCGACCCGAACGCCGTCTCCGACCCGACCGGGGTCACGGTGCCGATCGGCCTGCTCGACGACCCCGCGCGGCAGCGACAGCGGCCGTGGATGCTGGACCTCACGCGGGGCGGCGGACACATCGCGGTCATCGGAGCGCCCGGCTCCGGCCGGACCACGTTCCTCCGCACGGTGGCCGCCTCGATCGCACTGACCACCACGCCCCGGCAGGTCAGCGTCTACGGCATGGACCTCGCCGGCGGCGGCCTCGGTCGCATCGAGGGGTTCCCGCACGTCGGCGGTGTCGCCACGCGTGCCGACCGGAACCGCCTGCTCCGGCTGGTCGAGGAGCTGCAGGCGATGATCCGCCTGCGCGAACGGGTGTTCCGCGACCACGGCATCGACTCGCTCGCGATGCTCCGCACCCGGCACGCCGCCGGCCGTGTCCCCGAACTGGGATCGGCGGACGTGGTGCTCCTCGTCGACGGGTTCGGCGTGATGCGCACCGAGTTCGAGGAGCTCGAGGACGCCTTCGGTGACCTCCTCCAGCGCGGTGGCAGTTTCGGCATCCACGTCGTCCTCGGGCTCACGCGGTGGAACGAGCTCCGGCTCGCGAGCCAGCCCCTGATCGGGCAACGGTTCGAACTCCGACTCAACGACCCGGCCGACTCCACCATCGCCCGTGCCGCCGCTGCCACCCTGAAGTCCGGCGAGCCCGGACGTGTCCTCACCGATGGTGAGCTGTTCGGTCAGGTGGCGCTCCCGGTGCTCGACGACGTCGAGGACGGCGTCGTCGGCGACGAGCTCGGCGCTCTCGCCCAGCGGGTCGCCGACAGTTGGGGTGGCCCGGCAGCAGCACCGATCCGCCTGCTCCCGGAGTCGTTCGACCCCGCCGAGCTCCCGGACCCCCTCGACACCCCGACGGCCGTCCCGTTCGCGCTCCGCCAGGACACGATGGACTTCGTGGCGTTCGACCCGGCCGTCGACCAGCACCTCCTGGTGTTCGGGGACACGGCCAGCGGCAAGACAGCGCTCCTCCGGGGGCTGGCGGCCGGCTTCATGGAACGGTCGACGCCGGACGAACTCGTCCTCGCGTTCATGGACGTCCGTGGTGGTGCCGCCGCCGGGACGCCGGACGACTTCCTCGGGGGCCACGCCGCGAACGGCAAGGACGCCCGTGGACTCGCCGCCGCGATCGCCGCGGAGCTCGAGCAGCGCTCGGCCGGCCCGGCCACCGGTCCGCGACCCCGCATCGTGGTGCTCGTCGACGACTACGACATCGTCGCGTCGGCAGGCACGGACCCGCTCGCGCCGCTCATGCCGTACCTGCCCTCGGCACGGGACCTCGGCCTGCACGTCGTCCTGACCCGTCCGGTGGCCGGTGCGGCACGCGCCATGTACGACACCGTGATCCAGTCGATCCGCGACTCGGGCGCCACCGGACTCGTGCTGAGCGGCGAGCGGTCCGAGGGGCAGGTGTTCCCGAAGGTCTACGCGGAGCAGTTCCCGCCCGGGCGAGGACGCCTGGTGCGACGCGGAACGGCCCCGCGCATCGTGCAGGTCGCCCACTTCCCTTCCGCGACCGCCGCCGCTCCGGCGCAGGCCGACCCCGCCGGTCAGACGACCGTGCTCGACCCGAAGGGAGCCGTCGATGCCCCGTGAGGTGATCCTCCTGTCCGCGGAGGCGCCGTCGTCACTCGCCCTGGTCGAGGCAGGTGCGGACATCGCGCCGGACCTGCGGGTGCGAACGCTCGACCGCGTCGTGACCGAGATCGTCGACGACCGCGGCAGTGCCGTCCTGAGCGTGCAGGAACCCGAGCGCATCGACAACGCCGCCGAGATCGCCCGGCTCGCGCCCTGGGCCACGCTCGGTGCGCCCCTCTGGTGGACCGAGGCCTGGGTCCCCTGGGGGCCGGCGGGTGACGTCGGGATCGCCGTCGTCCGGAGCTTCGCAGCAGCGATCGACGCCCAGTGCACCATCGCGGACGGATCATGAGCACCACACCCCCGCCATCGGCTCCACTGCCGCCCATGCCCGGCTCGAGGCGGGCCGCCGCGCAACGCGCCCGGACCGTGATCGTCACCGGGGTCGCCGGCGGCACCGGGACGACGACCGTCGCGGCACTCCTCGCGGATGCCGTCGGCGGACGTCTCAGCGTGGTGGCCCAGGCGACGGACCACTCCGGCGGTGAGCTCGCCGCACGACTCCCCACCCTGCAACCGGCCACCTCACGCGTGACCGTGCACGACATGGGGGCGCACGTCGGCCCTGCCGCCGTGCTCGCGGCGACGCCGGAGAACTGTCTCGTCGTGGTCGGGCGGGCCACCGCCGACGGTGCGGCGGACGTCCGGGCAGCGCTCGCGTCCATAGCCGATGCTCCGGACCCGACCCTCATCGGCCGGTCGGTCGTGGTGCTCGTCGACCGCGGCTCGGAACACGATCCGGTGGACACCCGTCGGGTGAGCGACACGGGCATCTCGGCGGTCCTCGTGCTGCGCGCCGACCGTGCTCTCGGCCGTCCCGGGCGGATCGAGGTGGGCGCGATCAGCGACACCACGATCACGACGGTGTCGGATCTGCTCACGGCCCTCGGCTGGTAGCCGCGAGCGGCGGACGAACGGGAGGCCCGTCACCAGCTGGTGACGGGCCTCCCGTTCGTCCGTGCTGACGTCGTCAGGCGCGCGCGGACCGGATCCGGTCCGTGAACGCGGCGTGCAGCGGGTGCCCCGCAGCCAGACCGGTGACCTGCGTGGCCACGTCGGCGTCGGACGTGTCCGACGCCAGCAGGGCCTGCAGCTCGACGCTCTGCTCGTCGTCCGCGACGTCGAACCGGAGCGCCGCGGCCATCGCGTCGAGGAGCGCGGTCGGCTCGGTGCCGTCCTCGGCCAGTGCGGCGGCCGGTGAGACGAAGCGCTCGTCGCGCGACAGCTTGCGGAGCGGCTGGCGGCCGACGCGGGTCACCGTGTCGGGCAGGTGCGGGTTCTCGAACCGGCCGATGATGGCCTGCACGTACGCGCGGTGCACCTCGGGGTCGAGTTCGTGGCGGCGGACGAGCAGGTCGCTCGTCTCGGCGAGCACGGACTCGAGCTCGGAGCGCACGGCGGGGATGGCGATGGCGTCCGAGATCTTGTCGGCACCGGCGACGAAGCCGTGGTACGCGACGGTGGCGTGCCCGGTGTTCACCGTGAAGAGCTTGCGCTCGATCGACGCGGCGAGGCCGTCGACGTAGTGCGCGCCGGGGATCTCCGGCTCGTTCCCGCCGAACGGTGTGCGGTCGATCGCCCACTCGTAGTAGGTCTCGACGGTGACGTCGAGTCCGCCGCCCTCGGGCTGCGCCGGCACGATGCGGTCGACGGCGGTGTTCGCGAAGACGGCCTTGGCGAGGGCGTCGTCGCGGCCGTCCTCGGGCAGGGCGGCGACGATGAACTCGCGCAGCCGGTCCGTGGCGTTGAGCGCGTTCTCGCACGCCATCACGGCGATCGGTGCGGCGTCCGCGTCACGGGCGACGAGCGCGCGCGCGATGACCGGGGCGATGAACTTCAGGACGTTCGGGCCGACGGCGCACGTGACCACCGCGGCGTTCGCGATCTCGGCGACCACGCCGTCCTCGTCCTGCGCGCTGTTCAGGGCGCGGAAGTTCGTGACCTCGTGGTCCTGGGCGCCGGCCCCGACCTCGTGCACGGTGTACGCGTCGGCTGCGGCCAGGGCGTCGATGAGCGGGGCGGCGACGTCGGCGAAGACCACCTCGTACCCGGCCTGGTGGAGCAGGAGCCCGACGAAGCCGCGGCCGATGTTGCCGGCGCCGAAGTGGACGGCGGTGCCGGCGCTCACTCGTTGACCTCGCCGAGGATCGCCAGGATCGCCGCGGTGTCCGCAGCGTCGGTGAGCTTCTGGACCTCGTCCTCGTCGGAGAACACGATCGCGATCTTCGACAGGATGTCGAGGTGCTCGTTGTTCACGCCGGCGATGCCGACGACGAAGCGCACGGGGTTGCCGTCCCAGTCGATCGGGCTGGCGTAGCGGATGAACGACAGCGCGGACGACTTGATGGCGTCCTTCGCGTCGTTGGTGCCGTGCGGGATGGCGAGGAAGTTGCCCATGTAGGTGGACACACTCTTCTCACGCTCGAGCATCGCCGGGTAGTAGTCGGACGTGACCGCGCCCGCAGCCTCGAGGATCTCGGCCGCCTCCTTCATCGCCTCCGACTTGGTCGGCGCGGTGTCCTCGGTGTGGATGCGGATCTGGCTCTCCTGCAGGACGGGCATCGGGGGTTCTCCTTGTGTTGAGGACGTGATGGAGGGGACGGGTCAGCCCCGTCCCCTCCGATACTGCACTTCGTTACTGGTTGTGGCGTTACTGGTTCTTCAGCTGCTCGACGACCTGGTCGTACTGCGGCGCGTTCATGAAGTTGCCGACCGACACGTGCTGGGCGTTCGGGTTCTTCTGCTTGGCGCGGTCGGTGAGCTCCTCCTGCGTGATGATCAGGTCCTCGTCACCGGACAGGTTCGCGATCGCCTTGTTGGAGACCGTGACCCCTTCGATGCCCGCCTTCTTGATCTTGTTGCGCAGGACGCTGGCACCCATGGCGCTCGAGCCCATGCCGGCGTCGCAAGCGAAGACCAGGTTCTGGACCTTCGTCGTGGTCGCCGTCGTGCTCGCCGAGCCGACGCCGCCGAGGGAGGCCTCGGCCTCTTCCTCGTTGGCCGGGGAGTTGTTGCCGAACAGACCGGCCGTGGCGGCGTTCGCCTCGCGGCCCTTGTTGGCCTGGAGCTTCGCCATGGCGGCGCTCATGTCACCGCCACCGTTCGCCAGGTCGCGCTTGCGGCTGGCGAGCAGGAAGAAGGACGCGACCGCGAAGGTGACCGCGGCGGAGAGGATGACCGACAGGATGACGCCGACGTAGCTGTCCTTCGACGTCGCGGTGAGCACCGCGAAGATCGAACCGGGCGACGCCGGGGCGACGAGGCCCGAGTTGAAGAGGACGTTCGTGCCGACGCCGGTCGCACCACCGAGGATGACCGCGATGAACAGGATCGGCTTCTGCAGCACGTACGGGAAGTAGATCTCGTGGATGCCGCCGAAGAACTGGATGAGGATCGCGCCGGGAGCGGTCGAGCGGGCGATGCCGACACCGAAGAAGGTGAAGGCGAGCAGCAGACCGAGGCCCGGACCGGGGTTCGCCTCGAGCAGGAAGAGGATCGACTTGCCCGACTCCTCGACCTGCTGCGCACCGAGCTGGGACAGCACGCCGTGGTTGATGGCGTTGTTGAGGAAGAAGACCTTCGCCGGCTCGATGATGACGCTGGCGATCGGGAGCAGCGAGTTGTTCACGAGGAACTCGACGGCGACGCCCAGGCCCTCGGCGATGGCCTTGAAGACCGGTGCGAGCCAGAAGAAGCCGAGCATCGCGAGCCCGAAGCCGAGGATGCCGGCCGCGTAGTTGTTGACGAGCATCTCGAAGCCGGGCTTGATCTTGCCGTCCCAGATCTTGTCGACCTGCTTGATGAGCCATGCGCCGAGCGGGCCGCAGATCATCGCGCCGAGGATCATGACGGTGCCGTTGGCGCCGAGGATGACACCCATGGCCATGATCGAGCCGACGACAGCACCGCGGGTCTCGTAGACCATCCGGCCGCCCTGGAAGGCGATCGCGAGCGGGATCAGGTAGGTCAGGATCGGGCTGACGAGGCCGATGTTGGCGACGCCGTCGGTCTCACCGAAGCCGCCGAGGATCCCCACGGGGGTCCAGCCGGTCTCGATGAAGAAGGCGGTGATCAGGCCCCACGCGATGAAGATCGCGATGTTGGGCATGACCATGCCGGAGAGGAACGTGCCGAACTTCTGAACGGCGACGCGTGCGCCGCCCCGCGACTTCGCGGGTGCGTCGGGCGCTGCAACGGACGACGTTGTCATGTGCGGTGACTTTCTGTGTGGTGGAGCTGCTGCGTGGTGATGGGAGGGGTGGTGCTCGGGGTGGTGGGTCAGGCGGCGTGCGTCGCGGACGCGGCAGCGGACTTCGCGGCCGCCGCCGTGCTCGCGGCGAGTGCCGCCGTCGCCATCTCGCGGGCCTGCTCGAGCGTGTAGCGACCGAGTTCGGCGCGCACGTCGGCCAGGGCCGCGGGGGTCATGGAGAGGGTCGTGGCGCCGAGGCCGACGAGGACGACGGCGAGCAGCGGGTCGGCTGCTGCCTCACCGCAGATCCCGACGGCCTTGCCGGCCGTGGCTCCGGCGGTGCCGAGCTGCGCGACGAGGCGCAGGACGGCGGGGTGCCACGGGTCCTGGTACGACGCGACGGTGCCGAGCATGCGGTCGGCGGCCATCGTGTACTGGGTCAGGTCGTTCGTGCCGATCGACACGAAGTCGGCGTTCTGGAAGACCTGCTCGGCCATCAGCGCGAGCGACGGCACCTCGGCCATGACACCCGCGGTGCGGATGCCGAGCTCGCGGGCCAGGGTGACGAAGTACTCGGTCTCCTCGGCGTCGGCCACCATCGGGGCCATGACCCACAGGTCGGCCTCGGTCGCCGCGTCGGCCTGGGCCAGCGCGGTCAGCTGGTCGCGGAGCACCTCGGGGTGGTTCCGCAGGGCACGGAGTCCGCGGCGCCCGAGGGCGGGGTTCTCCTCGTCCTTGTCGGTGAGGAACGGCAGGGGCTTGTCGGCGCCGGCGTCGAGCGCGCGCACGACGACCTTCTTGCCGGGGAACGCCTCGAGCAGCTGACGGTACGACTCGGTCTGCTCCTCGACCGTGGGGGCCTTGGGCGAGTCGAGGAAGAGGAACTCGGTGCGGAAGAGCCCCACGCCCTCCGCACCGAGAGCAACGGCGCCTGCGGCGTCGGCAGGGCTGCCGAGGTTCGCGAGCAGGGGCACGACGTGGCCGTCGGCGAGGGCGCCGGCGGTGAGCGGCGCAGCGGCCGCGGCGAGGCGGTCGGCGATGCGGCGCTCGACGTCCGCGACCAGTGCGGCGTCGGGGTCGGTGACGACCGTGCCGGCGATGGCGTCCACGACGACGGGCTGGCCGTCGGTCAGGTCGTCCGCGCCGGTGACACCGACGATGGCGGTGATGCCCTTGGCACGGGCGAGGATCGCGGTGTGCGAGGTCGGCCCGCCGTCACGGGTGACGAGCGCCAGGACCTTCTCGAGGTCGAGCAGCGCGGTGTCGGCGGGGGCCAGGTCGCGGGCGACGAGGACGAAGGGGGTGTCCGACTCGGGGACGCCGGGGGCGTGCACGCCGCGGAGCTTCGCGATGATGCGCTGGGCGACGTCGTCGAGGTCGGCCGCGCGCTCCCCCATGTAGCCGCCCATGCCGACGAGCAGGTCACGGAACTGGGCGAACGCCTCGTACACGGCGCGCTCGGCGTTGGTGCCGCCGTCGATGCGGGTGTGCACGTCGTCGAGGAGCGTCGGGTCCTGCGCCATCAGCGCCTGGGCCTCGAGCACGGCCTGGGCGTCGCCGCCGGCGAGCTGTCCGCGCTTGTTGAGGTCCTCCGCCACGGCGGCCAGTGCGTCGTGCACGGCCTGCTTCGCGTCGTCCGCGGAGCCGACGAGGGCGCCCTTGGACGGTTCGCCGAGCGGGTCAGCCATCCGGAGCACGGGGCCGTGGGCAACGCCACGGCCGACGCCGGTGCCGAGCAGTTCGGACATTCGAGACTCCTTCATCTCACACGCGCTTGCGGTGGGGTGGATCGTTCGGTGCGGGCGGCACGGGAACAGACCACGTCCGTGCGGCTGAGCAGCACACTACCCCGATCCGCGTTGACAAACAAACACATCCGGGGATAAAAATGCAGAAACAGATGCCCGTTTGCGTCTGACGGATCGACCACGCGGAGGGGCTTCGCGCGTGTCGTGCCCGAGCATGTCCGTTCCGTTCCGACCCGAGACGACGAGGTCCGATGTACGCACCAGAACGCCACCAGCGCATCGTCGAGCAGGCGCGCGCGCAGGGCCGGGTGGACGTCAAGGACCTGGCCGAGCTGCTCGCCGTCACGCCCGAGACGATCCGCCGGGACCTGACGAGCCTCGAGCGCCGCGGCCTCGTTCGTCGCGCCCACGGCGGCGCGATCCCGGTCGAGCGCATCACCCTGCATCCGGGCGTCGGCGACCGCGGCGGCATCAACCAGACCGAGAAGATGGTCATCGCCGAGGCCGCCCTGGCAGAACTGCCCGAGAACGGTTCGATCATGATCGACGCCGGCACCTCGACCATCTGCCTGGCCGAGCTGCTGCCGACCGACCGGGGCCTGACCGTCGTCACGCACTCGCTCCCGGTCGCCACCGCCGTCGCGAACCGGCCGGGCATCGACCTCCACCTGCTCGGCGGCAACATCCGGAGCGACTCCCTGGCTGGCGTCGGCACCTGGACGCACCAGCTCATCGGGATGGTCAGCGTCGACGTCGCCTTCATCAGCATCAACGGGATCACCCCGGAGCGCGGCCTGACGACCCACAACATGGCCGAGGCCGCCGTGAAGAGCGCGATGATCAAGTCCGCCCGCCGGAGCATCCTGCTCGCCGACCACACCAAGTTCGGCCGGGAGGAGTTCGGTCGCGTCGCCCCGCTCGCCGCCATCGACACGATCATCACCGACCCCGCCGTCAACCTCGACCTCGTCCGCGAGGTCGAGGCCGCCGGTACCGAGGTCTTCTGGCCCGGTCGACCCTGACCGCGCCCCGATCCCGTCCACCCAGCGCTCGCTAGCATGAGCCAACCACCCATCGACAGGAGTACATCGATGTCCGAAGCCACCCGCACCGTGACCGTCGCCAGCGCATCCGGCCTGCACGCTCGCCCCGCTTCCCTCTTCGTCCAGACCGTGACGGCGTCCGGGCACCAGGTCACGATCGCCAAGGGCGACAAGTCCGGCAACGCCGGCAGCATCCTCGCCCTGCTCGGGCTCGGCATCGAGAACGGCGACGAGGTCACCCTCACCGTCTCGGGCGACGACGCCGAGACCACCGCGGACAGCCTGGTCGAGTTCCTGAAGACGGACCACGACGCGGCCTGATCGCGCGGGTCGCGTCCTGCACGCGACCACCTGACGGACGGGGCGTCCAGGGCTGTCGGCACCCGCCGATAAGGTGTTCTGCATGACACGCCTGCGCCTCGCATCCGTCAACGTG
>NZ_JAHEWN010000007.1 GCF_018598555.1 Curtobacterium aurantiacum
CGACCAGGCACGAGGTCAATCAATAAATTGGCATTGACAATGTGCACGCTGTTGAGTTCTCAAGGACCAGACGCACTTGCTCCTCGGCTCGAGTTCGAGCTTCAGCCACAAGGCTTGTGTACTTGGCTTGCCACCGGTTGTTCGTCGGACCCGAAGGTCCAGTGGCTCATCCCGAGGGGAGAGAACCGGTGGGCTTGTCATCCTAGGCGTCGAAGCGATCCGGCGCAAGGCCAGATCTGAACTTCAGTGGAGGATGGTCCCGCTTGAGGGCCGGCGTGCTCTGGGCTTTCGCTCCAGCCGCTCCGCCGCACCTTTGGGGTGACGAGTAAGAACTATACGCAGCCCTGAGCGGGTGCGCCAAGCCAGCTCCCATCCCGGGCGTGTCGCGTTGTGCAACACACGTCGCCCGGACGCAGAAATGCCCGGTTCCGCGCGGGAACCGGGCATCGCCAGGGGTCGAACTGCCGGGGTCAGGCCAGCGTCACGCCGGCCAGGGTCTTCTTGCCACGACGGAGCACGAGCACTCCCCCGGGCAGTGCGAGTTCGGACAGCACCGCGGCGGGGTCCTCGGCTCGGACGTTGTTCACGTAGACGCCGCCCTGGTCGATCGCGCGACGGGCTTCCCCGAGCGACTTCACGAGTTCTGTGTCGACGAGTGCGCGGGCCACGTCGGCACCGGGCTCCAGGGTCACCGACCCAGGGAGCTCCGCGATCGCCGACCGGAGCGTCTCCGGGTCGAGTGCGGCGAGGTCGCCGTTGCCGAACAACGCCGCGGCGGCATCGATCGTCGCCTGCGTGGCCGCCGTCCCGTGCACGAGCGAGGTGACCTCGAACGCCAGGGTCCGCTGGGCCTCCCGCCGGAAGGGTTCGTCCGCGACGACCTGCTCGAGCCGTTCGATCTCGGCCCGCGTCAGGAACGTGAACTCCCGCAGGCGGTCGATCACGTCGGCGTCCGCCGTGTTGAGCCAGAACTGGTACAGCGCGTACGGCGAGGTCATCTCCGCGTCGAGCCAGATCGCGTTGCCCTCGCTCTTGCCGAACTTCGTGCCGTCGGAGTTCGTGATGAGCGGGGTCCCGAGGGCGTGCACCGTGGCACCTTCGGCACGACGGATGAGCTCCGTGCCCGAGGTCAGGTTGCCCCACTGGTCCGAGCCACCGGTCTGCAGCGTGCACCCGTACTGCCGGTACAGCTCGCGGTAGTCGAGCCCCTGCAGGATCTGGTAGCTGAACTCGGTGTAGCTGATGCCCGCGTCGGAGTTCAGCCGCGCGGCCACGGCGTCCTTCTTGAGCATGGAGTTGACGCGGAAGTACTTGCCGACGTCCCGCAGGAAGTCGATGGCGGACATCGGTGCGGTCCAGTCGAGGTTGTTCACCAGGCGGACGCCGTTGTCGCCGTCCGGACTGAGGAACCGGGACACCTGGGTCTGCAGTCGGGACACCCACTCGGCCACGGTCTCCGGGGTGTTCAGGGTTCGCTCGGCAGTCGGACGCGGATCACCGATGAGGCCGGTCGATCCGCCCACGAGCGCGAGCGGCTTGTGCCCGGCGAGCTGCAGCCGGCGCATGGTCAGGAGCTGCAGGAGGTTGCCGCAGTGCAGCGACGGCGCGGTCGGGTCGAACCCGCAGTAGTACGTGATCGGATCACCGTCGAGGGCTTCCCTGAGCGCGGCCTCGTCGGTCGAGACCTGCACCAGACCGCGCCACCGCAGTTCGTCCCACACCGAGTCGAAGGCGGGGTCGTTCTGCTGGCGCGTCAGGACGTCTTGAGCGGTATCACTGGACACCCCGCCATCGTAGCGGCGACGGACGTCCGGCAGGCGCTGTCGGCCGGGAGGCCCGTGGCCGGGTTCACGAGTCGAGGGCGCCCTTGTGCCGTCGGTACGTCGAGACCGTCGGGTCACCCGTCAGCCAGAAGCGCCAGGGGTACCGCGCTCCGCCGGCGATCCCGCCGACGCCGGTGCGTGGACCGCGCGAGATGCGTGGGACCGGACCGCCCGTGCCCGGGCCGGGCACCGTCTCGGACAGGAGCTCGTCGAGCACGTGGGCCGGTCCGGCGGAGGCGAGCCGGGCCTCCAGGCCGGGTGCCAGGGTGAGCACGAACGGGCCGGACCCGTCGAGGAGCGACGTGCCGTCGTCTTCGCCGAGGACCGCCCCGAGGGCACCACCGAGGTTGCCGGGCCCGCGTGCCAACGCGACGTCCGCGACGGTCGGTCCGCGACGTGCCCGCGCGACGTCGAGGCCGTCGACCACCTGCGCACCACGGAGCAGCGAACCCGACGAGGTGCCGGCCGGCGCGCTCACGACGTTGACGCAGGTGTGGATGCCGTACGAGCGGTACGCGTACAGGGTCCCGGGCGGGCCGAAGAGGTGGCGGTTGCGCTCCGTCATCCCCCGGTGACCGTGTGATCCGGGGTCGGTGGGGCCGAAGTAGGCCTCGACCTCGGTGATGCGGAGCGTCACACCGCGACCCGCGATCGTCGCGCCGAGCAGGGCCGGCGCGGCGATCGGGGCGGGCTCGGCGAGCAGCGCGGCGATCCCCTCGGTCATCGCGAGAAGGGCGCGCCCTCGGCGAGGTCGCGGACGCGGCGGGTGACGGACGCGAGCTGCTCGGCGACCCGGTCGGGAGCGGTCCCGCCGACGCCCGAACGCGACGCTACGCTGCCCTCGATGGTGAGGACGGACCGGACCTCGGGTGTGAGGTGCTCGGACACCGAGCGGTACTCGTCGTCCGTCGGCACGTCGAGCTCGATGCCGCGCCCCTCGCAGTACTGGACCAGCGCCCCGGAGACCTCGTGCGCGTCCCGGAAGGGGACGCCCTGCCGGACCAGCCACTCGGCGACGTCCGTCGCGAGCGAGAAGCCCTGCGGAGCGAGCTCGGCCATCCGGTCGGTGTCGAAGGTCAGGGTCGCGATCATGCCGGTGAACGCGGGCAACAGGACCTCGAGCGTGGCGACGGAGTCGAAGACCGGCTCCTTGTCCTCCTGCAGGTCGCGGTTGTACGCCAGCGGCAGTCCCTTGAGGGTCGCGAGCAGCCCGGTCAGGTTGCCGATCAGCCGGCCGGACTTGCCGCGTGCGAGCTCGGCGATGTCGGGGTTCTTCTTCTGCGGCATGATGCTCGAGCCAGTCGAGAACGCGTCGTGGAGGCGGACGAACCCGAACTCCTTCGTGTTCCAGAGGATGACTTCCTCGGACAGGCGCGAGACGTCGATGCCGATCTGCGCGAGGACGAACGCGAATTCGGCGACGACGTCGCGTGCTGCCGTGGCGTCGATCGAGTTGTCCGCCGGGCGGTCGAAGCCCAGCTCCGCGGCGATCGCGGCAGGGTCGAGCCCGAGGGAACTGCCGGCCAGCGCACCGGCGCCGTAGGGGCTGACGCTCGCGCGGCCGGCCCAGTCGCGCAGACGCTCGAGGTCGCGGACCAGCGGCCAGGAGTGCGCGAGCAGGTGGTGGGCGAGGAGCACGGGCTGGGCGTGCTGCAGGTGCGTGCGCCCGGGCATGATCGCGTCCGGGTGCTCGGTCGCCTGCTGGGTGATCGCGTCGATCAGGTCGATCACGAGCCGGCCGATCCGCCGCCCGTGGTCGAGCATGTGCATGCGGCCCAGGGTGGCGATCTGGTCGTTCCGGCTCCGGCCGGCGCGCAGCTTGCCGCCGAGCTCCGGGCCGAGGTCGGCGATGAGCAGGCGTTCGAGGGCGCCGTGGACGTCCTCGTCGGACTCGTCCGGCTGCAGCGTGCCGTCGGCGTGCGCTGCTTCGAGCCGGTCGAGGCCGGCGAGCATGCGCTCGAGCTCGTCCGCGGTCAGGTAGCCGGCGGTGTGGAGCGCTCGGGCGTGCGCCCGGGACCCCGCGATGTCGTAGGGAGCGAGCTGCCAGTCGAAGTGCGTCGACTTCGAGAGCGCGGCGAGGGCCGCACTCGGGCCGTCGGCGAAGCGGCCGCCCCAGAGGGCACCGGTGTTGGTGGCGTCGGTCTTCTCGTCGGTCATGTCGTCCTGCGTCGTCTCGTCGGTGCTGGGCTGGTGGTGGTCGTGGTGCGGTCGGTCAGTTCGCCGCGTCGTCCCGTGCGGTCGGTCAGTTCGCCGCGTCGCGGCGGGCGGAGATCTTGCTCGGGAGGGACCAGAGCTCGATGAAGCCCCTGGCCACCGTCTGGTCGAACGCGTCGCCCGTGTCGTACGTCGCCAGGTCGAAGTCGTAGAGGCTCTGCTCCGACCGACGACCCGTGACCGTGGCACGACCGCCCTGCAGCCGCAGTCGGACGTCACCGGAGACGTGCTGCTGGGTGTGCTCGACGAAGGCATCGAGGCTGCGCTTCAACCCGCCGAACCACAGGCCGTCGTAGACCAGGTCGGCCCACTCGGCCTCGACCCCGCGCTTGTACCGGGCGACGTCGCGCTCGAGGGTCAGGCTCTCGAGCTCCTCGTGCGCGGCGATGAGCGCGATCGCGGCGGGCGCCTCGTAGACCTCGCGCGACTTGATGCCGACCACGCGGTCCTCGACGACGTCGATGCGTCCGACGCCGTGCTTGCCGGCGACGGCGTTGAGCTCCTGCACCATGCGCAGCACGCTGAACCGCTGCCCGTCGAGGGCGACCGGGACACCGCGCTCGAACGTGACCGTGACCTCATCCGCCGGCTGCGGGAGTGCCGGGTCCTGCGTGGTGGCGTAGAGGTCCTCGGCGGGGGCGTTCCAGGGGTCTTCGAGGAGCCCGGTCTCGACGGCGCGGCCCCACACGTTCTGGTCGACCGAGTACAGCGACCGCTCGGGCTGCTGGACGGGCAGCCCGTGCTCCTGCGCGTAGGCGAGGGCGCGGTCGCGGGTGAGCGCGAGGTCTCGCACCGGCGCCACCGTGCGGAGCTCCGGTGCGATCGCCGCGACGGCGGCCTCGAAGCGCACCTGGTCGTTGCCCTTGCCGGTGCAGCCGTGCGCAACGCTGTCAGCCCCGAGCTGCTTGGCGGTGAGGGCGAGGTGCTTGGCGATGAGCGGGCGGCTCAGCGCCGAGACGAGCGGGTACCGCTTCTGGTACAGCGCGTTGGCCCGGAGCGCCGGCACGATGTACTCGTCGGCGAACTCGTCCTTGGCGTCGACGACGAGCGCCTCGACGGCACCGCAGTCGAGTGCCCGTTGCCGGACCGACTCGAGGTCCTCGCCGCCCTGGCCGACGTCGACCACCAGAGCGACCACGTCCTTGCCGGTGGCGTCGCGCAGCCAACCGATCCCGACGGAGGTGTCGAGACCGCCGGAGTACGCGAGGACGACGCGGTCAGCCACTGGTGTTCCTTCCGTGGGCTAGTCGTTGGCGAGCAGCCAGGCCAGCAGCGCCTTCTGGGCGTGCAGACGGTTCTCCGCCTCGTCCCAGATGATGCTGCGCGGCCCGTCGATGACATCGGCGGTCACCTCGAACCCGCGGTCGGCCGGCAGGCAGTGCATGAACACGGCGTCGTCAGCGGCGTGCGCCATGAGCGCGTCGTCGACGCGGTACCCCGCGAAGCTGTCGAGGCGCGACTGCTTCTCGGACTCCTTGCCCATCGACACCCAGGTGTCGGTGACGACGACGTCCGCGCCGGCGACCGCGGCCACCGGGTCGGTCACGACGAGGACCGATCCACCGGTCACCGCAGCGCGGTCCTCGGCGTCGGTGACGACCTGCTGCGAGGGGACGAAGCCGGCCGGGGCGGCGACGCGGACGTGCATGCCCGCGGTCGCACCGGCGAGCAGGTACGACTGCGCCATGTTGCTCGCGCCGTCGCCGATGAACGCCACGGTCTGTCCGGCGAGCGTGCCGCGGTGCTCACGGATGGTGAGCAGGTCGGCGAGCAGCTGACAGGGGTGGAAGTCGTCGGACAGCGCGTTCACCACGGGCACCGTCGTGCCGGCGGCCATCTCCTCGAGCCCGGCCTGGCCGTAGGTGCGCCAGACGATCGCCGACACCATGCGCTCGAGTACGCGGGCGGTGTCCGACGGGGTCTCCTTGCCGCCGAGCTGGCTGTTCGCCGTCGAGATGATCAGCGGGCTGCCGCCGAGGTCGGAGATGCCGACGTGGAACGACACACGGGTGCGCGTCGACGACTTGTCGAAGATCACCGCGACGCTCTGCGGACCGGCGAGTGGCTTGTCGGCCCAGCGGTCGGCCTTCATGCGGTCGGCGATGTCGAGGATCGCGGACTGCTCGACCTGGCTGAGGTCGTCATCGCGGAGGAAGTGGCGGGTCATGCGGTGGGCTCCTGCGCTGCGGCGACGGCCACGAGGCTCTGGGCGAGGATCGACAGGAACGCGTCGATCTCCGCGTCGGACACGATGAGGGGCGGCGCGATGCGCAGGCTCGACTCGTTGGGGGCGTTGATGATGAGGCCGCGCTCGAGGGCGGCAGCGTTGACGAGGGGCCCGATCGGGCCGGTCAGGCCGACGCCGATGAGGAGGCCGGTGCCGCGCACTTCCTGGACGAGCGGGGAGCCGATGGCGCGGATGCCGTCACGGATCCGCTCGCCCTTGACCACTGCGGCCGCGACGAGGTCGGCGCGCTCGATCTCCTCGAGCACGGCGTTCGCGACACGGGTGCCGAGCGGGTTGCCGCCGAAGGTGGAACCGTGCTGACCGGCCGAGAAGAGGTCGGACGCCCAGCCGAACGTCACGAGGGCACCGATCGGGAACCCACCGGCGATGCCCTTGGCGACCGTGATGGCGTCCGGGGTGATCCCGTGGCCCTGGAACGCGAACCAGTTGCCGGTCCGGCCGACACCGGTCTGGATCTCGTCGAGGACGAGCAGGGCGCCGTGCTCCTCGGTCAGCCGGCGTGCAGCGAGCAGGAACCCCTCGGGCAGGTCGACGACGCCGGCCTCGCCCTTGATCGGCTCGATGACCAGCGCGGCGACGGTGCCGTCGATCGACGCTTCGAGGGCCTCGATCGAGGTGTCGATGTGCTCGACGCCGGGGATCATCGGCAGGAAGTCCTGCTGCAGGGCGGGCTTGCCGGTGAGTGCCAGTGCCCCCATCGTGCGGCCGTGGAAGCCCTGCTTGAGCGCGAGGATCCGGGTCTTCGTGCCGTCCGCGCCCTTGTTGAGGCGGGCCAGCTTGAACGCGGCCTCGTTCGCCTCGGCGCCGGAGTTGCCGAAGTACACGCGACCGGCGTCACCCGCACCGGTGATGCGCTTCAGGCGCTCGGCGAGCTCGAGCTGGGGTGGGGTGGCGAAGTAGTTCGAGACGTGCACGAGCTTCGCGGCCTGGTCGGCGATCGCCTCCACCAGGGCGGGGTGCGCGTGGCCGAGCGAGTTCACGGCGATGCCGGCGAGGAAGTCGAGGTACTCGTTGCCCTCGACGTCCCAGACGCGGCAGCCCTCGCCGCGCTCGAGCATGATCTTGGGCGGGGTCAGGGATCGCATGAGCGACGCCCCGAACCGGTCGTTCCAGGTCTCGGTCTGCGTCTCGGTGCTCACTGCTGGTGTCCCTTCTCGTCCGTACCCGCCACGTGCTGGCCGGTACTGCTGTCGATCGACGGCGACGCCACGCGTCGGCCGATCTCGGCGTGGGTCATCTGGTTCTCGGTGCGACGGCTCGGGTCCGGGATCACCTCGGTGCCCGCACCCCGCAGGGTGAAGACCTCGAGCAGGATCGAGTGCGGGATCCGGCCGTCGATGATCGTCGCCCCGCCGACCCCGCCGACCACGGCGTCGAGGCACGCGGTCATCTTCGGGATCATCCCCGACTCGAGGCTCGGCAGGAGTTCACGGAGTTCGTCGACCGCGATGAGGTCGACGATCGAGTCACGGTCGGGCCAGTTGCGGTACAGCCCGGGGACGTCGGTGAGCATCATGAGCTTCGACGCTCGGAGCGCGATCGCCAGGGCCCCGGCCGCCGCGTCCGCGTTCACGTTGAGTGCCTGGTCGGGGTGGGCGTCGTCGACCGCGATGCTCGAGACCACCGGGATGCGCCCGGCCTCGATCGCGGCGAGGACCCCGGACGGGTCGACGTGGGTGATGTCCCCGACGTGCCCCAGGTCGTACTCCTGCCCGTCGACGACCACGCCCTTCTTCTCGCCGGTGAACAGCGAGCCGCCGTCGCCGAACACACCGACGGCCAGGCCCTCACCGTGTTCGTTCATCAAGTCGACGATCTCGCGGTTGACCTCGCCGGCCAGGACGTCACGGACGACCGTGATCGCCTCCGTCGTGGTGACGCGGTAGCCGCCGCGGAACTCGGACTCGATGCCCTGTTCCTTGAGCGCGGCGGAGATCTGCGGACCGCCGCCGTGCACCACGACCGGGTGCAGTCCGGCGTACCGCAGGTAGACCATGTCCTCGGCGAACGCGCGCTTCAGGTCCTCGTTCACCATGGCGTTGCCGCCGAACTTGACGACGACGACCTTGCCCGAGAAGCGCTTCAGCCAGGGCAGCGACTCGATGAGCGTCGCGGCCTTGACCGCGGCGAACTCGTGTTCTTCTTCCTTCGTGAGGGGCGTGCCTGCCCCGTCCGTGTCCGCCGCCATCAGCTGGAGTACGCGCTGTTCTCGTGCACGTAGTCGTGCGTGAGGTCGTTGGTCAGGATCGTCGCCGAGTGCGTGCCGACGCCGAGGTCGATGCGCACGTGGGTGTCACGGGGGGTCAGGTCGACGGTGTCGCTCGGCTGGTCGGGGGCGCCGGCATGGCAGACCCGGACGCCGTTCATGCTGACGTCGACCGCGTACGGGTCGAACTCGGCGTCGGTCGTGCCGATCGCCGCGAGCACCCGGCCCCAGTTCGGGTCGTTGCCGAAGACGGCGGCCTTGAACAGGTTGTTCCGGGCGACGCTCCGGCCGACGGTCACGGCGTCGTCCTCGGTCGCGGCGTGCACGACCTCGATCGCGATGTCGTGGCTCGCGCCCTCGGCGTCCTGCTGCAGCTGACGGGCCAGGTCCGCGCAGACCGCGGTCAGCGCTTCCTGGAAGTCACCGACCTCGGGCGTCACACCGCTCGCGCCCGAGGAGAGCAGGACGACGGTGTCGTTGGTGGACATGCATCCGTCGGAGTCGACGCGGTCGAACGTGACCCGGGTGGCAGCGCGGAGGGCCTGGTCGAGCTGGTCCGGCGTCTGCACCGCGTCGGTCGTGATGACGACGAGCATCGTGGCGAGGCCCGGCGCGAGCATCCCGGCACCCTTGGCCATGCCGCCGACGGTCCAGCCGTCCTCGGTCACGACGGACTGCTTCGCCTTCGTGTCCGTCGTCATGATGGCGGTCGCGGCGTCGGGGCCGCCGTCGTTGCTGAGAGCCGCGCTCGCCAGGTCGACGCCACGGAGCACGTTGTCGCGGAAGGTCTGGTCGCCCACGCCGATGAGCCCGGTGGAGCAGACGACGACGTCACCGGCACCGATCCCGAGTGCGTCTCCGACGGCCTCGGCGGTCAGGTGCGTGGTCTGGAAGCCGAACGGACCGGTGAAGCAGTTCGCACCGCCGGAGTTCAGGACGACGGCACGGGCCACGCCGTCCCCGACGACCTGACGCGACCAGATGACGGGGTGCGCCTGGGCGCGGTTGCTGGTGAACACCGCGGCGACGGCCGCGTCGGGGCCGTCGTTGACGACGAGCGCCACGTCCGGCTTGCCGCTGGTCTTCAGGCCGGCGGTCACGCCGGCAGCGCGGAAACCCGCTGCCGCGGTGACGCCCTGCAGGTCCTGGAGGCCCGGGGCGGTCTGGGTGGTCTGGCCTGCGTCGGTCACGGTGCGACTCCGTCCACGCTGAGGCCCGTGGTCTCGGGGAGACCGAGGGCGATGTTCGCCGACTGGACGGCTGCGCCCGCCGTGCCCTTGGCGAGGTTGTCGAGTGCGGTCACCGCGACGACGCGACCGGCGGCCTCGTCGACGGCGATGCCCACGAGCGCGGTGTTCGCGCCGATCGTGTCCGCGACCCGGGGGAACTCGCCCTCGGGCAGCAGGTGCACGAAGGGTTCGTCGGCGTACGCCTGCTCCCAGGCCAGCCGGACGTCGCGCGCGCTGACGCCGGGCGAGAGCTTCGCGGTCGTCGTCGCCAGGATGCCCCTGGACATCGGGACGAGGACCGGCGTGAACGAGATCGTCACGTCGGAAGCACCGGCGACCTGCAGGTTCTGCTGGATCTCGGGGACGTGCCGGTGCGTGCCGCCGACGGCGTAGGCACTGGCGGACCCCATGATCTCGGAGGCCAGGTACGTGGTGCTGAGCTTCTTGCCGGCACCGCTCGGCCCGACGCTGAGCACCGCGACGAGGTCGTCGGACTCGACGAGGCCCGCCTGGATGCCGGGCTGGACACCGAGCGTCACCGCGGTGACGTTGCAGCCGGGAACCGCGATGCGCTTCGTGCCGACCAGGGCGGAACGCTGCTTGCCCTGGGATGCGATGTCGTCGACGTCACGCCATTCCTCGGCCGAACCGGGAGTGGGCGCCGCGAGCAGGAGTTCGGGCAGCCCGTAGGTCCACGCACCGAAGTAGTCGCCGCCGTAGAACTTCTCCCACGCAGCCGGGTCCGTCAGCCGGTGGTCCGCGCCGCAGTCGATCACGAGGGCGTCGTCGCCGAGCTCCGCTGTGATCGCGCCCGACTGACCGTGCGGCAGTGCCAGGAAGACCACGTCGTGCCCGCGCAGCGTCTCGGCCGTCGTCTCGACCAGGGTCAGGTGCGACAGCGAGCGGAGGTGCGGCTGCGTCGCGATCAGCGGCTGTCCGGCGTTCGAGAACGCCGTCACCGTCCTGACGTCGAACTCGGGGTGGGCGGAGAGCACGCGCAGGAGCTCACCACCCGCGTAGCCGGAGGCTCCCGCCACGGCGACGGATACGGACATGGGATTCCACCTTTGGTCGGACTGTTCGTCGAGAGAGTCGGAGGCGGCGACCCCGGGCGGTGCTGATCCCGTGTGGGTCAGTCGCGCAGGGTCGCCCCGAATCGCTCGCCGGCACGTCGGACAGCGCCGTCACGGGCCTCGGTGGCCTCGGCAGCGGTCAGGGTGCGGTCCGTGGCACGGAAGCGCAGGGCGAACGTCAGGGACTTCTGTCCCTCGTCCACGCCGGAGCCCCGGTAGTCATCCACGAGCCGAGCATACTCCAACAGGTCTCCCGCGCCAGAGCGGACCGCATCCAACACGTCACCGGCCGGCACGTCGGCGTCGACCACGAGGGAGAGGTCCTGTGTGGCGGCCGGGTACGAGACGATGGGCGCGACCGAGACGAGCTCGGGTGCCGCGGCGACGAGCGCGTCGAGGTCGAGCTCGACGACCGCCACCACGCGGGGCAGGACTGCTGCCTCGGCCAGTTCGGGCAGGAGCTCACCGGCGACGCCCACGACCGAGCCGTCCACGAGCAGCGACGCGGCGCGGCCCGGGTGCAGGGACGGGTGGGTCGTCTGCGCGACGGTCAGCTCCACACCGACGGCCCACGCGACCTGGCGGGCCGCGTCGACGGCGTCGGCGATGCCGAAGGGCTCCGCGGCCGTGCCTGGCTGCTTCACCACACGGTTGCCGGTGAGCAGCGCGGCGACGTGGAAGGGCTGGGCGGGCAGCGACGCGTCCAGCGCCTCGAGCGTCGCGCGGTCGGGCCGGGTGGCACCGGCCGGGACGCCGTCGGTGCCGAGCGTCACGCCCGTCTCCGGCAGGAACACGCGGGACGTCTCGTACAGCGCGACGTCGACGAGTCCTCGTGAGACGTTGCGGCGTGCGGCGTCGACGAGGGCCGGGACGCCACTGCGGCGCAGCAGGTTCTGCTCGCTGTCGAGGGCGTTCGCGAGCACGACGCTCGGGCCGCCCTGCGGGTCGATCCCCGGGTAGGCGTCCTGCGTCGCGGCCGACACGAACGGTGCCGTGACGACCTCGGTCAGGCCCGCGGCAGCCAGGGCCGAGGCAACCCGACGACGTGCCTGCTGGTGTCGGGTGAGACCGCGACCGGGCGGGGCGACGGGCAGGACGCTCGGGATCCGGTCGTAGCCGACGATGCGCGCGACCTCTTCGACGAGGGTGGTGTCGTCGGTCAGGTCGGGACGCCAGGTGGGCGGGGTGACCGCGAGCTGGTCGCCGTCCACCTGGACCGTGGCGCCGATCGCGCGGAGGGTCTCGATGACCTCGGCGTCGGTGTAGTCGACGCCGACGAGCTCGGCCGGGCGGGTGAGCCGCATCGTCACGGTCGCCCGCGGCTGGCCGTCGACCAGCGTCGACCCGAGGGGGTCAGCGGTGCCGCCGGCGAGCTCGACGAGGAGCTCGACCGCGCGGTTCGCCGCGGCCTCTGCCACGAGCGGGTCGACACCGCGTTCGAAGCGGCGGGACGCCTCGCTCGGCAGCTTGTGGCGGCGTGCGGTGCGGGCGATGGAGACCTGGTCGAACCCGGCGGCCTCGATCAGGACGTCCGTCGTGCCCGCCGAGATCTCGGTGCGGGCTCCGCCCATGACGCCGGCGAGGCCGACCGGCCCGTCGTCGTCGGTGATGACGAGGTCTTCGGGGTCGAGCTTCCGGACGGCGCCGTCGAGGGTCTCGAGCGCCTCTCCGGCGGTCGCCCGACGCACACCGAGACCACCCGCGATCGTCTGCAGGTCGTAGCCGTGCAGCGGCTGGCCGAGCTCGAACATGACGTAGTTCGTGATGTCGACCGGGAGCGAGATGGAGCGCACGCCGGCGAGGGCGAGGCGCGACACCATCCAAGACGGTGTCTTCGCGGCCGGATCGATGCCACGGACGACGCGCGTGACGAACGTGCTCGCGCCCACACGACCGCGGATCGGGGCCTGGTCGTCGATCGTGACGCGGAAGCCCTCGGCTGAGCGCGGTGCGACGCGGTCGACCGGGTCGTGGAAGCTCGCACCGGTGGCGTGCGCGTACTCGCGAGCGACCCCGCGCATGCTCAGCACGTAGCCCCGGTCCGGCGTGACGTTGATCTCGACCGCGGCGTCGTCGAGGCCGAGGAGTGCGATCGCGTCGGCACCGACGGTGGGCTCCATGCCGAGGTCGGCGAAGCGCAGGATGCCGTCGTGCTCGTCGCCCAACCCGAGCTCGCGGGCCGAGGCGATCATGCCGTCGGACACGTGGCCGTAGGTCTTGCGGGCGGCGATCGGGAACGGCCCGGGCAGGACGGCGCCGGGCAGCGTGACGACGACGAGGTCGCCGACGTCGAAGTTGTGCGCGCCGCAGACGATGCCGCGGGGCTCGGCTTCGCCGACGTCCACCTGGCACCAGTTGATGGTCTTGCCGTTCTTCTGCGGCTCGGGGACGCGCTCGAGCACCCGGCCGACCACGACGGGTCCGGTCAGGTCGAAGGTGTGGACGTCCTCTTCCTCGAAGCCGACCGACACGAGCGCCGCGTGGACGTGCTCGAGGGTGACGTCCTCGGGGAGGTCGACGGACTCACCGAGCCAACGGAGTGGGACGCGCATCAGACCACCGTTCCGAACTGCTGCGAGAAGCGGAGGTCGCCCTCGAGGAAGTCACGCATGTCGTTCAGGCCGTTGCGGAACTGCAGTGTCCGCTCGATGCCCATGCCGAACGCGAAGCCCTGGTACTCGTCCGGGTCGATGCCGGCGGCACGCAGGACGTTGGGGTTCACCATGCCGCAGCCACCCCACTCGACCCACCGCGCGCCACCCTTGGCGTTCGGCTGCCAGACGTCCATCTCGGCACTGGGCTCGGTGAACGGGAAGTAGTTCGGGCGGAGCCGGATCTGCGCTTCGGCGCCGAACATCTGCCGGGCGAAGTGCTCGAGCGTGCCACGGAGGTGCGCCATCGTCAGACCCTTGTCGATCGCGATGCCCTCGACCTGGGTGAAGACCGGCAGGTGCGTGGCGTCCAGCTCGTCGGCGCGGTAGACGCGTCCTGGCGCGATGACGTAGAGCGGGAGGTCACGCGCGAGCAGCGACCGCACCTGCACCGGCGAGGTGTGGGTGCGCATGACCAGGTGCCGGTCGACGGGCTCGACGAAGATCGTGTCGGCCATCGCCCGGGCCGGGTGGTCCTGGTCGAAGTTCAGCGCGTCGAAGTTGAACCACTCGTGCTCGAGCTCCGGGCCTTCCGCCACTTCCCACCCCATGCCGACGAAGATGTCGGCGACGGCTTCGTTCAGCAGCGAGAGCGGGTGGCGGGAGCCGGTGGGTCGGTGGACCGGCAACGCGGTGACGTCGACGCGCTCGGCGTCGAGCCGTGCGCGCTCCTCGGCCACCGCGAGGGCGGATTCCTGCTCGGCGATCGCCGCGTTCACCCGCCCACGGGCCTGACCGACGAGCTTGCCGGCCGCGGCCTTCTGCTCCGGCGGCACACTGCGCATCGATGCGTTCATCCGCGCCAACGGTGACTGCTCACCGGTGTGCTCGGCCCTGGCCTGCTTCAGTTCGGCGACCGTCGTCGTGGAGCGGACGGCGGCGAGGGCCGCGTCCACCGCGTCGGCGACGGCCGATTCGCTGATCTCGAGAGGTTCTGACACGAGACCCAAGCCTACCGGCCGTCGGGATACCACCCACCTGCACCGAGCAGACGGTGGATGGCCGACGCCGACGGCCGGTCTGTTGAGGAGCGTCAGCTCCGGAGTGCGAACGCCGACTCGTAGAGGCACACCGACGCGGCCGTGGCGAGGTTCATCGACTCCGCCTGCCCGTAGATCGGTACCTTCACGGCGCGGTCGACGAGCGCCAGGTCGTCGGCGGTGAGGCCGCGAGCCTCATTGCCGAAGACCCACGCGGTCGGGCCGTCGAGCATCCCCTCGGCGCGGACCACGGGCAGGTCGTCGCCGGAGACGTCGGCCGCGAGCACCGTGTAGCCGACGGCCTTCGCTCGCTCGATCGTGTCCGCCAGGGTCACTCCGACGGACACCGGGACGTGGAACAGGGACCCGGTCGTCGACCGGACGACCTTCGGGTTGTACGGGTCGACCGAGCGTCCGGTCAGCACCACCGCGTCGGCGCCGGCCGCGTCGGCGGCACGGATGATCGTGCCGGCGTTCCCCGGGTCCCGCACCTCTTCGAGGATGGCGACCAGTCCCGGCAACGCGGCCTGCTCGTCGGACGCATCACGGGCCTCCAGGTCGGCGGCAGCCGCAGCACGGTCGGGGAAGACGTCCTTCACCGACGTCGGGAACTGCTGGCACACCGCGACCACGCCCTGCGGGGTGACCGTGTCGGCCATCGCGTCGAGCACCTGCTCCGTGACGAACCACGTGTCCACCGGCGCGTCGTCCAGGCCGTAGCGGGACGCGGCGGTCGGGGTCACGTACAGCTCGCGCAGGAGCTCCGGCGCATACTCCAGCGCTTCACGGACCGCCTGGGGTCCTTCCAGCAGGAACAGACCGGTCTCGGCCCGGACGTCCTTCTTGGCCAGGGCCGCAACGGCCTTCACGCGTCCGGCACGGGGGTTCTCGAGGAGATCGCTCACGACCCAAGTCTAGGAACGACGAAACCCCCGCCGTGCGGCGGGGGTTTCGCGAGCAGAAGAACTGACTACGCAGCCTTCGGGGCCGAGGTGTCGGCCGGGAGGGCCTTCTTCGCGGTCTCGACGAGCGCGGTGAAGGTCTCGGGGTTGTTCACCGCGAGGTCGGCGAGGATGCGACGGTCGACCTCGACGCCGGCCAGGTTCAGACCCTGGATGAGGCGGTTGTAGGTCAGGCCGTTCGCACGGGACGCAGCGTTGATGCGCTGGATCCAGAGGCGACGGAACTCGCCCTTCTTCGCGTGACGGTCGCGGTACGCGTAGACGAGGGAGTGGGTGACCTGCTCCTTGGCCTTGCGGTACAGGCGCGAACGCTGGCCGCGGTAGCCCTCGGCGCGTTCGAGGATGACGCGGCGCTTCTTGGCGGCGTTGACCGCTCTCTTTACTCGTGCCATTGCACTATTCCTTTACGATCTGCGGGGCTCAGTGGCCGAGGAGCTTCTTGACGTTCTTCGCGTCACCCTTGGAGAGGACCTGGTCCTCGTTCAGGCGGGCCTTGCGCTTGGAGCTCTTGACCTCGAGGTTGTGACGCATACCGGCCTGCTGCTTCATGATCTTGCCGGTACCGGTGACCTTGAAGCGCTTCTTCGACCCGGAGTGGGTCTTCTGCTTGGGCATGGTGGTGCCTTTCCGTGGGATGGATGGGGGGCCGCGTCGTTGCGGGGTCGGTCCGGGGACCTATTCGGCCGCGGCGTCCGTGGATTCCGCGGCTGCCTCGGACGTGGAACCGGCCTCGGCCTCGTCCTTGCCCTTCGCGGCGTGCTCGGTGGCACGACGCTCGGCCTTCTGCGCAGCACGCTTGGCGTTCTGCTCGCCCTTGACGTCGGACTTGTTCTTGAGCGGGGCGATGATCATCGTCATGTTGCGGCCGTCCTGGGTCGGACGCGACTCGACGACACCGAACTCGGCGATCTCCTCCGCGAACTTCTGGAGGAGACGGACACCCTGCTCCGGACGCGACTGCTCGCGGCCACGGAAGAGGATCATCGCCTTCACCTTGTCGCCGCCGAGGAGGAACCCCTCGGCGCGCTTGCGCTTCGTCTCGTAGTCGTGCACGTCGATCTTCAGGCGGAAACGGACCTCTTTCAGGTCCGTGTTCACCTGGTTACGACGGGCTTCCTTGGCCTTCTGAGCGGCCTCGTACTTGAACTTGCCGTAGTCCATGATCTTGGCCACGGGCGGCTTCGAGTTCGGCGCGACCTCGACCAGATCCAGTTCGGCTTCCTGCGCGAGACGCAGAGCCATGGCGATCGGGACGACGCCGACCTGCTCACCCTGGGGACCGACGAGTCGGACTTCGGGAACGCGGATTCGGTCGTTGGTACGGGGATCGGTGATGCGGAGCTCCTTCAATCAGGTGGTGGCCGTCCGGGACGTTTGCCCTGGACGACAGCACGAGAGAGGAGATCTGACGCACGGGATGTCGACCCGTTCGGCAGCCGCCCTGCGTCGGACCCGTGGGATCCGACCGACGAGTGCAACACGTGCACTCGCGGAGCGGTGGTGACCCGGTAGCCTGGTGGAACGCGGCCGCGGGTGGGAGAGACTCCTCTTTCGTGACACCGTCCGGGTGTTGTCAGGGATCGTGACGTCAGGAGAACCGACGTCAAGGGAACTGACGGCACACGGACAGCATCTGCCGCGAGCAAGCCTAGCAGAGGAGCACCGTGAGCGACACCCCGATCGACGACACCGGCATCGACGCCGCCAGGGACATCGCGGAGGTGCCGGCGGTCGAACTCATCAACACCGTTGCGGTGCACCTGCTCAGTGCCGCGGCCGTGAAGGTCGGCCTGGCCGACGACCCGCAGGAGCAGACCGACCTGGACGAGGCGCGGAAGCTCATCACCGCACTGGCCGGCCTGGTCACCGCCGCCGCGACCGAGATCGGCGACCACCACGCCCGTCCGCTCCGCGACGGGCTGCGGTCGCTGCAGCTCGCCTTCCGCGAGGCGTCGGCGATCCCCGACGCCATCGGCGCCGGGCCGGGCGAGAAGTACACGGGCCCCGTCAACTAGACGACGTCACCCGATGACGGACGGGAGGCACGGTGCCAGCTGGCACCGTGCCTCCCGTCCGTCGGTGGGCCGCGTTCAGGACCCGCTGCGGCCGACCAGGCGCGCGACGGCCGCGAGCGGGATGCCGACCCAGTCGGGTCGGTTGCGGGTCTCGTAGACGACCTCGTAGACCGCCTTGTCGAGCTCGAAGGCGTCGAGGAGTGCGCTGTGGGCGGCGAGGTCCGCGCCGGTCCCACGCTGGTATCCGTCGAGGAACCGTCGGCGTGCCTTCTCCGCCCAGGCTGCTGCGTCGACCGGTTCGGCGTCGTGCGCCAGGGCACCGGCGACGTAGTCGAAGGAGCGGAGCATGCCCGCGACGTCGCGCAGGGTGACGTCGGGCAACGAGCGTTCGTCGAGCGGGCGGAGGGGTTCGCCCTCGAAGTCGAGGAAGACCCAGCCGCGGGGCTCCGGGGCCGACAGGACCTGCCCGAGGTGCAGGTCGCCGTGGATGCGCTGCAGGTCCGGCCAGGTCGCGTCGGCGGCACGGGCGTAGACCGCGCGGATGGCGTCGGCGTGGTCGGCGACGGCGGGTGCCTCGCGGGCCGCGGTGTCGAGGCGGGCGTGCATCGTCGCGACGGCCGTGTCGCGTCGTCCCGCGTCGGCCGGCTCGGTCGGCAGGGCTCGGGCGAGGGTCCGGTGCACCTCGGCGAGCGCGGTGCCGAGTCGCTCGGCCCGGTCGCCGAACGGCGTGCCTGCCTGCGCCTCCTGCAGTGCGACGCGCCAGGCGTCGTCGAGTCCGGGCAGGAACTCCTGGGCGAAGGCGAGGTGTCCGGTCGCCGTGCCGTCGGGGCGTCCGACGTCGGGCCAGTCGGCACGGAGGGCGCCGTAGACCCGTGGCACGCGCGCACTGCCCGCTGCGGTGAGGGCGAGCTGCGTGGTCACGTCCGGGTTGTCGCCGTGGTGCAGCACGCGGAAGACCTTGATGATGACGCGGTCGCCGGACTCGGTGTCGCAGATGACCGAGGTGTTGGACTGCTCACCCGTGAGGACGCGGGCTGCGGTGACCCGGCCGATCGGGGTGAGACTGTCGGGTGCCGCGTCGATGCGTGCGGCGAGCGCCGAGACCCATGCGAGATCGGTGGTGGCGTCGACGACCGTGCCGTCGGGGCCGCTCGTGGTCGGTGACTGGTAGAGCACGGGCACCGCGGGGGCGTCGTCGAGCACCAGGCGGGTCCCGTCGTCGGTCGAGATGGTGCGGAGGCGTGGCACGGACCCCTTCGAGGCGTACCACCGGCGGTCGGCGATCCAGGACTCGAGGTCGCGGTCGCTCGGCTGACCGGTGTCGGCGGTGGTGTCGGCGGTGGTGTCGGGGGCGGTGGTGTCGGGGGCGCTGCGTGCTCCGTCGCTCATGCAGCGGAACCTACGCGCCGGGGGCTGTCGAGGTGCCGAGTCCTCCACAGGACGCGCTGCGGAGCGCGGGGTCCACAGGACGCCGCTCCCCCCGTTCCGACACGGGCGCATCGGACGACACTTGCGGCATGCCTCGCTCCGATGCCGCTCCTCCTCTCGCCGCCGACCCCGAGCTCACCGACCCCGTGCTCATCGACCCCCGCCGGACCTGGCGGGTCCTCGACGACCGCCGGCTCCCCGCGCTCGAGCCCTTCGCCGCCGATGTGCGTCGGTACGGACCCGTGACGGTGCGCGAGACGGTGTGGGACGCCGAGGACCGGGTGCTCGCGGCCGAGGGGGTCGTGCTCACACGGTCGTCCGACGGCACCTGGAGCATCGACCGGGGCCCGGACTCGGACGGTCCGGAACCTCTGGCGGGCGAGCCCGACACTCCCCCGCGGGTGGCCGTCGAGGTGTTCCTGCGTGGCCGTGCGCTCCGGACGGTCCTGGTCCGGGACACCACCACGAGCCTCGTGACGCTCCGTGGCGGGGACGGACGGGTCCGGGCCGAGATCGCGGACGTCCGCGTGGACGACGGCGACCCGGACACCACCGTCCTGCGGTCGGCCCGGTGGTGGGCCCTGACGGTCGACGGCCGCGAAAGCGCCACAGCACGAGCGGCCGAACGAGCGCTGCACGATGCGGCGACCGACCCGGTGGACGTCCCATCGGTCGCGCTCCCCCGCGGGCCCGAGCCCGCCCCGGAACGACGCGGTGGTCGAGCGAAGCGTCCCCGGTCGGACACGGCGGCCGGGTTCGTGCTGCGGGTGCTCGACGCGCTGCGGAACGACCTCGTCGCAGTGGAGCCCCGGGTCCGGATCGACGAGCACGAGGCCGTCCACGACCTGCGGAAGGTGGTGCGCCGCCTGCGGAGCGTGCTCGCCGCGTTCCGGGGTGCACTCGACCGCCAGGCGACCGAATCCCTGCGGGCGTCCCTCGCCGAGATCGGCCGGACGGCGGGGACGGCACGCGACGCCGAGGTGCTGCACGCGGGGCTGCCCCGTTCGGCGGCACGGGCACCCGCCGGCTACGTCGACGCCGAGACCCTGCACCGCGTCGACTCGGAGACCGCCGAACGCCGCAGCACCACTGCGGCGGAACTCCGGCGCGCCCTGGACTCCGAGGCGTGGTTCCGGACCCTCGACGCCCTCGACGACCTGCTGCTGCGGGCCCCGGCCGGGCCGCACGGTGACGAGGACGCGACGGTGTTCACCACGAGGCGGATCCGGCACGAACGGGCACGGGTCGGTCGGCAGCTGGGTGATGCCGACGACGACCTCGAGACCCTGCACGAGATCCGGAAGGCCGCTCGCCGGTTGCGGTACGCGTTGCAGGCCGCGGGCGACCTGCCCGACGTCGGGAAGCGCCGGCTCGGTCGGCTGCGGCGGGTCCAGGAGACGCTGGGCGAGACGCTCGACGCCGCACACGCCGCCGACGCGTACCGACGGTCGGCTGCGGTGGCGGCGCAGGACGGCGTGGACACGTTCGGGTACGGAGCGCTGGCGACGGCCGAGCACGCCGCCCTCGGACAGGGCATCCAGCGGTCGTGGAGGGTGCTCGCGCGGCTCTGATGTTGAACGGGACTGGTTCCTGAACGGAGTGCTCGCGATCGCGCGGCCCTCTTTACAACGATGTACCAGCACGGGAGCATGGAGCCATGAGCACGCTCGACGGCACCGTGGCCGCACCTGACTCCGCTTCCGCCCCCGGCCTCCCCCTCGCATCGCGGCAGGACGGCACGTACCCCCGGCCGCAGATGCTCCGCACCGCGTGGGCGGACCTCGACGGCACGTGGTCGTTCCGGAACGACGGTGACGACGAGGCCTGGCGCACCGGGTTCCCGGACGCCCGCGACATCGTCGTCCCGTTCCCGCCGGAGTCACCCGCCTCGGGCATCGACGAGCCCGGCTTCCACCCCGTGGTCTGGTACTCCCGCGCGATCACCCGCTCCGAGCTCGACGCCGCCGGGTTCGGCGACGGCGCACCCCGGATCGTCCTCCACTTCGGCGCCGTCGACCACCGCGCCCGGGTCTGGATCGACGGGCAGTTCGTCGGCGCGCACGAGGGCGGCCACACCCCGTTCTCCTTCGACGTCACCGAGGCACTGGCCACCGACCCCGAGGCCGTCCACACGCTGGTGGTCCGTGCCGAGGACGACCCGCACGACCTCACCCAGCCGCGCGGCAAGCAGGACTGGCACGAGGACGCCCACGCCATCTGGTACCGCCGCACCACCGGGATCTGGCAGACGGTCTGGCTCGAGGCCGTGCCGACCGCCTCGATCGAGTCCCTGCGCTGGACGAACGTCGACCACGCGACCATGCGCCTGACCGTCCGGCTCGGCGGACACCGAACCGGCGGCGAGCGCGTGCGCGTCGACGCCCGCTGGGACGACCGCGACGAACACCTCGCGACGGTCGAGGCCACGCTCGGCGCGACCGGGGACGAGTTCGACGTGGTCGTGCCGATCGCCCGGCAGACCAACGGGCAGGCCGAGGACGAGCTGCACTGGACCCCCGACGCGCCGCGGCTGATCGACGCCACGGTCACGCTGCTGCCCCGTGCGGACAGCGACACGGCACCCGACGCGGACCCGATCGACGCGGTCGCGAGCTACTTCGGGCTCCGGACCGTCGGGGTGGACGGCGGCGCGTTCCTGCTCAACGGCCGACGCCACCCCGTCCGCAGCGTCCTGAACCAGGGCTACTGGCCCGAGTCGCACATCGCAGCCCCGTCACGCCAGGCCCTGCGCCGCGAGGTCGAACTCATCAAGGAGCTCGGGTTCAACGCGGCCCGCAACCACCAGAAGATCGAGGACCCGCGGTTCCTGTACTGGGCGGACCGCCTCGGGCTGCTCGTCTGGGGCGAGGCTCCCGGGGCTTACGCGTTCTCGCCGCGAGCCGTGCAGCGTCTGATGCGCGAGTGGATGGACGCCGTCGAACGCGATGCCTCGCACCCCTCGATCGTCACCTGGGTCCCCGCCAACGAGAGCTGGGGCGTGCAGCACATCGCCACCGACCCGGCGCAGCAGGCCTACGCCCGGGCCCTCGCCGACGTCACGCGGGCGCTGGACCCGACGCGGCCGGTGATCTCGAACGACGGGTGGGAGCACACGAACTCCGACATCGTCACGATCCACGACTACGAGGGCAACGGCCCGCGGCTCGCAGCCACCTACGCGGACGACACCGCACGGACCCGGCTGCTCGGGGGGATCGGCCCGGCGGACCGCCGCATCCTGGTCGGGGGTGCCGAGGACCTCGGCCAGCCGGTCATGCTCACCGAGTTCGGCGGTGTGAACTACCAGCCGGGCGTCCAGCGCGAGGACGGCTGGGGCTACACCTCGGCCAGTGACGGCGACGACTGGGTCACCCGCATCACCGCGCTGTACGACGCGATCCGTGCGAGCTCGTTCCTCGCCGGGTCCTGCTACACGCAACTCACCGACACCATGCAGGAGACGAACGGCCTGCTCAACGCGGACCGGTCGCCGAAGGTGCCGATCGAGCAGATCCGTCGCGCGGTCACGGGGCGCTAGCCGGGAGGCCCGCACTTCGTGAGCAGGAATGGTCGGGTCCGTGAGACGGATCCGACCATTGCTGCTCTCGAAGCACACGGGTCGGCTCGCGACGGGCGGGAGGTGGCCCGCGATGCGAGGCACGGCCTGTGGTCTGGGAGGATCGGCGGGTGACGAGCGTGGCGGAAGCGAGCCGAGCCTCCAGGCGGGGGTTCCGGAGCCTGCTGACCGGACGGCACAGCGCGTGGACGGCGCCGCTGTTGATCTGGGGCGCCTCGCGGGTGGTCAGCACCGTGCTGCTGGCGACGATGTACGTGCTGGCGACGGTGAGCGACTGGCCGTTCGCGTCACACCGGCAGGACCCGTCCTTCTTCACGTTCTCGGGCTCGTGGGACGCGTCGTTCTACCGGATCATCGCCGAGCACGGGTACCCCACCACGCTGCCGGTCGACGAGACCGGCCACGTGCTGCCGAATGCCTGGGCGTTCCTGCCGGTGTTCCCCGCGGTCGTGCGGGTCGTGATGACGCTGACCGGCGCGTCGTTCTGGGTCGCCGGGGTCGTGGTGGCGTTGATCGCCGGGGCCGGGGCCTGCGTGCTGCTGTACCGGCTGGTGGTCGCCGTCGGCTGCTCGCACCGGGCTCGTTGGGCGACCGCCCTGTTCGCGTTCGCGCCGACGGGGTTCCTGCTGCAGGTCGCCTACGCCGAGAGCCTGCTGCTCGTGCTGCTGTTCGGCGCGCTGCTCGCCCTCGTCCGGCGACGGTACTGGCTGATCGCGCCGCTCGGTGTCGTGGCGGCGTTCACGAAGCCGGGGGTCCTCGCGTTGGCGCTGGCACTGGCCGTGCACCTGGTCGTTCGGTGGGTCGGAGCGCGCCGGTCTGGGCAGGCTGCCGAGGTGTTCCCGTGGCGCGACCGTGCCGTGATCGTCGTGTCCGGACTCGTCGTCGCGGCCGCGGGTCTGGCGTGGCCCGTGATCGCGACGGCCGTCACCGGCCGACCGAACGCGTACCTGGACACGGAGCTGTCGTGGTGGGTGGGGTTCGTCGGCCGACAGCACTTCGCGCCGCTGACGCCGTGGTTCACGATGGCGTCGACGTGGCTCGGGCCGCTCGGCATCGTGCTCGTCGTGGTGGTGCTCGGCGGGGCGGTGTGGTTCTTCTCGCGCAGGAACACGCGGGCCTTGGGCGCCGACGTCCTCGCGTTCACGGCGTCGTACGCGCTGTACCTGGTGGCGGTGTTCCTGCCGCAGCAGTCGTTGCCACGATTGCTCATGCCGATGGCGCCGTTGCTCGGGTCGGACGTGTTCGTCGGGACACGGCGCCGGGCGGTCACGTGGCTGGTCGTCGGCGTGTGCCTGCAGCCGGTCGCGATCGTGCTGCTGTGGTTCCTCGGCTACCCGTGAGCGGCGGGGCGCGGCGCGGGCTGGTCTGCAAGACACCGGTGTTCGCCGGTTGAACACGCGCAGACCGCGGTGCGACGTGCGAACACCGGTGTCTTGCGGGCGCGACGGGCGCTACGCGTCGAAGGTGTGGAACCAGGCCGATCCGCCGGGGTGCTGCACCGTGATCATCTCGTCGAGGTCGCGGTACGGCCCGTCCTGGTTGTGGCTCGCCGACTTGATGCGGATGGTGCCGTCGGGCTCGGTGAAGACCTCGGACACGATGGTGGTGTGGTCCGGTGAGCCGTTGGCGTTCCAGTCGAAGAACACGATGTCGCCGACCTTGACCTTGTCGCGCTCGTCCGACGAACGCCGGGTGAGCCCGAACTCCGCCGCATTGTCCTCGAGCCACGGGTCCATCGTCGGGCAGTAGGTCCAGGTCGCACTGTGCTCGGCACCGGCCGACCGGTTGTACCAGTCCGGCCGCTGCTGCCACCCGCGCGCGATGAGCGTCTGGTTGACGTAGTTCGCGCAGTCGCCGCCGATCGGGTTCATCGTGCCGTACTCGGCGAGGTTGTAGTCCTTCCAGTACCGCATCGCGTAGGCGAGCTGCCGGTCGACGTCGGTCAGTGCGGCGTAGGCCAGGGTGGTCGAGGCGACCGCGCTGCCCGCAGCGGGCGTCGCGGCGGCGGTCGGGGTCGGCGTGGTCGTCGCGGTGTCCTGGGTGGCGCCGCTCTGCCCGTCGTTCGCGGCGCTGCCGTTGCCGTCAGAGGACTGGTTCGCCGACGCGGTGGGCTCGATCACCGAGGTGAAGAGCGCGACGTCGGCGTCACCGGCCGTGTACATCGCCTGGTGCGGGGCCGTGAAGGTCACCTTCGACGCGGTCGCCGTGACGTCGCGCGCAGCAACACCGCCGACGGTGACGCCCTTGACGGCGGCGAGTCCGGTCCCCGTCACGGTGATCGTGACGCCACCGGCGAGCGGGACCTGCGCCGGAGTGACGGCCTTCGCGACGGGCTTCGCCGTCGGGGTGGACGATGCGTCCCCACCCCCGGAGCTCCCACGCCCGCCGCCCGAGCCCTTGCCCGAGTCGCCGCCCTTGTCGCTGCCGGAAGAGCACGCCGCGACGGCGAGCCCGATCCCGGCGACGCCGGCGAGGGACAGGAGTGCGCGGCGGTTCATCGAGGCAGTCATGACACGACCAGCGTAAGCGACACCTCCGTCGTTCCGACACGGCATGATCGTCTTCGGGGGCGAGCGTCCTCCGTGTCCCAGCGGACCCGTTCGGAAGGAACACACATGCCCGAGAGCCACGACTTCTTCGTCGCCACCGACCCCGAGACCGCCCGTGCCCAGGTGCGTGAGGCGCTGTCACGCGAGGGCTACACCGTCGACGACGCCGAGCAGGGGGCACTCCGTGCGACCCGCGGCAGCCTCGGCCTGACGCTCCTCATCGGCGGCATGGCGAACGACCGCACGTTCCACACCCGCCTGGACGTGCAGATCATGATCGCCCCGGACGGCCGCACGGTCGCCCGACTGCTGCGCGGCTCGGGCAAGTCCGCGATCAAGGGCGGGGCACTCGGCATCTCGCGCGGCAACCGCGCCTTCGAGCAGGCCGCGAACGCGATCCACACCACGTTCGCGCAGTCCGGCGTGCTGACGGAGAGCATCGCGGGCTGACGCTCCGACAGGGAGCGGGTCCGACGGGACCCGCTGACGGACGGGAGGCCCGGTGCCAGCTGGCACCGGGCCTCCCGTCCGTCAGGGGGTCACGCAGTCAGATCACGTGCACGAGACGTTGCGGTCGATGGTCCCGGACCCGTAGGGCACCTCGACCTGGACCATGGCGATCGTGCCGCCGGGCAGCGGCGTGCTCGAGCAGGCCTTCCGCGCCTTGGTGACGGTGCTCCTGCCGAGCGCGATCCAGTTCGAGCGGCCGTACAGCGCGCTGTTCGCCTTGACCGTGCCGGCGATGGTCTTCCACTGCGAGCCGGTCGAGTAGATGCCGATCCGCTTCACACCGGCGGTCTTGAGCCCGACGATCATGCCCTGCATCGCGGCGCGGTTCTGCGCGGTGTCGCGCTGGTACGACAGGCCCGTCTCGACGTCGAGCCACCAGCGGTAGGCGGACGGGTTCGCGACACCGCGGCTTTGGACGTCGTCGTACCCGCGGGCGTATCCGTACATGAACGAGCACGCCAGGGTGACCTGCTTCTTCCCGCCCTTGGTCACGCACTTGCCGAACGGGTTCGTGGGGACGGTGCCCTGGTACCGGTTCGACGTCGGCCAGACCGACGCCTTGAGACCGGGGTTGGCGAAGAGCACGTAGAGCTGGGTCTTCGGCTGGGCCGAAGCCCCGACGGACTTCGATGCCCAGTCGAGCTGTTCGGCGAGGCACGGGTTCGTGGTGTTGCCGAGGGAACCGTTGACGCCGACGATGCCGAACGCCTGGTCGGTCGGCACCTGGCTGCCACACTGCGGCCAGGAGATGTCGACGCCGAGCGGCGTGACCGCTGCCGAGGCGGTCGACGAGGGGCCGGCGACCGCGATGCCGGCGGCCACCACCACCGTGGTCGCGATGGTCGCGACGAGACGACTGATACGGAACATGCTCTCCCCCTGGTCGGGCCCCGCGGGCCGGCGGCGCCCCTGCGGCGCACGGGGAGTCTAGGGCGATGCGTTGGACAACACACCACCCCGATCCGTGAACTGTGTCGAACGATCTACCCCGCTCGGCCTGTGGAGGAGTGTCTCGCAGCACAGCCTCGGAACGACAGAACGGCCCGGAACCTGTCGGTTCCGGGCCGTTCTCGTGCTGACTACCTGGTGGAGCTAAGGGGATTCGAACCCCTGACCTTCTCATTGCGAACGAGACGCGCTACCAACTGCGCCATAGCCCCAAGTGCTCGACCACACTAGCACCCTCGTTCGGCCCAGCCGAAATCGCCGGTGGGCCGTCGGGCGTGCCGCGGGTCAGACAGCGCGGCGCCGTCGCATGATCGCGTCGAGGTCGGCCTGCTCGTAGGCGTCGTCGTCGAGGACACCCATGCCAGCCCACTTGCTCGGCGGCCCGGCGGGCTCGGCGGCGGGAGCAGGAGCGGCGGGAGCAGGAGCACCAGGAGCAACGCCGGCCGGCGCCGCGGGCGCCCGCAGCCCGAGCCGCTCGGCCAGACGCCCCTGGTCGTGCGCCGACAGCGACGCCGCGGCCTCTTCGAGCTCGGGCCGCATCCGCGACACCCGTGCCAACGACGGGTCGGACTCCCCCGCGCGGATCGCCGCAGCTTCGGCCTCGGCTTCCGCCTTTGCCGCGGCGACGCGCTCCTTCAGTCGGGCGGCGAGCTCGGCGGACGACTCGGGCGACGCGGCCGGAGCGGCCGGCCGCTCCACGTAGAGGGGCTTCGGCACGTGGTTCGGGGTCCACGAGCGGTCCGCAACGGGCGCAGCGGGTTGCTCGGTCGACAGGGGCGGGGCCGGGTCCGTCCAGGCGGTGGCCGGCCGGGAGGCGCGGGTCGCGCCCGTCTCGCCGGCCGCGAGACGCTGCTTCCGCGCCGTCGCCACCTGGTGCAGCTGGGCCAGGACCGCTGCGGACCCACCGGCGGCGACGAGCCCGGCGACACCGATGAGCCAGAGCGACGGTGCCGCAACGACGACCACGAGGGCCACGACGATGCCGAGCGTGCCGAGCAGGGTCGCCCCGAGCCGGGAGCGGCGCATGCGCATCGCGGTCAGTGCGGGCACGGCGGACGCCCGCTCGAGGACCGGTGCTTGCTCGGCCAGCCGGCGGGTGATCTCACGCTGCCGCGCTGCTTCGTGGGCACGGACGATGGCGGTGCGCTTGGCCTCTTCGGACCGGGCGACGCGCTGCGCCTGCGCCAGGGACTTCGCGTTCATCTCGATGCGGACCTCGTCCGGCAGCTCGGCGGTCTGCGCGAGGATCCGGAGGGTCTGCTGCAGCCGGATGGCGTTCCGCTCGGTGGCCAGGTACTGGCGGCGGGCGGCCCACGACGGCATCAGGTAGACGAGCCAGAGGACGGCCGCGACGAGCAGGACGATGCCGCCACCCCACGAGCCGATTCCTGCCATGCGAACACGGTAGGGGCGGCGGTTCCCGCGCCGCGTCATTGCCGGACGCGTGTTGCGCGTGTCGGGCGGAATCTGCCGAAGGTGAGCCGCGCCTCCAGGCCCGTCAGGTGCGGTCCGTCAGATGCGGGGCGTCGTGTCCAGCGGCATCGCGGCCTCGTCGCGTGCGGCGGGCGGCACGGCTCCCACGCCGGGAGGCACCTGCCCCCGGACCCAGCGCTCGAGGACGCCCCCGCGGACCTCTTCCGCCACCAGCGCGAAGCAGAAGTGGTCGCGCCAGTCCCCGTTGATGTGGATGTAGCGGCGACGGAGGCCCTCGTACCGGAAGCCCAGCTTCTCGACGACGCGCAGGCTCGGTGCGTTCTCCGGACGGATGCAGATCTCGATCCGGTGCACGCCGAGCGACCGGAAGCAGTGGTCGACGGCGAGGGCGACCGAGATCGGCGTCACGTTGTGGCCGGCGGCGTCCTCGACGACCCAGTATCCGATCGACGCGCTCGCGAGCGAGCCGTACGAGATGCCGGAGACGTTGAGCTGACCGACGAAGCGGCCGTCGAGCTCCATCGCGAAGGGGAGTCCGAGTCCCGCGCGGGCGTTGGCCTGGAGCGCGCGGATGCTGCCCCGGACGTCGGTGGAGACGTGGCCGGAGGGGTTCGTGGCCTCCCACGTGCGGAGCCAAGAACGGTTGGTCGCGAGCGCCGCGTCGAGGTCACGGGTGTCGCGGAGCCGGAGGGGCCGGATGGTGACCCGCCCGTGGGACAGGGTCGGGATCGTCGTCATCGCTGGGTTCCTCCGGGGTCCCGCCCCGGTGCGGGACGGGGTGTCCCGCTCGGGTCCGTGATCACCGGACCCGAGCGGGATGGCCGACTATTCGCCCGCGTTGAACTCCTTCAGCCACGACTTGAGGTCGGGGCCGAGGTCATCGCGGTCCGAGGCGAGCTGCACGATCGCCTTGATGTAGTCGAGTTTGTCACCGGTGTCGTACCGGCGTCCACGGAACACGACGCCGTACACGCCGCCGGTCCACTCCTCGGCGCTCGCCATCTTCATGAGCGCGTCGGTCAGCTGGATCTCGCCGCCCTTGCCCGGCTCCTGCTTCTCGAGGACGTCGAAGACCTCGGGGCGGATGACGTAGCGGCCGATGATGGCCAGGTTCGAGGGCGCCTCGCCCTGCGGGGGCTTCTCGACGAGCCCGGTGATCTTCACCACGTCGTCGGTGTCGGTCGGCTCGACCGTGGCGATGCCGTACAGGTGGGTCTGCGACTCGGGCACCTCGAGCAGGGCGACGATGGTCGCGTTCTTCTCGCCCTGGACCTCGATCATGCGCTGCAGCAGCGGGTCACGGGCGTCGATGATGTCGTCACCGAGGAGCACGGCGAACGGCTCGCGGCCGACGTGCATCTTCGCGCGGAGCACCGCGTGGCCGAGGCCGAGCGGGTCACCCTGCCGCACGTAGTGCATGTCGGCGAGGTCCGTCGACTGGTTCACCTTCTGAAGCTTCTCGTGGTCACCCTTCTTGCGGAGGGTCTCCTCGAGCTCCGACACGTGGTCGAAGTGGTTCTCGAGCGCGTTCTTGTTGCGCCCGGTGATCATCAGCACGTCGGTGAGTCCTGCGCCGACAGCCTCTTCCACCACGTACTGGATGGCCGGCTTGTCGACGACGGGGAGCATCTCCTTCGGCATCGCCTTGGTAGCGGGGAGGAAGCGGGTACCCAACCCTGCGGCCGGGATCACCGCCTTCGAAATCTGGAAGCCCATGCTCAGACCGTATCCGATCCCCCTTTCGAGGGCATGTCGTCGCTACTGGGGACACGACATCGACGCGGGTTCCCGGCGGGAAGCCGCAACGGGAGCGCTCGGTAGACTCCTCGGCATGATCGCCGATCTCGGGAACGAGAAGCGCGCCCTGCGAGCCGAACTCCGGCAGCGGCGGCGCACCCGGACCACGACCGAACGCGACGCGGACACCGAGACCCTGACCGCGACCCTGCAGCGCTTCGTCGAGGAGCGCCAGGTGACGTCCATCGCCCTCTACCTCTCCGCACCGGACGAGCCGAACGTCCGGCCGTTCCTGAACTGGGCCCTCGAGCAGGGCATCCGTGTGCTGCTGCCGGTCACCCGCGAGGACGGCCTGCTCGACTGGGCCGTCGGCGACGGCGAGAGCGAGACCGAGAGCCTGCTCGGCCTGCCGGAGGTCGTCGGCGAGGTCCTCTCCCCGCTCGCGATCAACGACGTCGACGCGATCCTGGCCCCGGCGGCGGCGGTCGGACACGACGGCGTCCGCATGGGCTGGGGGCGCGGCTACTACGACAAGACCCTCGGGTCCATGGCGAACCGCCCGCCCGTCTATGCTGTGATCTTCGACGCGGAGTACCTCGACGAGGTCCCGCGCGAACCCCACGACGAACCCGTCGACGGCATCATCACGCCGTCGCGCATCATCACGTTCCGGAGCTGACGTGCCCACCTACTCGTACCGTTGCACCGAGTGCGACAACGCGTTCGACATCAAGCAGTCGTTCTCCGACGCCACCCTGACCGAGTGCCCGGTGTGCGGCGGTGTCCTCCGCAAGGTGTTCTCCCCCGTCGGCGTGACCTTCAACGGCGGCGGCTTCTACCGCACCGACTCCCGCCCGGCCCCGAAGTCCGAAGGGTCGTCGAGCACCTCCGCGAAGTCCGAGCCGAAGAAGTCCGAGCCGACCAAGAAGGCCGAGTCGAAGCCCAGCACGTCGAAGCCCGCGTCCTGACGAGGACTGCGCTCCCCGGATAGGTTGGGCCGGTCGCCACTCGGCGGCCGTCCTCGACCCGGAAGGAGACCCTCGCATGAAGGGCTTCAAGGAGTTCCTGCTCCGCGGCAACGTCATCGACCTGGCCGTCGCAGTCGTCATCGGTGCGGCGTTCACCGCGATCGTCACCACGATCGTCAACGCCCTGATCAACCCGCTCATCGGTGCCGTGTTCAACGCCTCGAGCCTGGACAAGGCACTCATCGTGCACATCCCGACGATCTCCGGCGGTGACGCGAAGCTCATGTTCGGCGCGATCATCGGTGCCGTCATCAACTTCGTCATCGTCGCCGCGGTCGTGTACTTCGCGCTCGTGGTGCCGGTCAACCACCTGAAGAAGGCCGCGTTCGAGCGCGTCAAGAACGACGAGCAGCAGACCCCGCAGGACGTCCCCCCGACCGACGTCGAGGTGCTGCTCGAGATCCGCGACCTGCTCCGCCCGCAGAACGGCGGCGCCGGGAGCACGGGGGCGCACATCGCCCCGTCGAACGCTCCCGAGGGGCCCGGCATCGGCGGCTCGACGAAGCTCTAGCTCCGGGACCCGCCGCAAGACACCGGTGTTCGCGCTCTGCACACCCGCAAACCGCGGTGCGCAGTGGGAACACCGGTGTTTTGCGTCGCGAGCGGGCGGGCCTGCGTCAGGCGGCGGGGACCGCGCGGCGCTTCGCGAACATCGCGACGGCGTACTGGGCGCCGGCGAGCACGTGCCCCGCGGTGCCGAGGTACACGAACACCAGGGCCACGACCCGGACCCACGGCGCGTTCTCGTCGACGGTGTGCACCGCGGAGAACAGCAGCACCGGCAGCCCGACGAACAGCAGGGCCGAGCGGATCTTGCCCGTCCACGTGACGTCGAGGTCCGGGTTGCCGTGGAACAGCACACTCGACAGGACGACGAGCACCAGGTCGACGAGCACGACGACGGCCACCACCCACCAGGGCAGCAGGCCGACGAGCACCAGGGACAGCACGATCGCGATGATCGCCAGGCGGTCGGCGACGGGGTCGATGGCCTTGCCGAGCTTCGAGCCCTGGTCGAACTTCCGGGCGATGAAGCCGTCCGCCCAGTCGCTCACGCCGATCACGACGAGGGCGACGAGCGCCCACCCCGGGTGGCCGGCGACGACGAGGCCGATGAACACCGGGATCAGCACGAGGCGGAACAGCGTGATCAGGTTCGGCCAGGTCTGCCAGTCGGGGCGCTGCCGCGCGGTGTCAGTCATCACGGGCCAGGCTACCGGTTACCAGTGCGGGGGGACGTCGCGCCGGAGCTGGTCGTCGTTCTCGCCGTCGCGGTGCCGGGCCGGTTCCGGCGGCGGCGCCGGGTCGTAGCCGTCCACCGGCTGGGTGGTGACGCGTCTGCGGCGCCGCACCGGGCCTCCCGGCTGGTCCGCCGTCTCGCCTCCGTCAGCGGCGGGGCGGACGGGAGGCGCGGCTGACGACACGTCGTCGGCCCGCGTCCACGTGCCCACCAGCTGGTCCGTCTCCGGCGTCACCGGACCGGCGGGCCGCGAGGCCCGGCGGCTCATCGGCGTGCGGGGATCGGGGGGATCGAGATCTCCTGCGTCGCGCCGCGGTCGACACCGAGCACGGCGGCGACGGTGTCGGCCACGCGGTCCGGGTCGGAGAACAGCTGGAACGCGTGCACGCGGACGTAGTGCCAACCGAGTCGACGGAGCACCTCGGGACGCAGGCGCAGGGACTCGCGCAGCGACCCCTTCACCAGCGACGCATCGGTCTCGATCGTGACGCACACCCCACCGTGCGCGGCGACGAGGCCGAGCTTGCCGCGGTGGCCGAGCGCGACCGGGATGCCGCGCATCTCGAGGCGCCGGGCCAGGTCGACGAGCAGCGGGTCGGAGTCGTCCGGCACGTACTCGGCGGTGGTACGGGCGCGGACCTCGGCCAGGATCTCGGCGAGGGCGACGGTGCCGTGGCCCATGCGCTCGGCCTCGATGTCCGAGGGCTGGAAGCACGTGACGATGACCATCGAACGACGGGCCCGGGTCATCGCGACCGCCAGCAGCCGCTCGCCACCGGGCTTGCCGAGCGGACCGAAGTCGCGCAGCACGCGGCCGTGCGGGGTGCGGCCGTAGCCGATGGAGAACACGACGCGGTCGCGGCTCTGCGCCACCGACTGCTCGAGCGTCGCCACGATGAACGGCTCGGCGCGGTCGCCGATGACGAACTCGGTGAGGTCCTTGTGCCCCTGGGCGGCGGTCAGCACGGCCTGCTCGACCCGCACGGCGTGCTTCGCCGACGCGGTGATGACCATGAGCGACTCGGTCGGACGGGTGCGGGCGTGGTCGATGACGAGCCGGACCACGCGGTCCACCTCGGCGTCGACGCTCTCGACGGCACCGGACTCGGGGTCGGGCACGGCCTTGCCGTCGCTGACGTAGTCGAGCGCGATCGACCCGTGGCCGAGGAACGAGCCGGCCCAGGGCAGGGACTCGATCTTGCCGCCGTAGAAGCGACGGTTCACGAGCTCGGCGAGGTCCTCGCCGCCGGCACGGTACGACCGCGACAGGGACAGGGTCGGCAGCAGGGTGGAGAGCTTCGCCAGTGCCGAGTCGGCGTGGAACGCGTCGAGCGTGCCCTCGTCGACCTGCAGGGCACGGTGCTCGGGGTCCACGGCGATGCGGAACGGCGACGGCGTCTGGGTCACCGGGTCGCCGAACACGACGGTCTGGCGGGCACGGCGGACGGCACCGACGGTCTCCGCGATCGTCACGGCACCGGCGTCGACCAGGATCACGGTGTCGAAGGGCATGGTGTCGGCGATCTGCGGCACCTCGTACGGACTGGCGAGCCAGACGGGTGCGATCGACCGGGACAGGTGCGGTGCGGAGTCCTGCAGCAGACGCGAGGTGATCGCGCCGTCGCGGAGCTGGGTCTTGAGCGCCGTCGCTTCTTCGGGCCAGTCGACGAGACCGACCTTCCAGTTCTCGGCGAGCTGCCACGCAAGGCCCTGGGAGACCCCGGCCGCGTGGGCGTCGTCGACGAGTCGGAAGTCGGCCTCGACCCGGTCGAGCATGTCGGTGTTCGCACCGAGCAGGGCCCGGTCGGACTCGAGCATGGTCTCGAGGGCGGACTGCCACCAGGCGAGCTCGAGCTCGGCCGGCACCTGGACGTCCGGAACGTGCCGGTTCGCCAGGTCGGTGATGAGCGGCTCGAGCTGCAGGTCGCGCAGGGTCTGCATGAGCTCGGTGCGCTCCTGCAGGTTGTGCAGGACGTCGGACTCGGCGGCGAGCTCGGCGATGGTCGGGACGAGCTGGTCGATCGGGGTGTTCGCGAGCTGGCGGTCGCGCTCCGTGCGGCCCAGCGGCTCGTCGAGGCGCGCGAGGTCCTCGGCGACGTTCGAGAACAGCACCTGGACGTCGGCGATGCCGGTGGGCACCTCGGGGTTCACGCCGGCGGCGACGTAGCGCTGCCAGAGCACGCGCTGCTGCTGCACGCGGGTCAGGGCCTCGTGCAGGTCGGACACGTGCACGCCCGGACGGACGTACTCACGGGCGAGCTTCTTAAGCCGGCGGCGGTTCGTCGACGACATCGGTGCGCCCTCGCCGCGGGGGGCGGTGGCGGCCACGAGCTCGGACACCGAGCGGTCGAAGACCACCGGCAGGAAGCGGTCGAGCGTGTCCCGGATCTCGGTGAGCAGGCGCAGGTAGATGCCGAGCTCGTTGATCGTCGTGAACTGGCGCATGTGCGTCGAGTTCACCAGGTCGTGGGCGCGGCGGAGCAGGGTCGGCAGGCCGTCGGCGTCGAGGTCCTTCGCGATGCGGTGGGCACGCTGGGCACCGTCGCTCGCTCCGAACTTCGCGCCGTACCAGGGCGAGTCGTCGGGGCCGTAGCGGAACTCACCGAGGTTCGCGGCGCTGACCATGGTCTCGGCGACGCGCGAGCGACCCTCGACCATCGAGGCGACGGACTGCTTCGACAGGCGCGCGGTCGTCGAGGGGGCGACGGGCAGCAGCGACAGCCGGGACAGCTCCACCAGGCAGTCGAGCACCGAGACGCCGAAGTCCGGGTCCTTGCGGGTGAGCGAGCCGCGGTAGTCCTTCAGCACCTTGCGCAGCCGGACCAGGGCGTCGTCGACCTCGCGGAGGTTCGGACGAACGGCCTTCTCGTTGCGGGCGATGGCGCGGACGACGTCACGACGCAGGGTCGACGGCGTGACCGCGACCCCGGGCAGCTGGACCTCACCGAAGCGGGCGGCGATGCCCCGAAGGGTGGCGCGGCGCGGGCTCACGACGAGCACGCGCTTGTTCGCCGCCACCAGTCCGCCGAGGGCGTTCACGATGGTCTGCGTGCCACCGGTGCCCGGCAGGGTCTTCACGACGATGGAGTTGCCGGCCGTGATCTGCGCGATCACGTTCTCCTGCTCGTCGTCGGCGTCGAGCAGCAGCGTGTCGGTCTCGGGGCTGCGCTCGTCCGACGGGGTCTGCTCGACCGGGTGGTAGGACTGCTCGACCTGCCACTTCGCGCTCGGGTTGCCGGCCAGTGCGTCGAGCACGGGGTGGGACAGGTCGCCGGTGTCCTCGACCATGCCGGTCGCGACCTCGGCGAAGGTGGACACCACGAGCCGGGCGTGCACGGAGAAGCCGGGGATGTGCGCGGTCAGGCCACGCAGGCGGTCGATGACGGGGTTCGGCGTGAACGAGCCGTCCTGCTGTGCGAGGGCCACGAAGGACTGCGCGTCGAGGATCACCCCGAACTGCTCGTGCAGCGCGTCGGCGAGGCCCGGGTTGAGCACCGGTTCGCCGAGCAGCCGCACCTCGAAGTCGCGTCCGTGCCGGCGGATCGCCAGGGGTCGCAGGAGCACCGGGCCGCGGAACTGCTCGTCGCCGTGCTTCCAGTCGGCCATGCCGATGCCGAGCTTCACGGCGTCGATGCCGCGCACCGTGGCGAGCTCGGTGCCCTTCGCCTCGACGTGTCCGGCGGCGACGCGGGCGGCACGGAGCGCCACCTCGTCGCGGATCAGGCTGGACAGCAGCGTCGTCTTGCCGGTGATGAACTGCGCGAGACCGCCCGGGTGGGTGGTCGAGAGCTCGATGCGTGCGCGCGGGTGGTCGCTGAAGTGCGTGAGCGGGCTCGTGCCGCCGACCCCGGTCAGCTGGGTGCGCCAGCCGTCCCACGTCGGTTCGGCCGCGTTGCCGGCCTGCAGTCGCGGGTCGCCGAGGCTGATCGCCTGCGGGCTCGTCATCTGCAGCTCCGGGCGGAGCGTGCGGTCCGGCTCGTCGTCGGTCCGTTCCTGGTCCACGTCCTGCTGCTCGTCTCGATCGTCATCGGGGCGCACGCGGGCACCCTCGACGGGGACGTCGTCGTTCACGTCGTCCTCACCGTCGGTCACCCTGTCCGCTCGCCACACATCCGACACTGTAGGCGGAACCGGACGGCCTCTCTGGCAATGAACCGAGGTTTCGGGGTTTCCGCACGGACCCGACCGCCGTCCGGCCCGACGTGCGCCGCCGTCCGACCAGCCGTGCGGCGCGTCCGATCAGACGTTCGTCCCGTCCGGTGTGGTACCAACGGGGCATGGCCATCGACGACCGCACCGCTCCGTCCGCCCCCACGCCGAACCGGCGTCGATCGGTCCCCGCCGAGATCTCGCGCTCCTGGCTGCTGGTCTCCGGCACGGCGACCGACCGGTTCGAGAAGTCACAGCGGTCCCGCGCCGACCAGATCATCCTGGACATCGAGGACGCCGTCGACCCGGCCGCGAAGCCCTCGGCTCGGCAGGGCGTCGCCGCCTGGCTCGCCGGTGGCGGTGAGGCCTGGGTGCGCATCAACGACGTCACGACGGACTTCTGGGCCGACGACGTCGAGGAGCTCCGCGGCCTGCCCGGGCTGCAGGGCGTCATGCTCGCGAAGACCGAGTCCCCGGCGCAGGTCACCGACACGTGGCACCGGCTCGGTGGGCAGACGCCCGTGATCGCCCTGGTCGAGTCGGCACTCGGCATCGAGGAGTCGGTCTCGATCGCGAGGGCCCAGGGTGCGTTCCGCCTGGCGTTCGGCTCGGGCGACTACCGGCGCGACACCGGCACGAGCGCCGACACCCTCGCGATGGCGTACCCGCGGTCGAAGCTGGTGGTCGCATCGCGCGTCGGCGGCCTGCCCGGTCCGATCGACGGCCCCACGGTCGGGTCGTCGCACCCGATCCTCCGCGAGCAGTCGCAGGTGGCCGTGTCGCTCGGTCTGACCGGCAAGCTCTGCCTCGACACCGAGCAGCTCCCCGTCATCAACGAGGTCATCTCCCCCACGCCGACCGACGTCGCCTGGGCGCAGGACTTCCTCGACGACTTCGAGGCCCGAGGCCGGGTCATCCGCGACGGATCCGACCTGCCGCGACTCGGTCGGGCGCAGAAGATCCAGCGCCTCGCACAGGCGTTCGGGGTCGAGGCGCGGTAGGACTGCACGCATGACCTGGTCCAACGTCCCCGGCCCTCCGCCGCAGTCCTCCTCCGGTTCCACGGACGCACAGCGCGCCGCGTGGGAGCGCGGCGGCACCACGTTGTTCCCGCCGGCGAAGCTCGCCGACCGGATCTCGACGGTGCTGCTCCTGGTGTTCGGTGCCGTCATGACCGCGATCACGACGGTCGTCGGCATCATCGCGGTCGCCTCGGCCACGGCGGAGTGCGACGCCTCGTCGGGCTGCACGCCCGGCGGGTACTTCGGTGGCGCCGCCATCGCGGTCGGCGGTGCCTTCGTCATCGGGGTCGCGACGATCGTGCTGTCGATCGGTGCGTGGATCCGCCGGAAGCCGTCGTGGTGGATCGCCGCGATCGGCTTCGTGCTCGCGATCGTCGTCATCGCCTGGGGCGGCGTCGTGTTCGCGAACGCCGTCGACGACGGTTCCGCCGCGTCGTCGGTGTCAGCCAGCGCCTGACCGGCGCGCACCGGCACCACGCTTCGGACAGGACACGCGTCGATCGACGCGTGTCCTGTCCGAGAACGTGTGTGCGTTCCGGCCTGGAGGCGCGGGGCGGGGCCGCCACGGGCCTCCAGTCCGCCGGTCGGTCACCGCCACGGCGTCGTCACCTGGGCGTGCGGGCGCATGCCCGGCGCATGCTGGGCCGATGAAGCAACGAGTCATCGGAGACGTGTCCGTCAGTGCCGTCGGTCTGGGCGGGATGCCCATGTCGATCGAGGGCCGACCGGACGAACGTCAGGCCATCGCCACCATCCACGCAGCGCTCGAGAACGGTGTCACGCTCATCGACACCGCCGACGCCTACCACCTGGGCGGGCACGACGAGGTGGGGCACAACGAGGAGCTCATCGCGCGGGCCGTCCGGGAGTTCCACGACGACACCTCGGACGTCCTCATCGCGACGAAGGGCGGACACCTGCGTCCCGAAGCCGGCAACTGGGCGCAGAACGGGCACCCGGAGTACCTCAAGGAGGCCGCGAAGGCCTCGGCGAAGCGGCTCGGCGTCGAGACCATCGGGCTCTACCAGTTCCACCGTCCGGACCCGGCGGTCCCGTACGCCGAGTCGATCGGGGCACTCGCCGAGCTGCTCGACGAGGGCGTCATCCGGATGGCGGGCATCTCGAACGCCGACCCGGACCAGATCCGCACCGCGAACGAGGTGCTCGGCGGCCGCCTGGCCTCGGTGCAGAACCAGTACTCGCCGAAGTTCCGGTCGAGCGAGCCGGAACTCGAGCTGTGCGACGAGCTCGGCATCGCCTTCCTGCCGTGGAGCCCCCTCGGCGGCATCGGGAGCGCGGCCGACCTCGGCACCGCGTTCGAGGACTTCGCGTACATCGCCCGCGACCGTGGTGTCACCCCGCAGGTCATCGCGCTGGCGTGGGAGCTGCAGAAGAGCGACGTCGTCGTGCCGATCCCCGGGGCGTCCCGCCCGCAGTCGATCCTGAACTCGCTCACGGCACCGACCGTGCGCCTGCGTCCGGAGGACGTCGCGCGGCTCGACGCGTCCCAGCCCGCGGCCGTCTGACCAGGCCCCGGCAGACACGACGCCCCGCCGCTCCTGTGGAGGAGGGACGGGGCGTCGTCGTGTGCCGTGCGGTTCCGGCGTCGCTCAGCTCTTGGCGGGGCAGACCGCCGAGACCTGGTCGAGCGTGGTCTGCACCTCGGTCTGGGCCGTCTTGACCTCGGCCGAGTCCTCGGCCGCACCGGAGCGGATGGCGGAGCTGTAGCCCTTCGCCGCGCCGGAGAAGTCCTCGAACGTGTCGTGCACCTGATCGTTCGAGACCTTGGTCAGCGCCGAGTCGATGCGCTGGACGAACTCCTCGATGAGCGCCGCGCGGGCCTTCGGTTCGGCCGGGGCCGAGTTCGAACCCTGCTCCTTGAGGAACGACGCGAGTTCGTTCTCGAGCAGGGAGCAGGCTTCCTGCTTGCTCTGTGCGGGTGCTGCCGCGGCGGTCTTCGACGCCGAGGGTGCGCTGGACGACCCCGAGTCGCCGCCGGACGATCCGCCGTCGGACGAGCCGCCCGAGCAGCCGGCGAGCAGCGTGAGCGCGAGGCCGGCGGTGGCCAGTGCGGTGAGTGTGCGGCGCATCAGGAGTTGCACTCCTTCTGGAAGGCGTTGCCGGCGTCCTGCACCTTGGTGCTGGACTTCGTCAGGGCCGAGACGTCGGCCGACTGCGGGTCGTTCGCGATGTCCTCGATGTCGTCGACCAGGTCGCCGTAGGCTTCCTCGAAGGCCTCGCCCTTGGTCTTCAGGTCGTCGTCCGACAGGTCGTCGACGCCGTCGGAGATCTTCTCGTCGAGCTCCTTGAGCTTCGTGACGGCCGCGTCCGGGTCGGACTGCAGGTTGGCGGCCTCGGACTGGACGCCCTGGGCTGCGGACTTGACGGTCTTCTCGAACTGCGTGCACTGGTCGGCCTTGGACGGCCCGGTGGAGCAGCCGGCGAGCAGCGTGAGCGCGAGGCCGGCGGTGGCCAGCGCGATGAGCTTCTTGGGCATGGTTGGGGGTCCCCCTCGATCTGTCCGCACTCCCCCGGATGAGGTGCAGATCCGTCATCGAGCGTACAGGGAAGATCCACAGGGAGACCGGCCGGGTCGTGGGCTCCCGATGACCAGCCCGCGGGACTCGGCGCGTACCGTCGAGGGCATGCGCGCCATCACGTTCGACGACACGTCCATGTCCGTCACCGACCTGCCCGACCCGGAACCCGGCACGGACGAGGTCCTGATCGAGGTCGCCGCGTCCGGTGTCAACAACGCGGACCTGCAGCAGCGCGCAGGGAACTACCCGCCGCCGCCCGGGGCCTCGGAGGTCCTGGGGCTCGAGGTCTCCGGCACGGTGCGGGCCGTCGGTGCAGGGGTCGCTTCCGTGGCCGTGGGCGACCGGGTGTGCGCGCTGCTCTCCGGTGGCGGGTACGCGTCACTCGTCGTCGCCCCGGTCGCCCAGGTGCTCCCGGTCCCCGACGGCGTCGGCCTCGTCGAGGCCGCCGGTCTGCCCGAGGCGGCCTGCACGGTGTACTCCAACATCGGCATGCTCGCCGGGCTCCGGCCCGGGCAGACACTCCTGGTGCACGGCGGCACGGGTGGCATGGGGTCGCACGCCGTGCTGTGGGCGAAGGCCCTCGGTGCGACGGTGATCGCGACGAGCGGCGGCGAACGCAAGGTCGCCGCGTCCCGTGACCTCGGTGCCGACCTGGTGATCGACCACCGCACGGAGGACTTCGTGGAGCACGTCCTGGCGTTCACCGACGGGGTCGGCGTCGACGTGGTGCTCGACGTCGTCGGGCCGTCCTACCTGGAGCGGAACCTGCGGGCACTCGCCCCGAACGGGCACATCGCGGTCATCGCCTCGGGCAGCGGCCGCACCGCCGAGCTCGACTTCGGGGTGCTGATGCGCAAGCGCGCGTCGATCAGCGGGACGACCCTGCGTGCACGGCCGCTCGCCGAGAAGGCCGCGATCGTCGCCGCCGTCCGAGAACACGTCTGGCCCTTCGTCGCCGACGGCAGCGTCCGCCCGGTCATCGACTCCGTGCTGCCGCTCACCGAGGTCGAGGAGGCCCACCGTCGCGTGCGCGACGGCGAGGTGGTCGGCAAGGTGCTGCTGACGCCCTAGGCGTGCACGCGGGCGAGGAACTCGACGAGCGCGGGGTGCTGCGGTCGGTCGAGGACGTCGGCGGGGGACCCCTGCTCGACGACCTCGCCGCGGTGCAGGAACACGATCCGGTCGGCGACGTTCCGCGCGAAGTGCATCTCGTGCGTCGTCATCAGGATCGTCGAACCCTGCCGCTTCAGCTCGGTGACCAGGTCGAGCACCTCGCCGACGAGCTGGGGGTCGAGCGCGCTCGTCACCTCGTCGAGCAGCAGGAGTTCCGGGTCGGACGCGATGGCCCGGACGATGGCGACGCGCTGCTGCTGGCCGCCGGACAGCCGGTCGGGGTACGCATCGGCGAACTCCGCCAGGCCGATCCGGTCGAGCAGCCGCCGCGCGGTCTCCTCGGCCTGCGCCCGGCCGATGCCGTGCACCTGACGGGAGGCGAGCGTGACGTTGTCGAGCACGCTCATGTGCGGGAACAGGTTGAACTGCTGGAACACCACGCCGATGCGCGCCCGGACCGCGTCGACGGCGATGCGGGGGTCGGCGATGTCCGTGCCCTGCAGCAGGATCTCCCCGTCGTCGATGCCCTCGAGCAGGTTGACCGTCTTGAGCAGCGTCGACTTGCCGGAGCCGGAGGCCCCGATGACGCAGATGACCTCGTGGCGGTGGACCGTCAGGTCGATGCCACGCAGGACCTCGTGCTCGCCGAAGGCCTTGCGCAACCCGCGCAGTTCGAGGACCGCGGCGTCCGTACCGGACGGACCACGGGCCTCCAGGCCGGCCTCGCTCATACGGTCCCTCCGATCTGCTCGCGCCGCTGCTGCCGACGCGCGATCGCGTCCGTGACGCGGATCAGCGGCAGGCTGATCACCACGAACAGCAGACCCGCGACGAAGTACGGCGTGAAGTTGTAGGTCTCCGCCTGGGCGATCTGGGCGGAACGCACGGCGTCGACGGCGCCGAGGATCGACACCAGGCCGACGTCCTTCTGCATCGACACGAAGTCGTTCATCAGGGCCGGGGTGACCTTGCGGATCGCCTGCGGCAGCACGACGAGCCGCAGGGTCTTGGCGTGCGAGAGCCCGAGCGACCGGGCGGCGAGCCGCTGCGAGGGGTGCACGGCCTCCATCCCGGCTCGCAGCACCTCGGCGATGTACGACGAGTAGGTCAGGGTGATCGCGATCGTGCCCCAGACCTCGGCGGGCAGGCGCGGGAACACCCCGAGGCCGGGGATGCCGTAGCCGACCAGGTACAGCACGATGATGAGCGGCAGACCGCGGAAGAGGTCCGTGTAGCCGGTCGCGAGCATCCGCAGCGGGAAGAACACCGGGTTGCGCAGGCCCCGGACGACCGCGAGCAACGTGCCGAACACGGCGACACCGATGGCGCTGAAGAACAGGATCCGGACGTTCAGCCACAGGCCCGACAGGATGTCCGGGAACGTGTCGATCGCGGTCTGCGGATCGAAGAACGACTGCTGCACCGCCGCCCAGCCGGGGGTGTTCACGACGCCGAAGTACACGACGGCGAGCACGACCAGGGTGGAGACGACCGACACCACGACGGAGCGACGGCCACGCTGACGACGGTAGAGCCGGCGTTCGAGCTCGACCTGACTCGGCGCGGGTGCGGCGACCGGGGTGCCGGCCCCTGCTGGCAGCGTCATCCGGTTACTTCAGGACCGGCGTGCCGGTCTCCGAGGAGAGCCACTTCGTCTGCAGCTCCTGAAGGGTGCCGTCGTCGTCGAGGGTCTTCAGGGCCTCGTCGACCTTGCTCGTGAGCTCCGAGTCCTTGGGCAGGACGAAGCCGAACTGGTCGCCCTCGCCGTCGTCGGGGAACTGCGCGGACACGGTGCCGTCGTCGACCTGTGCCGAGGCCATGTAGAACGCCGTCGGCAGGTCGGTGACGATCGCGTCGATCTGCCCGGACTTCAGCGCGAGCACGGCGTCGTCGTTGGAGTTGAACACCTGCGGGGTGACCCCGAGGACGTCCTTGACGCTCGCGATGCTCGTCGAACCGGTCGCGACGCCGATGGCGTCCTGCTTGAGCGCGGCGATCGTGGTGTCGCCGGCGGCCTCCGACCCGGACGTCGTCACGACCGCCTGGGTCGTCGTGTAGTAGGCGCTCGACATGTCGACGGCCTTCTTGCGCTTCGCGTCGATCGAGAACTGCTGGACGTTGAGGTCCCAGTCCTTCGGGCCCGGGGCGATGGCGCTGTCGAACGTGCTGCGCTTCCAGACGACGTCGGACTTGCCGTAGCCCATCTCCTTCGCGACGGCGTACGCGACGGCGGACTCGAAGCCCTTGCCGGACTCCGGCTCGTTGTCCTCGATCCAGGGCGAGTACGCCGGGTCCCCGGTGGCGATCGTGAGCTTGCCGTCGGTCACGGTGCCGTCGGCGTTGCTGCTGCCGCCGGCGGAGCAGGCCGACAGGGCGAGGGCGGCGACCGCGGCGGTGGCGACGGCGAAGGTGAAGCGGAGGGGACGGGTCACGGTCGGGCCTTCGTGCGAGGGGGGTGGGGGCAGGTCGAAGTGTACTTCGCGGTGGGATACCAATGCGACTCCGGGTGCCCCTGGTGACGCGGTCTCGTGTCACACACCAGTCGACGGGCCGGCGCCGGGCTGGTAATCTGGCGACGCGGGCTGAACCGGGCGCATGCTCGGCTGAGGTCTGAGATCAAGGGGCGTCCCAGCACGGGGCGCCCCCTTTCTGTTCTCCGGATGTTCCCGACGCCGTCACGGCCAGACGACGACGGCGTCGCGCCGCGCGTTCGTCACCTCGGTGCGCCAGACGGGACGGAGTTCGTCCCACATCGTCTCGTCACAGACGCTGCCGGTCTTCGCGCCGGGTGCCTGGAACCGTCGGAACCCCGCGTACGCGACCAGGTCGGCCGCCTGGACGAAGTAGGACGACGCCGAGTCACGAGGAACCGGATCCTCGACGAGCAGCGGCGCACTGACACGAGAACCCCCTGGCGCGAAACTGTGCCGACGGAAGCGCCGATGGATCGCGCGGACCGTCGCGTCGTCGCCCGCGTCGTGCACCAGGATGATCGACTTGCCGGTCTGCTCGGACCGGATCCGGAGACGCTGGAGCAGGTAGGTCCACGCTCGGTCCTCTGGCCGGTAGTCCATCGGCCGGGCTTCCTTGTCGATCACGACCGCGAAGACCCCGGACGCCACGACGGTCAGCGCACCGAGCGACCTCCGGAACACGTCCCGCCGCTGGCCGTCCCCGAGCCCGAGGTCGCGCAGGTCTCCTCGCCCACGCAGCAGCACGTTCGCTTTGAGCTCGTGACGCAGGAGGATGCCGTAGGTGTCCCGGATCTCGCGACGGACTCCCGTCAGCCAGTCGAGACGGTCGGTCCAGTCGCCGCCCGGGACGAGCACGCACCCCAGCGTGTAGGTACGAGTCGCGCCCGGAGAGGCAGCCGGATCACCCTTGTCTCCGGTCTCGTCCACGTACGCGAACTCGAAGGGCGCGTCGAGTGCAGCTCGGGTGAGGGCAGGGACACGACCGGACTCCATCCGGTCAACATACCAATGTGGTACGTCAGTCGGCCATCGTGAAGTCGTCGAACGAGAAGCCCGGCGACACCAGGCAGCTCAGCAGCACCTCGCCGTCGCCGGGGATCGTCCGCTGCCACACCCCGCCGCGCACGAACGCCTGCGCGTCGTTCACCCGGTCACGTCCGGCGTCCGGGCCGAGCGTGATGGTGGCGCCGGGCTCGGGCACGTCACCGTCGCCGCCGAGCTGCAGGTCGACGGTGTCCGGCCCGTGCCACATCCAGATCTCGTCGCTCGCGACCCGGTGCCAGGCGGAAGCCTCGCCCGGGGGCAGCAGGAAGTGGATCAGGGTGGCGGCCGGACGGTCCCCCGCCGGGGTGGTGACCGTCGCCGGTGAGGTCCAGGTGCGGACGTACCAGCCGCCCTCGGGGTGCGGTTCCATGCCGAGGGCGATCGCGCGCTTCGGCACGTCGAGCCACTCGATCAGCTCGCCGGTGACGGTTCGGCGTGCGGCCATCCCGGGGCGGGGTGCTGTCTCGGTCATCGTTCCTCCTGGGGGACGTCGGGGGCGTGGTTCGGGTGCGGTTCGGTGACGACGCCCGCGGCGGCCCGGACGACCCCGCGGATCACGGTGGCGGCCGCCCGCCCGGCACCGTCCTCGACGAGTTCGGCGAGCGCGTCCGGCACGGTGCGGGCGTCCACGTCGAAGACCGCGAGGTCGGCACGCGCCCCCACGGCGAGGTGCCCGATGCGGTCCGGCCCGACGGCGAGCCCCATCGCGTGCGCACCCCCGAGGGTCGCCGCCGCGAGCAGCCGCTCGTGCAGGTCCCGGTGTCCGTAGCCCTGGGCGCGGGCGATCCGGTGCAGCGCGGTGACGTCGGCCATCAGGTCGAGGGACGGCGAGGACGACAGCGAGTCGGTGCCGATGGCGATGGGGCTCCCCTCGCGCAGGTAGTCGGCGACGGGCGGCGGGTCGAGGCCGATGACGGCGTTCGACCGCGGGCACAGGGCCACCGCGGTGCCGCGGGCGCGCAACAGGGCCCGGTCGGCGGCGGTCATGTAGACGCCGTGGGCGATGTGGCAGTCCGGCCCGAGCACCCCGAGGCGGTCGACGAACGCGGTCGCGCTGGCCCCGAAGCCCAGGGCTCGCAGCGCCCGGAACGACGGCACGTTCGCCAGGTGCCAGTCGTTCCCGTGGCCGACGCCGTCGACACCGTCGAGCCCGGGGACCGGGGCGAGGGCGATGCGCTCGCCCTCGAACGCCGCTTCGCCCAGGTGCAGGTGCAACCGCAGGCCGCGCTGTCGCACGATGTCGGGGAGTTCGAGCAGCGGGGCGACCTCGAGCGAGTAGGGGGCGTGCGGTGACAGGCCGGCTCCGGGGGTCGTGGGGATCCGGTCGAGTTCGTCGAGCACCTGGTCACGACCGTGTGACTGCCAGGCGTCGTTCTCCCAGTCCATCACCTCCCAGTAGGCGATGCCCCCGAGCCCGGCGTCCTGCAGCGCGGTCGACGCCTCGATGTCGGTGACGATGTCCGCGATGCTCGTGACGCCGGCGCGGATCGACGCCCGCGCTCCGTCGGCGGCTTCGGTCCGCCAGTCGTGCGGTTCGGCGTAGTCGACGTTGAACGCTGCGGCCCAGTCCTCGAAGCCGTCGTACTGACGCTGGCCAACACTGGCCATGCCGGTGTACTGCAGGTGCGAGTGTGCGTTCACGAGCCCGGGCAGCAGCGCACCACGCCACTGCCGCTCGGCGAAGGTCGCGCCGGACCCGGTGAGCTGGTCGATGACCCACGACCGATCACCGACGTGCAGGATCCGGCCGTCCTGCACGGCCACCGCGCCGTCCGCGATCGGCGGAGCGGTCATCGGCACGACGACGCGCGCCGAGTGCACGGTGACCGGGTGCTGCCTGGCGCTCATGCCGGGTCTCCGAAACGGTGGGTCCGGACGTCCGGCTCGCGGTCCGCCGGGTGCTCCGCTGGTGATCCGGGAGGCGCGGGTCGGCTCCCGAACGCGGCGAGCGCCGCGCGGGCGGTCGCGTCGTCGACCGCGGGGTCGATCGGCACGACAGCACGCTCCAGTTCGTCGCCGCGTTCGAGGAGCATGCGGACGGCGCCGAGCTGCACGGCGAAGGACAGGTCCATGATCTCGACGGGGTTGCCCTCGGCCGCGGTGATGTTGATGCAGCCGCCGTCGTCGAGCACGATCGGCCCGCCGTCGGCCCCGGGGAACACGAACCGCTCGGCCTTCGGTCCCACGCTCTGGCGTTCGGCCCCGGCAGCGAGCGCGTCGTCGGTCGCGATCTCCTGGCCCACCCCACCGGCGACGGCGACCACGGCACCGTCCGCGCAGGCACGGAGCACGTCGAGGTCGATCGTGTCCGGCACCCCGGTGGCGCTCATCACCAGGTCGGCGTCCCGCACCGCCTCGACGAGCGGGGCCACGGCGTACCCGGCGAAGCGTGCCTGCAGGGCGCGGACCGGGTCGGTCTCGGCGACCGTCACCCGGAACCCGAGGGCGGCGAGCACCAGGGCGACCCCTTCGCCGACGTGCCCGAACCCGGCGACGACCGCCGCTCCTCCCGAGACGACGCGGTGTGTGCCGGACGCGAGCTCGTCGACCAGGTCGAGCACCGCGAACACCGTCGACTGCCCGGTGCCGTACCGGTTGTCGAAGAACGTCTTGGTGCGGGCGTCGTTCACGGCGATCACCGGGATGCCGAGCGCGCCACGAGCCGCGAGCACACGGAGGGGCCGGAGGCCGCTCGTGGTCTCCTCGGCGGCACCGAGCATCGTCGGCAGGAGGTCGGGGCGTTCCTGGTGGGCGAGCCGGATGACGTGCGACCCGTCGTCGAGCAGGATGTGCGGCGCCGTATCGAGCATCGCGAGGGCCAGCTGCTTCTGCTCGGGGAGCGTCGCCGTGCTGCTCGCGAACACGGTCAGGCCGGCGGACCGCAGTGCCTCGGCGACGGCGTCGTCGGTCTCGTCGGCGTGGGCGTAGACGACGACCTCGGCACCGGCGTCACGGAGCAGCAGGCTCAGCACCGCCGTCTTGGGCTCGAGGAACATCGCGACGCCGATGCGCGTGCCGCGCAGGAGCCCGCCGTCGCGGAGTTCGGCGGCGACCGACCGGGCGACCGGCATCGAGCGTCGTGCCCAGCGCAGGCGGGCCTGGGCTGCCGGGTCGTCCTCGGGGTCGCGGCCGGTGGAGACGAGGAACACGTCGTCGGAGAGCATCGGGACGGCGAGCACGCCGGGTCGGGCGGGCGTGACGGGGCCGAAGGCGTCCTCGTCGACGGCGGGCAGGTGGCGGCCGGCGTCGATGACGATCAGCGTCGCGCCGCGTGGGCGGTCGGCGGCCTGCTCGACGGCGTGGGTCGATTCGTCGGGTGTGCCGAGGCACCAGAGCTGGTCGACGAGGTCGAGGTGCTGATCCGGCGGCTGCCGGTCCGGCTGCTGCGCCTCGTGCGCGCCGAGCGCGGTCAGCAGGCGCCGGAGTGCCGCGGCGTCACGAGGGTCGCCACCGACGATGCGGAACCGGCGGGCGGCGAGGAGCAGGTTCGTCGCTGCGGCGAAGCGCCGGACGGCCGCCGAGGCCCAGGCCAGCGTCTCGGGGTCGGGTGCTGGCGGCATGTGCCAATCGTAGGGCGAGCGGCTGCGGCGACCCGGCGGAGGCTCAGCGCAGCCGGTCTGGGCCGGGGGTCGCGTCCCACCCGTCGGGTGCCTGCGTCCCGTCCCACCCGTCGGGTGCCTGCGTCCCGTCCCACCCGTCGGGTGCCTGCGTCCCGCCCCACCCGCCGGGCGCCGGCAGGGCCTGCGTGCGTCCGCGGTGGTGGCGGAGCACCCCGACCAGCACGGCGACGCCGATGAGGCTCACGATCGCGAGCCCGATCACGTAGACGGTCGTCACGATCCCGCCGACCGCCGCCGGGACCATGCCGTACTGCGCGGCAGAGAACGGGACCCCGGACACGACGAACGCGATGAGTGTCGCGATCGTGCCGTTGGCGTCCCACAGCCCGTGCAGCACCGAGACCACCACGTACGCGACGATCGGCGGCCACGACCAGCGGAACCGTGCCCGTCCGGTGGCGGCACCGAACAGCACCGCCCCGAGGATCGCCGTCCAGAGCACGTGTCCGACGGGCGCCAGCACCGCGCGGACCACCTCGGTCTGCAGGAGCGAGGCGAGGTCGATCCCCCGGGCCGTGATCGCCGCGTTGAACGCGTAGCCGGCCGACTCGAACGCGGCGAACCCGGCACCGATCGTCGCGCCGAGCAGCGCGCCCTGCTTCGCCGTCTTCGGGCGGACGCGCCACCCCACGACGACGAGCAGGACGCCCTTGACGAACTCCTCCACGAAGCCGACGACCAGGTACAGGCCGGCGCCCTGCTCCAGGTCGGCCTCGAGCAGTGACGCCCCGAGCACGCCGAGGATCCCGCCGACGAAGAACGCGGTGACGAGCTGCATCGTGCTGACCGTGCCGGTGACCCGTTCGATGACGAACAGCACGACGGTGAACGGCACGAGGAAGCTGCCGAGCAGGATGATCGTCGGCACGAGGTTCGTGTTCTGCGTCGACACGGTGACGACGATCGTGACGACCCACAGCACGAAGCCGACGAGCAGGGTCTTCCACCACCAGCCGTGCCGGTGGTGGGGGTGTGCGACGGGCGTGTCCCAGGGCAGGCTCATGGCCACATGGTGCTCCGGGCGGGGCGAGCGGCGACACGGGAATGTCCGGGGACCGTCCGACGTACTCTCTGCACATGAGCGATGCGACGACTGCCCCCGACCGCGTGACCATGTTCGGTGCCGACTGGTGCCGCGACTGCCGTCGGTCCAAGGCGCTGCTCGACACCCTCGGCGTGGACTACGAGTACGTCGACGTGGAGCAGGACCTGTCCGCGGCGGACCGTGCCGAGGCGATCAGCGGCCGGAAGAACATCCCGGTCGTGGTGCTGCCGAACGGCAAGCACTTCGTCGAGCCGTCGGACGCCGAGCTGCGTGCCGAGCTCGAGGCCTCCGGCGTCGTCTGAGCGGCACTGGGCGCTGCGACTCCACGCGCCCAGCGACACCGCACGGGCACTGTGGCGCGTGCGGTGTCGCCGAGCGCGAAAGGTCGTCGCAACGGCCCCCGGGCGGACATCGGATGAATCGGGCATCATGAGCGCGTGATCATCGACGCTCACCACCACCTCTGGGATCCCGCCGACCGGCCGTACCCCTGGATGGACCACTCGGTCTCCCGGATCCGCCGCCGGTTCGACGTGGACGACCTCCGTGCCGCCGCCCGGAGCACCGGCGTGGCCCGGACGATCGTGGTGCAGGCCGTCCACGACCCGGGCGAGACCACGTGGCTCCTCGAACAGCCCGAGCCGGTCACCGGGGTCGTCGGCTGGGTGGACCTGACCGCCCCCGACGTCTCCGACCGGATCGCCGCGGTGCTCGCGGGACCCGGCGGCACCCGCCTGGTCGGCATCCGACACCAGGCGCAGGACGAACCGGACCCGGACTGGCTCGCCCGGCCCGAGGTCGTCCGCGGGGTCCGGGCCGTGTCCGCCGCCGGTCTGGTCGTCGACGTGCTCGTCCGCGCACGCGAGCACCGGGCGGCCCTCGCGCTGCTCGATTCCGTCCCCGGGGGTTCGTTCGTCCTCGACCACGCCGGCAAGCCCGACATCGCGGGCGGGGACGCGGGGTGGCCGGGCCGGATCGACGACTTCGCCGCGCGGCCGAACGTCGTCTGCAAGGTGTCCGGACTGTTCACCGAGGCCGGGCCGGACTGGCGACGGCAGCCGGTCGACCGGTTCGTCCGCGCCGTGGTCGAGCGCTTCGGCCCGGAGCGGTCACTGTTCGGGTCCGACTGGCCGGTCTCGACGCTGGCCACGACGTACGACGACGTGGTGCGGCGGACCACCGGAGCGCTGGCCGACCTGACCCCGGACGAACGCCAGGCGGTCCTCGGCGGGACGGCGGAGCGCACGTACCTGCATGGGAGGACCCTCAGCACGGAGAGCCTTGTCCGGGCCCCGGGGCAGACATAGGATGTCTTTGGTTGCACCGGTGCAGCCGGAGAGCGAGGAACGATGCAGTTCGCACGACTCGGCCCCGCGGGCGACGAGATCCCCGTCGCGGTCGACACCGACGGCGAGGTCCTCGACCTCCGCCCGATCACGACCGACATCAGCGGGGCGTTCCTGGCGTCCGATCCGGTCGCCCGCGTGCGGCATGCGCGCGACGCCGGTGACGTCCGAGCGCTGCCCGACGCCGAGGGGCTCCGCCGCGGCGCTCCGGTGGCCCGCCCCGGCAAGGTCGTCTGCATCGGCTTGAACTACCGCGACCACGCCGCCGAGACCGGTGCCGAGATCCCGACCGAGCCGATCGTGTTCATGAAGGACCCGATGACGGTGATCGGCCCGGACGACGAGGTCCTGATCCCCCGCGGCAGCGAGAAGACCGACTGGGAGATCGAACTCGCGGTCGTCATCGGGCGGACCGCCCGCTACTGCGACTCCGACGAGGCCGCGAGCGCCTGCATCGCCGGGTACGCCATCGCGAACGACGTCTCCGAACGGGCCTTCCAGCTCGAGCGCGGCGGACAGTGGGACAAGGGGAAGTCCTGCGAGACGTTCAACCCCCTCGGCCCGTGGCTGGTCACGCCCGACCAGGTCGACCCGGCGGCGCTCGCACTCCGGCTCACCGTCAACGGAGTGGTCCGGCAAGACGGCACCACGGCCGACATGATCTTCCCGCCGGTGGAGATCGTCCGGTACCTGTCGCAGTTCATGGTGCTGTACCCGGGCGACGTCATCAGCACCGGCACCCCAGCCGGGGTCGCCCTCGCCGGGCACGCGCCGTACCTGCAGCCCGGCGACGTGCTCGAGCTCACCGCCGACGGGCTGGGTTCACAGCGCCAGACGGTCGGAGCAGCCTGATGGCCGACACCACCAGCCAGACCGGCACCCCCGGAACGCCCGGCAGCCATGCTGGTCTCCGCGCCGTCGTCACCGGCGGCGCCTCCGGCATCGGCGCGGCCATCGCGGCCGCGCTGCAGGACCGTGGCGCCGCGGTCGCGGTGCTCGACCTGCAGCCCTCCACCGCCGACGGGATCGTCTCCGTCACCTGCGACGTGTCGTCAGACGAGTCCGTCCGCGCCGCCGTCACCACGGCCGTCGACCAGCTCGGCGGCCTCGACGTGCTCGTGAACAACGCCGGCATCGGCGCCCAGGGGACCGTCGAGGACAACACCGACGACGAGTGGCGCCGGGTGTACGAGGTCAACGTGCTCGGAGCGGTGCGCCTGTCCCGCGCCGCGCTCCCCCACCTCCGGGCCTCCGGCGCCGCGAGCATCGTCAACACGTGCTCCGTCGCGGCCACCGCCGGACTCCCCCAACGAGCGCTCTACTCGGCCACGAAGGGAGCGATCTCCGCGCTCACCCGCGCGATGGCCGCCGACCACGTCCGCGAGGGCATCCGCGTCAACGCCGTCAACCCCGGCACCGCCGACACCCCGTGGATCGCACGACTGCTGTCGTCCGCGGACGACCCGGATGCCGAACGCGCCGCGCTCGAGGCTCGTCAACCGCACGGACGCCTGGTGCAGGCGGCGGAGGTCGCCGAGGCGGTCGCCTACCTGACGAGTCCGCTCGCCCGGTCGACGACGGGCGTCGAGCTGGCGGTCGACGGCGGGATGCAGGCCCTCCGGCTGCGGCCGGCCTGATGGTCGCCCCGCGGCTCCGCCGGTCCGGCCTGGAGGCCCGTCCCGGGTATCGTCGGGACGTCCCGTCGCGCACGCGGCCGGGTCCACAGGAGGTGGTGACGTGGCGTCGTTGACGGACGATGCGATCGCACGCATCCAGCAGATGATCGTGAGCGGTGAGCTCCAACCCGGCCAGCGCCTCCCGCCCGAGAAGGAACTGAGCGAATCGCTCGGACTGTCACGCAACAGCCTCCGTGAAGCGGTCAAGGCGCTCGAGCTGATCCGTGTGCTCGACGTCCGACGGGGAGACGGCACGTACGTGACGTCGCTCGAACCGGGCGTCCTGCTCGAGGCGGTGTCGTTCGTCGTCGACATGCACCACGACCGGTCGCTCGTCGACCTGCTCGAGGTGCGGCGCGTCCTCGAGCCGGCGTCCGCCGTCCTGGCGACCGCCCGCGCCTCGGAGCAGCAGATCGACGAGCTCGCCACGCTGATGCAGTCCGTCGGCGAGGACACCGGCGTCGAGGACCTCGTCGCCCACGACCTGCTGTTCCACTCGACCATCGCGGGCATCGGCGGCAACCAGTACCTGTCCGGGCTGCTCGACGCGCTGTCGAGCAAGACCGTGCGCGTGCGCGTGTGGCGCGGGCTGACGCAGAGCGGGTCGGTGCAGCGGACGCTCGACGAGCACGCCGCCATCGTGGACGCCATCCGACGGCGCGATCCGCAGCTCGTGCAGGCCCTCGTGGTGTCCCACGTCGAGGGTGTCGAGCGCTGGTTGCGGCGCTCACTCGACTGAACCCGTGAATCCTCCCAGGGAGTCCGGTGTTTCGTCGGTTGCCGGCCCACAGCACGGCGTCCTGCCGTTGCTCGGACCGGCCGCAAAACAAGGAGAACACCATGGGCGTCATCGGCACCATCATCGGAATGATCATCGTCGGCCTCATCGCCGGCGCCATCGCACGACTCGTCGTCCCCGGCAAGCAGCACATCTCCATCCCCATGACGATCCTGCTCGGCGTCATCGGCTCGTTCGTGGGCGGGTTCCTCGGGTTCCTGATCTTCCGCCACGACCTGGCCGACGGCTTCTTCCAGCCGGCCGGCATCATCGGGTCGATCATCGGCGCGATCATCGTGCTGCTCATCTACGTGCGCGTCACGGGCCGCAGCTCGCGCAACCGCTAGTCACACCCTGCCGGCCTCGCCGGCGCACCACCACGGTCACCCCGAACCACGCAACCGCGCGGTTCGGGGTGATTTCGGTTGTGCGCAGGGTCAGTCGGCGAGCAGGCCCACCGCACGCAGGTCGTCCCACAGCGCCTCCGGTACGTCGGTGGCCGCCCGTGCGACGTTCGAGCGCACCTGGTCGGCGGACTGGGCACCGAGCGCGATCGCGGCGACCGCCGGGGCACGACGCGGGAAGGCCAGCGCGGCCTCGGGCAGCGTGACCCCGTGGCGTTCGCAGACGTCCGCGATGGCGTTCGCGCGGTCGACCAGCGCCGCCGGGGCCTCGGCGTAGTCGTACGTCGTCGCCCCCGCCGTCGGTCGCGGGAGTCCGAGCACCCCCGAGTTGTAGACACCGACCGCCACGACCGCGACCCCCAGCGACGCGCACCGGTCGACGAGTGCCGCCGCCGGTTGCTCGAGCAGGGTGTACCGCCCGGCGAGCATGACGACGTCGCAGAGCCCGGTGCCGACGGCCGCCGACAGCGCCTCGACGGAGTTCGACCCGACACCGACCGCCCGCACCACGCCCTCGTCGCGCAGCTCGGCGAGCGTCGGCAGCGCCTGGGTCAGACCGTCGGTGAGCGAGTAGACGTCCGGGTCGTGGAGGTAGGCGACGTCGACGCGGTCGAGCCCGAGCCGGCCGAGCGACTCCTCGAGCGAGCGCCGCACGCCCGACGGCGACGGGTCCCACTGCCGCACGGTGTCGTCCGGCACGGCGAACCCGCCGGACGCCAGGTCGTCACCGCCGCCGCGCCCCGGGACGAGCAGGCGCCCCACCTTGGTCGAGACCAGGAACGAGTCGCGGGGGCGGTCGGCGAGTGCCGCGCCGAGCCGTCGTTCCGACAACCCGAGGCCGTAGTGCGGCGCCGTGTCGAACCCGCGGACCCCGGCGTCCCAGGCGGCGTCGACCGTGTCGCGGGCGTCGGCGTCGGACACCGGACGGAGCAGGTTGCCGATGCCGGCCCCGCCGAACCAGAACGGGCCACGGTCCAGGTCGAGGTCGGTCACGGGTCCACCTGGTCCACGTGGTCCACCTGGTCCACCTGGTCCACCTGGTCCACCTGGTCCACCTGGCCCACCTGGCCCGCCTGGCCCGCCTGGCCCGCCAGCGACCAGACCCGCGGGACCCCGTCGTCGTCGCCCGAGTAGTCGTCGTCCGCCTCGAGCAGCGGGTTGATCGTCGCCTGCCACTCGGCGTTGACCGGGTCGTCGGCGAGCGCCCGGCGCATCGCCCGGTGGTCCTCGACCTCGATCAGGTGGACCAGGTCGAGCCCGTCCCGCCAGATCGTCCAGTCGTGCACCCCGGCTTCGCGCAGTCGCGCCGCGAGCGCGGGCGGGACCGAGGTGTGCACGGTGTCGTACGCCGCCTCGTTCCCGGCCCGCAGTCGCGTCCGTGTCAGGATCCGCTGCATCAGTCGCGCAGGAACAGCTCGACGACGGGGACGGCGACGTCGGGCCGCACGATGGGCAGCGTCAGGGTGAGGGTGCCGGCGGGCTGCCCGCCGAGCCCGGTGTTCTGCGCCCGGGTGCCCGGCGGGATCTCGCGGAAGTGGATCTCCGACGCGTCGTTGAGCAGCTGCGCGTACGCCACCTTGCCGGCCAGGTCGGGCAGGTGCACGTGCTCGAACGGCCACGCGAACAGGTGCAGGTACAGGCGGTTGCCGTTCTGCGTGTAGACGGTGTTCCGCGGGGCGACGAACCGCGAGGGTCCGGCGCCGTACACCGAGCGGGCGTGCTGGTGCATCCACGTCCCGATGCCGTCGAGTGTCTGCCGCGAGACCCCGTCGAACTCACCGCGACCGGTCGGCCCGATGTTGAGCAGCATGTTCCCGTTGTTCGAGACGCCGTCGACGAGCATGCGGACGAGCAGGTCGACCGGCTTCAGGTTCACGTTGTCGCGGTCGTAGCCCCACGAACCGTTCAACGTCTGGCAGGCCTCCCACGGCACCGGGACGCCGTCGACCTCCATCGGCTTGTCGGGCTGGTACTGCTCCGGGGTGACCAGGTCACCGGGGATGTCGAGCCGGTCGTTCACGATGATGCCGGGCTGCAGGCGCTTCGTCAGCGCCATGAGCTCCTCGGCCCCCCACTCGTCACGGCCCTTGCCACCCCAGATGTCCTCGTGGTCGTTGTCCCGGTACGAGAAGTCGTAGAACAGGTAATCGATCTGCCCGTAGTCGGTGAGCAGCTCCTCGATCTGACCGTGGAGGTACTCGCGGTAGCGCGACATGTCGCGGCCCTCGTTGAACGCCTCGATCTCCTCCGGCGAGTCGTCGCGCCGGGGGTGCACGCCGTCGACGGTGAAGTCCGGGTGGTGCCAGTCGATGAGCGAGTGGTAGAAACCGACCCGCAGCCCCTCGGCACGGACGGCGTCGACGAACTCCCGCACGATGTCCCGACCGAAGGGGGTGTTCGTGGACTTGTAGTCGGTGAGCGCGGTGTCCCACAGGCAGAAGCCCTCGTGGTGCTTGGTGGTGAGGACGACGTACTTCATCCCCGCCGCTCGAGCACGGCGGGCCCAGTCGGCGGCGTCGAACAGGTCCGGGTCGAAGTGGTCGAAGTACTTCTGGTAGTCCGCGTCGGTGATCCGTTCGCGGTTCTTCACCCACTCGTGCCGTGCCGGCAGGGCGTACAGCCCCCAGTGGATGAACATGCCGAACCGGTCGTGGGAGAACCACGCGGGGAACCCCGCGGAGTCGGTCGCGGTCTGCGGCTCGGCAGGTGCGGTGATGGTCATGAGGCCAGTGTTCCTTTCAGTGGAGGGCGAGGGGGGGGACGGTCGGCGGTGTCACCGGCCGCCGAGACCGCTGGTGACGATCCCCTTGACGAGGTGCTTCTGGAGCAGGATCAGCAGGATCACCGTGGGCAGCATCGAGATCACCGACGCCGCCATCACGAGGTTCCACTCGGAGCCCTGCTGCCCGAAGAACTGCTGCAGGCCGAGCGGGATGGTGCCACGGGCCTCGACGTCGTTCACGATGACGAGCGGCCAGAGGAACGAGTTCCAGTACGCGATGAACGAGAACACGGCGAGGACCGCCATCGTCGGCCGGGCCAGCGGGAGCATCACCGAGAAGAACGTCCGGATCGCTCCGGCTCCGTCCACCCGGGCGGCGTCGTCGAGTTCCTGCGGCACGGTGAGGAAGAACTGCCGCACCAGGAACGCACCGAGTGCCGTGAACGCCCACGGGATGATGAGCGCCTGGAACGTGTCGACCCACCCGAAGCCCTGCATCATCACGTACATCGGGATGACGAGGACGTCCTGCGGGATCATCAGCGTCGCCAGGAACAGGACGAACACCGTGTTCCGGCCGCGCCAGCGCAGTCGTGAGAACGCGTAGCCGGACAGCACCGCGACGGCGACGTTGATCGCCGTGCCAGCCGCGGCGACGACGACGCCGTTCAGGATGAACCGGGCGAACGGCAGGTACGTGAACGCCTGTGCGTAGTTGCCCCACTCGATCGACGAGCCCCACAGTGTCGGCGGGGTCGTGAACACGTCGGCCGACGGCTTCAGGCTCGTCGCCACCATGTAGATGAGCGGCGAGACGAACAGCAGGGCCACCAGGCAGAGCAGCACGTAGCCCACCGCGTGGCGCACCCGGCCGGTCTGCCGGTGCGTGCGGGGCAGCGCCCGCGGGTTGATCGTCCGGTTGGACGAGGTCAGTTCAGTCATAGTGCACCCACCGCTTCTGTCCGAGGAACTGGATGGCCGTGATGCCGAGGATGATGACGAACAGCACCCACGCCCCGGCGGATGCGAGTCCGAGCTGCTGGGTCTGGAACCCCGTGTTGTAGATGTACTGCACGAGGGTCTCGGTGGCGGTTCCGGGGCCGCCCTTCGTCAGGACGAACGGCTGCACGAACACCTGGAACGAGGTGATCAGGGTCATCATCGTCGCGAAGAAGATCGACGGCGAGATGAGCGGGAACTTGATCCGCCAGAACATCTGCCAGGCGTTCGCCCCGTCGAGCTGCGCAGCCTCGATCTGGTTCTCGGGCACCGAGTCGAGCGCCGCCGAGAAGATCAGCATGTTGTAGCCGAACCCCTGCCAGACGCTCATCGCGACGACGGCGAGCATGGCCCAGTCGTCGTCGGCCAGGAAGTTCGGGGCGTTCACGCCGACGGTCGACTGCAGCGTCGCGTCGATGGCACCGCCCGGCTGGTACAGCATCCGCCAGACGACGACGTTCGCGACGATCGGTGTGATGGTCGGGATGAAGAACAACACCCGGAAGACGTGTCGGTGGCGGATCTTCGGCGTGAGCCAGGCCGCGAGCCCGAGGGACACGACCAGGTTGAGCGGCACGTAGAGCACGACGAACAGCACGGTGTTCAGCGTCACGGTCCGGAAGATCGGGTCGGAGAACAGCTGCGCGTAGTTCGACAGGCCGGCCCACGAGCGTTCGCCGAGCATCGGCCAGTTCATGAAGCTGACGACGAGCGACGCGAGGATCGGGAACGCCGTGAACACGACGAGGCCGATCGAGTGCGGAGCGGCGAAGGCGGCGCCCCACCAGGAGCGGCGGCCGAGCTCGGCGTCGGTGCCGCTGTCCTTCCGGCGCGGGGCCGCGCCGGTCGCGACCGCGACCGCGGGGGCGGGCAGCGCCGCCTCGGCGGGTGGGTCCTGGATGGTGGTCATGCGACGACCTCCTCGTCGTTCGCGCGGTCCTGGTCAGGGGATGGGACGGACCGGGAGGCGCGGGGCGGGGTCGACCCGCGCCTCCGCAGGCTCCGTCGGCGCGGCCCGCGCAACGCTTCGCGTCGCTCGAAGCGGGCCGCGCCCGTCCGTCAGGGGGTGACGCCCGTCACTGCGAGCCGAGCTGGCTCGCGATGGACGACATCGTCTCCTTGCCGGAGGTCTGTCCGTTCACCGCCTGCAGGGCGTACTGCGCGAAGAGCTGGTTGAGCTGGTCGCTCTGCTTGTTGCCGGGCAGCGGGGTGGCGTTCTCGAGCCCGGTCTTCAACGCGTCCTCGACCCCGTCGATGCCGGCGTTGTCGTACCAGGCCTGCTGCGCCGCGGTGCGCGCCGGGAAGGCGCGCCCCTGCTCGGCGAGCGAGGTGAGCGTGGCCTCGTTCGTCATCGTGGTGATGGCCTTGAACGCCTGCTCGGGGTACTTGCACTGCTTCGAGATGCCGAAACCCGACCCGGCGGCGAACGAGCTGGGTCCGTCCGTGCCCGAGGGGATCGTCGTGATGCCGAGGTCGAACTGCACCTTGGCCTTCTGGCTGATGATCGACCAGGGGCCGTCGCTGTACATCGCGACGTCACCGGACACGAACGCGTTGTCGTCGGTGGAGCCGTCGGTGCTCGCCTGCGTGGCGTAGCCGTCCTTCACCAGACCGCCGATCCAGTCGAGCCCTTCGGCGAACTCCGCGTTCGTCGCGTCGAGCGTGCCGTCGGCGTCGATCACCCGGCCACCGTTGTAGCCGAGGATCATCGACTCGAGGGGGATGTCCTCGACGCTCGTGCCCCAGATCGGCGTACCAGCGGCCTTGAGCTGCTCCGCGGCGTCCTCGAACTCGTCGACCGTCCAGCCCGGCTTCGGCTCGTCGACGCCCGCCTTCTCGAAGATGTCCTTGTTGTAGAACATGACCATGGGCCCGGTGTCGTACGGCAGCCCGTAGAGCTTGCCGTCGACCTCCATGCCGTCGAGCCCGGTCTGGTCGTACTCGCTCAGGTCGAGGTCGGCCTGCTTCGCCATGTCGTCGATCGGGACGAGCACGTCCGTGTAGTTCGCGGCGCGGAGCGACTGGATGCTCACGATGCAGGGTGCGGTGCCGGTGGACAACTGCGTGCGGAGCTTGGTCCAGTAGTCGTTGAAGGGGGAACCCTGGATCGAGACGTCCACGTCGTCGTCGGTCTTGACCGTGTCCGCGACCTTCTGCCACGCGGCCTTGTCCTCCTTCCCGGCGATCCACATGGCCCAGGTGAGGGAGTCCTCGGACTGGCCGTCACTGGCGCTGCTGCCAGCGGAACAGCCGGTGAGCACGAGCACGGCAGCTGCTGCTGCCGCCAGTCCGGCGGTGCGTCGTCGTTGCATCGGTGTCTCCACTTCGTCGTGGTGATGGGGTGTGCGGTGGGGTGTTCAGGCGACCCGGACGGCGTCCGGCACCCGATCGGGATCGGACTCGCCCCAGACCGGGCCGTCCGGGAACGCGTGGGTGGTCAGGGTGTCTGCGAGCAGCTCGGTGCCGGCGCCGGGCGCGGTCGGCGGCCAGTAGCGGCCGTCGTGGACGTCGACCGGGGTCACGAAGTGCTCGTGCAGGTGGTCGACGAACTCGATGCAACGGGTGTCGAGGTCACCGGTCAGGGCGACCGCGTCGAACATCGACAGGTGCTGCACCGCCTCGCACAGGCCGACACCGCCGGCGTGCGGGCAGACGCGGACGCCGTGCTTGGCGGCGAGGAGCAGGATCGCCAGGTTCTCGTTCACCCCGGCGACCCGGGTGGCGTCGATCTGCAGCACCGACATCGACCCGGCCTGGATCAGCTGCTTCGCGATCACCCGGTTCGCCATGTGCTCCCCCGTCGCGACCGGGATCGGGGCGATGCGTCGGGCGATCTCGGCGTGGGCGAGGATGTCGTCCGGGCTCGTCGGTTCCTCGACCCACGCGACGTCGAAGGGGCGGAGCCGGTCGATCCACGCGACGGCCTCGTCGACGTCCCAGCGCTGGTTCGCGTCGATCGCGATCCGGACGTCCGGGCCGACGGTGGCGCGGGCGATGCCCATCCGGCGGACGTCCTCGTCCACGTCGCCGCCGACCTTGAGCTTGATCTGGGTGAACCCGTCGTCCACGGCTTCCCGGCACAGCCGCGCGAGCTTCTCGTCGTCGTAGCCGAGCCAGCCCGGGGTCGTCGTGTAGGCGCGGTAGCCCTCGCGCTCCAGGCGGGCTCGGCGTTCGGCGCGCAGCGGTTCGGCGGCGCGCAACAGCTCGAGCGCCTCGGCCGGGGTGATCGCGTCGGTCAGGTACCGGAAGTCCACCAGGTCGACGAGTTCCTCGGGGCGCAGGTCGGCGAGCAGTGCCCAGAGCGGCTGCCCCGCACGCTTCGCCCGGAGGTCCCACAGGGCGTTCACGACGGCGCCGATCGCCATGTGCATCACGCCCTTCTCCGGCCCGAGCCACCGCAGCTGCGAGTCGTGCACCATCGCGCGCCAGGTGCCGCCCATGTCGGCGAGGACGGCCTCGGCTTCGGCACCGACGACGTAGCCACGAAGCGCCGCGATCGCCGACTCCTGCACCTCGTTGCCGCGGCCGATGGTGAAGACGAAGCCGGTGCCGACCAGGCCGTCGAGCGCGTCGGTGGTGATCTCGACGTAGGCGGCGGAGTAGTCGGGTGCGGGGTTCATGGCATCGGACCCGTCGTGCTCCCGCGAGGTCGGGAACCGGATGTCGTGCACGTGCAGACCGGTGATGCGGCTCATCTGTGTCTCCTGCCGTCCGGTCTCCGTCGACCGAACGGTGCAATCAAAACATCCGATGTCTTGCGCGTCAAGAGGCCTGTTCATGCCGTTTTGGCGAAAGTCGGCTCGCAACCGTCCGATGACTGGCGTGGGGTGCGCCGGCCCGTCGATCCCTGTGGCCGATCCGCGAAAGCGACAGATCCCCGCGAACTGTTCGGGGGGATCTGTCGCGCTCGCGGGACCGTCGACAGCGGAGCACGCACACCTGTCGCTTCGGCAAAGGGGGTGCGACCAGACCACGGACGGGAGGCGCGGTGCGGGTCCGAACCGCATCCCACCTCCCGTCCGTGGGCGCGCTTCAGGCGGTGGCGAGCCGGCCCATCTCGGCCACCACGCCGCGGAGGCGGTCCGCCAGCTCGTCGCGCGAGCCGTCGGCGAAGCGGTGCGCCGACTCGACGAGCGCCGCCATGACGAGCGTCACCGCCGTCCGCGCCGAGTCGACGTCGGTCCGCTCAGCAGCGACCTCGAACACGGCGAGCCTGGCCCGGGCCATCCACTGCAGCATCGCGGGCACGATCTCCGGCCGCGCCTGCACGAGTTCCTTCATGCGGCGCCGGTCAGCGGGCAGTGTCACAGTGTCGGCGACGAGGTCGCAGAGGTTCGACACCAGCAGGCCCTCGGCGGTCAGGAACGCCTGCCGAGCGGCTTCGGGGACCGAGCTGTCGGGGAGCCCGAGGGCCGCGTCACCCTTCGACGGGAAGTAGTTGAAGAACGTGCGGGGCGAGACTCCGGCGTCGGCGCAGATCTCCTCGACCGTGACGCCGGCCAGGCCCCGGTCGGACACCAGTGCCAGCGCGGCCTCGTGGATCGCCTGCCGGGTCTGCTGCTTCTTGCGCTCCCGCAGGCCGCACTCGCCGGTCGTCGGCCCTTCGGTGGTGCTCACGTGCTGCTCCTCGGGTGGAACGGGTCCTGCTGGGCGGGGCCTCCCGCCGGGTGGCGGGAGGCCCCGGTCGGGTCCTACGCGCGGTCACGCTGGACCGGGATCGAACCGGTGCCGGGCGCGGTGGGCGAGCCCATCGCGTCCGCGGCCCGCACGGCCTGCACCTCGAGGTCGTCGGCGGTGCCGGCGTCGTCCGCCTGCTCCTGCAGGGCCGAGCTCTTGCGGAGCGGCGGCGCCTTGAAGAAGAAGCTCAGGACGAACGCGAGCAGGATCACTGCGAAGCCGACCCAGTAGACCGTCACGGCCGAGGCGTTGAACCCGGACATGAACGGCCGGGTCAGGGCTGCGTCCGCACCGTTGAGGTACGACGTGTCACTCGTCTCGGCGTTCGAGTCGCTCGAGTCGTTCGCGCCCTTGTCGATCTGCTTCGACAACTCCGGTGCGAGCTGGTCGACCCAGTAGGTGCGCTGCGCCGAGTCGGACCAGTCGACGACGAGCCGGCCGTCCTGCACGCTGGCGTGCGCCTTGTCCGCGGCGGCGGTGAGTGCCTGCTGCTGCACGGCGTCGGGAGCCCCGGCGGTGGCCTGGGTCACCCGGTCGGTGGCGGTGTCGAGGCCGGACTGCACCTGCTGCTGCAGCGGGGTGACGATCGGGTCCCAGATCTGGTCCATCACACCCTGGTTGGCCTTCTCGCTGGCGACCTCCGGGTCGAGCGCCGCACTGAGAGCGGGCTTCAGGTTCGACTCGTCCGCCGTGGCGTGCAGGATGTTCGTCGGCATGAGCGAGAACAGCACGGAGAGCAGGACGGCGGTGCCGAGCGTGCCACCGATCTGCCGGAAGAACGTGGCCGACGACGTCGCGACGCCCATGTCCCGCGGCTGCACCGAGTTCTGCGAAGCCAGGGTGATGCTCTGCATGAGCTGTCCGAGCCCGAGGCCGATCAGGAACATGCCGATCATCAGGAACCACAGCGGCTTGTCGATCGTCATGAACGTCAGGACGACGTAGCCGAGCGACACGAGGGCCGTGCCGATGACCGGGAAGATCCGGTAGCGGCCGGTGCGCGCCACGATCTGCCCCGACGCGATCGAGGCGATCATCAGGCCGCCGATCATGGGCAGGGTCGCGAACCCGGACTGCGTCGGGGTCAGACCCGTGACGATCTGCAGGTAGAGCGGGATGGTGAGCATCGCGCCGAACATCGCGAAGCCGACCAGGAAGCCCAGGATCGTCGCCATCGAGAACGTGCTCGAGCGGAACAGCTTGAGCGGGATGATCGCGTCGTCCTGCATGCGGGTCTCGATCACCAGGAACGCGACGAGGCCGAGCACACCGATCACGTAGCAGGCGATCGCGCTCGCCGAGCCCCAGCCCCACGTGCGACCCTGCTCCGCGACGAGGAGCAGCGGCGCCAGCGTGACGATGACCGAGGTCGCGCCCCACCAGTCGATGCGCGGCTTGGCCTTCGCCTCGCCGAACTTCGGCAGGTGCAGGAACGCGATCACCATGAGCAGCGCGGCGACGCCGATCGGCACGTTGATCAGGAAGACCCATCGCCAGCCGGTGATGCCGATGATCGAGCTCGCGCCGGCGAACAGGCCACCGATGAGCGGGCCGATCACGGACGAGATACCGAACACGGCGAGGAAGTACCCCTGGTACTTCGCGCGCTCACGCGGGGCGAGGATGTCGCCCATGATCGCGAGCGGCAGCGACATCAGCGCACCGGCACCGACGCCCTGGAACGCGCGGAAGGCGGCGAGCATGGTCATCGACGTCGAGATGGTCGACAGCAGCGAGCCGAGGATGAAGACCACGATGCCGAAGATGTAGAGCGGGCGGCGGCCGAAGACGTCCGACAGCTTGCCGTAGATCGGGGTCGTGATGGTCGACGCGATCAGGTACGCGGTCGTGACCCAGGCCTGCTGGTCGAGGCCGTGCAGGTCGTCGCCGATGGTGCGGATCGCGGTGCCGACGATGGTCTGGTCGAGCGACGACAGGAACATGCCCGCCATCAGGCCGTAGATGACGAGCAGGATCTGGCGGTGCGACATGATCGGCTTGCCCGGCGTGTTCGCCGGGGAGTCCTGTCGTCCGCGCGACACCTCGACGGGTGCGGTGGCAGTGGACATGCGGGGTTCCTCACAGGGGATGTGGCGTGGTGGTCGTCGGCCCGGGCGGGACCCCGAACGAGGGTCAACCTTGCAGGCTCTGCAACTTTACACCGCCAGCACCTTTGCCACCAACGCAAAGTTGCCGATGGTGCACGTTCGTGTACGGGTTCTCAGGGTGACCCGGGGGACGCGCCTGTCCAGGGAGCGCAGCGCACCGGAGCGTACGGTCCACCGCATGACTGATGAGCACCGCACCCCGCGTCCCGAAGACGACGCCGCGCGCCTCGGTCTCGTGGTCGTCGGAGAAGCAGCAGCCCTGCAGTCCGGCGACGAGGCGGCACTGGACGCGAGCGAGCAGAACATCCGCGACACGATCGACGAGCTGGTCGACGAGCCCCTGACCCCGCGGCAGGAGGAGGTCGTCGAACGACTCGCTTCGGCCGGTGGCACGCTCACCGCCGGACTGAGCGGTGCCCTCGCCGCCCAGAGCGGCCGCAGCGTCGACGACGTGCTCGAGGGCGCGGCGCGCAGCGTCCTGTGGCAGCAACGACTTGCCGACGAGCGCGAAGACGCCGGGTCGCAGGAGCGTGAGGACGCCGGTGCGCAGCAGCGCGACCCGCGGAACGAGAACGGGCGCGACGAGGGCTGAACCCCCGCCACGCCCGCTGCGTGCGTCCCGTCGGCTACTCGGCCGGTTCGACCTGGGCCGGCACCGACTGCTCGCGCACGACGGCACGAGCGGCGGCCTGACCGGTCGTCGTGCTCTTCACGATGTCGCTCAGGGTGAACCCGGCGGTGGCACCGAGCAGCGCGTCGACCTCGCTGAACTGACTGACGACACTCTTCGACAGCGCACCCGCGCCGTCCGAGGACACCACGGTGAGCGTGTCGATGTTGCTCATCGGCGCGGCGAGCTCGCGGGCGATGCTCGGCAGCGCCTCGATCGCCTTGACCCGCAGGACGGCCTCGGAGTGCTGCGCCAGTGCGTCGGCCTGCGCCTTGGTGGCGTCGGCCTCGGCCTGACCCTTCGCACGGATCGCATCGGCAGCTGCCTCGCCCTCGGCGCGTGACGCGTCGGCGGCGAGCTTGCGCGCCTCGGACTCGGCCTTCGCCTCGGCAGCGATCGCCTCGGCGGAGATCCGACGGGCTTCGGCCTGGGCGCGTGCGGTCTCGACCTGGGCCCCAGCGGCGGCCTCGGCCTCGACCCGGGTCTTGCGCGCCTGCGCCTCGGCGACGGCGGAGACCTCGGACTCGAGCTCGGCGCGACGCAGTTCGGCACGCTTCTGCGCCGTGATCTGCTCCTGCTCGACGACGCCCTGGGACGCGCGGGCCTGGGCGAGCGGGCCGGCGGCGGCGGCCTCGGCCGACGCGCGATCGGCGTCGAGCTGCAGCGCCGCACGACGGATCGCCAGGGTGTTCTCGGCCTCGGCGATCGCCTGGTCGGCGGTCGCACGAGCTTCTCGCGCTTCACGGTCGGCCTGGGCCTCGGCGTTCTCGGCCTCGAGTCGCACACGCGCACGTTCGGCACGGCCGAGGTCGCTGATGTACTCGTTGCGGTCCGAGATGCCCTTGATCTCGAACGAGTCGACGTCGAGACCCTGGCTGTGCAGGGCGTCCTTGGCGACGTCGAGCACCGCGACGGTGAGCTGGTCGCGCTTGCGGATGATCGTCGACACGTCGGTCGCACCGATCGAGGCGCGGAGCGAACCCGACAGCACCTCGCGCGCGAAGTCGTCGATCTTCTTCTCCTGCCCGAGGAACCGCTGCGCGGCCGCCCGGATCGAGGCGTCGGTCTCGCCGACCTTCACGAGCGCGACCGCCTCGACATCGATGGTGACGCCGCGGGAGTCCTGCGCGTTGACGTTGATGTCGATCGCCCGCGAGCTGAGCGACAGCTTCGCGACCTTCTCGAAGAAGGGGCGCACGAGCACGCCGGCGCCCAGCACGACCTTGATGCCGGACTCGACGGTCTCGGTGCCGTCGTCGTTCTTGACCTTGCGGGAGCGCTTGCCGGTGATGATGAGCGCTTCGTCGGCGCCGGCGTTGCGGTACACGACCTTGGCGTAGATCAGCGCGATCACGGCGAGGACGATGATCCCCACGATGATCAGCGGGACGGCTCCGAGCGCGAACAGGACTTCCATGACTCCCCCTCACGGACCAGGCGCCAGCCTGGATTCCGCATCTGTTGTTCCGTTGGCTCCCATCCTAGGAGCGCGCACCGACGGCAGCGGACTTGTCCACAGACAGGAGGCGCGGCGCAGGATCACCTGCACCGCGCCTCCAGGCCGGGGTTGCGTCAGCGCCTACGCCCCCGCACGCCACCAGTCGTCGAACGGGGTCGCCGGAACCTGGCGCTTGTGCTCCGTCGCGCGGTAGCGCGACTCGATCGCCTCGGCGACCTCGACCGGCACGTCGTGTCCCTGCAGGTAGGCGTCGATCTCGGCGTACGTGAGCCCGAGGTTCGCCTCGTCGGTCTGCCCGGGCAGCTCGTCGAGCAGGTCGGCCGTCGGCGCCTTCTCGTACAGGCGGGCGGGTGCTCCGAGGTGCTCGAGCAGCTGCCGCCCCTGGCTCTTCGAGAGCCCGGTGAGCGGAGTGAGGTCGACGCCGCCGTCGCCGTACTTGGTGAAGAAGCCCGTGACGGCCTCGGCCGCGTGGTCCGTGCCGACCACCAGCAGACCGCGCTGCCCGGCGACCGCGTACTGGGCGACCATCCGCATGCGAGCCTTGACGTTGCCCTTCACGAAGTCGCTCAGCTCGACGCCGGACGCCGCCGTGTCCTCCATGACCCCGTCGACCCCGTGTTCGATGTTCACGGTGATGCCCGGGTCGGCCGCGATGAACTGCAGGGCCAGCTGGGCGTCGTCCTCGTCGGCCTGCACGCGGTAGGGCATGCGGACGGTCGTGAACTCGGCGGGGTGTCCCTCGGCACGGAGGGACTCGACCGCGAGCTGGGTCAGGCGGCCGGCGAGGGTGGAGTCCTGCCCGCCGCTGATCGCGAGGAGGTACCCCTTCGCCCCGGTCGTCAGCAGGTAGTCGCGCAGGAACCCGACGCGACGGGCGACCTCCTGCTCCGGGTCGATGGTCGGCTGGACGTTGAGGTCCGCTGCGATGGCGGCTTGGAGTTCACGCACCACCCCAGTATCACGCCGATCCGGCTCCGTGGACCGGAACCGTCCCGAACCCGGCGGACGAACTGACCGGCGGAGGTCCCGGAGCGGTGGTGACCCGATCACCACCGCCCCGGGGATCCGCGACGACCCGAACGCGTCGCGGACCCGGTGGGCGGACGCCGGTACCCGCCGGCGCCCGTCCTGGTCAGGCGCGACGGGGTGGTCGCGCCGGGATCGCGGTGGGTGCTCCGTGGTGTTGCACGATGCCTCTTCCTCCGACGGGGCCCGCCGCTGATCCGCCCCCGGTGGTGAGCCGAGGGATGTGAGGGCCCGAGAGTCGGGCCGGAACGCGGCTGGTGGGGCCGCTTCCTGTGCAAGTTACCAGGATCGGATCACGCGGTGACGCCCCCGTTGTGGGGCCGCGAAGCACGCATCGTTGACAGTTCGATGTCTAACAGTTAGAGTCCTGACCATGCAGGCACCGGACTTCACGACACCGCTCCAGCTCATGCGGTGGATCGGATGGGCACAGCGCAAGGGCGCCGAGGAGTGGGTCCGTGAGCGCGACCTCACCCACGAGCAGTCGTTCGTGCTCGGGTACCTGCAGGAACACCCCGGCGCCATCCAGCGGGACGTCGCCGAGGCCACCCGGACCAGCGCGGCCAGCGTCTCGAGTCTCCTGCAGGGGCTCGAGCGGCGCGGCCTGATCGAACGACGACCGGACGCCACGAACGGGCGGACGAAGACGGTGCACGCCACCCAGGCAGGCATCGACCTCATCGCCGGGTTCACCGACGCCATGATCGCCCTCGACGACTCCCTGCTCGCACCGCTCGACGCGGACGAGCGCACCACCCTGCGACAACTGTTGCTCAAGGTGACCGCGGAACTCGCGCCACCGACCCGCTAGCCGCACCGCCGAACCACCGCACCGACCCGCTCCACGCACCACGCGCCTCCCGGTCGGATCCGCCGGCGCGCCCACGCGACCCTCCCCGGTCACGCCGCCCGTGACCCCACCGGTCGCGCGCTCCGCCCTGCCGCGCCGGCACCCGTCGACGCGCGCTCCACCCTGCCGCGCCGGCACCCGTCGACGCGCGCTCCACCCTGCCGTGCCGGCGTTCGTCGGCGCGCCCACCGCCATGCCCGGAAGGGAACCGTCATGTCCTCCACCACCACCGCTGCGGCGACGAACCGCTGGTACCTCTCCGCTGCCCCGATCGCCCGAGCCCTGGTGCACCTGTGTGTGCCGATGGCGGCGGCGATGGTCGTCAGCGCCCTGTACAACGTCATCAACGCGGGCTTCATCGGCGCCCAGCACGACACGTCCCTGCTCGCCGCGATCACCTTCGGCACGCCGTTGCTCGGCCTCGTGATGGCCGTGGGCGGGGTGTTCGGCGTCGGCGGCAGCGCGTTGATGTCCCGGTTGCTCGGAGCATCGGAACACGATCCCGACAAGGCTCGGGACATCAAGCACGTCGCCTCGTTCGCCCTGTGGGGTGCGGTCGTCACCGGAGCCGTGCTCGGCGTCGTCGGACTCCTGCTGCTCCGCCCGCTCGTCGCCGTCCTCGGCGCCGACGCCGCAGCGGTCCCCGCCACGAGCGAGTACGTCGCCGTGATGCTCGCGTTCGTCCCGGTGCTCGCCGCGTCCTTCGCGCTCGAACAGATCGTCCGCTCCGAGGGCGCCGCCCGCCAGGCGATGATCGGCCTGGTCCTCTCCACGGTCGGCAACCTGGTGTTCGACGTCCTGTTCATCCTGGGGCTGCACTGGGGTGTCGGCGGCGCCGCACTCGCGGTGGGCCTGGCCAACGTGGTCTCGATCGCCTACTGGGTGGCGTGGCTGCAGCGGAACAGCGAGAACGTCAGCTTCGCGCCGAAGTGGTTCACCCTGCGTGCGGACATCCTGAAGCCCGTGTTCGGCATCGGTGTCGGAGAACTCCTGCAGTCCGCGTTCCTCATCGTCACGACACTCGTCCTCAACAACCTCGCCGCCGCCTACGGCGACGACCCGCTGGCGGCGATGGGCGTCGCGGTCCGCATCGCTCAGGTGCCGGAGTTCCTGGTGATGGGCGTGACCATCGGCGTGCTGCCGCTGCTGGCCTACGCGTTCGGAGCGGGTGACGCAGCTCGACTGCGCTCCGGCCTGCGCGCCGCGGCCCTGACCGTCGGCGGCATCGTGCTCGTCTTCTCCGGCACCGTGTTCGTGTTCCGCGAGCAGGTCTTCACGATCTTCTCCGGTGACCACTCGGTGCTCGCGATCGGGATGACGATCCTGACGGCACAGCTCGTCGCCGCCGTCGTCAACGGGTTCACGGGGCTGCTCACCTCGCTGTTCCAGGCGACCGGGATGGTCATGCCCGCGATGGTGCTGTCGATGGCGCAGGGCGTGCTGTTCGTCCCCATCGTGATCGCCGGCAACGTGTGGTTCGGGCTCGCCGGGATCATCTGGGCGCTCACCGTCACCGAGGGCATCGTGTTCGTCGCCGCCGTCGTCCTCTGGCTGGCGACGCGGGGCCGCATCGCCCGGGGCCTGGCCGAGGGGAGCGCGGCACGCGCGGACGCCGCGCTGGAGGCCGCCCCCGTGGCGTGAGGCGCGTCGCCCCCGGCGTCACGCACCGCGTGCGGACGGGAGGCCCGGTGCCGGTCGGGCACCGGCCCTCCCGTCCGTTGGTGGTCGCGTTCCGAGCGCCGCGTTCGCCGCGTGCGTGCGCTTCGTGAGCAGGAATGGTCGGGTGTGCGCGTGCGACCCGACCATTTCTGCTCACGAAGTGCGCGCTACGCCCTACGCGCCGCGGCTGCGCCGCAGGAGCAGCACGACGACCGCGCCGGCCACCAGGATGGCTCCGGCGCCGAGGCCGATCCACACGCCCGGCGCGATGCCCGGCGACGAGGACGGTGCACCATCCGAAGCCCCGGTGGCCGTCGCGGTGGCACTCGGCGTGGGCAGGGCGCTCGCTGTCGGAGTCGGCCTCGGTGTGACCGTCGCGGTCGGCGACGCAGCAGCTGCCCGGTACTCGAACGCGAGCGTGCCCTCGATCGGGTGCCCGTCCGGCGACACGTAGCGCCAGAGCACGGTGTAGTTCCCCCGGTCGAGGTCGACCGCGCGACTCATGGTCGTCCCCGACACGGACACGTCGCCGGTGGCGACATCGGTGCCGGACGCATCCGTGACCTGGATGCGGAGGCCGGCGTCGAGGCCGGCGAGCGGCGCCTCGGAGAAGGTCAGGTCGACGGACTCGAGCGGTTCGGTGACGACCGCCCCGTCAGCCGGGGTACTGCTGGTCAGGGCCGAGTGGGCCGACGCGGGTTGGACACCGACGAGCGTCAGCAGTCCCGCCGCGACGATCGCCAGTGCCGCCGCCGTGGTTCGGGCTGTGCGCATGCGCCGACTCTACCGACGGTCGAGCGGCAGCCCGCTGGGGGTCAGAGCTGCTCGCCGAGGAAGTCCGCGTACGTCGGCTCGTAGCGCGCTTCGCTGACACTGACGAGCTGGTGGCCGGTACCTTCGAGGCGTTCGGCGACGAGGGCGGCGAGGTCCTCGGGCGAACGGAGGCCGTGGCGGTGCCAGGCGTTCTGCGTGGTGGCGGTCATGACGACCAGCCCTTCATCGAGATGATGCGCATCTCGGATCCGTCCGGGTCGACCCGCTGTGCCAGACCCCACAGATCGTGAGGAGCATCGTGACGACGAGTCCCTGATGTCTGACCCGGTACCTCCACGCTAGGTGGTGGGGCGCGTTGCGTCGAACGCAGTGCGCTTCTCGGCCGACCAGCCCGTGACGGACGGGAGGCCCGGTGCCAGCTGGCACCGGGCCTCCCGTCATCAGGGCGTCGCGCCCAGGGCGCGGGTCCGCTCGATCAGTCGGTGCCGGAGTCGAAGGCCGCGCCCTCGGACGCGAGGTCGGTGCGGCGACCCATCGCGTCCTCGGCGTCGGAGGCGACGATCGCGCCACCGAGGATCTCCTCGGCCTCGCCCGCCTCGAGCTCCCCGACGAGCTCGGCCGTCGCGCCACCGATGAGGCCGGCGGCGGCGTACTGCTCGAGCCGCGAACGGGAGTCCGCGATGTCGAGGTTGCGCATGGTGAGCTGGCCGATGCGGTCGTCCGGGCCGAAGGCGGCGTCGCCGACGCGCTCCATCGACAGCTTGTCCGGGTGGTACGACAGCGCGGGGCCCGTGGTGTCGAGGATCGTGTAGTCGTCACCCCGACGCAGGCGCAGCGTGACCTCGCCGGTGACGGCGGAGGCGACCCAGCGCTGCAGCGACTCGCGGAGCATGAGGGACTGCGGGTCGAGCCAGCGGCCCTCGTACATCAGGCGACCGAGACGACGGCCTTCGTTGTGGTACGAGGCGACCGTGTCCTCGTTGTGGATCGCGTTGAGCAGGCGCTCGTAGGCGATGTGCAGCAGCGCCATGCCCGGAGCCTCGTAGATGCCACGGCTCTTCGCTTCGATGATGCGGTTCTCGATCTGGTCGGACGCACCCAGGCCGTGGCGGCCACCGATGGCGTTCGCCTCGTAGACCAGGGCGACCGCGTCGGTGTACTCGACGCCGTTGATCGCGACGGGGCGACCGGCTTCGAACCGGACACTGACGATCTCCGTCGCGACCTCGACTTCGTCACGCCACGCGGCGACGCCCATGATCGGCTCGACGATGTCCAGGCCGCTCGACAGCTCTTCGAGGCTCTTCGCCTCGTGCGTCGCGCCCCAGATGTTCGCGTCGGTCGAGTACGCCTTCTCGGTGGAGTCTCGGTACGGGAACCCGCGGGCGACGAGCCACTCGCTCATCTCCTTGCGGCCGCCGAGCTCCTCGACGAACTCGGAGTCGAGCCAGGGCTTGTAGACGCGCAGACGCGGGTTGGCCATCAGGCCGTAGCGGTAGAACCGCTCGATGTCGTTGCCCTTGTAGGTGGAGCCGTCGCCCCAGATGTCGACGCCGTCTTCCTTCATCGCGCGGACGAGCATCGTGCCCGTCACCGCGCGGCCGAGCGGCGTCGTGTTGAAGTACGTCTTGCCACCGGAGCGGATGTGGAACGCGCCGGTCTGCAGGGCGACCAGGCCTTCTTCGACCAGGGCGCTCTTCGCGTCGACCAGTCGGGCGATCTCGGCGCCGTACTCGTGGGCGCGGCTCGGGACGGCGTCGATGTCCGGCTCGTCGTACTGGCCGATGTCGGCCGTGTAGGTGCAGGGGATCGCTCCCTTCTCGCGCATCCAGGCAACGGCGCAGGAGGTGTCGAGACCCCCTGAGAACGCGATGCCGACTCGTTCGCCGACGGGGAGACTGCTCAGGACCTTGGACACGGGGTCAATCGTACGGGGCCAGCGGGCCGGGCTACCGTCCAGGGCGACGGTTGTGGAGAACTGCACCGCCGGAGTGCGGCCTTCCGGTCACGTGCTGGTGCCCCTGGACAGCACCGCAGGGACTCGAACCCCTTCGACCTGCTGGTGCCCCTGGACAGCACCGCAGGGACTCGAACCCCTTCGACCTGCTGGTGCCCCTGGAGGGACTCGAACCCCCAACCGTTTCCTTAGGACGGAACTGCTCTTCCATTGAGCTACAGAGGCTGGCCCGTCCACTCTAGCGGCGGAAGCCCTGCAGGAACGCGTGCAGTTCGTCGACGAACAGGTCGGGCTGCTCGAACGGCGCGAAGTGCCCACCGCGGTCGAGTTCGTGGTGGAACACGAGGTTCGTGGTGCGCTCGAGCCACTCGCGCGGCACCCGCACGATGTCGCCGGGGAAGATCGAGAACCCGGACGGCACCTCGACCCGTCGTTCCAGCTGCTCCGCCGGGATCGCCGCGTTCGCGTGGTACATCCGCACCGCCGAGCCGATCGTGGCGGTGACCCAGTACTCGGTGAGCAGCGCCAGGACCTCGTCGCGCGTGTAGACCGACCACAGGTCCCCGCCGCAGTCGCTCCACGCCCGGAGCTTCTCGACGATCCAGGCAGCGAGACCCGCGGGTGAGTCGTTCAGCCCGACGGCGGCGGTCTGCGGCTTCGTCCGGTGCAGCATCGCGTAGGCACCCTCGGCGGTGCGCCACCGATCGGTCGCGGCGACGAACTCCCGCTCGGCGGCGGACAGCGTCGACGCATCGAGCCCCGGCCAGGCGAGCCCGCCGTCGATGCGGTGCACGGCGACGACCCGGTCGGGGTGGTCGAGTGCCAGGTACCGGGCGACGTGCGTGCCGATGTCGCCGCCGGATACCGCGAACCGCTCGTACCCGAGGTCCGTCATGAGCGTCGCCCACATGCCGGCCACCTGCCGGGCGTCGAGCACCTGCGGCGGCGCATCCGAGAAGCCGTACCCGGGCATGTCCGGCACGATGACGTCGTACCCGGCGTCGACGAGCATCGGCAGCACCTTGCGGTACCGCCACCCGGAGTCCGGCCAGCCGTGCGCGAGCAGGACCGGCAGGGCGTCGGGCCGCGGAGCGCGGGCGTGCAGCACGTGGATGCCGATCCCGTCCACGACGACACGGCGCGAGGGCAGCGCGGCGAGCTCGGCACGGTGCGCGTCGAAGTCGAACCCGCCGGCCCAGTACTCGACGAGCGGGCGCAGGACGTCGAGGTCCACGCCGAGCGACCAGGCGACCCCGGCGGGCGCGTCCGGCCAGCGCGTGGCGCGCAGCCGAGCGCGCAGGTCGTCGATGGTCGCGTCGTCGATGTGCGGTGTCTCGCCCATGTCGGCGACGCTAGTCAGCGCCACCGACAGGCGGACTGGAGGCCCGTGGCGGCGTCACCACGGGCCTCCAGTCCGTCACATGGTGTGCAGCAACGGTCGGGTCCGCCTGGTCGAGCCGACCATTGCTGCTCACGAACGCGGCGGCGGCCGCTACGCGGCCACGAGGTACTCGTCCCACTCCGCCTGGGGGCGCTCGATGCCGCGCACGACCCACGAGGACCCGTGCGGCACCTTCGGCGGGAACCGGAGGCGCCACCCCATCTCCTGCGGGGTGCGGTCACCCTTGGTGTTGTTGCAGGCCAGGCAGCAGGCGACGAGGTTCTCCCACGAGTCCTGCCCACCGCGCGACCGCGGCTGCACGTGGTCGATCGTGGTGGCGTGCCGGCCGCAGTAGGCACAGTGGTTGCCGTCCCGACGCAGCACACCGCGACGGGACACCGGCACGAGTCTGGAGTGCGGGATGCGCACGTAGCGGGTGAGGATGATGACGGACGGACGGTCGTAGCTCGACGTCGACCCGGTGACCGGGTGTTCGACGTCGGCGGCGACGATGGCGGCCTTCTGGTTCATGACCAGCACGAGGGCTCGTCGGAACGAGATCACCGCGAGGGGCTCGTAACCGGCGTTGAGGACGAGAGTGCGCATGGGTTCCCTTCCGACGTGCCTGGACGGCTTCCAGGCGCTGCGGGTGCGTCGGGCCGACGACGCGAACGGGTGAGGACGACCTGTTCACACCCCTGGAACCACGAAGAGCACCACCCGGATGGGCAGTGCTCTCGTCATGCAGGGGCGTGCTGGTGCACGCAGGCTGTGCTCGACCATATGTCGACGCGCGCGCGCCGACCCATGGTGCGGGTCGTGCGGAACATCGACATGAGGGTCTCCTGTTCGCGCCGGTGCGGACCGGTGCAGCGTCAGGTTAACCCAGAAACCGGCCCGGCACGAGGGTGTGCGGGCCGGTTGTGGAGAAGTTCACACTCCCCCGTGGGCAGTGTTCGCTAGATGCCGAAGCGGACGATGTGGTAGTCGCTCGTCCAGATCGGACGGATCTGCACGGTGCCGCCGGGCTTCGGGGCGTCCATGATCATGCCGTTCCCCATGTAGAAGCCGTCGTGCGCCTCGTTGTTGAAGATGACGACGTCTCCGGGCTGCGCCTCGGACTCGGGGATCGTGGTGCCGGCCTGGTCCTGCAGCGGCACCGAGTGCGCGAGGTCGATGCCGTACTGGGCGTACACGAACATGATGAAGCCCGAGCAGTCGAAGCCCGACGGGTCCGCGCCACCGAAGACGTACGGGGTGCCGATGTACTGCTTGCCCGTGGCGGCCACGGCCGGCAGCGAGAACGGGGTGTCGGCGGCGGAGGAACTGGCCGCGTACTCGGCAGCGGTGGGCCCGGTGTACGAGGAGTACTGCTTCGCGGTCGCGGCGCGGGCGGTCTGGGTCTGCTCGGCCTGCTCGGCGGCTTCCTTCGCTGCGGCGGCCTGGTCGGCGGCGGCTTGCTTCGCGGCCTTCTCGGCGTCGAGCGTCGCGGTGGAGGTCGCGCCGAAGCCGTCGCGGCTCGTGTCGGCCAGAGCCACGGCGTCCGAGACCGACAGTTCCTGGCTCTGCGTGGCACGGGCCTGACGCTGGGCGTCGGCGACGGCGGTCGAGTTGCTGGAGGTCGTCGCGGCGAAGGCCGGGGCGACCGCGACCGTACCGAACATGCCGGCGGCCACGGTGAGGACGACCGGCGCGAGGAACCTGCGCTTCCGTGACGTCGCGCTCGCCTTGGCGACGCTCGCGGCGGTCGCGGCCTGCGCGGCACGACGGCCGCCGGGCAGCGGGGCGGAGCGCACCGGCACGACCTTGCGGACCGGTCGGCCCTCGGCCTCGCGCACGGCCCGCCGGGTGAGCGGGCTGGTGGTGGCGTTCTCGGTGTTCGTCGGGTTCACGGGCGTCTGGTCGTCCGCGGCGGTACCGGTCTGCGTCAAGAGGTGGGTCTCCGGCGTCTCGTCATCACGCCGCCGTGGGTGTCCGGCGTCGTGCAACCCCATCCGTTCGTCATCGTTTCCGATCGAGGCAGGAGACGGGTTCGAGACGTCCTGCCACGGGTCTCCGGCTCAGGGGCAGCGCGGGGACTCGGACGAGTGTACGGAGGCGTCGTTACCGAGTCGAGACAAAACGCCCCGCAGGTAACGAAACGGTAAACACTCTCAGGGAGTGCCGGGAGCGGTCAGTCTCGCTCGATGTAGACGTGCTGCGCGACCTCGATGGGCAGCTCGATGCCGGACTCTTCGCCGTCGACACGGACCGCGACGTAGGCGCCGGCGCGCTGCACGCTCGCCACCCGGCCGGGCATGACACCGGCGGTGCGGAGCTGGTGCAGGAGTTCGGGCTCGAACTGCACGGGTTCGCCGAGGCGTCGGATGACCCCGGTCGCGACGGCGTCGGTGCCCTCGGTCGCGGCGACGATGTTCTGGACCCCGTCGAGGAACCCGGCAGCCGCGGGGCCGCCGATCTCGGGCAGACCGGGGATCGGGTTGCCGTAGGGCGACTCGGTGGGGTTGCCGAGCATCTCGAGCAGCCGGACCTCGACCTGCTCGCTCATGACGTGTTCCCAGCGGCAGGCCTCGTCGTGCACGAAGGCCCAGTCGAGCCCGATGACGTCGGCGAGCAGACGCTCGGCCAGACGGTGCTTGCGCATCACGTGGGTGGCGCGGGAACGGCCCTCGTCGGTGAGCTCCAGGTGCCGGTCACCCGAGACGACGACCAGGCCGTCGCGCTCCATCCGGGCGATGGTCTGCGAGACCGTCGGGCCCGAGTGTCCGAGGCGCTCGGAGATGCGCGCGCGCAGCGGCACGATCGCCTCTTCCTCCAGGTCGAGGATGGTGCGAAGGTACATCTCCGTGGTGTCGACGAGATCGGTCACGGTCCGCCTCTCATGTCTGGGCCCAGCGCCGACCACACTACTTGTTCGCACCGACGATCACCGACCGGCGCCCGGGTGCACGTGAGAAAGGGTCATCGGACGCGGTGGACGGGTGCGCCTGACCCTCCCCGTCCGGCCGGTACACGGGCGGGAGCGGTCGGATCGTCGTCGTTAGGATCGGTGCATGGCAGACATCGTCATCCCGGCCGAACTCCTCCCCACCGACGGTCGCTTCGGCTGCGGCCCGTCGAAGATCCGCGGCGCACAGCTCGAGTCCCTCGTGACGCGCGGCGCCACGATCCTCGGCACCTCGCACCGCCAGAAGCCCGTGAAGGACCTGGTCGGCAGCGTCCGCTCCGGTCTCGCCGACCTGTTCCAGGTCCCCGAGGGCTACGAGGTCGTCCTCGGCAACGGCGGCTCGACCGCGTTCTGGGACGCCGCCGCGTTCGGCCTCATCGAGCGCCGTGCCGAGAACCTGTCGTTCGGCGAGTTCGGGTCGAAGTTCGCCAAGGCCGCAGCGGCCCCGTGGCTCGAGGCACCGCACGTCGTCGAGGCACCGGGTGGCTCCCTCGCCGCACTCGAGCCGGTGGAGGGCGTGGACGTCTACGCCTACCCGCACAACGAGACCTCGACGGGTGTCATGGCCCCCGTCGTCCGCGCGGCCGGTGACGCCGGCGCCCTCACGGTCGTCGACGCGACCAGTGCCGCCGGTGGCGCCCTGTTCGACGTCAGCGCCACGGACGTCTACTACTTCGCCCCGCAGAAGAACTTCGCCTCGGACGGCGGCCTGTGGCTCGCGCTGCTCTCCCCCGCCGCGATCGAGCGGATCGAGCGGATCGCCGCCTCCGGCCGGTACATCCCGGAGTTCCTGTCGCTCAAGAACGCCGTCGACAACTCGCGCCTGGACCAGACGCTGAACACCCCGGCGATCTCCACGCTGCTGCTGCTCGACGAGCAGGTGCGGTGGATGAACGAGTCCGGTGGCCTGGCGTGGGCGGACCTCCGCACCAAGACGTCGTCGTCGACCATCTACGACTGGGCCGAGGCGAGCGACTACGCCACCCCGTTCGTCACCGACCCCGCAGCCCGGTCGCAGGTCGTCGCCACGATCGACCTCGACGACTCCATCGACGCCAAGGTCGTGGCCGCGACCCTGCGCGCCAACGGCATCGTCGACACCGAGCCGTACCGGAAGCTCGGACGCAACCAGCTGCGCGTCGCCACGTTCACCGCCATCGACCCGGACGACGTCGCGAAGCTCGTGCGCGCGATCGACTTCACGGTCGACGCCCTGCGCTGACGTTCTCCCAGCGCTGACCCGCGCCCGGAACGAGGACGGGCCCGGCACCACCGCATCGGTGGTGCCGGGCCCGTTCGTCGGTCCGGGTGGGTCAGGCGCGGTGGAAGCCCGGGTCGGCCTCGCCGGCGTCGAGCCGGTCGACCTCGAGATCGGCGTCGGGCTCGAACGGCTGCACGCGGCGGGCACGACGACGGCCACGGGGCGGCTGCGGGGCCTCGTCCTCGGGGGCGTCGTCGGCAGCTGCGGCGTCGGCGGTGTCGCTCACGTCGGCGAGTGCGTCGACGTCCACGCCCTCGATGTCGTCGTCGTCCGACTCGTCGAGGTCGTCCTCGTCGGCATCGAAGTCGTCATCATCGTCGTCGTCGGACTCGTCGTCGTCCTCGTCGTCATCCGAGTCGTCGTAGTCGTCGTCCTCGTCATCCGAGTCGTCCTCGTCGGAGTCGTCCTCGTCATCCGAGTCGTCGTCGAAGTCATCGTCGTCCGAGTCGTCCTCGTCGGAGTCGTCCTCGTCCTCGTCCTCGTCCTCGGACTCGTGCTCCTGCGCCGCCCGGTACTCCGCCAGACGCTCGGACCAGGGCACCCACTCGGGCGCGACGAGCGAGCCGTCGCCGGGCATCAGCTCGACCTCGAGCACGGTCGGCTCGTCGTCGCCGATCTTGGCGACGCTGACGGTCCAGCGCCACCCGGGGTAGCCGGGCAGCCGGTTGGCGAACAGGACGGACACGACGCCGTCCCCTTCGTCCACGGTGCCGACGGGGGCACCGACCGTCGACTCGGGGGTGACCTCGAGCAACGCCTCGCGCGCCAGGTCGGTGTAGTCGGGAAGGGCGTCGGCCCCTGCTGTCTCGGACTCGGTCATGGGGTCACGCCTCCAACTGGTCTGCGACGTGCCGCAGGATGGCGGCGATGCGATCGCCGTTCTTCGGGTAGCGGCCGTGGCGGAGGTCTCCGCTGATCCGGTCGAGTTCCTTCACCAGGTCCTCGACGATCACGGCCATGTCGTCCGCGGAGCGACGGGTCATCCGGGACAGCGACGGCTGGGGTTCGAGCAGCCGCACGGACAACGCCTGCGACCCCTTCTTCCCCTGGACGACGCCGTACTCGAGCCGCGTGCCGGCCTTGACGGTCACGACGCCGTCGGGCAGCGAGGACGCGTGCAGGAACACCTGGTCGCCGTCGTCTCCGGTGATGAAGCCGAAGCCCTTGTCGTCGTCGTAGAACTTGACCTTGCCGGTGGGCATGCGTGGACTCCTCGAGGTCGTGGTACGGCCGTGGTGCGTCGGATATCCTGGGTCGATGGCCAATCCGACCCGATCAACCGGGAACCCGCAGGATTCCGCAGAACCCCCGGTGACGTTCAATCGTACCGAACGCGCTCTGGCGTTCATGATCGGTGGGATCATCATCCTCGGCCTGCTCTGCTTCGTCGCGATGATCATCATGTGGCTCACCGCGCCCACCGCACGGGGTTCGATGCCGTGGCCGGTGATCATGGCCATCCCGCTCTTCGGCTTCCCGATCGCCATGGTGCTGGTCTTCACGCTCCTCGGCATCACCTGGACACGTCGCGCACGAGCGAACCGGACGGCTCGCTGACGTCCGCCCCGGACGCTGGCACCGGACGATGACGACCACCGCCGACCTCGCCGCCCGACTCCGGGCGATGCCGGACGACGCGCTCGAGCGCCTCGTCGCGGCGAGGCGACTCCCCACCGCTGCACTCGCCGAGACGGGCCCGCAGCGCATCACCGACTTCTTCGACCTCGCCGAGGCGCTCCGCACCGACGACGCCGTGGACGCAGCCGTCGAGCACCTGCCGCGCGCCACGATCCTCGCGTTGCGTGACGGCGGCGCCGTCGACGCGCTCGGCCCCGCGATCGCGCTCGGCCTCGCCGACGAGGACGGCGCAGTCGACGACGCGGTCGCCACACGCGTGGCCGCCCACCCCGACCTCGCCTCGCTCGACGAGCAGCCGGGAGGCCCGGAGCAGGTCCGCCCCGCTGCTCCCGCCTTCGACGTCACGGCGCTCGAGCGTGCACGCACCACCGGCGCGGAGCAGGCGTTCGCGACGATGACCGTGCTCGCCGAGCTGCTGCGCGCGGTCGACGCCGGCGCCGTCCGTGAACTCGTCAAGGGCGGGATCGGCATGCCGCTCGCCCGCACCCTCGCCGAGCGCATCGGCACCGACGCCGAGCTCGTCGCCGGTCGCCTGGCGCTGCTCGACGACATCGGGTTCGCCGATCCCGACACCGGCCGGTGGATCGTCACCGACGCCGGCCACGCGTGGCTGCTCGCCGGCTGGCCGGAGCGCTGGGTCTCGCTGGTGTCGGCGTGGTCGGACACGCTCCCGCCCGCCGTGCATCAAGTCCTCGAGCTGGCCGACGGCGACCTCCGCGACCTCGTGCCGCTCGGGCGCTGGGCGTACCCGGCGGGGTCCCGCTGGCTCGACGCCCTGCTGCTCGACGTCGCCGGCACGGCGGCCTCGCTCGGCCTGGCCGTCGACGGGATCGTCACGAGCACCGGCCGGGCGCTCCTCGACGGCGACGCCGAGCAGGCCGCCGACGACCTGCCGGGCACCGTGGAGCGGGTCTACCTGCAGCACGACCTCACCGTCATCGCCCCTGGCCCGCTCGCTCCGGTGGACGACGACGCCCTGCGCACCGTCGCCGTGCTCGAGGCACCGGGACTCGCGGCGCGGTACCGGATCTCCGAGGACACGCTCCGTGCTGCCTTCCGGGCCGGACACTCCCGCGACGACCTGCTGACCCTGCTCGGGCGGCTGTCGGCCACCGGGATCCCCCAGCCCCTCGCCTACCTGATCGACCAGGTGGCCGGACGCGACGGCAGCATCGTCGTCGACCGCGGACCGGGCGGCGTCGGGACCGAGGTCCGTGGCACCCCCGACCAGCTCGACCTCGTCGGGGTGGACGCCGAACTCCGGCAGCTCGCGTGGGAGCGACCCGACCTGACGACGCTGACCACCCGCTACCCACCGCACGTCGTGCACTCCGCGCTGGAGGACCAGCGCTACCCGGCCGTCCTGACGACCGCAGCCCGCCCCGAGACGCACCACGGGCCTCCCGGCCGGCGCAGCCACACCGGACGTTCGCCGGAGCAGGCGGCGCAGGCACTCGTCGAACGACTCCGCCTGACGACGCAGCGGGGCGACGCGGAGCCGGAGCAGGAGTGGCTCGGTCGGCAGATCGACCTCGCCGTGCGCGGACGGACGCCGATCCGTGTGACCGTACGGATGCCGGACGGCTCGGAACGGCCGTTCTCGATCGTGCCGACCTCGGTCGCGGCCGGACGGGTCCGCGGGCGGGACACCGCCGTCGACGTCGAACGCACCCTGCCGCTGTCGCTCGTCGTGTCGGTCGAGAGCGACGCCTGAGCCGCGGTCACCCGCACGCAGGCGGCGACGGCTAGGCTGGCAGGTCATGAACGGACCGCTGATCGTGCAGAGCGACCGCACCGTGCTCCTCGAGGTCGCGCACCCCGACGCCGAGGACGCACGCCACGAGCTCGCGGCCTTCGCCGAGCTCGAGCGCGCTCCCGAGCACGTGCACACCTACCGGATCACCCGCCTCGGACTGTGGAACGCGCGCGCCGCGGGCCACGACGCCGAGGCGATGATCGCCACCCTCGAACGCTTCGCGAAGTTCCCCGTGCCGCAGAGCGTCACGGTCGACATCCGCGACACGGTCTCGCGCTACGGACGCCTCGTGATCCGGCGCGAGGAGCGTCCCGACGCCCCCGTCATCGCGAACTCCCCGACCGAGGAGCTCGAGCAGCTGCCGGTCCTGCTCCTCACCGCGGAAGACCCGTCGGTGCTGGCCGAGGTCATCCGGTCGAAGCGCATCAAGCCGCTGCTCGGTGACATGCGGTCCCCGTCCGAGGTCGAGCTGCAGCCGTGGGCGCGCGGGCAGATCAAGCAGGAGCTCGTGAAGCTCGGGTGGCCGGCAGAGGACCTGGCGGGCTACACGCCGGGGCAGCCGCACCCGATCGACCTGGACACCGCCGAGTGGCACATGCGGCCGTACCAGGAGCAGGCGGTCGACACGTTCTTCGCCCAGGGCTCCGGCGTCGTCGTGCTGCCCTGTGGTGCCGGCAAGACCCTCGTCGGCGCCGGTGCGATGGCGACCGTGAAGGCGACCACGCTCATCCTCGTGACGAACACGGTCTCGGCGCGGCAGTGGCGCACCGAGCTCCTCAAGCGCACGACCTTGACGCCGGAGGACATCGGTGAGTACTCGGGCAGCGTCAAGGAGATCCGGCCGGTCACGATCGCGACGTACCAGATCCTCACCGCCCGCCGGAAGGGCGAGTACACGCACCTGTCGCTCCTCGACGCCCTCGACTGGGGCCTCATCGTCTACGACGAGGTGCACCTGCTGCCGGCGCCGGTGTTCAAGCTGACCGCCGACCTGCAGGCTCGCCGACGCCTGGGTCTCACCGCCACGCTCGTGCGCGAGGACGGCCGCGAGGGCGACGTCTTCTCGCTCATCGGGCCGAAGCGCTACGACGCCCCGTGGAAGGAGATCGAGGCGCAGGGCTACATCTCGCCGGCCTCCTGCTACGAGGTCCGCATCGACCTGCCGCACCAGGACCGCCTGGAGTACGCGGCGTCGAGCGACGACGAGCGCTACCGGCTCGCCGCGACGTCCCCGGCGAAGACCCCGGTGGTGCGGGAGCTCATCGAGAAGCACCGCGGCGAGCAGATCCTGGTGATCGGCCAGTACATCGACCAGCTCGACGAACTGGCCGCGTCACTCGACGCCGCGGAGATCACCGGGGCGACGCCGGTCGACGAACGCGAACGGCTGTACGACGCGTTCCGGTCCGGCGAGGTCGACGTGCTCGTCGTCTCGAAGGTCGCGAACTTCTCGATCGACCTGCCCGACGCCACCGTCGCCATCCAGGTGTCCGGATCGTTCGGATCACGGCAGGAAGAGGCGCAGCGGCTCGGTCGGCTCCTCCGTCCGAACAAGGACGGCCTGCCCGCGTCGTTCTACACGCTCGTGGCGCGGGACACCGTCGACCAGGACTTCGCGCAGAACCGGCAGCGGTTCCTGGCGGAGCAGGGGTACTCCTACACGATCCTGGACGCCGACCAGGTCCAGACGCCCGTGGGCTGACGCACGAACCGCTCTCAGGAAACCCCGAGGGAACGGTCAGAAGATAGAGCCATGAGCGATGGCCCCAAGATCCTGATCGTCGACGACGAGCCGAACATCCGCGACCTCCTGACGACCTCGTTGCGCTTCGCCGGCTTCGCCGTGCGTGCGGTGGGCAACGGGGCACAGGCGATCTCCGCCGTGCTGGAAGAAGAGCCGGACCTCATCATCCTCGACGTGATGCTGCCCGACATGAACGGCTTCGGCGTCACCAAGCGCCTGCGGTCGTCTGGCTACACCTCGCCGATCCTGTTCCTCACGGCGAAGGACGACACCGAGGACAAGATCACCGGCCTCACCGTCGGCGGCGACGACTACGTCACCAAGCCGTTCTCGCTCGACGAGATCGTCGCCCGCATCAAGGCCATCCTCCGTCGCACGATGAACGACGAGGAAGACGCGATCATCCGCGCCGGTGAGCTCACGATGGACCAGGACACGCACGAGGTCACGATCGGCGACGCGCAGATCGAGCTCTCCCCCACCGAGTTCAAGCTGCTCCGCTACCTCATGCTCAACCCGAACCGCGTGCTGTCGAAGGCGCAGATCCTCGACCACGTGTGGGAGTACGACTTCAACGGCGACGCCGGCATCGTCGAGAGCTACATCTCGTACCTGCGCCGCAAGCTCGACCAGTACTCGGCCGAGCCGATCATCCAGACCAAGCGCGGCTTCGGCTACATGCTGAAGGCGTCCAAGGCCTCGTAGCACCATCACGTCTTCACGGCGGTCGTCCGGTTTCACCGGGCGGCCGCTGTCTATCGTTGGGGCAGCATGCACACGCGAATGAACCACTGGTGGGACGGGATCTCCCTGCGCACCAAGATCACCGGGATCACGGTGCTCCTGGTCGCGCTCGGGCTGCTCGTCGCCGGGCTCGGCACGATGACGGTGCTGTCCACCTACCTCATGCAGCAGCTCGACAACACGGTCAAGCAGACGACCGAGCAGCTCGAGGGCCAGAACATCAGCGACGGCGAGCAGTACTGCAAGCTCTCCGTCGTGGTGTCGCAGAGCGCCTACGTCGCCGCGTACGACGCCGACGGCGACCAGATCTGCCAGACGCCCGCCTCCAGCCGACCCGACGTCCGCCAGGCGATGCTGGTCGACGCCGCCCAGACGAACCAGCGCGTCTCGCTCTACGACAGCCAGCACAACCACGAGTGGCGTGCGCAGATCATCCCGGCGTCCCTGCAGAACCAGTCCGACGGCACCACCGAGACCGGCTACGTGCTCATCGCCGTCTCGAGCGCCGGCACCGACGAGACGATCGCCAAGTTCACCGCGATCTTCCTCGGTTTCGGTGCATCGGTCATCCTGCTCGGCGCGATGCTCACCCGGCTGCTCGTCACCGCGACCTTCGACCCGCTGCGTGACGTCGAGGACACCGCCGCCCGGTTCGCCGCGGGTGACTTCAACCAGCGCCTCGAAGCCGACACCCCGAACACCGAGGTCGGTCGGCTCAACCGCTCCCTCAACGTGATGCTCGAGCGGATCGACTCGGCGTTCGAGGACCGCGACCGCACCATCGCCCAGATGCGCCGGTTCGTCGGGGACGCCTCCCACGAGCTCCGCACACCGCTCGTGTCCCTGCGCGGGTACGCCGAGCTCTACCGGATGGGCGCCCTGCGCAAGGAAGAGGACGTCGCGCAGGCGATGGAACGCATCGAGAAGGAAGCGCAGCGGATGGGCCTGCTCGTGCAGGATCTGTTGCAGCTCGCCCGGATCGACGAGTCGAAGCCCCTCGAGCTCGGCCCGGTCGACCTGGTCGCCATCGCACGCGACTCGGCGCTCGACACCATGGCCTCCAACCCCGACCGTGAGATCCAGGTCCTCGTCGAGGACGCCCTGACCGGCGAGAGCGTGCCCCAGGCGGTCCGTCCGTCGGGGACCTCCATCGCCTCCCCGGACACCGGCGAGGCACCGCCCGTGTCGCCGACCTCGGCGAACACCACCGGACCGATCGCGTTCTCGCGCCAGACGATCGCGCGCCTACGTGCCCGCCGAACCCGTGCGATGAACATCGACGCCGGTGCCGCCCCCACCGACGAGACCACCCCGCTGCCCACGGTCGTGCTGCCGAAGCGCCCGCCGATCGTCCTGGCAGAAGAGAACAAGATCCGCCAGATCGTCACGAACCTGATGGGCAACGCCATGCGGTTCACGGCGCACGACGACCCGATCGAGATCGGCATCGGCGTGGACGACGAGCGCGGCATGGCGCACCTCGACGTGATCGACCACGGCGAGGGCATCCCGCCGCAGCTGCGCGAGAAGATCTTCCAGCGCTTCTGGCGTGCCGACACCTCGCGCGCCCGGGACACGGGCGGCTCGGGCCTCGGGCTCGCCATCGTGTCCGGGATCGTCGCGGCGCACAACGGCTCGGTCGAGGTATTCGACACCGAGGGCGGCGGCGCCACCTTCCGCGTCTGGCTCCCCCTGCTCCCGCGCGACTTCGCCGCCTGACCCCCGCGGGGCCGGGCCCTCGCCCCTCGCCCCGAGGTTCCAAAATCTCGGCATCTCGGCGGGCTTGGCGTCATCGTCCGGAACCTCGTCGGCGGACGCACGGCGTGTTCTGGAACCTCGGTGACAGCGGGCCGCCAATGACCACGCCGCCCGCGCAGGATCAGGCTGATCGGAGGGTCCGAGCCTCGACCTCGCGTTGCACGAACGCCTGCCGGAGTCGCTCGAACAGGACAGCGGGACGCCCGGCATCCGCTGACGTCGCATGGACCACGATCCAGCCGTTGACCGCGAACCCGTTCGCCCGGCGCTGATCGTGATGGAACGTCCGGCGGTCGCGATGGTGGTCGCCGTCGTACTCCAGAGCGATCCGGAGTTCGGGCCACGCGAGGTCGGCGCGGCCGAGGAACCGACCGCGGTCGTCGACGACGTCCAGGTTGATCTCGGGTTCCGGGAAGCCCGCTCCCATGACGCCGAGGCGAAGACGGGTCTCCATCGGCGACTCCACAGCGGTGCGTACATCGTCGAGCGCCGCGCGTGCCCTCCGGGCCGCACGGCTGCCCGTCACGATCGCCGCCGCCAACCCGTCGACGGTCGCGAACCCGCTCGGACCAACGAAGAAGTCGCCGAGGACGACGAGTTCGACCGATGTGAGTACCGACGCGGACTCGAACCAGGCTCGCGCCGGAGGGCTCACCGGGATCCCGCGGACCCGGCTCGGCTGGAACCCCTCGAGCCGCAGCCGATGCGGGATGACCTGTGGGCGGCGCATGATCGGCGCTGTGCCGATGGCACTGACGTGGACCAGTTCGTCGTCCAGGCGGGACGGCAGGGGCGCACCCCAGAGCCGGGCCGCCGTCGTGTGGCTGATGAACTGGTCATCGCGGAGCACGAGCGCGATGGCTTCGACCAGGGTGATCGCGACCCCCGCTCGAGCGCGCACGCCGTGGACCGGGGACTGCAGATCGCGACGGGTCAACCTCGACGCGGGAACCCCCGCTGACAATGCCTCCCGCACGCGGAACGGCCTCGCTGAGTGTTCGTCGCGCAGTGCTCCGCTTGTCATGACGAGAGCTTCGTGCACGCGGCGCCGGAGTCGGACGCGTCCGGCCGCAACTGTGGAGAACGTCGCGGGACGGGCCTCCAGGCCGACGGGACCACGTGTTGAGCCGAGGTTCCAGGACACGCCGCCAGTCGGATGCCGAAGTGACACGCCTCGCTACCTACGGCGTTGGGATGCCGAGATTTTGGAACCTCACCGCCGCAAGCCGCCGCAAGCCCGCACGCCGCCCCCACGCTCCCGCCGCCGCCCACCCCCGCAAACACGGAAGGGCCCCGCACGCGCAGCGTGCGGGGCCCTTCCGTCAGGAGGACTAGAAGTCCATGCCACCCGTCGGGTCGCCAGCCGGAGCAGCAGGGGTGCGCTCGGGCTTCTCGGCGACGACGACCTCGGTGGTCAGGAACAGACCGGCGATCGACGCAGCGTTCTGCAGCGCCGAGCGCGTGACCTTCGCGGGGTCGATGATGCCGGCGGCGATCAGGTCGACGTACTCGCCGGTCGCGGCGTTGAGGCCCCAACCCGACTCGAGCTCGCGGACCTTGGCGGCGACGACACCCGGCTCGAGACCGGCGTTCAGCGCGATCTGCTTGAGCGGCGCGTCGATGGCCACGCGGACGATGTTCGCACCGGTCGCCTCGTCACCCTCGAGCTCGAGGGCCTCGAGTGCGACGGCACCGGCCTGGATGAGGGCGACGCCACCACCGGCGACGATGCCCTCTTCGACGGCAGCCTTCGCGTTGCGGACGGCGTCCTCGATGCGGTGCTTGCGCTCCTTGAGCTCGACCTCGGTCGCGGCACCCGCCTTGATGACGGCGACGCCACCGGCGAGCTTCGCGAGGCGCTCCTGGAGCTTCTCGCGGTCGTAGTCGGAGTCGGTCGCGTCGATCTCGGCACGGATCTGGCGGACACGGCCGGCGATCTGCTCGGCGTCGCCGGCACCCTCGACGATCGTGGTCTCGTCCTTGGTGATGACGACCTTGCGGGCACGACCGAGCAGGTCGAGCGTCGCGTTCTCGAGCTTGAGGCCGACCTCTTCCGAGATGACCTGACCACCGGTGAGGATCGCGATGTCCTGCAGCATGGCCTTGCGGCGGTCGCCGAAGCCCGGGGCCTTGACGGCGACGGACTTGAAGATGCCGCGGATCTTGTTCACGACGAGCGTGGCCAGGGCCTCGCCGTCGACGTCCTCGGCGATGATCAGGAGCTGCTTGCCCGCCTGGATCACCTTGTCGACGACCGGCAGGAGGTCCTTGATGTTCGAGATCTTCGAGTTGACGATCAGGATGTAGGCGTCCTCGAAGACGGCTTCCTGACGCTCGGGGTCGGTGACGAAGTACTGCGACAGGTAACCCTTGTCGAAGCGCATGCCCTCGGTGAGCTCGAGCTCGGTGCCGAAGGTGTTCGACTCCTCGACGGTGACGACGCCTTCCTTGCCGACCTTGTCGATGGCCTCGGCGATGAGCGCGCCGATCGTCGGGTCAGCGGCCGAGATCGACGCGGTCGCGGCGATCTGGTCCTTGGTCTCGATGTCCTTCGCGTTGGCGAGGAGCTGGTCGGAGACGGCGGCGACGGCCTTCTCGATGCCGCGCTTGAGCGACACGGGGTCGGCACCGGCGGCGACGTTGCGGAGGCCTTCGCGGACGAGCGCCTGGGCGAGGACGGTCGCGGTGGTCGTACCGTCACCGGCGACGTCGTCGGTCTTCTTGGCGACCTCCTTGACGAGCTCCGCGCCGATCTTCTCGTACGGGTCGTCGAGCTCGATCTCCTTGGCGATGGAGACACCGTCGTTCGTGATCGTGGGGGCGCCCCACTTCTTCTCGAGGACGACGTTGCGGCCGCGCGGGCCGAGCGTCACCTTCACGGCGTCGGCCAGCTGGTTCAGGCCGCGCTCGAGGCCACGGCGGGCCTCCTCGTCGAAAGCAATGATCTTAGCCATGTGGTTTTTCGTCCCTCCCGGACGTCGTCTTGGGGGTCGTGCTGGCACTCAGCGTGAGCGAGTGCCAACGCCGATTCTGGCACTCGCCGGGTGTGAGTGCAACACAGTCGGGAGGCTCGTGACGACTTCCCAGGCCACCTCGCGTCCGGCGGACCCCGCGCCACCGCCGCGGTCGCGCTCCCGGCACCGATCACCGCCCCGCACACGACGAACGCGCCGCCCCTGACGGGACGGCGCGTTCCTCGAAGTGGTCGTGCTCAGGCGGGGCGGACGGACTCTGCCTGCGGGCCCTTCGACCCGGTGCCGACGTCGAACACGACGGCCTGGCCCTCCTCGAGGACCTTGTAACCCGACATGTCGATGGCCGAGTAGTGCACGAACACGTCCTGGCCTCCTCCATCCACGGTGATGAAGCCGAAGCCCTTTTCAGCGTTGAACCACTTCACGGTTCCGTTGGCCATGATCTCTTGCTCCCTGGTACTGCAGTGCGGAACGACGTGATCGTCGTCTGCATGGGACTCTGACCGAACGGGCACGATCAGGCAAGAGGTGTGACGTTGTTTCACGTCGATTCCGTCAGAAATCAACGTGTTCGAAACACAGCCGTCACACAATGCGCGGAAAACGCGGCGCGACGACCGGCTCGACGTGGTGCCGCACCCGGTCAGCCGGTGTAGTCGGCGCCGAGGACGACGCTCACGTCGGCGTTCGGGAACGCCGCCGACTGCTGCACGGCCGTGACGCCGAGCTGCTTCGCGATGCCCTGCGCGACCGCAGCCTGCGACGCCTGCTGGTAGTAGACGATCGTCGACGTGGAGCCCGTCGTGCCGGCGTCTCCGGTGGAGGCGACCTGCCAGCCGGCGCCGGTCAGCGCCGCACTGGCCCGGCTGGCGAGCCCCGTGGTGGTCGTGCCGTTCAGGACGACGACGGTGGTCGTGCCCTGCTGCGCCGGCGTCGCGGCCGCGGCGCTGTCCGACCCCGCCGAACCGGAACCGGCGGACGAGGACGCGGACGGCTTCGACGTCGCCGAGGGCTTCGCGGTCGCGGACGCCGAGGTGGACGCGGACGGGGAGTCCGATCCGTTGAACGAGTAGCTGCCGTTCAGCAGTGCGAGCACGAGGACGCCGATGCCGACGAGGACACCGGTCGCGAGTGCCGCCCAGGCGAAGGCGATCCAGCCACGGCCGCGACGCTGGGCACCGCGGTGGGCACCGACCCGCGGGCCGTCGGCGACGTCGTCGAACCGGTCTCGGGGGAATCTCGTGCTCATCGTTCCTCTTCACGTCCTTCGGGAGCCGCACCGGGCGCGACGAAGCTGCGCGTGGCCCGGGCGCTGGTGCGCGCGTGACGGAGCCGCTGCAGCCGGGTGACGAGCTGCGGGTCGTACGCGAGTGCCGCGGGTGAGTCGATGACGCGGTTCAGCACCTGGTAGTAGCGCGCGGCCGACATCTCGAACTCCACCCGGATCTCCGCTTCCTTGGTGCGGTCGTGCCGTGCCCGGTCGTGCTCGAACGAGAGCACGCGCTTGGCGAGGTCACCGAGTTCGTCGACACGGCGGTCGTCGACACGGCGGTCGTCGACACGATGCTCGTCGACACGGCGTTCGTCGGTGGGGCTGGTCACGGCGGTTCCGATCACGTATCGGGTAACGGGTCTCGCACATCGTAGGGGTGGAGTCGATCCGGACCCTGGCACGGTGCTGGACTGTCGCGAACACCGGTCACAGGTTCGGCGCACGGAACCACCGCACGCGCGTGCCGAACGGGTCGGAGACGGCCGTCGCGACCCCGTCGAGCGAGGCCGTCGCGAAGGCGTCCGGGTCCGCAGCATCGACGTCGTCCGGCAGCGTCGCCGCCACCCCGCGCAGGATCCCGGTGCGCTCGAGGGCGATCCAGTGCACGCCCCGCTCACGGATCCGGTCCACGAACCGCTGCCGGTCCGCGCCCGGCACGTAGACCAGGGTCCCGGTGGTCAGCACGACCGGTTCGACGTCGTCCGGCAGGGCGTCCAGTGCGCGGTCGAGGTCACCTGGCAGGGTGCCGACGAGTCGGTCTGGAGGCACGGCGAGCGTCGCGGACGCCGCCGCACGCATCAGGGCGGTCCGGTCCGACGCCTCGGGCGGGACGGCCTCGACCAGCCGGTCGAACGCACCGGGGACCGACAGGTCGATCGGGTTCGGGTCGAGGGCCACCCTGGCGCCGATCCTGATCGGGACGGTCGCCGGTGCGGGGACGGCCCCGGAGGCGTCCGCGACGAGCCGGACCGAGGGGTCGGCCACCGCCGTGTGCATCCGGAGGACCGCGGCCCCGGAACCGACCCGGTAGTCCAGGGTCACCCGGTCCGGGATCGAGCACAGCCCCGCGGCGGCTCCCGCGTCGACCAGGCCGAGCGGGCGCGCGGACCGTTCGGCGAGTGCCGCGAACAACGGGACGACCGGGGCGAGCCGCCGCGGGTCGTTGGCCTGCACCGTGGCGGAGGCGAGGGCCGCGACCAGCGCGGGGCGGGCCTCCCGTCCGATCGCGCGGAGCGCACCCGGGTCCGACGGGTCCGCGCCCAGCCGCCGCGCGACGGCGAAGAACAGCTCCGGCTGCCGCTGCTGCTCGGGCACCTCGGCGAGGAGCGCGACGAGCTCGTCGTCGAGCGACCGTGCCCAGGCGGCGTACGACGGCGAGACGGCCCGGATGCGGTCGGCGTACGCGTCGTACCGGGCGCGGGTGTCCATCAGCGCCCGGGCCGATGCATGCCGACGTGGCGGATGCCGGCTTCGTCGTAGGGCTCCCCGAACCGCACGAACCCGTACCGCTCGTAGAGGGCGGCGACGTACTCCTGGGCGTGCAGGACGAACGGGTCGTGTCCGTGGTCGTCGAGCACGGCTTCGACGAGCCGACCGGCGATCCGCTGCCCACGGTGCTCCGGATGGGTCGCGACGCGGCCGATCACCCACGCCGGCGACTCCGCGCCGTCAGGGTGGACCTCGTCGGCCGCCGGCCGGATGAGCCTCAGGTACCCAACCGCTTCGGTGTCGGTGCCGAACCACCAGTGCTCGGTGTCGGGCTCGCGGTCACGGCCGTCGAAGTCCTCGGCGGTGACCCGCTGCTCGAGCGCGAACACGCGGTTGCGGAGCACGACGATGCCGTACAGTTCGTCCGTCGTCAGACGGGTCCAGCGGGCGTGGTGCACGGAATGCTCGGACATCGTGGCGAGTTTAGTGAAGTGGTCGGGAGTGCCCGGAAGAGCCCGGCCGGAAGCAGGAGGAACCAATGGCATACAACGTCGACAAGTCCGACGCCCAGTGGCGCGAGGAGCTCTCCCCGGACCAGTACGCCGTCCTCCGCCAGGCGGGGACCGAACGACCGTGGACCGGTGAACTCCTCGACGAGGAGCGCGCCGGCGTCTACACCTGTGCGGCCTGCAACGCGGAGCTGTTCAAGAGCGGCACGAAGTTCGACTCCGGCTGCGGCTGGCCGTCGTTCTACGAGTCGGTGAACCCGGACGCTGTCCAGCTCATCGAGGACAACTCGCTCGGCATGGCCCGCACCGAGGTCCGCTGCGCGAACTGCGGTTCGCACCTGGGTCACGTGTTCCCGGACGGGTTCGGCACCCCCACGGGTGACCGGTACTGCATGAACTCGATCTCGCTGAACTTCTCCGAGAAGTCCGGCGAATAGAGCCCCCGGCGCCCGCATCGGTAAGATGAGCGGCGTCAGCCGGCATGGCGCAATTGGTAGCGCACCGTACTTGTAATACGGGGGTTGCGGGTTCAAGTCCCGCTGCCGGCCCTCTTCACCCTCAGGCCACTGATATACCATCGGTCATATGGCCGAAATATCGCGTTCCGCAGGTATCGACGTCGTCCGTGTGCTCGGCGTCGCCGCCGTCGTCGCCGGGCACGTCTGGACGAACGAGTTCACCGTCGCCACGCTCTACCCGTGGCACGTGCCGGTGTTCTTCTTCCTCACCGGTTGGTTCTGGAAGCCCGGCCGACCGCTCCCCACTGAGGTCCGGGGGCGGTGGCGCACGCTGATCCGTCCCTACCTGGGATGGTTCGTCGTGATCAGCCTCGCCTGGTTCCCGTGGGCGATCGCCTCGGACGCCGCCCGGCAGCCCCTGGACCTCCTCCGCCCGCTCCTCGGTGGGCAGTACGTCGGCCGGCCGTACTCGGCGTTCTGGTTCGTCACCGCCCTCGCCGTCGCCACGGTCGTGCTGCGCTTCCTCGAACGCTGGCGAGCATGGGTGCCGTGGGCCGTCGCGCTCGCAGCCGTCACCGTCGCCACCGTCGCGCCGGGTGTCGTCCGGCTCCCACCGGAGAGCGCCGGCACCGCGATCGCCGCCCTGGTGTTCGTCCTGGCCGGGTCGGTCGCGCGCCGGTGGTTGCCACGGATCGGACGTCCCGCACTCGTCGGTGCGGTGTGCCTGATCGCCGGTGGCACCGCGGTGGCGCTGGGCAGCCGGCCGCTCGACCTCAAGCGGGCCGACTTCGGCACGCCCCTCCTCAGCGTCGTCACGGCGATCGTCCTGTGCAGCGGACTCGTCCTGGTCGGGCTCGCCCTCGACGAGGTCGTGCACGGGCGCACCGCCACGGTCGTGTCACGACTCGCGTCGGTCGGGATCACCGTGGTGCTGCTCCACGCAGCGGTCATCTGGGTCGCGGAGCCCGTCCTCCCGACGCCCCTCGTGTTCGTCGCCGCGACGGTCGTGCCCTGGACCGTCGCGCTCCTCCTCGACCGCACCCGGCTCGCGCCGTGGGCGACGGGGCGCACGCTCCCGGCGACGGACCAGGTCCAGGGACCGCAGCCGGCGGTCGTGTGACGGGACCCGCGCTCCCGCGGACAGGCGATGCCCCGGGCGAGGTCTCGCCCGGGGCATCGGCACACGGAACGCGGATCAGGGGGCGTTCCGGGCGCTGGACGCGGTAACCAGCCGGTCGTGCGACGAGGATGACACCTCACCGACCCGCGCGTCCACACCCTGACCCCACATCCGCGGAAATCCGCACGATGTGCACGATCGCGCAGCGGTCCTGTCCGCTCAGCGTCCGCCGGTGATCTTCCGCTCCCGCTGCGCGACACCGGCGGCGCCGTAGGGGTAGTCGTCGATGCGGGGCGCGCTCGCGTCGGTCAGCCGTGCGAGCTCGTCGGCGGTGAGCACCAGGTCGGCGGCACCGAGGTTGTCCTCGAGCTGCGACAGGGTGCGGACGCCGAGGATCACGCTCGTGACCGCGGGACGGGCCAGCAGCCAGGCGAGTGCGACCTGCGACTTCGAGGCGTAGTGGGCGTCGGCGACCTCGGACACGGCGTCGAGCACCTCCCACGTGCGCTCGTCGCCGTTGCGGGCTTCCCACGCCTCCATGCCGCGCTCCGGGTTCTCCCCCAGGCGGGTGGCGCCGGACGGAGCCTCGTCGCGCTGGTACTTGCCGGAGAGCCAACCGCCGGCCAGCGGCGACCAGGGCAGCAGGCCGATCCCGGCGTCGAGGCAGGCGGGCACGACCTCGTGCTCGATGTCGCGCACCAGCAGGTTGTACTGCGGCTGCAGGGTGACCGGGGGCGCCCAGCCGTGGGCCTTCGCCTCGTAGACGGCCTTGGTGACCTGGTAGCCGAGGTAGTTCGAGAACCCGTACGAGCCGATCTTGCCGGCGGACACGGCGTCGTCGAGGAACCGCAGGGTCTCGTCGATGGGCGTCAGGGCGTCCCACGCGTGCATCTGGTAGAGGTCGATGTGGTCGACGCCGAGCCGCTCGAGCGAGGCGTCGAGGGCCACACGCAGGTGTCGTCGGGACAGGCCGAGGTCGTTCGGGCCGTCGCCCTGCGGGAACCGGCCCTTGGTGGCGAGGACGACCTGCGCGGCCTCGGTGGGATGTGCTGCGAGCCAGCGGCCGATGATCCGCTCGGACTCGTTGCCGGAGTAGACGTCCGCCGTGTCGACGAGCGTGCCACCGGCTGCCACGAAGGCGTCGAGGATGGCGTGTGAGGTGGGTTCGTCGGCTTCGCTGCCGAACGTCATGGTGCCGAGGGTCAGCGTCGACACCGATGTCCCGCTGTTGCCGAGGAGTCTGTAGTCCATGGCCGGGACGGTACGCCCGGCGTGCTGGTCCCGAGGGGACCTGGCAGTACCCGTCAGGTCGGGGCAGCCCGCTCAGCGCGGCGCGGACAGGAACCGCAGCGCCGCTTCGCGGAAGGCGCGCGAGGTGGGGGCGTTGAAGTGGTTCCGCCCCGGGATCTCGAAGAAGGTGGCGTTCGGCGCGGCCTCGGCGAGCCGGACCGCGCTGTCGCGGATGCCGTCCTCGCTGCCGGCTGCCATCAGGAGCGGCTGCGCTGGTGCGTTCTGCGGGGTCGGTTCGATGCTGTTCCGCATCCCCTCGACCATCGCCACGAGGGCGCCGAGGTCGTTGCCCTCGACGTTGCCGGCCATCGTCAGGTACCCGTTCGTGACGCGGTCCTCGATCGGGGTGCCGTCGGCGATGTACGCCTTCGCCTGGTCGACCCGGACGCGGCGCATCGGGTCAGCATCCGGGATCCCGCCGAACACCGCGCGCGAGATCCGGCCGGGCAGCCGTTCGGCGGTGTGCCAGCCGACCCGTGCACCGAGCGAGTAGCCGAGGAACGCGACGTCGTCGAGCAGGTACGTGTCGATGACGGTGGTGACGTCGGCGACGAGGAGGTCCATCGAGTAGGCGCCCGGGTCGTGGGGCTTCGCGCTCGCCCCGTGACCGCGCTGGTCGAGTGCCAGCACGCGGTAGCCGGCGCGGACGAGGTCGCGCGTCCAGCCCGAGGCGTGCCAGTTGAGCACCGCCCCCGAGGCGAAGCCGTGCACCGCGATGACGGCGGGGGCGTCGGGGTCGCCGAAGTCGTAGGTGGCGAGTCGCAGGCCGTCGGGCGACATCACGAACCGGGGGCGGGGCGCTTCGGGGACGAGTGACATGTCCTCTCAAGCGTATCGGGGCAGTGTGGTGGCCATGGACGGCTACGGCGGCGATCAGATCCGGGCGGCGGAACGCCCCCACCTCGATGCGGGCGAACCCCTCATGCAGCGGGCTGCGGACGGGCTCGCCGGCATCGTCGGCGACCTGCTCGACGACCCGGCCGTGCGGCCGGTCGACGGACCGGGTTCCGTCCTCGTGCTCGCCGGCAGCGGCGACAACGGCGGCGACGCCCTGTTCGCGGCTGCTCGCCTGGCGGCGGACGGGAGGCACGTGGCGGTCCTGCGCGTCGGCTCCCGTGTCCACGAGGCCGGTCTGGCAGCGGCGCTGGACGCCGGCGCGCGACTGCTGGACGGCCCGTCCGGCGCCTCGGGACCGAACGCGGGCGGAGCGGCCGACATCCTGCGGGCCGCCGGCCGGAGCGACGGCGAGCGCCTGGCGGACGTCGCGACCGATGCGGCACTCGAGGCCGACCTGGTGCTCGACGGCGTCCTCGGCATCGGCGTGCACGGCGCGAACGCGCTGCGCTCCCCCGCGCGGGAGGTCGTGGACGCCATCCGTGAGCTCGCCCGCGACCAGCGGGCGCCGTTCGTCGTGGCGGTGGACGTGCCGAGCGGCATCGACGTGGACACCGGCGGTGTCGCGGACGACCACGTCCTGCACGCCGACGTCACCGTCACCTTCGGCGGCGTGAAGGCCGGCCTGCTGACCGGGCCGGCAGCCACCCTCGCCGGCCGGATCGAACTCGTCGACGTCGGGATCGGTGCGGACCTGGCGACGATGGAGCCGCTGATCCGCACCTGACCCCGCGCGTGCTGGTCCGCGGTCAGTGGTGCTCGTACAGCACGGGCTCCGGCAGCCCGTGCTCGGCGCGGATGCTGCGTGCGATGCCCTCGATCGCGACCAGGGCGTCGACCACGAGCTCCGGCGTCACCGGGAAGGGCATGTTGTGGATGGTCTCGCCCTCCACGGTGGCGGCCTCGGCCACGGCGCGCAGCACGTCGCGGTCGTCGACCGTCAACCCGATCTCGGTGAGGGTGTTCGGCAGGCCGACCTTCGTGGTGAAGACGACGAAGTCCTCGATCTCCTCGGCCGGGGCGCCCTCGAGCACGAGCTGCGCGATCGTCCCGATGTTCACCTTCTGCCCGTGCGCCAGGCCGTGCGCCTGCGGAGCCGCGGTCAGCCCGTTGTGGATCGCGTGGGCGGCGGCGAGCCCACCGGACTCGAAGCCCAGGCCGGACAGCAGCGTGTTCGCCTCGACGACCTTCTCGAGCGCCGGGGTGACGACCTTCGCCTTGACGGCCTCGATGGCCTGCAGGGCGTTCTCGTGCAGGAGCTTCCAGGAGAGCTCGGCGAGCGCGACACCGGTCTCGGTCTGCAGCCCGCCGGCCATGGTGTCGGCGTTGGCACGCTTCGCGGCACGGGCCTCGACCCAGGTGGCGAGGGCGTCGCCGATGCCCGCGACCAGGAACTGCACGGGCGCGTTTGCGACGAGTCGGGTGTCGATGAGCACGAGGTCCGGGTTGTGCGGGAAGAACCGGTACTCGATGAACTCACCCTCGGCGGTGTAGATGACGGCGAGCGCCGAGGTCGGGGCGTCGGTGGACGCGGCCGTGGGGACGCTGGCCCAGCGGATGCCGGCGAGGTGCCCGGCGGCCTTCGCGGCGTCGATCGCGGATCCGCCGCCGAGCCCCACGATGACGTCGGCGTCCTTCGCGGCGATGTGCTCGACGAGCTCGTCGACAGCCTCGGGGGTGGCGAAGCGACCGAACCCGACGCGCTCGACGGGCAGGTCGGCGGACCGGAAGCTCTCGGTGACGGCGGTCTCGACGATGCCCCAGACGACGTCGTCGGCGACGATCAGGGGCCGCGTGCCGATCGGGGCGACGAACTCGCCGACGCGGGTGATCGCGTCCTTGCCCTGGACGTAGCGCGCGGGACTCATCACGGTGCTGATGGGAGTGGCCATTGTGCGGTTCCTTCCGGTTGTACGACAGGTGTACGACAGGTGTCGGGGGTGACCGACGCCGCCGACGGTACGCGGGGCCGCTGATCAGTAGGTGCTGATCGGTAGGTTCGGGACCATGACGTTCAACGACGACTCGCAACTCCGGGGTGGCAAGGTCAAGCGGCGGGGTCGCACCGCAGCGATCGGCGGAGGCGCCGTGGGTGTCGGCGCCATCGTGGTGTTCCTGATCATGCAGTTCACCGGCGTCGACCTGAGCGGGATCGTCGGCGGCGGCAACGGCCTGACGACGATCCAGCAGGAGGGCGAGTCGCCCGACGCCGCCCCCGAGTGCCGGACCGGGCGCGACGCCAACCTGCGCGTCGAGTGCCGGATGGAGGGTGCGGCCGAGTCGCTCGACGCCTACTGGACGTCTGAGGCCCGGTCGCTCGGCATCACGTACTCGGGGCCCGAGTTCTTCCTGTTCCAGGACTCCACCGACACCGCGTGCGGGCAGGCCTCCGCCGCGACCGGCCCGTTCTACTGCCCGCCGGACCGTGCGATCTTCCTGGACACCGCGTTCTACGACGACCTGCAGTCGCAGTACGGCTCGTCCGGTGGTCCGCTCGCGCAGATGTACGTCGTCGCACACGAGTGGGGCCACCACGTGCAGCAGCTGCAGGGCTCCTTCGCGAGCACCGACCGCTCCGGCACGGGTGCGTCGTCGGGCAGTGTCCGCGTCGAGCTGCAGGCGGACTGCTACGCCGGGGCCTGGGTCGGGGACGCCGCGACGACCGAGGACGCGAACGGCGAGACCTTCTTCGAGCCGATCACCCGCGCCCAGATCACCGACGCCCTGTCGGCCGCGAGCGCCGTGGGTGACGACAGCATCCAGGAGCGTGCGACCGGCCGCGTCGACCCGGACTCGTTCACGCACGGGTCGAGCGAGCAGCGACAGCGCTGGTTCCTGCGGGGCTACCAGCAGGGCGCGACGAGCTGCGACACCCTGAGCATCCCGGGTTCGGCCCTGTAGTCGGACCGCTGACGGACGGGCGCGACCCGCTCAGCGGCGACGCGAAGCGTCGCGCGGGGCGCGCCGACCGAGCCTGCGAGGGAGGGGTGCCAGCTGGCACCGGGCCTCCCGTCCGTGGTCAGCGCGTCAGCGCTCGTCCGGAGGTCAGCGCTTGGTCGGCGTGGGTGACGGGGTCGCGCTCGGCGTGGGCGTCGGGGTGGCGTCGGTCGCCCCGGCTGCCGTCACCACGAACGTGCGGAAGTCGTCGTTCGTGACCGGGGAGGTCAGCTCGTACCGCTGACCGTTGACGAGCACGAGCGGTGTGCCGGGGAACTCCTTCAGCGTCGATCCGGGGATCGTGCCCTCGGACACCGCGGTCGTCTGCTCGTCCACCCACTTGGCGTAGTCCTGGTCCGCGATGCAGCTCCGGACGGCGCTGCGTTCCGAGAGCCCCTGCACGCCGGTGACGACGTCGGTGAGCTCCGCGTCCGTCAGACCAGGGGTGCCCTCGTCCGGCTGCTTCGCGAAGAGCGCCTGGTTCACCGCGTAGAACTGGTTCGGCGAGTGCTCGGCGACGCAGGCCGCGGCGTTCGCGGCGCGGAGCGAGTACTTCGTGCCCTGCGACCGGTTCGACAGGATCGCGACGGGGTGGATGTCCACGGTGGCGGCGCCGGAGTCGACCAGGTCCTCGATGTAGTCACCGTTCGCCTGCTCGAACTGCCCGCAGCCGGGGCAGAGGTAGTCGACGTACAGGGTGATACGGACGGTGCCGGCACCGGCCGTCGCGGCGCTGTCCGGCGACGCGGATGCCGAGGTGGAACCGGACGCGGCAGCCGTGACGGGCTTCAGGTCCTGCCCGATCGTGATGCCGCCCTGCGACATGGTCGACGGGCCGGGGCCCGCGGGCTTCACGGAGTCGACGAGGACGAGCGTGACGATCGTCGCCGCGGCGAGCAGCACGACCCCGAGCCCGATCTGCAGGCCGAGTCGGACGCCGCGCTGACGGCGCTTCTGCTGGGTCCGGGCACGCTGTGCTCGTTGGCGGGCGGCTTCACGGCGTGCGTTCCGCGCGGCGCGGGCGTCACCCTCGGGGCGGTTGGTCATCGGTGCGTCGTCCTCCTGATCGGTGTCCGCTCGGCGTTCCCCTGCTCGGCGGACGGACCCGGCGATTGTAGTGGGGCGCTCTGGGAAGCTGCCGACCAGGGGGAAAACACTGGCGCACCCGGGTGAACTCGTGTTGTATGAACCTCGACAGTCGACGGCGACTGTCCGGGGCCCGTACGGGCACACCGCTTCACTCGGATCGTCCGGCACGTACCTGCCGGTGAAGGAAGGACCGAACGCTCATGGCGTCCGTCACCTATGACAAGGCAACCCGTCTCTACCCCGGAGGCAACCGTCCCGCGGTCGACTCCCTCGACCTGGACGTCGCCGACGGCGAGTTCCTCGTCCTCGTCGGCCCCTCGGGTTGCGGCAAGTCCACCTCCCTCCGCATGCTGGCCGGCCTCGAAGAGGTCAACTCCGGCCAGATCCGCATCGGCGACCGCGACGTCACGGACGTCCCGCCGAAGGACCGCGACATCGCGATGGTGTTCCAGAACTACGCGCTGTACCCGCACATGACCGTCGCCGAGAACATGGGCTTCGCGCTCAAGATCGCCGGCGTCGGCAAGGAAGAGCGCGCCACCCGCGTGCAGGAAGCCGCCAAGCTCCTCGACCTCGAGGACTACCTCGGCCGCAAGCCGAAGGCCCTCTCCGGTGGTCAGCGTCAGCGCGTCGCGATGGGCCGTGCGATCGTCCGCCAGCCGCAGGTGTTCCTCATGGACGAGCCGCTGTCGAACCTCGACGCCAAGCTCCGCGTCCAGACCCGCACGCAGATCGCCTCGCTGCAGCGTCGTCTCGGCGTCACCACGGTCTACGTCACGCACGACCAGACCGAAGCCCTCACGATGGGTGACCGCATCGCGGTGCTCAAGGACGGCATCCTGCAGCAGGTCGGCACCCCGCGCGACCTGTACGAGAAGCCGAACAACGTGTTCGTCGCCGGCTTCATCGGTTCGCCGGCCATGAACCTGCTGCCGGCCGACGTGATCGAGGGCGGCATCAAGTTCGGGACGCTCAACCACCCGATCGACCGCGACACCCTGTCGAACGCCCGTTCCGCCCAGATCACGGTCGGCATCCGCCCCGAGGACGTCATCGTCTCGCAGACGGGTGAGGGCCTGCCCGTCACGGTCGACGTGGTCGAGGAGCTCGGCGCCGACGGCTACCTCTACGGTCACGCCGACGTGAACGGCCAGCGCGCCGACATCGTCGCCCGTGTCGACGGTCGTGCGCACCCGTCGATCGGTGACACCATCGTCATCACGCCGAAGCAGGGCCACGTGCACGCCTTCGACACCGAGTCGGGCGAGCGTCTCGACGACAAGGCCGTCGTCAGCGCGTAACCAGCGCACTCCCCGAGAGCCCGCGCCCGCCTCACAAGGGCGGACGCGGGCTCTCGGCTGTCCCCGACACCAGAGGAACCACCGTGCCCGACTCGATGTCCATCACCGCCGCCACCGTCGACCCCGGCCTGCTCGACCTGCCGTGGGACCTGCCCCTCGCCGACTGGCCCGACGACACGATCGTCGCGCTGCCGAAGGGCATCTCGCGGCACCTCGTGCGGTTCGTGCACCTGAGCGGGTACGTCGCCGCCGTGAAGGAGACCGGCGAAGAGGTCGCCCGCTCCGAGTACGAGATGCTCCGGACCCTGCAGCGCATGGACGTGCCGTGCGTGGACCCGGTCGCGGTCATCACGAACCGCGTCGACGCCGACGGTGAACCGCTGCACCCGGTGCTCGTGACGCGCCACCTGCGGTTCTCCCTGCCCTACCGCGCGCTCTACTCGCAGACGCTGCGCCCCGAGACCGCCACCCGTCTCGTCGACGCGCTCGCGCTGCTGCTCGTCCGCCTGCACGTCATCGGCTTCTACTGGGGCGACGTGTCCCTGTCGAACACACTGTTCCGCCGAGACGCCGGAGCCTTCGCCGCGTACCTGGTCGACGCCGAGACCGGCAAGCTCTACCCGGGCGGCCTGTCGAACGGCCAGCGCGAGAACGACCTCGAGGTCGCCCGCGTGAACATCGCCGGCGAACTCCTCGACCTCGAAGCCGGCGGCCGGCTCGACGAGAACGCCGACCCCGTCGACGTCTCGAACCGCATCGTCGCCCAGTACCGGACGCTCTGGACAGAGCTCACCGGCACCGAGCAGTTCGACATCAAGGAACGCTGGCGCATCAACGACCGCGTCGAGCGCCTGAACGAGCTCGGCTTCGACATCGAGGAGCTGTCGATCCACACGACCGAGGGCGGCTCGCAGGTGCGGATCCAGCCGAAGGTCGTCGACGCCGGGCACCACCAGCGCCGACTGCTGCGACTCACCGGACTCGATGCCGGCGAGAACCAGGCCCGCCGCCTGCTCAACGACCTCGACTCGTACCGCGCCCGCAACGGCCGTGACGAACTCGACGAGGAGATGGTGGCGCACGAGTGGGTGTCGCGGGTCTTCGAGCCCGTCGTCCGCTCGATCCCCCGTGACCTGCGCGGGCGGCTCGAACCCGCCGAGGTCTTCCACGAGCTGCTCGAGCACCGCTGGTTCATGTCCCAGCAGGAGGAGCGTTCCGTCTCCCTGCCCGAGGCCACCACCGCCTACATCAACGACGTGCTGCGTCACCGTCGCGACGAGCGCCTGCTCATCAACCCGCCGACCTCGTCGATCACCGTGCCGATCCCGGTCGGGGACGACGACGACGACGCCGACGAGTCCGACGACGTGGACGACTGGCGCGCCACGGTCTGACGCGGTCCCCGCTCGGTCAGGACACCCCGCCAGGTGGGCGCCGACTGGTCGCAAACCGTCGCCTGCGGCGTCGCGCAGCGACGACTCGTGACCACACGGCGGGCACCATCCGACGTGTCCTGATCGTTCGGGGATCGAGAACGCGACCGCCTGGAGGCCCGGCCCGCGTCCCGGAGACCGGCGCCGGCCCTCCAGACCGTCACGCCGACACCGCCGATGGTGACGCTGCATGTCGAGCGGTCACGACGCCCCGCCAGCGAACGTCGACCGGTCACGCACCGTCGCCTGCGGCGTCGCGCAGCGACGACTCGTGACCACACGGCAGGCACCGTCCGACGTGTCCTGACCCTTCGGGCCCGCCCGGCCAGCACCGTGAGCAGGAACGGTCGCCTCCCGGGTGGGGAGGCGACCGTTCCTGCTCACGAAGTGAGCGAGCCCTGGGGGCTACGCGCTGCGACGGCGCCGCGCGACCTCCCACAGGGTGACGCTGGCGGCGATGCCGGCGTTCAGGGACTCGGTGGCGCTCGAGATCGGGATCGAGACGATGGCGTCGCAGGTCTCGGTGACCAGGCGCGACAGGCCCTTGCCCTCGGAACCGACGACGATCACGATCGGACGGTCGGCCAGCTCGAGGCCGTCGAGCTCCACGTCACCGTCGCCGTCGAGCCCGAGGACGAACAGGCCCATCGACTTGAGCGACTTCAGGGTCTGCGTGAGGTTCGGGGCCATCGCGACGGGCGTGCGGGCCGCGGCACCGGCGGAGGTCTTCCACGCCGAGGCCGTCACGCCGACCGAGCGACGCTGCGGCACGATGACGCCGTGTCCACCGAAGGCCGCGGTCGAGCGGATGATCGCACCGAGGTTGCGGGGGTCCGTGATGCCGTCGAGCGCGACGAGCAGCGGGACCTGGTCGCGCGAGAACGCCTGCTCGACGATGTCCTCGGACACCGCGTACTGGTACGCCGGCACCTTGAGCGCGACGCCCTGGTGCACGCTGTCGTGGCCCGTGATGCGGTCGAGCTCGGGACGCATGAGCTCGATGATCGGCACCCCGCGGTGGTTGGCCAGCGTGAGGATCTCCTTCACGCGGTCGTCGACCTCGATGCGAGACGCGATGTAGAGCGTCGACGAGGGGGTCTTCGTGCGCAGCGCCTCGAGCACGGAGTTGCGCCCGGTCACGAGCTCGGAGTCGTCGGTCTTGCGTGCCGGCGGACGGCCCGTGCGGCCCTGCGGGGTGCTCGAGGAACCGTGACGACCCTTGGCCGCCTCGAAGCGGTCCTTCGCGGCCTTGCGCTTGCCGGCGGGGTGGTACGGCCGGTCCTCGGCCTTCGGGGTCGGCTTGCGCCCTTCGAGCGCCTGCGCGCCCTGACCGCCGGAACCGACCTGCTTGTTGCCCTTGCGACCGGAACGGACGGCGCCGGGCCGGCCCTTCTTGTTTCCCGAGACGTTCTTCATGCGTAGCTCCTGTTCGGCACTGCCGTGTTCAGGCGATGCTCCAGCGTGTTCCGGACGGCGTGTCCTCGATCGTGATGCCCGCGGCGGCGAGGTCGTCGCGCACGCGGTCGGCCGCGGTGAAGTCCCGTGCTGCCCTGGCGTCCGCGCGCTCCTGCACGAGGCGTTCGACGAGGGCGGCGAGCGGGCCTGCCGAGGTGTCGTGGCCGCCGCCCGACCAGTGGGCGGCTCGCGGGTCGATGCCGAGCACCTCCACCATCGCAGCCACCTGATGGTACGCGGTCCCGAGCGTTTCCGCATCGTCGGCGTCGAGGGCGGCGTTCCCGGTGCGGACGGTCTCGTGCAGCACGGCGAGGGCCTGGGGCACGGAGAGGTCGTCGTCCATGGCAGCCGCGAAGGCCTCGGGCACGGCCGGGGCGTCGGCGAGGTGGACGCCGGCGAGCCGGGTCTCCGCGCGCTCGAGGAACCCGGCGATGCGGTCGTACGCCGCCTCGGCCTCGGCGAGGGACCCCTCGTGGTGGTCGATCGACGAGCGGTAGTGGGCGGCGCCGAGGAAGTAGCGGACGACGGCGGGACGGGCGGCGCCGAGGAAGTCCGCGGCGAAGATCGAGTTGCCGAGCGACTTCGACATCTTCTGCCCGTCGACCGTCACGAGGCCGTTGTGCAGCCAGTAGGACGCGAACGGGTCACCGGCGGCCGTGGACTGCGCGAGCTCGTTCTCGTGGTGCGGGAAGCGCAGGTCGAGCCCGCCGCCGTGGATGTCGAACGCGGGGCCGAGGTACCGGCGTGACATCGCCGAGCACTCGATGTGCCAACCCGGGCGGCCGGCGCCCCACGGGGAGTCCCAGTTGGCGGTCGACGGCTCGCCGGGCTTCGCACCCTTCCACAGCGCGAAGTCGCGGGGGTCGCGCTTGCCGCGGGGGTCGGCGTCGGACGCCTCGACCATGTCCTCGCGGCGCTGGCGGGTGAGCACGCCGTACTCTGCCCAGCTGCCGGTGTCGAAGTAGACGTCACCCGAGCCGTCGTCGGCGGCGTAGGCGTGCCCGCGGTCGATGAGGCGCTGGATGATCTCGTGCATCTGCGGCACGCTCGCGGTCGCCCGGGGCTCGTACGTCGGCGGCAGGATCCCGAGGGCGTTGTACGCGGCCGTGAACTCGAGCTCGACGCGGTAGGCGCGGGCGAACCACTCCTCGTCGGTACCGGCCGCGAGGTCGAGGACCTTGTCGTCGATGTCCGTGACGTTGCGCACCAGGGTCACCCGGTACCCGCGGTGGGTGAGCCACCGGCGCCAGATGTCGTAGACGAGCGCGGAGCGCAGGTGCCCGATGTGCGGCGACGACTGCACCGTCGGTCCACAGACGTAGACGCTCACGTGTCCGTCGACCAGGGGCACGAGGTCGACGACGGCTGCGGCGCGGGAGTCGTGGAGGCGAACGGTCACGCCTCAACCCTAATCGGCAGGCACGCCCGGTTTCAGGAGGGACGCACGAGTGCCGTGGCGATCGCCGCGAGCCCCTCGCCACGGCCGGTGAACCCGAGCCCGTCGGTCGTGGTGCCGGACACCGCCACGGGTGCTCCGACGACGGCGGACAGGGCGTCCTGCATCTCGTCACGACGACGACCGATGCGCGGCCGGTTGCCGATGACCTGCACGGTCACGGACACCGGCACGAGCCCGGCTTCGGCGAGCAGCGCGACGGCACCCCGGACGAAGACGTCGCCCGTGGCACCGGCGTACTGCGGGTCGGCGGTGCCGAAGCGGCCACCGATGTCACCGAGGCCCCCCGCGGAGAGCAGGGCGTCACACACCGCGTGTGCCACCGCGTCACCGTCGCTGTGCCCGGAGAGCCCGGGTTCGCCGGGGAAGTCGAGCAGCCCGACGCGGCAGGGCGAGACGTCGTCGAAGGCGTGCACGTCCACACCGAGTCCGAGCCGGACCGCGGCGACAGCGTCCGCCGCGCCAGTACCAGTACCAGCACCAGCACCAGCACCAGCACCAGCACCAGCCTCGGTCCGCGCCCGCACGACCGACTCGGCCCGACCGAGGTCCCACGGCGTCGTGATCTTGAAGCCGTCGGCGTCACCCGGGACGAACCGGACCGTGCCGCCGGCGGCCTGGAACACCCCGGCGTCGTCCGTCTCGGACTGCGACGCCACCGCGTACGCACGCCGGAGCGCGGCAAGCGGGAAGCCCTGCGGCGTCTGCACCCCGACGAGCGCGGCGCGGTCGACGGTCTCCACGACGACGTCGCCGTCGACCCGCTTCACGGTGTCCGTGACGGGGAGCGCCGGCACGAAGCCCGCACCGTCCCCGGCGGCGACGGCGTCGAACACCCGCGAGAACTGTGCCGTCGGCGTGAGGCAGCGCGCCGCGTCGTGCACGAGCACCGTGGTGACGGAGTCCGGCAGCACGGCCAGGCCGGACTCGACCGAACCGTGGCGATCCGCACCTCCCGGCACGACGGCCGTGTACGCGACCGCGGCACCGGCGACGGAGGCGACCACCCGCCGGCACTCGTCGAGGTGCGACGCCGGTGCGACCACGACGACGAGCGTCGGCGACGGCAACGCGAACAGGGGTTCCAGCGCCCGGGCGAGCATCAGCGATCCGGCGACGGGCACGAACGCCTTCGCGGTCCCGATGCCGAGCCGGGTGCCGGACCCCGCCGCAACGACGACGACCGCCCGGTCCACCCCCTCGGGGAACCGCGCGGTCGTCGTTCGTGCTGTCGCGTTCAGTGCGCTGTCGTCAGGCTCAGGAAGCGAGGACCTCGTCGAGGACGGTCGATGCCTTGTCCTCGTCGGTCTTCTCGGCCAGCGCGAGCTCGGAGATCAGGATCTGCCGGGCCTTGGCCAGCATCCGCTTCTCACCCGCGGAGAGCCCGCGGTCCTGGTCGCGTCGCCAGAGGTCGCGGACGACCTCGGACACCTTGATGACGTCACCGGAAGCGAGCTTCTCGAGGTTCGCCTTGTACCGGCGCGACCAGTTGGTGGGCTCTTCCGTGAACGGTGCCCGGAGGACCTCGAACACCTTGTCGAGACCTTCCTTGCCGATCACGTCGCGGACGCCGACCAGGTCGACGTTGTCCGCCGGGACCTCGATCGTCAGGTCGCCCTGCGTCACCCGAAGCTTCAGGTAGACCTTTTCCTCGCCCTTGATGACGCGAGTCTTGACTTCAGAGATGGTTGCCGCCCCGTGATGGGGGTAGACGACGGTCTCGCCGACCTCGAATTGCATGTATCAGGCTCCGTTCCCAGACATCCAGTTTACCACAGGGGCCGTTCGGGTAAGGGGACCCTCAACGCTCGCACTGTCAGGTGATCGCTAGGATGGACGCGGGGACCGCCCGGTCCCCATCGTGACTTACGGAGGAATCTCTTGCGACCTCGGGTACTCGTGTCCGTCGCCGTTGCGGCAACCATCGCGCTCGGCGCCACCGGGTGCGAGTTCATGTCGCCGGCCCACACCGTCGACATCAAGCAGATCACCGACGGCGTGGACGTCTCGACCGGCAAGGTCGACGTGCGGAACGCACTCCTGATCTCCGACGACGGTGCCAGCGCCCGCTTCATCGGCACGCTCGTGAACAACGACGACCAGGACGACTACACGGTCTCGATCGAGATCGGCGGCGACACCCAGACCGTCGAGGTCCCGGCGAACACCCACGTGGACCTCGCCATGGCCGCTGGTGCCGGCAGCGACGACGAGTCGAGCGTGCAAGAGGGCGACACCACCCAGGGCACGACCGCCGCCGACGCCGAGCCGGTCCTGTTCGACGACGCGGACGCCACCCCGGGTTCGCTCGTCAAGGTGTACTTCAGCTACCCCGACGCCGAGGGCGTCTCGGCGAACGTGCCGGTGCTCACCAGCGCGCAGGAGGAGTACCAGACCCTCGCGCCGACCCCGACCCCGACGCCCACCTCGACGTCCCCGTCCGAGAGCGGCTCGCAGCCGACCGGCGAGGCCGTGCCGCCCGGCACGCAGCCGGGTGACTCCCAGACGGACTCGTCCGAGGGCGACAACGGCACGAACTGACGCCATCGGGCGCGGCTGACACCGCACCCGGATCGTTCGCACAGGAGGCCCGGTGCGAGTCCCAGGGACTCGCACCGGGCCTCCTGTCCGTGCGCCTCAGGCCTCGATGCGGTACCCGAGACCGCGGACCGTGACCAGGATCTCGGGGGTCGACGGGACCCGCTCGATCTTCGAGCGGATGCGCTTGATGTGCACGTCGAGGGTCTTCGTGTCGCCGAAGTAGTCGGAGCCCCACACCCGGTCGATGAGCTGCCCGCGGGTGAGCACGCGACCGGCGTTCCGGAGCAGCAGCTCGAGCAGCTCGAACTCCTTGAGCGGCATCGGGGTCTCGGACCCGTCGACCGACACCGTGTGCCGCTCGACGTCCATCCGGATGCCGCCGACCTGCAGGATGCCGCTGTCCGCCGGGTCGTCCTCGGTACGACGGCGGAGCACGGCGCGGATCCGGGCCAGGAGCTCGCGGGTCGAGTACGGCTTCGTCACGTAGTCGTCGGCGCCGAGCTCCAGCCCGACGACGATGTCCACCTCCGAGTCCTTCGCGGTCAGCATGATGATCGGCGCGTTCGACCGGGTCCGGATCTGCCGGCACACCTCGGTGCCGCTCAGGCCCGGCAGCATGAGGTCGAGGAGCACCAGGTCGGGGTTCTCCGCGTCGAACTTCGACAGCGCGGTCACGCCGTCGGCAGCGACGGAGGTCTCGTACCCCTCACGCTGCAGCAGGAACTCCAGGGGCTCGCTCAGGGCCGGCTCGTCGTCGACGATGAGGATCTTGGTCACGATGGCTGCTCTTCCAGTTGCTCTTCGAGGGCTGTGGTCAGTTCGGGATCCGCCTCGGGCAGACGGATGGTGAAGGTCGAGCCCTTGCCGGGCTGCGACCAGACGCGCACGTCGCCGCCGTGGTTGCCGACGACGTGCTTGACGATCGCGAGCCCGAGGCCGGTGCCACCGGTGGCGCGCGACCGTGCGGGATCGACACGGTAGAAGCGTTCGAAGACGCGGTCGAGGTCGGCCTCGGGGATGCCGACGCCCTGGTCCGTGATCGCGATCTCGACGAAGCCCTTCGCCGACCGGACGCCCACACCGACGCGGGTGTTGTCCGGCGAGTACTTGACCGCGTTGGCGATGAGGTTCGACACCGCGACCTGCAGCAGGCCCGGGTCACCCATCACCCGCAGCTTCGACTTCTTGGCGCGGATGATCTCGATCGAGCGGGCCCGGGCGACGACCTCGTTCGCGTCGATCGCGGCCTGCACGATCTTGTCGATCCCGGTCTCCTCGCTGTTCTCCAACGCGTCGACCGACTGCAGGCGCGACAGCTCGATGATGTCCTTCGTCAACGCACCGAGCCGCTCGGACTCGGTGATGAGCTGCGCGGCGAACTTCTTCACGTGCGCGGGGTCGTCGGCCGCGATGACGAGGGTCTCGGACAGCAGGCCGATGGCGCCGATCGGGGTCTTCAACTCGTGCGAGATGTTGGCGACGAAGTCGCGCCGGACCTCGTCGATGCGCCGGCTCTCGGTCAGGTCGTCCGCGGTGAGCAGGACGTAGCGGTTGCCGAGCTGGGCGGCACGGAAGCTGAGGTAGCCGATGAGCTCCCCGTGGCGGCCGCGCGGCAGCTCGAGGTCCTCCGACCCCATCTCGCCGCTCTTGCGCACCCGGTCGATCAGGTCGAGCAGTTCGTGGTGCACCAGCCGCCGGCGCACGACGAGCCCGGCGGTGAGTGCCTGGGGCGACGCTGCGACGACGGTGTTCGACGGGTCGATGACGACCGCCGGGTTGTGCATCGTCGCGATGACCGCTGCGACGCCGTCCGGCAGGGTGCGCTCCGCCACGTCGGCAGCACGTGCCGTGCGCTCGGCGGTGATGATCAGCACCACGACGCCCGCGCCGAAGACCCCGCCGAGGAGCATCGACAGTGGCACGAGCCACGCGTTGTCCATGCGGCCAGTGTAGGGATGGTCATGCGGGGTTCCGGTACCGTTCACCGTCCGCGGAAGGCCAGATCGCGAAGCGTTCAGCCCCGCGTCACCGTTCGTTCACCTGGGCTGACGACACTCGTCCGGTACGCAGAGAGAGGTACTCCCCCATGCGCGAAGTCTTCCAGCAGGAACTCCAGGACGTCCAGGAGCGACTGACCGAGATCGCCGGGCTCGTCGAGTCCGCCATCACCCGGGCCACGCAGGCCTTCAGCGAGTCCGACGTGGCCCTCGCCGAAGAGGTGATCGCCGACGACGAGAAGATCGACCTCGCGGCGAACAGCCTCGACGAGATCGCGATCGACATCCTCGCCCGCCAGGCGCCCGTCGCCCGCGACCTCCGCGTCGTCGTCACCGCCCTGCGCGTCAGCTCCTCGCTCGAGCGCATGGGCGACATGGCCGAGCACATCGCGCAGCTCGCCCGCCAGCGCTTCCCCGAGAAGGTGGTGCCGAAGGGGCTGCGCGGCACGTTCAAGAAGATGGGCGCGCACGACGTCGCGATGGCGCAGAAGCTCACGCGCCTGCTCGCCTCCGAGGACATCGCCCTGGCCGCGGAGATCCGCGACGAGGACGACGCCGTCGACGAGCTGCACGCCAGCGTCTTCGACTTCGTGCTCGGTGAGGCCTGGAAGGGCGGGCCGGTCGACACCGTCGACGCCACCCTGGCCTCCCGCTACCACGAGCGCTTCGCCGACCACGCGGTGTCGATCGCGAAGAAGGTCGAGTACCTGGCGACCGGCGACTGGACCGGCGCGTCCACCTCGACCGCGGCGGTCTGACCCGACCCGATCGGTCTGCGAGGATCGTGGCATGGCCCAGGTCGCGATCATCGTCAACGGCATGCCCGGTTCCGGCAAGAGCACGATCGGCACGGCACTCGCCGAGGTGCTCGGCTGCCCGTTCCTGTCGAAGGACCGCATCAAGGAGCCCCTCGCCGACGTCGTCGGCCCGATGATCGCCTCGCGTCCGCTCGGCGGGATCGCGATGGACACGATGTGGTCCATGGCGCGGGCCGTCGAGAACGGGGTCGTCCTCGACGCCGTCTGGCTGCCGTCCCGAGACCGGGACCGCCTGGAGGCCGGGCTCGCGTCCGCAGGGTCGCCCCGCGCCGTCGAGGTGTGGTGCGACACGGACCGCGCCACCGCCGAGGAGCGACTGCGCGACCGGTACGAACCGGGCACCGTGCCGGTGCGCCACGAGGTACACGGGGACCTGGCCGAGGTGCTCGCCTTCTGGGACGAGCACGGCGACGACGCCCGGCCCGTCGGGCTGCCCGGCGTCCCGGTGATCCGCGTCGACACCACGAAGCCGTACGACGTCGGAGCCCTGGTGCAGGAGATCGCGTCGCACTTCGTGTGAGCGCCCGCCGGTCGTCGAGCCGACCATGCTGCCGAAGCGACAGGTCGTCGGAACGGCGATCCGTTCCTCCCGGCGGAGCGACAGAAGTCGGCGGAACGTTCGCGGCACACTGTCGCTTTCGCGAAGGCCCGCTCACGCACGAACGCCCCGCCCGGATGCCGGACGGGGCGCTCTTCGGGGGTACTGCTACTTCTTGGCGCCCTGGGCAGCCACGGCGGCGGCACCGGCTGCGGCGGCCTCGGGGTCGAGGTAGTAGGCGGGCTTCGTCGGCGTGAAGTCGTCGTCGAGCTCGTACACCAGCGGGATGCCCGTCGGGATGTTCAGGCCGGCGATGTCGTCGTCGGAGATGCCGTCGAGGTGCTTCACGAGCGCACGGAGCGAGTTGCCGTGCGCCGTCACCAGGACGGTCTTGCCGGCGGCGAGGTCCTTCGTGATGTCGGACTCCCAGTACGGCAGCAGACGGTCGATCACGAGCTTGAGCGACTCGGTGCGGGGCAGCCGGTCACCGAGCTCGGCGTAGCGGCGGTCACCGAACTGCGACCACTCGGCGTCGTCGGCGATGGGGGGCGGCGGGACGTCGAACGAACGGCGCCACTCCATGAACTGCTGCTCGCCGTACTCGGCCAGGGTCTGGGCCTTGTCCTTGCCCTGCAGGTCGCCGTAGTGGCGCTCGTTGAGGCGCCAGTCGCGCTTCACCGGCAGCCAGGCCAGGTCGGCCTGCAGCAGCGCGATGTCCGCCGTCTGGATCGCACGGGTCAGGAGCGAGGTGTACAGGACGTCGGGGACGATGCCGGACTCGGCGATGAGGTCGCCGGCACGCTTCGCCTCCTTCTCGCCCAGCTCGCTGAGCCGGACGTCGACCCAACCGGTGAACAGGTTCTTCTGGTTCCAGTCACTGTTGCCGTGACGGAGCAGGACGAGCGTGGAGGTCATGCCTGCGAGTCTACCGAGCGGTACCGGCCCCGTACCCTTGGACGCATGCCCATCGGGAACGTGACGCGCGGGACGACCGGGTACAACCGGCTCCGCCGTGTCGACCGGTGGATCGCGACCCTGCCGGTGCTGCGCCGGACGGACGACCCGCTCGTCGCCGACGTCGGCTACGGGGCCTCCCCGACCACCACCCTCGAGCTCCGGGACCGCCTGGCAGCGGTCCGACCGGACGTCGAGGTCACCGGCATCGAGATCGAGCCGTCGCGGGTGGCCCTGGCGAACGCCGGCACCCGCGACGGCGTGACCTTCCGTCTGGGCGGCTTCGAGACCCCGACGCCCGGGCAGCGGCGTCCCGCCGTGATCCGCGCGTTCAACGTGTTGCGGCAGTACGACGAGGCCGCGGTGGTCGGGTCGTGGCGGATCATGCAGGACCGGCTGCAACCCGGCGGCGCACTCGTCGAGGGGACCTGCAACGAGGTCGGACGGGTCGCCTCGTGGGTGACGCTCGACGACGTCGCACCACGGACCTTCACGGTGTCGCTCCGGCTCGCCGGCCTCGACGTGCCGAGCATCGTCGCCGAGCGCCTGCCGAAGGCCCTGATCCACCGCAACGTGCCGGGCGAGCGGGTGCACACGTTCCTGCGCGACCTCGACCTGTCGTGGGCGGTCGCCGCACCGCTCGGGACGTACGGGCCCCGGCAGCGGTGGATCGCCACGGTCCGCGGCATGCGGGACCGCGGGTGGCCGGTGCTGCACGGTGTACCGCGCTGGCGACTCGGTGAGCTCAGCGTGCCGTGGTCGGCCGTCGCCCCCGCCTAGGCCCCGCGCCGCAAAACACCGGTGTTCGCGCTCCGAACACCCGCGAACCGCGGTGCGACCAGCGAACACCGGTGTTTTGCGATCGTCAACGCGCAGGCTAGGAGCGCTTCACGGCTCCGAGGCGGGGAAGGCGCGGGACGTTCGCCGTCGCACCGGCCTCGGGCGGGACGATGGTCTCCTGCGCCGCCGTCACCACGACGTCGTCGGCCTCGAGCCGCAGGGTCGCGGCGGGGTCGAGGGAGCGCTTCACCACGGCGAGCCCGATCGGACCGAGCTCGTGGTGGATCGCGGACGCCGACAGCCGACCGACGGGCTTGTCGTCGAGCAGCACCGGGGTACCGGGCGTCGGCAGCACGCCGTCCGACCCGTCGAGGTGCAGCAGCACGGCCCGGCGCGGCGGGTGCCCGAGGTTGTGGACCTTCGCGACGGTCTCCTGCCCGCGGTAGCAGCCCTTCGACAGGTGCACGGCGGACCGGAGCCAGTCGAGCTCGTGCGGGATCGTCCGCTCGTCGACGTCGGACAGGGTCGGGCGCCAGGCGGCGATCCGCAGGGCCTCGTACGCGAGCAGCCCCGCGACCGGGACGTCCGACGAGGCGATCGCGGCCGCGGTGCCGGGGGTGACCACGGCGATGCGGAGGGTCCAGTCGGAGCCGGGGTGGGCCTCCTGGTCGGCGTAGCCCCATCCGCCGGGCGTGACGGCACCCCACGGGTCGACCCACTCGGCGACGGGCGGTTCCGGCAGTTCGACGGACGCGAACGGGGGTGCCGCACCGAACCAACCGAGGGTGACGAGGTCGGCCGAGCGGTCGGCGACCTCGACCCGGAGCATGAAGCGCATCGAGTCCAGCCAGCCGGCGAGCGGCGCAGCGTCCGCGCGCTCGGTGAGCAGCCAGGCGGTGGCACCGTCGTCGACGACCCGGGCCGCGTGCTCGACGCGTCCGGCCTGGTCGAGCACGAGGGTCTCGGTGCTGACGCCGACGGGCAGCCCCGTCAGCTGCTGCGAGGTGATCGAGTTGAGCCAGGACAGCCGGTCCGGCCCGGTCACCGTCACGACGCCCAGCCCGAGCTCGACGACCGCACGACCGCGGACGAGCAGTCGCTGCTCGCCGATCGGGTTGCCGAAGTGGGCGGCGACGGAGTCGGCGGCGACGAAGCCGTCGCGTGCAGCGAACACCGACATCAGTCGACCTTCGCGAGCTGCCCCGAGGCGTGCGAGGTGAGTTCACGGCCGAGCGCAGCGATGTCCCACGCCCAGAAGAGCTTGCCCTCGACCAGCCCGTACAGGCGGGTCGCGGCGGAGTAGTCCTTCGCGTTCGGCGAGCGCATCACGGCGTCGGTCGACAGGTCGATGCGGCCCTTCAGCACCCGGCCGACGTAGAGCTCGTTGACGCCCGTCGGGTGGATGATCGCGGCCTCGACGTCGAAGCCGTCGGTGGTGTTGCGGAGGGCCTCGACGCTCTCGACGGTGCTGAACGGCGTGGGCCCCTCGCCCAGGAGCATCGCGGGGCCGCGGTCGCCGGGCTCGGTCGGACGGTCGATCCGCCAGTACCCCATCTCGGCGGCGAGCGGGGTGTGGTCGTCGTCCAGCAGCCACGTGGTGGACGAGTAGTTCAGGTACGGCAGGCCGTCGTGGCTGAAGCTCACGCGCTGGCCGAACTCGTAGTTCCGGACCTCGTCGTCGTCCCCGACCGGGTACTCGACCACGCCGGTTCCCTCCCACACGCCGACCAGCCACGACAGCGGGACCAGTTCGGGGGCGAGGCCTTCGGGCAGCTCGATCAACGCTGACCCTTGAACAGCTTCACGACGACGACCACCGAGATGAACGCGATCGCGAGCGACGCCAGGCCGAGGAGGCCGACGTAGAAGAGCTCGAGCGCAAGCAGCGAATCCATGGTCCGGAGTCTACGCGGCTCGGCTCAACGCGCCAGGAGCACCACCGCGGTGACGAGGACCACGACGAAGGCCCCCGAGGACGCGATGCTGATCCGTTCGACCAGGCCGTCCTTGGTGGCGGTGATGAGCTGCAGCACGAAGCTGACCATCACGCAGGCGACGAAGACGAGCAGCAGCCAGGCGAACGCGTCGCGCTCGGCCAGGGCCAGCACGAGCACCGCCCCGACGACCGCCAGCACCCAGACCGGCAGGACGGACGTCAGCTTGAGGCGTCGCTGGTCGGTGGGGTGCACGGGCTCGGTCACGCGCTCCATCATGTCAGGGGACGTGCGGGACGCACGCACCGCTCGGTGCGGGGCGGGTGCGGGACGACGCGCAGTCCGTCCGGCCGGACAGGTGGTTCGCGAGCATCACTAGGATGTCTCCACGACGTCATCCACCTCCGGAGGTCCTGTGGCACAGCTCCTGGTACTCACCTCGACCGCGCCCGGAGATGTCCTACCGAGCCTGGGCCTCCTGAGCCACCGGATCCGCCACGTGCCGGCCGAGGCCGCGCAGCTGGTCAACGCCCCGCAGAGCGACCTGATGTTCGTGGACGCCCGCACCGACCTGGTCAGTGCGAAGGCCCTGTGCAAGATCCTCGCGTCGTCTGGTTCGACCACGCCGATCGTCCTCGTCGTCACCGAGGGCGGGCTGACCGCGGTGAACAGCGACTGGAACGTCGACGACGTCGTGCTCGAGAGCGCCGGCCCCGCCGAGATCGACGCCCGCATCCGACTGTCCGCCGGTCGTGCGGCGAAGGGCCAGACGAGCTCGAAGATCCAGGCGTCCGGCGTCGTCATCGACGAGGCCAGCTACTCCGCCAAGGTGCGCGGTCGGCCGCTCGACCTCACCTTCAAGGAGTTCGAACTCCTCCGCTTCTTCGCGACCCACCCGTCCCGGGTGTTCACGCGTGAGCAGCTGCTCAGCGAAGTCTGGGGCTACGACTACTTCGGCGGCACCCGCACGGTCGACGTGCACGTCCGACGGCTCCGCGCGAAACTCGGTGACCTCGAGTCGCTCATCGGTACCGTCCGCAACGTCGGGTACCGCTTCAACGTCTACGACGACGAGGCCGATCGTCTGATGGGGCAGTAGTGCTGCCCGACCTCGACGGCTTCGTCGTCCCCGGCGAGGCTCCGCCGTTCGCCGACCAGACCCTGGTGGACGTCCGCGCGGGACGCGCGAGGGTCCTGACCGTCGACCACGGGGTCGCCGTGGTCCGTGACGCCGAGCTGGAACTCGTCGTCGCCCGGGAGGCCCGTGGCCAGGGCATCGGCACGGCCCTGGTGTCGCAGGCGCTCGCCCTGGGCGGCGGGGCCGCTCCCCGGCTCGCGTGGGCGCACGGGGACCACCCGGCAGCGCGGGCGCTGGCCGACCGGTTCGGCTGGCGCGCGGTCCGCACCCTGCTGCAGCTCCGGGCACCGATCGCCGACGCCGTGCCCGAGGTCGAGGTCGAGCTGCCCGGCGGCTTCACACTGTCGGCGTTCCGGCCCGGCACCGACGACGAGACGGACTGGCTCGCGCTGAACGCCGCCGCCTTCGCCCACCACCCCGAGCAGGGGCGGATGACACTGGACGACCTGCACGCACGCGAGGCCGACGCCTGGTTCTCCGGCGACGACCTGCTGCTGCTCCGCGACGCCTCCGGGGCGCTGGCGGGCTCGTGCTGGCTCAAGGTCGAGGACGGCATCGGCGAGTTCTACGCCGTCGCCGTCCGCCCCGACCTGCAGGGGCAGCGGCTCGGCGGCGTGCTGATGCGCGCGGGGACGGCACGCCTGAGCGGCCGCGGACTGACCGCCGCCGCACTCTACGTCGAGGGGGACAACGAGCCCGCGCTCGCGCTGTACCGGCGGTCGGGGTTCACGCAGCACGCGATCGACGTGCAGTACGCGGCGCCGTCTCCGTCCGGCCGGTAACATTGCGTGGTCGGCGAGGGGTCGGCCAGTGGGGGAATCGGGGAACGCGTGGCGCAGGACCGTCAAGGGCAGTACGGCCAGGGTGAACCGCTCGGCGCGTCCTACCGGCTGGTCGAACTGCTCGGGACCGGAGCCACCGGCGAAGTGTGGCGGGTCGAGCACACCGCCACCGGCGACGCGTTCGCGGCGAAGCTGCTCCGTGCCGAGCTCGCCGCCGACCCGCAGATCGTCGAGCGCTTCGTCCGCGAGCGCTCCGTGCTCCTCGCCCTGCAGCACCCGTCCATCGTGCGCGTCCGCGACCTGGTCGTCGAGGGCGACCGGCTCGCGATCGTCATGGACCTGGTGCCGGGCGGTTCCGCGCGCGACCTGCTCGCGGCGAACGGGCCGCTCACCCCGCGGGACGCCCTGACCATCACCGCCGAGACCCTCGACGCCCTGGCCGCAGCGCACGAGCAGGACGTCACCCACCGTGACGTCAAGCCCGACAACGTGCTGCTCCAGGCCGCCTGGACCCCCGGTGCGAGCGGCGACGTCCGGGTCACCGACTTCGGCATCGCGTCGGTCGTCGCCGAACGTGAGCGCACCACCACCGGGCTCCTCGGCACACCGCAGTACATGGCGCCCGAGTCGATCAGTCACGGCCGCTCGGGCCCGGCCGCCGACGTCTACGGCGCCGGGGTCATGCTCTACGAGCTGCTGTCCGGCCGCACGCCCTTCGCCGGACCGGGCACGGACTTCGCGGTCGCCTACCGGCACGTCACGTCGAACCCACCACCGCTCGACGTGCCCGATGTCCTGTGGGCAGCGGTGTCCGCCCTGCTCACCAAGGACCCACACGCCCGGCCGTCCGCGGTCGACGCCGCCGCGACCCTGCGTCGACTCGCCCGGTCCCTGGCGTCGGCCCCCGCGCTGGCCGCGGTCAGCGATCCCGACTCGTTCGACGAGGTCGAGCGTCCGGCGACCGTGGTCCGTGGGCTCCGACCCGAGAACGGGACGACGACCGAGGCCACGGGCACCGGGGACGACGCCGCGGCCGTCGGGCCGGCCCCGGAACTCGGCCCCGCCGGCTCGCAGACCGTCATCCGGCCGATGGCGCGGCAGCCGTTGCCCGCCGCGCCGGCTGCCGAGCCCGAACCGACGCGTCGGTTCACCCGCCCCGAGTGGCTGACGAACCGAGCGCTGCTCTTCGGCGGCATCGGCGTCGTGCTCGTCGCCGCACTCGTCGTCGGTGGCGTGGTGTGGCTGCCCGGAGCCCTCCGGAAGACACCGGGCACCGGTACCGCGACCGCACAGGCCGCCAACGCGTACCAGCAGGACCGTCCACTGCCCACCGGGCTGGCGACCACACGGCGCGCCACCATCGATCCAGCGAAGGGCACCGTCGACCTGCGCGTCACGTACGCGGCGCAGGCGGCCACCCTCAGCGGACCCTTCCTCGAGGTGCTGCCGGGTGCCGGCTCGGGCGCCTCCTGCCCCGCGGTCACCTGGTCCGGCGAGGGCATCACCGCGAAGCGCAACCAGCCGTCACTGACCGGTGTGGACACCGCGTGCGCGTGGAGCCTGTCCGGCGTCGAGGTCCCCGCTGGCGGAGACGTCACGGTGGATGCGTCGGTGCCGCTCGCGTCGGTCACGGACGGCGCCGCGCTGCAGACGTGGCTCGACGGCGTCGGCGAGGCGACCACTGCCGCGGTGACCGACGACGCCGTGCGCGGGACCGCCTACCCGGTCCAGCGGCTGCAGGGCGTCGAGGTCCGGACGCCCGACCGGACGGTCAGCCAGACGGCACTGCCGGTGACCCTGGTGCCGGTCTGGCCGAGCGGCACCGACGAGCTCAACCCGCTCTACCGCAGTCCGAGCAGCGGGCGCCCGTCGCAGATGCTCGTCGACGTGGCCGGCGGGGAGTCCGGCGTACGGTTCGCCGACGGCTGCTCGGGCGCGCTGGCGGTGTCGTCCGACGGGCTCGTGGTCACCGCACTGTCCGTCGCTCCGTCGTGCACCGTCCGGGCGACGGTGGGGAACTTCACGAACCTCGAGAGCTCGCCCTTCGGGATCACGACGCGCGATTGAGCGTTTCTGTCGCGTCCGTCGCGCGACTGAAGGCGTCCGTCGCGTCCGTCGCGCGACCGAGCGCGTCCGTCGCGCGAACAGCAGACGGACCGGAGGCCCGTGGCGGCGTCACCACGGGCCTCCAGTCCGTGAGTCGGTCAGCTGCCGGCGGATGCGGTCTGGACCAGGCGGACCGCCCCACCGGACGACGCGTAGCCGCGACCGACGGTCAACGCGACCGGCGCACGGCGCGGGAGCGTGACCCCCAGGAGCTCACCGTCGTAGTCGACGTCCGGCTGCAGGAGCACGCCGCACCGCGACTTCCGGACGGCGCGGGTCCAGTGGCTGTACAGCGACCGGAGGTCGGCGGACCGACCGGCGGCGACCACGCACAGACCGGGACGCTCCGTCGCGAGCAGGGTGGCGATGGCCTGGTCGCCGTCGTCGAAGCGTTCGGCGTCGTCGATGAGCAGCAGGACCGGACCGCGCTCGAGCCGCAGGCCGGCCAGCAGGGCGGGCACCTCGTCGGGCCCGACGGCGATGCGGTCGAACGTTCCGGAGGCGAGCGGTGACCGACGGTCACAGATCGCCCAGACGGCCGGGCGGACGCCCTCTGCAGCGCGCGCCAGTGCCGCCAACGCCAGCAGGACGGTCGACTTGCCCGACCGGGCCGGCCCCGCGACGAGCACGTGTTCGCCGTCGTAGACCTCGAGCGTGGCCGGGGCGAGGTCGTCCTCGGCGATCCCGACCGGCAGCCGCCACGGCTCGCTGGAGAAGACCGCACCGGCACCGAGCTCGTCGACCAGGACGGCGTCGGGCAGGCGCCCGACGGCACTCGCCTTCGCCGCGGTGCCGGACCAGGTCTCGGCGACCCGGCCCACGGCCTGGGCCAGTGGGACGTCCGGTGTCGCCACGTGCGACTGCAACCGCAGGACCGAGTCGATGAAGCGGCCCGGCACCGGCGGGGGGACGTCCTTGGGGCGGACGCCGATGGAGGCGTAGTCGTACGGGTCAGCCAGGCGGAACATCCACTTCTGCGTGGTCACCTCGTCCATGGCCGACGGCACGGCCTTGGCACGCGTCGTCGACACGGCGAAGGAGATGCCCAGCGCGGGCCCCTCGGCGTAGACGCGGTACAGGGCGTCGAGCAGCAGCTGGCCCTCGAAGTCCTGGTACTCGTCGCGCAGCGCCGCGAGACCGTCGATCAGCACGACGGCACGGCGGCCGCCCGGAGTGGCACGACGGCGCTCGAGCTCGACGCGCAGGTGGCGGAGGAACCGCGCCTGCAGCTCCCCCGCACCGGCTCCGGAGCCGACGTAGGCGGTGGCGTGCGGCAGCTGCGCGAGCGGCGCCAGGTCGCCAGGGCCCATGTCGAGCACCAGCAGGTCGAGGTCCTCCGGGCTCGTCGCGGCGGCGAGCTGCAGGGCGAGGGTGGCGAGCGCGGTGCTCGTCCCGCTGCCGGGGATGCCCATGAGCATCAGGTTGCCCTCGTCGAGGTCCCACCCGGTGGTGATCTGACGCTGGTGGTCGGGGTCGTCGGCCAGGGCCACGGGCACCGTCCGCGACGAGTCGGCGGCGCCGGCGGTCGCCAACGCACCCAGCTCGACGCGGTCGCCGAGTGCCTCGGGCCAGATCGGGCGCGGCGGGGCGTACCCGGCGGCGGCGTTCGCCTGCCCGATCGACTCGATGAGCTGGTCGAGGTCGGTCACGTCGGACGCCGTCGGGGCCGGGGCGGGCATCGGCGCAGGGACGCCGAAGACGTCCGTCGGACGGACGGACACCGGCTGCTCGGCACGTTCGTCACGAGCGCGGCCGGTGACGAGGGCGGTCTGCACCGGGGTGATGTCGTCCTGCCCGAGCTTCACGTAGGCGCGGCCGGTCTGCTGGCGACCGATGCCGGCGGCCGCGGGTACGCCGATCACGTTCGTGGAGTCCTCGCGGCTCTGCACCCGCAGCGCGACACGCATGTTGGTGTTCGCCAGGATGTCCTCGCTCACCACGCCGGCCGGGCGCTGGGTGGCCAGGATCATGTGGACGCCGAGTGTGCGCCCGACCGCGGCAACGGCGACGAGCGAGGTCAGGACGTCCGGGAAGTCCTTCGCCAGCATCGCGAACTCGTCCACGACCAGGAGCAGGCGCGGCATCGGCTCGTCCGGCTTCGTCGCCAGGTAGGCGTCGAGGTTGTCGATGTCCGCCCCGGCCGCGGCGAACACCCGCTGCCGTCGCTCGAGCTCGGCCTCGAGCGCACGGATCGCACGGTCGGCGAGCTGCTCGTCGAGGTTGCTGATCGTGCCGATGGTGTGCGGCAGCCGCTCACAGGCGGCGAACGCGGCCCCACCCTTGAAGTCGACGAGGAGGAAGTTCAGGCGCGTCGGGTCGTTCCGCGCTGCGAGCCCGGCGACGAGCGACCGCAGGAACTCGCTCTTGCCCGAACCCGTCGTGCCACCGACCAGACCGTGCGGTCCGTCGCGGACGAGGTCGATCTCGAGGACGCCGCTCTCCGACGAACCGATCGGGGTCGAGAATCCGGTGCGGGCGTCCCAGGCCGTGCGGATCGCATCCGCGGGGCTCGTGCCCGTCGGGATGCGTGCAACCGTGTCGTCGCCCGCGAGCAGCTCCGGCAGGCGGACGAGCGACGGCAGGGACGCACCCGGCACCAACAGCTCGGGGTCGTCGAAGTGCGCCACACTGCGGGCGCTCCGTTCGGCGGTCTCGGCACTGAGGCCGGCGAGCACGACGTCCTCGACGCGGGTCCGGTCCTCCGGTCGGTAGACCGTCGCGGCGGCATCGGCACCGACCGTGACGATCGTCGTGCAGGCTGCGGGGAGCTGCTGCTCGTTGGTCGCGATGACGATCCCGCTCACCCGCCGCGGCTGTTCACCGGGACGGAGCGACTGTCCGGGAACGGTACGCCCCTCACCGAGCAGGTTCCGGGCGGGTGCGTCGCGGCCCTCGGTGAGCACCTCGGAGTCGACCACGACGAGCAGGTTCGGTGTCGGCAGTTCGTCGAGCGACTCCCGCAACCCGCGCAGCACCGCTGCGCTCTGGTCGCGCTGCGCCGACATCCAGCGGGCACCGGTGCTGCTCCCCGCCACACGCGCGTGGGGCAGCCAGGAGGCCCACCCCCAGTCGTCCGCGCGGCCGGCGTCACAGAAGATCCCCACCGTCAGGTCGGCGGGCCCGCAGTGCACGGTCGCCTGCGTGAGCAGGCTGCGCGCCAGTGCGAGCGCGCCCTCGCGGTCGCCGACGATGCCGACCACGCCGGCGTCGGACAGGTCGGCCACGACCGGGGCCGCGGTGAGGCGGCTGTCGGCGATGGCGGACTTCGCCTCGTCCTCGAGCTTGGACGACGCCGCCCGCTGATCGAGCTCGGGGCGCCACGGTGCGTCCCCCGTGCCGGCGTGCAGGCTCAGGAAGTCGGCGTCCTCGGAGCGTCGCTGCCACAGCAGGGTGGTGGGGAGCTCGGCCCGGCGGACGACGGTGGCCGGGTCGGGGACGAGTTCCTGCCGACGGGCGGCCTCGACCGCTGCGGCCTCGGCGATCTCACCGCGGAAGGACTCCACCGCCTCGGCGAAGCGGGTGTCCTCCTCCTTCAGGTTCTTCGTCCGCCGGTGCTTCTGTTCGAACCACATGCCGATCGCGGTGACCGGCGACAGCAGCGCGAACAGGGCGAACCGGGCGTCGCCGAGCAGGAGCACCATCGCGCCGGCCAGCACCAGGGGCGCTGCGACCGTGATCCAGCTGAACTTGGACGACTGCGGGACCTCGCGCTTGGCGGGTGGGTCGACGGTCTCGGTCTCGGTGTTCCGTCCGGCTCGGGGCGGACGGTTGAAGGGGGCGGTCGCCGCGGGCGTCAGGTTCGCCAGGGACCCCGCGGCCGGCACGGGGACCTCGTCCAGCTCCGGCCGGACCAGCAGCACGGCACCGCCCACGATCACGCTCGTGGTCCCGGTGAGCAGGACGCCGTCGGCATCGATGCGTTCGCCCGCGATCACCGTGCCGTTCGTCGAACCGGCGTCACGCACGCGGACCCCGTCGTCCTCGCGCTCGATCGTGCAGTGCTCCCACGAAGCACTCTCGGTGGGCAGCACGACGTCGGCCTGCGGTGCCCGGCCCACGACGAGCTTCCGGCTGCGCGGGACCGGCACGACGAGACCCGCGTCGAGTCCGCCGGCGAGGGTGACGCTCCACCCGTCGATCAGCTGCGGCCGCTCCTGCGGTGAGCGGCCGATGCGGGAGCCCTCGAGCAGGACGAGGTCGCGCAGCGGGGTCGCCGCACTGGTGCGGTGACCGTCGACCGCGAGGGTCGTCTCGGCATCGAACTCGACGCCGATCGCCGCCGCGATGAGCTCCCCCAGCGAGGACGCGCCGGACCACCCGTCGACCTCGACCGCTTCACGTCGGTCGTCGAGCTCGATCAGCAGGCGCATGCTCGCGGTGTCCTTCTGGGGGTTGTGCGTGGGTGGGTCAGCGTGTGGTGGAGTCCTCGAACCACACCAGTGCGGTGGACTGTGCGGAATCTGATCCGGCGTCGCCGCCGGTGCCGCTCGACGCGGTGTCCGGTCGGAGACCGAGCGGCTGTGCCGAGGCCGCCAACACCGTCGCGGACGCACCGAGCGCCTGCTGCCGCGTGAAGTCGAGCGCCGGACCGGCGATGCCCGCCGCGGAGTCGAGGTCCAGTGCGGCGAGGGCGTCGGTCACGTCGGAGGGCTCCGTGCTGCCGGCCTTCCCGACTGCGCGGACCAGGGCGACGACGGCGTCGTGGCTCCGGGAGTCCGCTGCTCCGGCCACCGCCGAGAACGGCCGGTCACCCGTCAGGTTCTGGGCGTCGGCATCGTCCGCGAGCACCCGGACCCCGCCGAGGAACGCGGACATCGCCCGGCCTTCGGCGTCCGAGGAGAGTGCCCTGGCGTCGTCGGTGGCCACGCCGACGGTGCGGAAGGAGCCGCTCAGGCTGCCGCCGGCATCGACGAGTGCGGCGCCGAAGGCCGGACTCGTCGCGTCCGGGGTGAGGACGACGGGCACGGTGACGTCAGCGGCCTGCAGGGCCGCCACCAGGGCACCCTGTCGTTGCGCGGACCCGCTGACGACGACAGCGTCGGAGTCCGGCTCGGCCTTCGGATCAGCGTCCGCGGCCTCGTCCGTGTCGTCGCCTGCGTCGGTCGCACCGGTCCGCGAGGCGATGGTCTCGGCGAGCTCCGCGGTGTCAGCGGTGTCGTCGCCGTCGAGGACGTGCGCCACTCGGAGGCCTGCGGGCGCACCTCCGCCGAGGTTGACCAGGAGCGGTGACTCGGCGTCGCCGAGCGCCGTCGTCATGGCGGTGCTGATCGAGTCGGCCGCCGGGGCGGTCGACCAGGAGTCCTTCTCAGCGGCTGCGTAGGGCAGCACGACCGGGACGCCCTCCGCAGCGGCAGCGGTGAGCGCGCCGGACACGTGTGCGCCCGACGACGCGACGACGATGCCCGCGACGCCGCTCTTCGCCAGGGACGCCACCGCGGTCTTCGCGCCCGCTGCCGTCCCGCCGTCGTTCTTCGTGACGAGGGTGATGTCGGTCCCGCCGAGCGCCAGTCGTCGCTCGGCGACCAGGGCGCCCTGCGCCGCTTCGTTCCACTCGGAGCCCTCGCCGTCGCCCAGGGTGACGACGACGCCGATCTTCGTGGCGTCGGGGACGTCCTTGACGGTGATCTCCACGGGCACCGTGGCCGGGACTGCCTCGGCCGGCGTGCTGCTGCCGATCGCCCGGAAGGTCAGGACGGCGGCGACCACCGCGGCGACCAGGAGCACCGCGATGGCGGCGATGATCAGCGGACGACGGTTGCGCGCACGCCCCGCCTCGGTGCCATCGGACTCGTCGATCGGCTGGTCGCTCATCGGTCCGCCCCGATCCGGAAGGTGTACAGCGTGGTCGAGGTCGCGCTGGCCGGCACCTCGAGCTGGAAGGCGGGCAGCGTCGTCGCGGCGTCGAGGGAGGCTCGGAACTGCTCCTGCTGGAGCAGGATCCCGGCGACGTCCTCGGCGCGGACGTTCGCGTACCCTGCGGCGTTCTGCGACGCCAGGGCGAGCTGGTAGTCGGCGGAGTCGGACTTCGCCGCGCTCGTGGCCATCGCACCGAGGATGCCGGAGCCGTTGACCTTGCGGTCGCCGAGGTCGAGCATCACCCGGTTGAGGTCGCCGGTCAGCAGCGTCGAGGCTCCCTGCACGTCGCGCGTCGAGGCGCTCGTGCTCGCAGCGATCTGCTCGAGACTGGACGCCGTCTGGCGGTCGACTGCGGACGCCAGCTCGGAGCCCTGCTCCTCCAGCGTTCCCCGCTGCTCGTCGATCGTGCCCTTGGAGTCCTTCGTGACCTCGCCCGAAGTGGTCCGGAGCCCGGCGATCGACTTGTCGAAGGCCGAGATGACGGCGTCACGGCTGCCCTTCGCCGTTTCGCTGACCTGCCGCACCTGCTGGTCGATGATCGCCTGGACGTCCTTCTCGGACTGGGTGGACGCTTCGGCGAAGGCCTTGCGCACGGCGTCCTGCAGCTGGGTCTGCTGCGTGCTGATCGCCGTCAGCTGCGTCCCGACGACGGCACTCGACTCCGTTGCCTGCTCGACGAGTTCCTGGAGCTCCTGCGCCGCTCCCTCCACCGAGCCGCCGTCCTTGCGCACCGCACGGCGCACGTCGGCGATGCCGTCGTCGAGCGCGTCGATGTCGTCGGACAACGTCGTGACCGCGCCACCGATGCCGGTCTCGGAGCGGAGGTCGGTCGCCGCGACCACCGCGTCCCACTGCTCCGCCTGGTCGGCGAGGCGGTCGTCCAGCGGGGTGCTGAAGCGTCCGCCGGGCTGGAGCGTGGTGCCTTCTTCGGCGCCGGGGCACGGCGTGGCGGTCAGGTACCCGCGCAGCGCATCCGCCTGCTCGGCATCGAGCTGGTCGGTCGCCGCGAGGGCACAGAGCTGGTCGGCGACCTCACGGTTCTGGGCCTGCATCGAGGTGCTGAACAGACCGTCCCCGGCGTTGCCCACCAGCGCACGCGCTGCGAGCGCCTGCCGGTTCACCGTCGTGACCGCGTCGCGGACGGGGCCGAGGTCGTCCGCGGTCTGGTCGCGGAGGTCCTCCAACGCCTGCAGGGTCCGTGCGACCTCACCGGTGCCGTCACTGCCGAGGGCCTGCACCGCGGTGTCGATCTCACCGAGCTTGGCGCGCAGGGCGTCGGACTGCTCGATCGCCGTGTTCGCGAGCTTGGGGTCGAGCTGGTCGGCGAGCTGCTGACCCGTGCTGACCAGACCGATCAGCGAGGTGCTCACCGCACGCGACGATTCCCAGAGCGCGCAGGTCAACGAACCACGGGCCTCCTGAGGGGCGCACGTCGCTGCGTCCGGCGACGCCGGACCGACGGCTCCCGCCAGCTGCGCGCTCACCTGCTGCTTGCACGCCTCGCTGGCATCGGCGTAGCCGGTGAGCTGCGCCGAGACGCGGAGGAGGTTGCCGTAGACGCTGCCGCCTGCTGACGGGGTCTTCGGCGTCGCCGCACAGCCGTTGCCGTCGAGCACCGTGGCGGGTGCGGTCGCAGAAGTGTCACCGAGCAGGCCATCGAGGCTCGTCGTCGTCTGCTGGAGCTGCTGCAACACCGTCGACTGCGTGGCCTTGACCGTGGTGCCGAGGTCGCCGTTCAGGGAGCCGAGCTGTCCGGACAGCGACTGCATCGTGCTGGCCAGGGAGGAGCTGCTCTCCTTGAGGCGCTCGGCGGTCCTGACGCCGAGGGTCTCCGACGTCGTCTCGAGGTTCGACCGGACCTCGGTGATGGTGCCACCGGCACGCGCCAGCACCTCGTTCACCTGCGAGATGAGGTCGATCGTGCGGCGCTGGAGCGCGAGTTCGGAGTCGCTGTCGGACCCGAAGGCCGCGTTGACGACGCCCGTGGAGGACAGGTCCGTGGACAGCCCGGGCTGCGCGGCGACGTCGATGGTCGGTGCGGTGAAGTCCTCGACGTCGGCGACGAGGTGCAGCGTGCTGCTCGCGCCGGAGGTCGGCGGAGCGAGCAACCGGCCCCACTGGACGACCGCGTCACCGTCCTCGTTGGTGCTCACGACCCCGTCGGTCGACGAGCCGGAGTCGGCCGAGTCCGTGACGACGCGGTCCGCGGCGGTCCCCGTCAACACGGTCGACGCCGCGATGCTGAACGGAGCGCCCACGAGCGCCGGGGTCGAGCGAGACGTGCCAGCGACGTCGTAGGTCAGGTTCTCCGACCTCACCGTCAGGTTCTCGATCGTCAGGTCGATCGACACCCGGCCCGAGTAGCCGTCGAGGTCGGCGAGGTCCGTGCCGGTCTTCTTCGCCGTCGAGTACTGCGTCGTGATGCGGAGCGGCAGGTCACTCGCCGCCTTCGCGGGATCGTGCTCGGTCAACGACGACGAGGACTCCTTGCCGGCGACCGAGATCGCGGTGTCGGAGATCGACGTGATCGAGCCGTCTGCGGCGAGGCGCGTGTCGACGGTCTGCAGGACCCGCGAGGGGTCGGACACGGGCTTGTCGTCGGACGTGCAGCCGGCGAGCACCAGCGCAGCGATCCCCGTGACGGCGACCGTCCCCGCGATCCTTCGTCCGGTCCGTCGTGCTCCGGTGTTCCCGGCACGCTGGTTCATCACGGTCTTCCCCCCAAGAGAATCGTCGAGCACGTCGATGCTAGTTGCTGCAGAGCGCCGGTTCCGGGCCAGTCCCCCTTCGGAGCCACCCCCGTTCGGGCCACAAGGCCCTGCCGAAATCCAACATAGAGCATCCACGGGGCCGTCCGGCCCCATCCACAGGGCGCTGATACTCTGCACGCATGATCCAGGGGGACCCGGGCGTCACGCCCTTCGAACGACGGTGCACGAACGCACGAACGGGGGCGGACCGGTGAACATCAACCTGTCGCCGGTGCTCATCGCGCTGATCGCCATGATCGTCATCCCGGCCGCCGTCAGCGCGCTCGTCCGTCAGAACGACCGGAAGCGGCCACCGTCCACCGTCGTGGGCGACGAGGCGCACGGTGTGCTCTTCACCGTCCGTGCTCGCCGGTTCAGCTACCTGCTGCTCCGGATCATCGGGATCGTCTTCATCGTCGTCGGCGGGTTCTTCTTCCTGGCCACGCTCAGCCTGCTCGACGACCCCGACGCGATCGGGATGCTCATCGCCGGCGTCGGCATGGTGCTGTTCGGGCTCCTGTTCGTCTACCTCGGCGTCGGGCAGAAGCGCCGTCGCGTCGAGGCGTACGACTCGCAACTGGTCGTGACGCCGATGTTCCGTGCCGCGCGGACGGTCGACCCGGCGGCGATCAAGCGCATCCGGCCCACCACCAACCGGTTCGGCGGGCTCGACATCAAGGTGAACGGCCAACGCGGTGTCATCAGCGTCCTGTCGATCGACGCCGCCTATCCCGAGCTCTGTGCGTGGCTCGAGCAGCGGGCGCCCGCGCAGTGGGGTGAGTTCGTCGGAGCCTTCGGGCGCTGAGCGGCGCGCTGCTGCTGCGCTGGGCAGGCGGACCTACCGTGTTCGCACGGGCTCGAAGCTCTTCACGTACACGGCCTGGCGGATCGTGTTCAGGAACTCCCGCATCGTGAAGGAACCCTCGCCGACGTCGAACCGGTAGCGCTCCCCCTCGATGACGCCCCGCGCCAGTTCGTCCTCGTTGTCGCGGTTCACACCCCAGGTCTGCACGAGCGTTCCGCAGTCGGACGTCTCGAACACGACCTGCGACGTCGACGAGCCGATGTCCTTCAGGGAGTGGGACGAGCCCGCACTGCTGCGCGCGGAGCTGACGGTGTGAGTCCTTCAGCCCTGGGTCACTCGACTGCAGCCCCAGTGGCCGTCGTGCGGTACGGGCCAACTTCGCGTCGCACTGCTTCGGAAAAGGCCAGCACCAGCGCCCCCAGCTCGCTCTCGTAGGGCCAGGTGTCGGCTACAAGGCGGGCTGCGCCCTGTATTCCCCTGCCGTACGCCGGATGATCAGGCGGCTGCTCGAACGCGGCGACGAGGGCAGACCGTACGGCGGCTATCTGCACAGCCGACGCGGCGTCCTCGACGGCGTGATCGTCGAGTTGTTTGAGCAATTCCGACAAGGTCATGTTCTGCCGTGCCCCTTCAGCGCTGGAACAGCGAGTCCATCACGGGAATGTGCGCGTCGCCCGCAGCAGCGCGGAGAGTGACCGCTGGAACGCTTTGGTCGCAGGGACATCGCCCGCGCCGTCGGACGTCGTCAGGTACATGTCGCCCATGCCCCCTGCCCCCGAGTTCGACGCGGAGTAGATCCTTCGGTAGATCCGCCGCCGAACAAGCCCAGCAGAGGGATGACGACGAAGACCACGATCGAAGTCGCGATCCTGTCCTGCCGCACGCACCTTCACGGTGCGAATCGTTCACCCCCTGTGTCGCGCATCGTCACCGGCCGGAAAGTCACCCGGGCTCGCTGACGCCGTACACCTCCGGGGCCAGCGGCACCCACGGCGCATGCTCCCTGACCCAGAACGACGCACCACCGACGGTGAATGCGTACGGCCCGAGGGCACGGTCGTAGCGGCGGGCGAAAGCGTCTTGGTTCCCGAACGAGATCGTCTTCGAATAGGTCAGACGGCCACAATCAGACGTGTCGAACCCCACACCGGCGTAAGAAGCGCCGACGCCCTTCGCGGACCGACTCGACAGTGTGACAGCTTCCGCAGACGTCACCGTGCATGTGACTCGCTCCCGATGCGCGCTGTCGTATGCGTCCATGACGAACAGGCCCGGGAACATGGCGAGCGTGAAGAGGTAGAAGGCGACGATGGTCAGCATCGATGTTGCGTTGCGGACTGGCTTCGGCTTCGTCCGGTGAGTGAGCTTGCTGAAGAATGCCTGGTGCTGGGCCCAAGGCTCGCCGCCGTGCCGATCGAGCCAGGCGTTTAGCACGTCGTAGTGGCGGTGGAACCGGTTCGATTCAAAGCCACGTCGTCCGCGAGCGGTTGCAGCGCTGATGACGTCGTTGCCCTTGCCTGACGCTCGAAAGTGGGCGAGTTCGCCAGGACGGATGGTTCTGGTGGGGCGGAGGTTGATGGTCGCCTCGAGTCGGTCGGGGAACACCTTGACGCGGGTGCGGATCGTGGTCACCGCCAGGAACAGTCCCAGCAGCCCGAAGAACATCAGGAGCGCGCTACACCAGACGCGGGTGAACCACGCGCCACCGAAGACATCGTCCGAGCACGCCAACCACGCTCCTGCGGCGACTACCCCAGTTGACAGCAGCGTCCACGCCACTGGCACCATCCTGTTCCCGCGGACCAGCACCGGCTTGCCGTGAGAAGGTTCCAGCACGTGTTCCCCAGTCATCCTTCGACCGTATCGGGCGACGCCACCGTCGACGCAACGGCTTGCTGGACGCACTACCCATGCGCTCACTGGTGACTCCCTCGTGGAGTGCGCCACCGTCAATCACTGCAGCGAAGGCCGAACAGTCAACACCTCACCACCGCGCCAGGTTCCTGCGCCCTCATCAACCCTCTTCTTCGCGAGAAACGCTTCGACGATCTTCAACGCCGCTTCAATGTCCAGCGTGAGGCCTCGAGGCACGGGAGCAGAAATGTTTCCCATGGCGATCTCGACAACATCCGACGCATCAACCGGGCCACCGAGGGGAAGCTCCCACCGCTCTTCATCGGTTGCGTCCTCAGTCCTGAACACGATGATTTCCCGTGCGGCATCACCACAGATGTTGATCAGACGATCTCGGTCGATGACGATGACCAATGTTCGTTCACGGCCGTCGAGGCCACGAACCTTCGCCTCCACTTGAGCCACAGTCGGGGAGTTCTGCACGTATCGCCGGCCGCGCACCCACCACTGCAGCGCAGGTCCCGAGGCTCGGTCACGACCAGGGAGTCCCCTATCGACGTACCGCCGGGCCAGTGCCCCGAGGGTCCAACCAGCGATGAGGCTCATGAACCAGGTCTGGATCGACAGCTGCGCGCCGACGAGCAAGAACTTGGTTGCAAGGGGCCCTCCGAAGTACGCGACCGCAAGGCCAACCATTGCCCACCCCGAGCCGAGACGGCGCTGAACACCGGGATCTTCGGCCCCGTTCGAGATCTTGTCACACACCCTCTCTCGCGATCAAAAATGAACCTGCTCAGCAGCACTCCTACAAAGCAGCCATTGGATGCTGCAACTCATCGCTCATACTCAAAGGCTGTCGGATACCGATTTATCACCTGGAGCGCACCTCGGAACCACCAGGAAGATGCGCCTACCGAGAACTGGAACGTCCCACCTCCGGACAAATCCCGCGCAACGCGCTCCTGTGAGGACTTTCTCACCCCCTGCAGGATGAGGACGCCGCAGTCTCGTGTCTCTACCTTCACGTAGGAGAATGGTGCGCCCAAGCCAGTACGACTCACCGTGGACCCGACGTGGACCTCTGCCCTGGAGACGCTGCAGGACATGGTTCCCTGGTGCGTTTCGTCGTACGCGCTCATCCAATATGGCCAAACCAGCAGCACTACTAGCGAGGCCACGACGCCGAAAGCCCAGACGCCCAGGATGATCCACGCCCTTCGATTCCCCTTCTTCGGGGGCTCCGGCGCGGCGGCTAGCTCGCTCAATCAGTACACCTCTTATCATGGAGCGACGTCTGGCCGAGACCATCACGGGAACGTACGAGTTTCCTTCAGCAGCGCGTGGAGACAGGCTTCAAAAGCCTTGGTCGCAGGCACATCGCCGGTCCCGTCTGGTTTGGTCACGTAGAGATCGCTCATCCCTCCTGCTCCCGTATTCGCCGCTGAATAGATCGTGCGATAGATACGCCTCCGCCCAAGCATGGTCTCTTCCGCACTCAATGCGTCGGCATGCTGCAGGTAGAAGGATTGCGCTGAATGCATATCCATGCGCCCTAAGAATGCGGCCATTTGTCGACTTAGAGTCACTACCCTATCGCGACGATCACTTCTTCTTGACATCATCCATCCTTCTACGGAGCCAAGGGCCAGTTCTTCATAACATCGGCATGGACCATCCGTCTGGAACGTATGTCTGATTTCCCCCGCCGCGGTACACAGAACCGTTCAAATCACGCTGAGGTGCTGCGAATCCTCGATACGCAGGCATCTTCTGGTCGAAGCGCGCCGTGAACCCCGAATACAGCCTTGTACTTCTCGTCTTTTTTCATTCACTTCAGAGTCGCAGCCTCCGTCGGATCGCTGCCTCGGATCTGATCCTGACCACTAGATGACGAAACAATCGGGATCGCTCGACATCTGGGGAACCATCGTCACAAATGATATAGCGATCGGCGAGCGTACCCGACCCCTCGCGAAGCATTCCTTCGACGTCCGCCAGTGCCCTGACTCTTCGGGCCTTGTCTCCGCTGCGGATGGCGATCACATCCTGCTGGAACGCCCTGGCATAGCCCACCTCTTGCATGCTAAGAAGCAGGGGGACGAGCTGCTCAATTCTTTCAATCAACTTACTCAACAGCACTCCTAGGAAAGCGGCCATTGGTTCACGATGGTGCCGTGATCAAAAGAATTGGGGATGTAGATTTGCTCCGTGCCACCGGGGTAGACAGTACCGTCCAGCGCTCGCTGCGGTGCGACGGTACCCCGGTACATCGGTGTCCCCTCACCAAACCGAGCCGAGTAACCGGCATGGATCGGGCTCGTGGACTCGACGACGCCGTTCTTGTGCCACTCCGGAAGAATGGCCTTGTCAGCCCGGACCTGCGCGACACTGGTCGGGGCGTCGTGCGACCAGAACCCGCCGAAGTCCTTCCGAACTCCGACGTCTCCGGCTCTGTGCAGCACGTCGTCCGCCTGCGCGTAGCTCGACCTGTAGATGCCGTGCTTGAACGTGGACATCGTCTTCACATCGAGCCATTGCGGCTTGACCGATGTCAGACCTGACGTGGCCGCTCCGACCGCTGCATTGGTGCCGACCGCCTGGAACCATCCTCCGACGGTGTGCGGACCAGGGCCCTGAGCATAATCGAAGCCACCGGTCACAGCGCCCTCCACGCCACCTCCCCCGGAACCCACAAGGGCGCGAGTGCCGAGCCTGGAAGCCACGCCGGTGCCCGCCCGTGCCGCCATCGATGTTGCAACTTTGGAAACGATGGCGCCACTTCCTGCCCCGAAAGCGCCCGTCGCCGTGCCGACGAGCGCGTCTCGTCCGACGGTGCCCCAGTCCACCTTCCCGGTGCTCGCCTTCTGCGAGGCGATGGAGACGCCGCCGCTGGTGAGACCTCCCGCGAGCGCCAACAACGCCAGGCCGGCCGGCCCGCCGACGCCGGTGAACATGAGGGCGATGCCGCCGACGATCGCCGCCCCCGCGACGATGTACTCCCAGTTGTCCTTTGTCCAGTTCACTGCCGACGAGATGAACCCCTGGTTCGCGTCCCGGTACGCCTGCATGTCGGCATCGGTCGCCGGCCGCAACCCCAGGGGGTCGACAGCCTGCAACGGGTCGTTGCCCGCGTACGAGTACGGGTTCCCCGACCACGCTGCACCCAGGATCGGAGCCAGCGGATCAACCGACAGGAAGCCGCGCGCCGCAGGGTCGTACACGCGGGCCCCGAGCCACTCCAGCCCCGCGACGGACACCCCGCCCGAGCCGGTCAGGGACACCCCCGCGGGCAGTCCGACGTCGGTGACGGCAGCGAGCGCAGCCCACGGATCCGCAGCATCGGTCGCGCGTGCACTGCGCCAAGCGGGCTCGGTGACGGCATCGCCGATCGCGGTGACACCGCCCGGCAGGTCGAGCACCGACGTGTCGGCGATGCTGATGAGTGACGGCACGACCGCGGCGGAGTCCCACCACGCGGCGACCCCACCCACCTCGGCGAGCTCACCGAGCGCGTCGACCCAGACGTCGAGCCGACCGGTCTCGGCGTACGAGGCGTCGCGGTCGACGACGGCAGCGAGGTACCCCAGGTCGGACCACGCGTACTCGGTGGTCGACCCGTCGGTGGCGGTCCGCCGGATGCGTCGGCCGAGACCGTCGTGGACGTACTCCGTCCGGCCGGCCTCGGTGGTCGTCGCGACCAGCTGCCCGGCAGCGTCGTACTCGTGGCGCGTCTCGACACCGCCGACGGTCTCGGCAACGAGTCGCCCACCGTCGTCGTAGGCCCACGTCGAGCCCCCGGCGCGCACGAGCTGCCCGGCGGCGTCGTACTCGTACGACACCGCTCCGGACGGCCCGTCGATCGCGGTGATCCGCGCGTCGGCATCGCGCTCGATCCGCGTGCTGGTTGCACCGTCGAGCGTGGTCGAGGTGTGTGCGACGAGGGCGCCTCCCTCGTACGACCACGACTGCACCAGGTCGCCGGTGGCTGCCTGGACGATACGGCCCGAGGCGTCGTGGGAGAACGTGCCGGCAGCGGTGCCGTCACGGTCCACCCCGACGACGCGGCCGACGGCGTCGCGACGGTAGGTGGTGCGGGTGCCGTTCGGGTCGACCCGAGCCGTGCGGTTGCCGTCGGCGTCGTACTCCCACGCGACGGACTGGTCGCCTCGGGCGCGACGGACAAGAAGGCCGCGGCGGTCGTGCTGGAGCTCGTGTTCGATCGTCCGGCCTGCACCACGGGTGTGGTCCGACACGACGACGGTGCGGTGGACGGCGTCGCGGGTGATCTCCGACTGCACGGCACCGTCGACGAGCACGGCCCGCTGGCGGCCGGCTGCGTCGTACGTCCACTCGGTGGCGCGGCCGTCGGGATCCGTCTGCCGGATCTGGCGCCCGGCGGGATCGTAGGCAGCAGTGGTGGTGCGGCCGAGCGGGTCGGTGACGGCGACCACGCGGTCGGCGTCGTCGTACTCGCGTCGAGTGGTGCCGCCGGCAGGGTCGGTGATCGTCACCAGGCGCCCGCGCTCGTCGTACTCGAACGAGGTGACCCCGTCGAGACCGTTGACGACCTGGATCAGCTGCCCCGCGGCGTCGTAGCGGAACCGACGACGGCCGAAGCGTGCGTCGTGGCTGGAGACGAGCCTCCCGGCCTGGTCGTAGCGGAACCGCGCGGTGCCAGAACCCGGAGTCGTCTGCGTGACCACGCGCCCGACGGCGTCGTACGTGATCTCCTCGACCTCGCCGGTGGGCAGGGTCCGGGCCACGACACGGGAGTCCGCGTCGTAGGTGAGCGTCGTCCGCGCCCCCGCGGCGTCGGTGGCTGCGGCGGGACGCCCGCAGGCGTCGTACTCGTACGTCGAGCGCGCGCCCGAGGGGGCGACCAACGCGACGACGCGACCGGCGAGGTCGCGCTCGAGTCGGGTCAGCCCGCCTTCGCCGTCGACGAGTTCGACGGGGCGGCCGGCGGCGTCGTAGGTGATGAGTTCGGAACCGGTCTCGTCAGACGTGGACTCGACGGGTCGGCCGTACTCGTCGAACCGGACGGTCGCGGTGTCGAAGGCGTCGCGCAGCGTCGCGACGCCGGTCGCGACGTCGTCCGAGAACTCCTGGCGGACGCCCGTCGGGTCGACGGTCGCCGTCAGCTCGCCGACGACGTCGTACTCGCGACGCCAGGTCGCGCCGGCGGGGTCGGTGACGGCCTGGAGGCGCGACAAGGCGTCGTGCGCGAACGTCCAGACCGCGCCGCCCGGCAACGCGAGCGCCGCCAGGTTCCCTTGGTCGTCGAAGGTCCGTGAGACGCGGCGACCCAGTGGGTCGGTCGTGGTCGCGAGTTCGCCGTTCGGGGCGTACTCGAGCGTCGTCCGTGCTCCGAGCGGGTCCGTGATCGCAGCGATCCGCGCTCCGGCGGCGTACTCGAAACGCCAGACCGCTCCGTCGGCGTCACGTCGTTCGACGAGGAGCCCGGCGGCGTCGTAGCGGTACTCGCTCCGTGCGCCGGAGGGGCTGATCGCGGCGGCCGGGTGACCGGCGGCGTCGCGCTCGATCCGAGCGGTGTCGCCGACGGCGTTGGTGGTCGAGACGAGCTCACCGAACGCGTCGTAGGAAAGCGTCAGGACCACGCCGGTCGGGTCGACGACGTGGGTGAGGGAGCCGTCCTGCCAGGTCAGCTCCGTCCGACCGCCGACCGGGTCGACGATGACCGACGGGTCACGGTCGTCGCCCACGTACTCGTAGCTCACGACGGCACCGGCCTCGGTGACGACCGTCGTCACGCGGTCCTGGTCGTCGTACCCGTAGGTCAGGTCGCCGCCGGACGGCGTGACGGTCCGGGTCTTCCGGCCGCGGTCGTCGTACGCGTGGACGGTCACCGACCCGTCGCGCTCGGTCGCCGACACCAGGTTGCCGTGCCGGTCGTAGCTCATCGACTGGCGTCGGTCGTCGGAGTCGATGATCCCGACGAGACGCCCCTTGGCATCGGCGATGTAGGAGTTCGACCGCGAGCCGTCGTGGTCGGACACCACCGTGACGCGGCCGGGCAGGTACGCGAAGCGCACCGTGCGGCCGTGCGGGCTGATCTGTTCGACCACGCGACGTTGCGCGTCGTAGGTGTTGTCGACCTCGACGACACCGGCCGCACTCGTGACCGTCGTGATGAGGTCGTCGTCGTTCCAGCCGTAGGTCCGGGTGCCGACGGCATCGGTGACCGAGACGAGTCGGCCGCGATCGTCGTACCCGTACTCGACCCGGCGACCGTCAGAGGCTCGGAGCACCGCCACTCGACCGTCGACGTGGTCGACGTCGATCGAGCGACCACGCTCGTGCACCAGGCGCACGACGACGTCGTCGGCGTCCCGCTCGACGCGGACCGCCGTGCCGGCCCCACCGCGCTGTCCGAGCCACAGCCCGGACGGCGAGAAGTCGATGCGCTCGCCCTGGTTGTCGCGGACGACGAGCCGGTCGCCCTCGGCCGCGAGCCAGCGGTTCTCGTCGACGCCGCGGGCCCAGCCGTCGCCGTCGCGCGGGAAGCGGACCTGACGACCGTCGGCGCCGACGAACGACGCGCCCTCGTCGTCGAGGAGCAGGCGGGTCTCGAGGATCGACGCCCATCCCGGTCCGAAGACCCCGACGTGCTGGTCGAGGGAGTTGTACATCCGGGTCACCTGCAGCGCCGCAGATGCCCCGGTGAACGCCAGGTCGAGCTCCGGCTCGAGGAAGTTGCCCGTCGTGGTGTTCACCGGGTCCATCGAGAAGCCGGTGGTGGGCTGGGCGCCGTAGGCCGATGGCGGCTCGAACTGCAGGTCGGTGCGGGTCTGCGAGACACCAGCCGCGGCGAGCGCGGCTGCGAGCCCGGAGTCCGCGACGGTCGAGACCTCGCCCTCGCCGCCGGCGGCCGTGAACGCGTCGGCGACGGTGTTGGCCCAGGTGACGTCCTGGTCGTTCGCCGCGATCCACTGCTCGAACGCCGTCACGACGCTGCCGGCGTCGATGTGCGCCCACGAGCACTTCGCGGCGAAGTCGGCGAGCTTGCCGCGGAGCGCCCCGGGCTTGCCGTCGAGGGCGCGGTTCAGCGCCGAGGAACCGGTCGCGAACGAGCGGAGGTCAGCGGGCCGGGCGGACGACGTGCCGCCTCCGCCCCCACCGCCTGCTCCGGGGTTCGGGGTGTCACGGGGCTTCGTCGTGACCGCCGGCGGGTCGAACTTCGGCGCCGGTTCGTTCTCGACGGTCGGCATCGGGTCGTAGTGGACCGTGTCGTTGAGGAAGTCCTGGAAGCCGTTGCGGCCGTCCTCACGCTCCTGCCACTCGCGGGCGGTCTTGCGTCGCGCACGTTCGTCAGCGGCGGCGGCCTTCATGGTGTCGATCCACCCGGCGATGGTCTCGAGGGCGTCGACGATGTTGGTGGCGTCGCTCGATGCCGTCCCCGCGTTCTGCGTGAAGAGCTGCGAGAAGTGCCCGCGGAACTCCTGGGAGGCGGTCGTCACGTACGACTGCCTCGACGCCTTCTGTCCGCTGATCGCGTCAGCCGACGCGGTCAGCGAGCTCTTGAGCGCATCCGCGGTGGCATCGTCGAACTCGATCGGATCCGTGTTGGCGTGGATCTTCGCCATGGTCGTCCCCCCAGGGTCGGTGCTGGTCGTGCTGATCGTGCTGGTGAAGCGGCCCCACCGACCGCGAACGCCCGGACCGCCGCGAGTGCGACGGTCCGGGCGGGAACAGGCTGGTGCTTACGCGCCGCCACCTGCGGTGAAGATGTCCTGCGAGATCTTGTCGAGCTGCGTGCGGAGCTGCTCGAGCTCGGTCTTCGCCTTGTCGAGGGCGGCCTTGGTCTCCGGCCAGGTCGACCCACGGAACGTCGCCGCGAGCGGGCCGTCCCAGACGTTCGAGTCGGAGAGGATCCGGCCCTGGGCGTCGAGCTGGGAGATCTGGTCGGTGAAACCACCGTTGACGATCGACTGGACCTGACGGATGGCGGTCTTGGCCTGCTCGGTCGAAAGGACACGCGACATGATGAACCTCTTTCATTCGTAGCTGCACCCCCGCGCAGTGGAATCCCCCCGGAGGCTCTGACACGGCCCACCATACCCACAACCCTGGGCAGATGTCACCGTCGGTATTTCGTGACCGTTCCTCCACACCCCGACGGTTCACCGCCGGTTTCCACAGCGGCCACCGGGGCCCCTCCGGCAGCAGGGGCCGGGTGGCAGGATGTGGGGATGGACACCGAACCGCAGCTCGACGGCGAATCCGTCGCACCCGACCTCGACGACTTCGACGAGGTCATCGAGATCGAGCACGAGTCGCTGCCGACGGACCGCTACTTCGACCGCGAGCTCAGCTGGCTGCGCTTCAACCAGCGCGTGCTCGAACTGGGTGAGGACCGCACGCAGCCCCTGCTCGAGCGGGCGAACTTCCTGGCGATCTTCGCGTCCAACCTCGACGAGTTCTTCATGGTCCGCGTCGCCGGCCTGAAGCGCCGCATCGACACCGGCATCGCCGTCCCGACCAACGTCGGTCGTGCGCCCAGCGACGTCCTGCGTGACATCGCGAAGAAGGCCCACGAGCTGCAGGACCGTCACGCCCAGGCGTTCATCGGGTCGCTCAAGCCCGACCTCGACGCCGCCGGCATCCACATCGAGCACTGGTCCGACCTCGACGAGGCCGACCGGCAGCGGATGCGCGAGTACTTCAACGAGCAGATCTTCCCGGTGCTCATGCCCCTGGCGGTCGACCCGGCGCACCCGTTCCCCTACATCTCCGGGCTCTCGCTCAACCTGGCGGTGCGTGTCCGCAACCCGAAGTCGCAGCGGCAGGAGTTCGCTCGCCTCAAGGTGCCGCAGAACTTCTCCCGCTTCATCAAGCTCCCGGACGACCACTCCGGTCGGATGCGCTTCATCCCGCTCGAAGACCTCATCGCGAACCACCTCGACGACCTGTTCCCGGGGATGGAGGTCCTCGAGCACCACGTGTTCCGCGTGACCCGCAACGAGGACGTCGAGATCGAGGAGGACGAGGCCGAGAACCTCATCCAGGCCCTCGAGCGCGAACTCCTGCGCCGCCGGTTCGGTCCGCCGATCCGTCTCGAGATCACCGAGGACATGGACCCGGTGACCCTCGACCTGCTCGTGCGAGAGCTCGACATCACCGAGGAAGAAGTGTTCCGGCTGCCGTCGCCGCTCGACCTCGGCGGCCTGTTCGAGATCTCGAAGATCAGCCGTCCAGACCTGCACTACCCGAAGCACGTGCCGACGACCCCGGTGCAGTTCCAGCCGGGCGAGCCGAACACCAAGCCCGACCTGTTCCGCGCGATCAAGGCGAACGACGTCCTGGTCCACCACCCCTACGAGTCCTTCGCCACGAGTGTGCAGGCGTTCCTCGAGCAGGCCGCGGCCGACCCGAACGTCCTGGCGATCAAGCAGACGCTGTACCGCACCTCGGGTGACAGCCCCATCGTCGAAGCACTCATCGATGCTGCGGCCGCGGGCAAGCAGGTCCTCGCCCTGGTCGAGATCAAGGCCCGCTTCGACGAGCAGAACAACATCACCTGGGCCCGCAAGCTCGAGAAGGCCGGCGTCCACGTCGTCTACGGCCTGGTCGGGCTGAAGACGCACTCCAAGCTGGTGCTCGTCATCCGGCAAGAGGGCGGAACGCTCAAGCACTACAGCCACATCGGCACGGGCAACTACAACCCCAAGACCTCGCGCATCTACGAGGACATGGGCCTCTTCACCTCGGACGACACGGTGGGCAAGGACCTCACCCGCCTGTTCAACGAGCTGTCCGGCTACGCCATCGAGAAGAAGTTCAAGCGCTTGCTCGTGGCGCCGCTCCACCTGCGGAAGGGCCTGCTCAAGCGCATCCAGACCGAGGCCGCCAACGCCCGGGCCGGCAAGCCCTCGGGCATCCGGATCAAGGTCAACTCGATGGTCGACGAGCAGATCATCGACGCGCTCTACCTGGCGAGCCAGGCGGGGGTGCCGATCGACGTCTGGGTGCGCGGCATCTGCTCCCTCAAGCCCGGCATGGAAGGCGTCAGCGACACCATCCGGGTGCGGAGCATCGTCGGCCGCTACCTCGAGCACTCCCGCGCGTTCGCGTTCCACAACGACGGCGACCCGGCCGTGTTCATCGGCAGCGCCGACATGATGCACCGCAACCTCGACCGTCGCGTCGAGGCACTCGTGCGGCTGGTCGCTCCGGACCACATCAACGAGGTGCAGGAGATGTTCGACCTGGCGATGGCCGACACCGCCAGCTCCTGGCACCTGGAGTCCGACGGGGAGTGGACACGGCACTCCACCGACGATGCGGGTCGCCCGCTCGAGGACGTGCAGAATGTGACCATGCGGAAGATCTCGGCCCGGAAGCGCTCGACTCGGTGAGCGCCGGTCCCTCGGGTCCCGTCGTCGCTGCGGGTGCGGTCGTCTGGCGTGAAGACGACGGCACACCCCTCGTGCTGCTCATCCACCGCGACCACCACAAGGACGTCTCCCTGCCCAAGGGCAAGGTGGACCCGGGCGAGGCCGTCCCGACGACGGCCGTGCGCGAGATCGACGAGGAGACCGGGTACCGCGTGCACCTCGGCGCACCGCTCGGCACCGCCGAGTACGTGCTGCCGAACGGCCGCGACAAGGTCGTGCACTACTGGGCAGCCCGGGTCTCGGCGAAGGAGTACGCCCGCGCCGGAGCCTTCACCCCGAACCACGAGGTCGCGGCGCTCGAGTGGGTCACCATCGACGACGCCCGCAACCGCCTGACGTACGAGCGGGACGTCGCGATCCTCGACCGGTTCGCCGAACGCGCCGCGGCCGGGCAGCACCGCACGTTCGCCCTGATCACCCTGCGCCACGCGAAGACCGTGCCCGGCTCGGACTGGGACGGCCCCGACGCCACCCGTCCGCTGCTGCCCGTCGGCCGCTCGCAGGCCAAGGCCACCGCGGCCCCGATCGCTGCCTTCGGGCCGAAGAAGATCGTGAGCAGCACGGCGGCGCGGTGCCTCGCGACCGTTGAACCGCTGTCGGCGACGACCAAGCTCGGGGTCTCGACCACCCCGGACATCAGCCAGGACGCCCACGACCGCGGCGCCGCCGACGTCAAGGGCGTGGTCCGGCGCCGGCTCGACAAGGGCAAGACCGCCGTGCTCTGCTCGCACGGCCCGGTGCTGCCCGACATCATCGCCCGGATCGCCACCGCGACCGCCGACGACTCCGGCCGCTTCGACCTGCGCCGTGCCGCGATGCTGTCGGTCGGGGACTTCTCCGTCATGCACATCGCCGGGGACACCCTCGTCGCCGTCGAGACCCACCGCAACACCATCCCGGCGTAGGCGTCCCGGCCCTCAGCCGGAGCGGGCCGCTACCCCACCCGGAAACCCGACCACACTCGGAAACCGGACCACGGCGGGGAACCCTGCCGCACGCCGGACCGCGCCGCGCCCGGGAAGGCGATCCGGGCCTCCCGACCGCCTCCCGACCGCCTCATGACGACCATGCGTCCGCATCTTCCGAACGCAGGCACGATGCCCCCGATCCTGCTCCCCGCGCGGGTGCGGCGCACGCCGCCCCGACGGGGACAACCCCTCGTTCACCTCCCGTTCACCAACGCGCGTGATCCCCGTCACCTCGCGTCCCTACAGTCGCTCCCGGGTCGGCACCGGCCCAGGGACCGCAGTGGTCCCACTGCATTCCATTCCCGAAGGGACCCCTGTGAACATCAAGCGAATCGGTTCGATCGCAGCAATCGCGATCGCCGGCGCAGTCGTGCTCTCCTCGTGCGCGGCGAACGAGGACGCGGGCACCACCGAGTCCTCCTCCACCAGCGGTAACGACTACTCGAGCCTCTCCGGCACCCTGACCGGCTCCGGCTCGTCCGCACAGCAGACCGCGCAGGCCACCTGGGCCGCCGGCTTCCAGAACGAGGCCTCGGGCGTCACCGTGAACTACACGCCGGACGGCTCCGGCGCTGGCCGCGAGAACTTCATGTCGGGTGCCGCGGACTTCGCCGGCTCCGACGCCGCGCTGAAGGACGAGGAGCTCTCGGGCACCTTCGAGTCCTGCAAGGCGGACACCAAGGGCATCGACATCCCCGTCTACATCTCCCCGATCGCCATCGCGTACAAGGTCGACGGCGTCAGCGACCTGACCCTCGACGCGAAGACCATCGCGGGCATCTTCTCGGGCAAGATCACCAAGTGGGACGACTCGCAGATCGCCGACCTGAACAAGGACGCGAAGCTGCCGAGCGAGAACATCACGGTCGTGCACCGCTCCGACGACTCGGGCACCACGCAGAACTTCTCGGAGTACGTCTCCGCGAACGCTGCTGACGTCTGGACCGAAGAGCCCAGCCAGACCTTCCCGTACTCGGTCGGTGACAGCGCGAAGGGCACCTCCGGTGTCGCCTCCGCGATGGGCAGCGCCACCAACGCCATCACCTACATCGACGACTCCGGTGCGGGCGACCTCGACCGCGCGGAGCTGATGGTCGGCGACAAGGCGACCGAGCTCTCGGCCGAGGGTGCCGCGCAGGTCGTCGCCGACTCCGAGATCGCGTCGGGCCGTGAGGACAACGACCTCGCGATCGACATCGACCGCAAGGACACCGCTGACGGCGCCTGGCCGCTGGTCCTCGTCTCCTACGCCATCGCGTGCCAGGAGTACAAGGAGGCCGACAAGGCCGAGCTCGTGAAGGGCTACCTCGACTACGTCGTCTCGAGCGCCGCTCAGGACGCCGCTGCGAAGGAGGCCAAGTCGGCCGCCCTCTCGTCCGAGCTCGCCGAGAAGGCGAAGGCTGCGGTCGAGTCCATCAAGTAACACCCCTTGAGCGCCCGGACGCCGGTCCCACCCACCTGACCGGCGTCCGGGCACTCAGCCGTCCAGGACCCACCCGGACGCGCACCCGTCCGGGCCCACGGCCCGGACACCGCACCACCACCCCAGAACCCGTCGCCTCCCCCGGCGTTCCTCCGACAGGAGTACCCATGACGACCGCACCGGCCCAGCCAGGGGCCACCGTCACCCCGATCAAGCCGAAGGCCGTCGTCCGCGTCGGCGACCGCGTCTTCTCCGCCGCCTCGGTCATCGCCGGCGGCCTCATCCTCTTCGTGCTCGTGCTCGTCGCCGCGTTCCTCGTCTGGCAGAGCATCCCGGCCTTCTCCGCCAAGGTCGGCGAGCTGCCGGGCAGCGCCACGAACTTCTGGGACTACGTCGGTCCCCTGGTGTTCGGCACCGTCTGGTCCGCGCTCATCGCGCTCGTGATCGCCGTGCCGCTCTCCCTCGGGATCGCCCTCTTCATCTCGCACTTCGCACCGCGTCGACTCGCACCGGTGCTCGGCTACGTGATCGACCTGCTGGCCGCCGTGCCGTCGGTCGTCTACGGCCTCTGGGGCATCGCCGTGCTGGCCCCGCTGGTGAAGCCCTTCTACGGGTTCCTGAACGAGTACCTCGGCTGGTTCCCGCTGTTCTCCGGCCAGGTGTCCGGCACCGGCCGCACGATCCTCACCGCCTCGATCGTCCTCGCCGTCATGGCGATCCCGATCATGACGGCCGTCATGCGTGAGATCTTCCTGCAGGCGCCGACCCTCAACGAGGAAGCGGCCCTGGCCCTCGGCGCGACCCGCTGGGAGATGATCCGCCTGTCGGTCCTGCCGTTCGCGAAGTCCGGCATCGTCTCCGCGATCATGCTCGGCCTCGGTCGTGCCCTCGGCGAGACGATGGCGATCGCCCTGGTCCTGTCCGTCTCGACGAACGTCACGTTCCAGATGCTCACGTCGCAGAACCCCTCGACCATCGCCGCGAACATCGCCCTGCAGTTCGCCGAGGCATCCGGCACGGCCCTGAACGCGCTCATCGCGTCGGGTCTGATCCTCTTCGTCATCACCCTGGTCATCAACATGCTCGCGCGGTACATCGTCCGCAGCCGAGTCAGCTGAGAGGTCGCACCCGATGTCCCTCGCGCTCCGTCCGACCGGCACCGCCGGCAACGTCTACGCCAACGGCAAGCTGCACGCTTCCGTCCCGTGGCTGCTGCTCGTCGGCAGCTGGGTCGCCCTCGTCCTGGTCTTCGCCCTGCTGAACGCCGGTGGCGCGGTGAAGGACTTCAACGTCGTCGCCGCGATCTTCCTCGGCACGGTCCTGTTCGACGTCCTCATCGTCGTCATCTCGCGGATCGTCGAAGGTGGCCGCAAGGCGGTCGACCGGCTGGTCACCTCCCTCGTCATCACGGCGTTCGTCATCGCGGTCCTGCCGCTGGTCTCGCTGCTCTGGACGGTCATCGCCAAGGGGTTCGCCCGCTTCGACGCGAGCTTCTTCTCGTACTCGATGCGCGGTGTCATCTCCGAGGGCGGCGGCGCGGTCCACGCGCTCATCGGCACGCTCGAGATCACGCTGTTCGCGGCGCTCATCTCGGTGCCGATCGGGCTGCTCACGTCGATCTACCTGGTCGAGTACGGCCGCGGCGCGCTGGCGAAGGGCATCACGTTCTTCGTCGACGTGATGACGGGCATCCCGTCGATCGTCGCCGGTCTGTTCGCCTACGCGCTCTTCGCGCTCTTCCTCGGCCCGGGCGCCCGCTTCGGCCTGGTCGGCTCGGTCGCCCTGTCGGTGCTGATGATCCCGATCGTCGTGCGCTCCACCGAAGAGGTGCTGAAGATCGTCCCGATGGAGCTCCGCGAGGCCTCGTACGCCCTCGGGGTGCCGAAGTACCTCACCATCCTCAAGGTCGTGCTCCCCACCAGCCTCGCCGGCATCACCACCGGCGTGATGCTCTCGATCGCCCGCGTCATCGGTGAGACCGCCCCGCTGCTCGTCACGGCCGGCTTCACCGCGAGCATGAACTACAACCTGTTCCGGGACCCGATGATGACCCTGCCGGTGTACGCGTACACGCAGTACTCCCAGCAGGGCGCCAACCCGGTGCCGTTCGTCGACCGGGCGTGGACCGCGGCCCTCGTGCTCATCCTGATCGTGATGCTGCTCAACCTGCTCGCCCGGTTCATCACCCGTCTCTTCGCCCCCAAGCTCAGCCGCTGACCCTCCGCCCCCGCGGAACCAGCGACACCACCCACCCAGAAGGATCAACGTGTCCAAGCGCATCGAGGTCGACGGCCTCAACGTCTACTACTCGAAGTTCAAGGCGGTCGAGGGTGTCGACATCACCATCGAGCCCCGCACCGTCACGGCCTTCATCGGCCCGTCCGGCTGCGGCAAGTCCACCTTCCTCCGCACCCTGAACCGCATGCACGAGGTCATCCCCGGCGCATGGGTCGAGGGCTCGGTCAAGATCGACGGCGACGACCTGTACGGCGCCGGCGTCGACCCCGTGCTCGTCCGTCGTCAGGTCGGCATGGTCTTCCAGCGCCCGAACCCGTTCCCCACGATGTCGATCAAGGACAACGTGCTCGCCGGCGTGAAGCTCAACAACAAGCGCGTCTCCCGCTCCGAGGCCGACGACATCGTCGAGCGTTCGCTGCAGGGCGCGAACCTGTGGAACGAGGTCAAGGACCGCCTCGACAAGCCCGGCATGGGCCTGTCCGGCGGCCAGCAGCAGCGTCTCTGCATCGCCCGCGCGATCGCGGTCGAGCCGGACGTGCTGCTGATGGACGAGCCCTGCTCGGCCCTCGACCCGATCTCGACCCTCGCCATCGAGGACCTGATCGAGGAGCTCAAGAAGGAGTTCACGATCGTGATCGTGACCCACAACATGCAGCAGGCCTCGCGCGTCAGCGACAAGACGGCGTTCTTCAACATCGCCGGTACCGGTGCGCCGGGCAAGCTCATCGAGTTCGACGACACCGCGACGATCTTCTCGAACCCGTCCGTGCAGGCGACCGAGGACTACGTCTCGGGTCGCTTCGGTTGATCGGCATCCGTCCGTCGCGCTGACGGACGGCCTGGAGGCCCGGTGCACGTCCGCCACGGACGCGCACCGGGCCTTCGTGGTTGCGTGGGACCGCCCTGGTGCGGACTCAGAACGACGAAGCCGCTGTCGTGTGACAGCGGCTTCGTCGTTCTGCGTCGGTGGCGATCCAGCAGGACCGCCGAGGCGTCAGGCCGTGGTGGTGGGGACCGCCATGATCGGCGAGGTGGTGGGCTGCTCGGAACCGCCCTCGGGCTCGACCGTCATGCCGATCGTCGCGCCCTCGGACATCGCGCCCTCGAGCACGGCGGAGTGCACACCGTCGGCCGCACCGTCGACCAGGCCGGCCGACTTGATGGTGCCGCCCTGCTCCTCGGAGCCGATGTACCAGAGTTCGTACGTCTTGCCCTTCGGCGCCTGCTCGACACCGTCGAGGATCACCGCGGACTTGCCGAGGTCGTTCGACCACACGACCGTCGCGGAACCGCCGCCCTCGACCTTGGTCGTCGTGCGCTGGAAGTCCGAGGCGGCGTAGATGCGGTCGAGGCCGCTCGAGGCCTGCGTCGTGCCGGTGCCGGAGCCGTTCGGGTCGAAGATCGATCCGACGCCGAGTCCGCCGAAGAAGACCGCGGCGACGGCAGCTGCGGCCGTCAGCATGACCGCCGGACGCTGGAACCAGCGGCGGCGAGCCTCGGACGATGCCCGGCCACCGGCGGTGGGGCCGTCGGCGATCGAGGCGACGTGCCTGGCGGGCTCGGGGCGGGCCTCCTGGACGGAGGTGGTCTCGGCGACCGGGGTCTGGTCGACCGTCCTGTCGGCGAGGGGCGCAGCCTGCGGCATGGTCGCGATCTGGGCCAGCAGCGACGCCTTGAGCGACGCGGGGGGCTCGATCGGTGCGACGGCGTAGGCGAGCTGCAGCGCGGTCTCGCGCAGGGAGTCGTTCTCGGCCTGCAGCTCGGGGGACGTCCGGAGGGCGTCCTCGAGGAGCGCGCGCTCGTCGTCGGACAGCGCGTCGAGTGCGTGGGATCCCGTCATCAGTGCGGGGTCGTCGTGGCGTTCGGTCATGAGGTCACCCCCATCTCGTCTCGGAGTCGGATCATCCCGTCACGGAGACGGGTCTTGACGGTGCCGATGGGGACACCGAGGTGTTCGGCCATCTCGCTGTGCGAGTAGCCGCCGTAGTACGCGAGCTGCACGGCCTGCCGCTGGAACTCGGTGAGCTTCGCCAGCGCTCGGCCGACGCGCTCGTGTTCGATGCGGATCTCGACGGACTCGGAGACCTGGTCGAAACCAGCCTCGAGGTCGCGGATGCCGATCTTGGTGTCGCGGTCGTGCGAGGACTGCGAGGCCCGGACCCGGTCGACCGCTCGGCGGTGGGCCATGGTGAGGACCCAGCTGGCGGCGGTACCGCGCTTCCGGTCGAAGCGGGTGGCCTGCTGCCAGACCTCCAGGAAGACCTCCTGCGTGACCTCTTCCGACTGCGCGCGGTCCCGGAGGAGCCGCGTGATCAGACCGAGGACCCGGCCGGACAGTGCGTCGTAGAGGTCCGCGAAGGCGGCTTGGTCACCGGAGGCGACCCGGGCGAGGAGGTCGTCCGGCGATGCCTGAGCTGGCTCTGACGAGCTCCAGCGTTCGGTGTCGCTATCCACGAGGGCAAGCATTGCAGGTTTCCCTCCTCTCGGTTGCTTTCGTTGACCAGGCGGATAGCACGAAGCCTCCGCATGGGCGGTCGAGACGAGGGGCCGGCGTGACCCACAGGGAATTGACCGGCGGTGCCGGTCCGGGTCACGCCGGGCCTCTCGCTTCGTGACGGGCATTCCGTCCGTCACGCAGATGATTCGGCGCGGTCCCCGCTGTGGATTGGGCGCGGATCGGGATTTCTCGGCGGGATGGGCGCGGCGGGCGCCTGCTGGCGGGCTCGCGACGCGCCGTCCGCCGGGTCCGCGCCGGCACGCTCGCTGGCACGCCCGGGGCCGGTTCTGTCCACCATGAGTGAACAGGGTCGAGTGATCAGCCGACGTCTCGTAGACTTGACCTCGCCGGGCCGCAGCAAGCCCCGGGCTCCAAAATTCGCCGCTTCGAGCGGCCTCGCGCCGAGAGGCGCTTCTGCGGCCCGGTCTTTTCATGCCCGGACGCGATCGCGTCCCGGTCCTCCGCTGCGGAAGTCGGCCTGGAGGCGCGGTGCGGGTCCGCCCCGCCGCCCGCTCAGTCCAGGCTGTCGCGACGCCAGAGCGCCGCCGCCTCGGTCAGGTCGGCCGCGAGTTCCGTCAGGCGGAGCGCCCGCGTCGTCAGCTCGCTCGCGCGCTCGGACGCGACCAGGTCGGACTCGTCCGCCACGGCGGTCGCACCGGCGGCGGTCAGCCGGCAGAACGACGCCCCGCGGTCGAGCGCCACCGCGAGGTCACCCGTGTAGAGGCCGTGCAGGATCCGGTCGGCGAGCGTCAGGATCTCCGCAGGGCCCGTCGGTTCCTCGGCACCCGCGACGGCCTGGTCGATCGTACCGATCTGCGCGGTGCCCCGTTCGAACAGGTACGCGATCTCCTCCGGGTTCTGCCGGATCACGATGCGCACCAGGTACACCCGCCAGAGCGCCCCGGGCAGGGTGTGCGCCCCGACCCGTGCCCACAGCTCCGCGATGGCGTCGATGCCGTGCACGTCCGTGTAGGTGACGAGCCGCTCGACCACGGCGGGGTCCGGGTCCTCGCGCACCCGGTGCAGTAGGGCGTTCGCGGTCTCGTGCGCGACACGGTTCACCAGCGCCGGGTCCTCACCGCCCTGGATGGCGGCGAACTCGGCGTCGGTGAAGTGGACGGGACGGTGGTGATCGCGAGGCACCGCAGCAGTGTAGGCGCGGCCGGTGACACGCCCGCGGTCCGTTCGCCCAGAACGCAACGGCTGCGCCACGCGTACCGTGTTGCGGCAGGGAGGCGCTCCTCCCTGCACGTGAAGGAGAGGATCTTCCATGAACGCCCTGCTCATCATCCTGGCTGTGATCGCAGTCATCCTGCTGTTCGTCGGCGGGTTCGCCGCGAGCCTGAAGTTCCTGCTCTGGGTGGGCATCGTGCTGCTGGTCATCGCGGTCATCGCGTGGCTGTTGCGCTCGCTCACCGGACGCCGGGGCTGACCCGTCCGCAAGGTTCTGTCCCAGAGGCCCTCACCCGCTAGCCTTGCGGGTGAGGGCCTCTAGCTCAGTTGGTAGAGCACCGGACTTTTAATCCGAGGGTCGTGGGTTCGAGCCCCACGGGGCCCACACCTTCCTGAACACCGGCTTTTCATCCGAGGGTCGTGGGTTCGAGCCCCACGGGGCCCACACCTTCCCGAACCGGGAACGCCAGCCTCCCAGTCTCGCGTCGCTCTCTTGTCTAGAATGCGACGGATGGGCCGACGATCGCAGCGCGAGCGGCCGGGCACCCCCACCGGCCCGGCGACGATGCGCCGACGCCGCCGCAGGCTCGTCCCGGCACTCGCCCTCGGCGCGATGGCCCTCGGGGTCTCCGGGCTGCTGCTGATCCTGCCGACCGTGTCGAGCGCCTGCCAGCCCGTGTCCTCGTCGACCTCCGCCTCGGCCGTCGCGGCCCCCGGGGTCTCGGCCGACCGGGTCGCCGCAGCGATCGAGCCCGGGGCGCGCGTCCTGATCGTCGGCGACTCGTACACCTCCGGTCGGGGCTCGGCCAGCGGCGTCCGCGGATGGGCTCAGGACCTCAGCGAGGACCGCGGGTGGACGGCAAAGATCGACGGCTACCCGGGCACCGGCTACGTCGACACGGGCCGGACCGGTTCGTCGCACTACACGTACGGTCCCCGCATCGAGCGGCACGCGTCGTTCGACCCCCAGCTCGTCATCGTGCAGGGCAGCCAGAACGACTGGCTCGTCGACGCGGACACCCTCCGCGCCACGGTGGAGCGGACCCTCCGGACGGCGCAGCAGACCTGGCCGGACGCGGTCGTCGTCGCGCTCGGCCCCTCCGCCCCGCTCCCGTGGGCGAACTCGACCGTCGGTGTCGCCGCGTCGGTCTCCGCCGGTGCGGCCTCGGCCGGTGTCCCCTACATCGACGCCCTCGCCGGCCGGTGGTTCACGAGGACCAACAGCCCGGGGTACTCCGCGGTGGACGGCGGGCACCCGAACGACGCCGGGTACCAGTACCTGGCGGACCGCGTCAGCGAGTCCCTCGACGTCCTCGCCGCACCCGCCGGCAGCACCCGGTGCGTCTGAGGGACACCGCCCGGTCCTGAACGGGGTACAACCCCTCCCCAGCGGGCTCATGGCAGATCCCCTGCCCACCACAGTCCATCCTCAGCGGACTGTTGGGATGCCGCCGATAGTGTCGTTCCCGGATCCGATCACCGGATCCTGCAGCACCGCACCACCACGAACGAACGGGGTACACCGTGATCGAGCCCATCGAAGCCACGCAGACCAGCACCACCGGTGACGCGCGCCGCATCGTCGAGCTCGCAGCAGCGACCAACACGACGATGAGCAACGAGCTCCTGCTCGACACGCTCCGCCGCAACGCCCAGGTCACGACCCGCCACATCCGCAAGGACTTCATCGAGGTCGCGACGGCCACCGCCGTGCTCGGCTACGTCTGCCGGCAGCGCAAGGACTTCATCGCACTCCGCGGGGACGACCCGGCGTGGGCGCAGGAGGTCGGCCGGTACGCGACCGAGTCCCTCGCCGTCGAAGCGCTCCGCATGCGCCGCGGCTGACGCTCCCGGCGTCCCACACGAACGCAGAAGGCCCCGCCGGACACCCGGCGGGGCCTTCCTCGTGTCAGCGGTGGCGCCGACCGGGGTCGTCAGGACCAGACGCGACGGATCCCCCACGAACCGGTCCAGGTCTCGTCCGGCTCGAGCCAGCGCAGACCCTCGCCCGAGTTCAGGGCGTTCGCGGGTGCCGTCATGGGTTCGACCGCGACGGCGAGACCCTTGCCGTCCGCGCGCGGGTACTCGCGTGAGGTGAAGACCTGCACGTAGGGGAACGAGGCGTCCTGCCAGAGCTCGACCCCGTCGCCCTCGGGCCCGTGCATCGTGGTGCGGCGGACCCCGTCCTCGTCCGGGGTGACGTCCTTGTACGCGGTGTCGAGGTCGGAGTCACCGGCACGTCGCCCCTGCCGCAGGTCGTACGGCGTGCCCTCGACCGGCACCGACCCGTTCGGCACCTTCTGCTCGTCGACCGTGAACGCGGTCGCGGCGTCGAGCGTGACGACGAGGTCCTCGGCGGGGGTGTCACCGGCACGCAGGTACGGGTGGGCGCCGACCGCGAAGGGTGCACGGACGCCGGAGCGGTTCGTGATCTCGTGCGTCACGCGGATGCCGTCGTCGACGAGTTCGTGCGTCACGCGGGTCTCGAGGGTGAACGGCCAGCCGTGCTGCGGGTGGATCGTCGCTTCTTGCTGGATCGAGGTCGCGGTCTGCGACACCACTCGGTACGGCGCGAACCGGAGCAGGCCGTGCGAGGCGTTGCCGTACTTCGGCTCCGAGATGTCGAGCTGCTGGCGCGTGCCGTCGAGCTCCCACGCGCCGCCGGCGACGCGGTTCGGCCAGGGTGCCAGGACGATGCCGTTCGCGCCGGGCGGCTGCTCCGTCACGGGGAACGGCTCGGTGATGTCGAAGCCGGCGACGCGGAGTTCGCGGATGCCCGCGGCCACCTCGGTGACCACGGCTTCGACGACCCCGTCGGGTCCGGCGTGGTGGAGGCGGTACTGGCCACCCGTGGGTGCTGCGGTCATGGGGTGTTCTTCCTTCCGGCTGGTTCGGTGCGGTGCTCGCCGTCGGCGACGATCACCTCGGCCCCGGCCGCCCGGATCGTGGCGACCGCGGCGGCGTCGGCCTCGGCGGTGACGACGACGTCGATGTCCTCGAGCGCGCGGACGACCCCGATGTGGGCCCGGCCGAACTTCGACCCGTCCGCGACCACGACCGTACGCCGGGCCGTCCCTGCGAGCATCCGCTTCGCCTCGGTCTCGGGCAGGTTCACGTTCGTCAGGCCGTGGTCGACGTCGAGACCGGTGCCGCCGAGGAACACGAGGTCCGCGGCGATCATGGGCAGGACGGCACCGTTGAACGGGGCGACGAGCGAGTGCTGGAGGGGCCGGAGCGTACCGCCGGTGACGATCACGGTGAAGCGCGGGACGGCCCGCTCGAGCGTGAGGGCCGTGGTGAGGGAGTTCGTGACGACGGTCACGCCGGTGAGCTCGGTCCGGGCGACGAGGGCCTCGGCGACGGCAGCCGGGGTCGTGCCGACGTCGAGCACGACGCACTCCCCCGACCGCACCAGCGCCGCCGCGGCGCGGCCGATGGCGGCCTTGGCCACCTGGTGCTCGACGGCGGTCTCCTCGAAGGGGCGCTCGGTGGACCCGGCCCCGAGGCGGACCGCACCCCCGTGCACCCGGCGGATCCGGGCCTCCTGGTCGAGGACGGCGAGGTCCTGGCGGACCGTCACCTCGCTGGTGCCGAGCGACGCTGCCAACGCGGCGGTCCGGACCATGCCGGGGGCACCCTCGACGATCGTGACGATGCGGTCCTGGCGCAGGGGTGCCGGGAGTGCGCCGGCGAGGAAGGAGAGGTCGGCGTCCGTCATGTGCTCAGTTTCGCTTGCTTCCGACGTCTTTCGCAACGCTTCGGATGGGCGCTAGGCTGTTCCGGTGATCACCAAGCGCGTGACGAAGCTCGCGGACGGCCGCGACCTCATCTACTTCGACGACGCCGACTCGACGCTGCCGGCGGAACGCAGCATCGACCAGCGCGTGCTCGACCCGCGGCCGGAGACGGCGCGCATGCGGCAGGACGTCCTGACCGGCGAGTGGGTGTCGATCGCTGCATCCCGGCAGAACCGGGTGTTCCTGCCGCCGGCCGACCAGGACCCGCTCGCGCCGCAGAGTGCGGCGAACCCCTCGGAGATCCCGAGCCGCTACGACGTCGCGGTGTTCGAGAACCGGTCGCCGTCGTTCGGCCCGTTGCTCGAAGCCGATGACGCACCCGAATCGCTCGAGTCCCTGAGCGACGTCGGCCTGAACCGCGAACTCCGCTCCGTGGGCCGGTGCGAGGTCGTGTGCTTCTCGCCCGAGACCTCCGGGTCCTTCGCCTCCATCTCCGAGTCGCGCGCCCGCACGGTGGTCGAGGCATGGGCCGACCGAACCGCCGCACTCTCCGCGATGCCGGGCATCCAGCAGGTGTTCCCCTTCGAGAACCGGGGCGAGGCGATCGGCGTCACGCTGCACCACCCGCACGGGCAGATCTACTCGTACCCGTACATCACGCCGCGCACCCAGCGCCTGCTCGCGAGCATCGAGCGGTTCGGGCCGGACCTGTTCGAGCAGCACCTCGCGAACGAGCGCGGTTCCGAGCGGGTCGTCCTCGCCGGCGAGCACTTCACCGCCTTCGTCCCGTTCGCCGCGCGCTGGCCCATCGAGATCCACATGCTGCCGCACCGCCACGTCCCCGACTTCGCCGGCCTGACCGACGCCGAGAAGGACGAGTTGGCACACATGCACCTCCGGCTCACCCGCGGGCTCGACGCGCTCTACGGCGACCCGACCCCGTACATCGCCGCGTGGCACCAGGCTCCGGTGCACACCGCCCGCGACACCGTGCGGCTGATGCTGCAGATCACCTCGCCGCGACGTGCGGCGGACAAGTTGAAGTTCCTGGCCGGCAGCGAAGCCGCCATGGGCGCCTGGATCGGTGACCTCGTTCCCGAGAAGGCGGCCGAGTTCATCCGACAGGGAGTCGAGCGCGCATGACGTTCCAGCAGGTCTACGGGTACGAGCCGACGGTGCGGTACTCCGCCCCGGGTCGCGTCAACCTGATCGGTGAGCACACCGACTACAACGACGGCTACGTGCTGCCCTTCGCGATCGACCGTCGCACCACCGCGTCCATCGCGCAGCGCGACGACCGCACGATCCGCGTGGCCTCGGCCTTCGACGAGTCGGGCAGCCCGGTGGCGCTGTCCCTCGACGAGCTCACGCCCGACGCGATGGACGGTTGGTCGGCGTACGTCTTCGGCATCGCGTGGGCCCTGCGCGAGCAGGCCGGGGCCGATCTGACCGGCAAGACCGGGTTCGACGTCTTCATCGAGTCCGACGTGCCCGTCGGCGCCGGCCTGTCGTCCAGTGCCGCGATCGAGTGCGGTGTCGCCCTGGCGTTCAACGACCTGTGGGGCCTCGGCCTCGACCGGAAGACCCTGGCGCGCGTCGGGCAGTACTCCGAGAACCACGCCGTCGGTGCCCCCACCGGCATCATGGACCAGTCCGCCTCGCTGCTCGGCGAGCAGGACGCCGTCGTGTTCCTCGACTGCCGCACGCTCGACACCGCCGTCGTCGACCTGGCGCTCGAGGCGAACGGGCTCGAGGTGCTGGTGATCGACACCCGTGTCGAGCACGCCCACGCGACCGGCGGGTACGCGGCTCGTCGGGCCTCGTGCGAGAAGGGTGCGCAGGTGCTCGGCGTCGAGGCCCTGCGTGACGTCAGCGTCGAGGATCTGCCCCGTGCGCAGGAACTCCTCGACGACGAGACCTTCCGTCGTGTGCGGCACATCGTGACCGAGGACCAGCGCGTCCTCGACACCGTCCGCACGCTGCGCGAACAGGGCCCCCGGGCGATCGGTTCGCTGCTCGTCGCGTCGCACGAGTCGATGCGCGACGACTTCGAGATCTCGGTGCCGGAGCTCGACCTGGCCGTCGCGACCGCCGTCGAGCACGGTGCCGTCGGTGCCCGCATGACCGGTGGCGGGTTCGGCGGTGCGGCGATCGCGCTGGTCGACCAGGAATCGCGGCGTGCGATCACCGCCGCGGTCACCGCTGCCTTCGCCGAGGCCGGCTACCGCGAGCCGAACGTGTTCACGGTGCACGCCGCGCAGGGCGCCCGGCGCGACTGACGGGTTCGACTGACGGGTGCGGCGCGGGGGCGTGGTCGCCCGGCCGCTCGGCCGCTCGGCCGCCCGACGTTTCGCGCTCAGCGACAGGCCACGCGGCGATCAGCCCGTGGACTGTCGCTCAGCGCGAAAGAACGGCCGCGCCCGCCGGCTCAGCCGAGGGAGTCCGCGTACCGCACGTGCTCCACGACGTTCCCGAGCACGAACGGATGCGTCCGCCCGTGCTCCACGGCCCACTCCACCCACGCGGTCTGCGCCGGCATGAGCAGCCATACCAGGGCGGTCGTCCCGAGCACGGCGGCCAGGGTCAGCCCCATCACGGTGTGCTCGTCGAAGCGGGCTGCACCACGGCGGGCGATCGCGACGACGAACCCGATGACCGCGAACCCCACCGTCGCGAGCGTCCACACGGACCAGGGGCTCGACGTGAACGTGTACTCCTGGCCAGCGTGCACGAAGGTCGTCGACCAGCTCGAACCCGGCGCCTGGAACAGCACGCAGATCGCCACGATGACGATCAGCCACCGGGCGTCCTTGGTCAGTTGCGACGGCTCGGGCCGGGGTTGCATCACCGGCGTCGTCTGCAGTCGTTCGTCCCCCATGCCGCGACCGTAGCACCGGCGGAGTGCACTTCGTGAGCAGCAATGGTCGGGTGCGATGCCGCCACCCGACCATTGCTGCACACCATCGGCACGCGAGCGACCACCCGCGAGCGCCACGTGAGCGACCGCCGCCGCGCACGCCCGCGGGCTACGACAGCTGGCGTTCCGCGGCCTCGACGACGTTCTTCATGAGCATCGCGCGGGTCATCGGCCCGACGCCACCGGGGGTCGGCGACAGGAAGCCCGCGACCGATGCGACCGCGGGGTCGACGTCGCCGTGCAGCTTGGCCTTGCCGGTCTCCTCCTTGACCACGCGGGTGATCCCCACGTCGATGACGGCCGCACCGGGCTGCACCCAGTCCGGCTTGACCAACCCGGCGACCCCGGCCGCGGCGACGATGATGTCGGCACGACGGCACTCCGCGGCGACGTCGGCCGTCAGCGAGTGCGTCAGGGTCGCAGTGGCCTCGAGCCGCGTGAGCAGCAGGCCGAGCGGCCGGCCGACGGTCAGCCCCTGGCCGATGATCGTGACGTGCGAACCCCGGATCGGGATCTCGTACGCGTCGAGCATCGCGACGATGCCCCGCGGAGTGCAGGGCAGCGGTGCGTCGATCGTGCCGGCACCACCGGGCACGGCGAGCACGAGCTCGCCGAGGTTCGTCGGGTGCAGACCGTCGGCGTCCTTCGCCGGGTCCATCAGCTCGAGCATCGGCGTCGGGTCGATGCCCTGCGGCAGCGGCAGCTGCACGATGAACGCGGTGACCCGGGGGTCGTCGTTCATCTGCAGGATCGCGGCACGGATGTCTGCAGCGGACGCGGTCTCGGGCAGGTCGATGCGGTGCGAGTCGAGCCCGATCGACGCCGAGTCGCGGTGCTTGCCGGCGACGTACGACATCGAGCCCGGGTTCGAGCCGACCATGATCGTGCCGAGACCCGGACGGATACCGTGCTCGTGCAGGCGGTCGATCCGGCCCCGGAGCTCATCGAGGGTCCGGGCGGCGAGGGCGGTACCGTCGATGCGGACGGCACTGCCCTCACCGGCCCAGAGCTCGCGCGGGAGCGCCGCGCTGACCGAACCGCTCACGCGTAGAGCGGGAACGCGTCGGTCAGGACCTTCACCCGGGCCGAGAGCGCTGCGACGTCCGGGTTCGGCATGAGGGTCAGCGCGATGATGTCGGCCACCTCGGTGAACTCGGCGTCGCCGAAGCCGCGGGTCGCCAGCGCCGAGGTGCCGATGCGGACACCCGAGGTGACCATCGGCGGGCGCGGGTCGAACGGCACGGAGTTGCGGTTCACGGTGATGCCGACCTCGTGCAGCAGGTCTTCGGCCTGCTTGCCGTCGACCTCGGACGTGCGCAGATCGACGAGCACCAGGTGCACGTCGGTGCCGCCGGTGAGCACGTCGATGCCCGCGGCCTTGGCGTCGTCGGCGGTCAGACGGGCGGCGAGCGCCTGGGCACCGCGGATGGTGCGCTCCTGACGGTCCTTGAACTCGGGGGTGCCGGCGAGCAGGAACGCGGTGGCCTTGGCGGCGATCACGTGCATGAGCGGGCCGCCCTGCTGGCCCGGGAAGACCGCGGAGTTCAGCTTCTTGAACAGGGTCTCGTCGTTCGACAGGATGATGCCCGAGCGGGGGCCGCCCAGGGTCTTGTGGACCGTCGACGACACGACGTGCGCGTGCGGCACCGGGGACGGGTGCAGACCAGCGGCGACGAGGCCGGCGAAGTGCGCCATGTCGACCCAGAGCTTGGCGCCGACCTCGTCCGCGATCTCGCGGAACTTCGCGAAGTCGAGCTGGCGCGGGTAGGCGGACCAACCGGCGATCAGGACCTTCGGCTGGTGCTCGATGGCCTTGGCGCGGATGTCCTCGTAGTCGACCTCGAACGTCTCGGGGTCGACGCCGTACGCCACGGCGTTGTAGATGCGGCCGGAGAAGTTGAGCTTCATGCCGTGGGTCAGGTGACCGCCGTGGGCGAGCTCGAGGCCGAGGATCGTGTCGCCGGCCGAGGCGATGGCGTGCAGGACGGCCGCGTTCGCCGTCGCGCCGGAGTGCGGCTGCACGTTGGCGTACTCGGCACCGAAGAGGGCCTTGGCGCGGTCGATCGCCAGCTGCTCGGCGACGTCGACGTACTCGCAGCCGCCGTAGTAGCGCTTGCCCGGGTAGCCCTCGGCGTACTTGTTGGTGAGCACGGAGCCCTGGGACTCGAGCACGGCACGCGGCACGAAGTTCTCGGACGCGATCATCTCGAGGGTGTCGCGCTGGCGGCCGAGCTCCTGCTGCAGGACGGCGGCGATCTCGGGGTCGACCTCGGTGAGCGGGGCGTTGAACGCGGCGCGGGCGGCGGCCTGCTCGGCCACCTCGTCCGAATCGGAGACGAACGGGGGCAGATCGGCAATGGACACGGGACTCCTACGGTGTGCGGACGACCAGCTGGTCGCACTCGGACGGTCGGTCGGTGCAGCCCAGGCGTACGGCCGCGCACCGTGTCTTTGTCGCTCCCTGATGGTGACCCATCCAACGCCAGTCGCGACGTGACGATCGTACCGAGCGACCCCGCCCTGTGTCACCCTGGATGCATGACGCTGCTCTCGCCCGACGTGGACGAACGGACCACCACGGACGAACGGACCAGTGCGCGGGCGGACACTCCGTGGGTCACCGTGGTGTGGGACGACCCGGTGAACCTGATGTCCTACGTCACCTACGTGTTCCAGCAGCACTTCGGGTTCTCGCGCGAGCACGCCGAGCGGCTCATGCACCAGGTGAACGACGACGGTCGGGCGATCGTGGCGTCGGGACCGCGTGAATCGATGGAGGCCCACGTGCAGTCCATGCACGGCTACGGCCTGCAGGCGACCGTCGACAAGGCCCCCGAAGCGTGATCCCGTTCGTCCGCCGCGCCGACGGCGTGCACCTCGGCCTGTCCTCCGGCGAGCGCGACCTGCTCACGTCCCTCACCGAGCAGCTGCGCCAGGTCCTCGACGGCGACCTGTCCGCCGACCCGGTCACCGAGCGGATGTTCCCCGACGCCTACCCCGGTGACGACGATGCGAGCGCGGAGTTCCGGAAGTACACGAAGTCGGACCTCCTCACGCAGAAGACCACGAACGCGGGCATCGTCCACGACTGGTTGACGGGTGCCCGCGACGGTTCGCTGGACGTCGAGGACGAGCAGGCGTGGCTCCGCACCCTCACGGACCTCCGGCTGACCATCGCCGACCGGCTCGGCATCGAGGACGCCGACGACGAGGAGCGCTCGGTCGAGGCCGACGCGGGCGTCGGCCTGCGCGACGTCTACGACTGGCTCGGCTACGTGCAGGAACACCTGGTCGTCACGCTCACGTCGCGCTGACGGTCCACGGCCTGGAGGCCCGGATCGCCTCCGGCGCGACGGGTCACCCCAGCAGGTCGTCGCGGTGGGCTCGCGCCCAGTCGGTCAGGCTCCGCGGTGCGGTGCCGGTGATGCGCTGCACGTCGTCGCTCATCACGTCGACGCCGTCGAGTCCGCGGCGGACGACCCGACCGAACTGCTGCCGGAGTCCCTCGGCCTGCCAGGCGGGCACCCCGCTCAGGCGCAGCACACCGGCGTAGACGCGGCTCGGCAGGTGCAGGGCGCGCACGGGTCGCCCGAGCCCTGCGGTGAGCGCGGCGGCGACACCCCGCGCGTCGAGCAGGTCCGGTCCGGTGAGCACCGGTTCGGTGCTGTCGTGGCCGTCCTCGGTGAGCACCCGCGCGGCCGTCCGGGCGATGTCCTCGCTGTCGATCCAGCCGATCACCCCGCGGCCCGTGGTGTGCGGGAACCATCCCCGACGGATCGCCTGCGCCGAGGGCTGCACGTTCGTCATGAACGACGACGGGTGGAGGATCGTCCACGCCAGGCCGCTCGCGCGCACCAGCCGGTCGGTGTGCCAGGCGGCGCTCGCCCACGACATGGGGGAGTGCTCGGCGGCGTCCCCACCCGACAGCTGCACGATCCGGGCGACCCCGGCCCGCTGTGCCGCGCGGACACCGGCGGCCCCCTGCTCCCGCTGCCGCTGGCTGACCGGCGTCACGAGGAAGAACCGGTCGACCCCCTCGAGCGCCGCGGTGAGGGCGTCCTCGTCGCCGAGGTCGGCCAGGCGGCCGTCGATGCCCCGCGCCCGGAGCGCGTCGACCTGCTCGGGTCGTCGGACCACGGCTCGCACCGTCACCCCTGCCGCCCGCAACAGCTCCGCCGTCTTGCCGCCGACGTCCCCGGTCACGCCCGTGACCGCCACGATCTCACCCATGTCTGCTCCTCCTCCAGGTCGCCCACCCGGTATCAGTTTCCTGATACCAGACCGTACGCCGGTACGATCGCCCCGTGCCCCAGGAACTCCCAGCCCCGCGTGACGACGTCGACGGCATCGTGGCGTGGACCGTGATCCGGGCGGCGCGGACGCTCTCCCGACGTCTCGCGGTCGAGCTGGCGCCGCTCGGGTTGACGCCCGTCGAGTTCGGGGCGCTCATCCAGCTCGCGGCGGCGGGCGAACTCAGTCAGGCCGACCTGGCCCGGGCGGTGGGCGTCCGGCCGCAGAGCATGACGACGCTCGTCGGCGGGCTCGCGACGCGGGGACTCGTGGAGCGGGGCGCTGCGCCGGGGCGCGGACGGGCCTCCAGGCTGCGGCTGACCGCCCAGGGCGAGGCGCTGCTCGCGCGCGCCCACCCGATCGTCCGGGCGAGCAACGCGTGGTTCGGGGACGGTGCCGAACCGATCACGGCGACCCTGCTCCCGCTGCTCGGCCCGGACGCCGGCGACGACGACGCCGCCGTGCCCTGAACCGGACCCCTACGAAACACCTCGCAACCCACGCTCCGGTACCGTCGAGGGCATGGCGCACGGCGGCGGGTTCAACAGCGACACGAGAGCAGGGGCGATCTGGAACGTGGTGATCTGCGGCATCATCTGCATCGCCGCACCGATCACGGCGATCGTGAACGCCCACCGCGGGGCGGAGTACGTCGGCTTCGGCATCGCCGTGACCGTGCTGGCGCTCGGGATGGAGGCGTACTTCATCCGTCGGCTCCTGGCCCACCGCCGCTGACCCGCACCCCGTGCCCGGTACCCTGATCCGGTGACCGACCCGACCCCCACGCACTGGACCCTGACGCTCGTCTGCGACGACCAGCCCGGGATCGTGCACGCCGTCTCCGGAGCGATCGTCGCCGCCCAGGGCAACATCACCGAGTCGCAGCAGTTCTCCAGCGCCGACACGAACACCTTCTTCATGCGCCTGCAGGTGATGGCGCCCGTGGACCGCGCCGCGTTCGAAGCCGCGCTCGCCCCCGTCGTCGCCCGCTACGACGCCCGCGTCCAGCTCGACGTCGTCGGTCGCCCGATGCGCACCCTCGTGCTCGTGTCGAAGGCCGGCCACTGCCTCAACGACCTGCTCTACCGGCAGCGCGGCGGACAGCTCCCGATCGAGGTCCCCCTCGTGCTGTCGAACCACGCGGACCTGTCCGAGCTCGCCGCGTTCTACTCCGTGCCCTTCGAGCACCGTCCGGTCACCGACGCCGAGTCGAAGGAGCAGATGGAGCGGCGGGTGCTGCAGGCGGTGGAGGAGCACGACGTCGAGCTCGTCGTCCTCGCCCGCTACATGCAGATCCTGTCGCCCGAGCTCTGCGCGGCGCTCGAGGGACGCGCAGTCAACATCCACCACTCGTTCCTGCCCGGCTTCAAGGGCGCGAACCCGTACCGGCAGGCGCACGCCCGCGGGGTGAAGCTCATCGGTGCCACCGCGCACTTCGTGACGAGCGACCTCGACGAGGGCCCGATCATCGAGCAGAACGTCGTCCGCGTCGACCACACCAAGGAACCGGCCGAGCTGGTGTCCATCGGGCAGGACGAGGAGTCCCGCACGCTCACCCAGGCGGTGCGCTGGATCGCGGAGGACCGCGTCCTGCTCGACGGCGCCCGCACCATCATCTTCAAGTAGGCAGCACCATGACCAACGCCCCGCAGTCCCCCGTCGACTGGGAATCGGTCCCCGACCCGGCGGCCGTCCGGCAGCCGCGGCGATTCGCGGCCTGGAAGGTGCTGCGGGCCGCCGTGATGGTGTTCGGGCTGCTGTCCCTGGCCTTCTGGGGCTACTGGTCGTGGCAGGTGCCGTTCCCCGCCGTCCTGTTCATGATCGGCGCCCCGCTGTTCGCCGCGGTCGTCTGGTACTTCTTCCGGTCGCCGCGCTCCCCCATCGAGACGGACATCGTCGGCAAGACCATCGTCGAGGTCGCCCTGGTCGTCGCCGCGGGTGGGAGCTGGATCTCCATCGGCTTCCCGGTCGTGGGTCTCGTCTTCATCGTGATCGCCGCCCTGAGCGGCGTGATCGCGTTCCGCAAGGAGACCGCATGACCGCCACGGGCCTCCAGACCGGCCGGGAGGCCCAGCGCACGCTGGTCCGCGCCGCCCGCGTCGTCGACGCGTCCGGCACCACGGCCGACGGCTGGGTCCTGGTCGCCGGCGACACGATCCACGCGACCGGCTCCGGCCCCGAGGCCCCTGTGGCCGACCGGGTCGTCGACCTGGGCGACGCGGTCCTGACACCCGGCTTCGTGGACCTGCACGGGCACGGTGGAGCAACCGAGGCCTACGAGGACGACTCGTTCGACCGTTCGCTCGCGATGCACCGTTCGCACGGCACGACCCGCTCCGTCCTGTCGCTCGTCGCGAACCCGGTCCCCGCCCTCGCGGCGTCCTTGGCACACGTCCGGGCCGTGATGGCGACCGACCCGCTCGTGCTGGGGGTGCACCTGGAGGGACCGTTCCTGTCCCCGCACAACAAGGGTGCCCACAACGAGTCGTTCCTGATCGATCCGGCTCCCGCCGCGGTCGACGCCCTGCTCGAAGCGGGCGAAGGCGCCATCCGCCAGGTCACGATCGCGCCCGAGCTGCCGGGAGCCCTCGACGCCGTCCGCCGGTTCGTCGACGCCGGGGTCACCGTGGCCGTCGGCCACACCGTCGGCACGTACGACCAGGCCCGGGCCGCGTTCGACGCCGGGGCGACGATCCTGACCCACGCGTGCAACGCGATGCCGGGGCTGCACCACCGCGCACCGGGGCCGATCGGCGCCGCCGTGGCGGACGACCGGGTGACGCTCGAGCTCATCCTGGACGGCGTGCACGTGCACCCCGTCGTGGCGGACACGCTCTTCCGGGCGACGCCGGGTCGTGTGGCGCTGATCACCGACGCGATGGGTGCCGCCGGCGCTGCCGACGGGTCGTACCGGCTCGGGTCGCTCGACGTCACGGTGACCGACGGGGTCGCGCACGTCGCCGGCACCGACACCATCGCGGGGTCGACGCTGACACAGGACGTGGCGCTGCGGAACGCGGTCTCGCTCGCCGGGCGGTCCCTGCCCGAGGCGGTGGCGGCGCTGACGAGCGTGCCGGCCGGAGCGCTCGGGCTCGGCGACCGCCTGGGTCGGCTCGCGCCGGGGTTCGCCGCGGACCTCGTGGCGCTGTCACCCTCGCTCGAGGTCGAACGCGTGTGGGGCGGCGGGCGCGAGCTGCGCTGACGCGCACAGCGTGTGTTCAGCGGTCGATCGGTCGCCCCCGCTCGCCGCTCGCCCAGCCGGTGTCCGCAGAGTCCCCGACCCGCAGCGACAGCGTGCCGCCCCGTGTCACGAACGACGCCGGCACCCACGACTGCTCGAGCGTCCGCCCGTTCAACCGGGCGCCGTGCACGTACGGCTCCGTCCCCGATGACCGGATGACGATCCGCTCCCCGCTCGACCGCCGGATGTCGACCGTGCTGAACGTCGGGCTGCCGATGAGCATGTCTGCCCGCCCGGGTGTCTGCGGGAAGAGTCCGATCGAGGCGAAGACGTACCAGGCACTCATCGTGCCGAGGTCGTCGTTGCCGGGCAGCCCGCCGGGGCCGGTCGAGTAGGCGTCGTCCACCACCTGACGCACGGTCTCCTGCGTCTTCCACGGCTTCCCGAGGGCGTTGTACATCCACGGCGTGTGGATGTCGGGCTCGTTCGTCGGGTCGAACTTCGTGGCGTCGCCGCCCGTGACCGCCCAGTTGCCCGAGGCGTCGTGGAAGAAGGCGTCGAGCCGTGCGACCGCGGCGTCGTCACCGCCGAGCGCGGTCGACAGCCCCCGCACGTCCTGCGGCACGAGCCACGTGTACTGCGCACTGGTGCCCTGCGCGAACCCGGTCCCCGTCGACGGCGACCAGCCCGGCGTCCACGATCCGTCGGCCTGACGAGCAGCTTGGTGTCCGACCGCGGCGTTGAAGGTGTTCTTCCAGTACGTGCCACGCTCCGCGAACATGCGGGCGTCGGAGCGGAGCCCCATCGAGCCGGCCCAGTACCCGAGGGCGCTGTCCGAGATGGAGTTCTCGAGCGTCTCGGCGGCCCCGCCCCAGCAGGAGCAGTCGTCGTTCGCCGCGTACTGCCGCTCCAGGTACTCGTCGAGTGCGGGCCGCTGCGCCAGGCACTGCCCCGGGCACCCGATGTCGCTCTCGGCGTCCGCGTTCTCGACCGTCGCCTGGCGTTTGAGCGAGGCGTAGGCGGCACGGACGTCGAAGTTCCGGACCCCCATGGCGTACCAGGTGGCGAGCGTCGCGGCCGAGGGATCGCCGGTCATCACGTGCGTCGGCGCTCCGAGGTGCAGCCACCGGTCCCACACGCCGCCGTTCTGCTCGGCGAAGCGCAGCATCGACTGCGCCATGTCCCCGGCGACGTCGGGCCGCAGCAGGGCGAGCAGCTGGATCTGCGCACGGTACTGGTCCCACCCGGAGTACGTGCCGTAGACGGCGCGGTGTCCGCGGTCCATCCGGTGCACCCGCAGGTCCGGCCCGAGGTAGCGCCCGTCGCGGTCGTTCAGCGTGTTCGGCTGCATGAGTGCGTGGTAGACGGACGTGTACAGCTGCGTGGTCCGGTCCGCGGTGCCGCCACCGACGCGCAGGCGCGACAGTTCGCGGTTCCAGGAGGCCCGTGTGCCGGCTGCCACGCTGGCGACGGTCGAGCGCTCGGTCACCTCGCCGTCACGGTTGGCGACCGCTCCGGCCGCGCTCACGTACGAGATGCCGATCTTCGCCTGCACCGTCGCTCCGCGACGCGCGTCGAAGCCGACCCACGCGCCGGAGCCGCGTCCGGCGCGGTCGGCGCCGGTCAGGTAGCCCTCCCCACCGGAGGAGGACGTGCCTCCAGGCTGGACCGTGCCGTCCTTCCAGGTGCCGGTGCTCGCGAACGCCGTGTCGAAGGTCGCGGTGAAGTAGAGGCGGTAGTAGCTGCGGCGGTCCGGGTTGGTGGCGCCGCCACCGTTCGCGCGGCGGCTGCAGAAGCCGCCCGTCAGGACGCTGCCGCTGACCGTGCGGGTGCGGGGGTCGACGCGGGTGATCGCGGCCTCGCTGCCGTTGATCGAGTTCGACGTGCGGAACAGCAGGTTCGCGTCCTTGCCGGCCGGGAACGTGAACGCGCCGACGCCGGCGCGTGTGGTGACGGCGAGGTCGGTGCGGACGCCGTTGTCGAGCGTGACGCCGTAGCGGCCGGGGCTCGCGGACTCCTGGTCGTGCGAGTACCCGGCGGCGTAGACGGCGTCCTTCGAGTCGGCCGACGGCGAGGTCGTGACCGGGGTGGTGACCGGCATGATCGGCACGTCCCCGGCGGCACCCGGAGCACACCCGGCCCCGTTCAGGTGCGTCAGGCTGAAGCCGCGCAGCCGGTTCACGTCGTACGAGTACCCGTTCGCGACCGGGGTCGACGTCTGGTCACCCGCGGTCCCGGTGGGGCTCCACTGCATCATCCCGAACGGTGCGGTGGCGCCCGGCCAGGTGTTGCCGTTGTTGCTCGTGCCGATGAACGGGTCGACGTACCGCGCGGGGTCGCTGACGGTCCGGCCGGCCTGCGACGCGGGCGAGGCCACGGCCGGCGCGGCGACGATCCCCGTCCCCAGCAGCGCGGCGATCGTGGCCACCGCGGCGAGCGGCAGCGGACGGACGAGCGGGCGGCGGTGCACGCGAGATCGGTTCACGTTCGCGACGCTAGACCCCTCGGACGGGGGACGCCGCTTTCGTCACCGAGCGCTCTCCCGCTGTTCACGTCGGGTTCGGCGACGGCCGCTGGTGCGGGTCAGGCGGTGGCGCGCACGGCGACCTGGTCCACGAAGGCACGGACACGCGCCCGGAACGCCGGGTCGACGGCGGCTCCGCGGACCGGGACCGGGTGCAGGCGACGGTCGGAGCGTCGCAGGGCGGGGCCGACGAAGGTCCCCGGCTCGACATCGTCAGCGGTCGCCGCCCAGAGGATCGCCCGGGCGCTGTCGTCGGCGGTCCGGGCGGCCAGACGGGCGATCCGCCCGGCGACCCGTGCGAGCGCCGTCTCGGCCTGGCCGTTCATCCCGGTCGCGGCGATGCCAGGGTGCGCGATGACCGACCGCACCGGCGAGCCCGATGCCCGGAGCCGCTCACCGAGCTCGACGGCGAGCGCGGCCGCCGCGGTCTTCGAGGCGATGTAGGCCGGGAGCTGCCGGAAGCGCTCCGGTTCGTCGACGGCGTCGAGGTCCGGCACCCGGGACGACCGCTGCGACAGGTTCGACCCGACGAGTACGACCCGGGGCGACGGCCCGCCGAGGACGGGGAGCATCGCGTCGGCGAGCACGACCGGGCCGACGACGTTCGTGGCCCAGGTGCGTTCGACACCGTCCGCGCTGCGCTCGAACCGGGACACCGAGACCCCCGCGTTGTTGACCAGGGCATCCACGACGATGCCGTCGGCGGCGAGCTGCCGGGCGAAGGCCGTGACGGAGGCGACGGACGCGGTGTCGACGAGCCGCGCCTCCAGACCGGCGCCGACGGCCAGGACGCGAGCCGCCTTCTCGAGGTCGCGCACCCCGGCGACGACGCGGGCTCCGGCGGCGGCGAGCCGGCTCGCGACCACCAGGCCGAGCCCGCCCGTCGCCCCGGTCACCACGACCGTCCGTCCGTGCTGGTCCGCCATCTGCTCGGGCTCCCACGTGAAGGGGTCCATCGCCGTCTCCTGCTCACTCGTCGTCTCGAATCGGATGATCCATCCGGAACGGTAGCACAAGCGGATAGGCTGTCCGTATGACCGTCGCGATGGCCCGACCCGAAGCGCTGCGCTCCGATGCGCAACGCAACCGGACCGCGCTGCTCGACGTCGCCCGGTCGTTCCTCGAGCGGGGCGAGCAGCCGCTCCTCAACGCCGTCGCGCACGAGGCCGGCATGGGTGTCGGGACCGCCTACCGGCACTTCCCGTCGCAGCAGCACCTGCTCGAGGCGCTCGCGATCGACGCGCTCGAGGACATGCTCGACCTCGTCCGTGTCGCCGTCGCGCTGCCCGACGCGGTGGACGCGCTCCGGGGGGTCGTGACGGCTGCGTTCCGGAGCATGGTCGACGACGCGGCCCTCGGCGACCTGCTGACGAACGGCGGGTTCTCGTGTGCCGACACCGCGGCGCTCGCGGGCGACCTGGTCGAGTCCGTCGACACGCTGCTCATGCGGGCACGGGCCGAGGGGCTCGTGCGTGCCGACGTCGACGCGGACGACCTGCGACGGCTGCTGTGCGGGATGCGGACGGCCGCCGTGGCCGGTGGCTCCCGGGTGCACGACCCCGAGCGCTACGTCGAGGTGCTGCTCACCGGCCTCCGACCCGTCTGAACACCACCCTCGCGCCGTGCGGGGGTCGCTGTCAGGATGGGCGCATGAGCGTCATGGTGTCCGTCTTCGATGCGTACCGGTCCCGCACGAGCGAGAAGTACACGGCCTTCCCGCCGGACGTGCTCCCCATGTTCGTCGCCGAGATGGACAGCATGCTCGCCGAACCGATCCGTGACGCCCTGGTCACCGCGGTGACGAACGGCGACACCGGGTACGTCGGGCACGGCCGGGCCCTGCCCGAGGCGTTCGCCGACTTCGCCGAGAGCCGGTGGGCGTGGCGGGTCGACCCCGACCTGGTCCGCACCACCACGGACGTGTCGGTCGCCGCGGTCGAGGTGCTGCGCCGGGTCATCGAACCGGGCGACCAGGTCGTCATCATGCCGCCCGTGTACCCGCCGTTCTGGGAGTACGTGTCCGAGGCCGGTGGCACCGTCACCGAGGTCCCGCTGCTCGCACCCGCAGGTCCGGCCGACCCGTTCGACACCACGGCCGGCTGGCGGATGGACCTGGACGGCGTCGCCCGGGCGTTCGCCGACGGAGCCCGCACGGTGCTGCTCTGCAACCCGCACAACCCCCTCGGCCTGGTGCACGACCGTGCTTCCCTCGTCGCACTCGCCAAGCTGGCCGCCGAGTGGGACGCCGTCGTGGTGTCCGACGAGATCCACGCGCCGCTCGTGCACGCCGACGCGGTGTTCACGCCGTTCCTGGAGTCCTGCCCCGAGGCCGCCTCACTCGGCGTCGCGCTGACGAGTGCGAGCAAGGCGTGGAACCTGGCCGGCACGAAGTGCGCCCTGATGATCGGCGCCTCGGAGCGGGCCCGCGCCTGGTTCGACGGGATGCCCACCGAGGTCGTCGAGCGCACCGGCATCCTGGGCTACACGGCGAGCGTCGCGGCCTTCAGTGAGGGCGGGCCCTGGCTGGCGTCACTGCTCACCGAACTGGCCGCGAACCGTCGCACTCTGGCCGAACGGATCGGCGACGTGTTGCCCGGTGCCGAGTACCGGCAGCCGCAGGCGTCCTACCTGGCGTGGCTCGACCTGCGGGCACTGCCGTGGGGCGACGACCCCGCGGCGGAGCTCGTCGACCGGGCGAAGGTGGCGCTCGGCTCCGGCCCCGCGTTCGGGCGGCAGGGACGAGGCTTCGCGCGGCTGAACTTCGGGTGCTCGGCGGACACCCTCGACGAGGGGCTCAACCGCCTCGCCGCAGCGGCGCGCAGCTGAGCGCAAGACGCCGGCGTGTGCGGTCGACGCCCCCGACCCGTCGAGACGCCCCCGAATCCGGCGGCGTTGCGGCGACGTGGCGGCGTCACAGCAAGACGACGGCGTCTCACCGCAGCACGACGTCCGCGCCCGCCTACTCGAACCGCTGCCAGGCTGGCTTGTTCGCGTACGTGTAGCGGTAGTAGCCGGCGAGCTGCAGCCCGGCGGCGGCTTCCTCGTCGACGACGACGGTCGCGTGCTCGTGCAGCTGCAGCGCGGACCCGGGCACGAACGAGCTGAGCGGCCCCTCGATCGCGGCGGCGACGGCCGCCGCCTTCGACGGGCCCTGGGCGACGAGGACGAGCTCACGGGCCTCGAGGATGGTGCCGAGCCCCTGCGTCATGCAGTGCGTCGGGACCTGCTCGGGCGAGTCGAAGAAGCGCGCGTTGGCGTCACGGGTCGACGGTGCGAGGGTCTTGATGCGGGTGCGCGAGGCGAACGACGAGGTCGGCTCGTTGAACCCGATGTGGCCGTTGGCCCCGATGCCGAGGATCTGCACGTCGATCCCGCCCGCGGCACGGATCGCGGCGTCGTACTCCTTGGCCGCGAACTCCAGGTCGGCGGCACGGCCGTCCGGCACCCGCACGCGCGAGGCGTCGAAGCCGAGCGGTTCGACGACGTCGCGGGCGATCACGGCCGCGTACGACTCCGGGTGCTCGAGCGGGATGCCGACGTACTCGTCGAGAGCGAACCCCCGGGCTTCGGCGAACGAGATCTCGCCCGCCTGCACCCGGCGCCGCAGGTCGGCGTAGATGCCCTGCGGGCTGGATCCGGTGGCGAGACCGATGACGGCGGACGGCTTCTTGGCGACGACGGACGCGATCTTGGCCGCGGCGACGCGACCGACCTCGTCCGGCGTGGGCAGGATGATGATCTCCACGGCGCCAGCCTACTGGTCATGACCAGTATGCGACAGGGGTCGATGGGTAGCGTGGGGGCATGCCGACCCCCGACTTCGTCCTGTCCCTGCGCGAGAAGATCGGCACGGATCCGCTGTGGTTGACCGGCGTGACGGCCGTCGTCACGCGCGGCTCCGGCGCCGAGCGCGAACTGCTCGTGGTGCGACGGGCCGACACCGGCGCGTACACACCCGTCACGGGGATCGTCGACCCGGGCGAGGAACCCGCCGTCGCCGCCGAACGCGAGGTCCTCGAAGAAGCGGACGTCGTCGCCGTCGCCGAACGTCTGGCGTGGGTGCAGGCGCTGCCCGAGATGACCTACCCGAACGGGGACCGGTCGCAGTACCTCGACCTGGTCTTCGCCTGCCGCTACGTCTCCGGTGCGCCGAACCCCGCCGACGGCGAGAACACCGAGGCGTTCTGGGCCCGGCTCGACGCCCTGCCCGACATGTCCGAGAACATGCGTGCACGCGTCGAGGCCGGCCTGGCGGACGAGCGCGAGGCGCGCTTCCAGCGCTGACCCCACCGGCCTGGAGGCGCGGTGCCAGGCCGCCACGGGTCTCCCGTCCGCGTCCCCCGACGTTTCGGGCGCAGCGACAGTCCACGCGTCTGGTCGCGCGTGGACTGTCGCGCAGCGCGAAACGTCGTCGCGGTTACGCGAGCGGCGCGACCGCCACCGGCGCGCCGAGCAGGCGCACGGCGACCGGGTCGCCGGCCGCACGGCGGTCGCCGACCTCGTGCTGGACGGTCACGACGGTGTCGTCGTCCAGGCGGACGGTGGTGCGTCGGATGGACCCGAGGAAGCTCGAGGTGACGACGGCGCCGGTGATGCCCTCGGGGGCGAAGGCGGTGTCCTCCGGCCGGACGTAGGCGAGCACCGGCCCGTCGGCGACCGAGGAGTCGAGCGCCGGCACCCGGAACCCGTACACGAACACGTCGCCGCCGCGAAGGTCGCCCTGCAGGCGGTTCGACTGGCCGACGAAGTCCGCGGTGAATGCCGACGACGGGGTGCGGTAGAGCTCCTCGGGCGTGCCGACCTGCTCGATGTCGCCCGCCTGCATCACGGCGATCCGGTCGGAGACGGCGAGTGCTTCCTCCTGGTCGTGGGTGACGAACACCGTCGTGATGCCGAGGTCGGTCTGGATGCGGCGGATCTCGTCGCGCAGCGAGACCCGGACCTTCGCGTCCAGGGCGGACAGCGGCTCGTCGAGCAGGAGCACCCGGGGGCGGGTGACCAGGGCCCGGGCGAGGGCGACGCGCTGCTGCTGTCCGCCGGAGAGCTGGTGCGGGTACCGCTCGGCGAACTCCCCGAGGTGGACCATGTCGAGGGACTCGACCACGCGGCTCTTGCGCTCGGCGGCGGGGACCCGGCGCATCTCGAGTCCGAAGGCGACGTTCTGCCGGACCGTCATGTGCGGGAACAGCGAGTACTGCTGGAACACCATGCCGATGTCACGCTTGTTGACCGGGGTGTCCGCGACGTCCTGGCCGTCGATGCGGATCGAACCGGCGTCGATGGCCTCGAGGCCGGCCAGCGCCCGGAGCGCCGTGGTCTTGCCGCAGCCGGACGGGCCGAGCAGGGAGACGAACTCCCCCGGCTCGACGCGGAGCGACAGGCCGGCGAGCGCCCGGTGCGTGCCGTAGTGCTTCTCGACGCCGTGGAGTTCGACGACGGCACCGGTGGTGGCGAGGGACGCCGGGGCTGCCGGAGCGGTGACGGTCATGCGGACTCCTGGGTACGGGGACGACGGGTGGTTCGGGTGCCGCGGACCCGGCCCGTGCGACGGGAACCGATGCGGCCGATGAGGACGAGCAGCACGAAGCCGAACGCGAGGGCGGCGACCGAGAAGATCGCGGCGACGTACGGGTCGGTCCCCTGCACCAGGACGAGCGCGGTCTGGAACGTGGTGCGGGAGAGGAACGCGGCGAGCGTGTACTCGCCGAGCACCACGGTGATCGTGAGGAAGCACGCGGCCGTGATGCCCCGGCGCAGGTTCGGCAGGAGCACCCGCCAGGTGACGGTCCACCACGACGCTCCGAGGGAACGGGCCGCCTCGGACAGGACGGTCATGTCCGTCGCGGTGATGGCGGCGGAGATCGGTCGGAACGCGAAGGGCAACGTGACGATGCCGATCGCGAAGGCCAGCGTCCAGGCGCCGGAGCCGAAGACCTGCGACACGACCTGGTAGACGGGGATGAACCCGACGACGAGCACCACGACCGGCACGGTGATCGGCACGATGCAGACGAACTCCAGGACGCGTCGGAGCCTCGGGTAGCGCAGTGCGGTGATGATCTGGGCGGGCAGGAGCACGAACAGCACGATCCCGACGGTGATCGCGGCGATGAGCAGTGACGCCCCGAGCCCGTCGAACACCGGCTGGTAGGTGACGGCGTTGGCGGGGTCGCCGATCGCCGCCCAGTGCGCGAACGTCAGCCCGCCGTCTGTGCCCTGCCGGAACGTGAACTGCAGCAGGGCGACCAGCGGGACGGCGAACAGCAGCCCGATCACGGTGAGCACGATCGCTGCCGCACCACGGGACGGGGCCGTGCCGAAGCGGCGGACGCGGGACGGGCCTCCTGTGCGGGCGGAGGCAGCCGACGCCGGACGCGACGGTCCCACCGGAGCCGCCGCGCTCATCGCTGCCACCTGGCGGCCCGGCGCTGCAGGAGCGAGTAGGCGCCCATCACGACCGCCATCACGACGACCATGCCGAACGCGAGCACCCCGGCGACGTTCTGCAACCCGACGAGCGTCTCGCTGGTGAGCTGCGTGCGGATCGTGAGCGGCACGATGCCACCCTGCGAGATGAGGGCCGCCGCGGTGGCGAACGACGAGAAGCCGTTCGCGAAGAGCAGCAGGAGCGACCCCCAGAACGCCGGCGCCAGGACCGGCAACGCGATCCGGCGCCAGTACGTCAGGCGCGAGGCGCCGAGGGTCGCGGCGGCCTCGCCCCACTGGGCCTTGACGCCCTCGAGTGCGGGCATGAACGTGAGGACCATGAGCGGCACCTGGAAGTAGACGTAGGGGATCACGAGCCCGGGCACGGTGTACAGGAAGGCGCCGTCCGCGTTGAGGTCGACGTGGAAGACCGCGACCAGCCACGTCGTGACGAGTCCCTGCACGCCGATCGTGGCGATGAACGCGAAGGCGAGCATCACACCGCCGAACTGTGCGAGGACGCTCGCGGCCGAGTCGATCATCGACCGGACCAGGCCGTCGGGCCGCAGCGCCGAGAGCGCCCAGCAGACGAGCGCGCCGAGGACGGCGCCGATGACCGCGGAAGCGGCGGACAGGCCGAACGACCCGCCGAACGCCCGCAGCACCGACGGGTCGGCGAAGGCCGCGAGGTTGGCGAGCGTGAACGCACCGGAGCCGTCGAAGAAGCCGCTGCCGATCGCGATCACTGCGGGCACCGCGAGGAACAGCAGGACGTAGGCGGCGAAGGGCGTCAGCCCCAGCCAGGCGAGGCCGACGCGGCGCCGGACGCGGGGTCCGGCGCCGCGACGGACGGCATCGGCGGGCGCGGACGCCGGGCGCACGGTGCTCGCTGCGCTCGTCGGCGGTGCGGCGGTGCCGCTCGCCGCCGGTGCGGGCGCGTCTGCCGATGCTGTGGTCATGCTGCTCAGGACCCCATCGTCGAGGACCACTCGGCCTTGAGCACCTTCGCGGCGTCGGCGACCTGCGCGTCGGTCAGCTCGACGTAGTCCTTCGGCGCGCCACCGGCGGCGTCGAGGGCGTCCTGGTCGACCTTGCCCGACTTCTCCATCGCCGACAGGGTGGCGGGGAAGGCGCCGGCCTGCAGGTAGAGGTTCTGCGCCTCCGGGCTGGCGATGTACTCCTGCCACAGGCGGGCGGCCGCGGGGTGCGGGGCGTCCTTGGTGATGGCCTGCGAGTAGTACGAGCCGAGCGCCTGCCCCTTCGGGACGACGGTCTTCCAGTCCTTGTTGCCACTCGCGCCCGCTGCCGGTCCCCACGCCAGGTTGTTGTACGACCACTGGATGACCACGGGGGTCTCACCCGAGGCGACCGTGGCCTGCGTCGGCAGCACGTTCTGGAAGTTGCCGGCCTTCTTCAGGTCGCCGAAGTAGTCGACGCCCTTCATGATGTCGTCGGCCGAGCCGCCGTTCTCGAGCGCCGCCAGGTACACGGCCGACGCGGCCTGGTTGGCCTGCGTCGGGTCACCCGCGATCGAGACCTTGCCCTTGTACTCGCTGCCGAGCAGGTCCTTCAGGTCCTTCGGGGCCTCGGAGACCTTCGACGAGTCGTACCCGATCGACATCAGGCCGGTGTAGTCACGCGTCCACGCACCGTCCTTCTCCTTGAGGTCCGTGGGGATGTCGTCCCAGTTCGCGACCTTGTAGTCGGTGAGCAGGTCGAGGTTCTCCTGCAGCACGGCGTTGCCGAGGTCGAGCACGTCGGGCGCGGTGGACTGGCCCTTCTGCGACTTCACGGCGGCGACCTCGTCGGCGCTCGAGCCGTTCGGGTTCGCGGAGTTGATCTTGATGCCGTACTTCTTCGTGAAGCCGTCGATGATCTTGCCGTAGTTGGCCCACGACGGCGGCAGCGCGATGACGTTCAGCTGGCCCTCGGCCTTGGCGGCCTTGACGAGGGCGTCCATGCCGCCGGCGGATTCGGCGCTGGTGGCGGTCTTCCAGTCGGTGTCACCGTCGGAGCCGGCGGTCGCGGAGCTCGTCGCCGAGCATCCGGCGAGGGTGACGATCGCGGCGGCGGCCAGGGCGATGCCGGCCAGGGTGCGCTTGTGCTGCACGGGTGGGCCTTTCGGGTGGGGACGTGGGGTGGCCCGGGGGTCCGGGTCGTGCACGATCGTGGACGCGGCCGGTATCCGCTCCGTGCTGCGGCGGTGAACGGGGACCGAACAGCGGGTGCGCCTGTACGATTTGCTCGTTCTGGGCGCATGGTCGCGCCCACACCAGGCCTGGAGGCACGGATGCGGTTCACGACGACGGTCCTGCAAGCACGGAAGACGGCGACCGGACTCCCCGTCCCGGAGTCCGTCATCGAGGCGCTCGGATCCGGCAAGCGCCCCGCGGTGGTCGTCACGATCAACCGGGGCTACACCTACCGGTCCACCGTCGGGGTCATGGACGAGCAGTTCCTGGTGCCGCTGTCGGCCTCGCACCGTGAGGCCGCCGGGATCGCCGCCGGGGACACCGTCGAGGTCGCACTCGAGGTCGACACCCTGCCCCGGACCGTCGACCTGCCGGAGGACCTGGCCGCCGCGCTGCAGGAGGCCGGCGTGCGTGCGGCGTTCGACACGCTGTCGAACTCACGGCAGCGGGCACTCGCCGATCCGGTCACGCAGGCGAAGGCCCCGGAGACCCGGACTCGGCGGATCGAGAAGGTCGTGGAGTCCCTGCGGGGGTAGTGGCGGGC
>NZ_JAHEWN010000008.1 GCF_018598555.1 Curtobacterium aurantiacum
AACCGGGCATACCTGGCGGAACCGGGCGTGCCTGGTGGTACCGGGCATACCGAGCGGAGCCGGGCGTACCTGGCGGAACCGGGCATACCGAGCGTCCCTGGCGGAACCGGGCGTACCGACCGGAACCGGGCGTACCTGGTGGGTTCTTCCGACCAGGTACGCCCGTTCTTGCAAACCAACGCGCCCGCGATGGGAAGGAACGTGCGCGCAGACGGACGGGAGGCCCGGTGCCAGCTGGCACCGGGCCTCCCGTCCGTCCTGTGGGGACGCCGGGCCGGCGGCCGCCGCCGTCGTCACGTGCTGGGCGACACCTCACGCGCTCACGTGCGCGTGAACTGTCCGGCGGGGCGAGACTCGGCGCGCCGTGGCCACATGCGCAACGAGCAACGCCCCGACCGGAGCGGTCGGGGCGTTGCTCGTGATGGTGCCGATCAGCGGATCAACGAGATGTTGTCCGCCTGCGGGCCCTTCTTGCCGGGGCCGACTTCGTACTGCACGTGGTCGTCCTGGGCGAGCGGCCGGGAGCCGGTCGCCGCAACGATGCTGGAGAAGTGCGCGAACAGGTCCTGGGACCCGTCGTCCGGGTGGATGAACCCGAACCCCTTGCTGTGGTCGAACCATTTGACGGTGCCCGTGGGCATGGCGCTCAGCACGGCGTCAGTGGATGCGCAGCTGCGTGACCATGGGGCACGCGAAGGGGTCGCGGGCGGCGAGGCCGACGCGGTTGAGGTACCGGACGACGATGCCGTAGGAACGCAGCAGCGTGGTCTCGGTGTACGGCACGTCGAGGGTGTCGCAGTGGTCACGCACGAGCAGGCGGGCCTGCTTCAGCGCCGGACGCGGCATCGACGGGAACAGGTGGTGCTCGACCTGGTAGTTCAGCCCACCCATCAGGAACGACACCCACCAGCCGCCACGGATGTTGCGCGAGGTGCGCACCTGGCGGGAGAAGAAGTCGACCTTCGCATCGTGGGCGATGGTCGGCATGCCCTTGTGGTTCGGGGCGAACGAGGCACCCATCATCACGCCGAACACGGCCAGCTGCACCCCGAGGAACGCACACGCCATCCCGAACGGCAGGAACCAGAACACCACCGTCAGGTAGATCGCGAACCGCGCCACCAGCAGGGCGCCCTCGATGATGCGGTTCTTGACGTCGGCCTTCGTGCCGTTGCCGGTGACGATCGACACCACGGCGTAGCGGTGGAGGTTGATGCCCTCGAGCGTGAGGAGGGGGAAGAACAACCACCCCTGGAAGCGCATGAAGGTCTTCATCGCGCCGCCCTTCACGGCGGCGGCGTCCTCCGGCAGGAACCGGATGCCGTCCGGGGCGATGTCGGGGTCCTTGCCGACCGTGTTCGGGTTGCCGTGGTGGCGGGTGTGCTTGTTCATCCACCACGAGTAGCTGAGCCCCACCAGGAACGTGCCGAGCCAGCGGCCCGCACGGTCGTTCCACTTCTGGGACTCGAACACCTGACGGTGCGCGGCTTCGTGCGACAGGAACGCGAACTGCGTGAACAGCACGCCCAGCGCACCCGCCACGATCAGCTGGAACCACGAGTCACCCAGGAACGCGAACGCGACCCAGGCGAGGGCGAGGCTGCCGACGAGTGCGCCGAACAGTGCCCAGTAGAAACCGGTACGACGGCGCAGCAAGCCGTTCTCCTTCACCTGCGCCAGGAGCGCGGAGTAGGTCGAGGTACCCTTGCGGGCTCCCGTAGCGGGACGAGTGCGGGTGTAACCCGGAGCGAGCGGAGTGGTGGTCATGTGGACCGCCTTCCGGTACGGATCGGTCCTTCAACCGGTTCGAGGGAGTTCACGCGAGTGCGCTTGTGGCGACCCTAGGGGCCGAACTTGCGTGTTCACCGTGGTGTCCGGAACACGTTGTGGGCGCCTCCGATCAGCCCGCGTGACGCTCCGTACCGTCTGCGAAGCGGCCGGACGATGCGCGCAACGTCTGACCCGGGTACTCCCCGAAACGACGGAAGTAGGTGCCCGAGAACCGCCCCAGGTGCCGGAACCCCCAGGCCATCGCCACCTCCCCCACACTGGTCTCGTGACGGGTGCCGGACTCGAGCGCGGCGTGCACGCGGTCGAGCCGCATCCGCAGCAGGAACGTCATCGGTGAGACACCGTGCTCCCGCATGAAGGCCGTCTGCAACGTGCGGGGACTGACCCCGACCGCGTCGCAGATGTCGGCGAGGCAGAGCACCCGATCGCAGTGCCCGTCGAGGTAGGCCTCGGCGAGCTCGACCGTCGACGGGGTGACGGAACGCCGGACGACTGCGGTCACCCGCGTGCCGAACGCTCCGAGGACGGCCTCGACCAGTGCCACCTGCGCACCTGTGCGGGCACCGGACGTGAAGCCGTCGCGGGTGGCGGTCACCGCGACCTGCTCGACGCACCGACGCAGGTGCTCGAGCGCGCCGCCTGCCGGCTCGGCCCCGTGGGTCGGCAGCTCCGGCGCCGTTCCCCCCGATGACCCGCGCACGTGGTCGAGGAGCGACCGGTCGATGCTGACCAGCTGGAGTGTGCCCTTCGGGGCGCGCACCGAGAACGCCCCCGTCGTCGGCATGAGGACCGGCGTGCCGGGTCGGGTCTCGAGCACGGTCTCGTCGTCGACCGCGACACGCACGCCCCCGGTGCTCGACCACCCGACGACGATCCGGTCGATCGGCTCGAACACCCCCGAGAACCCGGAGGTCGCCGACGCCGTCACGAGGCTGACGCAACCGTCCCGCCGGGTCCGGTACCGGAACCGGAACGGCAGGCGGAACGGGTCCTCCTCGACGTCGAAGGCGACGTCCCGCCCGTGTCCGGCCTGGGCGAGGACGCGTGCCGCGAAGGCACGGTCGCTCCCCGAACGTTCGGTCCGACGGCGCTGACCGTCGATCCTGGCGGTGACGGTCCGGGCCGCGTCGGTGCCGTGGACCGCGGTCAGCACGGTGCCTCATCGAGGTGTTGCCCGCAGCGGTGCTCGAACCAGGCGCGGGCGTCCTGCAGCGTCGCGCGCCGGTCGTGCTCGTGCAGTGCCGCCATGAGCGTGCAGTCGAAACCGTCGCCGGTGCGCTCGATGAACCCGAGGAGCATGTCGGGGTCGCCCCAGGCCGCTGCGGCGTCGACGACGCGCCAGCACCCTGAGTCGACCGGCTGCACCCGGATGTCGGTCGGGTCCGTCGCGGCGAGCGCGCGGATCCGGTCGGTGTGGACGACCTGTTTCCACACGACCGAGTCGCTCATCATGGTCGAAATTCCCTGTGCGTGTCCCATCGCGCCTCCCTGTTGGTCCGATGTGGCGCACCGCTTCAACCGGCGGTGCACGAGACACTTTCAGTATCGGCAGGACAGTTCCCGTCACGTCAGGGGTTGACAGCAGACCGCGTAAGGCGGATCATCCGCGGTCTGCACGGCGGTGCTGGGAGCGCGCGGTGCAGCGGTGTCGTACGGTCGGCCCATGAGCGACGGGAGCACCGCGGTGCCGGACGGGCCACCCCGGCTCTCACGTGCGGTGCGGGACGCCGTTCGCTTCGTGCAGGAGCACGCGGCCACCCACATCACGGTCACGGACATCGCCGTTGCTGTCCAGCTGTCGCCCAGGAGCCTACAGAAGCGGTTCCAGGCCGAGCTCGGTCAGACGCCCGGCGTGTACCTGCGGGCCGTCCGGCTCGAGGGCGTGCGCCGCGACCTCCAGGCGGCATCGGGAGCGCCGGACCGCCGGACGATCGCCGAGATCGCCGAGCGGTGGCAGTTCAGCAACGCGGGGCGGATGGCCGCTGCGTTCCGGGCGGCCTACGGCATCGCACCGTCGTCCGCGCTGCGGTCCTTCGTGCCGGAGGACGACGAGGACGGGGCGCCGAGCCTGTCGGACCGGAACCAGCGGCGGTTCCGCCTGGTGCTGGACTGCGAGGTCGACGTCGACGACCCGAAGGCGGTGCTCGCCGGTGCCCTGCAGCGAGCCGGCAGCGGACCGTGGCGCGACTACCGGCCCGACGGCGGCAGCGAGGACCTGATGGCGTTCCTGCTCGGCAACGCGGTGCGGACGGTGGTGCGCGAGACCTCCGGTGTGACGCTGGTGGCCCTGGACGCGATGCTCCGCGTGCAGGACGAGCAGGGGTCGTACCCGCCCGCCGAGCTCCCGGCCTGGCGCGCCGGCCCACCGCCGAACACGACTGCGCCGTCCGGATCGTCCGACACCGCCCTGCGCGTAGGATCGAGAGACGGCAGGGAAGGTGCCCATGGATGACGCATTCGAGCGTGCACTCCGCGCGCTCCGCTCGGCGGACATCGCCGACGATCAACTCAGTGGGCCGTTCGCGCTCGCACTGCCCATGGGTGGTGTCGCCATCTCGACGTTCGGTGCCCTCTGCCCCAGCGAGACGGTGTCCGCGACGGACGAGGTCGCCACCCGCGTCGACGAGATCCAGTTCGACCTGTCCGAGGGCCCGTGCTGGACAGCCCTCGCGACCGACGCCCCGGTCCTCGCGACCGACCTCGTGCAGCGTCCCAACCCGGAGTGGCCGGCCTTCAACGAAGCCGTCCGGCGCGAACCCGTCGGCGCAGTGTTCGCGTTCCCGGTCGCGTTCGGGCCCTTCCCGCTCGGTGCGGTCGACGTGTACGTCCCGCAGCCGGCGACGATCGAGGACGACACCGTCCGGCAGGCCATGACGCTCGCCTCGGCCGTCAGTCGCCGGGTCCTCCGCCGAGCCCTCCGTTCCATCGCCGACGAGGACGACGCCCTGCTGGACCGGAGTCCGTCGTCGCGTCGCGTGGTGCACCAGGCCACCGGGGTCGTCCTCGCACAGCTCGACATCAGCCCCGAGGACGCGTACCTGCTGCTGCAGGGACACGCGTTCGCCCGCCGGACGACGATGCGTCGCGTGGCGGAGGAGATCCTGGACGGCACGGTCCGGTTCGAGAAACGCGGCGACCTGATCGAGGAGGTCCAGTGACGACAGCAGGCAGGGAAGCCCGGATCGTCGAGACGTTCACGACGCTGGCAGACACCCTGGTGGACGCCTACGACGTCGTCGAACTGTTGCAGACGCTCGTCGAGACCTGTGCCGACGTGCTCGGGATCGACGCCGCCGGCATCCTGCTGGCGAACGACGAGCAGGAACTCGAGGTGGTGGCGTCCACGTCGGAGGCCACCCGGCTCGTCGAGGTCCTGCAGCTCGACGCCGAGGCCGGGCCCTGCATGACCTCCTTCGCGACCGGCCGGACCGTGACGTGCCCGGACATCGACGCCGCCCCTGCGGAGTGGGCGATGTTCCGGACCGGCGCACTGGCGCTGGGGTTCCGTTCGGTGCACGCCGTCCCGCTCCGACTGGGGAGCAACGTCATCGGCACGCTCAACCTGTTCGGGACCGACACCGGTGCCCTCCCCGAGGCCGACCTGCGGGTCGCACGGGCCCTGGCCGACGTCGCGACGATCGGCACCCTGCACGAGCGCTCCCTGCGGGAGCACGAGGCCGTCCGGGCGCAGCTGCAGCGCACGATCGGCTCGCGCGAGGTCATCGAGCAGGCCAAGGGGGTCGTGTCGTACCTGCGGGGTGTCTCGATCGAGGACGCCTTCGCGGTGATCCGGGGGTACGCGCTCGAGCACCACGAGCCGCTCTCCGAGGTCGCCCGCGCGATCGTGCAGCGCCGACTCGTCCCCTGACGAGCGCGGCCGGTCCGACGGGGCCGTCGACCCTCCGCCCGCTACGGTGAGCGGATGGGCAAGGTCACGCTGCAGGACGTCGCCGCACACGCCGGCGTGTCGATGAAGACCGTGTCCAACGTCGTCCGCGGCTACCGGCACGTCAGCGACCCGATGCGCAGCCGGGTGCAGGCCGCGATCGACGAGCTCGGCTACCGGCCGAACGTCTCGGGCCGCTCACTCGCGACCGGTCGCTCGAACATGCTCGCCTTCGCGTTCCCGGATCTCCGTCGCCCGTACTTCGCCGAGCTCGCACACGTCTTCTCGCGGGTCTGCGCCGAACGCGGCTACCAGCTCCTGCTCGAGGAGACCGGCGGCGACCCGGACGGTGAGCGCTCGGCGGTGCGGGGGCGCGAGGCCGGCGTGGTCGACGGCGTGGTGATCCACCCGCAGGTGCTCACGCCGGAGGCGATCGACCGCATCCGCGGGGACACGGCCGTGGTGTTCCTCGGCGAGGACGTCCGGCCCCCGCACGCCGACCAGATCGTCATCGACAACGCCGGGGCCGCCGCCGAGGCGGTCGCACACCTCGTGGCGCTCGGCCGTCGGCGCATCGGGTTCTTCGGGCACGAGACCGGACCGTCGTCGCGCACGTCCGGACTGCGTCTGGACGGCTACCGCGCGGGCCTCCTCGACGCCGGCCTCCCGTTCGACGACGCACTCCTGGTCCCCCGCGAGGTCGGCGACGCCGCGGGCGCCGAGCTCGCCTTCGGCGCGGCGCTCGACGCCGGGCTCCGCGTCGACGGCCTGCTGTGCCGTGACGACCTGGCCGCGCTCGGCGCGCTCCGCGCGATGCGCCTGCGCGGCCTCGACGCGCCCGGCGACGTCGCGATCGTCGGGTGGGACGCGATCGGGCTCGGGTCGAGCCTGGTGCCGAGCCTGACCTCCGTCGCGCCCGACACGGTCGCACTCGCCGACACCGCGCTCGACCTGCTGGTCGAGCGGATGGACGGATCCGACGTACCCGGCCGCCTCGTCACGGTCGGCCACCGGCTGCTGGTCGGCGAGAGCGCGCCGTACGCGGACGGCACGTCCGACCGGGCGGCGCACCAGGGCGCCTGACGACGGACGGGAGGCCCGTGGCGGCGCCGCCACGGGCCTCCCGGCCTCGTCCCCGTCGTTCTCCGTCAGCGGCCTGCGGGCACCGACTCCCCCGGGTGCACGCTGCCGAGCAGCTCGACGACGACGTCCCGGAGGGCGTCGGGCAGGCCCACGGTGCCGAGCTCGACGATGCGGTCGGCGCGCGGCAGGTCCTTCGCCACGACCTCCCACGCCTCGAGCTTCTCCGGGTTGCCGGCCTGCGCGCCCTCGAGGGCCCGCCGCACGGCGTCGCGCGCATCGACCCCGACGACGGGTGCGCCGACCAGCGTGACCGAGCCGCCCGACGCCGAATCCACCGACAGGTCCACGGAGAACCGGTCGGCGGACCGCGCCGACGTCTCCTGCCCGTCGGCCGGAGCCGCGAGGAACGTGATCCGCCACTCGCGGTGGGCGGGGACGACGTCGAGGGCACCGGTCGTGGCGTGCACCCGGAACTCGGCGCGCTCGGGGTCCCAGGTCAGCCGGGTCTCCGCAGCGTGGTCACCGTCGCCCTCGCGGTCCTCGACCAGGGTGAAGGACCCGGCGGCGCCGGGGGCGACGAGGACCTCGAACGCGGTCGGGTTCGCGGTGGCGTCGAGCTGGTCCTCCGCGGCGAGCGGCAGCACACCCCCGGCGCGCAGCAGGACCGGCACCGTGTCGAGCGTGCGGTGCAGGTCGACGAACCGGTCGCCGGCGTACACCGTGCCGGTGAAGACGTCGGTCCAGGTGCCCGGCGGCAGCCAGGCCCGGGCCACTCCGTGCAGGCTGACCGGGTCGCGCGGGACGACGATCGGGGCGACGAGCAGCTCGGACCCGAAGGCGTAGGTGTTCGGCACCCGGTACGCCTCGTCGCGGCGGGGTTCCAGGTGGTAGAGCGGGCGGACCAGGGCGGTGCCCTCGGCGGTGCGGTGGTTCATCGTGTGCAGGTACGGCACCAGGCGGTGGCGGAAGCGGAGCGCCTCCCCCATCGCGGCGCGCGCCTCGGCCGGGAACACCCACGGCTCCTTGCGGATGAACGGGTTGTTCGCCGAGTGCAGTCGCATGATCGGCGAGAACACCCCGAACTGCACCCACCGGGTGGCGAGTTCGTCGTCGCGGACGCCGCGGGTGTGTCCGCCGATGTCGTGGCTCCACCAGGGGTAGCCGATGTTCGCGGCGGTGGCGGTGAACTCGGGCTGGAACGCCAGGGACGCCCAGGACACGACGGCGTCACCGGAGAACCCGACGGCGTACCGGTGGCTGCCCGGGCCCGCGTAGCGCGAGAAGGTCATGCCGTCGACGGGGGCCGGGACTGCGGTTGCCTCGGCGGTGGTGGCGGTTTCTGCGTCCGCGGTTGCGTCTCCGCCCGACGGCGCGTGTCGTGCGGAGTCGAGCAGGTGGAAGTGGTTGAGCAGCCATAGTGGGTCGACGCCGGGCAGCCCGGTCTCGCGGCCCTGCTGCCAGTCGATCCACCAGAAGTCGACGCCCTGCTCCTCGAGCGGGCGGTGCAGCTGCTCGAAGTAGGCCTGCAGGAACCGACGGTCCGTCGGGTCGAACGGGATCGGCTGCTCGGTGTCCGGGTCGACGCCCATCGCCCGCGCCAGCGCGGGGTAGGCGTCCTCGAACGCCCGCACGCCGTCGGCCGGGTGCAGGTTCAGGGTCGTGCGCATCCCCCGGCGGTGCAGCTCGGCGAGGAAGGCCTCGGGGTCCGGGAACAGCGACGGCTCCCACGAGTACCCCGTCCAGCCGTTGCCGAACCGTGGCGGCACCGAGTCGACCCGGTGCCAGTCCATGTCGATGACGGCGACCGAGAACGGCAGCTGCTCGTCGGCGAAGCGGTCGAGCAGCTCGAGGTACGAGGTGTCGCTGTACGGGTGGTACCGGCTCCACCAGTTGCCGAGCGCCCACCGCGGCATCCGCGAGGGCGGCCCGGACACGGCGTGGTACGTGCGGAGCGCAGCCTCGTAATCGCGGCCGTACGCGAAGACCGTGACGTCGCGGCGCCCGGGGACCCGCGTGCCGATCCAGCCGTCGTCGGCGAACAGGAACGACTCGCTGTCGTCGAGCGCGGTGATGCCGTCACGCGCCAGGATCCCCGGTTCGAGCGGCATCCGGCCGTCGACGTCGTCGAGGGTGCGACCGGTGCCGCCGAGGTCGCGCGGCTCCTGCCCCCAGCGCCAGCGGTTGGCGTCCGGGCCGGTGGTCTCGACGACCAGGCCGCTGGGGCTGAACGGGCGGCCGTCGTAGCGCAGGCGGGCGCGGTCGGTGGTGACGACGACGCCGGTTCCGGTGTGCTCCACGGTGAACGCCGGGACGGGCAGCCGGCGGCGCATCGCGAAGGTCGAGGCGCGGTCCTCGAACCCGCCGTCGTCGCTCCACTCGACGCGGAACGCCCCCGCGTCGAGGACGGTGATGCGCCAGTGGCCGCCGCTGACGACGGCCGCGGGGTCGGCGACCGGGTCCGAGCCGGGGAACGGGCGGATGGTGGGCAGGACGGTGCCGGTGCCGGTGCTGCTGGTCGTGTCGGTGCTGGTGGTGCTCACGTGGTGCCTCTCAGCTCTTGACCGCACCCTGCGTCACGCCGCTGATGACCCAGCGCTGCGCGAACAGGTAGACGATGATCGTGGGCGCCATCGCCATCAGGTACGAGGCGAAGGCGACGTTGTAGTTGGTGCCGAACTGACTCTGGAAGATGTTCTGCACCACGGGCAGGGTCTGCAACCCCGGGTCCGCCGTGATGAGCGACGGCATCATGAAGTCGTTCCACGACGCCAGGAACGCGAAGATCCCGACCGTCGCGTTCATCGGACCGAGGAGCGGCAGGATGATCCGCCAGAAGATCTGCCACGTGGACGCCCCGTCGATCCGGGCGCTCTCCTCGAGCTCCACCGGGATCGAGCGCAGGTACGCCGAGTAGAGCAGCACGCTGAACGACAGTTGGAACATGGCGTGCAGGATCCCGACGCCGATCGGGTTGTCGAGCCCGATCTCGGCGGTCAGCTTGATCTGCGGCAGCGCCACCACCGGGAACGGCAGGAACATCGCCGCGAGCAGGTAGACGAACGAGTACCGGAAGAACCGCTTGTGCCAGTTCCGGACGATCGCGTACGAGGCGAACGAGCTGAGCAGCAGCGTCGCGACGACGGTGAGCGCCGCGACGCCCAGGGACACCGAGAAGGACACCGGGAACCGGGTCAGCTGCCAGGCCTCGGCGAACGAGCCCGGGTTGAACGGGAACGGCAGCGAGAGCGCGTTGCCGTCGACGGACTGCTCGGTCGTCTTGAACGCCATCGAGAGGGTGACGTAGAGCGGGACGAGCACGGTCAGCGACGCGAGGCCGAGGACCACGGTGAGCGTCCAGTTCGTGCCGCCGAGGCGTCGGCGGTGGCCGCGGCCGGAGCCGGAGCCGCCGGTGGTCACCGCGCGGGTGTCGGTCGGGGGTCGTGTGTCGATGGCGGTCATGCGAGTCGCAGGTTCCTTCCGCGGGTCGCCGCGAGCTGCAGCACGGAGATGAGGACGGTGATGATGAAGAACACGGTCGCGTTCGCCATCTGGTAGGCGTAGTCGCCGCCGGTGAAGCCGCCGAAGATGGTCATCGCGACGCTGCTCGTCGCGCTGCCGGGGCCGCCGTTGGTCAGGCCGACGATGACGTCGTACGCGCCGAGGTAGCCCTTCACACCGAGCACGGTGTTGATGACGATGAAGCCGCCGAGCAGCGGGAGCGTGATCGCGCGCAGCTGCTTCCAGCCCGTCGCCCCGTCGAGCGAGCTGGCCTCGTACAGCTCCTCGGGGATGGACGTGAGGCCCGCCGTGTAGATGAGGAGCGCGCCGGGCACGGTCTGCCAGGCGGACACGATCACGATCGCGAGCCAGGCGAGGTTCGGGTCACCGAGGATGCTCTGCTCGAGCGGGCCGAAGCCGACGCTCGTGGCCAGGGCCGGCACGGTGTTCGAGAACAGGAAGTTGAACACGTAGGCGACGATGATCCCCGAGATCACCATCGGGATGACGAAGATCGAGCGCAGCCCGGCGGCGAACCGGATCTTCTTCGCCAGGGCGATCGCCAGGGACAGCGCGACGACCTGCGTCACGATGACGGTGACGACCGCGAAGCCGAGCGTGAACCCGTACGACGCCAGGATCGCGGGGTCGGACACGAGCGCCTTGTAGTTCTCGATGCCGAGGAAGTTCCACTGCCCGAAGCCCAGGTAGTCGGTGAAGCTGTAGAAGACGCCGACGCCGGCCGGGGCGACGACGAACGCCGTGAACAGCACGAGGGCGGGCACGAGGAACAGGTAGTACATGCCCTCCGTGCGGTGGAGGGAACCCACACGACGGTGCGTGCGGGACGCCGCGGTCGCCGGTCCGGAGGTCGCCGGGTCGGTGTCGTGGGAGAGCGGGGTCTGCATGGTCATGGTGACTCCTGTGTCCTGGTCCGGCTCAGACCGTCGCGGAACGGCCGGCGAGCCGCCGCCAGTCCGAGTCGAGTCGCTGCAGCATCGAGGTGAAGTCCCCGCTCCGGATCGCCGACTGCAGGTAGTTGCCGAGCGGGATCGACGTGGGGATGAAGGTGCCGGCGCCCTGGTAGAACGCCGCGTCGTCGACGTACTGCTGCAGTCCGGCGAGACGCTCGTCCTGCTGCGGCGGGGCGTCGATGCGGGGCGAGTACGCCAGGTTGTCGCGGTTGTAGGCGTCGATGACGTCGGGCTGCATGAGGAACTCGACGAGCTCCTTCGCCTCGTCCGGGTGCTGCGACGCCGTCGGGATCCAGAGCCCGAGGTCGATGTTGACGCGCGCCTTGCGGTCGGCCGGGTCGTTCGACACCGGCAGCGCGAACGTGCCGACGGGCAGGTCCTCGTCGATGAGCGCGATCTGCCCGAGCGCCCACGGGCCCTGCAGGTACATCGCGGCCTCGCCCTTGCCGAACGCCAGGTTGCCGTCGGCGTAGGCCCGGGTGGCGTGGTCGGGGTTGAAGAACGACGAGATGGTCTTCGCGCGCTCCATCGGCACCGCGAAGTCCTGCTCGAACGACACCTCGGAGTCGGGGCCGACGTCGGGCCCGAGCGCCTTCATCTTGCGGAAGAACGACCCGGTGTCGACGAGGCTGCCGACCGAGTAGTCGAACAGGCCCTGCCAGAGCGTCCACGTGTCGCGGTCGGTGGCGTAGATCGGGGTGATGCCGGCCTTCTGCAGGGTTCGGCACACCTCGACGAACTCGTCCCACGTCGTCGGGACCGGCAGGTCGTGCTCGGCGAAGATCCGCTTGTTGTAGATGACCCCGGCCGCCGCGAGCGAGTACGGCAGCACGCTCGTACGGTCCTCGAACTTGGCGTACTGGTTCGTGAGGGTGTCGATGTCCGGGCGGACGCGTGCCGCCGACGGCAGGTCACTGAGGTCGCTGAGCACGCCGCGCGAGATGTACCGCGCGAGTTCGAGGTTGTCGTTGAAGCACCCGACGTCCGCCGGTTCGCCGCGCACGAACTGCGGGGCGATCGCCCCCGTACTGTCGTGCACGACGGAGAACCCCGCGTGCTCCCCCTCGAACCGTCGCAGCAGCTTGTCGAAGTACGCGATGACCTCCTGCTTCTGCTCGTAGAAGCGGAGCGTCGTACCACCACCGGCTGCGCGTCCGGGGGTCGCGCACCCGGCGAGCGCCATGGTGCCGAGTGCGATGCCACCGGCCGCGCCCGCGAGGAACCCCCGCCGGCTCAGCGCGGCCTGGAGTGTTGCGGTCCTGCTTCCCACCATCGGGTCTCTCCCTCGTTGCGCATCGTCGCGCAGGCTCCTGTTTACAGCGCTGTAAAGCGTACGTCAACGTTGTAATCGCATGTGACAGTGGTCGGTGCGCCCACGGACGGGAGGCACGGTGCCAGCCCGCCCCGCGCCTCCCGTCCGCCGCGCAGCGCGTCCACCGCCGCGCGCCGCCACCTGGTGCGAGGTTCCGCACTCCGTGCGAGGGCCGGAGCGCCGCACCGAGTGCGGAACCTCGCACGGGGCGCACCGGGGGCGCACCACGGCGGCGCCCGCGACACGCCTGCGTGAACGCACAGAACCGCGAGCAGGCACCATGGACGGATGGCAAGCACCACTCCTCCCCTGCCCGGACCCGTCACGACCACACCGCAGTTGCGGCGGTGGGTGTTCTGGCCCGCCGCCGTCATCGTGCTGGGGTTCGTGGCGTTCACCCTGATCTCCCCGTCCACCGCCGAGGCGCTGTTCCTCGGACTGCAGGACGGCATCGTCAAGAACTTCAGCTGGTACTACGTGCTGATCGCAGCGTTCTTCGTCGGCTTCTCGCTGTTCGTCGGGTTCAGTCGCTTCGGTGACATCAAGCTCGGCAAGGACCAGGACGAGCCCGAGTTCTCGACCGGTTCGTGGTTCTCGCTGCTCTTCGCCGCCGGCATGGGCATCGGCCTCGTCTTCTACGGGGTCTCCGAGCCGCTCAGCCACTTCGCCTCCCCGCGCCCCGGCGTCACCGGCGGCGAGAACGAGCTCGCGCAGCAGGCACTGACCCAGACGTTCCTGCACTGGGGCCTGCACGCGTGGGCGATCTACGTCGTCCTCGGCCTCGCCCTGGCCTACGCGATCCACCGCCGGGGTCGCCCGGTGTCGATCCGCTGGGCCCTCGAACCGCTGCTCGGCAACCGCGTGCGCGGCGGCTGGGGCAACCTGATCGACGTGATCGCACTGGTCGGCACGCTGTTCGGCGTCGCGACCTCGCTCGGCCTCGGCGTCATCCAGATCGGCGCGGGACTCGAGAGCGCCGGCATCGCCGACAGCAGCCTCGTCAGCCAGATCGCGATCATCGCCGTGATCACCGCCGTCACGATCGTCTCGCTCGTCACCGGCGTCACCAAGGGCATGAAGATCCTGTCGAACTTCAACCTGATCCTCGCCGCCGCGCTGCTGCTGTTCGTGCTCATCGTCGGGCCGACGCAGTTCCTGCTCCGCGACTTCGTGCAGTCGATCGGTTCCTACCTGCAGAACATCGTCGGCCTGTCGTTCAACGTCACCGCCCAGCAGGGTGCCGAGGGCGTGGCCTGGCAGGGTGCCTGGACCACCTTCTACTGGGGCTGGTGGATGTCGTGGGCGCCGTTCGTCGGTGTCTTCATCGCCCGCATCTCCAAGGGCCGCACGGTCCGACAGTTCGTGTTCGGCGTCCTCCTGGTGCCGACCGCGCTCACGTTCCTGTGGTTCGCCGTCCTCGGTGGCACCGCGATCCACCGCCAGACCGACGGCTCGGGCGGCCTGATCGGCTCGGACGGCACGGTCGACATCGAGGGGTCGCTGTTCGCGGTCCTCGGCGACCTGCCTGCGGGCATGGTCCTGACCTACGGCGCGATCCTGCTCATCGGCGTGTTCTTCGTGACCTCGTCGGACTCCGGCTCGCTCGTGATGGCGATGATCGCGTCGGGTGGTGACATCGAGCCGAAGAACTGGCTGCGGGTCTTCTTCGCCGGTGTCGCGGCGCTGCTCGCCGTCGCGCTGCTGCTCAGCGGCGGGTTGAACGCGCTGAAGACGGCCGCGATCACGACCGCCCTGCCGTTCAGCGTCGTCCTGATCCTGACCTGCTGGTCGACGATCATCGCCTTCACCCGCGAGCGCCGTGCCTACGACAAGGCCGAGCGCGAGGTCCTGCTCGAGCACGTCGGCGCGTACTACGGTCTCGAGGTCGAGGCGCCGACCGAGCGTCCGGCACGGTCCGGGCTCGGACGTCCGTGGGCCGCGGTCAAGAGCCGCGTCCGGGGCAGCCGCGGGCCCGCAGCGCCGACGGCGGGCGCGGGTGCGCTCGACGACTTCCCGGTCCGGCCCGAGTCGGTCTCGGCCGACCCGGCCGTCGACCCGAGCCTCGACGCACGTCCGGCCTCCAGCGACACGTCGGCGACGGAGCAGCCGGAGCGCTGACGCGGCGCGCGCCGTGTGGTGCGAGGTTCCGTGTTCGGTGCGACGAACGTGCCCTCGCACCAGAGACGGAAGCGCGCACGGGCCGTCGACGCGACCATCTGACGGACGGGAGGCACGGTGCCAGCTGGCACCGTGCCTCCCGTCCGTCACCCCGTCAGGTGTCGTTCCGTGCGGACGCGACCTCGAGGGTCACGACGACCGCCGCCACGGCGAGCGCCGTGACCGGCAGCGACACCGCCGGCACCGCGATGGACGCGAGGACCACGAGCGTCAGGACGACGACCGCGGTGTTCGCCCGGGCCGACAGCGACGGCCGGATCGCCAGCGCCCAGATCGACAGCACGAACACCGCGACCGGGATCGCGACGGTCGCGGCGACCGAGGCGGACGAGAGCTCGACGTGGCCGGCGTCGGCGCTGACGGCGACCTCGATGCCCGCGGGAAGGGCGCCGGCCGCGGCGAAGACGAAGTAGTGGCCGTACCCGAACACCAGCGCGGTGGGCAGCGAACGGATGTGGGCGTGCTGCTCGCGGGAGAAGTAGATCCACCACATCCCGACGGTGATCACGAGCCCGCAGCCCGCGAGCGCCAGCAGGGCCCCCAGGTGCTCGGTGTCCGAGAGGGCGTCGATCACCGCCCCGGCCGAGGCCACCAGCCCCTCGCCGAGGACGATGAGGGTGAACAGCGAGAACCGCTCGGCCAGGTGCCGGGTGTGCCACGGAGCGGTCCCCGTCGAGGTCTGCGCCCAGACCGGCACGAGCAGCTCGGCGAGCACGAGGAACGGCGCCGCGTACGGCCAGACGTCGTCGGGCAGGGCGAGTGAGACCACCCAGAGCACCTGGACGACCGTGATGCCGACGGCGTGCCGGGTGGCGGTGGGCCGGTAGCGGGTGGAGGAGGCGGCGGCGCGGATCCACTGTCCGACCAGGGCCAACCGCATCACGACGTACCCGGTGATGCCGATCGTGAAGTCGTTGTCGACCATCGCCGCGTGCACCCCGGCGGCGAGGACGAGCACCCCCGCCATCTGCACGAACGTCATCACCCGGTAGAGCCAGTCGTCGGTGTCGAACGACGTGGCGAACCAGGTGAAGTTCATCCAGGCCCACCAGATCGAGAAGAACACCAGCCCGTACGACAGCACGGCGGAGGTGACGTGTCCCTCGATCTCGATCTCGTGCAGGTTCGTGGCGGCGAAGCCCACCGCGACGACGAACACCAGGTCGAACAGCAGTTCCAGGGGGCTGGCGGCGCGGTGCCGCTGGTCGGGGTCGCGCGGCACCATCCGGCGCAGTCCGATCGTGGTCATGGGCTCACGGTAGGGCCGCGCCCGTCGCGGCGCCAGCGCGCGGCACGGCGCGGCTCGCCGCTCCCCGGTCCGCGTCGGCATCCGCAGGACGCGGACTGCTGACGGCTTGCCCGGCGCTGCCGATCAGTCCGTGTGCAGGCCCCGCACCACCAGACCCAGCCGACCACGGCCGTGTACCGCCGTGTCCGGCCGACCCCCTCCGACAGGAGTCCCCGGTGACCTCACCGCGTCCCGCCGTCCGCACCCGGTCGTTCCGCGCAGCGACCGTCAGCGCCACCGCCACCGCGTTGGCCGCCGCCACGCTGCTGGCGCTCGTCGTCACCCCGGCGAACGCCGCAACGCCCGACACCCCGCGGTCACCGGCCGATCCGTCCGCCGCGGCGGTCGCGCCCGAGGAACAGCCGGGAGGCCCGTCCAGCGTCGGTCCCGCCGCCGACGGCGTGCGGGTGGGTTCCGGCTCCTACGCGCCGACCCCGCCCGACGAGATCACCGACATCGCCGACGTGCGGAAGACGCTGGGCCAGAAGCTGTACATCGACCCGTCGCAGGCCGGCAAGCCCGTGCCGACGAACCAGTGGTGGACGGACCTGTTGGTCAGCAAGTACTCCGGGGACATGTGGGCGTACCCGTTCGTGTCCTCGAACAGCGCCGCCGGCACGAAGGTCACGATCCCGACGCGGTGGAACAGCGACGGCACCGCGATGCGGCTCGAGGCCCCGGTGACGGTGGGCGGGACCGTGGAGCCGACGCCGGACGCGAGCGACCGCACCCTCGCCGACTTCGAGGACGGCCTGCCCGACGGCTGGACCGCGACCGGCGACGCGTTCACCTCGACCGCCACCGGCACGGCTACGGGGCAGAGCGCGGTGTCCGGGTGGCTCGGCGGACGCTTCCTGAACTCCTTCAGCGACGAGGACGGCGACGGCGCGACCGGCACGCTCACCTCGCCGACCTTCACGATCGACCGGTCCACCCTGGCGTTCCTCGTCGGCGGTGGCCGGCACCCCGACCACGAAGCCGTGCAGCTCCTGATCGACGGCGACGTCGTCGCGAGCAGCACCGGGACGGACGGCGAGCAGCTGCGCTGGGACAGCTGGGACGTCTCCGCCCACCGGGGACAGTCCGCGCAGCTGCGGATCGTCGACGACCTCCGTGCCGGATGGGCGCACGTCATGGTCGACCAGCTCCTGCTCACCGACGCCCCGGACGGGCTCGCCGAGCGCTTCTCGACGACGTTCACCGCGAAGCAGGCCGACGCGCTCCGCTGGGGTGACTGGAACGTCAGCTGGCGGATGCCGCAGGACGGCCCCGGCGGGCAGTACATGGACGTCACGAGCATGCAGGGCTCGCCGTACGAGTGGTTCGAGTTCCACGGGATGACCCCGCGCATCACCCTGCAGGACGGCGCCGAGGTCACCGACGCCGACGGCGAGCCGCTCGACCTGCCGGTGACGACGGACCGGTTCGAGATCCGCCAGGACGGCCACGTCTTCGGGGTGCACGCTCCGGACCGGACGACCTTCACCCGGGTCGGGAACGCCCTCGAGGCCTCGGCCGGCACGCCGTACCTGGTGCTCAGCGCCGTCCCCGAGCGGGGTCTGACGCTCGACGACCTGCACCGCACCGCGTTCGCCGTCCCCCGCGACACCACGATGGCGTACTCGTACGACCCGGCCGCGGCGAACGTCCGCCAGCAGTGGTCGATCCGCACCGACACCCTGCAGGGCGACGACCACGACACCGTGCAGGGATGGCTGCAGCACCAGTACGCCGACGCCACCACGAACCTGCGGTTCACCGGTGCCACCTACGAGACCCCGCGCGGCACCATGCGGACCACGGTCGGCCACGGCGGCTGGACCCTCGACTACGCGTTCACCGGCATCACCCCGGTCGGTGCGACGCCCGAGGCGGTCGGTGACGACCCGTACTCCGAGAAGATCATGCGCGAGTACCTGCACGACTACGCCGCGAAGACCACGTACGGCGGCGACACGTACTGGGGCGGCAAGGACGTCCTGCAGCTGGCCGAGTACATGACCATCGCACGGCAGGTCGGCGCCACCGAGGACGCCCGGAAGCTGCAGGACACCCTCGAGCGCGCCCTGACCGACTGGTACACGTACACGGACGGCGAGGCGGAGCACTTCTTCGCGATGTACCCGACGTGGAAGGCCCTCATCGGGTTCGCCGACTCGTACGGGTCGGCGCAGTTCAACGACAACCACTTCCACTACGGGTACTTCGCCGTCGCGACCGCCATGCTCGGCCGGGTCGACCACGACTGGGCTGCGAAGTACCAGGGCATGGCGACGCTCGTCGCGAAGCAGTACGCGAACTGGGACCGCGACGACGCCCGGTTCCCGCACATGCGGACGTTCGGCGTGTGGGAGGGCCGATCCAACGCCGGCGGGGTGTCCTCGCCCGGTGGCAACAACCAGGAGTCGTCGTCCGAGGCGATCCAGTCCGAGGCGGGGCTCTTCCTGCTCGGCTCGGTCCTCGGCGACGACGCGATGCAGGCAGCCGGTGCGGTGCAGTACGTGACCGAGCGGGCCGCCGTGCGCGCCTACTGGCAGAACGTGCGTGGCAACCCCGCGTCGGCGTCGTACGACGGCAACGGCGCGTTCCCCGAGGAGTACGAGCACGGGCAGGCGGGGATCCTCTTCGACTCCGGCCAGGCCCACTCCACGTACTTCTCCGGCGACCCCGCGTGGATCTTCGGCATCCAGTGGATGCCCATCGCCCCGTGGTTCGACTACTTCGGCTGGGACCCGGGCTTCTCGAAGGCCCTGATGCGCGAGATGATGGCCGCCCGCCCGGAGTCCATCGGGCAGGCCGGCGTCACCGACGGCAACGCGGCACGCATCCAGATGCTCACGAAGAAGTGGTGGGGCGTCGGCAGCTACGGCGACGTCAAGATCACCCGCGACCGCCCGGCCGCGATCGGTGAGCTGCAGGACGCGATCCGCGCGGTCGAGGCGAACCACCCCGGGTACGTCACCCGACGAACCGCGGCGAACCCGCTGTACGTCCCGGCCACCGACACCCTGCTGGTGAGCGTGGACGACGACGGACGGGTGGTGTTCCCGGACCGGTACTGGACGCCGGAGAACCTGCCCGACTCGCTGGTGCCCGCCGAGCTCGACGGTCCCACCGCCGACCGGAAGCCCCAGGACTGGCCGACGCCGTCCCCGCTGATGCCGTTCCTGGTGGAGGACTTCCGCGCCGACACCACAACCATCGACCAGCTGTACGGCGTCGACCTCACCGACCACACCCCGGGCACGGACACCGAGCACGCCGCGCGGGTGTTCAGCGGCATGGGTGACGCCCTCGGCAACGTCGTCCTCGGGTTCCTCGGGCAGTACGACCCGGACACCTACGCCGACGTGCACGCCGCACTGTGGGCAGCCGACGACCCGGCCGTCACCGGGCAGTCGATGGCCGGCCTGGTGTACCACCAGGCGATGTCGAACCGGACCGTCGGCACCGAGGTCACCGACCGGCACACCTCCGATCCCCTCAGCCAGGTGTTCCGCGCCCCGGACGGGACGATCAGCTACGTGCTGGACAACCCCGACACCGTGCAGCACACCTACGACGTCTACGAGGGCACGGAGGTGATCGGGCAGATCGCGGTCCCGGCACAGACGCAGATCACGTCGCAGCTCGACGCACGGCTCACCGAGGTCGTCGTCAGCACCGAGGGCGACCCGAAGACGATCGTCCCCGGGGCCACCACGACCTTCACCGCGACCGGCTACGACCAGTACGGCGCCACCGTCGCGCTCGACGACGTCTCCTGGTCGACCGACACCGGCACGGTCAGTGACGCCGGTGTGCACCGTGCCTCGGCGCGGGCGGAGCACGCGACGGTCACCGCGACGGTCGGCGACGTGCACGGGTCGTACGCCTTCCGGGTCGCCCCGGCACCGGTGTTGACCGGCATCGACGTCACGCCCGGCTTCGACCGGCTCGTCGTCGGGACGCCGCAGCGGTTCCGTGCCGCCGGCCACGACCAGTACGGCGACCCGGCGGCCCTGCCCGCCGACGTCACCTGGTCGTACACCGGCGCCGGGAGCGCCGGCACCGACGGCACCGTGACCACCACGGCCGCGGGCTCCGGGTACGTCGTCGCCACCGGTGGCGGTGTCGAGGGGTCGGCGGTCGTCGCCTCGGTGACGTCGATCCCCGACGCCGCGGCCGGTGCCGACGTCGTCGCGAGCTCCACGGACGGCGGGAACACCGCGGGGAAGGCCGTCGACGGCGACCGCAGCACGCGGTGGGAGAGCGCCCACGGTGTCGACGACGTCGACTACACGATCGACCTCGGCCGCCTGACCGACGTCGACACCGTGCAGGTGGACTGGGAGAACGCGGCGGCCGCACGGTACGTCGTGCAGGTCCGCGACACCGCCGACGACGAGTGGCGCGACGTCCGCACGGTCGACAAGACCACCCCCGACGCGGACACCGTCACCGTCGGGGCGACCGCCCGGTTCGTGCGCCTGCACCTGACCGACCGGCTCACCGGGTACGGCTACTCCATCTGGGAGGTCCACGTGTCCGGCACCCCGGCGGCCTCCACCGTCGACGCCGAGGACGTCCTCGTCGCGCCCCGGGCCGCGACCGTCCGTCGCGGCGACGAGGTCCGGATGGCCGCGTACGGGTTCGACCACGACGGGTTCGGCGGGCGGCTCGACCCGGCCCGACCGGAGTGGACCGTCGACGGTGGCGGCAGCGTCGACGGCGAAGGTGTCGTCACCGCAGCGACCGAGGGCGGTGTGACCGCAACGGTCACCGCCACCGTGCCGGGAGCATCCGGAAGGGCCACCGTCACGACCCTCGACGAGGCGACCGACGACGACGGAACCGCACCCTCGCCCGCCCGCGACGTGGCGGCCGGCAAGCCCGTCACCACCTCCTCCGACGAACGGCGCGACCTGGCCGGTGGCAACGCGGTCGACGGGGACGGCCGGACCCGGTGGTCCAGCGCCGCGCGCGACGGCGAGTGGTTGGCCGTCGACCTCGGCCAGGTCGTGCCGATCGACCAGGTGCAGCTCGACTGGGAGGCCGCGTCCGCCGACGCCTACCGGATCCAGGTCCGTGACGACGCCGACGACACCTGGCGCACCGTCGCCGACGAGGAGCACGGGTCCGGCGGCGACGTGGCCCACCGCTTCGACGAGGACGAGGTCAGCGGCCGGTTCGTCCGGCTCGTGGCCGACCGTCGCCACACCGAGTTCGGCGTCTCCCTCTGGGACCTCCGCGTCTACTCGACGCAGGGCGAACCGACGCCGGACCTCGCACGGCGGGCGACCGTCTCGTCGTCGGCCGACGAGGGCGACGGCGTCCCCGCACGCAACGCCGTCGACGGCGACCCGGGCTCACGCTGGGCGAGCGCGCACACGGACGACGAGTGGCTCGCCGTCGACCTCGGCGCACCGCACCGCCTGCACAGCGCGGTGCTCCGGTGGGAGGACGCCTTCGGACGCTCCTACCGGATCGAGGCCCGGAACGCGGGCGACGACGACTGGACGACCCTCGCCACCGAGGCCGACGGTGACGGTGGGACCGACCGACACAGCCTGGACGGCTCGTGGCGGTACGTCCGCGTGCACGGCATCGAACGGGCGACCCCGTACGGCTACTCCCTGTACGACCTCGAGATCCGGTAGCGACGGCTGCCGCCGTCGGACGACGTCGCCGCCGCCGCCGCGGTGCGGTTACGTCGTCCGACGGATGCCCCGGACCGGCGAGACCACGGATCCTGGCGGGACAGCACCCGCACGACGTCAGGAGCCCGCACCATGACCACCACCCCCATCGAGACCCTCGGCATCATCGGCGCCGGCAACGTCGGCGCGCAGATCGCCCGCCGCGCAATCGGCGTCGGAATCGACGTCGTCCTCGCGAACTCCCGCGGGCCGGAGACGCTCGAGGCCCTGATCGACGAGCTCTCCCCCGGTGCCGGAGCAGCCACCGTCGCCGATGCCGCCCGGGCCGGCGACGTCGTGGTCGTCTCGATCCCGATCAACGGCTACCGGGACCTGCCCGCCGAGGCGTTCGCCGGCAAGGTGGTCGTCGACACCGGCAACTACTACCCGGAGTTCTTCGGACTGGTGGACGAACTCGAGCAGGGGACGGTGCCGACCACCTCCGAGCTGCTCCAACGGTCGCTGCCGGACGCCCGGGTCGTCAAGGCGTTCAACAACCTCGGTGCCACCGACGTCACCACGGACGGGGCCGCCGCCGGAACTCCGGGGCGCCGAGCCCTCACCGTCGCCGGGGACGACGTGGACGCGAAGGCCGTCGTCACGGAACTGCTCGACCGGTTCGGGTTCGACGTGGTCGACGTGGGACCGCTCAGCGAGGGCTGGCGCTACGAACGTGACCAGCCGGCGTACGGGGTCCGGCACGACCGGGCCGGCATGACCGCCGCACTGGCGGCAGCAGCTCGCCGCTAGCCCGCGGACGACACCCCGGGCGCCGCCTGCGCCCCGGGGTCGTCCCTGACCGCTGCCGCGACGAGGGTGTCGAGCAGCCCGGGCCAGCGCGCGTCGAGCGCGTCCCGGCGCAGCTGCACGGCGTGCTCGCGTCCCGTCACACGGGTCCGGGTGAGCCCCGACTCGCGCAGCACCTTGAAGTGGTGCGAGAGCGTCGTCTTGTGGATGTCGAGCCGGTAGTCGGTGAGGTTGCACGGGTGGTAGTCGCCGTCCGACAGCCGCTCGATGATCACGAGTCGCGCCGGGTCACCGGCCGCCCGGAGCACCCGCACGAGTTCCAGGTCGTCGACGGCGGGCAGCGGGAAGGGGTCGTGCCCGACCTTCGGCTCTTCGTTTGACATGCATCAAACCTATCAGGAATGATCCCAATGGTTTGATGCTTGTCAAACGATGCTGAGGCAACGACCTCGGAACCGAAGGAGTGCCCACCGTGCCCACCACCACCGACCCCCGCGTCACGGACAACCGCGCCGCGATCCGCGCCGACCGACCGCCCGTCGGCCGGATCGCGATCGTCACCGCGGACCACGTCGAGGACGTCGAGTTCTTCTACCCCTACTACCGGTTCGTCGAGGCCGGTTACGACGTCGACGTCCTCACGCCCGACGGCGGGACCGTCACCGGGTACGTCGGCCTGTCCCTGCGGACCGGGCTGCAGCGCGTCGCGGACGCCACCGCCGAGCACTACGACGCGCTCTTCATCCCCGGCGGCCTGGCCCCGGCCGAGGTCCGGACCATCCCGGAGGCCCTGGCGTTCGTCCGCGACTTCGCCGCCACGGGCCGACTCATCGGCGCCGTGTGCCACGGACCCCAGGTCCTGGCCTCCGCCGGGCTGGTCGACGGACGCAGCCTGACGTCCTGGCACGAGGTCGCCGACGAGGTCCGCGCGGCCGGCGGCACCTGGATCGACGAGCCCGTGGTCGAGGACGGCCAGTTCGTCACCGCACGGAAGCCCGGCGACATGCCGCAGCAGCTGGCCCGGATCCTCGAACGGCTCGCCGACGTGCGGACGGAGCGCAACCATGTCTGACCCCGTCCGCACCCCCTTCACCGCGTCCGCCACCGCGGCCGACGTCCTCGCCGACGTGGACCTGCACGGTCGCCGGTACCTGGTGACCGGAGGTGCCTCCGGCATCGGCGCGGAGACCGCCCGCGCCCTCGCCGACGCCGGAGCCGAGGTCGTCGTCGGGGTGCGTGACACGGCCCGCGCCGACGCGGCGTTCGCCGACCTGGAGGCCCGTGGCCGGGTCGTGCCGCGAGCGCTCGACCTCAGCGACCTCGGTTCCGTGCGCCGCTTCACCAACGCGTGGCAGGGCACGGTCGACGGGGTGGTCGCGAACGCCGGCGTGATGGCGCTCCCCGAGAAGCAGCTCACCGCATCGGGCTGGGAGATGCAACTCGCGACGAACCACCTCGGCCACTTCGCCCTGCTGCTCGGCCTGCAGGAGCACCTGTTCGCGGCCGGTGACGCCAGGGTGGTGACCGTGAGCTCGACCGCGCACCTGCGCTCCCCGTTCCACTTCGAGGACCCGCACTTCGCCGTGCGTCCCTACGACCGCTGGGCGGCGTACGCGCAGTCGAAGACGGCCGACGTGCTCCTCGCGGTCGGGGTCGCCGACCTGTGGGCCGACCACGGCGTCACCGCGAACGCGCTCATGCCGGGGTGGATCACCACACGGCTGCAACGCCACCTCGACGACACGACGCTCCGGGCGATGGGCGCGCTGGACGACGACGGCAACCGGATCGAGCAGCCGTTCTTCAAGACCCCGGCGCAGGGTGCGGCGACGTCGGCGCTGCTCGTCGCCTCCCCGCTGGTCGCCGGCGTGACCGGGCGGTACTTCGAGGACAACCAGGAGTCTCCGGTCCTCGACGACGGCACCGGGCACGACCGCGGGGTGGCGCGGTACGCGCTCGACCGCGGCAACGCGGAGCGGCTCTGGACACTGGGCGCCGGATACGTCAGCTGACGGATGCTGCCGGGACGGGCCTCCTGTCAGCGTGGACCGCGCCACGCACCATCCGTCACCAGCGACGCACGAGGAGCCCACCTTGACCGGAAACCCGAAGCACATCGCCCTGGAGCCCGCCGCCCAGGAGTTCGTCGACGCCACGTCGAACCCGCCGTTCCTGAACGACCTGCCGCCGGCCGAGGGCCGCAAGGCGGTCGACTCCGTGCAGGACTCCCCCATCTTCAAGCCGGACGTCGACGAGGAGTGGCTGGAGATCGAGGGCGGTCCCACCGGCACCGTGAAGATCCGCCTGGTCAAGCCGGCCGGCACCACCGCGAACCTGCCCGTCATCCTGTACGTGCACGGTGCCGGCTGGGTCTTCGGCGACGCGCACACCCACGACCGCCTGGTGCGCGACCTCGCCATCGGGTCGAACGCCGCCGTGGTCTTCCCGGAGTACGACCGCTCCCCCGAGGTCGGCCACCCGGTCGCGCTCGAGCAGTCGTACGCGGCAGCCCAGTGGGTCGTCCGGGAGGGTGGCGACAAGGGTCTCGACGCTTCGCGCTTCGCGGTGTCGGGCGACTCGGTCGGCGGCAACATGGCGATCGCCCTCGCGCTCCTCGCCGCCGAGCGGGGGGACGTCGAGTTCGTGAAGCTCGTCGCCTTCTACCCCGTGACGAACGCCGCGTTCGACACCGGCTCGTACGAGGAGTTCGCCGAGGGGTACTTCCTCACCCGCGCCGGGATGCAGTGGTACTGGGACCAGTACACGACCGACGAGGCCGTGCGCGCCCTGCCCACGGTGTCGCCGCTCCGTGCGCCGCTCGAGGTGCTCGCGACCCTGCCGGAGACCCTCGTCATCACCGGGGAGGCCGACGTGCTCCGCGACGAGGGCGAGGCCTTCGCGGCACGCCTGCGCGAAGCCGGCGTCAAGGCGACGAACGCCCGGTTCGGCGGCATCGTCCACGACTTCGTGATGGTGAACGCGCTGCACGACACCGAGGCCGCGAAGCACGCGCTGATGCTCGCCACCGCGTCGCTCCGCGCAGCCCTCGCCTGAGCGCGGAGACACCGTGTCGCAACCACTCGGGTCACTCATGCACGCCAACCTGTTCGAGGTGTTCGGGGAACGAGACCCGGACCGTCGCCGCGCCGCGATCGAGCGGACGTACGCCCCGGACGTCACGTTCTTCGACCCCGACGAGGTCGTCACCGGCCACGACGCCCTGCAGGCGAAGGCGCAGCGCCTGCTCGACGGGACCCCCGGGTTCGTGTTCTCGCCGGCCGGCCCGGTCTACGAGAACCACGGGATGGGGTACCTCGCCTGGCACTTCGGACCAGAAGGGCAGCCGCCCGTCGTGTCCGGGATGGACATCTGCTTCGTCGAGGGCGACGTCATCGCGAAGGTGTACACCCTGCTGACCAGCTGAAGCCGCCCGCAGGCGCCCGACCCCGTCGCAGTCCCACACCCTGCGATGATGGTCGGGCGTCTGAGGGACGGGCGCGCGGCGGGAGGTCACGGGCGATGTCGATGCAGCACGAGGTGCCCCCGGAGTCGCCCTACGCGTACATGACCGCCGAACAGGTCCGCACCTGGTACGCGTACATGAAGCTCCAGCTGCGCCTGCGGTACGAGATGAACCGGCAGTTGCGCACCGACAGCGACATCTCGCTCGCCGACTACGACGTCCTGGTGGCGCTCACGAGCGAACCGGGCGGCGAGATGACGATGTCCGCCCTCGCGACCCGCATCGGGTGGGAGCGCAGCCGGGCGTCCCACCACGCCAAGCGCCTGGCCGAACGCGGGTTCCTCGAGCTCCGCCGGGCCGAACACGACCGGCGCACGACGGCCGTCGCCCTGACCGACGCGGGCTGGCGGACGCTCCGCGAAGCGACGCCGAGCCACACCGAACTCGTCAAGGACATGTTCTTCAGCACCCTGCACGAGGACGAGCTGGCGGGTTTCGCCGACGTCCTCGAGCGGGTGTACGAGTCGGTGCTCGAACACGGCACGCTCCCCCGCCCGGCGGACCACCCCTGAGCCCCGTCCGTCCCCGCTCCCACACGTTTGCCCTGCGCGTCGACGGGTCGTAGATTAGGTGAAAAATCACCTAATCACCGAGGGAGCCGCGCGTGGACGCACGATCTGCCGTGTCCGAGGGGGCCGGAGCGCCGTCGCTGTTCGGTCGCTCCGACGAACTCGCCGTCCTCACCCGGCTGCTCGACGACGTCGGGCAGGGCGGAGCAGCACTCCTCGTCGAGGGTGAGGCCGGCATCGGCAAGACGACCCTGCTCACCGCCGTCGAACACGAGGCGCGCCGAGCGGGCTTCCGCGTCCTGACCTGCACCGGCATCCAGGGCGCGAACAGCGTCGGCTTCGACGGCCTGCACGAACTGCTCCACCCGCTCCTCCCCTACACGGCCGCGCTGCCGCCCCGGCAGCGGGCCGCACTGCTCACGGCCCTCGCCATCGAGGACGGCCCGAGCCCCGACCGCCTGCTGGTGAGCACGGCGACCCTCGGACTGCTCGAGGAGGCCGCCTCGCACCGGCCGGTGTTCGTCCGCGCCGAAGACCTGCAGTGGCTCGACCGGTCGACCACCGAAGTGCTCGACTTCGTCGGTCGCCGGCTCTCGAACGCACCGATCGTCGTCATCGCGGCAGCGCGGAGCGGACACACGCCCAACACCACGCCCCCGTGCAGCTTCACGCGGTTCGAGCTCGGACCACTCCCCGACGACGCGGCCCGGGCCCTGCTCGACGAACGCGCCGGCAGCCTGTCCGCCTCGGCCAGGCGGCGCGTCCTCGCCGAAGCGGGCGGCAACCCGCTCGCCCTGCACGAACTCCCCGCGGCGCTCCTCGCCAGCAGCACCGGCAGCACGAACGGCGCCAGCGGTTCCAGCACCGTCACCGGGGCCACGATCGCCATCGCGAGCATCTCGTCCCGACTCCCCACCACCCGACGGCTCGAACAGGCGTTCCTCGAGCAGCTCACGGCGGTCCCACCTGGCAGCCGAACGTTCCTGGTGCTCGCCGCAGCGGCTGACGACGCGGCCCTGCAGGACGTCATGGCGGCTGCCCGGACGATGGACCTCGGGGTCGACGACCTCGAACCCCTCGAGGAGCTCGGCCTCCTGCGCACGGACCTCGTGTCGCTCCGCTTCCGGCACCCGCTCCTGCGATCGGCCGTGATCGGGAACGCCTCGGCCGCAGCCCTGTCCGCGGCGCACCGGGCGCTCGCGTCGGTGGCCCCCGACGGGATGCGCGCCGCCTGGCACCGGGCCTCCGCGACCTTCGAGCGCGACGAGTCCATCGCCGCCGAGCTCGAGGCCGCCGCAGACCGTGCGGCCCAGCGCGGTGCCCGGCCCGAGGCCGTCCGGGCCTACGAGCGCGCCGCCACCCTGTCGCAGGGGGTCGCCGGACGCGCACGTCGGTTGGGGCGTGCCGCCGAGACCGCCCGTGCAGCCGGGATGACGGCCGAGGCGATCGAACTCCTGGACCAGGTCGACTCCCTCGCCGCCGACCCCGAGACCGTCACCGAGACGGCCGTGACCCAGACGGTGCTGAGCCTGACGACCGGAGCCGCCGGTCGGCCTCGCATCGAACTCCGCCGCATCCGTCCGGTGCTCGCCGGCCCGGAGCACGCGGACCGGCTCGTGCGGGTGCTCTGGGCCGCAGCACTCAACGCGCGCGGACGCAACCTGCCGCGGTCGGAGTGGCAGGACATCGAGGAAGCGCTGCTCGCCGTCCGGTCGGCGAGCCCGCTCAAGCCGGTCGCCCTCGCCGTGCTCGCACCGCTCGGGTCGGCGCACCACCTGCGCGCGGAACTCGCACACCTCGTGCCGCAGCTGACCGAGCAGCCACTCGCGATGGCGTCCCTCGCGATCGCCGCCGAGTCCCAGCAGGACCTCGAGACCGCGCTGACGTGCTGGGAGCTGGCGTACGAGCGCGCCCACCAGCTCGGCGCCGTCGCCGACGAGACCCAGGCGCTCCGCGGTCGCGCGACCGTGCTCATGCTGCGCGGGCGGGTGCGGGACGGCCTGGCCGACGCCGAGTACGCCGTGCGCATCGCCCGCGACGTCCAGCTCCCGCTCATCGCCGGGATGGCCTACGCCACACTCGCCCGGGGCCACGCGCTGCTCGGCGACGACGACGCCGCCGTGGCCGCCCTGCGGGAGGGCGCCGAGTTCGCACACGGCGGACGGCTCGCCCTCGCCAGCGCCGACGCACGGTGGGCAGCCGGACTCGTCGCCCTCGGGCAGCAACGCCACCGGGACGCCCAGATCGAGTTCACCCACATGACCGTGCACGCGACACGCTCCCTGTGGGCGATCGCCGACCGCACCGAGGCGGCGGTCCGTGGCGGCCGGCCGGAGTCCGTCGTCGAGAACCTCGCCGAGGCCGAGGCGGTCGCCCGCACCACCGGCTCCGCACACCTCACCTCGCTCGTCGTGCGGAGCCGCGCGCTGCTGGCCGGGGGCACCGCAGCCGAGCCCCTCTACGCCCGGGCGATCGAGGCCGGTCGCCTCGCCGACGCCCCGGTCGAGCTGGCACGGACGCAGCTGCTGTTCGGTGAGTGGCTCCGCCGTGAGCGCCGCGTGGTCGAAGCGCGGCCGCACCTGCGTGAGGCGCTCGGCGTGTTCGACGCCGCCGGCACCGCGGGGTTCGCCGCGCGGGCCGCGGCGGAGCTCCGCGCAGCCGGCGAGGCGCCGGACCGACCCGGCACCAGGACGTCGCCGACGCGCGAGCAGCTCACGCCCCAGGAGCTGCAGATCGCGCGGCTCGCCGCCGCCGGCATGACGAACCGCGAGATCGCGGACCGCATCTACCTGTCGCACCGCACCGTCAGCACCCACCTGTACAAGGTGTTCCCGAAGCTCGGCGTGACGAGCCGCACCGAGCTGGCGGCCGCGCTGGCGGCGTCCGGTCCGGCGGACTGACGCACCGGCCAACGGCCTGGAGGCGCGCGGGTTACGTCACGCAACGGATGCCCCGTCGGCAGCCCAGCTGCGAGCCTCGTGGCGAGGGCCCGAGACCGTCCTGCCCGCACCGGTGACCCGCCGCCGAGAACGAGATGGACTGACACCATGACCGAACCACTCCTGTCCGCACAGGACCTGACGAAGTCCTTCCCCGGACCGGAACAGTCGAGGGTCCCGGTGCTCCGCGGCGTCTCGCTGTCCGTGCAGCCGGGCGAGTTCGTCGCGATCGTCGGCCCCAGCGGCTCCGGCAAGTCGACTCTGCTCTACTGCCTGTCCGCCCTCGAGCCCTACGACAGCGGCTCGGTGGCGATCGCCGGGCAGCGCCTCGAGACCCTCCGTCCGAAGCAGCTGCAGGCCCTGCGACGATCGACGGTCGGCTTCGTGTTCCAGTCCTTCAACCTCATCCCGTCGCTGACCGCGCGGCAGAACATCGCTCTGCCCGCCAGCCTCGCCCACCGGCCGGTCTCCGCGGCCCAGGTCGACGCCGCACTCGCATCCGTGGGCCTGGCGGACCGTGGCGACCACCGTCCCGGTGCGTTGTCCGGCGGCCAGCAGCAGCGGGTCGCGATCGCCCGGGTCCTGGCGTCCGAACCACACGTCGTGTTCGCGGACGAGCCGACCGGTGCCCTCGACACCACCGCCGGTGACGCGGTCCTCGGCCTGCTGCGCCGGGTGGCCGACGGTGACCGATCGGTGGTGATGGTCACGCACGACCTCGAAGCGGCCGCACGTGCGGATCGGGTGCTCGTGCTGCGCGACGGCACCGTCCACCGCGAGCTGGTCCGTCCGGGCGCCGCCGAGGTCCTCGAGGCCCTGACCGCAGCCGCACAGGAGGCCTGAGGTGCTCCGCCTCGTCCTGAGCGACCTGCGACAGAACGTCGGTATCTGGATCGGCGCGCTCGTCGTCAGCGCCGCGACTGCAGCGGCCGCCGCCATCGCCGCCGGCATGCTCGAGACCGGCTTCGCGATCATCGGGTCCGGCACGCAGACCGAACTGCTCCGAGCCGGCGGCCTCACCACGCTCGCCTCGCTGGTCGTGGTCCTGACGATCGTCGCCGTGACCGCCGTCCTCGGCAGCGTCACCCGGTTGACGATCGACCTGCAACGCCGGGGGTACGCGCTCTGGCAGTTGGTCGGGGTGCCGTCCCGCACGGTGACGGCGGTCGTTCGGCTCCAGCTCGCCGTCGTGGCCCTGATCGGCAGCGCGATCGGGTGCCTCGTCGTGGCCCCGTTCGTGCCGGCGTTCCTGCACTTCGGGCTCGCCGAGTCGGACGGGCTCCGGGACCTCGACGAACGCTTCGGCCCGACCAGCGCGCTCGTGGTCGTGCTCGCCGTCACGGTCGTGGTCGTCCTGAGCAGTCTGCGGCCGTCGCGCCGAGCCGGTCTCGTCCGCCCGGTCGAGGTGCTGCGGGAGCCGGAGTCCGGCCGCACCCGGACGACCTGGACCCGATGGGCCGCGTGCGCCGTCACGTTGGTCCTCGCCGGGCTGCTGACCAGCTCGATCGTCGACGCCGGCGTCCGGACCAGTGGCCAGGTGCTGCTGATCGGGCCGCTCGTGACGGCGGCCTGCACCGCGATCGGCCCCGTGGTGTTCCCGGCAGTCCTCCGGGCCTGGACCTCGGTGGTGCCCGCGCACCGGTCGGCCTCGTGGTTCCTCGCCCGCAACGCCGCCGCGTTCTCGGTCGACCGGAGCAGTGCCACGATGAGCGCGCTCGTCATCACGATCGCCCTGCCCGGCAGTCTCTTCGCCGGCTTCGACACCCTCGGCGACGCCGTGCAGCGGACCACGGGTTCGTCGGGCGGCGGGCTCGACGTGCAGAGCGTCCTGCTCATGCTCGGCGGACCGCTGCTCGTGTCGCTCTTCGGTGCGGCCGCCACCGTCCTGATGGCCGGACGCACCCGCGAGCAGGAGGCCGCGCTGGTCGAGGCCGCCGGCGGTTCCCGCGCCACCGTGCTCGCCCGCGCAGCCTGGGAGTCCGTCATCCTCGTCGGCACCGCGGTCCTCGTCGCCGCCGTCGTCCTCGCCCTGACCGCCGGAGGTCAGGCGAGCGCCCTCGCGGTCACCGTCCCCGGCACCCTGCCCCACCTCGGCCTGCGGGCCGCACTCCCGGCCGCCCTCGTGAGCCTCGTGCTCATGGTGGCCGCCGGCACGATCCCCCTCGTCACCGGGCGCCGACGCAGCATCCCGCTCGTCCTCGCCGCCGACTGACCCCGAACCAGGAAGACCCCTCATGCGCATCCTCTTCTCCGGCGTGCCCGCACTCGGACACCTCCTGCCCCTCGTCCCGCTCGCCCGCGCCGCGCAGGCGGCCGGCCACGACGTCGCCCTGCTCACCAGCGGTGGGATGCGCGAGCCCATGGCGACCGAACTGCCCACGGTGCCGGTCCTGGCGGCCGGTCCCATGCCTCCCGACCTGTTCGCCGAGGTGGCCCGACGCATCCCCGGCAGCGACCCCGCGAACCGGCCCGAGCCGGCGGCCGTCGCCGAGTTCTTCGCCGGCGCACGCGTCGACCTGACCGTCGACGACGCCGTGCGCGAAGCGCGCGCATGGACACCCGACGTCGTCGTCGCGGACGCCGTCGACCTGGTCGGACCGCTCGTCGCCGCGGAACTCGGCGTACCGTACGCGATCGTCGCCTTCGGCCCCGAGGTCCCCGACGAGTTCCGCCGCCCGATGACGGAACTCGTGCTCCCCCGCTACGCGCAGCGCGGGGTCGAGCCCGCCCCGCCGGTTGCCCTGCTCGACCCGACGCCGGTGTCGCTGCAGGCACCCGGGTGGACGCAACCGCCGGTCACGATCCCGTTCCGCTCCGAGCCGCACAGCCGCCCCGACGCCGCCTCCGACCAGCCGCTCGCACCGTTCCCGGTGAGCGAGTGGCGACCGCGGGTGCTCGTCACCCTCGGCACGGTCTTCGGCGACGCGGCGCTGCTGACGGCGATCCTCGGCGGGTTCCACCCCGACGAGGCCGACGTGGTGGCGACCGTCGGGGTCATCGGCGAGCGACTCGACGACACCGAGCACGTGCACTTCGTGCCGTTCCGGCCGATGCGCGAGCTGCTCGAGGGCGTGGACCTGGTCGTCGCCGCGGCCGGCGCCGGCACGGTGCTCGCCGCGGCCAGCGTGGGCGTGCCGATGGTGCTGCTCCCGCAGGGCGCGGACCAGTTCATCAACGCGGCCCGTGCCGCCGAGGCCGGTGTCGCGGTCGTGGTCGACGAGCCGTCGGCGGTCGGACCGGCGGTGCACCGGATGCTCGCGGAGCGCAGCCACTTCGCCGCGGCACGGCGACTGGGCGAGGAGACCGCGCAGCGACCCAGCGCGACGGACGCCGTCCGGGAGCTCGTCGAACGGGTCGAGCGCGACCGCGCCGAGCGCGTCGCCTGACGTCGTCCTGCTGACGGGCTGGAGGCCCGGTGCCAGCTGGCACCGGGCCTCCAGCCCGCCTGTCGGCTCGGTCGATCCGTTGCCGGATCGAGACACCGGTCCGGCCCGGCGTGCGGCATCGTGGAGCCACCGATGGCGGACAGGACGGAGCGCACGGTGGAACGAGTGGTGGCTCCGGGTGGTCGGGGCGGACAGGGCCGTCGTCCGATGACGCGCACGGACCCTGCGGCGAGTCCGCGACCGTGGACACTGATCGCCGTCGCGGTACTGGTGGGCTGGGCGGTCGTGACGGCACTGCTGTTCCCGGTCACGGGGATGGACGAGCACGAGGGCCCCAGCGACCAGGTCTGGCGGACCTCGTCGAGCGCGCTCGGCGTGCCGCTCTCACCCGAGTGGGACGTGCTCGTCTGGCTCGGCGCACTCGCGCTGGTGCCGGTCGTCGTCGGTCTGGTGTTCCTGCTCCGCCGCCGACGACCGCGCACCGCGCCCGTCAGTCCGTCGCCGGGTGGCCCTGCCCGCTGAGGTGCGCCCGGAGCACGTCGCGGACGCTCGTCCACGGCTGCACGCCGTAGCGGTCGTTGTCCACGTGGTGCAGCTGCGCCTGCCCGCTGAACATGCTCACGAAGTACTGCATCCCCTGCCACGCCGGGAACGTCTCGTCGGGGTCCTTCGACAGGCGCTTGCCGACGGCGCTCATCGCGGACAGGGTCCCGGTGGTGCCGGCCCACTGCAGCCGGAAGCGCTCCCCCGTCAGCTCGCTCACGGTGCGGGCGACGTCGCGGGCGGTCACCCGGTCCCCGGCCATCTCGATGACGCGCGGAGCGGCGTCGTCCAGGGCGGCGAGCGCCGTGACCCGGGCGACGTCGTCCTTCGTGGTGAAGTCGAGCACCTGGTCCGCCGACGACCAGAAGAGCACGAGCCGGCGGCCGAACAGGATCATCGGGGCCTCGCCGGTGAGCAGGTCGGTGAACATGCCGGTCAGGATCGACGTCGCCTGCACCGGCGCGGCGTCGAGGTCGGCGGCGAACTCGCGGCGGAGCTCGAAGTTGCGGTTGGTCCCGGGCGTGATCCGGCGGTAGTCGGCCGAGTAGTCGGACGGGATGAACCGCCGGACCCCGGCGGCGACGGTCGCCGCGAGCAGTGCGCGCTGCGCGTCGACGATCACGGGGCGCGTCCCGCTGACCGCGGAGACGACGACGTCGGCCCCGCTCACGGCCCGGGTCAGGGCATCGTGGTCGCCGTACTCGGCGGTGACGACGTCGACCCGGGGGTCGTCGCCGAAGCGCTGCTCGGCGGTCCTGCTGCCGGGCCGGGTGAGGACCCGTACCCGGACGTCGTGCTGGGTGAGCTCGCGGACGATGCGGTGCCCGAGGTCGCCGGTGGCGCCGGCGACGAGGATGGTGGTGGTCATGGGCGGGGCCTCACTCTGTGGGGGTCGACGGGGTCGTCGAGGTGCGCCGTCGGGATCGCTCCGGGACGGCGAGGGGGTGGTGGAACGTGGGGTCCGCGGCGGCCGATCCAGGGGCGCCGAGTGCGACGCGGGCCAGCAGGTGGCGCAGCGTCGTCTGCTCGTCGTCGCCGAGGTGGCGCATGAGCACGCCCTCGGCGTCGCGCAGGGCCGATCGTGTCCGGTCGAGTAGGGCCCGTCCGGCGTCGGTGGGGTGGACCTGCCGGACCCGACGGTCGGTCGGGGCCGGGCGGCGCTCGACGAACCCGCCCGACTCGAGCGCGTCGACGATGTAGGTCATCTGGGTCTTGTCGATCCCGAGGCGCTGCGCGAGCCCGAGCTGTGACGACGGTTCCTCGGTGGTGATCGCGACGAGCACCTGGTACCCGCGGGGACCACCAGGAACGTCGGCGACCGCCACACTGCCGAGCCGAGTGAAGCCCTGGAAGGCCAGCGGCAGGGCCCACCCGAGTTCGGTCTCGATCCCGTCGGCGCCCCAGTCGATCTCCGGGAGCACATCGGTCGGCGTCGGACTGTCCATGGTGGAGACCGTACCGCAACAAGATCGTCTTGTGCAAAGATCATCTGGAAGCGAGATCGAATCGCTCACGACGCAGACACGAGGACCCCATGCCGGACACCGCAGCGATCACCCCGTTCACCATCGACACCCCGCAGGCCGACCTCGACGACCTGCGCCAGCGCCTGCTCACGACCCGCTGGCCCGACGCCCAGACCGTCGACGACACCTCGCAGGGCCCGCGCCTCGAGAAGGTCCGCGCGCTCGTCGACCACTGGGCGACCGCCTACGACTGGCGCCGGACCGAGGCCCTGCTGAACTCCTGGGGCCAGCACACGACCCGGATCGACGGGCTCGACGTCCACTTCCTGCACGTGCGGTCCTCGGTCCCCGGGGCGCGTCCGCTCCTCCTCACCCACGGCTGGCCCGGCTCGGTCCTGGAGTTCCGGCACGCGATCGGCCCGCTGACCGACCCCGTCGCGCACGGCGGTGACGCGGCGGACGCCTTCCACCTCGTGATCCCGAGCCTGCCCGGATTCGGGTTCTCCGGGAAGCCCACCACGACCGGGTGGAACACCGCCCGCACCGCGAAGGCCTGGTCGGCGCTGATGTCCCGGCTCGGGTACACGGACTGGTTCGCCCAGGGCGGTGACCTCGGTGCCACCGTCACCGCCGAGCTCGCCGCACTCCAGTCCGCCGAGGACATCGGTCTCGCCGGCATCCACCTCAACATGGCGCTCTTCATGCCGACGGCCGACGAGGCCCGCGAGGCCTCGCCCGAGGAGCAGGTCATGCTGCAGGAGAGCGGGTACTACTGGCAGCAGCTGTCCGCCTACTCGCAACAGATGTCGACCCGCCCGCAGACGATCGGGTACTCGTTGGCGGACTCCCCCGTCGGGCTGGCGTCGTGGATCTACGCGATGTTCCAGGACGTCGGCGGCTCGCACGACGAACACGGCGACGCGGAACGGCTCTTCCCGCTCGACGAGATCCTCGACGACGTCATGCTGTACTGGCTGCCGAACACCGCTGCGTCCTCGGCGCGGATGTACTGGGAGGCGACCCGCACCGGCTGGGCCACGCCCGGCACCATCGAGGAACCGCTCACCCTGCCCGTCGGCCTGAGCATCATGCCGGGCGAGTACGTCCGCCGGTCACGCCGCTGGGCGGAGCGCCGCTACACCGACCTGGTGTTCTTCAACGAGGTCGCGCGCGGCGGGCACTTCGCGATGCTCGAGCAACCGGAGCTGCTCGTCGCCGACGTCCGCGCGACGTTCCGCGGGCTCCGTTGACGGCGAACGCCCGGACGCCCAGCAGCAGGGCGTAGCCGATCATCGCGGCGCCGAGGGTCGGTACGAGCCAGGCGCGCGCGTTGCCGGCGACTGTCGTGTTCACGAACCCGAGGCCGGGGATCGAGTACCAGACCCGGCCCATGACCTGTTCAGCGACGACCCGCTCGGGGTCGGCCGCGGAGTTGTTGTCACCCTTGAAGGTGAACAGTCGGCGGCCGTCCGCGCCGATGGCGACGGCGACCACCCGGTGCGAGATCACACCGGGCCGGTCGACACGGATCTGGTAGGTGACGATGTCGCCGACGCCGATGTCCGCCGGGTCCACGGGACGCACGACGGCGAGGGTGCCCGGCGGCATCCCGGGCTCCATCGAGCTCGTGAGCACGGTCAGGGGGACGGAGCCGGTGATCCGCGGGACCACGATCGCCAGCGCGGCGATGCCCACGACGACCAGGAGGAGCAGGACCGCGGCGGTCTGCCCCGCGAGCCGGAGGCCGCTCGACCACCGAGCAGCCTCCGGCTCCGGCAGGGTGTCCGTCACGACGTCGCCCGGAGGGAGAACAGCTGGAGTCCCGACGTGCCGCAGTCAGCCACGGTCATCGCGTGCGTGGTCCCGTACCCGCCCGCCGCCGTCAGGCAGAGGTCGTTCCGGTTGCGGAACCGGAACAGTCCGCTGCCCGCCCCGACCGGTTCGGCCGTCCACTTCTGGGCGCTGATGTCGTTGTCCGGACGGAGCACCGCGGACCGGTCGCTCGGGGCGTCCCAGTAGAGCGACGTGTTCGACGACGAGCTGACCCGCAGCCAGGCGTCCTCCGGCGTGAACCGCCACGTCTGCGTCGCACTGGTCGAGCAGGTCGTCGTGGTGAGTGGCGACCCGGAGGTGGTCCCGCCGGCCGCGATGCACTTCCCGGTGGCGTCGTTCTGCAGGGCGTACCGGCCGGTCGAGGTGAACCACCCGGTGGCGTGCTGCACGCCCGGCGACGGCGGTGACACGTGACCCGCGGCTCCGGAGGCGACCGCGCGGACCGTGTAGGCGTAGTAGGTGGAGACCTGGAGGCCGGTGTCGGTGAAGGACCGGACGGACGCCGGGGTGGTGCCGACCAGGACGCCGTCCCGGTAGACGGCGTACGAACCGATGCCGACCGTGTCCGCGGGGGCTCCCCACGTGAGCGCGATGCGGCTGTCGGTCTCGCCGGCCTTCGACGGCATCGTCGGCGTCACGGTGGCGGCGACCGTCTGCGTCGCACGGGCGTGTGCGGTGCCCGTCCAGGCCCCCTGCCGGGCGGTGACGGTCGCGTCGAGTGTGGTCGCGCCTCCGGAGAGGTCGAAACGCTGCCCCTGGCCGACCGAGGTCCGCACGCAGTACGAGGTGCTGCCACCGGCGTCCAGCGACGCGACCACGGGTGCGATCGTCGTGCCGGTCCCGGTGGTCGCAGCGGTCGACGGGGAGCCCGAGCAGGGGTTGCCGGTCGTCGGGTGCCAGACGTCGACCCGCAGCGCGCCGGACAACGCGGATCCGGCGGTCGCGCTGAGTGCGAGCGAGGTGGTCGCGGGGACGGAGCCCGAGTTCAGGACCGTCACGGTCGCACCGTGCGACAGGGCGGCCGAGGAGTACGTCGTGGCGATGCCCTCGCCGCCGCGGATGCCGACGGCGACGGACCCGGTGGTCGCGGTCGCTCGGACGACCTGGGCCGGGGCGGTCCACGAGGCCCAGGCGGTCCCGCCGCTCACGAGCTCGAGCGCGACGACCGCTGCGGCCGTCGCACCGAGCAGGAGGACCCGTCGGCGCCGCGTGCTGTCGGTCATGACCGTGCCTGCGTCCCGCTGATGGTGGTGGTGAAGTCGGTGCTGAGGCCCTGCTGCGACGCAGCCGCGTCGGCGGGCATCGCGACGGCGAGGCACAGGACGACGGCCGCGCCCGGGCGCAGCGCGACGCCCGCGGACCGTGGCTCGGTCGAGTCCAGGGTGCCGGACCAGGTGGGACGCACGCTGCCGGACCGGCAGACCGACGCGGACGCGGCCGGTCCGGCCGTCACCCGCAGGTCGCTGCGGACGGCGGAGGCGGTGGCGGTCGCGACGGGGACGCGCCCCATCACGATGTCGAGGTCGAGCGGCACGTCGCCGGTGTTCGTCGCGGTGACCACGCCGAACTCGGTGGCCCCGGGCCAGAGCGGTGCCGTGGGCAACGCGAGGCTGCTCAGCGACAGGTCCGCCGACCCCGAGGTGATCGTCGCCGGTTCGGTGGACGACCGGGCGTCGAGGAGTGCGAACGTGCCGCCGTCGGTCGAGAGCACGACGACCGTCGCGACCCCCACCACGGCGACTGCGAGCAACGTCGCCGTCGGCCACCCGGCCATCACGGCCCCCCGACGCCGACGGGTCACGACTGGGTCAGGGTCACGGCGATCGCGTCGAGGTCGACCGACCCGTTCTGCGTGCCGTCCTCGACACCGGCGGTGGTGCTCTTCGGGAACGCGATGGTCACACCGACCGTGATGTCCTGCTGGGTGCCGGTCTGCCCGGTGACCGTGTACGGAGCCGCCGTACCGGAGATGCCGTCACCGCTCGCGGTCAGCACCGCGTTCGCCGACAGGTACTTCGCCAGTGCCACGTCTGCAGGGGCCGACGTCGAGGTGGCCTCGACCGAGGCCGGGTCCACGGCCAGCGTCGCCTTCAGGCCCTTGCCGTTCGCGGTGACGACCATGTCCTGCGAGTAGGTGACGACGTCGCCCGGAACGATCGGGTAGCCGTCCAGGGTCGAGAGCGGTGACCCGCCGTTGACGGTCCAGCTCGCCGTCTGTGTCGTCGGCTTGATCGAGAGCGCTCCGGCGACGATGGTGCCGCCCGCGGTCTCGGCGCTGGAGTTCCACAGCGCGAACGTGCCCGCGCCCCCGAGGAGGAGTGCCACGCCGGATGCGCCGATGATCGAGGCGGTGATGATCTTCTTCATGGTGTGCTCTCTGCGACGTCGAACGTCGGATCTGCGTCGACCACGTCGGGCGGACAGCTCGATGAGCTGCCGGCAGCCGCACCCGGGGAAGGGGCGCGGCGCATCGACCGGGGACGTGGTGCTCGACCTGCTGGGAGCGGCAAGTGCAGGAGACGAATCCCTGCGAGCAGGGACCGGCCGACGGCCGGTCGTGCTGCTTCGCTGAGTATGACATGCCAGCGGCCCGCGTGCGGGTTCGCGCACATGCACCGGTGGACTGCCAGGTTCGTGCTCTTGTGGTCCGCACATGGATAGCGTTACTCTCCGATAGTGCGCGTATCCGAACTTGCCCGAGCGGCGTCCACGCCGGTCACCGCCGTCAAGTACTACCAACGCGAAGGCCTCCTGCCCCCTGGCGAGAAGTCGGCGCCGAACCAGACCGCCTACGACGACCGGCACGTCGAACGGGTCCGGCTCGTGCGGGCGCTCCTGGAGACCGGCGGGCTCTCGGTTGCCGTCACGAAGCAGGTCCTGGCCGTCCTCGACGCCGAGGCCGCACCGCTGGCCGAGGTCTTCGCCGTCGCCCAGTACGCGATGACCACCCCGCGGTCACCCGAGTCCGAAGCGACCCCGGAGGCCCGTGCCCGTATCGAGGAACGGGTGTCGGCCGCCGACTGGTGCGCGACGTCGGACAACCCCGGACTCGAGACCGCGGCTCGCGCGCTCGACGGCCTGCGCACCATCGGGTTCGACGCCCCGGACGACTACCTCGACGCCTACGTGTCGGCAGCGGCGAGCGCGGCACGTGCCGACGTCGCCGCGCTGCAGGACCGCGACGGCCGGACCGCGATGGCGGAGCTGATGGTGATCGGCACCGTCCTCGGCGATCCGCTCTTCGCGGGCCTGCGGCGCCTGGCGCAGCAGGACGCCACCCACGACCTGTTCCCGGTCAGCACCACGGACGAGGCCGGCGCATGAGCGCTCCGGTGCACGTCGTCCTGGGCGGCAACGGTGTCGTCGGGCGCGAGACGCTCCGAGCCCTCCGCGAGCACGACGTCGCCGCCGTGTCCGTCGGCCGGCGCCCGTCGACACCAGCAACGGCAGGCAACAACGAGAGCGAGAGCGCCAACGCCACCGCCGACCACGTCATCGCCGACCTGCTCGACCCCACCGCCGTCCGCCGCGCACTGCACGGAGCCGGCGTCGCGTACCTCGTCGCCGGACTGCCGTACTCGTCGACGATCTGGGCCGACCAGTGGCCGAGGATCATCGACAACACCGTCGAGGCAGCCCTGGCCGAGGGCACCCACCTGGTGTACCTCGACAACGTCTACGCCTACGGCCGCGTCACCGGGCCGATGACCGAGGACACCCCGATCAACCCCTCCGGCCGGAAGGGTGCCGTGCGCGCGGCCGCCCTCGAGCGGCTCCGAGTCGCGTCCGACCGCGGACTGGCCGTCACCATCGGTCGGAGCGCCGACTTCACCGGCCCAGGGGCGACGACGAGCGTCTTCAACGGCTTCGTCCTCGACCGGATCACCGCCGGCAAGCGCCCGACCTGGCTGCTCGACGCCGACCAGCCGCACTCCCTCACCGCGACGACCGACATCGGGGACGCGCTCGTGGTCCTCGGCACCGACGAGCGCGCGAAGGGCCGCACCTGGCACCTGCCGACCGCCCCGGCGCTGACCGGCCGGCAGTACGTCGAGCTCGCCGGGGTCCCGGCGGCCCGCACCGCCGTGATGTCGTCGGCGACACTGCGCTTCGGTGCGCTGTTCAACGTCTCCGCCCGCGAGACGCTCGAACTGCGGTACCAGTACACCGAGCCGTACGTGTTCGACTCGTCGGCGTTCGAGCGGACCTTCGGCCTGCACCCGACACCCACCGCCGACGTCGTGGCGGCTGCCCTGTTGCACGCCCGGAGCGTGGTCCGGTGATCGCCGCAGTGCGCCGCGCGGTGGCGTGGCACCCGGCACTGATGGCCGTGGCCGGCCTGATGCTCGTGTCCACCGCGATCTGCCTCGTCGGACTCGTCGTGGATCCCCGGACCGTCCTGGGGGCGCCGGCGTGGACGAAGCCCCTGAAGTTCTCACTCTCGATCCTGCTCTACGCCGTCACCTGGGCATGGCTCATCGCCCACCTGCCGAAGTGGCGGACGCTGGCGCGACGACTCGGCACCGTGGTGGCCGTGGCCCTGGTGGTGGAACAGGTGCTCATCGTCTGGGCCGCCGCGACCGGCACCACGAGTCACTTCAACGTGTCGAACAGCGTGCACGTCGTCGTCTGGGGCGTGATGGCGACGGCGATCACGACGCTGTACCTCTGCACGTTCATCACCTCGATCGCGCTCTTCTTCCTGCGGCTGCCCACCCCCGCGCTGACGGTCGCCGTCCGTGCCGGTGCCGTCATCGCCCTCGGCGGCATCGGTGTGGCGTTCCTCATGACCGGCCCGACCCCCACCCAGCTCGCCGCCCCGGACGGGATCGTCGGCGCCCACACGGTCGGGATCGCCGATGGCGGCCCCGGGGTACCGCTGCTCGGGTGGAGCACCGTCGGGGGCGACTACCGGGTCGCCCACTTCATCGGCATGCACGCCCTGCAGGTGCTCCCACTGGTGGCACTCGTCCTCGCCGCCGCGGGTCGACGCCTGCCGTGGCTGGCCCAGCCGATCACGCAGGTGCGGATCGTGGTCGTCGTCGCCGTCGCGTGGGCAGCGGGTACCGTGCTCCTCACCGTGCAGGCCGCGGTCGGACAGTCGGTGGTCCACCCCGCCGGCATGGTCGCCACCGTCGCGTGGGCGCTCGTCCTGCTGGCCGCGGCTGGCACCGCGGCCGTGCTGCTCCGCGCCCGCAGCACTGCGGGCACACGACTGCGCTGACGGACCGCCGACGCGGCCGCGCCGGCGGTCGTGCCTCAGCGGACCCGGAGCCCCCGGGAGATCAGGTCGGCGGCGACTCGGGCGTCCGCCGCCCACCCGGGGCGGTCGATCCCGGCCCCGATGCCGTGGAGCAGCATGAGCACGGTCCCGGGGGCGACGTCGGCCCGGATCGTGCCGTCAGCGGTCGCGCGCGCCATCAGCTCGGCGAGCGTGCGCTCCAGTTCGCCCCCGCCCTCGGCCTGCGTGGTGGCGTCGACGACGGCGGCCAGGGTGCGCGCGAGTGCCGCGTGGTCGACCACGTACTCCACGAACCCGCGCAGGAAGTCGTCGAGGCCCTCACCCGCGGGGCGTGTCGAGTCACGAGCGCGCCGGCAGAGCGCCTCGACCTCGCCCCGGTAGACCGCTGCCGCCAGGGCTTCACGCGTCGGGAAGTGTCGGTACAGGGTGCCGACGCCGACTCCCGCGCGTCCGGCGAAGTCGTCGAACCGGAGCTGTTCGTCGCGCTCGAACGCCGTCCGCGCCGCGGCGACGATCGCGTCGCGGTTCCGGCGGGCGTCGGCGCGCAACGGCTTCTCGGCAGGCAGCGGCTTCTCGACCGGCACGGGAACTCCTTGACAAGTGGAAACAATCTCCATATCTTCCAAGTGGAGATCGTCTCCAGACTAGCGGACAGGTGCCTGATGCGGATCCTCATGCTCGGACGGGGCGTCGTCGCGACGATCTACGGCCAGGCCCTCCAGCAGTCCGGGCACCACGTCGACCACCTGGTGCGGCCCGGCCGCGCTGCCGAGTACGGCGACACCGTGCAGACCGATGTCATCGACGGCCGCCGCGGTCCCCTGGGGCGGCGGGCCCGATCGACGTCGACCACGCGACTGCTCGAGTCGATCGGGACGGACGACGCGTACGACCTCGTCGTCCTCAGCGTGGGCCACCACCGGTTGCAGGAGGCCGTGGCCACCCTCGCACCGTGCATCGGCGACGCCACCGTGCTGGTCCTCGGCAACGTGTGGGACGAGCCCCTCGCCGCGGTCGCCCCGCTCACCGCGGACCGGGTGCTGTTCGGGTTCCCGGGTGCCGGCGGCGGGTTCGACGCCGACGGGGTCCTGCACGGTGCCGTCCTCCGGTCGATCCGGCTCGGGACGACCGGCGCGGCTCCGGACCGGCGGGAGCTGGTGCGGTCGGTGTTCCAGCGGGCGGGATTCACCGTGCAGGACGAGGACGACATCCGTGGCTGGCTGTGGCTGCACTTCGTGCTCGACGCCGGCATGTTCTCCGCGGCGCTGCGCAGCGGCGGCATGGCGACGATGATCGGGGATCGGCACGCGCTCCGCGACGCGTTCCTGACCGGCCGGGAGCTCCTCCCGGTCCTCGAGGCGCGGGGCGTCGACCTCTCCCGACACCGCTCCTCGACGCTGCCCGTCCGACGGCCGGTGACGACGGCGACCCTCGTCGCCGCGGCCACGGCACTGGTGCCGATCGCCCGCGCGAGCCTCGCGGCACACGACGATCCCGCCGCCGCCGAACCCCTGGCGGTCCTCGAGGACGTCCGCCGCACCGCCGGCGCGTTGGGCATCCCGACCCCGCGCCTCGACCGGACCGCGCGACGCGTCTGACGGCGACTGCGGGCCGTGGACGTGGCCGGGCACGGACTGGAGGCCCGTCACCAGCTGGCACCGTGCCTCCAGTCCGTCACGGCGAGCGTTCCGGACCCGCCCGTTACGCTGTCCCCGTGTCAGAGCCGCGCCGCAGTCCGGGGAACCAAGCTTCACTGCGTGAAGCCAACCGGGGCCGGGTCGTCAGCGCGGTGAAGCGTCACGGCGGGCTGACGCAGGTCGAGCTCGCCGGCGTCACCGGCCTCTCCCCCGCCACCGTCTCGAACATCGTCAAGGAACTCGTCGCGACCGGTGCCCTGCACGCGACGCCGAGCACCTCGAGCGGCCGACGGGCGCTCCGCGTGACCCTGCCGCACGGCCTCGGGCTCGTCGCCGGGGTGCACGTCTCCCCGCGGCACCTGCGGCTGGCACTGTCGGACCTCAACGGCACCGTCCTGGCCGAGCGGCACATGCCCCTGGCGCGGGACCACCGGGCGGACGCCGAGCTCGACAAGACCGCGCTGCTCGTGCTGGACATGGTGGAGTCCATCGAGTCGTCGATGGACGAGGTCCTCTCCGTCGGCCTCGCCGTCGCCGCCCCGATCGACGCCCGGACCGGGATGACGGCGCGCGGCGGGATCCTGCGCGGCTGGGACGGCATCCCGCTCGGCCGGTCCCTCGCCCGCCGGATGGACAAGCCCGTGCAGGTCGACAACTCCGCCAACCTCGCCGCCCTGGCCGAACACCGCAGCGGGGCGGCCCGTGGCCGCGACACCGTCGTGACGCTCGACGTCGGGAACGGCGTCGGCGCCGGACTCGTGCTCGGCGGACACCTGTTCCGCGGGCACCACGGCATCGCCGGCGAGTTCGGGCACACCCCCGTGCTGCCGAACGGGCCCCTGTGCCGGTGCGGCAACCGCGGCTGCCTCGAAGCGGTCGCCGGAGCGCCCGCCGTGCTCGAGGGCGTCCGCGACGAGGTCGGCACCCTGAAGCTGGCGGACCTGATCCTCCGGGCGATGGGCGGCGACCAGGTGTGCATGCGGGCGGTCGCCGACGCGGGGCGGGCGATCGGCTCCGCGGCGGTGGGGCTCTGCAACGTCCTCGACCCCGAGCGGGTCGTGGTCACGGGCGAGTTCGCGCGTGCCGGGGAACTCCTGCTCGGTCCGATGCGGCACGCCCTCGAGTCGTCGTTGATCGTGGACGTCGACGGCACGCCGGACGTGGTGCAGGGGCAGCTCGGTGAGAAGGCCGCGGTGACCGGCGCGCTGGCGCTGGCGATCGAAGCCGTGGACGTGACGCGCGCACGCTAGGCGAAGCCGACTCGGGCCGTGCCGGCCGGGCCGCTCCACGCCGTGCCCGCCGAGCCGCCCCGCGCCCGCCGGATAACGTTTTCGTCACGGCCCGCGGTCCTTGTGTTCAACTCTTGCAGCCAAGAACGCTCGCTGTCACACTCAGGGCACCGCCGATGGGGGCGGTCCACTGTTGGAGGACGTTTCAATGAAGAAATCCACCACACGAGCCATGCTGGGCGTCAGCGCCCTGCTGCTCGCGATCACCACCCTGGCGGGCTGTTCCAACGGCGCGGACGCCGGGACCGGTTCCGGCGGAGGCGGCGGAGACGCGTCGAAGGCCAAGATCGGCCTGCTCCTGCCCGACTCCGTCACCGCCCGCTACGCCAGCGCCGACCGTCCGCTCTTCACCGCCGAGGTGAAGCGCCAGTGCAGCGGCTGCTCGGTCATCTACGCGAACGCCGACGGCGACGCGTCGAAGCAGCTGCAGCAGGCCCAGTCGATGCTCACGCAGGGCGTCAAGGTGCTGGTCCTCGACCCGTTCGACGGCGAGGCAGCAGCGTCCATCGTCCAGCAGGCGAAGGCCAAGAAGGTGCCGGTCATCTCCTACGACCGGCTCATCAACAGCCCCGACCTGAGCTACTACATCTCGTTCGACAACGAGAAGGTCGGTGAGCTCCAGGGCCAGGCCCTCGTCGACGCCCTCAAGGCGAAGAAGGTGCCGGAGGGCTCGGGCATCATCATGGTGAACGGCTCCCCGACCGACAACAACGCGTCGCAGTTCAAGAAGGGTGCGCACTCGGTCATCGACGACAGCGGGTACGAGGTGCTCGCCGAGTACGACACCCCCGGATGGGACCCCGCCAAGGCACAGGACTGGGCAGCCGGCCAGATCAGCAAGCTCGGCAAGGACAAGATCGCCGGCGTCTACGCGGCGAACGACGACACCGGCGGCGGCGTCATCGCGGCCCTGAAGTCGGCCGGCGTCACCGAGCTCCCGCCCGTCACCGGGCAGGACGCCTCGCTCGCGGGCATCCAGCGGATCCTCGCCGGTGAGCAGTACATGACCGTCTACAAGGCCTTCAAGCCCGAGGCGTCGAAGGCCGCCGACCTCGCGATCCAGTTCGCGAAGGGCGAGACCCCGAAGGGCGACACGACCGTCGACACCGCCGGGGGCGCCAGCGTCCAGTCGACCCTGCTCGACCCGGTCGCCGTCACCACGGACAACGTCCAGTCGACGGTGGTCGAGGACGGCCTGTACGAGGTGTCGAAGATCTGCACCGCGCAGTACGAGGCAGCCTGCGACAGCGCCGGCATCAAGTAGGTCCGACCCCCCTCTGCCCGCCCGGTCCGACTGCGGACCGGGCGGGCCTCACCGATCGAGGACGACACCCGTGAGCACGACACCCGTGAGCAACGCGTCACCAGCAGCACACCCCTCCGCCGAACCGGTGATGTCCCTGCGCGGGATCACCAAGCGGTTCGGCGCCGTCCAGGCCCTCAGCGAGATCGACTTCGACGTGTACCCGGGCGAGGTGGTCGCCATCGTCGGGGACAACGGCGCCGGCAAGTCGACGTTCGTGAAGATCCTCGCCGGGGTCTACACGCCGGACGGCGGCACGATCACGTTCGGCGGCGACGAGGTCACCGTCCCGAACCCCGCGGCGGCGCAGACGCTCGGCATCGCCACCGTCTTCCAGGACCTCGCCCTCGCCGACAACCTCGACGTGGTCTCGAACCTGTTCCTCGGCCGTGAGATCGCCCACCCGTTCCTCGACGAAGAGGAGATGGAGCGCCGCTCGTGGGAGCTCCTCCAGCAGCTCGCCGCCCGGATCCCGTCGGTACGGATCCCGATCGCGTCGCTGTCCGGTGGGCAGCGGCAGACCGTGGCCATCGCCCGCTCGCTGATCGGCGACCCGCAGGTGGTCGTCCTCGACGAGCCGACCGCCGCACTCGGTGTCGCGCAGACCGCCGAGGTCCTCAACCTCGTCGAACGCCTGCGCGAGCGCGGTCTCGGCGTCGTCCTCATCAGCCACAACCTCGCGGACGTCCAGGCCGTCGCCGACCGGGTCGCGGTCCTGCGGCTCGGTCGCAACAACGGCACGTTCCGCATCGACGACGTCTCCTACGAGGAGATCATCGCGGCCATCACCGGCGCCACCGACAACGCGGTCACCCGTCGCGCCGCCGCCCGGACCGAGCAGGAGACCTCCGCATGAGCAAGACCGACGAGACCCTCACCGCAGCGACCCCGACGCCCTCAGCCGCGGACCTGCAGGACGAGCGGCTCCTGCGTGACCAGGGGATCGGTGGCGCGGCGAAGGCGTTCGTCCGACGGGTCCGCGGCGGTGACATCGGCTCGCTGCCCGTGGTCGTCGGGCTGGTCGTCATCTGGGCGGTGTTCCAGGCGCTCTCCCCCGACTTCCTGTCCCCGGGCAACCTGGTCAACCTCGCCCTGCAGTGTGCCGCGGTCGGCACCATCGCGATCGGCATCGTGCTCGTGCTGCTGCTCGGCGAGATCGACCTGTCCGTCGGCAGCGTCAGCGGGCTCTCCGCCGCGATCCTCGGCCAGGGGCTCACCACGCTCGGCTGGCCGCTGTGGCTCGTGATCACCGTCGCCCTCGCCGTCGGGGCCGCCGCCGGTCTGCTCTACGGTCTGCTGTTCACCCGCTTCGGGGTGCCGAGCTTCGTCATCACGCTCGCCGGACTGCTCGGGTTCCTCGGCCTGCAGCTGCTCATCCTCGGGCCGAACGGCTCGATCAACCTGCCGTACGACTCGCCGATCGTGCAGTTCGCCTCGGCCTCGTACCTGCCGCCGTGGCTGGCGTACCTGCTCGCCGTCCTGGCCGCCGGCGGGCTGTTCTTCACCGAGATGCGCCGCGCCGCTCGCCGTCGCCGCGCCGGCCTGTCCACCGGTGCGGTGTCCCTGACCATCGTGAAGTCCGTCGCGCTGTTCCTCGGCCTCGCCCTGATGGTCTGGTACCTGTCGCGCGACTTCGGCACCGGCACCTCGTTCGTGTTCTTCGTCGTGCTGGTCGTGCTGATGAACTTCGTGCTCAAGCGCACCCGGTGGGGCCGTTCGGTCTTCGCCGTCGGTGGCAACGTCGAAGCCGCTCGACGCTCGGGCATCCGGGTGAACCGCATCTACATCTCGGTGTTCATGCTCACCTCGCTCTTCGCCACGGTCGGCGGGATCCTCGCGGCCGCCCGCCTCAACTCGGCGAGCCTGTCGTCCGGCGCCGGTGACACGAACCTCAACGCGATCGCCGCAGCCGTCATCGGCGGGACCAGCCTGTTCGGTGGCCGAGGCAGCGCCTGGTCGGCGCTGCTCGGCATCATCGTGATCCAGTCGATCTCGAACGGGCTCACCCTGCTGAGCCTCGACTCGTCGATCCGCTACATGATCACGGGCGCGGTCCTGCTGCTGGCCGTCATCATCGACTCGCTCTCGCGGCGCAGCCGCGCCAGTCACGGCGCAGCCTGAGCGGGGCCCTGGACCCCGCCACGCGGACGGACAGGAGGCACGGTGTCAGCTGGCACCGTGCCTCCCGTCCGTCTCGGCGAGCGTCTCAGGTTCGGAAGACGCCGTCGTGTTCCCTCGACGCCGCCCCGTGCGCGAGACGCCGCCGAAAACTGAGGCGTCTCGCCGAATGGGCGGCGTCTCGGCGAGCGTTACTTGCTCTTCGAGCCAGAGGTCCCCGGCAGGCTGAGGATGTTGTCCGTGCCCTGCGGCACGACGATCAGCGAGCCGTTGTCGCCGGCGCTCTTGAGGGCCTCGATCTCCCGCTGCTTGAGGGCGGCGTCGGAGAGCGGGTGCTCGTTGAGGACCTCGTTGGCGTCGGCCTGACCCTGCGCCTCGGCGACCTGCTGCTGTGCCTGCACCTTCTTCGCATCCAGGAGCGCGCGCTCCTTCGTGACCTGGATCTGCGCCTGCTGCGCCGTGGCGTAGGCGTCGATGACCGACTTCGGCGGGGTGATCTCCTGCAGGGCGAAGTTGTCGACGTGCACGCCCGAGCCCTTCCAGCGCGTCTCGAGTGCCTGGATCATCGCCTTCTCGACCGTGCCCCGCTTGGTGATCAGCTCGATGGTCGTGAAGTCGTTCGGGACCTGCCGGACGACGCTGCGCACCGAGTTGCCGATGAACTGCGTCTTGAAGTTCTCCTCGGTCTTGTACGACCGGTAGATGTCGGTGACCGACTTCGCGTCGATGCTGTACTGCAGGTTGAGGCTGACGTTCGAGGAGACGCCGTCCTGGTCCTGCACCGTGACGAACGGGCCGGAGCGCACGTTGCCGTTGTTGTCCGAGTCGGAGCCGTTCACCGCGTTGATGTAGGTGACGGTCTGGTTCCGGATGTTGAACGTGTGCAGCGTGGCCCACGGCGCCTTGAAGTGGAACCCGGAGTCCGTGGTCTGCCCGACGATGTTGCCGGAGATGTCCACCTGGACCTTCGACTCACCGGTGTCCTGGGCGTACAGGGTGCTGCCGAGCGTGAGCCCGACGAACAGGACTCCGGCCGCGGCTGCGGTCCACGTGGCGATGCGGTTCGGGCGACGGGTGGGGACTGCGGGGCGTGCCTCTCGGCCCGGCGTGGCGGGCCGCCCGGGGGTGGTGTAGGTCCGTGTCCGGAAGAAGAGCGCGACGAGCGCGATGACGAGGAAGACGATGGCGGCGACGAACATGACGATCACTCCTGGATGCTTGTCCGTCGAGTCTGCCGTACCGGGAGGGGTGCGGGTGACGCGGGTGCGCGGGGTGGCGGGCGTGTCCCCCTGTCGCCTGGTGCGAGGTTGTACGCCTGGTGTGACCCTGCCGCCTCGCACCAGGCGTACAACCTCGCACCGAGCGGACGCGCGTCGACGCCGAGCCGCTTGCCCGGCCGCGGGTGTCAGACGTTAGTACTCGGCGCGACGCGTGGCCTCGGCGAGGTCGCTCGCGTTCACCACCCCGGCACCTCGACCCGCACCGAACTGATCCGACCGGCGCGCGTCGTCGCCGTCACGGCCGGGTCGTAGCTGTCGGCGGTCGCCAGGTAGAGGGTGCGACCGTCCTCGCCACCGAGCGCACAGTCGATCGCGCACTCCCCGGGGGCGTCGATGCGGTCCGTCACCTCGCCGCCCTCGACGACCCGCAGGAACTCCCCCGTGTCGACCGAGCAGACCCAGATCGCGCCGTCACGGTCGACGGTGCTGCCGTCCGGGGTCACACCGCCGGGCAGGGCTGCCCACTCGCGCCGCCCGGTCAGCGAACCGTCGTCCTCGATGTCGAACGCGGTGAGCCGGCCGCCCCACGTCTCGCTGACCACCAGGGTCCGGGTGCCGGGCAGGATGTTGGCGCTGTTCGGGAACACCAGGCCCTCGGCCGCGAGGCGGACGGAGCCGTCGGGATCGATCACGTAGAGCGGGCCGGGTCGCAGTTCCTCGCCCGCGTACAGGTCGTAGCCGAAGGCACCGATGTAGGTCCGGCCGGTCTGGGCATCGACGACCAGGTCGTTCACGAGCGACGACTCGCTCGTGGACAGGTCGGCGAACACCGAGGTGCTGCCGTCCGGCTCGACGGCGACGACCGTGCGGGACTCCATCGAGCTGATGATGAGCCGTCCGTCGGCCAGCCACCCGAGTCCCGACGACTGCCCCGCGACCGTGGCTTCGAGCCGGGGGCCGTCGGTCGAGGAAGGGTCGACCGAGAAGACCTCACCGGTGTGCATGTCCGAGTACCAGAGCCGTCCGTCGTGCCAGCGGTTCCCCTCCGGGAACCGGATGCCGGAGATGACGATGTCGGTCGCGGAAGCCAGGGTGATGTGCACGGATCCACCCTGCCATCCACCCGATGGTCTGGCACGATCGACCCATGCCCCTCGACGGAACTCCCCTGCAACGTCTCGGTTTCCTGACGATCGGGTCGTTCGACCCCGCCCGACCGTCGGAGGGCCACGAGGACACCCTGCGGGTGATCGAGCGCGCCGAGGCCCTGGGCTTCGACAGCGCCTGGCTCCGCCACCGACACCTGCAGCACGGCATCTCCTCCCCCGTCGCGGTGCTCGCCGCCGCCTCGCAGCGCACCTCGCGCATCGACCTCGGCACCGCCGTCACCCCGCTCGGCGCGGAGAACCCCTTCCGGCTGGCGGAGGACCTCAGCACGGTCGACGTCCTGCTCGGCGGCCGCCTGAACCCGGGCTTCTCGGTCGGCACGCCGATGCACTTCGACCTGTACCGCGACGCGATCTACCCCGACACCCTGGAGCACGAGGACCTCGGCAACGACCGGCTCCTGCGCTTCCGTGACCTGGTGCGCGGTGACCCGGTGACGGCCACCGAGACCGTCGAACGCCGCGGCATCGAGGAGTTCGCGAGCACCGTCCAGCCGCACAGCGCCGGCCTGGTCGACCGGATCTGGTACGGCACCGGCAGCACGAAGTCGGCCGTCTGGGCGGGTGAGAACGGCTTCCACCTGCTCACCTCGAGCGTCACCCGCAGCGAGGTCGGCACCGACTTCGCCACGAACCAGCGCGCCCAGATCGACGCCTACCTCGCCGTCCACCCCGACCCCGCTGCCGCCCGCGTCTCGCAGGGCCTGGTCGTCATCCCGACCGACACCGCGACCGCCGAGCAAGAGGCCCGCTACCGTGCCTACGTCGACAGCCGCTCGGGTCGCGTCGGCGTGCCGATGGGGCCCGCCGGGATGCTCTTCGCCGCCGACCTGGTGGGCACGTCGGCCGAGATCGCGGATCGCCTCCGCGCAGACGTCGGCTACCAGGCGGTCACCGAGGTCGCCTTCGCACTCCCGTTCTCGTTCGAGCCCGACGACTACGCGCAGATCATCACGGACATCGCCGAACGGCTGGGTCCGGAACTCGGCTGGACGCCGCAGGGCGCGGCCTGAGAACGGCGCCAGACCGACGGACGGGAGGCACGGGGCCAGCTGGCACCGTGCCTCCCGTCCGCAGTTGACTCGCGCCCAGGGCGCGCGCTCTGGGCGCCGGATCAGTCCTGCTGGTCTGCCTCCACCGCATCCCTTAGCCGGTCGAGCACGTCCGGCACCGCCGAGCGCACCCGGCTCCAACTCGGGATGAACGGCTTGTCGTTCGGCCGCGCCGTGAAGGCACCGCCGGCGTCGAGGATCGCCTTGGTGAAGAGCTCCACCGCAGCCTCTTCAGCGTGCTGGTCGAACGCGAGCCCGCTCATCTCGGCCTCGTGCCGGTAGACCTCGACGATGTCGAGCGCGTTCCGGTAGTAGGTCGCCTTGAGCACCCGGAACGAGTCGGACGTGAGCGGGACCCCCATCGTCGCGAGCTTCCGGAGCAGCGACTGCACGATGTCGTTGCCCATCCGGGCGAGGCCACCGGTACCGTCGGCCTCGGCGAGGGGCTGGTGCTTGTGGTCGTACGCGTCGGCGATCTCCACCTGGCACACCTGCCGGGTCGCGTAGTCGCGGTAGACCTCGGAGAGCATGCCGATCTCGAGCCCCCAGTCGCCGGGGATCTTCAGGCCGTTGAGCACGTGCGCGCGCATCGCGAACTCGCCGGACAGCGGGTACCGGAAGCTGCTGAGGTACTCCAGGTACTCGGACTCCCCGTAGACCTGGCGGAGCGACCGGAGCAGCGGGCCGACGAGCAGCCGTGCGGCGCGACCGTTGATGCGGCCGTCGGCGACCCGGGCGTAGTAGCCCTTCGAGAACTCGTAGTCGAACGCGGGGTTGGCGACCGGGTAGAACAGCCGGGCGAGCATGCCGCGGTCGTACGTGGTGATGTCGCAGTCGTGCAGGGCGATGCAGTCCGCTCGCTCCGACGCCAGGGCGTACCCGGTGCAGTACCAGACGTTCCGTCCCTTGCCGGGCTCCCCCGGTGCCAGTCCCGCGCGCTCCAGCTCGGCGTCCAGCTCGCGCAGCCGCGGCCCGTCGTTCCACAGGATCCGGTGCCGCTGCGGCAGCCGCGAGAAGAACTCGCGGGCGTGCTCGAACTGGGACCGGTCGGCCCGGTCGAGCCCGATCACGATCTCGCTGAGCCAGTCGGCCTCGGCCAGCTCGTCGACGATCCGCGACAGCGCCGGGCGCTCGAGCTCGGAGTACAGCGCCGGCAGGATCAGGCTCATCGGCCGCTTCTCGGCGAAGCCCCGCAGGTCCTCCTCGAGGCTCGCGGTGCTGCGGCGACCGAGGTCGTGGAACGTCGTGATGACGCCGTTCTGGTGGAAGTCGCTCATCGGTGGCTCCTGACGGACGGGGTGGTGAAGTGGGCGATGCCCTCGGTCCAGCCCTCCGGGCCGGAGGCGGTGGTGCGGTGCACGCGTTCGGGGCGGTCGTCGGCCAGCGGCCCAGGTGCCGGACCGTGTCCGCGGACGACGACCGCGACGTCGACGGCGTCGAGCAGCGCGGTGTCGTTCGGGCCGTCACCGAGGCCGATGGTGCGCGGTACCGTTCCCGTCCGGCGCTCGTGGTCGGCGATGAGCATCCGGACCGCCGTGCCCTTGTCGCGCCCCGCCGGCAACACGTGCCAGAACCGTCCGCCCCGCACCAGGTCGAGGCCGACCGCGGCGAGCGCCGCGCGGAACGCGTCCGCCCGGTCGTCGTCCCCGGCGTGCCAGAGCAGCACTTCCGACGCCTCGCGTGCCCGGGCCGCGCCCGCAGCTGCGACGTCGAGCCCGGTCCAGTCTGCGACGGTCTCGTCGGTCGCGCCCGAGAACGTCGAGAAGCCCAGGTCGAGTGCGGTGCGGATGCGGCCGAGCGCCGCGTGCAGCCGGCCGACGTCACCGTCGGACGGCCCCGCGAGCGCACGACCGCCGGGAGCGACCACGACCGCGCCGTTCTCCGCGACGAACGCGTGCCCGTCGAGCCCGGTGCGGGCCTGCAGCGCCGTGATCTCGGCACGCGTCTTGCTGCTGCAGAACACCACGGGGACGTCGTCCACCCGCAGCTGTTCCAGCATCGGCAGGGCCGCGTCGAACGAGTAGTCGTGGTGGTCGAGGAACGTCCCGTCGAGGTCCGTGACGATCATCAGGTCGGGTGTTGGCATCGTGCTCCGCTGGCGGCTGGCTGGGCTGCGGGCGACGACGCCCCGGACCACCCTGCCACGCGCATGCGTCGGTTGGGTGAACAAGCCTGCGTCGGTCGCGCGAGGTGACCAGCGGACGGACTGGAGGCACGGCGCCAGCTGGCACCGTGCCTCCAGTCCGTCACGGCGCGGGGACCGCCGCGCGGTCACCAGGGCAGGGCGCCCTCGCGATCCGTGACGGTGCCGGTCGGTGTGTCGGCGCCGAGGGTCGCGACCCTGACGGCCGCGTCCGCGCCCTCCTCGACGGTGTGCCCGAGGTGACCGGTGAACTCGGTCGCGGTCTGGCCGGGGTCCACCGCGTTGAAGCGGACGTCCGGCGTCGTCTTCGCGTACTGCATCGTCAGCATCGTGACCGCGGTCTTCGACGACCCGTAGGCCGCGAGCGGGTACTGCGACTCGACGCGTTCGGGGTCGTGGATCATCGTGAACGACCCGAGGCCGCTCGTCACGTTGATGACCGAGGGCGCAGCGGACCGCCGGAGGACCGGCAGGAACGTGTTCGTCACACGGACGACGCCGAAGACGTTCGTCTCGTAGACGGCGCGCAGCTGGTCGACGGTCATGTCCTCGGGTGCGGTGACGTCTCCGAGGATGCCGGCGTTGTTGATGAGCACGTCGAGGTGCCCCGCCTGGTCACCGATCGTCGCGACGGCCGCGGCGACGGAGGCATCGTCCGTGACGTCGAGCTGCACGAACGAGGTGCCGAGTTCGTCGGCGGCTCGCCGACCGCGATCCGTGTCGCGGGCGCCGATCCACACGGTGTGCCCGGCCGCGATCAGTCGCCGGGCGGTTTCTCGGCCGATGCCCTTGTTGCCGCCGGTGATGAGGGTGTTCGTCATGGTTCTCCCCCGGAGTTCGGTCGGTCTCAGCGGGCGGGACGGAAGGGACGCAGGAGCGTGATGCCGTCTTCGATCGACCCGTCGATCAGCTCGAGCATCTGCGGCACGAGCTCCTGCATGCGCGGTGCCCCGAGGTGCGCGTCGAGGTGTTCCCGGCTCTCCCATCGTTCGTAGATGACGAACGCACCGGGCTCACCGTCGACCTCGTGTGCCTCGTAGTCGATGTTCCCGGCGTCGTTGCGTGACGGCGTGACGGCAGCGGTGATGAACGTCTTGAGGTCGTCTTCCCGTCCGGCCTTGGCCTTCGTCTCCCAGATGACGGTGACGTACCCGTTCGCTGTAGCGGTCATTTCGCGGTCCTCTCGTGGTGGTGAGGTGACCAGCGTGCGACGCTGCGGGATCTCCAGCCACGGAAGGACAGTCCTACCCACCGGCGGGTCCACTCGCGGAGAATGGTCGGGTGTCCACAGACCAGGTCGAAGCCCTCGGCGATCTCCTCCGATCGTGGCGGGGCCGGCTGACCCCCGAGGACGTCGGGATGGAGTCGCACGGTCGGCGCAGGACGGCGGGACTCCGCCGTGAGGAACTCGCGCAGCTCGCCGGTGTCAGCGCCGACTACGTGATGCGGCTGGAGCAGGGCCGCTCCCGGACCCCCTCGGCCCAGGTCGTCCAGGCGCTCGCTCGTGCGCTCCAGCTCGACCGTGCCGAGACGGACCTGTTCCACCGCGCGGCCGGACTGGCGTCACCCCGGACGGGTGTGGTGTCCCGCCACATCCCGCCCGGAGTCCAGCGCATGCTGGTCCGGATGGGTGACCTGCCGCTGGCCGTGTTCGCCGCCGACTGGACCCTGTTGCACTCCACGCCGCTCTGGCAGGCCCTGTTCGACGCGCCGTCCGTTCGCAGGGACCCCGAACAGAACCTGATCGTGCAGACCTTCATCGACAACAGCGTCGCCGAGATCGCGACCGCGCACGGCGGGCCGGAACCGTTCGAACGCGCGCTCGTCGCCGACCTCCGGCGCACGGCGGGGAACCTCGGAGCGGACGCCGGGTTCCGGGCGTTCATCGGTCGACTCCGCAACGAGAGCGAACGCTTCGCCGCGTACTGGGACGAAGGACGAGCCGCGGCCCACCAGTCGCTCGTGAAGACGGTCCACAACCCGATCGTCGGGGACGTGGTCCTGGACTGCGACGTCGTCACCGTGCCCGACTCCGACATCAAGCTCGTCGTCTACTCCACGCCCGAGAGCGGCCCCGACGCCGACAAGCTCGACTTCCTGCGGGTGCGAGCTGTCCGGACAGCGGACGTCGTCGGTCGTTGACGACGAGTACTGCGGGCCGTGCCAGCGAGTCAGTGCCGACGCAGGATGCCGAGGAACTCGTCGGCCCACTCGAGGTTCCGGGCGAGCTTCGCCCGGCGCTCCTCGGTGTCCACGACGTACGCGTCGAACTGCGCCTGCAGCCGGTCGCGCTCGACGCCGTCCGCCACCTGGAGCCCGTCGAGGATGCCGAGGAGCTCGGCCATCTGCTCGAGGGAGTAGCCGAGGGGCTTCATCCGGCGGATGACGAGCAGGCGTTGCAGGTCGTCGTCGGAGTACAGCCGGAAGCCACCCTCGGTCCGTCCGGTGGGGTGGAGCAGCCCGACGTCGTCGTAGTGCCGCACAGTCCGGATGGAGAGCCCGGTCCGGTCGGCGAGTTCACCGATCCGCATCGTCGATGCTCCTGCCGCATCCGTCACTGCTGACCCCTTCCGCCCGGTTGCCCGGTCCCGACCGATCGTACCGATGCTTGCGCAGCAACCCTTCCGTTGCGTTAGAGTCGGACACGACCAACTCTTCCGTCGCGGAAGGTTCGGGTCCCTGGCCGCACTCGGTCAGTGCGCGCGACGAAGCGCCCCACGACATTCCCCCCGCGGACGCCGAGCGTCCGAATCCCTCAGCGAAGGAGAACCGTGACGACCGTCACGCCCGCACCGGCTCCGGTGCACGCAAGCCCCACCGTCCTGTCCGCCCTGCGGAACCCGAAGATCCTGCTCCGCGAGGTCCTCGCCGGCCTCGTCGTGGCCCTCGCACTGATCCCGGAAGCGATCTCGTTCTCGATCATCGCGGGCGTCGATCCCCGCGTCGGGCTGTTCTCGGCGTTCGTGATGGCCGTGGTCGTCTCGTTCGTCGGCGGACGTGCCGCGATGATCACCGGCGCCACCGGAGCCATCGCGCTCGTCGTCGCCCCCGTGGTCAAGGAGCACGGCTTGGACTACCTGATCGCCACCGTCCTGCTCGGCGGCGTCTTCCAGCTCGTCCTCGGTGGGCTCGGCGCGGCCAAGCTGATGCGCTTCGTTCCGAGGTCGGTGATGGTCGGGTTCGTCAACGCCCTCGCGATCCTGATCTTCACCGCGCAGCTGCCGAACATCATCGGCGTCGACTGGCTCGTCTGGCCGATCGGCGCCGTCGGCATCGCGATCATCGTGCTGCTGCCCCGTGTCACCAAGGCCATCCCGGCGCCCCTCGTCGCCATCGTCGTCCTGACACTCGTCACCGTGCTGGCCCCGATCGCCATCCCCACCGTGGGCGACGAGGGCAAGCTCCCGGACAGCCTGCCGACCCTGTTCATCCCGAACGTCCCACTCACGCTCGAGACGCTGGCGATCATCGCCCCCTACGCCCTCGCGATGGCCCTGGTCGGCCTGCTCGAGTCGCTGATGACGGCGAAGCTCGTCGACGAGGTCACCGACACCGGCTCCCGCAAGACCCGCGAAGCCCTCGGGCAGGGGGTGGCGAACATCGCTTCCGGCCTGTTCGGCGGCATGGGCGGCTGCGCGATGATCGGCCAGACGATGATCAACGTGAAGGCGTCGGGCGCCCGTACCCGGATCTCGACGTTCCTGTCCGGGGTCTTCCTGCTCGTGCTCGTGGTCGGGCTCGGCGACGTGGTCGCGATCATCCCGATGGCCGCGCTCGTCGCCGTGATGGTCATGGTCTCCGTCGGCACCTTCGACTGGCACAGCATCAAGCCGTCCACACTGCGGCGCATGCCAGTCGGTGAGACGGTCGTCATGGTCCTCACCGTCGTCATCGTCGTCGCGACCGACAACCTGGCCATCGGCGTGATCATCGGCGTCGTCGCCGCGATGATCGTCTTCGCACGCCGCGTTTCCCACTTCACCAACGTGTCGCGGAGCATCGAGACGCTCAGCACCGGTGAGCAGCACGCGCTCTACACGGTCGAGGGCGAACTCTTCTTCGCGTCGAGCAACGACCTCACCACGCAGTTCGACTACGTCGACGACCCCGACCTGGTCGTCATCGACATGACCGGATCGCACATCTGGGACGCCTCCACCGTCGCCGCGCTCGACGCCATCGAGACGAAGTACCAGCAGCACGGCAAGCGGGTCGAGATCGCCGGCATGAACGAGGCCAGCCAGGCCTTCCACGGCCGCCTCGCCGGGAACCTCGGCGCCGGTCACTGATCCCCCCTACGTCACGTGACGGAAGACATCGGGGTCGAGCCGATCGACGATGGACCGAGGGCGGCAGGACCGCGGTGCGACCTGTGCCGCACGTCGCCCCACGACACGGCAGGAGCGTCGCCATGACAGTCATCGCAGTGATCGGCACCGGCAAGGTGGGAGCGGGGTTCGCGCAGGCGGCCGTCGCCGCTGGCCACAGTGTCGTCCTCGCCAACTCGCGCGGCCCGGAGAGCCTGTCCGAGATCGTGGCCGCACTCGGTGAGCGGGCATCCGCGGACACCGTGATCGGGGCTGCGGAGCAGGCGGACATGCTGCTGCTCGCCGTCCCGCTGCACCGGTACGACCAGCTCCCGCCTGCTGCGCTCGACGGCCGGATCGTCATGGACGCGGGCAACTACTACACCGACTGGTCCGGGCGCATCGAAGCGCTCGACGACGAGTCGACCACCACGTCGGAACTCCTGCAGGCTTCGTTCCCGGCCGCTCGTGTGGTGAAGGCGTTCAACAGCATCTACGCCGAGGAGATCGCCACGGACGCACGTCCGGGCGGAGGACCCCGGCGAGCGCTGCCCGTCGCGAGCGACGACGCCGCAGCCAAGGACACCGTCAGCGAGCTCATCCGGAGCATCGGCTTCGACGTCGTGGACGCCGGTCCGCTCCGCGAGGGCTGGAGGTTCCAACGCGGAACGCCGGCGTACGTCGTCCCGCTGACCGCCACCGAACTCGTGGGGGCACTGGCCGACGCACGCCGCTACCGGGACATGGAGGCGGACGACGTCGTCTCGCGTCGGACGCACCGGATGCCGCACGCCGAGACGGAGACGGACCGCTGACGCAACCGGGCGACGCGATGGCACCCCTGCAACCGCCGACTCCGGGGTGTCCCCTCGGCCACACGACACGCCCGACGGCGACCCCTCTGTGAGGATGTCCCCTCCGTGCACACTGCGCAAGTGAAGGGGGTGGACATGAACCGATCAGCCGAGCCGGACAGCGCGCTCGTGGCGGCAGCAGCGCGCGGCGACCGCAGTGCGGTCACCGCGTTGTTCGACCGTCACGCCGAGACCATGACCCGGTACACGTGGGCACTGGTCACGCGGCGCATGGACGTCGAGGAGATCGTGCAGGACGCGTTCCTGACCCTGTGGCAGAAGGCCGACACCGTGGAGGTCCCCGGGGAGTCACTCCTGCCGTGGCTGCTCGTCGTGTGCCGGAACCACGCCGCGAACTTGCGGCGACAGCAGCGGCGGCACGAGGGTGTCGACCTGCCCGACGAGCTCGCAGCGCCCGAACCGGACGACGACGCCCGCGAACGGCTGCGGTGGGTCCGCGCCGAGATCGACGCGCTCGCACCACTCGATCGCCAGGTGTGCGAGCTCTGCCTCATCGAGGGCCGCTCCTACGCCGAGGCCGCCGACCTGCTCGGCATGAGCGTCGGCGCCGTCACCCAGCGCGTGTGGCGGTCCCGTGCACGGATCAAGAAGGCGGTGACGAACGATGAACGATGAACGACGAACCGACCACGGGTCCCCGATGAGCAACGAGCCGCCCGGAGGCGACGAGATGCAGCGGATGCTCGCCGGCATGCGGCAGCAGGTTGTCACGGGCATGCACGACAAGCCCCGCCCGGCCGCCAAACACCGTCGCGTCGGCCTCATCGTGGCGCTGATCGGCGTGCTCGGCATCGGCACCGCGAGCGGTTCGGTGGCGCTCGGACTCGTTCCGACGCCCTTCGCCGCAGCACCGGCACCCGTGCCGTCTTCTGCACCGCCGACACCGGCACCGACCGGGTCACCGTCACCGTCCGCGGCCCGCATCACGCCGACCCCCGCGCCAGCCGACACCACGGCGACGATCCCAGGGGCGTGCACCGACGCCGTGCCGGCCGCCGATGCTCCGCGCTTGTTCGGTTCGCTGGAGATCACCCAGTTCCGCCCCCAGGTACCGGGCGGAAGGACCGACTACTACATCGACCCCGAGATCCCGTTCAAGGAGGACGCGGAGCTGGTCTGTTCCTGGACACCGGGCGGTACCTCCGAGGGCGACGAGGGGCTGTTCCTCGAGATGGGTACGGCAGACCGCGCCGTCCTCCAGGCTCGGCTGCAGGCCCTCGCCGGCAAGGACTGGACCTGCACCGACACGCTCGGCGGACGTTCCTGCCAGCACACCGAGACGTCGATGTACTACTCGGATCAGGTGGAGACGACGCACACGTTCTTCGTGCGCGGCGACACCTGGGTCTCGATCACGCAGTCGAACGTCCCGACCGACGGCCTCCTGAAGGCGCTCGTCCAGCAGACCTGGACGGACTGACCGACGGACTGGAGGCACGCTGCCAGCTGGCACCGTGCCTCCAGTCCGTCGTCACGCACGCTCAGAGCCAGTGCTTCCGCTTGAACACCGCCCACAGCACGACCGCCAGCAGGACCATCGCGACGATCGCCGCCGGGTACCCCCACGCCCACCGCAGCTCGGGCATGTGCTCGAAGTTCATGCCGTAGATCGACGCGACCAAGGTCGGGGCGAACAGGATCGCCGCCCATGACGAGATCTTCTTCACCTCTTCGCCCTGCTCCATCGACGCACGTGCCAGCCGTCGGCTCTCCTCCCCCTGCGCCAGGCTCGCGCTGGTCATCCGGCGCATCGCGTCGTTCTGCTCCTGCGTGACCAGGGTCGAGTGCAGCGTGAGCGCGTTCTCGAGCAGTGTCCGGAACGTGTCCACCCGCTCGGTGACGCGGATCGCGTGGTCGAGGACGTTCCGCAGCTGGTTCTGCACCTCGGTGTCCGTGTCGTACTTCTGCGCACCCCGCAGCAGGGCGTTGAGCATCTCGGGCAGCGGGCCGATCGCGCGCTGGAACCCGATGACCTCGCTCAGCAGCTGGTAGATCCGCCGCGACGACGACGGGTCGACGTCGCCGTCGAACAGGTCGTCCTCGATGTCGTCGATGTCGTCCTGCAGCCCGGCGACCACGGGGGCGTAGCTGTCGATGACCTCGTCGAGGACCGCGCAGAGCACCGCCTCGGATCCGCGCCCGAGGGCTTCCGGATCGGCTTCGAGGCGCTTCCGCACGTCGGCGAGGTTCGGCCGCTCCGCCTGCCGGACGGTCACGACGAAGTCGCGCCCGGTGAACAGGTGCACCTCACCGAACTCGACCGTCTCCTCGTCCTCGTCGTACCAGGCGGGTCGCAGCACCACGAACAGGGTGTCGCCGTAGCGCTCGAGCTTCGCCCGCTGGTGCCCCTTGTGCGCGTCCTCGACGGCGAGCGGGTGCAGCCCGAACTCGTCGGCGACGGACGCAAGCTCGGTGGCGGTCGGACGGAACAGCCCGATCCACGCCATCGCGCCCCTCCCCGCGGCGTCGAGCGCTTCGTAGGTGCGCCCGAGGTCCGCCGGGGAGTCCGTCCGGGTTCCGTTGACGTAGATGCCGTTGTCGATGAGGGCCACCGCTGTCCTCCTGGTTCCGTGGTGCGTGCGGCCCGCGGGTGGGCCGGGGTGATCGTAGCCGCGGTGCACGCGGGCAACCTGCCGATCATGCCGGAGGGCCGACGGAGCGAGCCGCTCCCCTCACGCCACGCTGACGCTGCCGGCCCGCATCCTCACGGTTCGCTGACGGTCATCGGTGCGCTCCGCGCACCCGCCCTGTACAGTCGGGATCGCGTCGGGGAGCAGGCGCAAGGGGGATCACCGTGGGGGAAATCCAGTACGACGACGCTGCAGCCGATCTGCTGGCGCAGGCGGCGTCCGGCGCTGCCGAGACGCTGCGTGGCCAGAGCGCCGCACGACGCACCGGCGTCGAGAACGCGCTCGACGACTTCGACGGTGCGTACGCGAAGCGCTTCGAGGAATCGGCGCAGATCGAAGCGGACGACCGTCCGAAGCTCGCCTCCGTGCTCGACGAGCTGAGCACGCAGGTCGACGCGACGACGACCGCCGCCGCGAACGAACGGCAGCGGCAGGCCGACCTCGCCGCGTGGCAGGTCCGGCAGGACGAACGGGACCGGGCATCCGCCGAGGACCCGATCAGCGTCCTCCGGCTGCCCGGCATGCAGAGCTTCGACCTCAAGCCGTCCGAGATCCCGATCGCTCCGCCGAGCATCTCCGCGTCGTTCTCGGCGCGGACCCGGACGCGGACCGGCGGCGGGACGTCGGGCGGCACGAGCTCGGCCGATCCGGGGCACCTCCGGTCCTTCGCGAGCGGCTCGCGCGCACTCGACCGAGCAGCGTCCACGAAACAGACCACGCTGCGGAACGCATGGACCGGCTTCACGGCGAGCTGCGGGTGGGCGAAGATCGACGGTTCGACGTTCCTGCACGGATTCGAACGCCTGCTCGAGGAGAACGACGCGGACGCCGCCTGGGCCGACCGCATCGCCGACGCCTTCGAGCAGGCCGGAGGCCACGGGTCGATCTCGAACGCGACCCTCGACGTCTCCGCTGCCGCCGAGCTGCCGCCGGCGTTCCAGCAGATGCTGGACCCGGACCTCTCCGCGGCCGAGGTCGCGGCACTCTGGGCCGGACTCGGCTACTCGGCGGCGGACGCGAACGACCTCAGGGCGCTGCCGTTGCCGGTCCTGAGCGTCCTCGGCAACCTGGAGGGCGTGGACTACTGGGCGCGGGACACCGCCAACCGGGCCGTGCTCGATGCCCGCATCCGGGCAGCGGAGCAAGAGGTGGAAGACCTCCGGTCCACGGTCGCGTACGACAACGGGACGTCGTGGATGCTGGCGTCGGAGAACCTCGAGGCGCTGCGGGCGATCGACACCGCGAGCCAGTTCGAGCAGGGCAGCAAGGCCGGGGAACGGTTCATCGTCTCGTTGACGGACGACGTCCCGCCCCTGGCGGCGGTGTCGGTCGGCGACCTCGACACCGCAGACAACGTCACGTGGGCCGTGCCGGGGATGGGCTCCGACACGACCGGCATGGTCGGGTGGACCGACTCCGCCCAGCACCTCTACGACCAGCAGGCGGACACCGGGCCCGAAGACCGCGCCGTGATCTCGTGGATGGGCTACAAGACCCCGCCGCAGCCGGTCGTCTCCGGCAAGCTCGACTTCGGGGTCCTCGGCAGCGACTACGCCGAGACCGGCGGTGACCAGCTCGCCGCGTCCATCCGGGGGTTGGACGCGGTCCGCCAGGACGACGGGCCCACCACGAACGTCGTCGCTCACTCCTACGGCTCGACCACGTCGGCGTACGCCCTCACTCAGAGCGGTGTGCAGGTCGACTCGTTCACCACCATCGGGTCCGCCGGGCTCCCGAACTCCATCGAGGACGCCGACGACCTCAACGCCGACCACGTGTACGCCGGACAGGCGCGGGACGTCTGGGCGATCGACCCCGAGAAGGGCGACCAGTGGGCGTGGACCGGACGACTGAGCCCCGTGCACAGCCAGGACCCGACCGATCCGGACTTCGGGGCCACCGCCTTCGGCGCGGACGGCTCGGGCGCGCTCAACCCGGTCGAGGACCACGGCACGCACACGGAGGACGAACGGGGCTACCTCGACCCCAACACCGAGTCCCTCACCAACATCGGTTTCGCCACGACCGGGCACCCCGAGCTCATGACGGAAGCCCAGCCGAAGGGGCCGACCCGGTTCCAGGAGTCGCTCCTGGAGAATCCGCAGTGGACACTGTGACCGTGAACGAACGATTCCGCGGCCTCGCCCGCACCAGCACCGGCGTCGCCCTCGTCCTGACAGCGGCGCTGACCATGACCGGCTGTAGCAACACCCCCGGAGGCAAGACCGTGGATCCGTCCGACGCCAAGAAGTCGATCGTCGATGTCGTCAAGGAGTCGACCGACGCGGTCGGCGGCGACTGGACCGTCTACCGCGGCCCCGCTGCCGAGGTCTGCACGCGGTCGGGCGGCCAGGAAGGCGCCCGCTTCGTGTACATCCTGGAGCGGAGCGGCACGGACGGGGGCGGCGATCCGGCAGCCGACATCCGCACCGTCGAGGAACTCTGGAAGGCCAAGGGGATCACGACGGAACGGTTCGAGAGCGGCGGCGCGGACCCGCTCACCGGGATCCGCGGCGTCGACGGCCCCGTCACCTCGATCGGCTTCAACGCCTACCCGCAGCGCTACAGCATCACCGGCGTCTCGAAGTGCTCCGACGGTGACGTGCAGGAGCTGCGCTCCGCGGAGTGAGCGCGCCCGTGCGCGGGTCGACGCGCCCGGTCCAGGACCACTGACGGACTGGAGGCACGGTGCCAGCTGGCACCGTGCCTCCAGTCCGCCAGTGGCGCGCGTCCAGTGCCGCGCACGCCGCGACCGCGTGCGCCGACGAACGCGAGCCCCGCGAACACCCGTCACACGAGACGGCGTGGATCGGACGGAAGGTCGACGCGCGAGGGAAGATGACGAGGTGAACCGCACCGACCGGCTCTACGGCCTCGTGGAAGAGTTGCGCGCCGTCTCCCCGCACCCGCGGAGCGCGCGTCGTCTCGCGGAACGGTTCGAGGTGTCGGTGCGGACCATCGAACGGGACATCTCCGCGTTGCAGCAGTCGGGTGTGCCCATCTGGGCGGAGCCCGGCCGGGCGGGTGGGTACGTCATCGACGCGTCCGCGACGCTCGGCCCGGCGGGCTTCACGCCGGATGAGGCCCTCGCGGTGCTGATCGGGCTCGGCTCGCTGGGGCGCAGCCCGTTCCGGCACGCCGCGCACACCGCGGCCAGGAAGACGCTCGCGGTCATGCCCGCCGGGGACGCCGCACGAGCCAGCGCGCTGGCGTCCCGGGTGCACTTCCTGGAGGGCGAGGAGGACACGGTCGTCCCGGCCGAGTTCGCGGCGGCGCTGCGTGCGGATCGAGTCGTGCGGCTCCGGTACCAGGACGCCTGCGGAGCCGAGTCCGTCCGCGACGTCGAACCGCTGGGGTCGATCGGGAAGGACGGCCAGTGGTACCTGATCGCCTGGTGCCGGATGCGCGACGGGGTGCGGGCGTTCCGGGGCGACCGGATGCTGTCGGTCGAGGTCACCGACGAGCGGCCCGCGCAGCGTGTCCTGCGCTCCGAGGACCTGGCGATCCAGTACGGACGACTCCGGCCGGTCCTCGACGACTAGCCGGCGCGGTCGGTTTCCGGAAACACCGACAGGACGGTGTCGCGACCGCCGGAGAAGCTGGTCACTCCGAGTCAGCAGCACCACCGTGAGGAACCCCATGACGTTCACATCCGTCCGCATCATCACCGACGACCTCGAGGGCATGGTCGCCTTCTACGAACGGGTCACCGGCCAGCAGGCCGAGCGCCCCGCACCGGTCTTCGCGCAGTTCAGCGGCCCGGGTGGGACCCTCGCGATCGCCAGCACCGCCACGGTCGCCATGCTCGGCGGCGCGCTGACGCCGGCGACGAACCGTTCCGTGCTCATCGAGTTCGAGGTCGCCGACGTCGACGGCGACTTCGCCGAACTGCAGCTCAGCAGCGACGACGTCGTCCTGGAGCCGACCACGATGCCGTGGGGCAACCGCTCCGCACTGGTCCGCGACCCGGACGGCAACGTCGTCAACCTGTTCAGCAGGCCCGCTGCCGCCAGCTAGGCGGGGTTGCTCAGGCGGCGGCGGCATTCGCCGACGAGCGGCACTCCTCCGGCGGCCGCCCCGCGACGGACTCCGCCGCGATGTCGCGGAGTCGTGCGAGGCGATCGTGGGTAGCGGTGAGGGCCTCGATCTGGCGTCGGATGCGATCGCCCTCTTCGTCGAAGTGGTCGAGCATCGTCCGCGTGGCGACCCCGGTGTCGAGGAAGGGCAGGAGTTCGATGATCCGGCGGCTCGGCATGCCCGCCGCGTAGAGCATCTGCATGAAGCGCACCCGCGCGACATCGGGCTCGCGGTACTCCCGGTGTCCGCCGCTGGTCCGCTCCGACTCCAGGAGCCCCTGTTCCTCGTAGTACCGCAGCGACCGGACGCTGACGCCGGCCCGTTCTGCGAGTTCGCCGATCCGCATCGTTCTGTCCCTCGGGCTTGATCCTCACGTTGACGTCAGGTTCTACCGTAGCGGGCATGAACCTCTCTGGAGCCACTGCCCTCGTCACCGGCACGAACCGCGGTATCGGACGCCACCTCGCCGCACAGCTGATCGCACGCGGGGCGAAGGTGTACGCGACCGCCCGACGCCCCGAACTGATCGACCTCGAGGGCGTCGAGCATCTCGCCCTCGACATCACCTCCCCCGCGTCCGTCGCAGCGGCCGCCGCGGTCGCGACCGACGTGGATCTCCTGATCAACAACGCCGGGATCGCGACCACGGCGACCCTGCTGGGCGACCTGGACGCAGCGCACGCCGACATGGACACGAACGTCTGGGGCACCCTGTCCGTGATCCGCGCGTTCGCGCCGGTCCTGGCGGCGAACGGCGGTGGGAGCATCGTGAACATCGCCTCAGGCGCCTCCTGGCTCGCCATGCCCGGAGCCTCCGCCTACGCCGTGTCGAAGGCCGCCCTGTGGAACATGGGCAACGCCTTGCGGCACGAGCTGGCCGGCCAAGGGACCACGGTGATGTCCGTGCACCTCGGAGTGGCCGACACCGACATGACCGCGGGGATCTCGATGGCCAAGACCGACCCGGCGGACGTGGCGCGCGCGACCCTGGACGGGGTCGAGCGCGACGACTACGAGGTGGTCGTCGACGAGCAGGCCGCGTTGATCAAGCAGATGCTCGCCGGCGACCCCAGGGAGCTGTACGCGGTGGTGGCGCAGATGCTCGCGTCGTAGGAGCCGGCTTCACGCAGCCTTCGGCATGGCCGCCAACGTGCGGCCGTGCTGGGCCGCCTGCTCTTCGGCGCGGACCCGCAACTCGTCGGCCAGCTCGGTGAACTGGTCGAGGGCGGGGTTCACCCCGACGAGCGTGAACTCGCGCGTCACCACCTCGAGGTCGAGCTGCCAGATGTCCTCCAGGATGCGGCGCATCCAGGCTGTGGCGTGGTCCCAGCCCTCCCGGGGTGTGCCAGCGGAGTAGTTGCCACCCTGCACCGTGACCAGGACGGCCGGCTTGCCCGCGGTCGCGGGCACGGCGCCGGGTGCCATCCGCGGGTCGGTCAGCACGAGGTCGACGTAGGACTTGAAGTGCTGCGAGACGCCGAAGTTGTAGAGCGGCACGGCGAACAGCAGCGCGTCAGCACCGGCGAGCTCGTCGGTCAGCTCGGCGGCCAGGGCGACCGCGGCGACCTGGGCCGCCGTGCGCTCGGACTCAGGCGTCGCGGATGCGGCGACGGCGTCGGCCCAGCTGTCGGCGGGCACGGGGTCGGTGCCGACGTGACGGCGGGTCACCTCGGCGCCCGCGTGCACGGCACTCCACTCGGTTTCCACGATGTCACCGAGCGCTCGGCTGGTGGAGCCCTCGGTGCGGATGCTGGCGTCCAGGCGGAACAGGGTCATGACACTCCTTCGATCGTTCCCGGGTCGGCGACCCGGGCTTCGGTTACGATGGGTAACCCTGCCCGCCGGGTTCCCGTTACCGCAAACGATCCCCTGTTACCCGGCAGTAACCACGGGAGACCCCATGACGGACCAGACCGCGCTGGAGACGTTGCAGGCCCGGCTCCACCAGTCGATGCCCACGATGGCCGAGCTGTGCACGAGCGAGGACCCGGAACTCTTCCGGTCGCTGCTGTCCCGGATGGGCGACAAGTGGACGCTGTTGGTGATCGGGGTGCTCGGTGACGAGCGGCGGCGGTTCACCGAGCTCTCCGAGGTCATCCCCGGCATCTCACGCCGGATGCTGACCGTGACGCTGCGCGCACTCGAGCGCGACGGGCTCGTCTCGCGGACGGTCCACGCCGAGGTGCCGCCCCGCGTCGAGTACGAGCTCACCGACCTCGGACGGTCGCTGCAGTACGTGGCCCTCGCCCTCGCCGACTGGGTGCGGGAACACCAGCAGGTGATCGCCGGCAACCGGCAGGACTTCGACGGCGACGGTGACACCCGAGATCGATGACGACGGTGAGGCTCGCGTGCGACGGCCGATGGGCTACCGGACGCGTCTGGCGGAGTGTGCACCGACCTGCCATGGGCTGGAAATGGCAGCAGCCTGCCGTTTCGACGGTGTCTGCACAGAGCACTGGCGGGAACCCGGTTCCCCGGATTCCCGCCAGTGAGTCACCGCTTCGCGGCGCTTGTTACTTGCCCTTCTTGTGCGAGGTCTGCGTGGTGCTGGGGTGCGACTTCGCGTACTTCGACGTCACGTACTTGCCAGTGATCGAGCTTCGCGACGAACCGCCGCTGCTCTTGCCGGACTTGGCCATGACTCCGCGCTCCTTCCTGCCGCGAACGAGTGGGCGATCCACCCTCTTCGACATCACCATGGTCCTTCAGAAAGGCTCATGTGGTTGCTTGACGCGCCGATGACCACTACATGTAGTAGTCAGTGGGTGTGGCGGTGGTGACTGTCGGGGTAGTGCTCGTGGGTGTGGGTGATCGGCTCGTGCGTGTGGACGTGCCGGTGCCAGGTGCCGGCGGCGACGGGTTCCGGGTGTTCGTGCTGGTGGTGCTCGTCGTGGTGGTGCCAGTGGTCGTGGGTCACGGCCTGGTGGGTGTGCTCGTGTTCGTGTCGCTCGGTCAGGTGGAGCCAGATCCCGACGGCCATCAGGATCCCGGCGACGACGAGGGGCACGGTCACGGGTTCGCCGAGCACGATCGCGAGGACAGCGCCGAAGAAGGGGGCCACCGAGTAGTAGGCGCCCGCCCGGGCGGTACCGACGTGGCGGAGCGCGACGATGAAGAGCACCAGGCTCACGCCGTAGGCGAAGAAGCCGACCACCATCGCTGCGGCGACGTTGCCGATGGCGGGCAGCTGTGCGCCGAGGAGGAACGCGAGGACCAGGTTCACGGGACCGGCGACGCCGCCCTTGATGCCGGCGAGCCAGGACGCGTCGTGGATGGCGACCTTCCGGGTGAGGTTGTTGTCGATGCCCCACGACAGGCATGCTCCGAGGATCGCGAGCGACGGCCAGGCGCTGCCGAACTCGATCCCGGCGGGGACGGTCAGCACGACGGCGCCGGCGACGATCGCGAGCATGCCGAGCGCGATGCGGCGGTCGAAGTTCTCCCGGAACACGAACCAGGCCAGCAGCGCTGTCGCGACACCCTCAGCGTTCAGCAGCAGTGATGCCCCCGACGCCGGCATGTTCACCAGGCCGACCAGCAGGAGGACCGGGCCGAGGATCCCGCCGAACAGGATCGCCCCGGCGAGGGGCAGCTGCTCGCCCCTCGCGAGGTGCACCCGTGGTGAACGGCGGATGAGTCGGATGAGTCCGAGCCCGAGCCCTGACCCGGTGTAGAGCAGCCCGGCGAGCATGAACGGGCTGACCGCGTCGAGGAGCAGCTTCGCAGCAGGTGTCCCCGCGCCGAAGAGCACCGCCGAGAGCAGTGCTGCCTGGACGCCGCGACTACGCAGAGCGGTCAGCACGCGCGGCTCCCTCGTGGTGGTGGGCGGGGGTGCCGTCGAGCTGGTGCTCGGCCTGGAAGATCGCATCGGACACGAGCTGTCGGGCGTGCTCGTTCGTGAGCCGGTAGAAGACGCGTGTGCCTTCCTGTCGGGTGGCGACCACGCGGGCCAGACGCAGCTTGGCGAGGTGTTGCGAGACCGCGGCTGGCGACCTACCGACCTGCTCAGCGAGGTCGTTCACGGGCAGCTCGACGTCGGAGAGCGCCAGCACGATCCGCACCCGGGTGGCATCGGCGAGCATGCTGAACACCTCGACCGCCAGCTCGACGTAGTCACTGTCGACGTGGCGACCACACCTGCTATCTGCATCCATGCGCAGATTCTTGCATACCCGTTCGGGCTCCGCGGCGAGAAGCCGTCGCGCCAGCGGGCCGACGGCCAGGCCGGGCCGGGCCGGGCCGGGCCGGGCCGGGCCGGGAGGCACGGTGCCAGCTGGCACCGGGCCTCCAGTCCGTCAGTGGCTCGAGTCCACGGCCGCGCACGACGCGACCACGCCGCTCACCAAGGCGGCGGAAGCCGCGAAACGAGCCGACCCCCAGCTGCCCCTTCCTCGGAAGCCCTCCTGGTCGTATGGTTTACAGCGTTGTAAACGGGCCGCCGCAGGGACGGCCCGCAGGTCACGGCCGTTGCACGGCCCGATGGACGACGACGTCCACGAGGAGCACCCACTTGCGCCCCATCTCCTTCCGATCCCGAGGGCTGCGCCGTGCGCTGTCGTCGGGCATCGTCGCTGCGACCGCCCTCGGCATGCTCGGGATCGCCGCGATCCCGGCCGCCGCGGACCCCGCAGCCGACCGCACCGTCGTCTCGGGCCAGGCCCGGTTCGAGGTGCTCTCCCCCACCCTGATCCGCACCGAGTACGCGGGTGACGCGCAGTTCACCGACGGCAGCACCTTCAACGTCATCGGCCGCGACGACTTCGCACCCACGACGTTCACGAAGACCGAGCGGGACGGCTGGCTGACCCTCGACACGGGCGCGATGACCGTCCGGTACAAGGAGGGCTCGGGGGCATTCGCGCAGGACACCCTGCAGACCACCGTGACCACGGCCTCCGGGCAGCGGGTCACCGGCACGCCGTGGGTGTCGACGCCCACCCCCTCGTGCACGATCGGATCGCTCTGCGAGGCCGAGACGCTCGGGCTCACCGGCCTGTCGCTCGCCACCGACCACACGGGCTTCACCGGAGCCGGGTTCGCCGCGGGCTTCGAGTCCGTCGGCAACGCGATGACCTTCACGACCACGGCGGAACGGGCCGGCTCGTACGACCTCGCCCTGCGCTACGCGAACTCGCAGGGCGGCGACGGCCAGGTCGCCACCCGCACCCTCAGCCTGACCGTCGACGGCGGCGCCGCGAAAACGATCCGGCTCGCACCCGGCGCGAACTGGGACGACTGGAAGACCACCGCCGCCACGACGCTCGACCTGCCCGCAGGCGAGCACCGTGTGCGCATCGAACGCACCGCGGACGACTCCGGCCGGGTGAACGTCGACAGCCTGGCCCTGGTCAGCACGGGTGCCGCCTACCCGGCACCGTCGACCACGGTCACCGGTGAGGACTGCGCGTTCGGCACCGTGTGCCAGGCCGAGGACTCGGCACGGACCGCTCCGGCGACGACCGCCACCAACCACAACGGCTTCGCCGGAGTCGGCTTCGTCGCCGGGTTCGAGCGTGCCGGGGCGCAGCTGACGACCCACATCACCGGGGTGCCCGCCGCGGGCGACTACGCCCTGCAGGTCCGCTACGCCAACGGCTCAGCCGGCACCCCGACGCTCACCGCGGCCCCGACCGGTCAGCAGTCGACCACTGCACCGCTCCCGAGGACGAGCGGCTGGGACTACTGGAACACCGCCACCGTGCCGGTGCACCTGGCCGCCGGCACGAACGACGTCGTGATCGGGTGCCCGACCGTGACGAACAACTGCAACGTGAACTTCGACACCGTCGCCGTGGTCAACACCGCGTCGCCGGTCCTCGCCGCACACGCACCGCTCGGCGGGTACCGACGGGACCTCGACACCGCCAACGGATCGGTGAAGACCAACCCGGGCCTGCTCTACCAGGACGTCTGGTCACTCCTCGACGACAGCGCCTCGGCGCTGTACGACCAGGCGACCAACACCGTCACCCCCGCCGGCGACCACGGCGGCGAGCGCTACCAGGACGGCTACGTCTTCGGGTACGGCAGCGACTACCGTCATGCCCTGCAGGAGCTCGCCGTCCTGACCGGTCCGACGAAGCTGCTCCCCCGTTGGGCGTACGGCGTCTGGTACTCCGAGTACTACGACCGCTCGCAGGCGGACTACCTGGCGATCGCGAAGCAGTTCCAGGACGAAGGCGTCCCCGTCGACGTCATGGCGATCGACACCGACTACAAGATCGGCAGCCCCACCAACCAGGGCGACAGCAAGTGGAACGGCTGGTCGGTCGACCCGTCCCGGATCCCGGACATGACCGGCCTGCTCGCCGACTGGCACGCCGAGGGCATCCACAACACCCTCAACATCCACCCGTCGATCTCGAGCCAGGACCCGCAGTTCGCGAAGGCCCAGGCCACCGCGAAGGGCAAGCTCACCAAGGGCGACGGCGACCGGTACCTGTTCGACTGGTCCGACCCGGACCAGCTCAAGGCCTACTTCGACCTGCACACCTCGCTGCAGCCGAAGGGCGTCGACATGTGGTGGCTCGACTGGTGCTGCAGCGAGAACTCGAAGTACTCCGCGAACGGCGTCACCCCCGACGCGTTCATCAACCAGCAGTACGCGAAGTACACGGACCAGGCGCTCGGCGGCCGGGGGCTCGCGTTCTCGCGGGCGTACGGCTCGCTGACGGCTGGCGGCTACGGCAACCCGCAGGCGGTCCCGACCGGCCCGTGGGCGGACAAGCGCACGACCGTGCACTTCACCGGCGACACCACGTCGTCGTGGGACATGCTGCTCGCCGAGGTCGGCTACACCCCCGGTGAGTCCGCCGCGACCGGTCTGGCCTCGGTCAGCCACGACATCGGCGGCCACAACGGTGCGCAGTACGGCATCGAGGGCGCCGAGGAGGGCACGACCCAGCTGCCCGAGGACCTCTACGCCCGCTGGGTGCAGCTCGGCACCTTCCAGCCGATCGACCGCCTGCACAGCAACCACAGCGACCGACTGCCGTGGCAGTACCCGGCCGCTGCAGAGGCCTCGGCGAAGCGGTTCCTGAACCTCCGCGAGGCCCTGGTCCCCCTGACCTACACGCTCGCCGCCCAGGCGACCGAGACGGGCACCCCGATCCTGCAGCCGCTCTACCTGCAGTACCCCGAGGCGCAGGAGTCCTACGCCCAGGCCGGCTCGGAGTACCTGTACGGCCCGGACGTGCTCGTCGCCCCGGTCACCACCGCGAACGACGACTCCGGCAAGGCGACCCGCTCCGTCTGGTTCCCGGCCGGCAGCTCGTGGACCGACTGGTTCACCGGTAAGACGTACGCCGGAGGCACCACCGCCGACGTGACGACCGACCTGAACAGCATGCCGGTGTTCGTGAAGAGCGGCGGCATCGTCCCCACCCGCTCGGAGCAGGTCGGGAACGACGCCGCACCGCTCGACGCCGTCACCCTGACGGTGGCGACCGGAGCGAACGGCTCGTTCGACCTGCACGAGGACGCCGGCGAGGACAGCGCCGCCACCGCGAAGGCCGCGGCGGGCAGCGCCTCCACCGCCGTCCGCTACACGCAGCAGGCAATGGGCGGCTCGCTCGCCATCGCCCCCGCCGACGGCTCCTTCGCCGGGCAGGTGCAGGACCGCTCGTGGACCGCGACGTTCACGAACGCCGACCGCCCCCGAACCGTCACCATCGACGGCCGCGTGATCGCGGACACCGCCTGGACCTACGACGCCGACACCCGCACCATCAGCGTGCCGGTCGACGAACGGTCCGTGACGGAGCGAACGGTCGTCGCCTTCAGCAGCAGGGCGGCGGCGACCGCGGTCCTGCGGGTCGAGTCGCCTCGGGTGGACGCGGGCGACACGCAGACCGTGACCGGCGCCGGGTTCCCGGCCGACACCGACGTGGCGCTGGCGACCGCGCCGCGCATCGGTGGTGCCACCGCGCACACCGACGCGAGTGGTGCGTTCTCGGCGGACCTGCGGGTGCCTGACACGGCGTCCGGTCGGGTGACCGTCACCGCGTCGGTCGACGGTGTGACCCTGGCTCGGGCCGCCTTCACCGTGGTGGCTGCGGCTGCTCCGGCGCCGACCACGTCGCCGGGTGCGGGCACGCCGGGCAGCGGCGCTCCGACGCCGGGTGACAGCGGATCCGCTCCACCGGGAGCGGCAGCGCCGGGCAACGGTGGCGCGGTTGCGGGCAGCGACCCGGGCGGCGCGCTGGCCTGGACGGGCGCGAACCTGCTCCCCCTCGGGCTGTTGGCGGCGGCACTGCTCGCGGCCGGTGGACTCGTGTGGACGCTGCGGAGCCGGCGACGCCGGGCGCGTGCCTGAGCCCGCCTGAGCGGTCTCCCGTCCGTCCGTGGTCGCGCTGCAGATCCCCGATCACCGGACCGCGATGCTGCGGCTGCGGCTGCGCTTGCGGGCATCGCCCGCTCGCTCGCGTGGTGATGGAAGGCATCTCAACGTGCGCCAGTACGAGGACCTGCTCGCTCGGACCGCTCAACATGCGACTGACGCCCGCTTCTACGCCTTCGACCTCACACTCGAGGAAACGGTCCGTCGACATGCCACGAGACCGAAAGTTGCTGAGTTCGACGCCGAACGAGTGGTATCGCGGGTAGGCAGACCCATCCGGTTGACGATGGTCGATCGGACACTCGATTGGACCTCCGACATCGCCCGCAGCGAAGTGAGGCCTACGGACCCGGCCCGGCTTGAACGGGCAGCCACCCTCGCCGTGCTGCGGGCAGGACGCACCCTTACCGGGTAGATGCGCCTTGGGCGGGTTCCCGTGACGATTACCGTCCCTCAGCGCCTGGTCTTCGTCCCGCTTGCCGATCCATCGACGGGTGGCGGGCCTGCCGGCATCCCACGGCCGACAGGTCCTTCTCTGCTAAGCGCGCTCGACAGGGAGCCAGAGCTCGCAGGTGGCCGTGCTGAAGTCATCGGCGCGGTCGAGTACCGCGACGATGGACGGTCCGGGCCGGAGCCGCCAGGGGTTCGACGGGAACCAATCAGTCGCGGTCGCCGCCCATGTCTCCTGCAGTGCAGCCGGGTACTCGCCCTCGGTGCGGAACACAGCCCACGTGCCGGCCGGAACCTCGATCGTGTCGAGATCTCCGATCATCGGAGCCTTCCCCGCGACGGCTACTCCGTGCAGGTAGGTCAGTTCGCTCCCCTCGGTGTAGTCCGGGTCGACATCGGCGCTGACCTGGAGCAGGCCGCTCGGTTCGGTGTCGCTCAGGGCTTTGAGGCGTGCGTGCTCAGCTGCCGGAAGTGAGCCGATGTGGGCTTGGATGTGCGGGTTCATCCCCTCGTGGATGAGGGGCACGCGGGTGGCGTGACCCACGAGGAGAAACGCCGGTCGATCGGTGATCCGTGTGTCCATGGTGATGTTCCCTTCTACGGTCAGGCGGAACCTGAGCTGCGGTTGCGTTCGAAGGGGGCCACCATTTCGCTTGACGCTGCCGACGCTGACGCCGTGAACCGAGCGGAACGCTCGACCGAACGCCTCGGTTGAGCCGTAGCCGTACCGCACCGCGATGCTTAACAGGTTTCCGTCTCCGAGGACATCCGCTGCCGCGACTGACATTCGGCGACGACGGATGTACTCCGACAGCGGCATGCCAGCGAGCGATGAGAACATCCGCCGAAGGTGGTACTCCGTCGTGCCGAGTTCCCGCGCCAGGGATGCAACGTCGAGGTCGTCGTCCAGACGACCTTCGACCAGTTCGACCAGTCTGTTCAGCTCAGCGATCATGCCGCCTCCTTCGACACCCACACTTCCGGGCCGTAACGATCGGGACCCTACTATCGCGGTCCGATCGGATCGCCTCTGTGCTCCGGAACATGCCCGTGAGCCGGTCGGTCTCCGGTCACAACGCGGAGCGGTCACGAGTGGGGCATGCTCGACTCATGACGTTCTCCTGGTGGATCTGGTCTGCCGTTGTGCTCGTCGGGCTCATCGGAGCGGGACTGCTCTTCCGTTCGGTTGTGGTGACGGTCCGCGAGTACGGGTTCGGACGAGGTCAAATGACCAGGCGACCGGGGGCGCCCTGGTTCTGGACGGGACTGGCGACTCTGATCATCGCGGGGTTCCTCGTCATCGGCTGGGCCTTCATGCTCGACGGGTGATCTCCGCAGGATGGCGAGTCTCGGCCGCGTCTCGACAACCGCCTTGCGTTCGGAGCTCTTGCGGAGCACGCAGCAGTTCACCGGCGCCCGCTGACCGATCGGCTGCCGGGCGGCTGCAGTCTGGTTACATCGATGCGCGCTCGAGAACTCCTCGGGCCGCACCCGCCGCCGCTACAGGAGAGGTGCTCTGCATGTTCAAGATGAAGGGAAACCTGGTTCCGCCGACCATCATCGGGTTGTTCGCGGTTGCTATCGGTGTCGTCACGCTACTTTCACCGAATCGCGCAGATATCAGCGTTGCCGTCTGGGGTGTCCTCGCAGGATTGTTTGGTCTCTATGTGCTGTGTGGCGTCGTAGTTTCGTGGCGCGCGCGACAATGACGCTTCGAAGCGCAGTAGACCACGACGCCCTCCTGGCGCCCGGGAGTGTCCGGTGGCCGATCGTTGACCGGGCGCGCATGGGGATTGGTGGGATCCTTCCGGTATGCAGGCGAACATCCGGCTCGGGAAGCAGATGGACCTCCGGAACGCGGTGCAATCGCTCCTGGAGTGACTTACGACCGGTAGCTGATCCCCATACGGAACACTGATCCCGGCGGGGAAGACCGGTGAGGCAGCAATCGCTCAGCTCTGCTGGACGGTGCGGCGGAACACCACGAGGTCATCGCCCTCGGTCCAGTAGTCGCTGACCTGCGCGACCTGCTCGTAGCCGAGCCGGAGGTAGAACGCGCGCGCCGGAGCGAACTGCTCCGTCGAGGACGTGCGAACGAGGATCATCCGCGCCCCTCCCTCGATCAGCGCCGACTCCACCGCCCGCATCAGCGCCTGCCCGATACCGTGGCCCTGCTGGTCGGTGCGCACGCCGATCATCGTGATGTCCCACACCCGATCGGTCGCCTCTTCCGCGCGAGCGAGCACCGCGCCGAGAACCCGGCCGTCGACGGATGCGACCAGGCTCCGGCTCTCCTCCCGCGTCGACGTGAGGTGCCTGTCGAGGGCGTCCTCGAGGAAGGGTGCATCCTCGCGCGCGAACATCTCCGCGAGCACCATCACCTCGACCACGGCCTCCTGATCGAGTGCGGTGTAGGGCCTGATGTCGACGGTCATGAATCCGCACCTCTCTTCGGCGACAGCCCAACGTTGGGCCGGTCGTCGGGGCCACCCTACGGTGAGCGGCCACCACCAGGAGCGTTCCGGTGACCCATCGGCTATTGCGGTGTGATGGTTGAGCCGCGCGGAGCGGTGGATTGTCGAGTCGTGGATACCGCGGAGGAGATCCTGTAGGACGGACAAGTGATCGATCGCCCTGCTCTGGCCGAGTTCCTACTCGGGTCGCAGGACGTAGTTGAACGCGCACTTGCTTGCGTCCGTCTTGCAGACGACCGAAATAGAGCCTTCAAGAACCCGGCTCTGAAGGGGGTTGGGGCAGACGAGCGCGCAGCTGCGCTCGCTGCGTTCGTGCGCGCCTGTCGGGAGGACCTCTCGCTCGCCGAGCTCGATACTTTCCGACTCAGAACAGATTACGCCTCGGTCTCGGGTGCTTTGCTGCCGGGTGGTGATTGAGCGACGCCTGGCCACGAGAAGCAAGGAGTCAGCTTCGGTCTGCGGCGGGTTGGACAAGTTAAACGGCAATGTATGCGGACGGAAGGATGCGCGGGACTGTCTCTGCACTGGGTGCCGGACAGGTTGGACGGCGGCCGACAGAAACGGCGACGATGATGCGCTCGATCGCCATCACGCTCTTCATCATCGGCGCAGTGCAGTTCGCGAGCGGCATCGTTTACTACCTCATCGACTACAAGCGAACTGGCAAGCTCTACCGCAAGAAGCTCCCGTGGTTCCCGATCATCATCACCGGTTGGGTGCTCTGCGCCGCTGGCGTGTTGGCCGGCCTCATCGGCACCAGCGGACAAGGGTTCGCATGATCACGGCACCGGCAGAATCGTTCTGACACTGTCGCCGCACCGAACCACGTGGCCAAGCCGCGAGCGAGCGCCAAGTTGTCTCGTTGATCCATCCTCTATCGAACGGCGGTTGTCCTGAGTGGTGAGCACATCGCGACGACGACGGCGCCGGCGAACACGAGGGTCACCGCGAGCAGCGCGACGCCATCTCCAGCGACGGTCATGAGCGCGCCGCCGCCCACTGCTCCTGCAGCCGCGAGGGTCCTGTTTGCGCTGCGCATCGTGCCATTCATCCGGCCGAGGAGTGTGTCGGGTGTGACGGTTTGGCGGAGGCTCATCTCGTTCGCGTTCTCGCAGCCCGCTGCAGCGCCGTGCATGGCGAAGGCGACGAACAACACCGCGACGGTCGTCGGTGTTCCTGCGGTGCCGGTTCCAACCGTCGTGAGCGTGATGGCGGCCCAGGCGATCGGGTACGCGGCTCGAGCGGCGATGATCGTCCGGCCGGCACCGAAGCGGGTGCCGAGGCGCGGAGCCGCAGTGGCGCCAACCAGCATCGCGACACCGCTGACGGCGAGGATGCCCCCGTACACCGCGGCTGGGAGCGCGAAGGTGCGGAGCGCGAGTGTCGCGGACACCGTCAGTCCGGCGGCGTTGGCGAGGAACCAGAGATGTGTCGACAGAGCCAGCGGTGCGAGCGTCGCATGACCGTACGTCCACCGCAGACCGTCGGCGATGTCGCTCCGCAACCGCGCACCCGCCGTGCGCGCTGGCGTCTGCTCGATGACGCGGACGCGCGCGATGAGGACGGCGTCGACGAAGTAGCTCACCGCATCGAGCGCGATCGCGACCGGCGCGGTCACGATGCTGACCAGGACACCTCCGAGAGCCGGGCCCACCGTCTGCGCTGCAGCGTCACTCTGGTCAACCCGCGCATTCGCCGCCAGGAGGAGCGGGCGAGGGACGATTCGAGGGAGGAGGGACTGCGTTGCGGCGAATCCGATGACGGACAAGATGCCGAACACGAACAACGCTGCTGCCGTCACCCAGAGGTTCAAGAGCCCGGTCAACCAAAACACCGGGATCGCGCCCAGGCACACGCCACGACCGACACTCGCCCAGATCAGCAGCGGCTTGCGCCGGAATCGATCGACGTACGCGCCGACGATCAGCCCGAACAACGCGTACGGCAGGAACTGCGCAGCGTTCACCAACCCCACCTCGAACGGGCTAGCGTGCAGCACCGTCACCACGAGAACCGGTACGGCCACCGCGCTCACCGCGGATCCGAACGACGAGAGGGTCGCGGCAGACCAGTACGAGCGGAACCCGGGCACTCGACCCAGCGTGGTCACGTCCTCGCCCATGCGCCAACGCTGGCAGACCGCGACGCTGCGAGCAAGACAGTTCGCACCACCCGTCCCTGTCTCGTTCGGCGATCCAGCACTGCTGTCCGCCCAGCCACCTAGGCGGTTGTTCGGTCACCGCGCCGATGACGCCCAGAGTTCTTCTTCGAGCGGGGCAAGGAAGCGTCGGGACAGTGCGGTCAGTGCTTCGCGGGCGCGTGGCGGTCGTAGGGCTGTGGCTCGAACCGTCCAGTCCTTTCGATCAGGAGAAGATGGCGAGGGGCATGACTCGCACAGATACTCCAGGCACGCGAGAGTCGAGCTTCAGATCCACGTACTCCGACGGAGCGTTGCCGTCCACTTCCGGGGCTTCATCGATGAGCTCGTAGAGCTTGCTGATGCCCAGATCGAGCGCGCTCGGCGCCAGGTTGCGAAGAAGCTTGTTCCGCGCAAACGTCGGTACGTTCTCCTCAGCTGGCGAGATGACTTTGCCGAGCACGGTGAAGGTGCCATCGAGGAGGCGATCGGGGTCATCAACGATGAAGTGCACCAGGTCGCAGATTGTGATCGCGGTCAGCGAGGGCTCCTCGGCGATGCGCCCGTAATACTCGCGCGTAGTTTCCTGCCGAGTGTCTGCCTTGAACGCATTGGTGATCGCCCTGGCGAGCTCTCCCTTGGTATCCGCTTCGAGCTGCATCTTCTCCGCGTGCCGCACACGCGCCTTGTGGCCGCCGTCCGTCGGAAAATTTTCGACGTAGTCGCGTTTGACTATGAAGCGGGTGATCGCTTCGACCAGGTCCGGCGAGATAACGTCGAGTGCGAGTGTGAGCTCGACCGGATCGAAGGTGGTCGTGTACTCGACGAAGGCGCCGGGTCGCAGCTCCGCTGCTTCCTCGGCGGATGTCAGGTGTGTCAGTAGCGACCCCTGCTCGAGGAACTGGCGTACGAGGTGCAGGTTGTAGGCCTGGGAGTATACGAACTGTTGACGCGATGCGGTTCCGGTGTTCTGCGTCCAGCTCGACGACAGGCTCGCCTGTGCTTCCATGCCCAGCTCGACTCCACCGACCATCGGGAGCTTCGCTTTCCCGCTGCCTTTACCCGTCGCGGATCCGCCAGCTGCGGTGTCGGTACCTCCCGCTGCGGTCGTCTCGCGAGATTCTTCTGTCAGGAGTGGTTGCCGCACGATCTGCTGCAGGATGCCCGCAACCTGGTCGGAGTTCTGGTAGATCGTCGCGATCGGAGCAGCGGCAGAGCTGCTAAAAGGTGGTTGAACAGCTTCGGTCATGACATCATCTTGCCTCCAGCGTCCGACGTGCTGAACGTGTCGGACAGCGACAGCTCGCTTAGCGAAGTATCCGCCGGTGTGAGAACTGGTCAGGGAAGCGACTCTCAACCGCCTCGGCGAACGCAAGTGACATCGCCGAGATCCTCCAGTGCTCGTCAACACCGTCGGGACCAGCGTGTGGAGGGGCGCCCTCATATGCCTGCGCAAGGTCTCTTGCCTTTGTCGCTGCTTCACGCGGGGTCAAAGCTTCCCGCAGCTTCGCTTCGTCGAAGGGGTGCGGCAGAGAATCACCGCGACGGAGACGGATCTCCTCAAGGACAAGCGTCGTACCGGTGCGATGCACCTGATCACTCCGCGGTAGCTCTCTGATCCAAGGAGCGAGCCGTTCAGCGAGTCCGTCGTCAGCAGTGGCCATGAGACCTCCTCTTCCTGGTTCAACGGTGAGCCGAGCGACCGACAGGTCGGCAAAAACCTCTGCCCGGTAGCCGGTCCTCCCACGGACCTCGGTATCCAACTCGGACTCGGACTCGAACCGGATGACCCGTGAGAAGACTCGTGTCGCACATAGGTGGTCCGCTGAACGTCGCAATGAGGCAGCCCTATGCGGACGACCCCACGACAGACACAGGAACGAAAAAGCCCACCGAGATCCTCGGTGGGCTTCTGTCGTCGTGTCAGACACGTTTCGGTGGGCTGTCTTAAGAACTCTCCGGAGCCTGTAGCGGTGCGGAGTCCTACAGGGCGATCAAGCGGCCTATCCTTCAGCAAGACATCGTCTATCCTCTGGCGCGACTGGCATGAGGCGCAACTCACTCCTGACCTGGGCATTCCCTGCCTGCCTCCTTCATTCTCGTCGACCCGCCGACGGACGTCGACCACGCCCGACACTTCGCGCGCGAAGGCAGCAATAAGAGCAGCCAGCTTCTGGGCGCGGCGCCAAGAGCGGTCACGCCAGCGCACTCCCAGCAGTGCAACATACTTCCCATACGCCACCGCTCAGTGATCCGCGAAGGTGACGATGTCGCACGTTCTCACTAACGTGCGACTCGTGACCACGTCGCCGTTCGCATTCGATCACGCTGTGCAGTTGGCCGCCTTCCAGACCCAGGGCGATGACCGGTTCCTCTGGGGCCTCGACAGGAGCGTCGGCGCAGCGTTCTACCTCGAAGAAGACCAGGCACACGCGCAGCACCAGTACGTCAACGACCACGTCGTCTGCCCTGTAGCCGGATGCGCGTCGAAGCTCACGACGGTCCACAGCACCGTCAAGCGCGATCATCTGCGGCACCTCGGCAGCACCGGCGGCCATAGCCTCGAGTCACTCTTCCACTCCCAGGGGTGTGCACTCATCCAGGCGTGGCTTGCGACGAAGTACCCGCTCTGCCACGCCAAGCGCGAGGAGTACACCAGCCCCGAAGGCGAGAGCCGCGCAGACGTGCTGATCACCCATCCGTCGCGGCTCCGTGTTGCGTTCGAGGTGCAGTACTCGCCGCTCACCAACGACGCCTGGACAGAGCGACACCGCCGCTACGAGGCCAGAGAGGTCCGAGACGTGTGGATCTTCGGCCACACCACGAACCACCTGAAGCTCGACGATGACGGACACCTGAAGACGAACCCTGCACTCGCGGCTGTGGCTGCTACCGGTGCACCGCTATTATTCGTCAACCCGACCACCGAGCAACTGGCGATCACCATCGCGCGCCGCGGAGTGTTCTCGGCCGAGCTCGGCGGCTACATCCCAGGAGAGCGCGTGCCAGTCCTCGGTGGTGCAGACGGCAGTTCCTTAGAGATGCACGACCTGACCTCGTTCCGACTCGGCGCCCCGCAGCGGGAGCCTGCTCTGACGTCCGACCGGATCAACGAGCTGATCCGGAACGCGACCGCCCTCGATGCGCACAACGACGAGCAGCGCCGTCTTTACGCCCGGCAGCAGGAGCTCGCCCGCGAGCGTGCCGAAGCCCAGCAGGCTACGAGGGAGGACCGGCTCCGCAAGGCGAAGGAGCGCCGCGAGCAGCAGGCTGACGAGATTCGCGCTGCGCTGGACACGCCGGCCCGCTGGGGCAGCGAGCACCCAGCGATGCCGCTGATCGCTGCATTCGTCGAGGGTCGCGCGCAGCGAGACCTTGGGACGCCCGACAACCTGGAGCAGTGGAAGTGCGTCGCGTACTTCTTCCACGTCGCCATCAAGGAGCAGGAGATCTTCACCACCAAGACGGTCGCAGACACGCTCTACAAGCACCGCATCCGCCTCGGCGCCGGTATGTACAAGACGATCGGGAGATGGCTCCATGCCCTCGTCGACGCGGAGTTCCTCTTCGAGGGCCGCGGCGACGATGGGTTCCCCGTGTACAAGCCCACCTACGCCGGCGCGTGGTGGTGACCCTCAGCTCTGCGAGAGCCGCCACGCTGCCGCCTCGGCTGCCATCGCCTTCCGCGCGACCTTCAGCCGCACGAGCTTGTTCGGGTTCTTGTCGAGGTTGATCACGGGCGTGAAGTGGCGGATCAGCTCGGTCTCGACGTCTGCGAGCTTGACCTGCATCGTGGCGGGCACCGCCCAAACCCCCAGCGTCAGCCGCTCGTGCATCCAGGTGGTGAGCCGCGCGTCTCCGTCGCCTGCCAGCGAGTACGCGCTGAAGTACCCCGGATGCTCGAGGTTCCTCGGCACACCCTGCAGGTCGAGGCTCTTCCGAAGCAGCGCCGCGAAGGACCTACGCACGGTCGACCCGCCAGTTCGTGCTGTGCTCCCGGGCACCGCGGCGAAGTGATCCTTCAGATCCCGTGACACGAAGCTCTCCTCGGCCTTGCCGATGTAGAGCGGGACGTCCGGCGCGGTGCGGGCCGCTGCGTCGTCGTGAAGGCTCAGCTCTCGGTGTGCCTGGTCGTCACCGTAGATCGCGTAGAGGCCCGGTCTCGCTGGCACGTACGCCGGTGCATCCGTGATCGACCAGCGGGCGCCGGTCAGCACTGCGACCGCGTCTGTGGCGAGGTCAGACAGCGTCACGAGGATCTCCGAGATCTGTCTCGAGCTCGAAGTCGAGCTGCACGCTCGTCGGATCAGCCGGTCGCCGCGGGCTGGGGCTGTCCTCGAGGACGATGTACGTGACCTCGAAAGCATCGGGGTCCTCGATGTCGATGTCGACGGTGAGTCGCGCTCGGACCTCGTCGGACTCGCCGAACAGGTCCCCAGCTTCGATCGAGAGGACCACGTCCGCCCGGCCTGTAACGGTGTCGCCGGCCGGTGCATCGAACTCGAAGTCGGAATCGAGGTCGTATCCGTAGATGGAGAGGTCCCCTCCGATCTCGGGAAGCTCGAACTGCACCCAGTCCGGCAGCCCGTAGTCGCCGCCGTAGGTCAGTTGTTCGTCCATCGGCTGACCAACCAGCTCGTCGAGAGCTTCTGTAGCCACGCGGACCAGCTCGGCTCGACGAGAAGCGTCGAACGCGTACCCGCGAAGCAGAGACGCCAACCGATGTGCCTCGTCATCAGGTGGCGTCGAAGCGGCTAGCGCCTCGGCTGCCCGTGCCTCGGCTTCGGCGACCGCCGCACGAACGTCTTCGACGACGTTCGCAACCTTCTCGACCAGTACCAGGCGATCTCGGGCGATACCTCGTGCGTCGAGATCCTCGAGCAGGTGGCGATGCAACTCCTTCGGAGCGTCGTCGTCGATGAACCCCTTGTCCGCGGATACAAAGAACACCGGGTCTACGGTCGCGTCCTCGTCCTCGTCCTCTTCCATTACGTCCAGGACGATCTCCCAGATCACGGCGTCGCGGAAGCCGTAGGACTTCTTGCCGCCGAGGGTCTCCATGAACGGGCGGCGCGCTGCGAGATCGCGATCCACGAGCGCCCGAGTGCGGTCCTCTGGGACTGAGGTCACGCTCACGCCGCTCGTTGCGAGCAACCTATCGCGCGAAGCATCCGTCTTCGCTCCGAGGCGGTCGAACGCCTCGTCGATCGCGGTCGCGCTGATGTCATCTCCGACCTCGCTCAGCACCACCTTGGCCTTGTCACGCTTCGACTTGAGGGTCTTGCGATCCTGCCGATCGAGTTCGTCAACGACGACCCGAGGTAGCACCACCCGGCATTTGCCCGATTTCACGAGATCGACGAGGTTCAGGCCCGCGACCGACGTCATCCACTCGTGCCCGAAGAGCGCGTTCGTGTCCGGGACGACGGTGATCATCGCTCAATCATGCCGGAGCATCGACATCAGGCCGTTTCGACGCGCGACCCCGGCAGGTCTACCGCACTCGCGACGCACTGCTGCCGCAACAGCGCCGCCCCGAGGACGCAGAACGATCGCGCCAGCCCCAACGGCGCGCTGCCTCGCACTCCTGACGCACGCTCAACGCACGTCGCATTCTCGACCCACCAGGCTCGCATCCGCGCTCCGCACCACCGTCCAGGGACTCACCGTCGCCGCAAGTAGCACTCAGAGCCGTCGCCCACTCACCGCGACTCAACTACATGCACCTGTCGCGCCAGGCTCTCCTATCCGGGCAGACCTTTCACCAGCCCAGTCCCTGGCTCGATGCTCGTGTGTGCCTTCTACTCGAGCCAGATGGACGGCCAGCTCATGGAGAACGAGCGGCCGTAGCCGCCGCGCAGGCGCAAGCGCAAGCGCAAGCGCAAGCGCAAGCGCAAGCGCAAGCGCAAGCGCAGATGGAATCAGTGAAGCATGAACTCGAGGAGCATCCGAGTTTCGGCGCAATCGACAAGTGGCATGTGAGCGGTGCAGTCGTGGTTGAGACGGCCAGCTCTTTGGGCCGATCAAAACGGGTCCTTCCTCCGTTGCCGCGAAGGCCTCGGGAAGGTTCGAGTCATCTGATCCGACGAGATCAGCGAACCACTCAAGCATCTACACACGCCTCTCTCAAATCTAGGTGCAAGCTGCAGAACGTCCTAGCTGGCCAAGCCGTGACCGATGCGCCATCCTGGAGATCGCGCCTTAAGCGCCGCTCTCGTCATCCTCTGAAACGCCTGACGCGCGCGCACCTCTGCACCAGGGTCCCCGCGGCTCGCAACCCCGCTCTCCATTCGACGAGTCGGTTCAGCACGCTCTGAAGCTTCAATGTCCGAGTCTGCCGGTAATCTGTCACTGTGGTAGACGCGGCAACCCCTTCGACTCCGACCACGATTGCGTCCGGAACGGATCACGAAGTTCCGGCGCTCTCAACCCTCTCTGCCACTTATGAACCGCAGCACCACAAGCTGTACTACGACTTGCTTCTACATGCGATCAACCTTCCGTCCAGCCGGAACATTGCGCTCACGGGGCCGTACGGCTCGGGCAAGAGCAGCGTCCTCGAAAAGCTCCGAGTCGACCACAACGGCCGCATCATCAGCATCTCGCTGTCCACGATCGCTCCTGACCTTTCCGATGAAAGCGACGAGCCAACAGTCTCCGCCAGATCAAATCTGATTCAGAAAGAGATTGTCAAGCAACTGCTGTACCGGCTCGCTCCTCAGCGGGTCCCTCGCTCCCGCTTCCGACGCGCAACAGTGCAGCCGCACCTGCTCGACTCCCTAAAAGCGACCGTCGTCGGCGGTGTCATTTTCCTCATCGCCGAGATTCTCGGCCTGGTCAGCACGCTGGCGGCGATGCTCGCGCCGGCGGACAGTATCCTCGCAGCCGCCGTAGCACGTGGCGTCCTCGCAGCGCTCTGCATCGGCGCAACCTGGATCGTCTTCCGCGTCGCCCAAGCCCGGCCGCATCTTGATGCCGCACTCCGAGCCGGTCCCGCCACTGTCAATCTCTCTCGCACCTCGAACTACTTTGATGAGTACCTCGATGAGATCGTATACTTCTTCGAATCTAGTAAACGCGACATCGTCGCCATCGAGGACATCGACCGCTTCGATGAAGCGCGAGTATTCGACACGTTTCGAGCGTTGAACAACTTGCTCAACGAGTCCGAACAAATCGGCAGGCGCATAGTTTTCGTGTATGCAATCCGGGACAGTGTCTTCGAAACGATCGGCGCCAGCGCCCCTCCGACCGAAACACAGAACGAAGCGCGTTCCGATTCACAAGACCGGGCCGTGGCAACACTGGAACACGCAAGCCGGACAAAGTTCTTTGATGTCATGATTCCAATCGTGCCGTTCGTTAGCGGCGACAACGCACGAGATGTCATGACCGACACGATGACCAGCCCCAACTTCACCATAAATCCCGCACTGATCCGCGTCGCCGCCCGCCACGTCCCCGACATGCGTCTAATCCGCAATCTGAGGAACGAGTTCGAGGTGTACCGTCGCCGTCTGATCCTCACTCCGGAGCGCTTGCCGGGAATTGACGACGACCTCGTGTTCGCGATCGTAGTTTTCAAGAACACGCACGCGTCCGACTTCGAGGCCATTCAGAAAAAGGCAAGCAGTCTCGACACCTTGTACGCGGTGTGGCGGGAACTCGTTCGACAAAACGCCCGCAAACAGACGACGGTTATCAACAACTCACGAAATCGGCAACGGAATGGGCCGCAGGCCAGGGTGATCGGACGCCTCGCACAGAAGTACGAAGCGTTCATCGACGACCTCACCTCATCGGCCGAAATCGACAGCGGCCGCTACACAACGACAGTCGAGTCGGTCGGCCCGCTGACCACCGATACCATGCTCGATCCAGCCGCATGGAGGGAGCTCGCCTCTGGAACACCACAGAAGGTGACTCTCCGGAATACGAGAACGAATTGGACGATTGACCTGCAGTTCACCGCGGACCAGCTGAGGAGCCGTCTGGGACTGAACGTCGACCCCGACGCGGGAGTCAATGACGAGACACTTGAGCAGTCCCGCGTCGCGGAAGCGGACCTGGAGTTTCTCCACCACCACACCTGGGAGCAACTCATCGCCCGCGACGATCTCACAGTCGACCTCAACGCGCTCAAAATGGTACCCGCGGGCGCCAATGACCTCGGCCCGATCAGTTTCCGAACTGCCGTCGACACCATTCTTGAGTCTGAACTCGCAAAGGAGCTCGTTCGTCGTGGTTTCATCGATTCACACTTCGCGTTGTACTCCTCCAGGTTCTACGGCGGTCACGTCAGCCAGGATGCGATGGAGTACATCCGCCGCAGCATCGAGCCCGGCGAGCCAGACGCATCTTTCTCGCTTCTACCTGAAGACGTGCGACAGATCCTCACCGAGCAGGACGCCACCGACAGCGATACGGCAGAGTTCTTCACCGACCCGAGCGTTTTCAATGTCAGCATCGTCAACTACTTGATCGAGCATCGCGAGGGCGCGGCTCGCACCGTTGCCCGTCGCCTCGCTCGAGCGCAGGACGCCGAACTTGACTTTTTGGAAACATACATCCGCGAAGGACAGCAACCCGATCGGCTTCTCGCACTGATGACGCCGGAGTGGTCGAACGCTTTGAACTTCGTAGCGAGATCGCAGTCGATCCGCACCGAGGACCGCATTCCATTCCTCAACATCGTCCTCGCGAACGCTTCCGTCGAGACAGCGGGCCCCGATGAGCACACCGCCGCGGTCATCAGCGACGCTTACGGCTCTATGTCCTCCATCACGCATCCATCAAATGCGACCGCCGCACGCACGGTACTGACACTGATTGACCGCGCTCACATTCGGTTGACAACTCTGAAGCCACTATCCAAGGCAGCCCGCCGCGAGGCGCTTCGGCTCCGCATGTTCCCGCTCACTCCTCAGAACCTTCGTCTCCTGCACTCTGAGGGCCCAATCGGTCTTGACACCCTTCGAGCCGACGAAGATCTCTACGGCTACGTGTCGGACAACCTCGACACCTACCTTGACATGGCCCACAGTCGCCGCCGAGAGATCGGCGCGGTCACGAGCAGCCAGAACTTCATCGCCGTCCTGACAGCTCTCTCTCCGATGGCTAGCGCCGAGCAACTTGATCGGATTGTCGCGTCCACGCCGCGGACCTTCACTGTCGACTCGCTGGCCGCTGTGCCCGAAAACTCATGGCCCGCGCTGGCCCACCATCGACGCATCCCTCCGACTTACACGAACGTGCGCGGCTACATCGACGAGCACGGCCTCGACCATCATCTTGGGCGAATCTTCGGACGGCGTCGAGTCGTCATCGACGGTCTGGAACAAGATCCAGCAGAGCGGTCGGCGCTCGCGATCGAGCTCATCAACGCGGCAACGGCAATTCCATCAACCGCACTTCGTGTCGCACTCGCGAAAAGTCTGAAGCCCGGTCCGCTCGCGCCCGCTGACGTTCAGCCAGAGTCCGGGGACCTCGTCGCCCGCCTCCTGGTCAATAAGCTTCTCCCGGACGCCGCCGCAACCTTCGAGCCGCGACTGATGACCGACTGGGCCACACTCGAGGCGACCATGGCGAAGTCGAAGGAACTCGCGTCGTTCATCATCCCCGGGATCCTGGCGACCGAGCGTGTTGCTCCCGCGCTCCGGAGTCCTGCGGTCCCGTACGAAACGAAGCAGGCGGTAGTCAAGGCCCTCCCCGACTGGTTGAGCGCAGCCAAGCCCCGACACGCGGAAGAGATCTCGCGCGCGCTGCAGGAACATGGTTGGAGCTTGCCGGCCAACCTCATCCTTGCCCTACAGACCGCAGGCACCTCACCCGAAAGCCTGATTCCGATCATTGCTCAAAGCGAGAACAAAGTCGACATTGACGACCTTCGCGAACTCCTCCGAGGGTTCGGCGCCGACTGGACACGGGTCGCCAATGGGGGTCGCGGTCGACCCACCTTCACAGTCACGGAACCGAACCGACAGGTGCTGCAACGTCTGGTAGGCAGAACCATCAGAGCGGTCGAAGACCAAGCATTCAAGTCCGGGCCGCTGCTCGTCGCACCGCTGCGTTGACCCCTCTGGGTGTCCTCGATCGGGGTCTGCTGCACGGATAGGTGACATCTGATCTGGCTTGCCCGGGACGGTGGGCCTGGAGGATGCGATCGTGCCCAAGCCCTATCCGAAGGAGTTCCGCGATGACGTGGTGCGTGTCGCGGAGAACCGCGAGCCCAGCGTGTCGATCAAGCGCATCGCTGGCGACTTCGGGGTCCACCGGATGACGCTCACGAAGTGGCTCCCCGCTCGCGCGCCAAGAAGACAGCCGTTGACACCGGTGCGCCGCTGCTTGGTGGTCGAGATGCTGAGATCCGCGAGTTGCGTCAGCGCAACCGTCTCCTCGAGCAGGAAGTCGAGGTGCTGCGTCGTGCGGCGGCGTATCTGTCGCAAGCGCACCTTCCGGGAATCAGGGCGGACCTCCCGCTACATGACTATCAACAGGCTCACGCCGCTTTGCCTTCGTTCAGCTTCTTGAGCTCCTGAAGCTCGGCCCAGTGTTGTTCGAGTCCGGCGAGAGTAGGGCTGACACCCTGAGTGATGAGGGCTTGGGAGTGCGCGTCGATGTACCGGCAGGCTTCTTCGAAGATCTCGCTGACCTTTGGGATGATCTCGCCGAGCTTGTCGACGTTGATGTTGCCGAGCGTCGTCATCTGGACGTTGGCCTGATATCGGCGGGTCACGCCCTTGAGTAGCTCGTCCTCCGTAAAGACCTCGCACCAGGAACGAAGATGGCTGTAGCCGGTGTGGACCAGCGCATCCCGGGCTTCGCCGTCCAACTGCTTGGCGGCTTGGATGGTGCTGTTGATCCGCCCCTTGATCGCGTTCAAGGAGTCGATGCGCGGTCCTGTGGCGCGGGACACCTTGCCCTTGCCGCTCTCGTCAGTGATCTGGAAGTAGGCGCACCGCTTCGACTTCTCGAACAGGGCGAGGAGCGTCGTGGCGAACAGGATGTCGTGGGTGAAGACGATGACCTGGTTGTCGTCGGCCAGGCGGGCGATACGCTGGGCAACTTCCTTGATCCGACGGTGGTCGAGGCTTGATACAGGGTCGTCGAAGATGACAGGCGCCGTGATGCCTGCGAGGCGAGCCTCGGCGAGGAAATCTGCGAGCGCTAAGACTTTCTGTTCGCCCTCAGACAGCACCTTGGACGGCTTGTGCTTACCGCTCAGCACCTTGCGGCGCTGCGCCTTGCCCTCTCGCCCGACGAACTGGACCTTGAGGGACGGGGTACGGAGGGCTTCGCACTCCTCGAGGAACAGCGCATCGAAGCTCCGGTTGATCAGCTGATCGCTGGCGGTCTTGGCGAGCGCGGTCACGGAGCGGCCGAGGCCAGGCAGCGGGCGCTTGAGCGTCTTGAGGCGATCGGCCTCCTTGGCGCTTTTGACCTGCGTCTCGATCACCGCCCAGGACTTACCCAACTCGATGGCGTCCTTGAGTTCGAGTAGCTCTGCTTGCCTCTCAGCCAGCGCCTCGGTTCGGCCCTTCTGCAAGGTTTCCAGGTCCGTGATGCTGTTGCCCACGGTGGTCAGCGCAGTGTCGACCTCGGCGCGAGCCTTGGCCACGAGATCGGCGATCTCGATGCTGGCTGGTTGTCTGGCGGCCACTGCCGTGGCGGCGGTGCTTCGTGCGCCTTCGATCGCTTCAACCTGAGTGAAGTAGGTTGGGCGCTCGCTTGGATCGGCGTCCTTGTATTGCTGAATGAACGACGCCATCTCGTTGCCTTGGAGCGCGGCAGCTTGCCTCCTGTAGCCATCGAGCGTGGTGTCGGTTGTACGGATGTCGGCTGAGATCTTGTCCTCAAGGTACGTCGAGTAGCGAGTGAGCAGATCACGCGCCGGATCGAGCAGAGGCTGGCGGCAATAGAGGCAGCGGTCTGCATCATGCGCCTCAACCTCGACGAGATGCTGGCGGTACGTCTCGCCGGCCTCGATGAAGTCGTTCCAGGTGTCGTCGGGCTCAGCAGGCAGGTCCGCGGCGGCGAAAAGCTCGCGGCGGAAGGTCTCGAAATCGGTCGTGAGCTGCGCGCGCGTTGCCAGTGCGTCGTTGTACTTGGCCTGCTCGAAGCCCAGCAGAGCTTCGGCCGCGGTCGCTGCCTCTGACAGAACTCGCTGCTCGCTCTTGAGGCCGGTTATCTGGGCACCCATGGTGTTGGCGCGCAGAGCCGCAACGCCCTGGGTCAGAGCATCGAGCTCTTGATCGACGTCATCCCCGCTCTTGGCCTTGGCCTTGAGGTCGGCAAGCTCAGTGGAAGCACCGAGGGTCTCGATCAGCGGATAGATGGTCGATCCGCGCTGGAAGCTGGAGAGCAGTGCCGAGCCGCTCGAACCAAGCCCAGAGATCGCCGCATCAATCTGAGCTGCTACTGCCTGGATCGCAGTCGTAACGTCGTTGAACAGGGCCAGTGAGGCCGGGGTGTAAACGTAGTCAAGGTCCTCGTCGACGTGGGTGCGCACGGCGGGACTGTCAAAGATCGACATGCGCGTGAACGGCGACACCCCCAGTTCGCCCGCCCAGATCAGAGCCTGAGCGTCGTCGCCGAGCTTGAACTCAAGCTTGGCGGACTGTGCTTCCGAGGTGTCGGCATCGATGTTGCCGAGGATTGTGTCGGCGGTACGGCTGTTGGCCAGAGCCTTGAAGATGCGGGAGTAGCCCGTCTTACCGGTTCCGTTCTCCCCGTAGAGGATCGTCAGGCCCTCGTGGGGCTCGATCACTACACCCGCCACCAGCGCGTTGACACCACGTACCTCGGAGAGCCGGGTCAGCGACATGGGCGGTGCCGACTCGTCCTGGCGAGCCTCGATGTTGAGCAGTGGAACGGCTGGAAGCTCCCGCTTGTCGAGCGCTTTCTCCTGTCGGAACAGCAGGTAGGCCTTGTCGACCACGGAGGTTCCGACCGGGCGTCCGGTGGCGATCACTTCGGCTACAAGCAGGCGCACCCACTCGTCGTTGGCGTTCGCCCACTCGGCGAGTTGTGCCCGCGGGTCGATGAGCTCGGCTGGCTCAGTCGACTCTGCGACTTGGACTTCAGTCGGTGTAGTCATCAGGCGCAACCCTCCCGCGGCGCATCAGCAGTGATCGGTCTTGACGGCCCGCGCCGATGGTGTCCCTCATAACCTGCTCGCAATCTCCTCTGCGCCGCAGCGGGCGTTCATCCGTTGTCCCAACGCTAGCCATGTGGTCCGACACGGTCGACCGTGCCGCGCCCAATGCGATTGCGCACCAGACTCCGGACGCACGATCAGGTGCGCCTCGGCGTCGACGCTGTCGCTCAGTGGCCGGCGGCGACGTCCTCGAATGGATCGCGCTGGCTGGAGATCTCATTGGAAACAGGTCGAGCCGGCGCCGCCAATCCCGAGCTCTCAGCGGGCAGCTCGTCTTCGTCCTCGTCGCTGGACGCACAGTTGTTGATGTGTTCTTCTGCGCGGTCGCAAAGTGCGAGAACGTCCGGGCTCTCGGGGAAGGCGCTTCGAATGGCGGCGACGTAGTCGCGTGGAGTTTGGTAGGTCCGAAGGCTCGACCCGACGAGCAGGGCCGCGTTCCGATGATGTGCCCCGCCTCCGGCGACAGCCCCACCATCATCTGCCCCCTGAAGCAAATCAGCCGGCGCGTCTCCGAAGCGAAGAAGCGCACGCTCGACGAAGTCAACCCCACCGAAGACGGATTCCCGATCGGCGACGACCTCCCCGAGATCCGCCGCCAGCACTCCGTGCTCTTCACGCAGGACGACATGCCCCCGGTCCAGCAAGCGCTGCGTTACAAGTCCAAGGAATGGCGCAACTTCCACGGCTATGCCCGCAACCTCTCGGAGGGCGGAAACTCCATGGCGAAGAGCACCAGGTACGGCAGCCTCCATGACGACTCCCGTCGCCGAGTCCGAGGCTTCGCGGCCGCTCAGATCTTCATGACGTTCCTCCTGGCTGCCATGAACATCCGCATGATCTGCGACTTCGTCCGCAAACTTGAGCGAGAAGAAGCACGCGAGAAGGCCGGCAAAACGCCGCGCAACGTCCCCATTCAGAAGCGACGAGACCGCGAATTCGCAAACACCTACACGGGCACTCTCCCCGGCGGCGCACCCGACTTCGAACTCAGACAGCAGAAAGCCGCAGAGAAAGCAGCTCGCACGGCGCAACGCACTACGCGCGCGGTCAAGAAGCGGACGTAGGCGAGACCTACCTCAGCGTCCAGGTAGCTGGCTGGGAGGAACTCCCATCCCTTTGGCGGTGCCGACCGGCTCGCTGACGTCGAGCACACGACTGATCACCGAACTTCTCAAGCTGGCCCCGCGCAAGAGCAGTTGCAGTTGTAACGGCGTACCAGATGTGCCGCCAAGGGCGACAGCGAGCGCGACATCGAGGGCGACGCCGTGGCAGTGGCCGTGGCCACATGCACGTGCACGTGCACGTGCACGTGGCGATCCTTGTCGCGCCTAGAACCGGGAACGCGCTCCGCGCGAACCCGAAACAGCAACGATAAGTTCCGCGCGCCCCAGCACGAGCCCGTACAAAACGAAGAAGCCCACCGAAATCTCGGTGGGCTTCTTCGTTCTAAACAGATCTTAAGACGATTGCTAACTCGCCCCTTCGGTCGGGCTGACAGGATTTGAACCTGCGACCCCTTGACCCCCAGTCAAGTGCGCTACCAAGCTGCGCCACAGCCCGCGAGTTCCGGAGAACTCAGGATCCCGGAGGATCCTCGCCCACGTCCGACCGGAGCGCGAGCGACCGGTCCAGCATAGCGGACGTCAGACCCCCTCCGTGCCACGGCGAGTCGGAGCAACGCGACCCGAACGACACGCTCAGCCCGGCCACACCACCTCGCGCCGCGCCGCCAACCACGGCAACCCGAGCCCGACGAGCAACCCACCGGACCCGTCCGCAGCCAGGTCCCCGACCGTGTCGTCGTACCCCACGAAGATCTTCGAGTCGACGAAGTTGTGCCCGAGCCACTCCCCCATCTCCCAGACGGCCCCGACCGCGAGTCCCGCACACAGCGCGAGCACCGCGACGACCACCCGGCGCTCGGCGTGCGGCGCCGGCACCGCACGCAGGTCGGCGCCGATGACGTACAGCACCGCCGCGAGCAGCCCCGTCAGCACGACGTGCATGAACTTGTCCCACAGGAAGACGGACGTGTACCACTCGAGCACGCTCGACCACCCGGCGACGAGCACGAGCACGCACACCGCCAGGTCGAAGGCGGGCCGCAGCCCGAGCATCCGCGGCACGACGACCCCGAGCAGCGCCAGCGCCATGACCGGGAACGCCGTCCCGCCCCACCCGACGCTCGCCACGACGACGCTCACGAGCGTCAGCGCCCGCACCACGTCGGCCACCAGGAACCGCGGCCGCAGGAACGTCGGTCCGAGCGCCCGGATCACGACGCCCACCGCACGACCGCGTGCACGGCGGCGTGGTCGGACGGCCACACGCCGCCCGGCCGTCGCACGTCGACCGCGACGCGGTCCACCTCCGCCTCGGACGTCACGAGCACCCCGTCGATCCGCCGGCCACCGACACGCGGACTCCCGTAGTGCGGGTAGGTCCCGTAGGGCTCACCCACCTGCCTGGAGGCCCGCCCCCAGCTGTCCTCGACCCCCGCCTCCGCCAGGGCTCGCCATGGTGCGGAACCGGCGGGGCTGTTCCAGTCGGCCATGACCGCGGCGGGCAGTCCGCGCTGCCGGACGATCCGGCCGAGCAGTTCGGCGGACCGCAGACGGGCCCACGGCGAGGCGACGTCGAGGTGGGTGGCGATCGCCAGGAACCGGATGCCGGTCGCGCGGTCGTCGACGACGGCTCCGACGGCGTGCCGGGGGAAGGACGTCGCCCACGACCGCGAGCCGGGGCGGTGGGGTGTGCGGGAGAGCGCCCAGGTGCGGCGCTCGACGACGTCGAGGCGGGAGCGGTCGAGGAACAGGCCGACCTGCTCACCACCGCCACGCGCTCCCCGTCCGGCCAGCACGGGCTCCCAACCCGACCCGAGGCCAGCGGTGAGGTCGTCCGCCTGGGTGGGGAGGGCCTCCTGGACGGCGAGGACGGTGGGCGCTTCGGAGGTGACGAGCGCGAGGACGGCGTCGCGGCGACGCTCCCAGGCGTCAGAGTGGGTCGGCTGTCGCGGCACGCGGCGACGCACGTTGAGCGTCATGCAGTGCACCTCGGGCGACCGGACCCGTCCGATGAGCGGGCGGTCGTCGGGGTGGTGGGGCATGCCTCCCTTCTACGAGACGACACCCGTCGGATTCCCAGGGACCTCTCCGTCTGGCTCGTAGGGTGGCCCGATGCGTTCTCGTTCCACCGCTCGTCTCCTGGTCGCGATCGCGGTCTCCGGGCTGCTGCTCGGAGCCGCCGGGTGTACGTCGAGCGGACCGGACACGAGCCGCCCGACGCTGGCGAAGGCCTCGGCCGACACCGTCACGGTGGCCGATGCTGCGGATGCCGCAGCCCGGTCCGTCCGTGTCAGCAAGGCCCTGTTCGCGAGTGCTCCCGGGGCGGTCGTCGCCCGGGCCGGCGACACCGAGGGCATCAGCGCGGCGAGCAAGGCTGCGGCGAGCGCCCACGTCCCGGTGCTGCTGACCGCAAAGAACAAGGGCGCCGCCGTCGCCCGCGAGCTCGACCGGCTCGGTGCCGACTGGTACCAGGCCGAGGGCGACGTGTCGCTCGACACGGACGTCGAAAAGCGGCAGGCGCCGGACGGCGGTGACGCGCCGGAGTCGACCCGGGCCTCCCGGCAGGCGACCGTGGTGGTGGCGGACGCGCGTGCCGATGCCGCTGCCGTGGCGACCGCGAAGGCCGCCGGCGCGCGGGTGGTGACCATGCCGGAGGGCGTGACGGACCCGGCTGCCGCACCCGACGTGGTGACGGCGCTGCACGAGCGGGCGAAGCACCCGACCGTCCTGGTCGGTGCGGCGTTCGACGCGCTGCCGGACCCGGAGTGGACGGTCCGGGCAGCCGAGGGCGGGTTCCAGCTGCGGAACGGCGGTCAGCGACCGTTCGACGGGCACCGGTACGTCGCGCTGTACGGGGCTCCCGGGGCGCCGGCGCTGGGCGTGCTCGGCGAACAGGGGCCGAAGGAGACCGTGCAGCGGGCCGAGCAGGTCGCGAAGCCGTACCGTGCCGAGTCCGACGAGCTCGTGACGCCCGCGATGGAGGTCATCGCGACCGTCGCCGCCGGGGACGCCGGAGCCGACGGCGACTACTCGACCGAGCTGCCGGTGTCGACGCTCGAGCCCTACGTCGACGCCGCCCACGACGCGGACATGCCGGTCATCATCGACCTGCAGCCCGGCCGGTCGGACTTCCTGTCGCAGGCCAAGAAGTACGAGTCGCTGCTGAAGAAGCCCGGCGTCTGGCTGGCGCTCGACCCGGAGTGGCGGCTCAGGAAGGACCAGGTGCCGCTCGAGCAGATCGGCAGCGTGTCGGCGTCCGAGGTGAACGAGGTCTCCTCGTGGCTGGCTGCACTGGTGAAGAAGGAGGGGCTGCCGCCGAAGGCCCTGGTGCTGCACCAGTTCCGGCTGTCGATGATCCAGGACCGCTCCGCACTGCAGACCCACCCGGAGCTCGACATGCTCGTGCACGTCGACGGGCAGGGGTCGCAGCCGGACAAGCAGGCGACGTGGAAGGCGCTGCACCAGGGCGCGCCGGAGGGGTTGCACTGGGGCTGGAAGAACTTCTACGACGAGGACACGCCCATGCTGACGCCCGCGCAGACGATGCAGGACGTGCAGCCGACGCCGTCGTTGGTCACGTACCAGTAGGGCGCTTCTCCACAGCGTGGCGCGCTCCGCTCAGCGGCGACGCGAAGCGTTGCGCGGGGCGCGCCGACCGAGCCTGCGAGGGAGGTGCCTGCGTTCCGTCGGTCGGTGCTGACAGCATGGGGGCATGGAAACCACCGCCCCGCCTTCTGCAGACATCGCCGCCGAGGCGCAGCAGGCGCTCGCTGCGCTCACGGGGCGCCCCGACGCGGTGTTCCACCCCGGCCAGCTCGAGGCCATCTCCGCGCTGGTCGAGCACCGGCAGCGCGCCCTGGTCGTGCAGCGCACCGGGTGGGGCAAGTCGGCGGTGTACTTCCTCGCGACGCTGCTGCTGCGCCGACGCGGGGGCGGCCCGACCGTCCTGGTGTCGCCGCTGCTCGCACTGATGCGCGACCAGGTCGCCGCCGCCGCGCGGGCCGGTGTCCGTGCGGTGTCGATCAACTCCGCGAACGCCCACGAGTGGGGCGAGACCCAGGCAGCCCTCGCCCGTGACGAGGTCGATGTGCTGCTCGTCTCCCCCGAGCGCCTGAACAACCCGAAGTTCCGCGACGAGCAGATGCCCACCCTGATCGCCCGGATGGGCATGCTCGTGGTCGACGAAGCGCACTGCATCTCGGACTGGGGCCACGACTTCCGTCCGGACTACCGCCGGCTGGCCGAGCTCATCCGGTCGCTCCCCTACGGCGTCCCCGTCCTGGCCACCACCGCGACGGCGAACGAGCGCGTGGTCGAGGACGTCGCCGAACAGCTGACCGCCGGTCCGGCCGACCCGGTGTTCACGATCCGCGGGTCCCTCGCCCGCAAGTCCCTGCGCCTCGGCGTGCTGACCCTGCCCGACGCCCGGCAGCGGCTCGGGTGGCTCCTCGCCCACCTCGGCGACCTGCCCGGCAGCGGCATCATCTACACGCTCACCGTCTCGGCGGCCGAGGACATCGCCCGCCTGCTGCGCGACAACGGGTACGCCGTCCGCGCCTACACGGGGCGCACCGACACCGACGAGCGCGAACAGCTCGAACAGCAGCTCAAGGGCAACGAGCTGAAGGCCCTGGTCGCCACGAGCGCGCTCGGCATGGGGTTCGACAAGCCCGACCTCGGGTTCGTCGTGCACGTGGGCGCTCCGTCGTCCCCCGTCGCCTACTACCAGCAGATCGGTCGTGCGGGTCGTGCGACCGACAACGCCGACGTCCTGCTCCTGCCCGGGCGCGAGGACCGCGAGATCTGGCAGTACTTCGCCAGCGCCTCGATGCCGACCGAGGCCCGCGCCGCCGCCGTGCTCGGGGCCCTGTCCACCGACTCGGCGATGTCGACCGTCGCGCTCGAGGGTCTGGTCGACATCAAGCGCTCCACCCTCGAACTCCTGCTCAAGGTGCTCGACGTCGACGGCGCCGTCCGACGGGTCACCGGCGGCTGGGTGTCGACCGGGCAGCCGTGGGAGTACGACGCGCCCCGGTACGAGCGGGTCGCCGCGGCCCGCGCTGCCGAGGCCGCGTCGATGCTCGACTACGAGTCCACCTCGGCCTGCCGCATGCAGCTGCTGCAGCAGGACCTCGACGACCCCTCGGCCGAGCCCTGCGGCCGGTGCGACAACTGCGCCGGCTCGTGGTTCCCGACCGCCGTGTCCGACACCGATTCATCCGGTGCCGCGGCCGCACTCGACAAGGTCGGTGTCGAGATCGCCCCGCGTGCCCAGTGGCCCTCGGGCATGTCGTCGCTCGGGGTCTCGGTGCGGGGCAAGATCGGCGCAGACGAGCTCGTACAGCCGGGCCGTGCGGTGGCGCGTCTGACCGACCTCGGCTGGGGCGGTCCCCTGCGTGCACTGTTCTCGCCGTCCACCCCCGATGCCCCGATCTCGCGCGAGCTCGTCGACGGCTGTGTCCGGGCGCTCAAGGACTGGCCGTGGGAGACCCGGCCGACCGGCATCGTGGCGATGTCGTCACGGTCACGGCCCGAGCTCGTGGGGTCCCTCGCCCAGGCGCTGTCCACCATCGGGCGGTTGCAGTTCCTCGGCACCCTCGGCCGTGCCGGCGGGACCCCTCGTGGCGACGGTGCGACGAACAGTGCCTACCGGTTGTCCGGCGTGTGGGACACCTTCGTGGTCGATCCGTCGCTCGCCGCTGCCCTGCAGTCGCACGAGGGGCCGGTGCTGCTCGTCGACGACCTGGTCGACAGCCGGTGGACGATGACCGTCGCCGGCCGGGAGCTCCGGCGCGCCGGGGCCTCCGCCGTGCTGCCGTTCGCCCTGGCCACGGTCGCGTAGTCCGGTCGCACCGGTCGCTCCGGGTCGCTCCGGTCGCTGCGGTCGCTCCGGCCTCGCACCACCGTTGCGACAGTCCACGTGTCGATCGACGCGTGTTCTGACGCCGTGCCGGTCCACCCGCGCCGCCGACGCCGAGCGACACCACCGACGTCGTACGACACCGACATCGTCGCTCCTGGGCGCGTGCAACCACCCGCGCAGGCACGAAACGACACCACCGACGTCGTACGACACCGACATCGTCGTTCGGCGTCGATACCCGCCCGGCCGGCGCCCTACCGCCGCGCGGGCTTCGGGAACGTTGCCCGCATGTGGTCGCTGGTCAGTACATCGCCGATCCCGACCATGAGCACCGAGAACAGGATCTGCTCGATCACCATCCAGAACGGGTAGAGCCCCGGGATCGCCGCGACGATGAGCGTCACGATCGGGAAGATCCGGCTGAACAACCGCAGCCGCTGGTACGCCCAGTAGTACCCGAGCTGTGCCCGCCAGGCGAACACGTAGAGCGTCAGCGTGATGAGCAGCACCACGGTGGACCGGAACCACACCGCCCACGACAGGGTGTCCCCCGCGCGGGTCAGCAGCACGGCGACCACGATGGCGGTCAGGCCGACGACGGTCTCCGCGACGAGCAGCCACCGGATCCGCCGGAACGATCGCACGGTGTCCGGGTGTTCGAGCATGTCCTCGCGGATCACGTACCCGGACTGCCGGCCTCCGGCCAACCGGTCGAGCCGCAGACGGCACCACACACGGTCGGCGAGCACACCGAGTCCGTCGTTCTGCTGCGTCACCAGTACATCGTGCCCCATCCCGAGGGCGGCAGCGGACGCGGCACGGGCCGGTCTGCGGACGCGGAACGACACTGTCGACGTCGGACGACCACGACACCGTCGTTCTGCGTCGGCGCAGCGCACCGCAACCCCGGCCCCCAGCCAGCGCGCCCCGCTCAGTCGGACGGGACGAGCGCCGCGCCGCCCAGCACGGTGCCGGTGTCGGCGTCGAGCAGGACGAGGGACCGGACCTCGTCGGGCAGCGTCCACGGTTCGCCGAGCACCACGGTCAGCCCCTGTTCGACCCCGTCGGCCTGGAACAGGTCGTAGGACTCGCCGGCGGGGGTCCACACCGGCTCCGCTCCGCCGCGAATCGTCCCCGCGGAGAGCACGACGTCGACCGGGCCGTCCCCGCCGGTCTCCAGGTGGTCGATCTCCACCGCGAGGGTCTCATCGCTCGTGTTCGCGGCGATCCGGACGTGTCCGGCGGCAGCAGCCCCGATGCCGACGATGTCACCGGAGACCGGCGGGACGCGGCGCCACCACGGGTCGATGGGCGAACCGTCGACCGGACGGACGGGTTCGGGCTCGATCGGTTCCTCGAGGCCGGCGGACGGCGGCAGCCGGACGTCGGGCGACCGCGCCGGCTCGGAGGGCACGGAGTCGGCACGGGTGACCGAGTCGCCGTCGTCCGGTGCGTGCGAGATCGTCCACAGGGACACCGAACCCACGACGACCACACCGACGAGGACACCCACCAGGGCGAGCCGACGTCGGTCCGCTGCCCACAGCCTGATCCCCACGCCCCCATGATGCCGCACCGGCGCACCGGACCGGCCCCGGGCCTCCAGGCCGAACGCGGACGCAGAACGCGCCCCGACGGATCGGGGCGCGTTCTGCGTGACGAGTGGGAGGGCTCAGCGCTTCCGGCGCTCGCGCACCCGCATGTTGACGTTGATCGGCGTGCCGGAGAAGCCCCAGACCTCGCGGAGTCGACGCGTGATGAAGCGTCGGTACTGCGGGTCGAGGAACGCCGACGTGAAGAGCACGAACGTCGGCGGCTGGCTCGACGCCTGGGTCCCGAACAGGATGCGGGGCTGCTTGCCGCCGCGCACGGGGTGGGGGTGTTCCTGCACGAGCTCGGCGATGAAGGCGTTGACCTTGCCGGTCGGGATGCGGGTGTCCCACGACTCGAGTGCGGTCTCGAGCGCCGGCACGAGCTTCTCGAGGTGGCGGCCGGTGCGGGCGGAGATGTTCACGCGCGGGGCCCAGGCGACGTGCGCCAGGTCCTGCTCGATCTCGCGCTCCAGGTAGCGGCGTCGCTCGTCGTCGAGCAGGTCCCACTTGTTGTAGGCCAGCACGAGGGCACGGCCCGACTCGAGGACGAGGTCGATGATGCGGAGGTCCTGCACGGACACCGGTTCGGTGACGTCGAGGACGACGACGGCGACCTCGGCCTTCTCGAGCGCGGCGGTGGTGCGGAGCGAGGCGTAGAAGTCGGCGCCCTGCTGCATGTGGACGCGCTTCCGGATGCCGGCGGTGTCGACGAAGCGCCACACCTTGCCGCCGAGCTCGATCTGCTCGTCCACCGGGTCGCGGGTGGTACCGGCGATGTCGTTCACGACGACCCGCTCTTCACCGGCGGCCTTGTTGAGCAGCGAGCTCTTGCCGACGTTCGGGCGCCCGAGGATGGCCACGCGGCGGGGGCCGCCGACCTCCTGCTTGGCGACGGCCGAGGTGTCGGGCAGCGTCTTGATGATCAGGTCGAGCAGGTCCGCGACGCCGCGACCGTGCAGGGCCGACACCGGGTGCGGCTCGCCGAGCCCCAGGTTCCAGAGTTCGTAGGCGTCGAGTTCACGGCGCTCGTCGTCGGCCTTGTTCGCGACGACGATGACGGGGCGGTCGGTGCCGCGGAGCATCTTGACGACGTGCTCGTCGGTGGCGGTGATCCCGACCGTGACGTCCACGACGAACAGCACGGCGTCGGCGAGGTCGATCGCGACCTCGGCCTGCGCGGCGACCGAGGCGTTGATGCCCTCGGCGCCGGGCTCCCAACCGCCGGTGTCGACGAGCGTGAAGCGCTTGTCGTTCCAGTCGGCCTTGTAGCTGACACGGTCGCGGGTGACGCCGGGGACGTCCTGCACGACGGCCTCACGACGACCGAGGATGCGGTTCACGAGCGCGGACTTGCCGACGTTCGGGCGGCCGACGATCGCGAGCACCGGGTAGGCGGGCAGGTAGTGGACGCCGTCCTCGCCGACCTGACCGGCCTCGAGCAGGGCGAGGTCCTCGTCCTCGAGGTCGTACTCCTCGAGTCCGGCGCGGAGCGCGGTCGCGCGCTGCTCGGCCTCGGCCTCGTCGAGTCCGGCGAGCCGCTCGCCGAGGGCGTCGTCGTACCTGGGGAAGTCGTCGTTGTCCGGGTTGTCCAGCTGAGCCATCTTGGGTTCCTCGCGAGCGGCCGGGGCCGCGGTGTCGGTGGCCGTTGCCGGCCGGGGCCGGGGGTCCGGCCGTGGTGTGACCAGGCGGCCGAGGCCGTCCGGTCGTGCGTCAGTGCGTGGCCGCGCGGGCCAGGTCGACGACCGCCTGCACGGTCTGGTCGAAGTCGAGGTCGGTGGAGTCGAGCGTCGTGACGCCGTCGGCGGCGTTCATGAAGTCGACGACCTTCGCGTCCGCCGCGTCGCGACGAGCGAGTGCTGCGGAGGTCTCGGCGGCCGACTGGGTCGTGACCTCTGCCGAGCGTCGGGCCATTCTAACGGACTCGTCGGCCGTCAGCAGGATCCGGACCTCGGCGTCGGGTGCGACGACCGTGGTGATGTCCCGGCCCTCGGTGATGATGCCCGGGGCGTCGGTCTTCCGCATGACGTTGCGGAACAGCTGGACCAGGCGCTTCCGGACGTCCGGGAGCTTCGCGATGTGGGCGACCGCGCCGGTGACGTCGGGGGTGCGGATGGCCTCGGTGACGTCGGTCTCCCCCACCTTGACGTAGTAGTCGTCGGGGTCGGTGCCGATGGCGTAGTCGAAGGTGTCCCAGCTCGCCAGGATCGCCGCGGGGTCGTCGAGGTCGACCCGCTGCTGCAGGGCGTGCCAGGCGAGCGCACGGTAGGCGGCGCCGGTGTCCTGGTAGCCGTAGCCCAGGGCGCGGGCGGCCGCACGGGAGACGCTCGACTTGCCGCTGCCGGCGGGACCGTCGACCGCGATGACGATCTTCGCCACGTAGGCGCCGTCGGCCAGGCCGGACGGCATCGGGGCGCTGGTCGAACCGGGCTCCCCGCCGGGTTCGCCGAGCCCGCCGGCGGGGCCACCGAGCGGACCGCCGTCACCGCCGGAGCCGTCGCCCGGGCCGCCGAGCGGACCACCGGCACCGCCGGTACCGGGCGTCGGCAGGCCGGAGTCGGGCCCGTCGGTCCCACCGGCCGGAGCGCGTCCGCCGGTCACACCCGAGTCGTTCATCGCTGCGTTCGTGTCGTCGTTCAGGCCCATGCTGCTGCGATCCTCCATCCGCGCCCCTCGAGTTCCTCGACGAGTCGCTGTTCCTGCTCGGGCAGCACCGACACCTCGACGATGCCGATCTGTGCGCCCGGTGAGTGCTCGAGGCGCATGTCCTCGAGGTTGATGCCGATCTCCCCGATGAACGTCAGGAGTGCGGCGATCTGCCCGGGGGTGTCGTCGACCAGGACGACCACCTGGGCGAAGCGCTTGGTGGTGCCGTGTTTGCCCGGCAGCCGTTCGACCCCGCGGTTGCCGTCGGCGATGGTCTCGGCGATGGTGCGCGGCGAACCGGCACCGTCCGGGTCGCTGAGCGCGTCGATCACCCGGGACAGGTCGTCACGCAGGTCGGTGAGCACCGGCCGGATGTGCCCGGCGTTCGCCCCGATGATCTGCACCCAGAGCCCGGGGTCGCTCGCGGCGATCCGGGTGACGTCGCGCACGCCGCCACCGGCGAGCCCGAGCGACCCGTCGGGGGCGTCCCGCAGGCGCGAGGCCATCAGCGTCGACACGAGCTGGGGTGCGTGCGAGACGTACGCCACGGCGAGGTCGTGGGACTCGGGGTCCATCGGCACCACGGTGGCGCCGACGTCGAGCGCGAGGTCCTCGACCACCGCGGCACGCTGGTAGGTGATGCCGTCGTGCCCTGCGATCACCCAGGGGCGGCCGACGAACAGGTCGGCGCGGGCGGCGGTCGGACCGCTGCGCTCGCGTCCGGCCATCGGGTGGGACCCGATGTAGCGGGAGACGTCGGCCCCGGCCGCCACCAGGGCGGCGAGCGGCCCGGACTTCACGCTGGCGACGTCGGTCACCACGGCGTCCGGGTACGCGGCGAGTTCGCGCTCCACCACGGTCGCGACGACGTCCGGCGGCACCGCGACGACGACGAGCTCCGGCTGGTCGCCGGCAGCCGGTCGACGCCCGGCGCCGTAGTCCACGGCGAGCGCCAGCGCGGCGGGCGAGACGTCGTCGAGGACGACGTCCACACCCTTCTCGCGCAGGGCGAGACCGATCGAAGCACCGAGCAGCCCGGCACCGACGACCCGGACCGGGCCGCGCAGACGGCGGTCGATGTCGGTCGGGGTCACGTCGGTCACCGGGCAAGCCTACCGATCGAGGCTCGGGCATCGGTCGATGCCCGAGCTTCGGGGTCGGTCAGTCCGCGGACTCGTCCTCGTACTCGTCGTCGTCCTGGTCGAGCGCGACGTCGCGGTCGTCACGAGCGGACGGCTTGGCGTCACGGACCGTACTGAGCAGCTTGCCGACCTCGACCGTGCCGAGCTCGCGCATCTTGCCCGGCGGCAGGCTGCCCAGGTGCAGCGGCCCGAACGACCGGCGGACGAGTTCGAGGACCGGGTGGCCGACCGCCTCGAGCATGCGACGGACGATGCGGTTGCGCCCGGAGTGCAGCGTGATCTCGACGAGCGACTCACCCCGCGAGGACTCGAGCAACCGCACCTTGTCGGCCTTGATCGGACCGTCCTCGAGCTCGACGCCCTCGGTCAGGCGCTGCACCACGGCGGGGTTGACGTTGCCGTGGACCTTCGCGATGTACGTCTTCTGCACGCCGAACGACGGGTGCGCCAGCACGTGTGCCAGGTCGCCGTCGTTCGTCAGGACGAGCAGTCCGGAGGTCTCGGTGTCGAGACGGCCCACGTTGAACAGGCGCTCCTCGTAGCGGTCCACGAACTCCGTCAGGTCGCGGCGACCGCGCTCGTCCTGCAGGCTCGAAACGACACCGGTCGGCTTGTTCAGCACGATGTAGCGCCGCGACGAGTCGATCTGCACCGGCACGCCGTCGACGCTGATCGCGTCCTTCTCGGGGTCGACGCGACGCCCGAGGGCATCCACGACCTCGCCGTTGACCGTCACGCGGCCCTCGACGATCAGGTTCTCCGCGACCCGGCGGGATGCCACGCCGGCAGCGGCGATCACCTTCTGCAGGCGCTCACCCTCTGCCTGGAGGCCCGGCTCGGCCCCGGCAGGCGCCGATCCGTCCGCCGCGTCCCAGTCCTCGATGATCGGCCGTTCCGGCGTGCCCTCGGCCGGGTTGCCCCGGTCGTCGCGCTGCCCGCTCGGCTTCGGCGTCGTGCGGTCGCTGTTGCGGACGCTCGTGGTGCCGCCGACGTAGCGGCGGCCGTTGTGCCAGACGCGGCTCTGCTGGCCGTCGGGGCCGCGGCGGTCGTCACGGGAGCGGTCCTCGCGGGGTGCCGAGCCGCCGCGGTCGTCGCGGCCGCGGTACCCACCGCGGTCGTCGCGGGGAGCCGAAGCACCACGGTCGTCGCGGCCGCGGTACCCACCACGGTCGTCACGCGGAGCCGAAGCCCCACGGTCGTCCCGGCCGCGGTACCCACCGCGGTCGTCACGCGGAGCGGCGCTGCGGTCGTCGCGACCCCGGTAGCCACCACGGTCGTCACGCGGAGCGGAGTTGCCCCGGTACCCACCACGGTCGCCGCCACCGGAACGGTCATCGCGCGGAGCAGAGCCACGGTAGCCGCCACGGTCGTCACGCGGAGCAGACGCACCACGGTCGTCACGGCCCCGGTACCCACCACGGTCGTCGCGCGGAGCCGAGCCCCGGTAGCCGCCGCGGTCGTCGCGCGGAGCAGACGCACCACGGTCGTCGCGACCCCGGTAGCCGCCGCGGTCGTCACGGGGAGCCGAGTTGCCCCGGTACCCGCGACGGTCGCCGCCACCGGAACGGTCGTCGCGCGGAGCAGAACCCCGGTAGCCACCACGGTCGTCACGCGGAGCAGAACCCCGGTAACCACCACGGTCGTCACGCGGAGCAGAACCCCGGTAACCACCACGGTCGTCACGCGGAGCAGACCCACGGTAGCCACCACGGTCGCCGCCCCCGGAGCGGTCGTCGCGCGGGGCCGAGCCGCGGTACCCACCACGGTCGTCACGCGGCGCGGAGTTGCCCCGGTAGCCACCACGGTCATCACGCGGAGCGGAGCCACCGCGGTCGTCACGACCCCGGTAGCCACCACGGTCGTCACGCGGAGCCGAAGCCCCGCGGTACCCGCCACGGTCGTCGCGCGACGGGTACCCGCCACGACGGTCGTCGTCACGCGGCGGGCGTGCGCCCCCGCGGTCGTCGCGACCGTACCCGCCGGAGCGGCCACCGGCACTGGAGCCGGCCCCGCCGCGCCCGCCGGCCGGGCGGCCGGAGCGATCCGGGCCTCCCGAACGTCCGTTGCGGTCGTCTCGGTCTCGGGGCGCGCCGCGCCCCCGGTCGTCAAACCCTGCCATCGGGGATCCCTTCGTTCTGCTCGAAGCCGTCCGCACCGTCGTCCAGGAGGGGCGAGATGAGCGGCAGCTCGTCGAGCGAGTTGATGCCGAGCTGCTGCAGGAGCAGGTCGGACGTGACGTAGTTGATGGCGCCGGTCTCGGCGTCGGTGAACGACTCCTCGATGAGGCCGCGTGCCACCAGGGTTCGGACGACGCCGTCGACGTTGACGGCGCGGATCGCAGCGATCTGCGAGCGGGTGATCGGCTGCTTGTAGGCGACCACCGCCAGGGTCTCGAGCGCGGCCTGCGACAGCCGCGAGGGGCGCTCGGCCTCGACGAACTGCTCGACGACGGAGTCGAGGTCCTCGCGGACGTAGAAGCGCCAGCCGCCACCGACCTCGCGGAGCTCGAAGCCGCGGCGGATCGTGCCGTCGACGCCGTCGAAGTCCGCGACCAGGCGTTCGATCGCCTGGCGGACTGCGGGCACGGGGGCACTCACGGCGGCACCGAGGGCGACGAGCGACTGGGGCTCGTCGGCGATCATCAGGATGGCCTCGAGCTGGCGGTCGATGGGGACGGCGGGGTGGGCCTGCGGCTCGGCGCCATCGGGAGCGGTCGGCGCGGCGTGGGCGGCGCGGGCGTGGATCTCGCGCTCGATGGCGCGGGCATCGGCCATCTCGTCGGCGCCGCCGGGTTCGGCGCTGGACGTGTCGTGCACGTCATCCGTCATAGTCGGCTCCCAGGTTCGCGAGGCTCTCGTCGGACCAGTCCTCGGCGGTCCACCGCAGTGTCAGCTCCCCGAGCGGCTCGAGCTGCTCGAACGAGATCGACGCGTTCCGGTACAGCTCGAGGATCGCGAGGAAGCGAGCCACCACGATACCCGCCTGGTCGACGCCCGCGACCAGTTCGCGGAACGAGACACCCTCACCATCGCGGGTGCGGAGGATCGAGACGACGATCGCGGCCTGCTCCCGGATGCTGATGAGCGGGGCGTGCAGGTGGTCGAGGCCGACGGTCGGGATCTCCCGCGGCGCGAACGCCAGCGCGGCCAGGGCGGCGAAGTCCTGCACCGACAGGGTCCAGACGAGTTCCGGGGTCCGGGCTCGGAAGCGCTCCTCGAGCCGGACACTGCGGACGTGCCGGCGCGACTCCACGCCCCACCGCTCCCCGAACCACTGGGCCGCCTGCTTGAACGCCTTGTACTGCAGCAGACGGGCGAACAGCAGGTCGCGGGCCTCGAGCAGGGCGACGTCCTCGGCGTCCACGAGCTCACCCTGTGGCAGCAGCCCGACGATCTTCAGGTCGAGCAGGGTCGCAGCGACGACGAGGAACTCGCTGGCCTCGTCGAGCTCGTCGGCCGATTCGGCCTGGCGGACGTACTGGATGAACTCCCCCGTCACGGCGCCGAGGGAGACCTCGGTGATGTCGAGCTCGTGCTTCGTGATGAGCGACAGCAGGAGGTCGAACGGCCCGTCGAAGTTGGTGAGCCGGACCCGGAACCCCGCGTCAGGCGACGGCGCCACGCTGGACGAGCTCTCGTGCGAGCTGCCGGTAGGCGTGGGCGGCGGGGTGGTCCGGAGCGGTCTGCGTGATCGGGCGCGCGGACACCGTGGCGTCCGGGAACTTCACGGTGCGGCCGATGACCGTGTCGAGCACGCGGTCGTCGAAGGTTTCGACGACGCGCTCCATGACCTCGCGCGAGTGCAGCGTGCGCGAGTCGTACATCGTCGCCAAGATGCCGTCGAGCTTGAGCGCCGGGTTGAGCCGGTCGCGCACCTTGTCGATCGTCTCGATGAGCAGCGCGACACCGCGGAGCGCGAAGAACTCGCACTCGAGCGGGATGAGCACGCCGTGCGCGGCGGTGAGGGCGTTCACGGTGAGCAGGCCGAGCGACGGCTGGCAGTCGACCAGGATGACGTCGTAGTCGTTCGCGACCTTGCGCAGCACGCTGGCCAGGATCTGCTCGCGGGCGACCTCGTTGACCAGGTGCACCTCGGCCGCGGACAGGTCGATGTTCGCGGGGATGACGTCGAGACCGGGGGTGTTCGTCGGCTGGATGACCTGGTTCGGGTCCTTCACGGCCCCCATCAGCAGGTCGTAGACGGTGTGGATGTCGTGCGTCCGGACGCCGAGGCCCGCGGACAGCGCGCCCTGCGGGTCGAAGTCGACGGCCAGGACCTTGCGGCCGTACTCCGCGAGCGCCGCACCGAGGTTGATGGCCGTCGTGGTCTTGCCGACGCCGCCCTTCTGGTTGCAGAGCGCGATGATGCGGGCGGGTCCGGTGCTGTCGAGCTCCTCGGGCACGGGGAACTCCCGGACGGGACGCCCCGTCGGACCGTGGGTGGTCGCGCCGGTGGGGTTGGTCGTCGGGTTCGGGCTCACCCCGCCATCGTACCGGCGACCTCGGGCTGGGCCGGGCCGCACCGCCGCGGGACCGCAGCGCCGCAGCTCGTCAGGCAGCGCGCAGGGCGACGCGCATGCTGTCGACCCGCTCGGCGATCACGGGGTCGGTCGACCACCGCTGCTGCAGCCGGCCGACGAGCTCGCCGACCTGCTCGCGGTCGAGCCCCGGGTGCAGCGCCAGGCCCACCGTCAGCTCCGGCCCGGCGAACCGACCGACCGGGTCGCCGGGCGCGAGTTCGACACGGGCGACGCTGGGCTCCTGGGCTACTGATGTCGCGAAGGCCTGCGCGACCTCGGGGTCCTCGAAGCACGGGGTCCACGGCAGGTCCTGTCCGAGGGCCCACACCGCCGGACGACGCAGCACGAACTCGGTCGGCGACTTCGGGTCGAGCACGACGAGCTGGGTGTCCTCGCTCGCCGCGGCCATCGCCACACGGCGGGACTCCACCGGCACGGGGCGCGCGTCCGGGTCCCAGGCGTGCATCGCGTCGACCGAGGTGAACGCCGGCATGACACTGCGGCCGTCCGGGCCGGCGACCGTCACGATCGAGAGTTCCTGGGTCTTGTCGACGAGCTTGCCCGCGTCGGTCTCCCCCACGTCGCCGGCCTCGGCGATGAGCGGGATGAGCAGACGGGCGGTGCGGAGTGACTCGACGATCGTCGCCTGGGACCCGCCGCTGGCGAGCGAGCCGATCGCCGCGACCACTGCGGGATCGGCGAGCCCGTCGTCGTCGGCGAAGGCGGTGTCGTGGTGGTCGAACGTGCGGCCCTCCCACGAGAAGCCCGCCGAGTCCGCCGCACCACCCGGGGTGTGCGCGTCGTCGGCGTCCGGCCCGGTGCCGCGGCCGTTGGAGATGCCCGCCACGGCGTTACTCGGAGGCGATGTCGAGCGCGGCCGGCAGCGTGAACGCCCCGGAGTACAGCGCCTTGCCGATGATGGCGCCCTCGAGCCCGTACGGCACGAGTTCGCGCAGCGCACGCAGGTCGTCGAGGGTCGAGATCCCGCCGGAGGCCACCACGGGCTGGTCGGTCCGGTCGCACACCTGGCGGAGCAGTTCGACGTTCGGCCCCTGCAGCGTGCCGTCCTTGGTGACGTCGGTCACCACGTAGCGGGCGCACCCGGCGGCCTCGAGCCGGTCGAGGACCTCCCACAGGTCACCGGCGTCCTCGGTCCAGCCGCGGCTCGAGAGCGTGGTGCCTCGGACGTCCAGCCCGACGGCGATCTGCTCGCCGTACTCACCGATCACGCGGGCGGCCCAGTCGGGGTTCTCGAGCGCTGCGGTGCCGAGGTTGATGCGAGCGGCGCCGGTCGCCAGCGCTGCCTCGAGCGAGGCGTCGTCGCGGATACCACCGGAGAGCTCGACGGACACGCCCTCGACCTCGCGGATCGCGTGCGCGATGACCCGGCGGTTGTCGCCACGACCGAAGGCGGCGTCGAGGTCCACCAGGTGGATCCACTCCGCACCCTGGTCACGCCAGGTGCGTGCGGCGGCGACGGGGTCGCCGTAGCCGGTCTCGCTCCCCGCCTCGCCCTGGGTGAGCCGCACCGCCTGCCCGTCGACGACGTCGACGGCCGGCAGCAGGACGAGGGGCGGGGTGTCGGTGAGGTCGGTCATGGTCCTGTCGGTTTCGTTGCGGTGGAGAAGGGGCTGCGTTCGACCTGGAGGCCCGGTGCGCGTCCGGCACGGCCGTCACGCCCGGCGCCGGCCGGGTTCAGAGCGAGCGCACCCAGTTGGAGAGCAGGCGGATGCCCGGCTCGCCGGACTTCTCGGGGTGGAACTGCGTGGCGGTGAGCGGCCCGTTCTCGACCGCGGCGATGAACGGCTGCCCGTGCTCGGCCCAGGTCAGACGGGGCGCGCGGAACGGCCCGTACGCCTCGAGCGGGAAGTCGGTCACGCCGTAGGAGTGCACGAAGTAGAAGCGCTCGTCGTGCAGCCCGTCGAACAGCACGGAGTCCTCGGGGGCCTGCACGGTGTTCCAGCCCATGTGCGGCAGCACCTCGGCCTGGATCTCCTGCACGGTGCCGGGCCACTGGCCGAGCCCCTCGACGTCGGCACCGCGCTCGATGCCGCGCGAGAACAGGACCTGCATGCCGACGCAGATGCCGAGCACGGGTCGCCCGCCGGCCAGACGGTGGTCGACGATCTCGCCGCCCTGCACGCCTTCGAGCTGGTCGATCACGGCGGCGAACGCCCCGACGCCGGGGACGAGCAGGCCGTCGGCCTTGAGCGCCGCCTGCTTGTCCGAGGTCAGGGTGACGTCGGCACCGGCGCGCTCGAGCGCCTTGGCGGCGGAGTGGACGTTGCCCGACCCGTAGTCGAGGACGACGACGTTCGGCTTGGCGGCGGTCACAGAGCGCCCTTCGTGGAGGGGATGCCGTCGACGCGCGGGTCCAGTTCGACCGCCGTGCGCATGGCCCGGGCGAACGCCTTGAACTCGGCTTCGGCGATGTGGTGGGGGTCGCGGCCCTCGAGCACGCGGACGTGGACGGTGATGCCGGCGTTGAACGTGATCGCCTCGAACACGTGGCGGACCATCGAGCCGGTGAAGTGGCCGCCGATGCGGTGGAACTCGAAGCCCGCGGGCTCTCCGGAGTGCACCAGGAACGGGCGCCCCGAGACGTCCACGACGGCCTGGGCCAGCGCCTCGTCGAGCGGGACCAGGGCGTCGCCGTACCGGCCGATGCCGGAGCGGTCACCGAGGGCCTGCTTGATCGCCTGTCCGAGCACGATGCCGGTGTCCTCGACCGTGTGGTGCACGTCGATGTCGGTGTCGCCCGTCGAGCGCACCCGCAAGTCGATCAGGGAGTGCTTGCTGAACGCGGTCAGCATGTGGTCGAAGAACGGGACGGAGGTCGAGATCGACGAGGTCCCGGTGCCGTCCAGGTCGAGCTCGAGTTCGACACTCGATTCGCTCGTCGAACGGCTGATCGAGGCGGTGCGGGCGGTCATGCCTCAACCCTAACCGGCGGCTGCTCGGCGGCGACCTGGCGCATGGCGTCGAGGAACGCGGTCGTCTCGGCTTCGGTCCCCGCACTGACTCGCAGGTGGTTCGGGATCCCGAGGTCGCGCACGATGACGTCGCGCTCGAGCAGTGCCTCGAACGCGGCGTGCGGGTCGGCCACGCCACCGAACAGCACGAAGTTCGACCAGGTCTCGTACGTGCGGTACCCCATCGCCCGGAGCTCGGTGACCATGCGGTCGCGCTGCGCCTTGATGTCGTCGACCATCGCCAGCATCTCGGGCGCGTGCCGGAGTGCCGCGATCGCCGCAGCCTGCGTGAGCGCGGACAGGTGGTAGGGCAGTCGGACCAGCCGGACGGCGTCGACGACGGCGGGGTGCGCGGCCATGTACCCGACCCGGGCGCCGGCGAACGCGAACGCCTTGCTCATCGTGCGGGAGACAACGAGGCGCTCACGACCGGGCAGCAGGGTGAGGGCGCTCGGGGCCTCGGACGGCATGAACTCGGCGTACGCCTCGTCCACCATCACGATGCCGTCGGTCGCGTCGTAGGCGGCCGCGATCGTCTCGATGTCGAGCGGCGTGCCCGTCGGGTTGTTCGGCCCGCACAGGAACACGATGTCCGGCTGGTGCTCGCGGATCGCCGCCACGACGGTCTCGGGCGAGATGCCGAACTCGTCGTCGCGCTGCGCCGGGATCCAGGTGGTTCCGGTGCCCGACGCGAGGATCGAGTGCATCGAGTAGGTGGGCGGGAACCCGAGGACCGAGCGACCGGGACCACCGAACGCCTGGAGGAGCTGCTGCAACACCTCGTTCGACCCGTTCGCCGCCCAGAGCTGCTCGGCGGTCAGGTCGTGCCCGAGGTAGTCGGCGAGTGACTGCCGGAGCTCGGTGAACTCGCGATCCGGGTACCGGTTGACCGTCAGCAGGGCCTGCCGGATCGACTCGACGATGTCGGCAGCGACGTCGTCCGGAACGGGATGCGTGTTCTCGTTGACGTTGAGCTGCACGCGGACGTGCTTCTGCGGGGCGCCGTAGGGGATCTGCCCGCGCAGGTCGTTTCGGATCGGGAGGTCTTCGAGCGTGAATGCCACCGATCCATCGTAGGCCGCTGTCGCCGTGCGACGACCAGCCGTCTGGACGGCGCTGCCCGGCTGACTACTCGCCGTTGGTGTACTTGGTGGGGATGGCGATCTCTTCGCCGGCCTGCAGCGCGGAGCCGTCGAGCGCGTTGAGGCTCACGACGTCCTGCACGAAGTCGCGCGGGTCGGAGTTGGGCGCGGTCTGCTCGGCGAGCTGCCAGAGCGTCTCGCCGGGCTGGATCGTCACGGTCTCGAACGGGGTGCGGGTGCCGCCGGCGGTGGCGTCACCGGCGGACGCCTGTCCACCGTTGAGCACGCCGAGGGCGACGACGATGAGGAGCGGGATCGCAGCGAGCGTCGTGAAGACGATGCGGCCGCGACGCGTCAGACGCAGGCGGGTACGCACGGCGGGCGCCGCGGTGCGCTGGATGTCAGCGATGGCGATGGTGCTCATGTCGTTCTTGCCTTCCCGTTCGGTGGAACCGAAGTCGTGTACCGAACATAGTTTCGAATCAGACGACGCACAAGTCCTGGGGGAGGATTTCTGCGGGGTTTTCTTGCGACACGCTCGAACAGGTGTTTGTCCGGCCCTGGCTGGTCGGATACTGTTTCGATCGACTGGGACAAGCCTGACGGGGACCACCGACATTCCCGCCGCGGCCGGACCGGCACCGACGAAAGCGAGACGACGTGGTGGACGAACTGCGGGGCCAGAAGCCGCTGACGCCGAAGCAGCAGGCGATCTTCGACGCGATCCGCGCGTCGATCGCCTCCCGGGGCTACCCGCCGAGCATGCGTGAGATCGGCGACGCGGCCGGGCTCTCCTCGCTCTCGAGCGTCTCCCACCAGCTCGGCCAGCTCGAGCTCGGCGGCTGGATCCGTCGCGACCCGAACCGCCCCCGTGCGCTCGAGGTCCTGGTGGACGAGCCGTCCTCCGACGCCGGTGGCCCGGACATCGACGCCACCACGCTCGTGCCCCTCGTCGGCCGGATCGCCGCCGGTGTCCCGATCACCGCCGAGCAGCACGTCGACGAGATCATCCCGCTCCCCCGCCAGCTCGTCGGCACCGGTGAGCTCTTCATGCTCAAGGTCGTCGGCGAGTCGATGATCGACGCCGCGATCTGCGACGGCGACTGGGTCGTCGTCCGGTCACAGCAGACCGCCGAGAACGGTGACATCGTCGCGGCCATGCTCGACGAAGAGGCGACCGTCAAGGTCTTCCGCCAGCGCGACGGCCACACGTGGCTGCTGCCGCGCAACTCCGCCTTCGAGCCGATCCTCGGCGACGCGGCCTCGGTCCTCGGCAAGGTCGTCGCGGTCCTCCGCTCCCTCTGACCGCGGCCCGCGGCCCACGACTCGCGCTGCACCGGCGCGAGACGCCGTCGTCACCGTCCGACGCCCCCTGCACGACGAAACGCCGCCGGAATCGGCGGCGTTTCGTGTGTTCCGGGGCGTCTCGGTGACGCGACGGCGTCTGGCGGACCCGTGACGGGCCTCCAGACCGCGCGGCAGCGCCTGCCGGAGCCGATCGTCAGACGGTCGTGGCGGGCGTGACCACGTACGGCTCGAGCTCGGAGACCTGCCGCTGGAAGACGCGCACCCGCAGGCGCGTGCCGTCCTCGACGTAGTCGACGGACTCGACCGATCCCGCGTCGTGCAGCGACGACACCAGGTCGCCGCGGTCGTACGGCACCACGATCGTCAGGTCGACGTCGGGCTCGGGCAGGCGGTCCTCGATGACGCTGAGGAGCTCCGGGATGCCCTCGCCGGTGCGTGCGGAGACGAACACCGCGTCCGGCACGAGTCCGATGAGCACGAGGCGTTGCGCGTCGTCGATCAGGTCGGCCTTGTTGAAGACGACGATCTCCGGGATGTCGCCGGCCCCGACGTCGCCGATTACCTCGCGCACGGTGGACAGCTGCGCCCCGGGGTCGGGGTGCGAGCCGTCGACCACGTGCACGATGACGTCGGCGTCGCCGACCTCTTCGAGGGTGGAGCGGAAGGCCTCGACGAGCTGGTGCGGCAGGTTGCGCACGAAGCCGACGGTGTCGGCGAACGTGTACTCACGGCCCTTGGTGCTCTCGGTCCGGCGGACCGTGGCGTCCAGCGTCGCGAACAGCTGGTTCTGCACCAGCACGCCCGCGCTCGTCAGCCGGTTGAGCAGCGACGACTTGCCGGCGTTGGTGTAGCCCGCGATCGCGACGCTCGGCACCTCGTTGCGGTTGCGCTCGGCGCGCTTGGCCTCACGCGCGGGGCGGAAGCCGGCGATCTGGCGGCGCAACTTGGCCATCCGGGTGTGGATGCGTCGGCGGTCCAGCTCGATCTTGGTCTCACCGGGGCCACGCGAACCCATGCCCGCACCGCCGGAGACCTGACCACCGGCCTGTCGGGACATCGAGTCACCCCAACCGCGCAGTCGCGGCAGCAGGTACTCGAGCTGGGCGAGTTCGACCTGTGCCTTGCCCTCGCGGCTCTTGGCGTGCTGGCTGAAGATGTCGAGGATCACGGCCGTGCGGTCGATCACCTTGACCTTCACGACGTCCTCGAGCGCACGACGCTGCGAGGGAGCGAGCTCGGTGTCCGCGATCACGGTGTCGGCGCCGGTGGCCTTCACGATCATCGCGAGCTCTTCCGCCTTGCCCTTGCCGAGGTAGGTCGAGGCGTCCGGGTGCGGTCGGCGCTGCAGGAGCCCGTCGAGCACGACTGCGCCGGCCGTCTCGGCCAGGGCGGACAGCTCGCGCAGGGAGTTCTCGGCGTCCTGCGCGTCGCCCTGGGGGTACACGCCGATGAGGACGACCTGCTCGAGCCGCAGTTGGCGGTACTCGACCTCGGTGACGTCCTCGAGTTCGGTGGAGAGGCCGGCGACACGGCGCAGCGCCGCACGGTCCTCACGGTCGTACTGGTCGCCGTCGCCGGTCCAGCTGCGGTCGTCGACCGACTGCGTCTGGATGGCCTGGGCGGGTGCGAAGATGGACGATGCCGCGCGACGGTCTGCGTTGCGCAACACCCTCTCGACGACACCGTCTGCGCTGTCGTCGTTGGTCTGGTGGTTCTGCTGATGGGTATCCGTCATCCTGTGCACAGGCTACCTCCGGCGGCCCTCCGACACACTCGGTTGCCGGTACGGTTCATCCATGGCGAACGACCACTACTTCTCGGCCAACCCCGAGAGCGACGTCCGGCCCCGCCAGGTGGACGTCACGCTCGCCGGTCAGCCCCTCACCCTGGCCACCGCTGCCGGGGTCTTCAGCCCGGACGGTGTCGACCGTGGCACGAAGGTCCTGCTCGGTTCGGTGCCGGCACCCGCGGCTGACGGCGCGCTGCTCGACATCGGCTGCGGCTGGGGTCCGATCGCGATCACGATGGCGCTGCAGTCCCCGGACGCCCACGTCTGGGGCGTCGACGTGAACGAGCGGGTGCTCGGGCTCGCCCGGGCCAACGCTGTGACCGCCGGGGCGACGAACGTGACGATCGCGCTCCCCGACGACGTGCCGGCCGACCTGCGCTTCCGCACGATCTGGTCGAACCCGCCGATCCGCGTGGGCAAGGACGAGCTGCACGAGATCCTGCTGACCTGGCTGCCCCGGCTCGAGGTCGGGGGTGACGCCTGGCTCGTCGTGTCGAAGGACCTCGGCGGCGACTCGCTGCAGAAGTGGCTCGTCGGGGCGCTCGGCTCGGGGTTCTCCGTCACCCGCGAGTCGACCGCCAAGGGCTTCCGCGTCATCCGCGTGCAGCGCAGCGCGTAGGGCGCGTGCGCACTTCGTGTGCGTGCACTTCGTGAGCAGGAATGGTCGGGTTGCCGCTGGGCACCCGACCACTTCTGCTCACGAAGCGCCGCGGGGCGAAGCGCCCACCCGCGCGCCGCGCGCACCGCGCACCTGCGTCAGACCGTCAGGTCGCCCGAGAAGACGAGCTCGGCCGGCCCGGACAGCGACACGTGCTCGCCGTCCTCGGTCGCCGTCATCCGCACGGTCAGCAGCCCACCCGGCACCCGCACGCGCCAGGTGTCCGGCGCACCAGCCCCGACCCAGTAGCGCGTCGCGAGGGCGGCCGCCACGGCCCCGGTGCCGCACGAGAGCGTCTCACCGCTCCCCCGCTCGTGCACCCGCATGGTGATCTCGCCGACGCCGTCCTTGATGAGCGGATCGCCCGGCAGCACGAACTCGACGTTCGCACCGTGCTCCGGTGCCGGGTCGAGCACGGGCAGGAAGGTCAGGTCGAGGTCGGCAAGTTCGTCTTCGGTCTCGACGGCGACGACCACGTGCGGGTTGCCGACGTCGATGCCGATGCCCGGCCGCGCCCCGTCGAGGTTCTTCGCCCGGACGAGCACGTCGTCGGATCCACCACCCTCGATCCCGAGGCCCCAGCGCCCGAGGTCGGCGGCGAACCCGTTCGTCGTGCGTTGGATGTCGACCAGGCCCTTGCGGCTGCCCACCGTCAGCGTCTCACCGGGGGCGAGGTCGACCAGGCCGGACTCGGTCAGGTACCGGGCGAACACCCGGATGCCGTTGCCGCACATCTCCGCGACCGTGCCGTCGGCGTTGTGGTAGTCCATGAACCAGGTGGCCTCGGGCTCGACGGCCACGAGCGCGCGCCCCTCGGGGATCGCCTCCGACCGCACCGCCCGGATCACGCCGTCGCCGCCCACGCCGAAGCGTCGGTCCGCGATGGCACGGATCCGCTCGGGGGTCAGGTCGACGGTGGCGTCGGGGTCGGCGAACAGGACGAAGTCGTTGCCGGTCCCCTGGCCCTTGGTGAAGTGCAGCTCGGTCACGGCACGATCCTACGGGCCAGTGCCGACAGGTCGCCGCGGTCCGCCCCGGTGACGTCGAGCGTCTCGGCGTCGGCGTAGCGCCGGAACCAGGAGACCTGGCGCCTGGCGTACTTCCGGGTCGCGATGCCGGTCGCCTCCACCGCCTGGTCGACCGTCGACGTGCCGCCCAGCACCTCGAGTGCCTGCGAGTAACCGATCGCGCCCCGCGCCGTCTTGCCCTGCTCCAGCCCCTGCTCGCGGAGCGCAGCGACCTCGTCGACGAGTCCGGCGTCGAACATCCGTGCCGCCCGCGCGTGCAGCGCCGACACCAGCTGCTCACGGTCACGACGCAGGTGCAGGATGCGGGACGGTCGCCAGGCGCGGGGCGTGGCCGGGAGGCTCGGGGTCACGACCTCGGATCGGCTCGCGATCTCGAGTGCCCGGATCAACCGCCGTGGGTTGCGTGCGTCGATCGTCGTTGCGGCCGCCGGGTCGAGGGTGCGGAGCCGTTCGAGCAGGATGCCCGGACCGAGTTCCTCGTGCTCCCGCTCGAGCTGTGCGCGGAGTTCGGGGTCGGTGCCGGGGAACGACAGGTCGAACAGCACCGCGGAGACGTAGAGGCCGCTTCCGCCGACGAGGACGGCCACGCCGCCGTCGGCCTGGATCCGTTCGACGTCTGCCCGTGCGGCGACCTGGTACGCGGCGACGCTCGCCTCGTCGGTGACGTCGAGCACGTCGAGCTGGTGGTGCGGGACCCCGTGTCGTTCGCCCGGCGGGAGCTTCGCGGTCCCGATGTCCATGCCGCGGTACAGCTGCATCGCATCGGCGTTGATGATCTCGGCGTTCCGGCCTGCGGCACGGAGTCGGTCGGCGATCGCGATGCCGAGGTCGGACTTGCCCGTCCCGGTCGCCCCGACGACTGCGATCAGGTCCGCGGCGTCACCGTCTGCGGGCGACTCGGCGGCGTCACCGGACGCGGGCGACGCGGCGCTCGTCGACGCAGCCCCGGGGAGCTCAGCGGCCGACACGGAGCGTTGGCAGCCCGAGCGAGACCGGACGAGGGCCACCGGCCTCGGCGGCCGGGGTGGGCACGCCGCAGCTCGCGGCCTGCGCGCGGTCCCAGGCGTCCCCGGCCCGGGTGCGCCGGATGCGCAGCGGAGCGTCGTCGTCCGCGAGCAGGAAGTGCGGCGCAGCACGCGTGATGTCGACCGTCACGACGTCGCCGGGGCGCGGGACCTCAGAGCCGGCGGGCACGGCGAAGTGCACGAGCCGGGAGTCCTGGGCACGGCCGGACAGCCGACGGGTGGCGTCGTCCTTCCGCCCCTCGCCCGAGGCGACGAGGACCTCGACGCTGCGACCGACCTGACGGGCGTTCTCCTCCGCGGTGATGCGTTCCTGCAGGGCGACGAGTCGTTCGTAGCGCTCCTGCACGACCTGCTTCGGCAGCTGGTCGGCCATCGTGGCCGCCGGCGTGCCCGGGCGGATCGAGTACTGGAACGTGAAGGCCGAGGCGAAGCGGGCCTGCTCGACGACGCGCAGGGTGTCCGCGAAGTCGGCCTCGGTCTCGCCGGGGAACCCGACGATGATGTCGGTGGAGATCGCCGCGTGCGGGATCTTCGCGCGGACGCGGTCGAGGATGCCGAGGAACCGCTCGCTGCGGTAGCTCCGCCGCATCGCCTTGAGGATCCGGTCGGAACCGGACTGCAGGGGCATGTGCAGCTGCGGCATGACGTTCGGCGTCTCGGCCATCGCGTCGATGACGTCGTCGGTGAAGGCCGCCGGGTGCGGGCTCGTGAACCGGACGCGCTCCAGCCCCTCGATCGTGCCGGTGGCGCGCAGCAGCTTGCCGAACGCCTGCCGGTCGCCGAACTCCACGCCGTAGGAGTTGACGTTCTGGCCGAGCAGCGTGACCTCGATCGCGCCGTCGTCGACGAGCGCCTGGATCTCGGCGAGGACGTCACCGGGGCGGCGGTCCTTCTCCTTGCCGCGGAGCGAGGGGACGATGCAGAAGGTGCAGGTGTTGTTGCAGCCGACCGAGATCGACACCCAGCCGCTGTGCGTGGAGTCCCGCTTGGTCGGCAGCGTCGAGGGGAACACGTCGAGCGCCTCGAGGATCTCGATCTGCGCCTCGTCGTTGTGCCGCGCCCGCTCGAGCAGCGTCGGCAGCGACCCCATGTTGTGCGTCCCGAAGACGACGTCGACCCACGGCGCCTTCTCGAGGATGACGTTCTTGTCCTTCTGCGCCAGGCACCCGCCGACAGCGATCTGCATGCCGGGGTGCTCGCGCTTGATGCCCGCGAGCTGTCCGAGGTTGCCGTACAGGCGGTTGTCCGCGTTCTCGCGCACCGCGCAGGTGTTGATGACCACGACGTCGGCCTGCTCGCCGTCGGCAGCGGTGTACCCGGCGGCCTGCAGTGACCCACTCAACCGCTCGGAGTCGTGCACGTTCATCTGGCACCCGTAGGTGCGGACTTCGTAGGTGCGGGGGCGCGCTGCGACGGTGGCCATGGTCGTCCCAGTGTAGGTCGGGCCGACTACTCGAACCGAACGGTCCCGCCGCCGGGTCGTGGGCGCTTCCCGCCGCCGCCGAGGGCCCGTTCGACGGCGATCCGGACGACGCCGGAGCTGTAGCCCTTGCGCATCAGGAAGCCGGACAGCCGACGTTCCGCCGTGGCCCGGTCGAGGCCGCGCATCTGCGGAGCACGCTTGTCGGCGAGCTCCTGGGCGCGGAGGAACTCGTCGTCCTCGTCGTCGGCTGCTTCGTCCAGCGCGGTGTCGATCGCCACCTGGTCGATGCCCCGGCGACGGAGTTCGGTCACGACACCCTGTCGGCCGAGGCCCTTGCGAGCGTGCAGGCGGTCCACCAGGTCGGTGGCGAGGGCGACGTCGTCGAGCAGGCCGACACGGGTCAGCCGTTCGATCTCGTGCTCGACCACGTCGGGGTCGAGGTCCTGCTGGAGCAGCAGCGTCCGCATCTCGGACTCGCTCACGCCCTTGCGCCCGAGGGCACGGAGGCTGAGCCGCTCGGCGTCGGCACGCTGTTCGTCGAGCGGACGAGGCGCGTCGGCGGGGTCGATCTCCTCGCCCCCGGCGATCGAGAAGACCGAGGCCGTGGTGGCGTCGGCGGTCTCGGAGGCGTAGCCGTCCTGCTCGGAACGCGCTGAGCGCCCGCTGCCGTCGCCGATGACGGGCGACACCCACGCGGCCGGACCACGGGCACCGTGCAAGGGCAGGGGCACGGGCGTGTCCGCGTCGAACGCGGTAGGGGCCTCGTCCGGCCGGACGTCGTCCGGCCCGGGAAGCGCCCAGCCATCGGCGTCACGCGGCTCGTCCGGTGACACCGGGGGTGCGGGGATGTCCGGCATCGCGGGTGACACCGGAGCGCGACGACGCGACCTCGCACCGAACAGGTCGGTGACCGGTGCGAGGCCGTCGTCGTCGTGGTCGGTGCTCACGCGCCCTTGCGCTCCGCGAGCTTCGGCGCGATCGACTCGACCGGGGCGTCCTCGGCCTTGGCGCCACCGACGCCGAGCTTGGCGAGGATCTTGCCTTCGATCTCGGCAGCGATCTCGGGGTTCTGGATCAGGAAGGAACGCGAGTTCTCCTTGCCCTGCCCGAGCTGGTCGCCGTCGTAGGTGTACCAGGCACCCGACTTCTTGACGATGCCGTGGTCGACACCGAAGTCGAGCAGCGAGCCTTCGCGCGAGATACCGACGCCGTACAGGATGTCGAACTCGGCCTGCTTGAAGGGCGGCGCCATCTTGTTCTTGACGACCTTGACGCGCGTGCGGTTGCCCACGGCGTCGGTGCCGCTCTTGAGCGTCTCGATGCGACGGATGTCGAGGCGGACGGACGCGTAGAACTTCAGCGCCTTACCACCCGAGGTGGTCTCCGGCGAACCGAAGAACACGCCGATCTTCTCGCGCAGCTGGTTGATGAAGATCATCGTGGTCTGCGTCTGGTTCAGGCCACCGGCGAGCTTTCGCAGCGCCTGGGACATGAGGCGGGCCTGCAGACCGACGTGCGAGTCGCCCATCTCGCCCTCGATCTCGGCGCGGGGCACGAGGGCTGCGACGGAGTCGATCACGATGAGGTCGATGGAGCCAGAGCGGACCAGCATGTCCGCGATCTCGAGCGCCTGCTCGGCGGTGTCGGGCTGCGACACGAGCAGGGCGTCGATGTCGACACCGAGCTTCTTGGCGTACTCGGGGTCGAGCGCGTGCTCCGCGTCGATGAAGGCTGCGATGCCACCGGCGCGCTGGGCGTTGGCGATTGCGTGGATGGTGAGGGTCGTCTTACCCGACGACTCCGGGCCGTAGATCTCGACGATGCGGCCGCGGGGCAGGCCACCGATGCCGAGCGCGACGTCCAGCGCCACTGACCCGGTCTGGATGACGTTGACGGGGGCGCGTTCGTCCGAACCGAGGCGCATGATCGCACCCTTGCCGAACTGCCTGTCGATCTGAGCGAGTGCGGTCTCGAGGGCCTTCTCGCGGTCTGCCGGTGATGGCATGGGGTGCTCCTTCGTGCTCGTGTTCGGCCGCCTGTAGGCTGTCGCGTCCACGCCGGCCGATGGTGCAAGGCCGGTGGTTCTGCGACAAGGCTTCGGGCTGTTCCCGATGTCCATCAACCTATGGCGGGCCACCGACATCACTGCCGACGGTCACGCGATCTGTGGATGGAACACCCGGGCGACGCCGCTGTGGAGGAAGCTACCACCGATCGAACACGCGTTCGAGCAACACGCCGAACACAGTTTCGGGTACCGGCTCCGTGGAACCCGGTCAGTCCTGGGGTTCGGCGAGCCCCTTGCCGTGCCGTCGCTCCATCGGAACGTCCTGCGAGTCGCACAGGGCGTCCCACACCCGGCGGGCGTCGATGCCGGCGTCGATGGCATCCACGGCCGAGCGACCACCCAGTTGCTCGAGCACGACGTCGCGGGTCACCACGGACCCGTAGGCCTCCCCGAACACCTGGTCGACGGCTCGCCAGAACTCACTCACGCGCATCCGACCAGCCTAAGCGTGCGGTCGTGGGCCGGAACGCAGAACGCCCCCGCCGGGAAGGACCGGCGGGGGCGTTCGGTGCGGTGCGGGTCAGCGCACCGCGAGGTCGTTGTCGAACTCGGCGACGAGGTCGTCCGGGAGCGTGTCGGGGACGGGGGTCAGCCCCTCGACGATCGCGAGGCGGTCACCCACTTCGCGCATGATGGTCGAGATGGGCGTCTCCAGAGCGTCCGCGACGGACGCGAGGATCTCCGAGCTGGCTTCCTTCTGCCCGCGCTCGACCTCACTGAGGTACCCGAGCGCGACACTGGCCTTGGACGCGACCTGACGGAGGGTCCGGCCCTTCTGCAAGCGGAAGTCCCGGAGCACATCGCCGATTTCCTGACGAACGAGAACCATGAGAACTCCTCCTCTCTGTCGTCTCCGCGCCCGCTCGGTCCGGTGGATCGAGTTCGGGTTCAGCAACAGTAGCGTTGCCGGTTGCAGCATGCTAGCCAGGCTGGCTGCCGTACTGCTGGAGATTTCGTGAGATGTAACCCGGCGGAAACGGGACCTATTCCCGGCCCCGGACTTCGGACGACATCCGTGACAGGAGTTCGGAGACGGTGGCGTGCCGGATTGCTTCCCGGTCACCGTCGAGGTGGAGCGCGAAGGCCTCGGCCCCGGCGGCGGACGCGATCCCGACGTACACCGTGCCGACGGGCTTGCCGTCCTGCGGGTCCGGACCGGCGACGCCCGTCGTGCTGATCCCCCACGTCGCGGGTTCCCCGTCGACGGACAGCGCGATCCGGACACCGGCGGCCATCTGCCGAGCGACCTCCGGGTGGACGGCCCCCTCCGCCTCGAGCAGGGACGCCGACACCCCCAGCACGGAGTGCTTCACGGGCGTCGCGTACGCCACGACGCCGCCGCGCACGACGGCACTGGCGCCCGGCACGTCGACGAGCGTCGCGACGACGAGCCCGCCGGTGAGCGACTCCGCCACGGCGAGGGTCTCCCCCCGTGCCGTCAGCTCGGCGATGAGTCCTGGTGCGACCGGGACGGGAGGCGCGGCCTGCGTCGAGCGGTCGGGCCCGGTCACGCTGTGGTGCGGTTGTACTTCCATGCCTGCCACAGGTAGTCGATCCCGCTCAGGATCGTTGCCAGGAACGCGGCCGTCATCAGGATGCCGTTGACCCAGTGTGCCCAGTCGCCGACGAGGTTCCACCAGGGGAACAGCGCGGCCGTCAGGGCGACGGCTTGCAGCACGGTCTTGATCTTGCCGCCGCGGCTGGCCGGGATCACCCGGTCCGACAGCACGGCGAAGCGGAACACCGTGATGCCGATCTCGCGCACCATGATCAGCACGGTCACGTACCAGGGCAGTTCCTGCAGGATCGACAGGGCGACGAGCGCACCACCGATGAGCACCTTGTCGGCGATCGGGTCGACCAGCTTGCCGAAGTCGGTGACCAGGTTCTGGCGGCGGGCGATGATGCCGTCGGCGCTGTCCGTGACGATCGCGACGACGAACACGACCGCCGCCCAGATGCGCAGTGGTCCGTCGTTGCCGGCGTCGGCCAGCAGCAGGACGAAGAACAGCGGCGCCATGAGGATGCGCACCACCGTGATGATGTTCGCCACGTTGGCGGTCGACGCCGGGCCGGGGCCCTTGCGCAGCAACCGGCCGCGCCACGGGAACCGTGCGCCGTGCGTGGTGTTCGTGCTGTCCGAGGCGGTCATCGCCGTCACTCCCTGCCCGTCAGTCCCCACGCGTCCTCATCGGGCTCGTCGTGGACTTCATCGTACCCGCGGGTCATGTCCCCGACGGGGTCGGCGCCGTACCGGTCACCGTCGGCGGACGGTGTCGGCGCGGCTGCTGCCGGAGCGGCTGCGGCGGGCGGCTCCTCGCCGCGGAGCTTCGCGAGCACCGCGGGCAGCTGGTCGGCGGTCACCAGGACGTCGCGGGCCTTGGAGCCCTCGGACGGCCCGACGATGTCGCGCGACTCCATCAGGTCCATCAGACGACCGGCCTTGGCGAAACCGACGCGGAGCTTGCGCTGCAGCATCGACGTCGAACCGAACTGGGTCGAGACGACCTGCTCGACGGCCGCGAGCAGCAGTTCGAGGTCGTCGCCGATGTCGGCGTCGATCTCCTTGCGCTCGACCACGGCCTGGACGTCCTGGCGGTACTCGGGCTGGGCCTGGCGCGTCACGTGCTGGACGACCTCGGCGACCTCGCCCTCCTGCACCCAGGCGCCCTGCACGCGGAGCGACTTGGACGAACCCATCGGCAGGAACAGCGCGTCGCCCTGGCCGATCAGCTTGTCGGCACCGGGCTGGTCGAGGATGACGCGGGAGTCCGTGACGCTCGTCACCGCGAAGGCGATGCGCGACGGCACGTTCGCCTTGATCAGCCCGGTGATGACGTCGACCGACGGGCGCTGCGTCGCGAGCACCAGGTGGATGCCGGCGGCACGGGCGAGCTGGGTGATGCGGACGATCGACTCCTCGACGTCGCGCGGCGCCACGAGCATGAGGTCGGCGAGCTCGTCGACGACGACGAGCAGGTACGGGTACGGCTTGAGCTTCCGCTCGCTGCCCGACGGCAGGACGATCTCGTTGTTCTCGATCGCCTTGTTGAAGTCGTCGACGTGGCGGAAACCGAACGACGCCAGGTCGTCGTACCGCATGTCCATCTCCTTCACGACCCACTGCAGCGCTTCTGCCGCCTTCTTCGGGTTCGTGATGATGGGCGTGATGAGGTGCGGGACACCGGCGTAGATCGAGAGCTCGACGCGCTTCGGGTCGACCAGGACCATGCGGACCTCGGACGGCTTCGCCCGCATGAGCAGCGACGTGATCATCGAGTTGATGAACACCGACTTGCCGGAACCGGTGGAGCCCGCGACGAGCAGGTGCGGCATCTTCGCCAGGTTCGCGACGACGAAGCCGCCCTCGACGTCCTTGCCGACGCCGATCGTCATCGGGTGCTTCGACTTGCGTGCGGCGTTCGAACGCAGGACGTCGCCGAGGGACACGATCTCGCGGTCGGTGTTCGGGATCTCGACACCGATGGCGCTCTTGCCCGGGATCGGCGACAGGATCCGGACCTCGTTCGAGGCGACCGCGTACGACAGGTTCTTCGACAGCGCCGTCACGCGCTCGACCTTGACGCCGGGGCCGAGCTCGATCTCGTACCGGGTGACCGTCGGCCCGCGGGAGAAGCCGGTGACCTTCGCGTCGACCTTGAACTCGGTGAGCACGCCGGTGATGGCCGCGACGATGTCGTCGTTCGCCTGGCTGCGAGCGACCGAGGGTGTGCCCGAGCTCAGGGTCGTCGCGGCGGGCAGGCGGTAGGGCTTCGAAGGGTCCTCGTCGGAGCCGGCGGCGGCCGCACTGAGCTCGGCGGCGGCGTCGATGTCCTCCGGCTCGTCGACGACCTCGGGCTCGGAGAGCACCTCGGGGACCACGGGACGGATGTCGGCGGTCGGCTCCGGCCGCGCGGGGACGTCGGTGCCGAACGCGCGGAGGGCCTGCTCGGCGTCCTGCAGGTCCTGCCCGACGGAGTCGTTGAGGTTGACCGACGCGGGCTCGGCCGGCGTCAGGTCGACGAGCCCGGCAGCAGCGCCGGCGTTCGGGCTGACGACCGGTGCAGCGGGTGCGGCGGCGGCGGCGGGCGCGGCCGGCGGGGCCGCCGGGGCGACACCGGTGGCCGGGGGCAGCACCGGGCTGTCGTACGCCGGGTCTTCTTCGCGACCGGACTTGTTCCGGCGCCACCACGGCACGGTGTCGCCACCGGCCTCGGCTTCGGCCGCGGCGGCCGCCTGCTCGTCACCGAACCCGAGGTCGTCGAACAGCTGGAAGTCGGTGTCGCCCTTCTTGCCCCGCTTGGTTGCACGGGCACGGGCGGCGGGCTCCGCGACGGCGGCTGCGTCGACCTCGGGCTCGGCCGCGGGGGCCGGTGCGCCGAACAGGTAGGCGTAGAGCTCGTGCAGACGCCGACCGAGCTTGTTCGGTGGGGTCTTGGTGATGATGAAGAGCGAGAGCACGAGCAGCACGATCGCCACGGGCACGGCCACCCAGGCGGTCGCGATGGTGACGAGCCAGCCGATGACGACCCAGCCGAGGACACCGCCGGCCGCGGCCAGCGCGGGCATGCCGTCGGCCGCGCTCGGTCGGCCGCCGAACACGTGGCAGAGCGAGGCGATCGACACGATCAGGATGCCCAGCCCGATGCCGATCCGGGTGTTGTCGTGCACGGACGCGGGGTGCCGGAACAGCCACCCGGCGAACACGATCATGATCACGGGCAGCGCGAACGCCAGACGGCCGAACAGCCCGCCGAACGTGTACGCGTCGAGTGCGACGGAGACGCTGTTGGTCGGGTTGAGCCACTCCACGACCCCGCCGGCGATGGCGAGCAGGAACAGCAGGAACGGGAACCCGTCGCGCCGCTGGTCCTTCTCGAGGGTCTCCTTGCCGAGCAGCCGGAACATCGCCCCGACGCCGTGCGCCATCGCGAGCCAGAAGGTCACGAGCGGGTTCTGCTCGCGGAACACCGGTGTCGGTGCGGCCTGCGGCAGCTTCTTCGTCGTGGCCTGGGTGCGCGACGAACCGCGCGTCCCGTTGCCACGGGACGACGTGGACGCGCGCGAGCGCGTGGTCGACTTGGTGCCTCCGGCCATGGGCAGAACCCTAACGCCCGCTCAGGACAAACGCAGGAAGGCCCGCCGCAGCGTCCGTGACGGACGCCGGACGGGCCTCCCGGCCGAACGCGACGAACGCGACGAACGCGACGAACGCGACGAACGCGATCGTGGCGCGCTACGCCTCGATGACCACCGGGACGATCATCGGACGGCGACGGTGCTTCGTGTTCACCCAGCGGCCGACGGTGCGGCGGACGACCTGCGCGAACGCGTGCGAGTCGCGGGTGCCGTTGGCAGCGGCCTCGGCCAGGGCCTTGGCGATCTGCGGACGGACGTCGTCGAAGACCGCGTCGGTCTCGGCGAACCCGCGCGACTGGATCTCCGGGCCGATCACGCACTGCCCCGTGGTGAAGTCCACCGCGGCGAAGATCGAGATGAAGCCCTCCTCCGCGAGGACACGGCGGTCCTTGAGGTCGGCGTCGGTGATCTCGCCGACGGTGGAACCGTCGACGTAGACGTACCCGATGTCGAGCTGCCCGGCGACCGTCGCGACGCCGTCCTTCAGGTCGACGACGATGCCGTCCTGCCCGAGGATGACGTTGCGCGGCGGGACACCCGTCTGGATCGCCAGGTCGGCGTTCGCGTACAGGTGGCGGTGCTCGCCGTGGACGGGGAGCACGTTGCGCGGACGCAGGATGTTGTAGCAGTAGAGCAGCTCGCCGGCGGAGGCGTGTCCGGAGACGTGCACCTTCGCGTTGCCCTTGTGCACGACCTTCGCACCGAGCTTGGTCAGCCCGTCGATGACGCGGTACACGGCGTTCTCGTTGCCCGGGATGAGCGACGACGCGAGGATGACGGTGTCCCCCTCGCCGATCTCGATCTGGTGCTCGAGGTTCGCCATGCGGGCCAGGACGGCCATCGGCTCGCCCTGCGACCCGGTCGACATGTAGACGATCTGGTCGTCGGGGACGTTCTTCGCCTTCTTCGTGTCGATGAGCACGTTCTCCGGCACCCGCAGGTACCCGAGCTCGGCGGCGATCGTCATGTTGCGGATCATCGAGCGGCCCATGAACGCGACCTTGCGGTTCGCGGCCGCGGCGGCGTCGAGGACCTGCTGCACGCGGTGCACGTGCGACGAGAAGCTCGCCACGACGACCTTCTTGCGGGCGCGCATGATGATGTTCTCGAGCACCGGGCCGATGTCGCGCTCCGGAGCGGTGAAGCCCGGCACGTCGGCGTTCGTGGAGTCCGGCAGGAACAGGTCCACACCGGCCTCGCCCAGACGGGCGAACGCACGGAGGTCGGTGATGCGGTCGTCCAGCGGGAGCTGGTCCATCTTGAAGTCGCCCGTGTGCAGGACACGACCGGCGGGGGTCGTGATGGCGACGGCGAGGGCGTCCGGGATGGAGTGGTTCACGGCGACGAACTCGAGGTGGAACGGGCCGATCTGCTCGGTCTGGTCCTCGGCCACGACGAGCGTGTACGGCTTGATCCGGTGTTCCTTGAGCTTCGCCTCGACCAGAGCGAGGGTCAGCGTGGAGCCGATCAGCGGGATGTCGTCGCGGAGCTTGAGCAGGTACGGGACGGCGCCGATGTGGTCTTCGTGGCCGTGCGTGAGCACGACACCGAGGACGTCGTCGAGGCGGTCCCGGATCGGCGAGAAGTCCGGCAGGATCAGGTCGACACCGGGCTGGTGCTCCTCGGGGAACAGCACGCCGGCGTCGACGATGAGCAGCTTGCCCTCGTACTCGTAGACGGTCATGTTGCGACCGATCTCGCCGAGGCCCCCGATGGGGACGACGCGGAGGGTGCCGGCTTCGAGCGGCTGCGGTTCGGAGATCTGTGTGGGCATTCGGTCCTACGGATTCGGGCGACGCGCGTGCTGCGCGCCGCGGTGTTCGCTAGCGGGTGGTGCCTGGCACCTTCGGTAGTGCACCGCCGGCCGCCGCGTTGCGGTCGGGGCGGAAGTTCGAGAAGTCGGCGCCGGGTACGTCGCGCACGGCTTCGAGCGAGGTCTCGATGGCGTACGCCTCGGAGTCCTCGGGGCCGACGAGCGGCAGTCGGACGCGCGGGCTGCCGATGCGGCCGAGTCCGTGCAGGATGTACTTCGCGGCCACGGTACCGGGAACGTGCGTCATCACGGCGCGGACGAGCGGCTCGAGTCGCTTGTGCTCGGCCGTCGCGGTGGCCAGGTCGCCCCGGTTCACGGCGTCGACGATGGTGCGGTACGGCGCGCTCGTGATGTTCGCGGTCACGCCGATCAGGCCGGTGGCACCGATCGACAGGTGCGGGAGCACGTTCGTGTCGTCGCCGGAGAAGTACATCAGGTCGGTGTTGTTCAGTACCCGTGAGACCTCGGCGAAGTCGCCCTTGGCGTCCTTCACGGCGAGGATGTTCGGGTGCTTCGATGCACGAAGGATCGTGTCGTACGTGATCGGGATGCCGGTGCGGCCCGGGATGTCGTACAGGATCACCGGCAGGTCGGTGGCGTCCGCGATCATCCGGAAGTGGGTGAGGACACCCGACTGCGTCGGCTTGTTGTAGTACGGCGTGACGATCATCACGCCGTCCGCGCCGGCCTTCTCGCTCTGCTTGTACAGGTGGATCGCGTGGGCGGTCTCGTTCGAGCCACCACCCGTGATGATCTTCGCGCGGCCGGCGGCGACGGACTTGCCGACCTCGACCAACCGGAGCTTCTCCGGGTCCGTCAGCGTCGACGTCTCGCCGGTCGTGCCGGTCACGACGATGCCGTCGGCGCCGGCGGTGATGCAGTCGTCGATGTGCTGCTCGACGCCGGGCCAGTCGACCTCGCCGTCGGCCGTGAACGGGGTCACGAGGGCGACGAGGACCTGACCGAAGGGATTCTCACGCGGGGACACGGGCACCAGCGTACCGGGGATGCGCGCGAGGACCGCCGTCCGTGTGGACGGTGGACCGCCTGCGGCGCGGACAGGAGGCCCGGATCACGTCCGTCCCGCCGGTCACGCCCGGCGACATCGGGCCCTCAGGCGCGGCGCTGCCACTCCAGGAACCGGTAGCGGGTGCCGCCGTTCCGGGACTCCTGCCACGGGCCGTCGTCGACCAGGGTCCAGTCGTCGCCGAGCTCGGGCGCCGCGGTGTCCCCCGCGACGTCGACGTCGATGAGGGTCTCGGAGACGTGGTCGGCCGCGTCGAGTGCGGCGTCGTACACCTGGCCGCCGCCGATGACCCAGACGGTCTCGTCGGTGTCGAGCGCGGCCTGCAGGTCGTGCACGACCTCGGCCCCGTCGGCCGTCCACGTCGCGTCACGGGTCAGCACGACGTTGCGCCGCCCGGGCAGCGGCCGGAAGCGCTCGGGCAGGGACTCCCAGGTGCGCCGGCCCATCAGCACGGTCGCGTTGCCTGTGACCTGCTTGAAGTGCGCCAGGTCCTCCGGCACGTGCCAGGGCATGCCGCCGTCGGCCCCGATGACGCCGCTGGTCGAGCGGGCCCAGACCATGCCGATCATCAGACGGCGACCGCGGCCTTGATCGCCGGGTGGTGCTCGTAGCCGACGACGGTGAAGTCCTCGTACTCGTAGTCGTCGATCGAGTCGCGCGCGGCGAGCTCGAGCGTCGGCAGTCGGTAGGCGGTGCGGGACAGCTGCTCCTCGACCTGTTCGACGTGGTTGTCGTAGATGTGGCAGTCGCCGCCGGTCCAGACGAAGTCGCCGACCTCGAGCCCGGTCTGCGCCGCGATCATGTGGGTCAGCAGCGCGTACGAGGCGATGTTGAACGGGACGCCGAGGAACATGTCGGCGCTGCGCTGGTAGAGCTGGCACGAGAGCTTGCCGTCGTTGACGGAGAACTGGAAGAAGGCGTGGCACGGGGCGAGCGCCATGTCCGGCACGTCCGCGACGTTCCACGCCGAGACGATGAGCCGGCGGCTGTCCGGATTCGTCTTGATCTGCTCGATGACCTGGGCGATCTGGTCGACGTGCTCACCGGAGGGGGTCGGCCACGAGCGCCACTGCACGCCGTACACCGGGCCGAGGTCACCGTCCTCGTCCGCCCACTCGTTCCAGATCCGGACGCCGTGCTCCTGCAGCCAGGTCGCGTTGCCCTCGCCGCGCAGGAACCACAGGAGTTCGTACGCGACCGACTTGAAGTGCACGCGCTTCGTGGTGACGAGCGGGAAGCCCTCCGACAGGTCGTAGCGGAGCTGTGCGCCGAACAGGCTCCGGGTCCCGGTGCCGGTGCGGTCGCCCTTCGGCGATCCCTCGGTGAGGACCCGGCGGAGCAGGTCTTCGTAGGGCGTCGGGACGGAGGCGTCGGGCTGTACGGTCTCGCTGTCGGTCACACACAGAAGCCTACGTCGGTGTGAGTAGCGTTGCGGGCATGCCCGACACGACGGAACAACCGCTCTCGATCCTGGTGGCCGGCTCGTCCGGGTTCATCGGGACGCCCCTCGTCCGTGCCCTGCGCGAGGCGGGTCACCACGTCACCACGCTCGTCCGCCGCGAAGCGCGCACCGCGACCGAGTTCCGCTGGGCACCGGGGCGACGTCCCCTCGACCCCGCGATCGTGGACGGCGCCGACGTCGTGATCAACCTGGCCGGCGCGAACATCGGCAAGCTGCCGTGGACGGACGCGTACCGCAAGGAGATCCGCAGCTCGCGCATCGACGCCACCGACACCCTGGTCGAGGCGATGCGGCACGCCGCCACTCCCCCGGCACTGTTCCTGTCGGGCTCGGCCTCCGGCGTGTACGGCGACCGCCCGGCCGACGTGCTGCAGGACGACGCGGCCCCGGGCACGGGCTTCCTCGCCGACGTCTGCACGGCGTGGGAATCGGCTGCGAACGCCGCGCCCGCGGGGGTCCGCGTCGTCACGCTCCGCACCGGCATCGTCATCGGCAAGGGCGGCGGGGCACTCGCACCCCTCGTCCCGCTCACGAAGCTCGGCGTCGGCAGCCGGCTCGGCACCGGTGGGCAGCACTGGCCGTGGATCGCGCTCGAGGACGAGGTCGGCGCGATCGTGCACCTGGCGACCGCGGCACCGGACGTGACCGGTCCGGTGAACCTCGCGGGCCCCGAGCCCGTCGTCGCCGACCGCATCACGAAGCACGTCGCCGAGGCGCTGCACCGGCCGTACCTGTTCCGGATCCCGGAGTTCGCCCTGCGCCTGGCGCTGCGCGACGCGGCCGACGACATGCTGCTGTCGAGCCAGCGGATGGTCCCCACGAAGCTGCTCGAGTCCGGCTACACGTTCCGGTACACGCAGGCGGCGGACGCGATCGACGCCGTCTTCTGATCCGTCGCGCAGGCCGCCGACGAGCCAGCGGTCAGCGGCTGACGGGCCAGCGGTCAGCGGCCGGCAGCGCGCGCCAGGGCGGTGCGCATCGCCGCTCGCGCACGCTTGCGGTCCCCGGCGGCGTCGTAGACCACGCCGAGCCGGTACCAGGCCCGCCAGTCGGTCGGGTCCTGCTCGACCGCGTCGCGGTACTGCGGGAACAGCTCGTCGGCGGCGTCGCGCACCGGCCGGCCGGAGGGGCGGACCGGGACGACGTCCTCCGGTGCCCCACCCTCGGCCTCGAGCCGTGCGCCGAGCCGGGTGATGCGGATGCCGAAGCGGAACTCGAGCACGAGCAGGAGCGCCCCGATCGCGGCGACGACGAACAGCGCGACGCCGATGCCGATGCCGATCGGGACGCCGGTCGCGATGAAGGCGACGGCGCGCTGCCCGACGAGCCCGATGTAGAGGGCGAGCAGCACCGCCATCAGCGCCGCGCCCCAGAACGGTGAGCGGATCCTGCGTCCGGCCCGCTCCATCCGACCCACGGCCGTCAGCCGATGCCGAGGACGCTGCCGAGGCCCACGGTGAGCCCGCGCGCCGAGACCACGTTCGCCAGCGCGGCACGGATGCCCGCCACGTAGGCGACGTCGTCGTTGGTGTCGTGCCGGATCGTCAGCGTCTCGCCGGGGCCGCTCAGCACGACGTCCTGCACGGCCTTCACACCCGGCAATCGGAGCGAGTGGATCGGCACGCTCGCGACCTGCTGGCCACGGGCGCGCTGGTCGACGTGCGGGGCGTCCACCGGGCCGACCTCGCGCCGGGCGTCCGCCATCAGCTCGGCGGTGCGCACCGCGGTGCCCGAAGGCGAGTCGATCTTGCCGGCGTGGTGGGTCTCGACGATCTCGGCGGCCGGGAACCACGGCGCCGCGATCGTCGCCAGGTGCGTGCCGAGCACCGAGCCGATCGAGAAGTTCGGGACGACGAGCACCCCCTGCTCCGGGCGCTCCTGCAGCCCGGAGCGGAGCTTGGCGAGCCGGTCGAGCGACCAGCCGGAGGTGCCGACGAGCACGTTCGCGCCGCTCGACAGCGCGTTCTCCACGATCGCCGGGCTGAGCGACGGCACGGTCACGTCGACGACGAGTGCCGCGCCGCCGAAGACCGAGGGCGGCGCCTCGTGCGCGCCGTCCTTCGAGGACAGACGGGCGACGAGCTCGAACTCCGGGAGTTCCTCGACGACGGAGGCCACGAGGCCCCCGAGACGACCGGTGGCGCCGACGACGGCGACGGGAGTGACCATGCCGTCCATCCTAGGATCGACGCATGTCAGTCGAGGTCAGGACCGTGCCGGCCGATCTGCCCGAGGTCGACGTGCTGCTCGACGCGTACCTGGACGAGCGCGAGGCGACGTTCCCGAGCGCGCAGGGCAGCTACTCGCGGAAACGCACCCCGGCGGCCGAGTTCACACCGCCGAACGGGGTGTTCGCGGTGGCGTACGCGGGTGTCACCGCCGTGGGGTGCGGTGGGCTCCGCCGGATCGCGGACGGTGTAGACGCGTCGGGAGCCGTCGACGTCCGGTTCGAGGTCAAGCACGTCTTCGTCACCCCGGACGGACGCGGCAAGGGCGTCGCGACGGCCGTGATGGACCTGCTCGAGCGTGCCGGGGCCGACCTCGGGGCCACGAGCATCGTGCTCGACACGAACGACTCGCTCGTCGCCGCAGCCGCGCTGTACCGGAGCCGCGGCTACGAGCGCGTCGAGCCGTTCAACGACAACCCGAACGCGACCGCCTGGTACCGCAAGCCGATCGCCTGAGCCGCCACGGGCCTCCAGGCAGGCTGGCGATCCCGGGCAGGGCGCGTCGCTAGACGGGCTGGTCGACCGGCAGACCGGTGCGCAGTTCCACCGGCAGGTGCGCCAGGTCGTTCAGCGTGACGACCTCGGCGGGCTTCGCCGAGCGGATCCGGATGATCGTGAGGGCGGTGTGCGCGACGTTCGTGCCCATCCAGCGCCACTCCGGAGCCTGGAACGCCTCGCGCACGAACCAGCCGATCACGGCGTTGTGCGTGATGAGGAGGTCGTGGCGGTCCTCGCGCGCAGGGGTGAACCACTCCGACACGGCGTCACCCATCTGGGCCTGTCCGGCGACGATCTCCTCTTCGGTGATGCCGCCGTACCAGCCCTTGTACGCGTGCGGCATGTCCGGGGTCGGACCGGAGGGGATGCAGTCGAAGAGCAGCGTCGAGGGCTCCGGCTGGATCGACGGCAGGCGCTGCGACAGGAACGCAGCGGTCTCGCTCGGGGCTTCGAGCGGGGAGTGGTACACGCCGTCGAAGGGCACACCACCGAGCCGGTCCGCGATCAGGGTCGCCTGACGCTTCCCGCGCTCCGAGAGCTTGCCGTCCCGCAGGCCGTGTTCGGCGTCCTGGTGTTCGCCGTGCCGGACGAGGTACAGGTAGTGCGACATGTCCCTGCTCAGCTGCCGATCCCGATGGCCGCGGCGAGTTCGTCCTGCTGCACGGCACCGACCACCGAGGTGATCGTCGGTCGGGTGAGCAGGTCGCGCGCGAGTTCGAGTACGCCGTCGGTGGTGACGCCGTCGACGCGTTCGAGCGCGGTCGAGAGGTCGGTGTACTCCCCCGTGCCGAGCTCGGAGCGGCCGAGGCGGGTCATCCGGGCGTCGGAGTCCTCGAGCGAGAGCGTCAGTGCCCCCTCGATCTGGCCCTTCGCGCGACGGAGTTCGTCGTCGGTGATGCCGTGGTCGACCATCCGGCGGAACTCCGCGTCGACGATGTCGACGACGCCGGCGACGTTGTCCGGCGCGCACCCGGCGTAGACGCCGAACGCACCGTTGTCCAGGTAGGCCGGGGCGAACGACGACACCGCGTAGGCCAGCCCGCGACGCTCGCGGACCTCCTGGAACAGGCGCGAGCTCATCCCGCCGCCGAGCACGGCGTTCAGGACGCTGAGCGAGGGCCGGCGGTCGTCGCGCAGGTCGAGGCCCTGCGAGCCCCGGAGCATGCTGACCTGCTCGGTCGGGCGGTGCACCACGGACAGCTTCGGCTCGACCGGGTCGGCGACGGTCTCGGGGGTGCGACGTGGCAGCGGGTCGGCGTCGGGCGCGCCGTGGAAGACCCCGGCGACGAGTTCGCAGAACCGGTCGTGGTCGACGGCACCGGCGGCGGTGACGACGATGCCGTTCGGTGCGTAGTGCTCGCGGTAGTGGGCCAGCACCTCGTCGCGCTGGACCGCGCGGATGCTGTCCGGGGTCCCGCCGATCGGACGGCCGAGCGGGTGTCCGCCGAAGGCCGCGGCGAAGAACGCCTCGCCCGCGACGTCGGCCGGGTCGTCGGCGGCCATCGCGAGTTCTTCGAGGATGACGCCGCGCTCGACGGCGAAGGCGTCCGGCTCGAGCACCGAGCCGGTGACCATGTCACCGATGACGTTCACGGCCATCGGGACGTCGGCGTCCCGGACCCGTGCGTAGTAGCAGGTGTACTCCTTGGCGGTCGCGGCGTTGTGCTCGCCGCCGACCGAGTCGAAGGCGATGGCGATGTCGAGCGCCGATCGGGTCTCCGTGCCCTTGAAGAGCAGGTGTTCGAGGAAGTGGGTCGACCCGAACTGACCGTCGCGTTCGTCACGCGAACCGACGCCGACCCAGAACCCGATGCTCGTCGACGCGGCACCCGGCACCGCCTCGGTCAGCACACGGACACCCGACGGCAGCACGGTGCGACGGACGAAGGCCCCGCCGGACGTCAGGAACGACGTGTCCGGGGCCCCGAGCGGCAGTGGCACTGGCTGGTTCATCGCAGACGAGCCTACTGATCCGTCGGGGCGGCCCGCCCAGTTTCCCGGCCCGGCGCTCCTGACACTCGAAGTGGGGTACAGAAAGTGCGGACAGACCGACTCGTCTGTCTGTCCTCCTTGTGCTACTGTTGCTCACGCCGGATCGAAAGCCCCCCTAAGTTCCGATCCGGCGGCTCGGGACATCAGTCCTGCGCGACCACCGAGTCCCCCCACTCCGGTCGCGGAGCCGATGAGTCCGAGGAGTACACGCTGTGACGGTCGATTCCCCCCAACCGGCCGTCCAGCGTCTCCCCGGCCCGAGCAAGAACCTCGCGTCGCCGGACGGGTCGAGCGTCCCCCCGACTCCCCGCTCCGGCGGCGCGAAGGTCCGTGTCCTCGAGACCGCCACGCGACTCTTCTACGAAGAGGGCATCCACAGCGTCGGCGTCGACCGTCTCATCTCCGAGGCGAGCGTCACGAAGGCGACGTTCTACAAGCACTACGGGTCGAAGGACAACCTGATCCTCGCCTACATCCGCACCCAGCACGAGCGCGTGCAGGGGCGGATGGAGCAGCTCATCGCCGACGCCGGCTCCCCCGAGCGCGCCGTCCGCGCCTGGGTCGCAACACTGGCCGACGACGTCAACGACCCGGCGTTCCGCGGCTGTGCGTTCCTGCACGCCGCCGCCGAGTACCACGACCCGCGCGACCCGGTCCGCCAGGTCGTCGCCACCCACCGCGAGTGGTACACGGAGCGGCTCGCGACCCTGTTGCAGGAGGCCGGACACCCCCTCCCCGGCGACGGCGCCGACGAGCTCATGCTCGCGCGTGACGGAGCGATGGCCGGCGCCTACGCCGGAGACGCGATCGCCGCGACCGCCGCACTCAACCGCGTGGTCGACCGGGTGCTCGCGGGCTGACGCCCGGCTCCCGCCCGCGCTGTCGCGTTCGGCTGTCGCTCTCGCTTGCACGAAAGCGACAGATCACCGCGAACAGTTCGCGGGATCCTGTCGCCTTCGCGGCAGGGATGCACCCGCGTGACGCAGATCTGTCGCCTTCGCGGGGCGGTCGTGGTGACCGCAGACGGACGGGAGGCCCGTGGCGGCCCCGCACCGCGCCTCCAGGCCGTCCCGTGCGAACTTCCACAGCCCGCCGCGCGCATCGAGCGCAGCCCGAGCCGGCGGGTGTTGGCTGGGGACATGGCCAACGACCCCAACTGGAACCTGCCCGACGTCCCGTCCTTCACCCTGACGAGCCCCGACTTCGCCGACGGGGCTGCGCTGCCCACCTCGGCGCGCGGCTCCGACGTCGGCGGCGAGGACCGCTCCCCCGCACTCGAGTGGTCGGACGCCCCGGAGGGCACGAAGAGCTTCGTCCTCACGGTGTACGACCCCGATGCACCGACCGGCTCCGGCTTCTGGCACTGGAGCCTGACCGACATCCCTGGCTCGGTGACCTCGCTCCCCGCCGGTGCCGGCACGGATGACGCCCTGCTGCCTGCCGAGGCGCTCCGCCGTCGCAACGAGTTCGGCTCGGACACCTTCCTCGGCGCCGCACCGCCCGCGGGCCACGGCGTGCACCGCTACTTCTTCACGCTGAGCGCCCTCGACGTGCCGGTGCTCGAGGTGCCGGCAGACGCGACCCCGGCGGTCGTGGGCTTCATGCTCCGCGACCACCTGCTCGGACGCGCGCAGCTCATGGGCACGCAGGAGACGCCCGCCGCCTGACCGTGTGCGCGCCGGCGCCGCGACCTTTCGGGCACAGCGACAGTCCACGCGGCGCCGCGCCCGTGACGTGTCGCTCACCGCGAAACTTCCGCGGCCGACGCAGCGCACCGCACGCCCCGCACGCTCCCGCAACGGCGAACGGCCGCCGCCCCGGAAGGGACGGCGGCCGTTCGTGCGTCAGGACGCTGTGAGGATCAGCCCTCGGCCGGGTCCTCGGCGTGCGCGCGGACCGTCTCGGCCGAAGTGGAGTCACCCTCGGTCTCGTCGGCCACGACGGGCGCGAGCGACAGCTTGCCGCGGTCGTCCACCTTGGTGACCTCGACCAGGACCTTCTGGCCGACGCCCAGGACGTCTTCGACGTTCTCGACACGCTTGCCACCAGCGAGCTTGCGCACCTCGGAGACGTGGAGCAGACCGTCGCGGCCCGGGAGCAGCGACACGAAGGCGCCGAACGTGGCGATCTTCACGACGGTGCCGAGGAACTGGTCCCCGATCTCCGGGTTGGTCGGGTTCGCGATCGCGTTGACCTGGGCACGAGCGGCCTCGGCCGACGGACCGTCGACGGCGCCGATGTAGACGGTGCCGTTGTCCTCGATCGAGATGTCGGCGCCCGTGGTGTCCTGGATGCCGTTGATCGTCTTGCCCTTCGGGCCGATCAGCTCGCCGATCTTGTCGACGGGGATCTGCACCGAGATCACGCGAGGAGCGGTGTCCGCCATCTCGTCGGGTGCGTCGATCGCCTCGTTCAGCACACCGAGGATGGCCGAGCGGGCCTCCTTGGCCTGCTTGAGCGCCGCGTCGAGCACCGTCGACGGGATGCCGTCGAGCTTGGTGTCGAGCTGGATCGCGGTGACGAACTCCGAGGTACCGGCGACCTTGAAGTCCATGTCGCCGAGGGCGTCTTCCGCACCGAGGATGTCGGTCAGTGCCGCGTAGCGGGTCTGACCGTCGACGGTGTCGGAGACCAGGCCCATCGCGATGCCGGCGACCGGGGCCTTGAGGGGCACACCGGCGTTGAGCAGCGACAGGGTCGAGGCGCAGACGGAACCCATCGAGGTCGAGCCGTTGGAGCTGAGCGCCTCGGAGACCTGACGGATGGCGTACGGGAACTCGTCACGCGACGGCAGCACCGGCACGAGGGCGCGCTCGGCGAGGAAGCCGTGCCCGATCTCGCGACGCTTCGGCGAACCCACGCGGCCGGTCTCACCGGTCGAGTAGGGCGGGAAGTTGTAGTGGTGCAGGTAGCGCTTCTTCGTGACGGGCGACAGCGAGTCGATCTGCTGCTCCATCTTGAGCATGTTCAGCGTGGTGACGCCGAGGATCTGCGTCTCACCGCGCTGGAAGATCGCCGAACCGTGGACGCGCGGGATCACGGCGACCTCGGCGTCGAGCGGACGGATGTCGGCGAGGCCGCGACCGTCCATGCGGATCTGCTCGGTCAGGATGCGGCCGCGGACGACCTTCTTCGTGACCGACTTGTACGCGGCGCCGACCTGCGAGTTGGCGACCTCGGGCAGCGAGCCCGCGGTGACCTGCTCCGCGATGGCGGCCTTGACGCGCGACTTGAGCGCGTCGTCGGCGTCCTGACGCTCGGTCTTGGCGGCGATCTTGTAGACGTCACCGAGCTCGGAGAGCGCGAGGGCCTCGACCGCGGAGTAGACCTCGGGCGCGTACGGCGGGAAGACCGGGAAGTCCTGGATCTCCTTGGCCGACTGCGCGGCGAGCTTGGCCTGCGCGTCGACGAGGGACTTGAGGAACGGCTTCGCCGCCTCGAGGCCCTGCGCGACGATGGCCTCGTCGGGCTTGGTGGCGCCGCCCTGGATGAGGTCCCAGGCGTGCTCGGTGGCCTCGGCCTCGACCATCATGATCGCGACGTCCTCGTTGCCCGCCTCGTCCGTGACGACACGGCCGGCGACGGTGAGGTCGAACACGGCGTCGGCCAGCTGCGAGGCCTTCGGGAACGCGACCCACTGGTCACCGATGAGCGCGAGGCGCACACCGGCGATCGGGCCGGAGAACGGCAGACCGGAGATCTGCGTCGACGCGGACGCGGCGTTGATGGCCAGCGCGTCGTAGAACTCGTCCGGAGCGATGCTCAGGACGGTGATGACGATCTGCACCTCGTTGCGGAGGCCGTCGACGAACGACGGACGCAGCGGCCGGTCGATGAGACGGCAGACGAGGATGGCTTCGGTCGACGGACGGCCTTCGCGACGGAAGAACGAACCGGGGATCTTGCCGGCGGCGTAGGAGCGCTCCTCGACGTCGACGGTCAGCGGGAAGAAGTCGAATCCTTCACGCGGGTGCTTGCCGGCACTGGTGGCCGAGAGGAGCATCGTTTCCTCGTCGAGGTACGCGGCGACCGCGCCCTGTGCCTGCTGTGCGAGCCGACCGGTCTCGAACCGGACGGTGCGCTTGCCGTACTTGCCGTTGTCGATGACGGCTTCGGCGAACTTGATCTCGGGACCCTCCAAAAGGGCGCCTCCTTGATGTGTTTCCGGCAGGCCGTGGCGACGGCACTCGATGGTGCGTGCGCGCCGATCGTTCCGGACGCATGTCTGGCCAGCAGTAGAAGCACTCGGGAAACCGTTCCGGCCCGCGAGCCACCACCGATGACCAGCTCCGTGCCCGGCCTGCGCAGTGTTGTGTGTGACGTCCGGGGAATGAGTCCTCGGACACGATGGACTTTACCAGTCCTCAGGCTGTGGGCGGCGCGGCTCGCTGGACTCCTGGTGAACATCGGTAGCCTGCCGACATGCGCCTCACCCCCTCGCGGGGCGTGCTCGTCGCGGCCGCCGTGGTCGTCGGCGCGCTCGTCGCCCCGGCCCTCACCGCCGTGCCCGCGAACGCGACCGAGTACCCGACCTGGCAGGACGTGCAGCGCGCGAAGGGCAACGAGACCGCGAAGCGTGCCGAGGTGCAGAAGGTGCAGGCTGCACTGCAGTCGGCGCAGGACGAAGCGGCCGCGAAGTCGCAGGCCGCCCTGGTCGCCTCGTCGAAGGCGGACGCGGCCGAGGCGGAGCTGGCGACGGCCGCCCAGGCCGCCACGAGCCTCCAGGCCCAGGCGCACCACGCAGCCGAGACGGCGGACCGGGCCCAGCAACGGGCTGGCCAGCTGGCCGCGGACCTGTACCGCGACGGCAGCACGAACCAGATGACCACCCGGATCGCCACCGCGACGAACCCCGACCAGCTCCTGTACCAGCTCGGCGCGCTCGACCAGCTGTCGGAGACCTGGTCGGGCGTCATGGACGACGCGTCCGTCGCCGCCGGAACGGCCTCGTCGCTGCAGGAACAGGCCCAGCGGGCGGAGACGGAGCGCGCGACGCGCGCGCAGGCCGCCGAGGAACGTTCGGCTGCTGCGAAGTCGGCGGAACAGGCGGCGGACGCCGCCGTCGAGTCGACGGAGCGGCACAGCGACGAGCTGTACGCGCAGCTCGCGTCACTCAGGGACAGCACCGCGAAGCAGGAGGCCGGGTACGAGCTCGGCCAGCGGGTCGCCGCGCAGAAGGCGGAGCAGCAGCGCAAGCGGGCCGCAGCCGCAGCGGCCGAGGCAGCGGCGAACGCGGCAGCGGCGAACGACGGCGGCGGCGCGACCAGTGGCGGGACCGGCACGTCCTACCCGAGCACCGGCGGCGTCGTCGTCGACCCGGCCGGCGCTCAGGCCTACGCGCGCGGAGCCCTGGCGTCGAACGGATGGGGCGACGACCAGTTCTCGTGCCTGGTGTCACTGTGGACGCAGGAGTCCGGGTGGCGGGCGAACGCGTTGAACGCCTCGAGCGGCGCCTACGGCATCCCGCAGTCACTGCCGGCCGAGAAGATGGCGGTCGCCGGAGCCGACTGGCGGACGAACGCCGCGACGCAGATCAACTGGGGCCTGGCCTACATCAAGAGCGCCTACGGCTCACCCTGCGGCGCCTGGAACCACGAGATGAGCGTCAACCCGCACTGGTACTGACCGTCCGGTTGACGCCGTCGTTTCACTGAGACGCCGCCGAACGCACGAGACGCCGCCCGATTCGGCGGCGTCTCGCGAACACGGCGGCGTCTCGGGAGCGAGTCAGTGGCCGAGGCCACCGAGCAGGCTCGCGAAGTCCGGGGTCGCGGGGAGCGCGTCGGCTTCCTGCGGGGTCCGACTGGAGGCCCGGATCGCCCAGGCCAGGTCGGCTCCGGCCCGGCGGATGCGACCGTCCAGGGCGGCCGCGTCACCGTCGGTCCCCCAGTCGTCGGTCGCGGCGAACACCCCGGTGGGCACGATCGCCGCGCGCAGGTACGCGAAGACCGGCCGGAGGGCGTGGTCGATCGCGAGCGAGTGCCGCGACGTCCCGCCGGTCGCACCGAGCAGGACGGGCATGTCGGCCATCGAGTCCTTGTCGAGCACGTCCAGGAACGACTTCGCCAGCCCACTGACGCCCGCGGTGAAGATCGGCGTGACGAACACGACGGCGTCGGCCTCGACCACGGCGGCCGTCGCTGCGGAGAGCGCCGGGGCCGCGAACCCGGTGAGCATCGCGTCGGTGATCTCGTGCGCGAGCGGTCGGAGTTCGACGTGCACGACGTGTGCGGGGGTGCCCTCGGCGACGAGCGAGGACACCGCGGCCTCCCCCAGGCGGTCGGCGAGCAGGCGGGTGGAGCTGGGCTCGGAGAGTCCGGCGGAGACGACGGCGATGGTGGTCATGATGCTTCCCGACTTTCGATGCGTTTGCATGAACATAGCATCCAACCGGGTCACCATCGCAACCATTCCCGCCATCGAGCAGCGTGCCGATCGGTCACGACTCCCCGCGCGCTGACTCCGGACCGGTCACGAAGTGTCGCTTGGGACCCCGGTGGCCGACGAATCATGACCGCCGCAAGAGCGCGGGCGACGTGTCGCGACCGACCGAGGACGGAGCGCGCCCCCGCCGAGCGTCGAACGCCCCGGGAACGAAGAACGCCCCGGTCCTCACGAAGAGGACCGGGGCGTTCGGTCAAGCGTGTGTCGGTCGACTAGCGACGCAGGCCGAGGCGCTCGATGAGCGTGCGGTAGCGGGCGATGTCGACGTCGGAGAGGTAGCCGAGGAGACGGCGACGCTGACCGACCATGAGGAGCAGGCCACGACGCGAGTGGTGGTCGTGCTTGTGCTCCTTGAGGTGCTCGTTCAGGTCGTTGATACGACGCGTCAGAACGGCGACCTGGACCTCGGGGGATCCGGTGTCGCCCGGGTGGGTCGCGTACTCTTCGATGATCTCCTGCTTGACCTGTGCGTCAAGTGCCATGGTGATCCCCTTCCTGTCCGTTGCGCGGTGCCCGTGCCTGATGCACGAGCGCTCTTTGTCCGCGGCCGTTCGACGGCAACCGCACAAGACTACCAGAGTCCTAGGCGGTCCTGGGGTGCAGACGGCGTCGGCGACGACGCTCCGGCAGCAGGCTGCGGACGAGTCCGACCAGCGTCGCGCCGAGCAGTCCGCCGAGGCCGTTCGACAGCACGTCGCGCGGGTCCGCGACGCGGTACGGCAGGTACGTGGCCTGCGCGAACTCGATGCCGGTCGACAGCGCGACCGCGACGAGCGCGCCGAGGATCCACCAGCGCCGGGGCAACCACAGCGCCGCGAGCATCCCCACGGGCACGAACATCGCGATGTTGGCGAGGAACTCGGTGCGCTCGTACGTGAACCAGGCACCGTGCGGCAGCTGCTGCACCCAGGCGATCGCGTGCAGCACGAGGGAGTTCTGGGCCGAGGTGAAGACCTGCGGGGTCAGCGTCATCCGCCAGATCACCCAGGCGTAGCCCGCGGTCAGGGCGAGGAGGAGGAGTCGACGGAACATCCGCACAGTGTGCTGCACGGTCCTGCGCGGTCGCTGGAGCGCTCCTGTCAGCCGTCGGTGCGACACCTGGGCGATCGCGGATCGGCGCTGGTCAGGACTCCCCCGCACCTGTCAGCATGGGTCCGGGCGCGATCGGTGCCCGCACCACCGACACCGCACGGTCAGATCAGGAGCACCGCAGCATGCCGGAGCACGAGGCACCCAGCACCCCACGCCGCAACCGCACCGGCGGCCTGCGGCAGTGGGGGTGGATCGCCGCTGCGGCTGTCGTCGTCGCCGCGGTCGTCACGACCCTCGTGGTCGTCGGCCCGTGGAACGGCGGCCAGCCGGACGGCGACCGTACCCCGAGCGGGCGCAGCGTCGCCGAGCGGAAGTCCGCGGCCGAGGCGTTCCCGGGCGGGCTCGCGCGCCAGCCGACCGCCGTGAACCAGGCCGGCCTCCGCGAGCGCCAGGCCCGGGCCGAGGGCGACGCCGAGACCGCCGAGCAGATCGCGGTGATCGCCGACCAGCCGATCGCGACGTGGCTGACGAACACCTCGCGGGCCGAGACCCGCTCGACGATCCGGTCGGTGGTCAGCACGGCGGAGGAACGCGGTGGCACCCCCGTGTTCGTCCTCTACAACATCCCGGACCGTGACTGCGGCAGCTACTCGAAGGGCGGCACCGAGGACGACGCCTACCTGCCGTGGGTCCGGTCCGCCGTCCGGGCGATGGCCGGTTCGCACGCGGTCGTGCTCGTCGAACCCGACTCGATCGCCCAGATCCAGAACTGCGAGCGGCTGCGCGACGAACGCCTGCCCCTGCTGCGGAAGGCCGTCGACGCCCTGACCGGCCACGGGCTCACCGTGTACCTGGACGGCGGCAACGAGAACCGTGTGCCGACCGCCACCATGGCCGACTGGCTGCGGCAGGCCGGCGTCGACGAGGTGCAGGGCTTCTTCACGAACGTGTCGAACTTCTACCGGGTCGACCAGGAGCGCGCGTACGCCGACGAGCTCGCCGACGCGATCGGCGGCGACCCGCACTTCGTCATCGACGTCTCCCGCAACGGGCAGGGGTGGCGGGGCACCTGGTGCAACCCCGAGGGTGCCGGCCTCGGCCAGGAGCCGCACGTCACCGGCGGCAGCACGCGGCTCGACGCCCTGCTCTGGGTGAAGACACCGGGGCTCAGCGACGGCACCTGCAACGGCGGCCCCGCGGCCGGCCAGTGGTGGGAGTCGTACGCGCTGGCCCTCGTCGAGCACCGCAAGCGCGACTGACCCCGCCACGAGACGGCCCGCGCAGGGCCGTGTCGGTGCCCGGTGGTTGCATGTGCGCATGACCGCGACCGACCGCATCCGCTCCGTCGTCCCGCCCTACCTGCTCCGCGCCGTCGCCGGTGCCGATGCGTTCCCCCGGGCGGCCTCGGCGGCACGCACCGCACTGGCCTCGCTCGACGCCGTGCAGGCGCCGAAGCACGCGCACCTGGTCGCACCGCGCGGCGTCAGCGGTGCCGTCGACCGCTCCCCGCAGCGGACGATCACCGACGCGCACGGCACCACGACGCTGCCCGGCACCGTCGTCCGGCGCGAGGGCGACGCCGACTCCGGTGACGCCGCGGTCGACGAGGCGTACGCGGGCCTCGGCGCCACGCACGCCTTCTGGCTCAAGGTGTTCGACCGGGTGTCGATCGACGGCGCCGGGCTCCCCCTCGACGCGACCGTGCACTACGGCCAGGACTACGACAACGCCTACTGGGACGGCAACCGGATGGTGTTCGGCGACGGCGACGACGAGGTGTTCCGCCGCTTCACCGTCGCGCTCGACGTCATCGGCCACGAGCTCGCGCACGGCGTCACGCAGTACACCGCCGACCTGACCTACCAGGGCCAGTCGGGCGCCCTCAACGAGTCGATCAGCGACGTCTTCGGCTCCCTGGTCGCCCAGTACGCGGCGGGGCAGACGGCGGAGCAGGCGAACTGGCTCATCGGCGAGGGGCTGTTCACCGACGCCGTGCAGGGCGACGCGCTCCGGTCGATGCGGGCCCCCGGCACCGCGTACGACGACCCGGTGCTCGGGAAGGACCCGCAGCCGGCGACCATGTCCGGCTTCGTCGTCACCACGGACGACGCCGGTGGGGTCCACACGAACTCCGGCATCCCGAACCACGCGTTCTTCCTGGCGGCCACGGCCATCGGCGGCCCCGCGTGGCTGGGCGCCGGTGCCGTCTGGTGGGACGCTCTGACGTCGGCCGAGGTGACCGCCTCGATCGACTTCGCCGGCTTCGCCACCGTCACCGTCGACGCGGCCGGGCGGCGGTTCGGGGACGGTTCCGCCGAGCAGACCGCGGTCCGTCAGGCCTGGCAGCAGGTGGGCGTGCTCGACTGAGCAGGCCACCCGGGCGTACCGTCGGGGCCATGCGCATCGAGGTCCGCCGCTCCGGGGGCTTCGCCGGCACCACACGGCGCTGGCGGGTCGACACCGACACGAGCAGCGACCCCACGGCGTGGTCCGACGTCGTCGACGCGCTGCGGCGTACCCCGGCACCGACGGCCGAGCCCGTCCCCGACGACTTCAGCTGGACGATCACCGTCGAGCGCACCACCGTGACGATCCCGGGTCGCCGCCTCGACGGTCCGTGGGCCGACCTGGTCGCGCGGGTGCGGTCCGAAGGCGACCCGACCTGAACCGGGAGGCCCGTGGCGGGCCCGCACCGGGCCTCCCGTCCGCCCCGCGGAGACGCCACCGCCCAACGGTCGTGAGCAGGAGCGGTCGCGTGGGACCGACGGACCCGGACCGTTCCTGCTCACGGAGTGCGCGTCGGACGCGCGCCATCGTCAGTCGACGTCGATGACCGTCAGACGACGGGTCGGACGCGTCATCGCGACGTAGACCGCGGCGGCGGCACGGGCGGCGTCGGCGCCCACGCCGTCCGGGTCGACGAGCAGCACGCCGTCGAACTCCAGGCCCTTGGCGTCCGCACCCGTCAGCACCGTGAGCGAGCCGGCGTTCGGCGAGGCGAGCCCCCGGACGTCCGCCTCGGTGCGGGCGAGCCGCCGGCGGATCGTGTCGACCTGGGCCTCGGGGACGATGACGCCGATGGTGCCGGACCCGATCCGGGCACGCTCGGTGTCGGCGACCGCCACGACGGTGTCGAGCAGGTCGGCCCGCGCGACGCGGACGCGCTCGACGGGGTCGCCGTCGCGCACCGCCTCGTTGCGGGTGACCGTGAGGCCGGCGCTGTCCGCGAAGGCCCCTGCCGCCTCGACGATGGACCGCGGGGTGCGGTAGTTGACGGTGAGCTGCTCGATGCGGTGGTCGAGCGGCACCTGCGGTGCACGGCCTCGGCGGCGACGGGCGAGCGCCCCGATGACGTCGTCCCAGGTGCGTGCGGCACCGGGCGAGGAGCCCTGGGCCATGTCGCCGACGATCGTGAACGAGCGCAGCGGGTTGCGGCGGGCGAGCACGCGCCACTGCATCGGTGAGAGCTCCTGCGCCTCGTCGACCACGATGTGTCCGTAGGTCCACTCGCGGTCCTCGGCGGCCCGCTCGGCCGTGGAGCGGGGGTCGCCGCCCTCGGCGAACGAGCCGGCGACCTGCTCGGCGCTGACGATGCCCTCGACGCCCATGTTCTCGATCGCCTGGCGGGCGTTCTCGATGTCGCGGTTCCGGCTGGCCTTCGCCGCACGCTTGGCGGCGCCGCCGGTGGGGTCGAACGGACCGAGCAGTTCGGCGGCCTCGTCGAGCAGGGGGACGTCCTCGACCGTCCAGGCGGTGCCACGGGCGCGCTGCAGCAGGGCGCGGCGCTCCGGCGTCCAGTCGGGGGTCAGCGAGGCGAGCCAGTTCGGCCGGGCGTAGAGGTCCTCGAGGAACTTCTCCGGCGGCAGCGGCAGCCACGCGGTGTTCAGCAGCACCCGGGCGTCGTACGAGCTCCGGATGTCCTCGCGCAGGACCTTCTCGTCGGCTTCGTCCACCGTCGTGCCGCGCTCCCGCAGCTGCTCGGCGAGCAGGCGGGTCATCGCGTCGAGGGCGATCTTGTTGAACGTGACGCGGGCGGCGTTGTGCGGCTTGCCGCGGTCCTGCGCACGCTTCATGGCGTCGGCGACGAGCTGCGGCGGCACGACGAGCCGTTCGCCCTCGACGTCGAGCGTGACCGACTCGGTCGGCGCGACCTGGCGCGAGCGCACGGCCCGGCGCAGGAGCGACGCCATCTGCGCGGCGCCCTTCACGGCGGCGACGTCGCGCGTGTCGTGCGTCGTCGCGTGCACGCCCGGGTAGAGCGAACCGAGCGAGGCCATCACGACACCGGTCTCGCCGAGCGACGGGAGCACCTGCTCGATGTAGGTCAGGAACGCGGGCGACGGGCCGACCATCAGCACGCCGGAGCCCCGCAGCCGCTCACGGTACGAGTAGAGCAGGTAGGCGGCGCGGTGCAGCGCCACGGCGGTCTTGCCGGTGCCGGGACCACCCTGCACGATGAGCACACCCTCGAGCGGGGAGCGGATGATGCGGTCCTGCTCGCCCTGGATCGTCGCGACGATGTCGGTCATCCGGCCGGTGCGTTCGGCGGTCACCGCGGCGAGCAGCGCCCCCTCACCCTGCAGGTGGGTGCGCTCGTCGTCGTACAGCGAGGCGTCGAAGACCTCGTCCTCGACGCCGACCACCCGGCGCCCCTGCAGGGACAGGTGCCGGCGGGAGCGCATGCCCATCGGGTGCGCCGCGGTGGCCTGGTAGAAGGCGCTGGCACCGGGGACGCGCCAGTCGAGCAGCAGCGGCCGGTGCTCGGCGTCGCGCAGCCCCACGCGGCCGATGTAGCGGAAGGTGTCGTCGGGGCTCTCGGGTTCGGCGACCTCGAGCCGGCCGAAGACCAGCCGGTCCCCCACCCGCTCGAGCGTCGCGACGGTGTCCTCGTAGAGCCGCGCGTACGCATCGCGCTCGCTGCGGCTCTGGTGGTTCCCGCCGACGGCCTGACGGCGGGTCTCGGCGAGGCGCTGCTCGGCCTCGGCGGTCAGCTCGTCGAGACGGCGGAAGAGGCCGTCGACGTAGCCGCGTTCACGGTCGATCTCGGTCGGTTCGGACACACACAACCCTTCGGGAAGAGGGGGAACCAGTGTACTGCCCACCGGACACCCCGCTCTCCCCGGAGGGTCGCGATGGGGTCACATCTCTTCGTGCGTGTCCGGGTCGCCGTCCCACAGGCGGCCGCGCTCGAGCGCGGAGATCGCCTGCACCTCGTCGTCGGTCAGCTCGAAGCCGAAGACGTCGAGGTTCTCCTTCTGGCGGGCGGCGTCGCCCGACTTCGGCACCGGCACGGCACCGAGCTGGACGTGCCAGCGCAGCACGACCTGGCCTGGGGCCACCCCGTGCGCGGCGGCGGCGTCGACGATCGGCTGCTCGGTGAGCAGTTCCGACCGCTTCGCGAGTGGGCTCCAGCTCTCGGTCACGATGCCGAGCTCCTGGTGCACGTTCCGCAGTTCCGCCTGGGGGAAGTACGGGTGCAACTCCACCTGGTTGACGGCCGGGGCGACCCCGGTGGCGTCCACGATGCGGCGGAGGTGCTCGGGTGTGAAGTTCGAGACGCCGATCGAGCGGACCTTGCCGCTGTCACGGAGGTCGACGAACGCCTTCCAGGTGTCGACGAACCTGCCCACCGACGGGTTCGGCCAGTGGATGAGGTACAGGTCGACGTGGTCGAGCCCCAGGTTGCCGAGGGTCTCGTCGATCGAGCAGTGTGCCTCGTCGTAGCCGTGGTGTCGGCCGGGCAGCTTCGACGTGACGACGAGGTCCTCGCGCGGCACCTCGGACTCGCGCACGGCCCGGCCGACGGCGTCCTCGTTGCCGTAGTTCAGCGCCGTGTCGAGCAGCCGGTAGCCGCTCGCGATCGCGGTGCCGACTGCGGCCGCGCCCTCGTCGCCGTTCAGGCCGTAGGTGCCGAGGCCGAGCTCCGGGAACCGGTGGCCGTCGTTCAGCTCGATCGTCGGGGCGCCGACCTGCATCAGCGGACCCCGAGCAGGTCGATCACGAAGATGAGGGTCTTGCCGGACAGGAAGTGGCCACCGCCGGCGGGGCCGTAGGCGAGCTCCGGCGGGACGACGAGCTTGCGGCGGCCGCCGACCTTCATGCCGGGGATGCCCTCCTGCCAGCCGCGCACGAGCGCCGCGAGCGGGAAGTCGATGGGCTCGCCGCGGTTCCAGGAGCTGTCGAACTCCTCGCCGGTCTCGTACTCGACGCCGGCGTAGTGGACCTTGACGGTCGACCCGGCGGACGCTTCCTCGCCGGAACCCTCGACGATGTCGGTGACGACGAGTTCGGTGGGGGCGGGGCCCTCGGGGGCGTCGAACTCGGGCTTGCTGTTGAGGTCAGTCATGCCGATCAGTCAACCAGAGGGCGCACCGGGCAGACGCAACGAGCGTCCAGCCCGCAGAATGGTTCCACCGTGACACCAACGACTCCCGCACCGCCGCGCCGCCGCCTGCTCGCCGACCTCACCCCGCTCCGCCGCTCCCCCGCCTTCGCCCGGCTCTGGGCCGGCACCGCGATCGCGGGCATCGGTACCCAGATGACCACCGTCGCCGTCGGGCTCGAGGTCTACGAGATCACCCGCTCGACCTTCGCCGTGGCACTGGTGGGCGTCATCGCGCTCGTGCCGATGATCGTCGCGGGGCTGTACGGCGGGATGCTCGCGGACGCCTTCGACCGGCGCCTCGTCGCCCTCGTGTCGTCGATCATCGCCTGGGTCGCGGTCGCCCTGATCGCCACGCACGCCTGGCTCGACCTGCACAGCGTCCTGCTGCTCTACGTCCTGGCGACCGTGAACGCCGTTGCCGCGACCGTCAGCAACGCCTCCCGCTCCGCCATCGTGCCCCGGCTCGTCGGCACCGACCTGCTCCCCGCGGCGAGCGCCCTGGGCGGGATCGCGTCGGGGTTCCAGGTCACCGTCGGTCCGGCGATCGCGGGCGTCCTGATCGCCACGGTCGGGTTCGCGCCGACGTACACGATCGACGTCGTGCTGTTCACGTTCGCGTTCCTCGGGGTGTTCACCCTGCCGCGGATGGCCGCCGAACACGGCGCACTCCGACCGGGGCTCGGCTCGCTCATCGAGGGTGCGAAGTTCCTGCGGCGGTCACGCAACATCACCATGACGTTCGTGCTCGACATCGTCGCGATGACGTTCGGGCAGCCGCGCGTGCTGTTCCCCGCGATCGGGGCGCTCGTCATCGGCGGCGGGTCGATCACCGTCGGCACGCTCACCGCTGCCTACGCGATCGGCGCGCTGCTGTCGAGTGTGTTCTCCGGGCCGCTCGGGCACGTCCGACGCCAGGGTGAGGCCGTCGGCTGGGCCATCACGGCGTACGGCGGGGCGATCGCGGGGTTCGGTGTGGTCATCGCACTGGCGCACGTGCTCGGCGGCCGCTCGGGCGAGGCGTTCGGCGTCGAGATCCTGCCGGCGCTCGGGCTCGCGGCGCTGTTCCTGGCGATGGCCGGCGGTGCGGACAACGTCAGCTCGGTGTTCCGGAACACGATCCTGCAGGCGGCGTCGCCGGACGGCATGCGCGGGCGGCTGCAGGGCATCTTCATCGTCGTCGTCACGGGCGGCCCGCGCCTCGGCGACCTGTACGCCGGCCTGGTCGTCGCGGCCGGCATCGCGTACCCGCCGGTCATCGGCGGCGTGCTGATCATCGGCCTCGTCGCGCTGCTCCTCCGCATGGTCCCCTCGTTCCGCCGCTACGACGCCCTGCACCCGCACGCCAACTGACGGCCGCGGCGGTCGGGGCGGTCGGGGCGGGCCGCAAAACACCGGTGCTCGCACGTCGAACACCCGCGTTCCGCGGTGCGGAGCGTGAACACCGGTGTCTTGCAGGCGCACCAGCGCGACCAACAGGCAGTCGGGAGGCGCGGGGCGGGCCCGCCACGGGCCTCCAGGACCGCACGTGTCGGGTACCGTACGACGCATGCCGGACAGCGCATCGCGCGACCTCCAGCGGACGGGAGTCCGCGCCGTCGTCCGGCGCACCTACCACTCGGTCATCCGGCACCGCGTCGTCGACGCGGCCGCGTCGCTGACGTTCTTCGCGCTGCTGACGGTGTTCCCGACCGCGCTCGCCGTCGTGTCCGCGCTGTCGATCGTCGACCGGAAGGGCGACAGCGTCACCGACATCGTCGAGGTGCTCGGGTTCATCGTCCGGCCGGAGACCGCGTCGCACCTCGAGACACCGCTCCGGCAGCTGCTCACCCTGGACAACCCGTGGCTCGGCTTCACGATCGGCGTCGTGCTGACGCTCTGGTCACTCTCCGGCTACGCGACTGCGTTCGGGCGGGCGATGAACACCGCGTACGAGGTCGAGGAGGGCCGGCGGATCTGGAAGTTCCGCAGCATGATGCTCCTCGTCACGCTGCTCGTCATGGTCGGCGGTGCCGTCGCGATCGTCATCCTGCTCGGCACGCCGACGATCTCCGAGGCCGTGATCCGGCAGCTCGGGTGGGCGCCGTGGATCGACGACGTGTGGAACGTGGTGAAGTGGCCGGTGCTCGCGGCCGACCTCGTGGTGATGGTGGCGGTGCTCTACTACGCGACGCCGAACGTGAAGACCCCGCAGCTGCGGTGGGTGTCCGCCGGTGCCGCGTTCGCGATCGTGACCTGGGCCATCGCCACCATGGGGTTCGCGCTCTACGTGGAGACCCTCGGCGGCGGGAACCGCGCGTACGGGTGGCTCGGCGGCGCGATCCTGCTGCTCGTGTACCTGTACATCTCGAACTTCGTGCTCGTGGTCGGCGGCGAGCTCGACTCCGAGGTGATCCGGATGCGGCAGCTGCTCGCCGGCATCGAGGCGGACGAGTCGATCCGGCTGCCGCTGCGGGACGTCACCCGCAACTTCACGCTCGCGCGCTGGCGGGACCAGGACATCGCGGCCGCGCAGCACGTCCGGGCCGAGGCCGCTCGGGTGGCCGAGGAAGAGGACGCCGAGCCGACCCCGGGCGAGGAGCACCTGCGGGCGATGGCGCAGCAGGTGCGGGTGGGCGAGCGGCCGCTGCCCTGACGCGTGCTCGCATGCGTCGGCGCGCGCGACCGCGGGCGCGGGCCTGCTCACGCCGCCGTGCTCGGGCCGCGGTGCTCGGGTCAGTGCTTGCGCGCCTCGGCGTCCAGCATCTCCTCGGTGACGATCGGGATGGCCCCCGTCGCCAGCTCGATGCCCGACAGCCGTGCCGGGCTGAGCACCCGCATGACCTGGTCCTCCTCCATCAGGCCGGCGGCCACGACGAGCGTCGAGATCGGCGTCGAGGTGGTCAGCGCCGTGTGCGCGATCGACGCCGCCGCCGCGTACCCGATGTACGGCGTGAGTGCGGTGACGACGCCGACGTTGGTGTCGACCTGGGCCGCGAGCTTCGCCTCGTTCGCCTCGATGCCGACGACGCAGTGCTCGCGCAGGGTCGCGCAGCCGCGGGACATCCACTGCAGCGACTGGAGGATCGAGTGGGCGATGATCGGCTCGAAGGCGTTGAGCTGGAGCTGCCCGCTCTCCGCCGCCATCGTCACCGTGGTGTCCGCGCCGGCGACCGCGTAGGCGATCTGGTTCACGACCTCGGGGATCACCGGGTTGACCTTGCCCGGCATGATCGACGAGCCGGCCTGGCGTGCCGGCAGGGTGATCTCACCGAGGCCCGCCTGCGGTCCGGACGACAGCAGCCGCAGGTCGTTGCAGATCTTCGAGAGCTTCGCGGCGCTCCGCTTCACGATGCCGGACAGGGTCATGAACGACCCCGCGTCGCTCGTCGCCTCGATGAGGTCGGGAGCGGTGACGACGTCGATGCCGCTCGCCTCCTGCAGCTGGCGGCGGACCTCGTCGCGGTAGAGCGGGTCCGCGGTGATGCCCGTGCCGATCGCCGTCGCACCGAGGTTCATCTCGGCGAGCAGCGGCATCACCTTGCGGAGCAGGTCCGCGTCCTCCTGGATGGTGTGCGAGAACCCGGTGAACTCCTGCCCGAGGGTCATCGGCACCGCGTCCTGCAGCTGGGTCCGGCCGACCTTGAGCACGTCGGCGAAGGCCCGGCCCCGCTCGGCGAACGCCGCGGAGAGCTCCTCGAGCTGCACGATGAGCCGACGGACCCCGAAGATCATCGCGATCTTGATGCTCGTCGGGTACGTGTCGTTGGTCGACTGGCTGCGGTTCACGTGGTCGATCGGGTGCAGGTACGCGTAGTCGCCCCGCTCCCGCCCCAGGAGTTCGAGGGCCCGGTTCGCGAGGACCTCGTTCGTGTTCATGTTCGTGCTCGTCCCCGCGCCGCCCTGCACCACGTCGACGACGAACTGCTCGCGGAGCGCTCCGTCGCGGACCTCCTGCGCCGCCCGGTCGATCGCGTCGGCACGCTCGTCGTCGAGGACACCGATCGCCCGGTTCGCCCGAGCCGCCGCCTGCTTCACGGTGACGAGTGCCTCGATGAGGTCCGGGTACACGGCGATCGGCACGGAGGTGATCGGGAAGTTCTCCAGCGCCCGCAGGGTGTTGATGCCCCAGTACGCGTCGATCGGGACCTCCCGTGATCCCAGCGAGTCGCTCTCGGTCCGCGTCGTCGTCACAGGTGCCTCCTCGTTGCCGGTCACACGTCGAGGCTAGTCCGGTCCGTCCGGCCGGTCCGGAACCGCGCCGGGGTGGGGCGGTGGGCGCCACGCGCCTCCCGTCACTTCGTGAGCAGAAGATGTCAGGTCGCGCTGCGGGACGCGACATCTTCTGCTCACCGAGCGCGCCCGCCCGCGCACTTCGTGAGCAGAAGATGTTGGGTCACGGACGGCGACGCGACATCTTCTGCTCACCAAGCGCGCCGCCAGCGCGAGCGGGCGGAATGCCGGGGTCGCCCTGGCAACGCACGGCGGCATTTCGCCCGCTCGCCCGCGACGGACGGGAGGCCCGGGGCCAGGCCGCCACGGGCCTCCCGTCGACCCGCGGTCACGGCCCGCACGCAGCGCACGGACGACCAGTGAGCAGAAGACGCCGGGTCGCGAGGGGCGACCCGGCGTCTTCTGCTCACGCGGTGAGCGCGCGCGTCAGTGGAACTGCGGGACGATCAGGTAGATGCCGTAGAGCACGACGGCACCGCACACCGCGAAGCACGCGACGGCGGCGGCACGGAGTGCGCGCGTGGCCGTCGAGGCGCCGGCCGGGTTCGGGAAGCCGGCGGTCGCCGGGCCGATCGTGCCGTCGTCCTTCACGGTGAACTTCCCGGCGCGGGTGTCGGCGGCACTCCAGAGCCGGAGACCGACCGAGTACACGGCGACGACGAAGCACGACGAGACCACGGCGACGATCGCCACGGTGAGGAACGCGAACCAGTCGATGCCCATCAGCGGTCTCCCCCTTCGAGGAATGCGAAACTGCGTCCGTCAATGGCGATGCCCATCAGCGACGGCCTCCCTTGCGGGCCGCCATGCGACGGAGCGTGCGCTCGCGGCTCAGTTCGGCGCGACGCTGGGCAACCGCGTCGGCGCGCTTCTTGCGCTGCATGTCGCGCAGCTCCTTGCGGGTCAGGACCGCGTTCGCGGCGACGTCGACCTCGATGGCGGCGGCCTGCTCGTGCGGCTTGCGGAGCGACCAGAGGTACAGGCCGAGGATCACGGCGGCACCGACCACGGCGTCGATCACCAGGCCGCCGACGCCGAGGCGGGCGATCCCCGAGGCGACCGCGCCGACCGCGGCCGCGGCGGGCAGGGTGATGAACCAGGCGATGACGATCTTGCCGGCGGTCGACCACTGGATCTTCGAGCCGCGGCGCCCGAGACCGGCACCGATGATGGAGCCGGAGGACACCTGCGTGGTGGACAGGGCGAAGCCGAGGTGGCTCGAGGCGAGGATCGTCGCGGCGGTCGATGCCTCGGCCGCGAAGCCCTGCGTCGCGCGGATCTCGGTGATGCCCGAGCCGAGGGTGCGGATGATGCGCCAGCCGCCGGTGTAGGTGCCGAGGGCGATCGCGAGGGCACAGGCGACGACGACCCAGAACTGCACGCCCTGGTTCGACGACTGCGCGCCCGAGGCGATGAGGGTCAGCGTGATGACACCCATCGTCTTCTGCGCGTCGTTCGTGCCGTGCGCGAGGGACACCATCGAGCTGGTGAAGACCTGCCCGATGCGGAAGCCACCGCGCTCGTTCGGGAACACCGGACGCTTGGTGATCCGGTACGCGATGCGCGTCGACAGGAACGACACGAGCGCGGCGATCACGGGCGAGGCGAACGCCGGGATGATCACGACGGTCAGCAGTGCGACGTAGTTGACGGACTGGAACCCGGCACCGACGATCGCGGCACCGATCAGCCCGCCGAACAGCGCGTGCGACGACGACGACGGCAGGCCGCGGAGCCACGTGATCATGTTCCAGACGACCGCCCCGATCAGGCCCGCGAAGATCATCTCGGGGCTGATCGCGACGCCACCGGGGCCCTCGTTGATCAGCCCGTGCGAGATCGACGTCGCCACGGCGGTGCTGAGGAACGCACCGACCAGGTTGAGCACCGCGGCGACGGTGACCGCCACCTTGGGCTTCATGGCGCCGGTCGCGATCGGGGTCGCCATCGCGTTGGCGGTGTCGTGAAAACCGTTTGTGAAGTCGAAGAAGAGGGCCAACGCGATGACCAGGACGACTATGAGTGTGATGTCCACCGCGGGCAAGTGTCCCAGGCGTCGCCCCATCGAGCAAACCCGATCGTCCACCTGCTGTTCACCGGAGCTTCACATTCGTTCAGCTTCGGAACCATGCCGATGGAAGAATGCGTGCATGGACACCGCAGAGCTCCTCATCCTGTTGATCGGATCGCTCGCGGTGACCGGGTTCGCTCGGGCCAAGGGGCTCCCGGCTCCGCTCCTCGTGACGGCGGTCGCCCTGGCGGCCTCGTTCCTGCCCGGCTTGCCGCCGATGGAGATCGACTCCGAGGTCATCCTCACGGTGATCCTGCCGCCGCTGCTCTACTCGGCCGCCCTCGACGTGTCGTGGCAGAGCTTCCGCGGCTCGATCAAGCAGATCCGACGGCTCGGCATCTTCCTGGTGATCGTGACGGCACTCGTGGTCGGCCTGGTGGCCTACCTGCTCATCCCGGACATGACCCTGCCGGCGGCGATCCTCCTCGGTGCGATCGTCGCCCCGCCGGACGCCGTGTCCGCCGCCGCGATCGGCCGGAAGCTCGGACTCCCCCGGCGCGTCATGACGGTGCTGTCCGGCGAGAGCCTGATCAACGACGCGGCGTCGCTGACCCTGGTGCGCGTGTTCACGCTCATCATCGCGGGCACCTCGCTGACGATCTGGCAGGACCTCGGCATCTTCGGACTCGCGATCGGGGTGGGGCTCGTCGTCGGCATCGTGCTCGGCGTCCTCGTGCACTGGATCCGGATGCGCATCAACGACCCCGTGGTCGAGACGATCATGAGCATCCTGCTGCCGTTCGTCGCGTACATCCTCGCCGAGGACCTGTCCGGCTCCGGGGTCATCGCGGTCGTCACGGCCGGGCTGTACATCGGCTACAACTCGCCGAAGGAGGGGTACGCCACCCGGCTGCAGGAGCGCCCGCTCTGGACGAGCATCGACGTCATCCTCGAGGGCTTCGTCTTCGCGCTCATCGGCCTGCAGCTCAACACCGTCGTGCAGGACCTGGTCGAGAGCGAGCGCAGCCTCGGGCAGACCCTCACCGCGGCGGCCGTCGTGCTCGTCGTCGTGATCCTGGTGCGGCCGCTGTTCGTGTTCGAGTCCTACGCGCGCAACCGCATCAACGGGAAGTGGCTCCGGCCGCTGCGGATCAAGCTGTCCCGCGGGCACCCCTCGCTGCGCTGGATGCGCGGGTCCGCGGAGCCGAAGCTCAACTGGCGGGAGCTCACCGTCATCTCGTGGACGGGCATGCGCGGCGTGGTCACCCTGGCCGCCGCGGTGTCCGTCGTCGCGAGCCCGGTCCAGATCCCGGCGCAGGACACGATCTTCATCATCGCGTTCTTCGTGACCGTCGGCACGCTGCTGCTGCAGGGCCTGACACTGCCCTTCGTCATCCGGGCTCTCAAGGTGCAGGACCCGGCCGAGGACGACGAGGACGTCCGCAGTGAGATGCGCCTCAACCAGCGCACGATCGAGGCCGCGATCGAACTGCTCGACAAGCGGCGGGCCGTCTGGTCGAAGCAGTACGGGCCCGAGGCCGTGGACTCCGTGGTGAACCGGCTGAAGGCTCGGCTCGAGCGCCAGGCCGAGACGTTCCGCCGCGATGCCGAGGAAGAGGAGGACGAGGACCGGAACGGCCCGATGCGCCTCCGTGGCGCGCAGATCCAGGACATCCGGCGCGAGCTCCTCGACCGCCGTCGCGAGATCGTGCTCGAGGAACGGGAGAAGGGGAACCTCGACGAGGAGGTCATGCGCCGCGTGCTCGTCACCCTCGACGCCGAGGAACTCGCGATGGACTCGGCGCAGGCCTCGCGCAGTCGGTCCTGAGCGCCCCGGGCGTATCCTGGCGCTCCGATCGAGAGCAGGAGCCGAGCGCCGAGTGAGCACGCCGCGGAACGACGTCCCCAGGAACGACGACGTGCCGGAGCGCCCGGGCGGATCCCGACCGACGCCCCCGAGACCGCGCGGCACCCGACCCTCCGCTCGTGGGACCAAGCCCCGCCGCGGTGCGAAGGTCGCCGGGCACACCCGGTCGGCTCCCCGTCGACAGGCTCCCGTGCCCGCACCCCAGCAGCACAGCGCGTACCGCCGGTGGTACTCGTCCCTGCACCCGTCGCTGCAGCTCATCGGCCTGCAGCTGTGGATGCCGCTGTTCTTCATCGTCGGCTTCTGCCTGTGCTACGTCTTCGCCTTCCACGCGCCGCACCCGCACGACGTCCCGATCGCCCTGATCGGCAGCGACCCGACCTTCGTGCAGGCGGTGCAGCAGGCGTTGCCCGGTGAGTTCGTGTTCCACTCGTACGACTCGCTCGCACAGGCCAAGCGCGACGTGATCGGCGGGTCGATGGCGGTCGCGTACGACCCGTCGGCGAACGAGTTCTTCACGGCGAGCGCCCACCAGTTCCAGGTCGCGAGTCTGGTGCCCGCCACCCTCGGCGCGGTGCTCACCGGCATGGGCGTCACGACGCCGATGGTCACCGAGCTCGCCCCGCTGCCCGCCTGGGACGAGTACGGCACCGTCGCGATGTACGTGATGCTCGCGTGGTGCATCGGCGGCTACATGGTCGCGATGTTCATCGGCATCATGGGCGGTCCGCTCCGGCACCGCACCCGGATGGCGGTCATCGTCGTCGGCGGCCTCGTCATCTCGCTCATCACGAACACGCTCGCCGGCCCGGTGCTCGGCGCCGTCCACGGGCACTGGGTCCAGCTCGTCCTCATCGCCTGGGGCTGGATCGTGGCGATCGGCCTCGCGGTCAACGGGCTGAGCTACTTCGTCGGCCGCTTCATCGCCGCTCCCGCGATGATCTGCTTCGTCTTCCTGTCCATGCCGTCGTCCGGCGGTGCCTACCCGAAGTGGTTCATGCCGGAGCCCTTCGCCTGGCTCAACAACGTCGTCGTCGGTTCGAGCATGGTCGACATGATCAAGCACCAGGTCTACGGCGTCGGACCAGGCCCGGCACGCGGGCTGATCACGATGGCCTGCTACGCGGCGGCCGGGCTCGTGCTCATGTACTTCGGCAAGCAGTGGTGGGAGCGCCGACGGATCCGCGCGATCGTCACCGGCCGCACCACGATGTTCCAGGACGCCAACACCGCCAACCGCGAGTTCCTCGGCAAGCAGCGCGATGCCGAGCTGGAGCGCCACGGCCTCACCTCCACCGAGACCGGCACCCTGAGCGTGCTGCGTGACGACGACTGGGAGGACGACCGCACCGGCGGGGACGTCTTCACGGGCGGGCGGGACGGCCTGGAACCCGGCGCGACGCCGACCGGCCGCATCGCCGTGCAGCGTCCCGCGAACCGGACCGAGCCGCGGTCGACCCCCGCTCCGCACGGCAAGCAGGCCGACCGCTGACGCGTATCCTGGGGGGATGAACCCGCGCATCACCTGGCACCGCGTCCTCGTCACCGTCGTCGTCGTGTTCCTCGTGCTGACGGTCGGCTTCTACGCCGCGAGCGTCCTGCTCGCTCCCGCCGACGGCCGGAACACCGCCGGTCTGTTCGTCGGCTGGGCGATGTTCTCGATGATCGGCGCGATCGTGGTCGGCGTCATCGACTTCTTCGTGCGTCCCCTGGGCGGCCGGAGCGGCGACGCCGACGTCATCGCCGCCGCCGAGGAAGCGCGCACCGGCAGCACCCGCACCCAGCAGACGCGCTGAGCCCGAGCAGTCGCGCGCAGCGCAGCAGTCGCGCTAGGCCCCGACCCCGGTCCCGGTGAACCCGGACACCGTCGCGTCGTCCTCGGCGAACGTGAACCGCGCGCGGACGCTGCCGCCGGCGAGCACCCCCGGCAGCCAGTAGCGGGCGTCGTCCCACATCGCGTCGTAGGGGACGGCGTCGACCGGGATCCACCGCGGCTCGAGCTCGTCGGACCCCGACGGGTCCCCCTGCCAGCGGCGGCAGACGAAGACGTCCGAGACCTGGGACCAGGACGGTCGGTACGGGAACCGGTAGTCCAACGTGCCACGGGCCTCCAGGTCGACCGCGTCGAGCCGCAGGCCGACCTCTTCCCGCACCTCGCGCACGGCGGTCTCGACCGCCGACTCACCGGGCTCGCGCTTGCCGCCGGGGCCGACCAGCCGGCCCGTGCCGAGGCCGCGGCGCTTCTCCCCCAGCAGCACCTCGGGGCCGGCCTCGCCGTCGCGCAGCAGGTACACGACCACCACCCGGGGATGCTGGGACTTGCTCTCGTCGCGAAGGGTCACGCGTCCAGTGTGACCGATGGAGTGTCGTACGCTTTTCCCATGGCAGGCGTGCTGCGGGGGCACCATGGCTGAGCCCCGCAGGACCGGGCGCAGCCTCGAAGTGCTGCGCGCCGAGGCCGCCGAGGAGATCTCGATGCTCGTCGAGCACCGGAGCCGTCAGGGCGAGGACCCGTGGGAGTTCATGCCGACGCTCCCCACCGTCGACGAGCAGGTCGTGCTGATCCTGCGCGCGGACGCGGTCGACCTCGACGAGGCGATCGGCAAGCGGCACGCGCAGTGGTCGAGCCACCCGGCGTCCGGGCAGGGCACCAGGCTGGGCGAGGAGTACCACCGGCTCCGGCGGATCGCGCTGCAGCACCCCGAGCTGACGCCCGCGGTGTGGAAGCTGCTCGGCGCGCTGCCCGAAGCGGGCTGAGCTGGGGTTGGATGGGAGCATGACCGAAACCGTGCTCGCCGTCCTGAACCAGCCCTCCCGCGATGCTGCGCCGCACGACCCCGCAGCGGACGCCTTCACCTGGGCGAAGCCGCTCGAGGAGCACCTGCAGGTGCAGGACCTCGGCGTCACGCGCGGCGACGGCGTGTTCGAGACGATCACGGTCGTCGACGGTCGGCCCCAGGCCCTCGAGGCACACATCGCCCGCTTCGGCCGCTCCGCCGCGATGCTCGACCTGCCCGCGCCCGACCCCGAGGCCTGGCGCCAGGCCATCGAGGCCGTCTGCGCCCGCCTCGACCCGGTGCGCGAAGCCTTCGCCAAGACCGTCCTGACCCGCGGCGTCGAGGGCACCGACCGACCGACGGGCTGGGTCTACGCTGCACCGTCCGGCGACTCCACCGCTGCCCGCACCGAGGGCATCTCCGTCGTCGTCCTGGACCGCGGGTACCGGCACGACGTCGAGCGCACCTCGCCGTGGCTGCTGCAGGGCGCGAAGACGCTGTCGTACGGCGTCAACATGGCCGCCCTGCGCGAAGCCGCACGCCGTGGTGCCGACGACGCCCTGTTCGTCTCGAGCGACGGCTACGTGCTCGAGGGCACGCGCGCGAACCTCGTCATGAAGGTGGGCGACCGGCTCGTCACGCCCCGCACCGACATCGGGATCCTGGCCGGCACGACGCAGGCCGACGTGTTCCGCTTCGCCGAGGAAGCCGGCATCGAGACCGCGTACGAGCTCGTCACCCTCGCCGACCTGGCGGCGGCGGACGCGCTCTGGCTCGTGTCGAGCGTGCGGCAGGCTGCGCCGATCCGTTCGGTGAACGGCGACGCGCGACCGATCGACGCCGAGCTCACGACGCGGATCAACGACTTCCTGCTCGCTCGCGAGGTCTGAGCACGGTCTGACCGCTCGACCCGGAAGACGCCGTCGTGTCCTCGAGACGCCGCGGAATCGGGCGGCGTCTCGCGGACGTGGCGGCGTGGTGCCGAGACGACGGCGTCTCGCGACCGGGCGCCTGACGGACGGGAGGCCCGTGGCGGGCTCGCCACGGGCCTCCCGTCCGCCTGTGGCTGAGCCCACCGCGTCACGCAACACGCCGTCGTGTCGTGCGGACGCCGCCGAATCCTGCGGCGTCACGGCCACTTGGCGGCGTCCGGCCACAACGCCGGTGTGTCGTGGCCGCTACCAGCGCGGGGTGGTGACGCCGGCTCCGTCGGCCCACGTGAAGACGGGCTCGCCGTCGATCCAGACGCGCGTCGCGCGGCTGGTGGCGTCGAGCGGGTCGCCGTCCCAGAGCACGAGGTCGGCGTCGTAGCCCTCAGCCAGGCGACCGACGCGGTCGCCGAAGCCGAGGAAGTCGGCGGGGTTGACCGTCAGCGCCTCGAGTGCGGTCTGGGCGGGCAGCCCTTCCTTCACGGCGGCCGTCGCCTGGTCGACGAGCATGTTGATCGGCACGACCGGCGCGTCCGTCGTGATGGCGACCCGGACCCCGGCGGCCGCGATCGTCGCGAGGTTCGGGATGCCCCGGTCACGCAGCTCGACCTTGGAGCGGCTGGTGAAGAGCGGGCCGTAGATGACCGGGATGTCCTTCGCGGCCAGCACGTCGGCGATCTTGTGCGCCTCGGTGCCGTGGTTCACGACGAGCCGGTAGCCGAACTCCTCGGACAGCCGGATCGCGGTGGCGATGTCGTCGTGGCGGTGGGTGTGCTGGTCCCAGACGAGCTCGCCGTCCAGCACCCGCACGAGGGTCTCCTTCGTCAGGTCACGCGCGAAGGGCTCGTCCTTCGCCGCGGCGGCGTCACGGGCGGCACGGTAGTTCTGCGCCTCGACGAAGGCGTCACGGATGATCTTCGCGACACCGAGCCGGGTCGAGGGCGTCTGGCCCTTGCCGCCGTAGACACGCTTCGGGTTCTCGCCGAGGGCGCTCTTCACGCTCACGGCGTCCGAGATGAGCTGCTCGTCGATCGTCCGGCCGCCCCAGGTCTTGATGGCCACGCTCTGGCCGCCGATCGGGTTGCCGGAGCCGGGCTTGACGACGATGCTCGTGATCCCGCCGGCGAGCGCGTCGCGGAAGCCCTCGTCCTCGATGTCGATCGCGTCGATCGCCCGCACGCCGGCCATGTTCGGTGCGGTCATCTCGTTCGTGTCGTTGCCGGCCTCGCCGTTCGCCTCCTCGTGGATGCCGACGTGGCCGTGCGCCTCGACGAACCCGGGGACGAGCCACGAGCCGGTGGCGTCGATCACGGGCATCCCCGCGGGCGGGGTGACGTCCGGACCGACCGCGGTGATCCGGCCGTCCTCGACGACGACCGCGCCGCCGTCGAATGCGGGAGCGGAGACGGGGACGACGTGGGCACCGGTGATCGCGAAGGAGTTGCGCATGGCACCAACGGTACGCGGGGCGGGCGGGCGAGCGG
>NZ_JAHEWN010000009.1 GCF_018598555.1 Curtobacterium aurantiacum
CGGCCCCATCGTATAGCGGCCTAGTACGCTGCCCTCTCACGGCGGTAACGCGGGTTCGAATCCCGCTGGGGTCACCAGCACGCAAACCCCCGACGAGCTCCGGCTCGGCGGGGGTTTCGTCGTCTCGGCTAGCCTGGGTCGTCGTCGAGAGGAGCCCTCCGTGCACGACGAACGACCACCGCACCTGCGCTGGCGGCTGATCGCCCTGGTCGCCCTCGGCGGTGCGATCGGCACGGCGGCCCGGGCCCTGTTCGCGACCGCGTTCCCCGCCCACGACGGCATCAGCTGGACGATCCTCACGATCAACGTCGTCGGGGCGTTCTGCCTCGGGTTCCTGCTCGACGCCCTCGCCCGCCGCGGACCCGACCTCGGTCGACGTCGCGCGGTCCGGCTGTTCGTCGGCACCGGTGTGCTCGGCGGCTTCACGACCTACAGCACGCTGGCCGACGACACCGCGCAGCTGCTCGACCTCGGTCGGTGGACGGCGGGCAGCGGGTACGCACTGCTGTCGGTCGTGCTCGGACTCGTCGCGGTCGTCCTCGGTCTGTGGGTCGCCGCGGCCACCCGGCCCCGCACCCGCCCCGAACCGCTGCAGGACGCCCGATGAGCCCGGTCGAACTGCTCCTGGTCGCGGTCGGTGGGGGAGCCGGCGCCGCCCTGCGCTTCGTGCTCGACGGCGTCGTCAAGGCCCGGGTCGCCGGTTCGCGGTTCGCCGCGTTCCCGGTCGGCACCCTGCTCATCAACGTGTCCGGATCGCTCGTGCTCGGTGTCCTGACGGGCCTCGCGCAGGCCGGCACCCTCCCCGCCTCGACGGTCGCTGTGCTCGGGACGGGCATGATGGGTGGGTACACGACGTTCTCGACGGCGAGCGTCGAGACCGTACAGCTCCTCCGATCCGGAAAGCCCCGGCTCGCCGTCCTGAACGGCCTCGGGATGCTCGTCGTCTCGGTCGGCGCAGCTGCGCTCGGCCTCTGGATCGGAAGGAACTCATGACCTCGGAACGCCCCGGCGAACTCGTCCTCGTCCGTCACGGAGAGACGGAGTGGTCGAAGAGCGGGCAGCACACCGGCCGCACCGACATCCCCCTCACCGAGAACGGTGTCGAGCAGGCGAAGCGCGCCGGCCGCTACCTCGGCGACCGGTCGTTCGCGCTGGCGCTGTCGAGCCCCCTGCAGCGTGCCCGCGACACCGCGCACCTGATCGGCGTCGAGCCGGAGACCGACGAGGACCTGTACGAGTGGGACTACGGCGCGTACGAGGGCCTGACCACGCCGCAGATCAAGGTGCTGCGCCACGGGCCGTGGGACCTGTGGACCGACGGGGTCCCCGCCGGTGACACCCCCGGTGAGAGCGCCGCCGAGGTCCGGGTCCGCGTCGAGCGCATCCTGAACCGTGCCCGTCCGGTGCTCGCCGAGGGCCACGACGCCGTGTTCATCGCCCACGGCCACGTGCTCCGTGCGCTCGGCGCCGCGTGGATCCGCCTCGCGCCACAGGACGGCGCCGTGCTGAAGCTCGGCACCGCCTCGGTCAGCATCCTCGGGTACGAGCACGGCCGCCCCGTCATCGACGCCTGGAACATCCAGCCGCGCGACTGACGCCGCGTGGTCGGTGGGACCTGTTTGCGAAAGCGACAGACCCACGGCACGCCGGGCCGTCCCGGCCGCGAAAGCGACAGGTTCGTGCGGATGTTCCGCGGCGATCTGTCGCTTCCGCGGGACGGTGGTCGTGACCACACGACGGACGGGAGGCCCGTGGCGGCGCCGCCACGGGCCTCCCGTCCGTCGTCTGCGTACGTTCCTTCCCCTGTCAGGCGCGATGGAAGGTGGAATCGGGCGTTCCTGGTCGAAAGGAACGACCAGGTACGCCCGGTTCGACCAGGTACGCCCGATTCGACCAGGTACGCCCGATTCGACCCGGTACGCCCGGGAGGGCCCGCTACGCCCGGGAGGGCGCGCCTCAGACGGTGCGGATCGCGCTCGTCGCACCCAGGGCACGCCCGCGCCGACGCTCGATCGCGCGTCCGACGACCAGCAGCCCGACGCTGACCACGGCCCCGAGCACGGTCTGGGCGATGCGGTCGAGGGCCAGCAGCTGCGGCGCCTCGGGCAGGCTCAGCCACGACACCGCCAACGCGAGCGGGGTGAGGAACAGCAGGCAGACGGCGTAGTTCCGGGCGACGAAGATCTCCGCGAAGAACTGCCCGACGACGGCCAGCAGGACGATCCACCAGGCCGACGGCTCGAGCAGCAGGATCCCGACCGCGATCACCGTGCCGCCGATCGTGCCGATGACGCGCTGCCCCGCGCGGACGACGGTGTGCCGCTGCCGGATCGCCGGCAGGGTCGACACCACCGCGATCACCGCCCAGTAGGGGTGCCCGAGCCCGGGGATCGACTCTGCGACCGCCCCGGCGACCAGCGAGCCGACGACGTTGAGCCCGACCGTCTCCCACAGTGCCGGCGTCCGCAGGACCGCGAGCGACCGGTGCTTGCGGTCGGCCAGCGGGCGGAACCGGTGCGGGGCGTGCGGGTGGAACACCCGGCGGAGCACGGCGCCGGACATCGCGACGAGCCAGGCCCAGGCCACCGAGCACACGATGATCGTCGCCACCAGCGGGACGTCGGCCGGGCGCATCGGCACCAGTGCGGACACGACGAACGCGAACACCGGGAAGATCGGCTGCGCGGGGATCGCCCGGAGCGCGGAGAGGGTGCAGACCGCGACGACCAGGACGACGACGAGCCCCACGGCCTGCAGCCAGAGCGGCGACCCGACGAGCCCGACCCCGATGCCGGCGAACATGCAGAGCGCCTGCAGTGCACCCGCGACGCCGGTGGTGACGGCACGCTGCCGGTAGGGCTCGGTCGCGCCGAAGATGGCGGTGAAGCCGGCGAACATGGCGAAGGCCGCGTACCCCGGCATCCCGAGTGCGATGAGCAGCGCGAGTGGTGCGCCACCGGCGATCGCGGCGCGAGCCGCGCCCTCGAGGTTGATGGTCCGGGTCGAGTGCGCAGGTGTCGTCATGTCGTCACCATCTTCCCACCGCGACGGGTGTCGGGGAGTCGCCACGGGCCTCCAGGCCGCCCCGCCACGGGGTGCCGCGCGTGCGACGGGCGGGGTGACGTGCGTGCGACGGGCGGGGTGACGTGCGTGCGGCGGGCGGGGTGCCGCGCGTTGGTATACCAATGGTAGAGTCGCCTGATCGTGCCGCGGTCCGCGGCGCATCGACGAGGACGAGGAGGGCTGAGCTCATGGGAAAGACGCTCGCCGAGAAGGTGTGGGACGACCACGTCGTGGTCAAGGGCGAGGACGGCAACCCCGACCTCCTCTACATCGACCTCCACCTCGTGCACGAGGTGACGAGTCCGCAGGCGTTCGACGGCCTGCGGCAGGCCGGACGTCCGGTCCGCCGCCTCGACCTGACGATCGCGACCGAGGACCACAACACCCCGACGCTCGCCATCGACCGCCCCATCGCGGACCCGACGAGCCGGATCCAGATCGAGACCCTCCGTCGCAACTGCGAGGAGTTCGGCGTCCGGCTGCACTCCCTCGGCGACAAGGAGCAGGGCATCGTCCACGTGGTCGGCCCGCAGCTCGGCCTGACCATGCCCGGCATCACCGTGGTCTGCGGCGACTCGCACACGAGCACCCACGGGGCCTTCGGCGCCATGGCGTTCGGCATCGGCACGTCCGAGGTCGAGCACGTCCTCGCCACCCAGACCCTGCCGCTCAAGCCGTTCAAGACGATGGCGATCACCGTCGAGGGCACGCTGCGCCCGGGCGTGACGGCGAAGGACATCATCCTGGCCGTCATCGCGAAGATCGGCACGGGCGGCGGGCAGGGCTACGTGCTCGAGTACCGCGGCTCCGCGATCCGCGCGCTCTCGATGGAGGGGCGCATGACGATCTGCAACATGTCGATCGAGGCCGGTGCCCGCGCCGGCATGGTCGCCCCCGACCAGACCACCTACGACTACGTGCAGGGCCGTGACCACGCGCCCACGGGTGCGGACTGGGACGACGCCGTCGCGTACTGGGAGACCCTCGCCACCGACGACGACGCCGTGTTCGACGCCGAGGTGTTCATCGACGCCGACGACCTCGAGCCCTTCGTCACCTGGGGCACGAACCCCGGCCAGGGCGTCTCGCTGTCCGAGAGCGTGCCGGACCCGGCCGCCTACAGCGACCCCAACGACCAGGCCGCCGCCCGCCGCGCCCTGGAGTACATGGACATCACCGCGGGCACCCCGATGAAGGACATCGCCGTCGACGCGGTGTTCATGGGGTCCTGCACGAACTCGCGCATCGAGGACCTGCGGGCCTTCGCGTCGATCATCAAGGGCCGCACCAAGGCCGACGGCGTCCGCGTGATGGTCGTGCCCGGCTCCGCGCGGGTCCGGCTCGAGGCCGAGGCCGAGGGGCTCGACAAGGTGTTCACCGAGTTCGGCGCCGAGTGGCGGTTCGCCGGCTGCTCGATGTGCCTCGGCATGAACCCGGACCAGCTGGCTCCGGGGGAGCGCTGCGCCAGCACCTCGAACCGCAACTTCGAGGGGCGCCAGGGCAAGGGCGGTCGCACGCACCTGGTGTCGCCGCTCGTCGCCGCGGCCACCGCGGTGCGCGGCACGCTGTCCAGCCCGTGGGACCTGGCCACCGACGACGAGATCGCAGCGGCGACGTCCGCCACCGCCACCGAGGGGACCTTCTGATGGACAAGATCACCACCGTCTCCGGCATCGCCGCGCCGCTCAAGCGGTCCAACGTCGACACCGACCAGATCATCCCCGCGGTGTACCTGAAGCGCGTCACGAAGACCGGCTTCGAGGACGCCCTGTTCTCCGGGTGGCGCCAGGACCCCGACTTCGTTCTGAACCAGGAGCCCTACCAGGGTGCCCGTGTGCTCGTCGCCGGGCCGGACTTCGGCACCGGGTCGTCGCGCGAGCACGCCGTCTGGGCGCTCCGTGACTTCGGCTTCTCGGTGGTCGTCTCACCCCGTTTCGCGGACATCTTCAAGGGCAACGCCGGCAAGCAGGGCCTGGTCACCGCGATCGTGACCGAACCGGAAGTCGAGCGCCTCTGGGCCGCCATCGAGGCGAACCCGGGCATCGAGGCGACGGTCGACCTCGTGACGCAGCGCGTGTCGCTGGGGGATGTGGACGTCCCCTTCGAGATCGACGCCTACACTCGTTGGCGGTTGATGGAAGGGCTCGACGACATCGGGCTCACCCTCCGTGACGAGACCTCGATCACGGAGTTCGAATCCCGCCGCTCCAGTTGGCGGCCGAAGACATTGCCGGTGAAGTAGTGAACTCTCTCGTACAGGACGCAGCGGCCGCAGGGGCGCGCGTGGGCCTCAAGTCGGACGAGATCGTCATCCGCGGGGGCAAGCCGCTCGTGGGACGCATCGAGGTCCGTGGGGCGAAGAACCTCGCGACCAAGGCCATGGTGGCGTCGCTGCTCGGTGACACCCCGTCGATCCTCCGTGACGTGCCGGACATCTCCGACGTCAAGGTGGTCCGCGGGCTGCTCGAGGTGCACGGCGTGCGCATCACCGATCCTGCACGAGGCGAGCTCATCCTCGACCCGTCGCGCGTCGAGTCGGCGCACTTCGCCGAGATCGACGCGCACGCCGGCTCGAGCCGCATCCCGATCCTGTTCTGCGGGCCGCTGCTGCACAAGCTCGGCGAGGCGTTCATCCCCGACCTCGGTGGCTGCCGCATCGGCGACCGCCCGATCGACTTCCACCTCGACGCCCTGCGTGCCATGGGCGCGGTCGTCGACAAGCAGGTCAACGGCATCCACCTGACGGCTCCGGACGGTCTGAAGGGCGCCTCGATCGAGCTGCCGTACCCCAGCGTCGGCGCGACCGAGCAGGTCCTGCTCTCGGCGACCCTCGCCAAGGGCGTCACCGAGCTGCGGAACGCCGCGATCGAGCCCGAGATCATGGACCTCATCGCGATCCTGCAGAAGATGGGCGCCATCGTCTCGGTCGAGCCGAACCGCGTCATCTTCATCGAGGGCGTCGAGTCGCTCCGTGGCTACACGCACCGAGCGATCAACGACCGCAACGAGGCCGCCAGCTGGGCCTCAGCCGCGCTCGCCACCAACGGCGACATCTTCGTCGAGGGCGCGAACCAGCAGGAGCTCATGACGTTCCTCAACGTCTTCCGGAAGGTCGGCGGCGGGTTCGACATCCAGGAGGACGGCATCCGGTTCTACCGCGAGCTGGACACCCTGAAGCCCGTCGTCATCGAGACCGACGTGCACCCCGGCTTCATGACGGACTGGCAGCAGCCGCTCGTCGTCGCACTGACCCAGGCCGAGGGCCAGAGCATCGTGCACGAGACCGTCTACGAGAACCGCTTCGGCTTCACCGACGCCCTGAACGAGATGGGCGCCGACATCGTCGTGCACAAGGAGGGGCTGCCCGGCCACGACCGCCGTGTCGCCCGCCGCCCGTTCGAGCAGGCCGCCGTCGTCACCGGTCCGACGAAGCTGCACGCTGCCAACGTCCGCGTCCCCGACCTGCGCGGTGGCTTCAGCCACCTCATCGCGGCGCTGACCGCCGAGGGCGAGTCGCACATCACCAACGTCGGCATCATCAGTCGCGGCTACGAGCACTTCATCCCGAAGCTGCGCAAGCTCGGCGCCGATTTCGATTTTGCTGGATAGGCACAGTGCCGGCTGAAGGAAACGGCGACGGCCTGGAGGCCCGTGGCGGCTCCGACGCGCAGGTCGCGACCGGCATCCCCGTGCGCGGGCGCCGGTGGCGGCGCGGCGAGCTGAACACCGCCTTCCGCATCGTCGCCTCGATCGTCATCCCGACGTTCCGCTTCTCGGCGCGCTACCACTGGCACGGCCCGAACCGCCTGCCGGCGGAGGGCGCGTTCGTGCTCGCGCCGAACCACTTCACGAACATCGACCCCCTCGTCGTGGGCACCGCCGTGTACATCTCGAAGCGGGCGCCGCGGTTCCTCGCGAAGGCGTCCCTGTTCCGGGTGCCCGTCGTCGGCAAGCTCATGTCCGGCATGGGGCAGATCCCCGTCGAGCGTTCCGGTCGGACCCGACTGAGCGACCCGCTCGGCGGCGGCCGGTCCCTGGTCGAACAGGGTGGGGCGATCATCGTCTACCCCGAGGGCACGCTGACCCGTGACCCCGACCTCTGGCCGATGCGCGGCAAGACCGGGGCGGTGCGGATCGCGCTCGAGAACGACGTGCCGCTCATCCCGATGGCCCACTGGGGCACGCAGAACATCATGGCGCGCTACGGCAAGAAGCTCCGGCTGTTCCCGCCGTCCCGCGTCGACGTGATCATCGGCGACCCGGTCGACCTGTCGGCCTACCGCGGCCGCCCGATCGACCAGCAGATGCTCGGTCAGGCCACCGAGCTCGTCATGCGCGAGATCACCGCGTTGCTCGAGGTGCTGCGTGGCGAACGGGCACCCGCGACCCGCTGGGACCCGGCGGCGAACAACCAGAAGGAGACCGGCCGGTTTGAGTGACCTCCGACCCCACGACGACCGACCCGACCCCGCTGCTGCGGCTCCCGGGGCCTTCGACACCGCAGCGATCCGGGTGGTCATGCAGTCGACCGACAAGCCCCGGGTCGCCGTGATCGGTGCCGGCAGCTGGGGCACCACGTTCGCGAAGGTGCTGGCCGAGGGCGGTGCCTCCACCGTGGTGTGGGCCCGGCGCCCCGAGGTCGCCCGCGAGATCACCGAGACGAAGCGCAACTCGGACTACCTGCCCGGCATCAACCTGCCCCGCACCCTGACCGCGTCGACGTCGCTCGAGCGCGTGCTCGACGGCGCCTCGCAGGTGTACGTCTCGGTGCCCTCGCAGACCCTGCGCTCGAACCTCGCCGCGATCCGCGAACTCCTGCCGGCCGACGTGCCGGTGGTCAGCCTGATGAAGGGCGTCGAGAAGAGCACGGGCCTGCGGATGAGTGAGGTCCTGCTGCAGGGCCTCGGCATCGACCAGGACCGCATCGCGGTGGCCAGTGGCCCGAACCTGGCGCTCGAGATCGCCCGTCGGCAGCCGACCGCCGCCGTGGTGTCGTCCTCCAGCATCGACACCGCGACCGCCGTCGCCGCGGTCGCGACGAACCCGTACTTCCGGTCGTTCATCAACACCGACGTCATCGGCACCGAGTTCGGCGGCGTGCTGAAGAACCTCATCGCCGTCGCGATCGGCATCGTCGACGGGGTCGGCTACGGCGAGAACACCAAGGCCTCGATCATCACGCGTGGCCTCGCCGAGATGACCGACTTCGCGGTGTCGCTCGGGGCGCAGTCCTCCACGCTGTCCGGGCTCGCGGGCCTCGGCGACCTCATCGCGACGTGCCAGTCACCGCTGTCACGGAACAACACCGCCGGCCGGCTGCTCGGCCAGGGCTACCGGTTCGACGAGGTCGTCCGGCAGATGAACCAGACGGCGGAGGGGCTGGCCTCGGTCGCCCCGATCCTCGAGCTGGCTGCGGCGAACGGGGTCGACATGCCCATCGTCAGCCAGGTCGGCGAGGTCCTCGCCGGTAGGCTCGATCCGCGCAACATCGCGCCGCACCTCACCGAGACCGACGAGCCGCAGGGCGAGTGACCGGTCCCGCACCGAGTCACGAAGGGACTCCCGTGCCCACGATCCCCGAGGGAACCCCCATGCCCAGGACCACCGTCGCCGTGCTCTTCGGCGGTCGCTCGAGCGAGCACGAGATCAGCTGCGTGACCGCCGGCGGCATCATGGACGTCGTCGACCGGGCCGAGTACGACCTCGTGCCGATCGGGATCACCCAGGACGGTGCCTTCACCCTGCAGTCGGACGACCCGGCGCAGTGGACGATCCGCGACGGTGCCCTGCCGACCGTGCCCGACAACGGCACGCGGATCGCGTTCCCGACCTCACCCGCCAGCAACGAACTCGTCGTGTCCCACCCCGACGGGACGGTCACGGCGATCCCGGTCGACGTGGTGTTCCCGATCCTGCACGGTCCCTTCGGCGAGGACGGCACGATCCAGGGGCTGCTCGAGATCGCCGGGCTGCCCTACGTCGGCGACGGGGTGCTCGCGAGTGCGCTGGCGATGGACAAGCACGTCGCCAAGGCCGTGCTCGAGCACGCCGGGCTGCGGGTCGCTCCGTGGACCACGGTGCTCCGCCGGCAGTGGGCGGCCGACCCCGTGGACGTCGCCGAGACGATCGCCGCGCACGGCTGGCCGCTGTTCGTCAAGCCGGCCCGCGCCGGGTCGAGCATGGGCGTCTCGCGCGTCGATGAGCCCGCGCAGCTGGGCGCCGCCATGGACCTGGCGTTCGAGCACGACTCCAAGGTCATCGTCGAGCCCCGGGTCATCGGCCGCGAGGTCGAGGTCGCCGTGCTCGAGGGTCGCGACGGTGTGCCGCGCACCAGCCTTCCCGGCGAGATCGTCGTGGCCGAGGACGGCTTCTACGACTTCGCGTCGAAGTACCTGGGTGGCGACGAGTCGCTGCTCTGCCCGGCTCCGCTGACCGAGGCGCAGACCGACGAGATCCGGTCGATCGGCGCCCGCGCGTTCGAGGCCATCGGCGGTTCCGGCCTCGCCCGTGTCGACTGCTTCCTGACCGACGACGGCTTCGTCGTGAACGAGGTCAACACGATGCCGGGCTTCACGCCGCTGTCGATGTACCCGCGCTGCTGGGCCGCGTCGGGGGTGTCCTACGGCGAGCTGATCACGGAGCTCATCGAGCTGGGTCGCGCAGCCGTCCGCTGACCAGGCCGTCCTGGCCCGGTCGGCGCGCAAGCGTCAGCCGGGTGTCACCGCTGCACGTCGGCCGGGTCGAGACACTGGTGGAGCTGGTGCTGCCCCGTCCGCTGGGTCAGCCCTGCACGTCGGCCGGGTCGAGACATTCGTGCCCGTCCTTCGGCAGCGTCGACACGGCGTCGGAGAGTTCCTGGACGACGGTCGACGTGGTCTTCGTCGAGTCGACGACGACCTGCGCGGCCGGTGAGCGACCGAACGTCGTGAAGACGACCTGGTCGCCGCGGTCGTCGCGGATCCAGTCCACGCCCCCCTGCGAGAAGCAGGGCAGGTCGGACACCGTCGGCACCGCGACGCCGCAGTGGTAGACCGCCACCTCGGGATCGCCCCAGGCCGCCGTCGACTGCGCGTTCGTGTTCCGCAGGTCGAACTTCGTGTCCACCGTCGCCGGGAGCCGGACCTGCACGGCGGCGCACGCCGCGGCGTCGGCCGAGGGGGCGGCGGACATCGACACGGCGTTGGTGCACCCGGTCAGCCCGGCGGCGAGGGCGATCACGGCCCCCACGATCGCGAGGGTGCGAGGGGTGCGGCGCGCGGTGTCCATCGCCGTCCAGGCTACCGTTCTCGTGTGGACGCGACGTACGACGCCTGGGCCGGACCGACCGTGGGGGAGCTCGGTGAACTCGCCGTGCTCGACCGCATCACGAGCCGCCTGCCCGCGGGGACGCCGATCCTCGGCCCCGGGGACGACTGCGCCGTCGTGGCTGCCCCAGACGGCCGGTTCGTCGTGACGACGGACATGATGGTGCACGGCCCGGACTTCCGGTGGGCGTGGTCCTCGCCGACGGACATCGGTTGGAAGGCCGCCGCCACGAACCTCTCCGACGTCGCGGCGATGGGGGCCGCTCCGAGCGGGCTCGTGATCGCCCTCGCGGCGCCGCAGGACACCCCCGTGGCCGTCCTCGAGGGCATCGCCGACGGGTTCCGGCTCGCGGTCGACGCACTCGCCCCCGGGTGCGGCGTGGTCGGCGGTGACCTCTCCACCTCGGCGACGTTCACGGTGGCCGTCACCGCCTTCGGTGACCTGCTGGGCCGCGCGCCCGTGCTCCGGTCGGGCGCGAGCGTCGGTGACGTGCTCGCGGTGTCCGGCGAGCTCGGACGTGCCGCCCGCGGACTCGCGCGGTTGTTCCGTGACGGCGTCGACGACGGGGGTGAGCCGGACCGTGCTGCGACCGTGGCGAGCGGGGCCGACACGGATCTCGATGTCGGGCGACAGCGGCGTCCGGTGCCCCCGATCGCCGACGGGCCGCTCGCGGCCGAGGCCGGCGCGACCGCGATGCTCGACCTGTCGGACGGTCTCGCCATCGACGCCGGCCGGATGGCGCGCGCGAGCCGCGTCACGCTGGAGATCGATGCCGCCACCGACCTCGACGAGGTCGCGTTGCACGGCGGCGAGGACCACGGCCTGCTCGCCACGTTCCCGGCCGACGCGGTCCTGCCCGGGGGCTTCCGCCGCATCGGCGTCGTGCGGGAGCGTGGCGACGCGGACCTGCTGCGCGACGGCTCCCCGGTCCCGACGACGGGCTGGGATCCCTACGCCGACTGGGACGGCGCCGCCGGCTGAACCGGCCGACCGGCTGCCTCAGCCGGCGGCGACGGCCTCCCACGCGACCGTCTCGCCGTAGCTGCGCTTGCTGAACGGCTCGAGGCCCGCCGGCCAGGTGGGCTCGGGGGAGCGCTTGCTCCGCTCGACCACGACGACGGCGTCCGGCGTCAGCTTCGGCACCAGGGTCTCGAGCACCTCCGCGAGCTCGTGCTCGGTGACGTCGTACGGCGGGTCGATGAACACCAGGTCGAAGGTGCGGACGGTCCCGCGCAGGTAACCCAGCACCGGCTGGGGCTGCACGTCGATCCGGACACCCGGGATCCGCTGCTGCACGGCCTTCGCGTTCGCCCGGCACGCCTGCGCTGCGGCCGACGCCCGGTCGACCAGGACCACCTCGACCGCACCGCGTGACGCCGCCTCGAGTCCGAGGGCGCCGGTCCCCGCGTACAGGTCGGCCACCGACGTGTCCTCGACGAGCCCCCGTGCCTCGAGCGACGAGAACAGCGCCTCGCGCACGCGGTCGCTCGTCGGCCGGGTGCCGGACTTCGGCACGCGGAGCGTCAGGGAGCCGGCGGCGCCGGCGATGATGCGGGTCATGCAGCCACCGTATCGGCCCGGCGGGTCCGGTCCGGCGTTCTCCACAGGCCGCTCGGGAGGCGCGGGTGGGGTCGGTCCTGCCGGGTACCGTTGGAGCGTGGTCACCTCCGGAACCCCCGCTGCGCCGGCCGCGCCCGACCTCGGTCCGGCGCCGCTCGACGCGCGGCTCGCGAACGTGCTCGGCGGTCGGACGGCGACCGCCATCGAGAAGGCCTTCGGGTACCGCACGGTGGGCGAGTTCCTCGAGCACGCGCCACGCCGGTACGCCGAGCGTGGTGCGCTGACAGCCCTCGACTCCCTGGCCATCGGCGAACCGGTGACCATCGTGGCCGAGGTGGTCGACGTCCGCGAACGCACCATGCGTGCGCGCCGAGGCTCCATCCTCGAAGCGAAGATCGGTGACGGCAAGGGGCTCCTCACCCTGACGTTCTTCAACCAGGGGTGGCGCACGAAGGACCTCGTGCCCGGAGCCCGGGGCATCTTCTCCGGCAAGGTCAGCGACTACCGCGGTGCCCGACAGCTCGCGCACCCCGACTACGAGCTGTTCGACCCGGACGACCCCCGGGCCGCCGCCGAGCCCGGTTCCGACGAGGCGATCCGGTGGTCGCGCCAGCCGATCCCGATCTACCCGGCGACGGCCTCCCTCACGTCGTGGCAGATCGCGAAGTCCATCGGCATCATCCTCGACACCCTGCCGGACCTGCCCGACCCGGTGCCGGCCTCCGCCCGGTCCCGGCTCGACCTCGTGCCGTTCCGCCGGGCCCTCGACCTGCTGCACCGCCCCGAGAAGGTCGCGGACTTCAAGCGCGCGCAGGACGCCCTGCGCTACCGCGAGGCGTTCGTGCTGCAGACCGCCCTGGTGCAGCGCCGGATCGCGGCCCGTCGCACCGAGGCCACCCCGCGCGTGGCCGCCCCCGGTGGCATCCTCCAACGCTTCGACGCCACCCTGCCCTTCACGCTCACCGACGACCAGCGGGCCGTCGGCGCCGACATCGACCAGGACCTCGCCCGCACCTGGCCCATGCACCGGCTGATCCAGGGCGAGGTCGGGTCCGGCAAGACACTCGTGGCGATCCGCGCGATGCTCACCGTGGCCGAGTCCGGCGGGCAGTCCGCACTCATCGCCCCGACCGAGGTCCTGGCGGCACAGCACCTGCGGTCCATCGTGAAGTTCCTCGGACCCGACCTGGCGGCCGAGCTCCGCCCGGTGATCCTGACCGGCTCGCAGTCCACCGACGAACGTCGCCGTGCCCTGCTCGCCGCGGCGTCGGGCAGCTCGCGGCTGGTGGTCGGCACGCACGCGCTCCTGGGGGACCGGGTGGACTTCGCCGAGCTCGGGCTCGTGGTGGTCGACGAGCAGCACCGCTTCGGTGTCGAGCAGCGAGAGGCCCTCCGCACGAAGGGCGCGACCCCGCCGCACGTGCTCGTCCTCACCGCCACACCGATCCCGCGCACCGTGGCGATGACCGTGTTCGGTGACCTCGACGTCTCGACCATCACGGGCATGCCGTCGGGGCGCGCCGGCGTCGAGACCTTCACCGTCCCGCTGGCGGAGCACCCCGGCTGGGAACCCCGCATCTGGTCACGCATGGCCGAAGAACTGGCCAAGGGCCGCCAGGCGTTCGTCGTCTGCCCGGCGATCGACGACGCCCACACCGAGGACGACGGCGAGCCGCAACCGGCCGAGGGCGAGGACGACACCCCGAAGCGGGCTCCGGCGACCGTGCTCGCCACCGCCGAGCGGATGCGGACCATGCCCGTGCTCGAGGGGCGTTCGATCGCGGTCCTGCACGGGCGGATGACCGCCGACGAGAAGGACCGCGTGATGGCGTCCTTCGCCGCGGGTGACCTCGACGTGATCGTGGCGACGACCGTGATCGAGGTCGGGGTCGACGTGCCGAACGCCGCGATGATGGCCGTCCTCGACGCCGACCGGTTCGGGGTCTCGCAGCTCCACCAGCTCCGCGGCCGCATCGGCCGTGGCCAGTGGGCGGGTGTCTGCCTGCTCGTCACGACGGCCGAGCTCGAGACGACCTCGCGCGAACGCGTCGACGCGGTGGCGGCCTCGGACGACGGCTTCGAGCTCGCCCGGGTCGACCTCGAGCTCCGACGAGAAGGCGACGTCCTCGGCGAACGGCAGTCAGGTGGCCGGTCCTCGCTCAACCTGCTCCGGGTCGTCGAGCACGCCGACCTCATCGTCGATGCGCGCGGAGAAGCGGAGCGCGTGCTCGAGCCCGATCCCGAGCTCGAGGGATCGCCGGCCCTCCGCGACGCCCTCGCCAGGCGCCTCGACGAGTCCGACGCGGCGTTCCTCGGCAAGAACTGACCGCGGGGCACAGCGTGCCGGGCGGTATCGTCGCTGGCATGGCGCAGATCGCGGTGGTCCCCGGTTCCTTCGACCCCGTCACCCTCGGGCACCTCGACGTCATCGGCCGGGCGGCCGGGCTGTTCGACGAGGTGCACGTCCTCGTGGTGCACAACCCCGACAAGAAGCCGGCGATGTTCGAGGCCGTCGACCGGGTGCGGCTCATCCGGGAGTCGCTCGTCGAGGTCGGCGCGCCCGAGACGGTCACGGTGGGGGAGTGGACCTCCGGGCTCCTCGTCGACTACTGCCGCCAGGTCGGCGCGAAGGTCCTGGTGAAGGGCGTCCGCTCCGGCGAGGACGTCGCGTACGAGACCCCGATGGCGATCATGAACCGCCACCTCGCCGACGTCGAGACGGTCTTCCTGCTGCCCGACGCGTCGCGTGCGCACGTGTCCAGCTCGCTGATCCGCCAGGTGTCGTCCCTCGGCGGTGACGTCACGCCGTACGTGCCGACGACCGTCGCCGACGCCCTCGCTGCCCGCTGAGCACGCCCGCTGAGCCCACCGCGTCCGGACACGCCTGTCGCCACCTCGACTCTCGGCCCCGATCGCGCTAGGCTTGTCGATCGTGTCTTCCCCCGTGAACAGCCCCTACGCCCTGCGCGTGCGCGACCTCGCGCACCGGCCGGGCGAGATGCGCGAGCACTCGCTCGACATCGAGGTGCCCGACGCGATGGGGGCCGGTCTGATCGCCGTCCGCCAGGGTGCGGAACTGCGCATCGACGTCCGGCTCGAGGGCCTGCACGAGGGCGTCCTCGTGTCCGGACACGCTTCGGCCGACGCCACGGGGGAGTGCTCGCGCTGCCTCATCGACATCAGCGAACCGATCGAGGTCGATTTCGCCGAACTGTTCGCGTATGATGCCTCGGAGGATTTCGACTTCTTCGTTCGCGATGACCACGTGGACACCGAACAGGTCGTTCGAGATGCGGTGGTGCTGTCGCTGCCGTTCCAGCCGGTCTGCCGACCGGACTGCCCAGGACTCGACCCGGTGACGGGTGAGCGTCTGGCCGACCTCGGCGAGCAGCCCGCTCGTCAGGTGCTGGATCCCCGCTGGGCAGCCCTCAGCGCGATCGAGCTCGACGGCAGCGCTGCAGGATCCACCGACGGTGACACCACCGCACCGAAGACCACCGAGGGCGAGGGGCGGGCCGAGACCGAGTAGGTCCCGACACCGCCAGCCCCCGTACCGACCACCGACCAACCGAAAGAGATTCACCATGGCCGTTCCCAAGCGCAAGCAGTCCCGTGCGAACACGCACGCCCGTCGTTCGCAGTGGAAGGCCACGCCGATCCAGCTCGTGAAGACGATCGAGAACGGTCAGGTCACCTACAGCCTCCCGCACCGCGCGAAGGTCGTCGAGGACTCGGCCGGCACGCCCCTGTACATGGAGTACAAGGGCCGCAAGGTCGCCGACGTCTGATCGGACCGAACGCATGACGACAACGTCCGGCGCTGCGGGGTCTCGCCCCGCGGGGCCGGACGTCGTTCGTCTGCAGGGCATCCTCGGGGCCGACATCGACCTCGAGCTGCTCCAGCTCGCCCTGACGCACCGCTCCTACGCCTACGAGCACGGAGGCATCAAGCACAACGAGCGCCTCGAGTTCCTCGGGGACTCGATCCTCGGTCAGGCCGTGACCGTGAAGCTCTACACGTCGTTCCCCGACCTCGACGAGGGCGACCTCGCCAAGCGCCGGGCCAGCCTCGTGTCGACGGTGGCACTGGCCGAGATCGCCCGGATGATCGGGCTCGGCAGCTACCTGCGCCTCGGCAAGGGCGAGGAGCAGACGGGTGGGCGCGACAAGTCGTCGATCCTCGCCGACACCGTGGAAGCCGTCATCGGCGCCACCTACCTGTCGGCGGGCCCCGATCCGGCGACGGAGCTCGTGCTCCGCCTGGTCGAGCCGCTGATGATCGACCCGGACCGCTTCGGCGCCGCGATGGACCCGAAGACGAGCCTGCAGGAGCTCGCCTCCAGCCGTTCGCTCGGCAACCCGGCGTACCGCGTCACCGAGACCGGCCCGGACCACGACAAGACCTTCATGGCGACCGTCGTGCTGCAGGGCGAGGACATCGCCTCGGGCACCGGCTCGAGCAAGAAGGCCGCCGAGATGGCCGCCGCGCTCGACGCCTGGACCCGGCTGTCCGGTCGAGCGGCCTGACCACGTGCCCGAACTCCCCGAGGTCGAGGTCGTCCGCGCCGGTCTCGAACCCGCCGTCAGCGGTGCGCGGATCCTCCACGTCGACGTGGTCGACGACCGCGCCCTCACACGGCACGACGGCCCCGCCGAGGACTTCGCCGACCGTCTGACCGGTCGCACCATCGCCGCGGCCGTCCGGCGGGGCAAGTTCCTCTGGATGCCGCTGCAGCCCGAGCACGAGGGCGATCGGCCCGAGGCGCTCGTCGCCCACCTCGGTATGAGCGGGCAGATCCTGCTCGGTCGTGGTCGACCGGCCGCGAAGCACCGGCGGATCCTCATCGACGTGCAGCCCGCGGGCACCGACCGCTCCGGCACCGCGGAACCCCCGGTGGAGCTCGAGTTCGTGGACCAGCGCACGTTCGGCTCGATGGCGATCGACGCGATGGTCCCCACGATCGACGGTGCTCCCGCCGGGTTCGGCGGGCAGGTCGACGTGATCGACCCCGATGCCGTGTGGCGCCGGTGGGTGCCGGGGCAGGTGTCGCACATCGCCCGCGACCCGCTCGACCCCGCGTTCGACGACGACCGGTTCGCCGCGATGGCCCGGAAGCGCTCGAGCGGCATCAAGCGGGTGCTGCTCGACCAGGGCGTCGTGAGCGGCATCGGCAACATCTACGCCGACGAGTCGCTGTGGGCCGCGAAGCTGCACTACGACCGCGCCGCCGAACGCCTCACCCGTGCCGACCTGCGACGACTGCTCGACGAGGTCCGTGCCATCCTGCGGCGCGCGCTCGAGGACGGCGGCACGAGCTTCGACGCCCAGTACGTCAACGTCAACGGGCAGTCCGGGTACTTCTCGCAGCGCCTGAACGTCTACGGGCAGCAGGGGAAGCCGTGTCCACGCTGCGGCACGACGATCGTGCGCGAAGCGTTCATGAACCGGTCGAGCCACATCTGCCCCGTGTGCCAACCCCGTCCCCGCGCCCGTACGCGTTAGCCTGACGCCAACCAGAGCATCCGGAGACCGCATGTACTTGAAGAGCCTGACCATCAAGGGGTTCAAGTCCTTCGCGCAGCCGACGACGTTCGCGTTCGAGCCGGGCGTCACGTGCATCGTCGGCCCGAACGGCTCCGGCAAGTCCAACGTCGTCGACGCGCTCGCCTGGGTGATGGGGGAGCAGGGGGCGAAGACCCTCCGCGGCGGCAAGATGGAGGACGTCATCTTCGCCGGCACCTCGACCCGCGGCCCGCTCGGCCGCGCCCAGGTGCTGCTGACCATCGACAACAGCGACGGCCTCCTGCCGATCGAGTACTCCGAGGTGACGATCGCGCGCACGCTGTTCCGCAACGGCGGCAGCGAGTACGCGATCAACGGCGAGAACTGCCGGCTGCTCGACGTGCAGGAGCTGCTGAGCGACACCGGCCTCGGTCGTGAGATGCACGTGATCGTCGGGCAGGGGCAGCTCGACAAGGTGCTGCACGCCACCCCGGAGGACCGCCGTGGCTTCATCGAGGAGGCCGCGGGGATCCTGAAGCACCGCCGTCGCAAGGAGAAGACCCTCCGCAAGCTCGACGCGATGCAGACCAACCTGACCCGCCTGTCCGACCTGGCCGGCGAGATCCGGCGGCAGCTGAAGCCCCTCGGACGTCAGGCCGAGGTCGCCCGCAAGGCCCAGTCGGTCGCCGCCGTCTTCCGTGACGCCAAGGCCCGCCTCCTCGCCGACGACGTGGTGCGCCTGCGCCGCGAGCTGCACGACCACCAGGAGGTCGAGGCCGGCCGGAAGTCCGAGCGCATCGTCCTGACCGAGCGGCTCGACCAGACCCGGGTGCGCCAGCAGCACGTCGAGCAGAGCATGGTCGGTGACGACGTCGACCGCGCCCGCACAGTCGTGCACCGGCTCGAGAGCGTGCAGGAGCGCCTCCGCGGCCTGTCGAGCCTGGCGAACCAGCGCCTGATGTTCCTCGCGCAGCAGGCCGACGCCCCGCAGCAGGGCCCGACGGTCACGCCCGAGCGCGTCGCCGGGGTCCGGGCCGAGGCCGACCGCCTCGCCACCCGTGCCGACGCGATGCAGGGCAGCTCGGTGACCACCGCCCGTGCCGTGCAGGACGCCCGTGCCGCGCTCGACGCCCTCGACGAGCAGATCGCGGCGCAGGCCGCCCGCGTCTCGCAGCACGACCTCGAGGCGCAGCGGCTCGCCAGCGCCGTCGACGTCGCCCGGTCGAAGCGCGGTTCCGCCGTGGCCGACCGCGAGCGGCGGGAACGGGCACTGGCCGAGGCGGGGGAGCGTGCCGAACGCGCGGCAGCGGCCCTCGCCGAACTCGGCGTCGACCCGTCCGAGGGGGTCGACGAGACCGTACTCGCGCAGACCCTCGAGCAGGCGCGTGCCGAGCTCGAACGTGTCCAGACCACCCGCGACGAGCAGCGCGACCGCCTCCACGCCCTCGAGCGCGAGCGGGACGCCCTCGACGCCCGGGTCACGGCGCTCGGCATGTCGATCGAGGTCCGTGACGGATCGCAGGCCCTGATCGACGCCGGCCGGGCGGGCATCGTCGGGCGCCTGGCCGACAGCCTGACGGTGACGCCCGGGTTCGAAGCCGCCATCGCCACGGCGCTCGAGGGCCTCGCCGACGCCGTCCTCGCCGACGACCGCGGGACGGCGCTCGACGCCGTCGACCACGCCCGCGCCGCGGACCTCGGCCGGATCGACGTCGTCGTCGCGGACGCCGCGCCCGTCCCCGCGGCCCTGCCCGACACGTTGCCTGCCGGCGTCCGCCGTGCCACCGACCTGGTGCAGGGACCGCCGGCGCTCGCGTCGATCCTGCGCGACACGCTGGTCGCGGAGACCGACGACCTCGACCTGGAGGCGGTGCTCACGGCCGCCCCGCACGCCACGGTGGTCACGCGGTCCGGTGACCTCGTCCGTGCGGTCCGCGTGACCGGCGGCGGGGAGCGCGTGACCTCGCGCATCGAGCTCGTCGCCGAGCGCGACGACGCCGTGACGCGACGCGACGCGATCGCGACGGACGCGGAGGACGCGGCCACGGGCCTCCAGGCCGCGCGCAGCGCCGTCGAGGATGCACGACGCCGTGCGGACGAGGCCGATGCGGCCTCCCGCGCGTACACCCGGGCGAAGGCCGAGTACGACCGCACGAGCGCGTCGACGCGGGCGAAGGCGGAGAACGCCGTGGCCGAGGTCGAGCGGCTGCGTGCCGCGCTGGCCGAGACCGACGGCGCCGTCGAGGCAGCCGAGGCCGTGCTCGCCGACGCCGAGGCGGCCCACCGCACGTTCACCGAGCAGGAGCGCCCGGTGGTCGACGCCTCCGAGCGTCCCGCGCTGCAGGACGCGCTCGAGGCTGCACGCGCCGCCGAGGTCGAACAGCGGATCCAGGTCGAGACCGTGCGCGAGCGGGTGCGCGCCGAACGGCACCGCGCCGACCAGCTCGAACGTCAGCTCGAGGCCGAGCGCGCCGCCGCCGAGGAAGCCGCACGGCTCGCGGTCATCCGCCGCGGTCAGATCCACACCGCCGAGGCCGTGCTCGCCGACCTGCCCGGTGTGCTCGGCGCGGTCGACCGTTCGCTCGCCGAGGCCCGGGTCCAGCTGGCGACGGAAGAAGCCGAGCGGTCGAAGCGCAACACCGAGCTGCAGACGATCCGCAACGAGGAGCGCGAGTTGCGGGACCGCCTGCAGACCATCACCGACGGCGTGCACTCGCTCGAGATGGAGATCTACGAGAAGAAGCTGCACGTGTCCGGTGTGCTCGACCGGGCGCAGAGCGAACTCGGGCTGACCGAGGCGGTGCTGGTGGCCGAGTACGGGCCGGACGTGCCGGTGCCGGTCGACGTGCTCGTGGACCCGCGGGTGCTCGCGCGGAAGCACCGCGATGCGGAGCGCGCAGCGGCGGCCGCCGCGGCCGAAGCCGCGGGCGCGACCGAGCCGGACCGCGCGGACACCGACACGGACGCGCACGCAGACGAAGACGCCGAGACGAGCACCGACGACCTTGCCCTCGTCAACGCCGAGTCCACCCTGCCCGGCGGCCCGGCCCTGCCCGAGTTCGACACCACCGACGAGGTCGACCCCGCCGACGTCGAGACCGTGCCCTACGTCCGTGCCGAGCAGGAGCGCCGGCTCAAGGCCGCGGAGCGCGACCTCGGGCAGCTCGGCAAGGTGAACCCGCTCGCCCTCGAGGAGTTCCAGGCGCTCGAGCAGCGGCACGCGTTCCTCGCCGAGCAGCTCGAGGACCTCCAGAAGACCCGGACGGACCTGCTGACGATCATCGACGAGCTCGACACGAAGATGCAGACGATCTTCGAGTCGGCGTTCAACGACACGAAGGACGCGTTCGACGTCATCTTCCCGATCCTGTTCCCGGGAGGTTCCGGGTCGATCAACCTCACCGACCCGTCCGACCTGCTCGGCACCGGGATCGACGTGCAGGTGAAGCCCGCAGGCAAGAAGATCGACCGCCTGACCCTGCTGTCCGGCGGCGAGCGGTCCCTGGCGGCGGTGGCGCTCCTCGTCGCGATCTTCACCGCGCGGCCGTCGCCGTTCTACATCATGGACGAGGTCGAGGCGGCGCTCGACGACGCCAACCTCGGTCGGCTGCTGACCGTGTTCGAGCGCCTGCGCGAGTCCTCGCAGCTCATCGTCATCACGCACCAGAAGCGCACGATGGAGATCGCCGACGCCCTGTACGGGGTGTCGATGCGGCAGGACGGCGTCTCCGCCGTCGTCGGGCAGCGGGTGCAGAAGCGCGAGCCGGCGGACGCGGTCGCGTAGTCGACGCAGCGCTCTCACGCACTGAGCGACACCTCACGCGGCTGCGGCGACGTGACGTGTCGCTGGGCGCGAAACGGAGGCTGCGGTCGCGACCGGACGAAATGACGGGAGGCGCGGTGCCAGCTGGCACCGCGCCTCCCGTTGTGTCAGGTGCGTCCGGACAGGACGCCGGGTCGCTACGCGCGACCGCGGATCGTCCGGAGCAGCCAGCCGATGACCGCCAGCAGGATGAGCACGATGCCCACCCAGAGCAGGAACTTCAGCGCACCGACGAAGATGCCGCTGAAGAGCAGGACGAGGCCGACGATGATCGCGATGATCAGCAGTGCGGGCATGAGGGTCTCCTATCCCTGGAACGAGACCGAGCAGACGCCCGGGCCGTCAGGGACGCTACTCCTCGGGGCAGGAACGCGTTCGCTCAGCCGACGGGGCCGCGTCCGCTCAGCCGACCAGGTTCTGCACGAACACGTGCGGCGTGAAGCCGGTCAGGTCGTTGATGCCCTCGCCCTGACCGATGAGCTTGATCGGGATGCCGGTCTTCTCCTGCACGCTCAGCACGAAGCCGGCCTTGGCCGAGCCGTCGAGCTTCGTGATGACGAGACCGGTGACACCGGCGCCCTCGATGAAGGCCTGGGCCTGTGCGAGTCCGTTCTGCCCGGTCGTCGCGTCGAGGACGAGCAGGACCTCGCTGATCTCGGTCTGCTTCTCGACCACGCGCTTGATCTTGGTGAGCTCGTCCATCAGGCCGGCCTTGGTGTGCAGGCGCCCGGCGGTGTCGATCACGACGATCTCGGTCTGGTCGCGGATCGCCTTCTCGACGGTCTGGTACGCGACCGATGCCGGATCCTGCCCGGGCTGCGACGGACGGACGACGTCGACGCCGGCGCGCTGGGCCCAGGTGGCGACCTGCTCGACGGCAGCGGCGCGGAAGGTGTCCGCCGCGCCGACCAGGACCGTGCGGTCGTAGGTCTTCAGGAACTTGGCGAACTTGCCGATCGTCGTGGTCTTGCCGACGCCGTTCACCCCGACGACGAGCACCACGGCGGGACGCGCGCTGAGCTTCAGGGTGGTGTCGAGCTTGGAGAGCCGTTCCTCGAGGACCTCGCGGAGCATGCGCTGCAGGTCGGCTGGGTCGGTCGTGCCGTAGCGGTCGACCCGGGCGTGCAGGTCCTCGATGATCTCCTCGGAGATGTCCGGACCGAAGTCCGCACCGATGAGGGCGGTCTCGAGGTCCTCCCACGTGGTCTCGTCGATCGTCTTGCGCTGGAAGAGGCCGCGCAGCCGTGTGGACAGTGACCAGGAACTCGCCATGCTCCCAGCTTAGAGCGCGGCGCATGTCCGCTGTGCCCGGTATGCTCGGTCACACGAAGGGGAGTATTCCCTCTCGGTGTCCCCGTCAGTACGGTCCGGAACGATCCGGCCCCGGGGCGCCGGTCGTGCGGCACCGGTTCCGGTGCAGCGTGACGGAAGAGACCTTCAGGCCTCGGCGTACCCACGTGTTCGTGTCCGACAAGTTCGTGAACAGCCCGTGCAGCGCCCTACCTGAAGGAAACCGTGGACGTCCCACTCTTCGTCTGGCTCATCACCATCGCCGGCATCCTCGCGCTGCTGGTGTTCGACTTCTACTCGCACGTGCGTACACCGCACGTGCCGCACATCCGCGAATCCGCGTTCTGGTCGGCCTTCTACATCGGCCTGGCCATCCTGTTCGGCATCGGCATCCTGGTCTTCGGCGGCGGACAGGCCGGCGGTGAGTACTTCGCCGGGTGGCTCACCGAGAAGGCGTTGTCGGTCGACAACCTGTTCGTCTTCCTCATCATCATGTCGAGCTTCGCCGTGCCGAAGGAGTTCCAGCAGAAGGTCCTGCTGGTCGGCGTCGCGATCGCGCTCGTCGCCCGCGGCGTGTTCATCGCGCTCGGCGTCACGATCATCGAGAACTTCTCGTGGGTCTTCTACCTGTTCGGTGCGCTGCTGTTCTGGCTCGCCTGGTCGCAGGCCCGCAGCGGCAACGACCACGGCAGCGAGGGCGAATCCCGGCTCATCCGGATCCTCAAGCGCATCATCCCGACGTCGGACCACTACGACGGTGACCGCCTGACCACCCGCGTCGACGGCAAGCGCCTGTTCACCCCGATGCTGCTCGTCATGGTCGCGATCGGTCTGACCGACGTGCTCTTCGCGCTCGACTCGATCCCCGCGATCTTCGGGCTCACGCAGGACGCCTTCATCGTGTTCACCGCGAACGCGTTCTCGCTGCTCGGTCTCCGACAGCTCTACTTCCTGATCGCCGGGCTGCTCGAGCGGCTCATCTACCTCGGCCAGGGCCTGGCCGTCATCCTGGCGTTCATCGGTGTGAAGCTCGTCTTCCACGCCATGCACGTCAACGAGCTGCCCTTCATCAACGGTGGCGAACACATCGAGTGGGCGCCGGAGATCCCGATCTGGTTCTCGCTGGGCTTCATCGCGCTGACGATCGCGGTCGCCACGACCGCGTCGCTGGTGGTCTCGAAGCGCCGCCAGGAGCGCGGGCTGACCCCGACGGGCCAGCCGAAGGAGTCGGTCGAGGCCGACGCGAAGTAGCCGTCACCACCTGACGGACAGGAGGCGCGGTGCCAGCTGGCACCGCGCCTCCCGTCTGTCACCGTGTCGGCCGGACGCACCGGATTTCGGTCTGAGCGACAGTTCACGTGCTCCGCAGCACGTGAAGTGTCGCTCAGCGCGAAACGTCGGCGGCGCCGCGCGTCAGACGGCTTGCCGGCCAGGGGTCGCGTCGAGCAGGTGGGAGAGGTGCTCGGGCACCGTGCCGCCGCGGGCCACCGTCGCCCGCGCCCACAGCCGGCCCGCCCGGTAGGACGACCGGACCAGCGGCCCGGCGAGGACCCCCGCGAACCCCATCTGTTCGGCGACCTCGCGGAGCTCGACGAACTCCGCAGGGCTGACCCAGCGCGCAACCGGCAGGTGCCGCGGCGACGGACGGAGGTACTGGGTCAGCGTGATGATGTCGGTGCCGGCGTCGTACAGGCGCTGCAGGGCGTCCTCGATCTCGAGGCGCTCCTCGCCCATGCCGAGGATGAGGTTCGACTTCGTCACGAGTCCGGCGTCGCGGCCCTGGGTGATGACGTCGAGCGACCGCTCGAACGTGAAGGCCGGGCGGATGCGCTTGAAGATCCGCGGCACCGTCTCGACGTTGTGGGCGAAGACCTCGGGGCGGGCGTCGAACACCGGGCCGAGCTGGTCGGGTCGCCCGTTGAAGTCCGGCACCAGGATCTCGACGCCGGTGCCGGGGGAGTGCTCGTGGATCGCCCGGATGGTCTCGGCGTAGAGCCAGGAGCCGCCGTCGGGCAGGTCGTCGCGTGCGACGCCGGTCACCGTCGCGTACTTCAGGTCCATCGACACGACCGAGTCCGCGACCCGGCGGGGCTCGTCGCGGTCGAGCGGTTCCGGCTTGCCGGTGTCGATCTGGCAGAAGTCGCAGCGACGGGTGCACTGCGAGCCGCCGATCAGGAAGGTGGCCTCGCGGTCCTCCCAGCACTCGAAGATGTTCGGGCAGCCGGCCTCCTGGCAGACGGTGTGCAGCTGCTTGTCCCGCACCAGGCCGGAGAGTTCGCGGAACTCCGGACCCTGCGTCGCGCGGGTCTTGATCCAGGCGGGCTTCGTCTCGATCGGGGTCTGGGCGTTCCGGGCCTCGACCCGGAGCATGGGGCGGCCTTCGGGGGCGAGGGTCATACGAGGGTCTCCTGTCGAGTGGGCGCTGAGCCGGCGTGCGTCGTGCTGATCCGGTGTCCGGTGTGCATGCCGTCGACGGCCTGCTGGACGCGCTGCGCGACGAGCGGCGCGAGGCGGTCGACCGTGACGGCGCCAGCGCCGACGCGTGCCGCCGCTGCGCTGAGTGTCGTGACCCCGGCATCGGCGATCCCGCACGGGACGATCGCGGCGTAGGCGTCGAGGGCGTTGTCGCAGTTGATCGCGATGCCGTGGGTCGTCACACCCTCGGCGACGTGCAGGCCGATCGCCCCGACCTTGGCGGCCGGGGAGCCGTCGGTGCCCGGCACCCATGCACCGCTGCGACCCGCGACCCGTTCGGCGTGCACCCCGACGGCAGCCGCGGCGTCGATGACGACCTGCTCCAGGTCGCGCACCCAGGCGACGACGTCGAGCGGTTCGGCGAGCCGGACGATCGGGTACGCGACGAGCTGGCCCGGACCGTGCCAGGTGATGCGGCCGCCACGGTCGGTGTCGACCACCGGGGCGCCGTTCGTCGGCAGGTCGGACGGTTCGGTGCGGCGACCGGCGGTGTACACCGACGGGTGCTCGCACAGCACGAGTGCTCCGGGAGAACGGCCGGCGACGACGTCGGCGTGCAGGTCCCGCTGCAGGGCGAGCCCGTCCGCGTAGTCGAGCAGGCCGGGGTGGCGCAGGATCTCGAGTTCCGGCATGCGCCGAGCGTACGACAGTTTCTGGACGGCGTCCAACAACCTGGTGCTTGACCTCGACAATGGTTGAGATGATCCGATGTGGGCATGGACATCCAACAGGTACAGCTCGCCACCCGGTCCCTCGCCGACACCGCCCGCTTCTACGAACGGCTGGGCTGCCCGGTCGAGGTGGACGAGGCAGACGCGGGTCCCGACCCCGCCGCCGTGGTCCGCGTCGTGGTGGGCTCGTCGCTCCTGGTGTTCCGCAAGCTGCCGGAGATGACCGGTGCCCTGCACCTGGCGATCACGATCCCCACGGGGACCTTCGACGCGGCCAAGGCCTGGATCGCCGGACTGACGACGGTGCTCGGTACCGACGACCAGGACGAGTTCGAGGGACCGCCGAACTGGAACTCGCGGTCGGTCTACTTCGAGGGGCCCGACCAGCAGCTCCTCGAACTGATCGAGCGGCGGGACCTGTCCGCAGGGGCGCACGTCGGGCGCGACGGCGACGGCGACGGCGACTACGGCGACGGCGACTACGGCGACGGCGCCGGCATCCCGCTCGTCTCGGTCAGCGAGGTCGGCGTGCCCGTGCCCGACGTCCTCGGTGCCGTCGAGGCGCTGCGACGCGCCGGTCTCGAGCCGTACGCGAACCCGCCGGGGGAGTCCTTCGCGGCGGTCGGTGATGTGGACGGTCTCGTGATCCTGGTGTCGCCCGAGCGGCGGTGGTTCCCGACCGGTGACCGGAGCCCGTCGAGCGCACCGGTGGTCATCGACCTGGGCCTCCCCGCGCCGCTCGCACTGACCGAGGGCGTCCTCCTGCGGTGAACGGACCCGTGCGGTGGTCGGGAGCCTTGTAGAATCGACGGATCATGGCGCAATTCGGTTCACTCTCCGATCGGCTGACCGAGACCTTCCGCAATCTGCGGAGCAAGGGTCGGCTGACTCCGTCCGACGTCGACGGCACCGTCCGCGAGATCCGGCGGGCGCTCCTCGACGCCGACGTCGCGCTCGAGGTCGTCAAGGCGTTCACCGCATCGGTCCGCGGGCGGGCCCTCTCCGACGAGGTCAACCGCGCGCTCAACCCGGCGCAGCAGGTCGTCCAGATCGTCAACGAAGAACTCGTCGGCATCCTGGGCGGGCAGCAGCGACGGCTCGAGTTCGCGAAGAAGCCGCCGACGGTCATCATGCTCGCGGGTCTGCAGGGTGCCGGTAAGACGACCCTCGCGGGCAAGCTCGGCAAGTGGCTCAAGAAGGACGGCCACACGCCGATGCTCGTCGCGGCGGACCTCCAGCGTCCGAACGCCGTGCAGCAGCTGCAGGTCGTCGGTGAGCAGGCCGGCGTGCACGTCTTCGCTCCGGAGCCCGGCAACGGCGTCGGCGACCCGGTCAAGGTCGCGAAGAACGCCATCAAGGCCGCGGTCGACCAGCAGTACGACACCGTCATCGTGGACACGGCCGGTCGTCTCGGCGTCGACGCCGAGCTCATGAAGCAGGCCGCGAACATCCGCAAGGCAGTCGACCCCGACGAGGTCCTGTTCGTCATCGACGCGATGATCGGTCAGGACGCCGTCAACACCGCACGTGCCTTCCAGGAAGGCGTCGACTTCACCGGCGTCGTGCTGTCGAAGCTCGACGGTGACGCCCGCGGTGGTGCGGCCCTGTCGGTGGCCAGCGTGACCGGCCGTCCGATCATGTTCGCGTCGACGGGTGAATCGCTCGACGACTTCGAGCCGTTCCACCCGGACCGGATGGCGAGCCGGATCCTCGACCTCGGCGACATCCTGTCCCTCATCGAGCAGGCGCAGGGCGCCTTCGACGAGGAAGAGGCGCGCAAGGTCGCGGACAAGATCGCGACCGACAACTTCACGCTGAACGACTTCCTGCAGCAGATGCAGCAGCTCCGCAAGGCGGGCTCGATCAAGGGCATGCTCGGCATGCTCCCGGGCGCGAAGGGCATGCGCGAGGCGCTCGACAACTTCGACGAGCGCGAGATCGTCCGCACCGAGGCGATCATCCAGTCGATGACCCCGCAGGAGCGTGAGCTCCCGAAGCTGCTGAACGGCTCGCGCCGGCTCCGCATCGCCAAGGGCGCCGGTTCGACGGTGACCGAGGTCAACGCGCTGGTGAACCGCTTCGAGCAGGCCGCGAAGATGATGAAGACGGTCGCCCGCGGTGGTGTGCCGCAGATGCCGGGCATGGGGCCGATCCCCGGCATGCACGGTGGCAAGAAGCAGCAGCAGGGTGGCAAGAAGAAGTCGAAGGTCGGCAACCCGGCCAAGCGTGCGGCCCTCGCGGCCGGTGCCGCGGCTGCGCCGCAGCAGGCCCCGCAGGGGTCCGGCCTCGGTCTCGGCGGCGCCAAGGGCGGCAAGGCGCCGACCGAGGAAGAGCTCGCGAGCCTGCAGAAGTTCCTGGGTCGCTAGTCGCGACCACCTGACGGACGGGAGGCTCGTGGCGGATCCGCCACGGGCCTCCCGTCCTGTCGTGGTCCCGTCGCGACGTTCCTTCCCATCGCACGCGCGCTGGAAAGCGGAATCGGGCGTACCTGGTCGAAAGAAACGACCAGGTACGCCCGATTCGACCAGGTACGCCCGATTCTGGTAGGTCGCGGCTAGAGCGCGTCGCGGAACTCCGTCACCAGGTGGCGGACCACGGCGCGCAGGTCGCCGCCGTTCTCCTGCGCGACCCGGAGCTGCCGCTGGTACGACGCACCGCGCTCGATCATGGTGTCGAGGTGGTGCAGCTCGTCCTGGCACCCGAGGCGTTCGGCGATCGGGTCGAGCCGCTGCACCAGGTCGTGCACCTCGTCGGTCACGAGCCGCTCGTCGCCGGCGACGTTCGTGATGATCTCGGCCTCCATGCCGTAGCGGGCCGCGCGCCACTTGTTCTCGCGGATGAACCACGGCTGCATGGTCGGCAGGGTCTCGCCGGCGTCGAGGCGGTCGGAGCACGCGGTGACCAGGCACTGGACGAGCGCGGTGACGGCGCCGACCTCGTGCAGGGTCGAGATGCCGTCGGAGACCCGGTTCTCCAGGGTGCCCCAGCCCGGCGACGGGCGGATGTCCCAGCGCAGGTCCTTCACGCTGTCGATGACGCCGGTGTGGGTGAGGTCGCCCACCACCTCTTCGAAGTTCGCCCAGGCACCCAGCTGCGGCGGGAGCCCGCCCGTCGGGAGCTGCTGGAACATGAGCGCCCGGTTCGAGGCGTAGCCGGTGTCGGTCCCGCCCCAGAACGGGCTCGACGCCGTGAACGCCTGCAGGTGCGGGACGTAGGCGAGCATCGCGTTCATGATCGGGACGGCCTTGTCGCGGTCGTCGATGCCGACGTGCACGTGCACGCCCCAGATGAGCATCTGCCGACCCCACCAGCGGGTGCGGTCGATCAGGGTCGTGTAGTGCTCGCTGTCCGGGGTGATCTCCTGCTGGTCCCAGACGGCGAACGGGTGCGTGCCGGAGCACATCACCTGGGCGTCGAGCGGCTCGGCGGCGTCGATGACCTCGCCGATGATGCCGGACAGCTCGCTCGTCGCAGCCCCCACCCGATCGTGGACGCTCGACACGACCTCGACCGTGTTGGTCAGCAGCTCCTCGGTGACCCGGTCGTGGTCACCGAGCCGTTCGTGCACGGCGGCGATGACGGCGGGGGCGCGGGGTGCGAGGTCGCCGGTCGCCCGATCGACCAGCGGGAGTTCCCACTCGACGCCGATGGTCGACGGGCGGGACTCGGTGAAGCGGATGTCCATGCCGTCCATCCTGCCCGGAACGTTGTCGGACACGCACAACGAACGGGTGCCGTTCGTGCGGACCCCGCAGAATGGGCGCATGAGCAGCGTCGCTTCCGCCCCCGTCGTGCCGGACTCCCTCCGGACCGTCGCGTCAGCCTGGACCCTCGGCCCCCTGCACCTGGCGAACCGGGTGGTGATGGGGTCGATGCACACCGGGCTCGAGGTGCAGGACGACGGCGGTGCCGGCATGGCGGCGTTCTACCGCGAACGGGCCGCCGGTGGTGTCGCGTGCATCATCACGGGCGGCATCGCGGTGAACGACGAGGCCCGCGGCGGTCCGGACTTCGCGGTGTTCGGCGTCGGGGGAGCCGACGAGCGGTTCCGCGTCGCGGTGCAGGCCGTGCACGACGAGGGCGGGACGATCCTCGCGCAGCTGTTCCACGCCGGGCGGTACGCGCTCGCAGCTGGCATGGTCGACCGGCACGGGGACCCGCAGCGGGTCGTGGCGCCGTCGGCGCTGCCCTGGGCGGCCGCCCGTGGCGTGGTGCCGACCGAGCTGACGTCGGCCGAGGTCGAGCGGACCATCGAGGACTTCGCCGCCGCGGCCCGCAGCGCCCGCGCGATCGGGTTCGACGGCGTCGAGATCATGGCGTCCGAGGGCTACCTCATCAATCAGTTCCAGTCACCGCTGACGAACCTGCGCGACGACGAGTGGGGTGGCGACGCGGAACGCCGCCGGCGCTTCGCGGTCGAGGTCGTCCGGGCCGTCCGCACCGCGGTCCCCGAGCTCGCCGTGACGATCCGGTTGTCCGGCGCCGACCTGATGCCCGGGTCCTCGACCGACGACGAGGTCGACGCGCTCGTGCACGACCTGCTGCCGCTCGGGCTCGACGGCATCTCGGTCGGCATCGGCTGGCACGAGTCCCGCACCCCGACGGTGCAGGCCGCGGTGCCGCACGGGGCCTGGCTCGCCTACGCCGAACGGATCGCCCGGGTGGTGCGCGCGTCGCCGTACCCCGGGGTCCGCGTCATCGCCTCGAACCGGATGACCGACCTGCGCGACGGCGAAGCTGTGCTGGACGACGGACTGCTCGACGCGGTGGCCCTCGCCCGGCCGTTCCTCGCCGACCCCGCGCTCGTCAACCGGTCCCTCGCCGGTCGCTTCGCCCTGGTGAACACGTGCATCGGCTGCAACCAGGCGTGCCTCGACCGTTCCATCGTCGGCGCCCCGGTGTCCTGCCTCGTCAACCCCCGGGCCGCCCGCGAAGTCGCGTTCCCCGCACGCCCGACGACCGACCCGAAGCGCGTCGACGTCGTCGGGGGCGGGCCGGCCGGACTCGCCGCCGCCGTGGACGCCGCTCGACGGGGCCACGACGTCACCGTCTGGGAGGCGTCCGACCGCCTGGGTGGCCAGTTCGGCCTCGCTGCACTCGTGCCGGGCAAGGAGGACTACGCCGCCACGGTGCGCTCCGCCCGTGCCGAGCTCGCGGAGTGGGGCGCGACGATCCACCTCGGACGCCCGGCCACGGCTCGGGACCTCGTCGACAGCGACGCCGTCGTGCTCGCGGCCGGGGTGGTCCCGCGGAGCATCGACGTCCCCGGCAGCGACCTGCCGCACGTGCTGTCCTACGAACGGGCGCTCCGCGAGGGGGTCCCCGAGGGCACCGTCGCGATCATCGGTGGCGGCGGCATCGGCGTCGACACCGCGGCGTTCCTGACCGAGTCGCCCGACGAGGCCGTCCGGGCCGCCGAGTTCGCGGCCCGGTGGGACCTCGACGTCTCCGAGGAGCTCGTCGGCGACGTGCCGCAGCGACTCCCCGCTGCCCCGCGCACCACACGGCCGGGGTCCCAGGTGACGGTGCTCCGTCGATCGGGCAAGTTCGGCCAGGGGATCGGCATCACGTCGCGGTGGGTCGCGATCGGTCGGCTGCGCGACGCCGGGGTGCGGATGCTCGGCGGCGTGCAGGAGTACCTGCGCATCGAGCCCGGCGTGCTCTGGGTCCGCGACGAGCACGGGGACGAGGTCGGCGTGCGGGCGGACAGCGTCGTGATCTGCGCCGGGCAGGAGAGCGCGAGCGACGCCGAGGGCGACGCGTCCGACGGACTCGCCACGGGCCTCCAGGCCGCCGGTGTGCCGTACGCCGTCGTCGGCGGCGCGCGGGACGCACGGAGCGTGGACGCGGTCCGCGCGACGTCCGAGGCGCTCGAAGCGGTGCGGCGACTCGCGCCGTAGCGAGTCGGCTCGCATCACGGCCGGGAATCTGCAAGAATGAACGGTCGAATCGCCGCAGCTCGACCCTCTATCCAGCTGTGAGCGATCTCTCTCGAGCTTTCGCCGTGTGTGCCCCCACGCCCGCGGTTCCAGTTCAACCACAACGAAAGCAAACAGGAGCAATTGTGGCTGTCAAGATCCGTCTGAAGCGTCTCGGTAAGATCCGTGCGCCCTACTACCGCATCGTCGTCGCCGACTCGCGCACCAAGCGCGATGGTCGTGTCCTCGAGGAGATCGGTCAGTACCACCCGACCGAGGAGCCCTCGGTCATCAAGATCGAGTCCGAGCGTGCGCTCTACTGGCTCGGCGTCGGCGCGCAGCCGACCGAGCAGGTCGCGGCCCTCCTCAAGCTGACCGGCGACTGGGCCAAGTTCAAGGGCGAGAAGGACACCGAGTCCAAGGTCAAGGTCGCCGAGCCGAAGCAGCCCTTCCAGGTCGACTCCTCGAAGAAGGCCGTCCTCAAGCCGAAGTCGGAGAAGACGGCTCCCGCCGCCAAGGCCGACGACGCCGAGACCGCCGACGAGACGACCGAGGCGTAGTCCTTGCTCGAATCCGCGCTGACGCACCTCGTCAAGGGGATCGTCGATCACCCTGACGACGTGCGCGTCGCCAGCTCCACCTCCCCACGCGGCGAGGTCCTCGAGGTGCGCGTGCACCCCGAGGACCTCGGCCGCGTGATCGGTCGCGCCGGGCGCACCGCCAAGGCGCTCCGCACGCTCGTCACGGCCCTGGCCGACGGCAAGCGCGTGCGGGTCGACGTGGTGGACACCGATTCCTAGGGAGACGACCCAGCTCCGGGTGGGTCGAATCACGAAGGCGCACGGGCTCAAGGGCGGCATCAAGCTCGAGCTCTACACCGACGACCCGGATCGTCGGTTCACCCCGGGCGCCACCTTCACGCTCCAGGTCCCCGACGACTCACCGTGGTCGGGCAAGACCCTCGAGCTGGACGAACTCCGCTGGTACAACGGTCACCCCGTCGCGTTCTTCGCCGGGATCGACGACCGCACCGCGGCCGAGTCCCTGGCGCGCATCATCCTCTGGGTCGAGCAGGACGCCGACGCCGAGACCGGTGAGGACGACGCCTGGTACGACCACCAGCTGGTCGGGCTGAAGGTCCTCCGCGACGGCGTCGAGGTCGGCACCGTCGCCCGAGTGGACCACATGCCCGCGCAGGACCTGCTCGCGATCGACACGCCGTCCCGCGGCGAGGTCCTCGTGCCGTTCGTCTCGGCCATCGTGCCCGCGGTCGACATCGCCGCAGGCACCGTCACGGTCACGCCGCCGCAGGGCCTGTTCGAGGACCCCGAGGACACCTCGCGTCCCGAGACGGTCACGGACTAGCTCCCGTGCGGATCGACATCGTCACGATCTTCCCGGAGTTCTTCTCCGTGCTCGACGTGTCCCTGCTGGGCAAGGCCCGCTCCGGCGGTCTGCTCGACCTGCACGTGCACGACCTGCGTTCGTGGACCACCGACCGGCACCGCACCGTCGACGACACCCCGTACGGCGGAGGCGCCGGCATGGTGATGAAGCCGGAGCCGTGGGCGCAGGCGCTCGAGGCCCTCTTCCGGCCCGACGGCTCGTCGACCCTCGTGGTCCCGACGCCGGCCGGCACACCGTTCAAGCAGTCGATCGCGCGCTCGCTCGCCGAACACGAGCACCTCGTCTTCGCCTGCGGGCGCTACGAGGGCATCGACGCCCGCGTCTTCGAGTGGGCGTCGTCACGAGCCACCGTCGTCGAGCTCTCGCTCGGCGACTACGTGCTGAACGGTGGCGAGGTCGCCGCGATGGCGATCATCGAGGCCGTCGGCCGACTCGTCCCCGGCGTCGTCGGCAACCCCGAGTCGCTGGTCGAGGAATCCCACGAGGACGGCCTCCTCGAGTACCCCTCGTACACCAAACCCGCCTCGTGGCGCGGGCTCGACGTGCCCGACGTCCTGCTCAGTGGGCACCACGCCCGCGTCGGTGCCTGGCGGCACGAGCAGCAGCTGGAGCGGACGCGGCGCGTCCGTCCGGACCTGCTGCCGCCTGCCTGACCGGCTGGCGCGCTTGCCTGCTGGAAGGACTTTCGGGCTGACCGACACTCCTCGCGGTTCGTTCCGCGTGGACTGTCGCTGAGCACGAAACCTGGCTCCGTCGCGTCTGCCTGGAGGCACGGGGCGGGCCCGCACCGTGCCTCCAGGCCGTCAGGCGTTCGGGTCGGCGCGCTGGGCGCGACGCAGGGTCAGGACCTCGGGGCCGGCCTCGGTGACCGCGACCGTGTGCTCGACGTGCGCGGCACGTGAGCCATCGACGCTGCGCAGGGTCCAGCCGTCGTCGTCCTGGTAGAGCTCGTCGGTCGTCTGCATGAGCCACGGCTCGATCGCCACGACCAGCCCCGGCCGGAGCTTCAGGCCGCGACCCGGACGGCCGTCGTTCGGCACGTGCGGGTCCCCGTGCATCGTGCGGCCCACGCCGTGCCCGCCGAACTGCAGGTTGACGCTGTGACCGGCCTCGTGTGCCACGTGCCCGATCGCGTGCGAGACGTCGCCGAGCTTGTTGCCGGGGGCCGCCTGGGCGATGCCGGCGGCCAGTGCGCGTTCGACTGTGGCGATGAGGGCCTGGTCCTCGTCACGCGGCGTGCCGACCTGCACGCTGACGGCGGAGTCCGCGACCCAGCCGTCGACGCTCGCGGCGAAGTCCAGGCTGACCAGGTCGCCGTCCTGCAGGGTGCGATCGTGCGGCAGACCGTGCAGGGCGGCGTCGTTGACCGAGGTGCAGAGGTTCTTGCCGAACGGGGACATGCCGAACGACGGGTGGTAGTCGACGTAGCAGCTCTCCGCGCCACGCTCGGCGATCATCCGGGCCGCGACCCGGTCGAGGTCGAGCAGGTTGACGCCGACGTCGACCGTCTCGAGCAGTTCGTCGAGGACATCGGCCACGAACCGGCCGGCGACACGGAGGCCGTCCAGCTCGGCGGGGGTGCGGAGTTCGATCATGGGTCCATCCTCGTCGTTTTGTCTCCGCCGGTGTCTGTGGCAGTATTGAACGCTGTGCCCTGGCTGGACTCTGCCACGGGGGAGTCGCCGACACCGGGCACGCACCACCACTTTCCGAACCTTCGATCCGCGGCGACCCGTGCGCGTCCGCAGAGAGTGAAACCCACCATGAGCCAGCTCCTCGACAACGTCGACGCAGCATCGCTGCGGACCGACGTCCCGGACTTCCGCCCCGGCGACACCATCAAGGTGCACGTCAACATCGTCGAAGGCACGCGCTCGCGTATCCAGGTCTTCCAGGGTGTCGTCATCGGCCGTCAGGGCCACGGCATCGGCGAGACCTTCAAGGTCCGCAAGGTGAGCTTCCAGGTCGGCGTCGAGCGCTGGTTCCCGGTGCACTCGCCGATCATCGACCACATCGAGATCGTCACCAAGGGTGACGTGCGTCGTGCGAAGCTCTACTACCTGCGCGAGCTCCGCGGCAAGGCTGCCCGCCGCAAGATCAAGGAGAAGCGCGACGCCTGATCGCCTTCACAGTGAGCGGCCGCGAGCCGGGCGACGCTGCGAGCCCCTCGTCCATGTACGGTTGTGCATCGACGGGGGGCTCTTCCCATTGTGGGGAGTCGGTGGTTCGAACGAGAGCGGAAATGACGGATACGACAGAGGATTCCGGGCGCAGGCCACGTGCCGAGAAGCAACGGAACGGCGTCCTCACATTCCTTCGCGACCTCGTCATCATCTTCATCGCCGCGTTGCTCGTGTCCTTCCTGGTGAAGACGTTCCTGATCCGGTCGTTCTACATCCCGTCCGCGTCGATGGAGAACACGCTCCAGATCAACGACCGCGTGATCGTCAACGAGCTCGTGCCCGACGCCGTCGCACTGAAGCGCGGGGACGTCGTCGTGTTCAAGGACCCGGGCGGATGGCTCACCGGGGCCGAGGTACCGAGCGTCACGCCGGACACACAGCCCGCCAAGGCGATCGACTGGCTCCTCACGCAGGTCGGTCTCGGGACGGGCGACAGTGACGACCACCTGATCAAGCGGGTCATCGGCCTGCCGGGTGACAAGGTGTCGTGCTGCAACGACCTCGGGCAGATGTCGGTCAACGGCGTCCCGATCAAGGAGCCGTACCTGAAGCTCCCCGCCGGCGCACCCGCGTCGGCGACCGACTTCTCGGTCACCGTGCCGAAGGGCACCATCTGGGTGATGGGCGACAACCGGAACGACTCGAAGGACTCCCGCTACAACGGGGACACCCCGTCCAAGGGCTTCGTCCCGCTGTCCGACGTCACCGGTCGTGCGTTCGTCATCTCCTGGCCGTCGAGCCGGTGGACGTGGCTCGACGACCATCCCGAGGTGTTCGCCGGCGTGGAGGAGCGCGACGAGTGACCGCCGTCCGCCCGTCGTTGCGCGTCGAGAAGCGTCTCCTGGCTGCGGGCCGTGTGACGGTCATCGGCATGGACGAGGTCGGCCGCGGTGCGATCGCCGGGCCGGTCGGGGTCGGTGTGGCCGCCGTGACGCTCGACATCGGCCGGGTGCCCCAGGGGCTCGCCGACTCGAAGCTGCTGTCCGAGGCCCGGCGGAACGACCTCGTGCCGGTCGTGCAGCGCTGGGCCCGGACCGCCGTGGGCATGACGTCGGCGGAGTTCGTCGACCAGCAGGGCATCGTCCCCGCTCTCGGTGCTGCCGGTGTGCAGGCGCTCGGGTCTCTGGTGGCCGACGGGGTGTCCCTCGACGGAGCGGTGGTCGTGCTGGACGGGTCGTTCGACTGGTTGAGCCGTGCCCTGCCCGCATCACTTCGCTCCGCGACGGAGCCGCTCGACGTGGTCGTCCGCGTCAAGGCAGACCGCGACTGCGCCTCGGTGGCCGCGGCGTCCGTGGTGGCCAAGGTCGCTCGTGACACGGTCATGATCGCGGCCCACGACGAAGCCCCGCACTACGGGTGGGTGTCGAACAAGGGGTACGGGTCGACGGCGCACTACGACGCGATCCGGACGATCGGCGCGCACGCGCTGCACCGGAAGTCGTGGCTGCACCAGGCCTCGAGCGTCTCGCTGGACGGGTTCGACGAGCTCGACGCCCTCGCCGGTTGACCGCGTCGTCCGTTCGGGCGCTGGTCGCCGTAGACTGTGGGCGCAATGGATGAGGACGAATTCGACGACTACGACCGCGAGGTCGAGCTGGCCCTGTACCGCGAGTACCGAGACGTGGTCTCGCAGTTCCGTTACGTGGTCGAGACGGAGCGCCGTTTCTACCTGGCGAACGAGGTCGAACTCGTGCGCCGTGACACGGAGCACGACTTCTACTTCGAACTGACGATGAACGACGTCTGGGTGTGGGACGTCTACCGTTCGGACCGCTTCGTGAAGGGCGTCCGCGTGCTCACGTTCAAGGACGTGAACGTCGAGGAACTCACGACACGCGAACTCGAACTGCCGAAGGAACTCGCACTCGACGAGTGATCGTCAATTCTCATTCTTCTTCTTTCCGGGTGAATCGCCGGCGATCTGAACCGCCGGGGAATTGTTCGCGCTATTCTGGTGGGGATATTCCCGCCCCACGAACAGGAGCACCCCATGGCACAGAAGGTCACCGTCCAGCTCGTCGACGACCTCGACGATTCGCCCATCACCACCGGTGAAGGCCGGACGGTCGAATTCGCGTTCGACGGTTCGTCGTACGAGATCGACCTGTCGAACGACAACGTCGACAAGTTCCGCGAGGCGATCTCCGACTACATCGCCGCAGCGCGCAAGGTCTCGGGCCGTCGGACCGGTGGCGGTTCCGCACCGAAGTCGGCGCCCAAGCGCGGCAACTCGGAAGAGCTCGGCAAGATCCGCGAGTGGGCCAAGGAGAACGGGTACGAAGTGTCCTCCCGCGGCCGTATCTCGACGCAGGTGCAGGAAGCCTACGCAGCAGCGCACTGACGCTCATCGGAGCAGGACCCGGGTGATCTCGATCGCCCGGGTCCTTCTTCTTTCCTCCACAGGGCTGGTCCGTCCATGCTGATTCCACAGATACTTCTGCGCTGCCTGGCGATGTGCTCATTCCGGAGATCGTTGTCGTGGAGGCAACGACATGGAACAGCAGGTGCAACGTCCACCGGGGCGATCACTCCGGAACGGTCGACTCGGACGATTCGGTGAAGAACAGGCGGTGACCTGGCTCGAAGCGCGGGGATTCCGGGTGCTCGAGCGGAACTGGCGATGTGCTCGGGGGGAAGTCGACATCGTCGCGTGGGATTCCTGCACGCTCGCGTTCATCGAGGTGAAGACCCGGTCCGGAGCCGCGACCGGTCATCCGTTCGAGGCGATCACGGCGGCGAAGCTCAGTCGGATGCGACGACTCGTGCCCGAGTGGTTCGACGCGCACCCCGAGGTCTCGGCCCGCTCGGTCCGCATCGACGTCGTCGCGGTCCACGTCGACGGGCCGCGCACCGTCGTCGAACACCTGGCGGGTGTGCTGTGACCGGCATCGGACGCGCCGCTGCCGTCGCCTTGCTCGGCGTCACCGGCCGGCGTATCGAGGTCGAGGCGCACCTGACGAGCCAGCTGCCGGCGTTCAGCATCATCGGTCTGCCCGACACCTCCCTCGGCGAGGCGCGTGAGCGTGTGCGGTCCGCCGCCGCGAACGCCGGGTGCCCGCTGCCGGCACGCCGGATCACGGTGAACCTGACCCCGGCGGCGATCCCGAAGCGCGGCTCCGGGTTCGACCTCGCCATCGCGATGGCCGTGCTCGCCGGGGCCGGCCTCGCCCCGGACGTCTCCGAGCGCATCGTCTACATCGGTGAACTCGGCCTCGACGGTCGGGTGCGTCCGGTCCCCGGCGTGATCCCGATGCTGGTCGCTGCACGCGACGCCGGTGTGGACCGCGTGGTGCTGCCGGTCGGCAACCTGGCCGAGGCCAGGGTGGTCACCGGGGTCCGGGTCCGGGGCGTGGACTCGTTGCGTGCGGCCGCGATCGACGCCGGGGCGCTCCTGCCGACGGTCGAGGTCGACCCGGTGCTGCCGGTCCCGGTCACGGCTGTGCCACGTCCCGTGGCCGAGCTGTCGGACGTCGTGGGGAACCCGGTCGGCGTCCGAGCGCTCATCGCGGCGGCTGCCGGTGGACACCATGCCCTGCTTCTCGGGCCGCCGGGTGCCGGCAAGACGATGCTCGCCGAACGACTGCCCGGGCTGCTGCCCGACCTCGACGACGAGACGGCGCTCGAGGTCGCCGCGGTCCGGTCGGTCGCCGGGCTCGGGCCCGCGTCGTGGAGCACGAAGCCACCCTGGGAGGCACCGCACCACTCCGCTTCGGCGGTCTCGCTCATCGGCGGTGGGTCCGGGGTGCTGCGCCCCGGTGCCGTGTCGCGCGCCACCGGGGGGATCCTGTTCCTCGACGAGGCCCCGGAGTTCCCGCGTGCCGTGCTCGACGCGCTCCGGCAGCCGCTCGAGTCCGGTCGGATCACGATCCACCGTGCCGCCGGTGCCGCCGAGTTCCCCGCCCGCTGCCAGGTCGTGCTCGCCGCGAACCCCTGTCCGTGCGGCAACGCGGGCGGCGCGCACGGGCAGCCCTGCGAGTGCTCGCCGAGCACCGTCCGCCGGTACCTCGGTCGGATGTCCGGCCCGCTGCTCGACCGGATGGACATCCGGGTGCTCGTGCCCCGGGTGACGACCGGACGGATGCGCGACGCGGACGGCAGCACGCCGACGACGGCGGTGGCGCGTGCTGCGGTGGCGGCGGCTCGGGCCCGCATGGCGGAGCGGTTGCACGGGACGGGCTGGTCGCGGAACGCCGAGGTCACCGGGACGTGGCTCCGGGCTGCGGGCCGGATCGAGCCCGGATCGACGGCGGACCTGGACCGTGCGCTCGACCTCGGAACCCTGACGATGCGCGGCTGGGACCGGGTGATGCGGTTGGCGTGGACGCTGGCTGACCTCGACGCGGTCGACCGACCGACGGGCGCCCACGTCCGTGGCGCTCTCGCACTGCGGAGCGCCCTGTGACACCCGCGGGCACGGAGCTGCTCGACACCGTGGCACGCATGCTCGGCCGGGGCGGCGCTGCCGTCGACCCGGTCCAGGCCGCCGCGCGGGTCGCGTGGTCCGCGATCGTGGAGCCCGGGGACTCCGTCGCCGGGGAACTCATCGCCGGGCTCGGACCGGAGCGCGCGCTCGGCGCCGTGCTGCTCGCCGCCGACGACGAGTTCGACGCGCTGCTGGGTGACTGCGTCGAGGCCGAGGTGCCCGGCGCCGAGGACCCCGCGGTCCTGCTCGGCGTGCTGCAGGCCGCGGTCGGACGCTGGCGGCCGCGGCTGGCCAGTGTCCAGGTGGGCGACGTGCTCGCGGCTGCCGGTGCGGTCGGTGCCGGTCTGCTCGTGCCGGACAGTGACGGCTGGCCCTCCGCCGTGGACGACCTCGGCCCGCACGCGCCCGTGGTGCTCTGGACACGCAGCACGGGCGCACACCTCGGCGGCGGGACGCCGGCGCTGGGAGTCGTCGGATCCCGGGCGAACACGGTGGCCGGTGCCGAGGCTGCGGCGGAGATCACCTCGAGTGCGGCGGACGCCGGATGCGCGATCGTGAGCGGTGGCGCCTACGGCATCGACGCGGTGGCGCACCGGGTCGCCGTCGCCGCCGGAGCCCCCACCGTCGCGGTCCTCGCGGGGGGCATCGACCAGCTCTACCCGGCCGGCAACGCGCAGCTCCTCCACAACGTGGCGCGGCAGGGAGCGCTGCTCGCCGAGTCCGCTCCGGGGACGCGGCCCACGCGCTGGCGCTTCCTCGGCCGGAACCGCCTGATCGCCGCGCTGGCCGACGTCACGGTCGTGGTCGAGGCCGGCGCGCGGTCCGGGGCCCTCAACACCGCCCACCACGCCGCACAGCTCGGCAGGCCGGTGTTCGCGGTCCCGGGGGCGTTCGCCTCCGCTGCGTCGGTCGGTTGCCACCGGCTCATCGCGCAGGGGCGTGCACAGATCGTCGTGCACCCGGGCGACCCGACCGCGGCGACGCGGACGGCTCCGGAACAGGGCGGGGGAGCGGTGCCGGACGAACCGCTCCTGTCCGGCCGGCAGGACCCCGAGGTGACCCGCGTCCTCGACGCGCTCGGCCGTCGCGCGCTGCCCGAGGCGGAGATCGCGCGACGGGCGGGGATGTCGCCCGCCGATGTCGCCGATGCGCTCGCACTGGCGCAGTTGCAGGGGCTCGTCGTACCCGGTGGCGGCGGGTGGGGACTGGCATGACGGCGGGCGGCCGTACGCTGACTTCGTGGTTGCGCGGACGGACGGTCGACTCGTGGTGGCGGTGGACGCCTTCCTCGGCCACGCCCGTCACGCGCGGGGACTCAGCGAGCAGACCCTCCGCGCGTACGCGAGCGACCTCGAACAGCTCGTGGTGTTCGCCGAGATGCGCGGGATCGACCGCGTCACCGACGTCGAGCTCGAGCTCCTGCGTGACTGGCTCTGGGACGCCGATCATCGAGGGCTCGCCCGGTCGACCATCGCCCGGCGGTCCTCGTCCGTCCGCGCGTTCACCCGGTGGGCGAGCGAGACCGGGGTGACCGCGACCGACGCCGGGGTCCGGCTCCGCGCGCCGAAGGGCGGGGCCCACCTGCCCCGTGTGGTGTCGGCCGACCAGGTGCGTACCCTGCTCGACGGACTCGGCGCCCGCGCGGCGACGGACGACCCGTCGGCACTGCGGGACCGTGCTCTCGTGGAACTCCTGTACGCGGCGGCCATCCGGGTCAGCGAACTCGTCGGGATCGACGTGACCGATCTGGACCGCGGGCGCCTGACCGTGCGGGTGCTCGGCAAGGGCGGCAAGGAGCGGGTGGTGCCCTTCGGCGTGCCGGCGCGGGACGCGCTCGAGGCGTGGCTGGAGCGCGGACGGCCGGTCGTCGCCGCGCGTGCGGAGGGGCCGGCCAGCGTGGCGCTGTTCCTCGGCGACCGTGGTGCCCGACTCGGCGTCCGGAGCGCCTACCGCGTGGTGGCCCGGTTGCTCGGCGACCTGCCGGGCGAGGGGCCGAGCGGCCCGCACACGTTCCGGCACACCGCGGCGACGCACCTGCTCGACGGGGGAGCGGACCTGCGCGCGGTGCAGGAGCTCCTCGGCCACGCCAGCCTCGGGACGACGCAGATCTACACCCACGTGTCGTCGGCGCGACTGCGCGAGGTCTACCGGACTGCCCACCCGCGCGCCTGAACCGTGCGCCACCCGACACCCGGTGTACCCGACACCCGGGGCGCCCGACACCGGGTGCGCCCGACACTCGCGCCCGTGCGCGATCAGCCGGGCCATGCCGACTCGGGCAGCAGCACCGGCCACTCCGCCGACGGCAGGTACGGCAAGGGATCGACGTACCGGCCGTCGACCCGCGCACCGAGGTGCACACACGGCGCCGAGGCAGGACAGTGCCCGACCGAGACCCGCCCGACCGGCGTGCCCTGCGTGACCTCATCACCCGCGGCGACCAAGGGCGTCACCGAGTCGAGGGTGCTGACGAGCCCGCCACCGTGGTCGATCGTCACGACGGTGCGGCCACCGACCGCACCCGCGAACGCCACGGTGCCGTCGTCCACGGCCGAAGCGGTCGCTCCGAGGGTGGCGGGGACGTCGAACCCGCGATGCCCGGCGGCGTAGTCGGAGGACGGTGCCTCCCACGCTCGCTCGACCACACGCGATCCGGTGGGCCAGACCCAGCGAGCCTCGACCCGGCCCGGCTCGGTCCCGGCGCCCGCCGTCGTCCCGGCGCCCGCCGTCGTCCCGGCGCCCGCCGTCACCCCGGCGCCCGTCGACGGCGCGGCACCGAACGCCACGGTCCCGCTCAGCACCGCCGCGCACACCACGGTCAGCAGGACGGGACGTGCACTCGATCGCATGCCCCCAGCCTGGGCAGTGGAACCCGGCCCCGGGGCGGACCGGGGCGATCCGTGGAGGGGGAGTCGCGCCTCCCGGCCTGGGGAGGAACGTGCCGAGGACGGAAGCGACAGAACCGACGTCGTACGACGGCGACAGTGTCGTCCGCGTCGCCGCGCAAGCGAGCCCGCGCGCCCCCGCGCCGTCCCGATCCGCCCCCGGTTATGACCACCCGCCCGCCGAGGAGTACAGTCGGGGCCGCTCCGGACCACGCAACGCCGCTCGGACGGCGAACCAGCCGACCGCCGGGGCACCGTGCTGCACCAGAGCACGGCGGCAGAACCCAGGAGCATCGTGTCCACCACGACCACCGGGCACGGCGAAGACCGTGCGTTCAAGGGGAAGGTCACCCTGTTCGCCATCGCGGCGGCGGTCGGTGGCTTCCTGTTCGGCTTCGACTCGTCCGTCATCAACGGCGCCGTCGACGCGATCAAGGGCGAGTTCGACCTCTCCGACGCGGCGAGCGGTTTCGCCGTCGCATCGGCCCTGATCGGCTGTGCGTTCGGCGCGTACTTCGCCGGTCGTCTCGCCGACCGCTACGGCCGCACCCGGATCATGTTCTGGGCCGCGGTGCTGTTCTTCGTCTCGTCGATCGGGTCCGCGTTCGCGTTCGCCACGTGGGACCTCGTGATCTGGCGTCTCGTCGGCGGGCTCGGCATCGGGACCGCGTCGGTCATCGCACCGGCGTACATCTCCGAGGTCTCCCCGAAGGCGATCCGCGGGCGCCTGGCCTCGTTCCAGCAGCTGGCGATCACGCTCGGTATCTTCGCCGCGCTCCTGTCCGACCAGCTCTTCGCCGTCACGGCGGGCAGCGCCTCGGCCGAGGTGTGGGGCCTGGCGGCCTGGCGCTGGATGTTCCTGGTCGGCGTGATCCCCTCGGTCGTCTACGGCGTCCTGGCGATCACCCTGCCGGAGTCCCCGCGCTACCTGCTCACCAAGGGCCGTGCTGACGACGCGCGCGTCGTGATGGGCAAGATCGTCCCGCGCGACACCGTGAACACGAGCCTGGAGGAGATCCAGGACGGCATCAAGAAGGAAGCCAACGAGAAGAAGGGCTCCATCCGGGGCAACCGCTTCGGGCTCCAGCCGATCGTCTGGGTGGGCATCATCCTGGCCGTGCTGCAGCAGTTCGTCGGCATCAACGTGATCTTCTACTACTCGACGACGCTCTGGCAGGCCGTCGGCTTCAAGGAGGAGGACTCGTTCCTCATCTCCACGATCACCTCGGTGGTCAACGTCGCCGTCACCTTCGTGGCGATCTTCCTGGTCGACAAGGTCGGCCGCAAGCCGCTGCTCGTCGCCGGTTCCGCTGGCATGTTCGTCTCGCTCACCATGGTGGCCATCGCGTTCTCGCAGGCGACGATCGTCGACGGCAGCCCGAGCCTCCCCGGCTCCTGGGGCGTCATCGCGCTGATCTTCGCGAACCTCTTCGTCGTGTCCTTCGGCGCCACGTGGGGTCCGCTCATGTGGGTGCTGCTCGGCGAGATGTTCCCGAACCGCATCCGTGCCACGGCGCTCGGCATCGGTTCGGCCGCCAACTGGATCGCGAACTTCATCGTGACGATCTCGTTCCCGGTCCTCTCCGGCTTCAACCTCACCGTCACCTACGGCATCTACGCGCTGTTCGCGCTGCTGTCGCTCTTCTTCGTCATCGCGAAGATCCCGGAGACGAAGGGCCGCTCGCTGGAGGAGATGGGCATCTCCGCCGACGGCGACACGGCGGACGCCAAGGCCTGATCAGGACGTGCGGATCCGCGCGGATCCGCACCACCGACCGGACAGGAGGCCCGGATCACGTCAGCCGCGAGGCGCGCGTGATCCGGGCCTCCCTTCTGTTAGCATCTATCCAGCAGCGTGCTGATGCGCGCTGACTTCGCGTGTCCACCAGGCCCTCATCGGCTCGGTACCCGACCACCGGTCCCGCTCTCACGAGCGGGCGGTCGCGTGCCAGGACACCAGGGACCACGACCGACGGTCGTGATCGACACAACCGCAACAGGTCCGCAGCGACGTGCGAGAGCACGGCTGCGCGCCGAGAACACAGAAGGAGGACGGCACATGGCCGTCGTCACCATCCGCCAGCTGCTCGACAGCGGCGTCCACTTCGGACACCAGACCCGTCGGTGGAACCCGAAGGTGAAGCGCTTCATCCTCGCCGAGCGCTCGGGCATCCACATCATCGACCTGCAGCAGTCGCTGGCCTTCATCGACCGCGCGTACGACTTCGTCAAGGAGACGGTCGCGCACGGTGGCACGATCCTCTTCGTGGGCACCAAGAAGCAGGCCCAGGGCTCCATCGCCGAGCAGGCGACCCGCGTCGGCCAGCCGTACGTCAACCAGCGTTGGCTCGGCGGTCTGCTCACGAACTTCCAGACGGTCTCCAAGCGCCTCGCGCGTATGAAGGAGCTCGAGGAGATCGACTTCGACGACACGACGAAGGGCTTCACCAAGAAGGAGCTCCTCATCAAGAAGCGCGAGCTGGACAAGCTCCACAAGACCCTCGGTGGTATCCGCAACCTCACGCGGACCCCGAGCGCGCTCTGGATCGTCGACACCAAGAAGGAGCACCTCGCCGTCGACGAGGCGCAGAAGCTCGGTATCCCGATCATCGGCATCCTCGACACCAACTGCGACCCCGACGAGATCACGTACCCGATCCCGGGCAACGACGACGCGATCCGCTCCGTCGGTCTCCTCACCCGCATCGTCGCCGACGCCGCGGCCGAGGGCCTGAAGACCCGCCACAACGGTGGCGACGAGGACGAGGCCAGCGAGCCCCTCGCCGAGTGGGAGCAGGAGCTCCTCGGTGGCGAGACCGCCGCCACGACGGAGGCGCCCGCCGCTCCGGTCGAGGAGAACGACGCTGACGCGCAGGTCGCCGCGAAGGAGATCGGCGAGCCGATCGCCGACGAGGCGAAGAACGCGGAGCCGACGGCCGAGGCCGAGGCAGCCGCGGAGACCACCCCCGCCGAGTGAGCCACCGGGGCGCCGGACCCGACCGGGTCCGGCGCCCCAGTTCCACTCTCCACACACGTACAGTCCAGAAAGGACTCCAGTCAATGGCAAACTTCACCGCTGCTGACGTGAAGAAGCTCCGCGAGGACCTCGGCGCCGGCATGATGGACGCGAAGAACGCGCTCGTCGAGGCCGACGGCGACTACGACAAGGCCGTCGAGCTGCTCCGCATCAAGGGTGCCAAGGCCGTCGCCAAGCGCGACGACCGTGCCACCTCCGAGGGCGTCGTCGTCGCCACCTCCGAGAACGGCGCCGCCACGGTCGTCGAGCTCGCGAGCGAGACCGACTTCGTCGCGAAGAACGAGAAGTTCACGACCCTCGCCGACAAGGTGCTGGGTGCGGTCGCCGCTGCCGGTGCCGCCGACGTCGCTGCTGCCAACGCCGCACCGCTGGACGGCAAGACCGTCCTCGAGGTCGTCAACGAGGCCGCTGCCGCGCTGGGCGAGAAGCTCGAGGTCCGCACGGTCCGCCGTGTCGAGGGCTCGGCCTTCGAGATCTACCTGCACAAGACCAGCCAGGACCTGCCGCCGCAGATCGCCGTCGTCATCGCGTACGAGGGCGACAACGCTGCCGAGGCACGTTCGATCGCGCAGCACGTCGCGTTCGCGAACCCGACTTACCTGACCCGCGACGAGGTCCCGGCCGACGCCATCGAGAAGGAGCGCGCGACCGTCGAGGCGATCACGCGCGAAGAGGGCAAGCCCGAGGCCGCCCTCCCGAAGATCGTCGAGGGCCGGGTGAACGCCTACATCAAGCAGGTGTCGCTCCTCGACCAGGACTACGCGAAGGACAACAAGATCTCCGTCGCGAAGGCCGCCGAGAACGCCGGCATCACGATCCAGGGCTTCGCCCGCGTCAAGGTCGGCGCGTAACGAACCCGTGACGGGGTCAGGAACCAACGCGGTTCCTGGCCCCGTTTTTCGCGCGCGCCGGCACGACACGCGCGCGACACATCCGCGAGTACATTTCCACGAGACCACGACGAAGGGTGCGGACCAGATGACCGACGAGAAGACCGGACGACGCCGCGTTCTGCTGAAGCTGTCGGGAGAGGCGTTCGGCGCCGGCTCCCTCGGGGTGAACCCCGACGTGATCGGCACCATCGCCAAGGAGATCGCCGTCGCCGCGCGCGAGGTCGAGATCGCGATCGTCGTCGGCGGGGGCAACTTCTTCCGCGGGGCCGAGCTCTCGCAGCGCGGCATGGACCGCGGACGCGCCGACTACATGGGCATGCTCGGCACGGTGATGAACGCGCTCGCACTGCAGGACTTCCTCGAGCAGGCGGGCGCTGCGACCCGCGTGCAGTCCGCGATCGCGATGACCCAGGTCGCGGAGCCGTACATCCCGCGGCGCGCCGAGCGGCACCTCGAGAAGGGCCGGGTCGTCATCTTCGGCGCCGGTGCCGGACTGCCGTACTTCTCCACCGACACGGTGGCGGCGCAGCGTGCGCTCGAGATCAAGGCGGACGAGGTCCTCGTCGCCAAGAACGGCGTCGACGGCGTGTACACCGCCGACCCGAAGAAGGACGCCACCGCCGAGAAGCTGCACCACGTGACCTACCAGGACGCGCTGCTCAAGGGCCTCAAGGTCGTCGACGCCACCGCGTTCTCGCTCTGCATGGACAACGGCATGCCGATGCACGTCTTCGGCATGGAGGGCGAGGGCAACGTCCAGGCCGCGATCCGTGGCGAGCGCATCGGCACCGTCGTCAGCAACTGACCCCCGGCGCTGACTAGACTCGACGCCAGTACCGAAGGAGTAACACCGTGATCAGTGATGTCCTGACCGAAGCCACCGAGAAGATGGCGAAGGCTGTCGAGGTCGCCAAGGACGACTTCTCGACCGTCCGCACCGGCCGCATCAACGCGGCGCTCTTCCAGAAGATCCCGGTCGAGTACTACGGCACGCCGACGCCGCTCGCGCAGCTCGCGTCGCTGCAGACACCCGAAGCCCGCACGCTCATCGTGACGCCGTACGACAAGACGGCGCTCAAGGAGATCGAGCGTGCCATCGCGACGTTCCCGAACCTCGGCGCCAGCCCGACGAACGACGGTGACATCGTCCGCGTGACGATCCCGGAGCTCACCAAGGACCGCCGCAAGGAGTTCGTCAAGCTCGTGCGGACGAAGGGCGAAGACCACAAGGTCGTCGTCCGGAACATCCGCCGCAAGGCCAAGGACGACCTCGACGCACTCAAGGGTGAGATCTCCGACGACGAGATCTCGCGCGGCGACAAGGACCTCGAGGCCCTGACGAAGAAGCACGTCGACCAGATCGACGAGTCGCTGAAGAAGAAGGAAGCCGAACTCCTCGAGGTCTGATGCGTCGCTCCGACCAGGGCGATGACCGCCCCACAGCAGAGCACGGGCCCGCGTCGAGCGGGCCCGTGAAGAAGGGGCTCCGTCAGGACTTCGATGCGCGCGCTCGAGCGGCCCGCACCGACTTCGAGGCGCAGCTCCGCCAGCGGAAGGCCGACTTCGGCGCGCGCAACGAAGCGCTGACGGCACGGACCGGGCGCAACCTGCCGGCGGCGATCGGCATCGCGCTCGTGTTCGCCGTCGTCATGCTCGGCACGCTGCTCCTCTGGAAGCCGTCCTTCATGGTGGTCGCGGCCTTCCTGCTCGGCGTGGGGGTGTACGAGCTGACGAGCGCGATGCGGTTCGCCGGACGCGACGTCCCGCGGATCCCGAGCGTGGCCGTCGCGATCGCGATCGTGCCGGCGGCGTTCCTGCTGGGCCAGGTGGCAGCGCTGTTCACCCTGCTCGGTGGCATCGTCCTGATCAGCGTCTGGCGGCTGGTCGAGGTCGCCCTCGCGCGGCCGAAGCCGCCGGCGGGCAACGTCGCCCGTGACCTCACGAACGGCCTGTTCGTGCAGGCGTACATCTCCCTGCTCGGCGCCTGCGTCGTCCTGCTGTCCGCGCAGCCGGACGGCCAGCTCTGGGTGATCGGGTTCATCCTCGTGGTGGTCGCGGTCGACACCGGTGCGTACGCGACCGGGCTCAACTTCGGCAAGCACCCGATGGCACCGCGCATCAGCCCGAAGAAGACCTGGGAGGGCTTCGCCGGGTCCGTGGCGGCGAGCATCGTCGTCGGCATCCTGGTCGCCTGGCTCATGCTCGGCCTGCCCTGGTGGACCGGTGTGGTGCTCGGGGTGCTCATCTCCGGCTCCGCCACCCTCGGTGACCTGACCGAGTCGATGATCAAGCGTGACCTCGGCATCAAGGACATCTCGTCGTTCCTGCCCGGACACGGTGGTCTGCTGGACCGGATCGACAGCATCCTGCCGTCGGCCGCGGTCGCCTACGTGCTCTACCTCGTCGTCAACCACTGACCCTGCGACACCGCCCTTCCCGACGCGGGGCTGAACGCGGCACTCAGCGCGTCCAGGTTGTGCCACGGGTCGGGACTGGCAGAATGACGCCGTGGCCACCACCTTCCCGACCGCAGCCCGTTCCGCCCTCGGTTACGACGTCGACGAAGTCGAGCGTTTCCTCGAGGACGCCCGGCGCGCGTACTCCGCCGACGACAGCGCCCCCGGCATCGAGGCCGCGAAGATCCGTGCCACGGCGTTCTCCATGCGCAAGGGCGGGTACTCCACGTCGCACGTCGACGCCGCCCTGGAGCGGCTCGAGGACGCCTTCGCCGCCCGTGAGCGTGAGCGCGAGATGAGCGAGGTCGGCAAGAAGGCCTGGTACTCCGAAGCGCGGACGAAGGCCTCCGACGTCGTCGCGCGGCTCGAGCGACCCGACGGCCAGCGGTTCAGCCGGGTCAGCGTCCTCGGCACCGGCTACCACCCGAAGGACGTCGACGCGTTCGCGGCCCGGCTCGACGGCTACTTCCGTGAGGGCAAGCCGCTCAGCCTGACCGAGGTCCGCTCGATCGTCTTCCGTCCGAAGCACGGCGGGTACCGCGAAGCCCAGGTCGACGCGCTGCTCGACGCCGTCGTGGAGGTCATGCTCGCGGTCCGATGACGACGCGCTGTCCCCAGGTGCTTCGCTTTCCGTGATCGTTCCGTTACCCTGGTCCTACTCATGGGCAGGCACACGGCAGACTCAAGCTCCGACCGCGATTCCCGCGAGCACCTCGGCCTCCAGGCTTCCGGTGAGCGCCGCGCGGCAATGCAGCGAACCCGATCGACGGACACGTCGGCTCTCGGGGTGACCCCACCGGCCACGTCGGCGATGACGGGCCCGGTCGCGACGCCGAAGTCGGTGGCCGCCAACCGCGTGTCCGACGAGCGCGTGGCGTCCTTCGCCCACGACGCCCTCGACGAGGCGGTCCAGCACACGGCGAAGCAGCGCACCGCGACGGTCCAGCGCCGCGCGACGGCGACGCTCGCCCAGCCCGCCCGCGTCTCCTCGGTGAACACCGTCGCCCGCAAGCGCGCGACGGCCCCGATGATGTCCTTCGTCGGCGTGTTCCTGTTCGCAGGCGCCTCGCTGTTCAACCCGCTGCAGGCCGACGTCGCCCAGGCCGCCGTCGACACCCCGGTCCTCGTGAAGTCGCCGGCGCCGCAGCAGTACACCGCGCACGGCACCTACGGCGAGGTCGCCGCCGACCGTGACGGCTACGACGTCACGGTGCCGGCCCCGAAGGTCGTGAAGCCCGTCGTCGAAGAAGCCGACGAGGCCGACGCCGAGGCCACCGACGACACCGCCGACGCAGCAGCTGCCGAGACCGAGCCGGTCTCGGCCGCCAACACCCTCGCTGCCGTCGCTGCGACCCCCGACCCGGGCAGTGCGCAGGCGATCGCCCTGGAGCAGGTCACCGCCCGCGGCTGGGGCACCGACCAGTACAACTGCCTCGTCTCGCTGTGGAACAAGGAGTCCGGCTGGCGCGTCAACGCGTACAACCCGAGCGGTGCCTACGGCATCCCGCAGGCACTCCCGGGCAGCAAGATGGCCACGGCCGGCGCCGACTGGCAGACGAACCCCGCGACGCAGATCACGTGGGGCCTCAACTACATCGCCGGCGTCTACGGCACCCCCTGTGGTGCGTGGGGTCACAGCCAGGCCAACAACTGGTACTGATCGGCTGCTCGGGTGCCGCGCAGCAACCGACCGCGGCGTCCCCGCGGTCGCGACGTCGAGCCTGACGAGGAGACCACCCTCGACCGGCTGATGGGTTCGTGGAAGCGCACCGAGCACCGCAGGGGACGCGAGTACCAGGTGCAGCCGATCTCCGCCGCGTCCGCGCAGAAGGAGTACATCTGCCCGGGCTGTGGCGGCACGGTCCTGCCGGGCACCGCGCACGTCGTGGTGTGGCGTGCCGACGGGGTCCTGGGCGACGCCGCTGACCTGGCGTCGCGGCGGCACTGGCACAACCACTGCTGGAGCATCGCATGACCGAGCACGACGCCACGCCCGACGCGGAGATCCGGTCGGCCACGGAACTCCCCGCCCGTCGCACCGACGTCGAGCTCGTCACGGACGACCACCTGACCCTCGTCGGCGAACTCGCCGAGCCCGCCGATCTCCCGTCCCGCGGCGCGATCGTCACGCTCCACCCGCTGCCCACCGCGCACGGGTTCATGGACTCACACGTGCTCAAGAAGGCGGCCGCACGGTTGCCGGCGCTCGCGGACATCGCGGTCCTGCGGTTCAACTTCCGTTCGGTGACGTCACCGCGCGGCACGTCCGAGGGTGTCTTCGGCGAGGGGGTGTCCGAGGGGTTCGACCTCCGTGCAGCCGTCGCCGAGGTGGTCGACCGCGGTCTGCCGACACCCTGGCTGGTCGGCTGGTCGTTCGGGACCGAGGTGATCCTCAAGCACGCGCTCGAGCACGTCGAGGCCGGCACGGTCGCCGGGGTCGTCCTGTTGTCCCCGCCGCTGCACCGCACGTCCGACGAAGAACTCGCGCGCTGGGCAGCCGTCGACGTCCCGGTCGTGGCGCTCGTCCCGGAGCACGACGACTTCCTGCAGCCGGACGCGGCGGCGAGGCGGTTCGCGCTCGCCCCGAACGTCCGGGTGGTGCCCGTCGCGGGTGCGAAGCACCTGTGGGTGGGGGAGCGGTACGTGCGGATCGTCCTCGACGCGATCGCCGACCTCGTCGTGCCGGGCAGCGCGCCGCTGCCCACCCACTGGCCGGTCTGAGGAACGGTCGGGGTACGCCCAGCAGCCCGCCGCGCCGGTCAGGTGAGCCGGTCTGGAGGCGCGGGGTGCGCCTCCAGGCCGTCGACCGTCAGCGGTCGGTCACGTCCACGTCGTCGTCCTGGGACGCAGCGGAGGCTGCGGTGGGTGCCGTGCCCAGCAGGCCCGTGGCGTTCGTGAGGACGCCGCGAAGGTTCTCGAGGTAGCCGGCGACGGCTTCGCGCTCGGTCCGGATCGCCGCCAGGCGGTCCTCGGCCTCGGCGATGATGCCGGCCGTGCGCTCCTCGGCGTCGGCGACCATCCGGTGCACCCGGTCCTGCGCGTCGGCGACGATGGTGCGCGCGTGCTCCTGCGCCTCGGCGGTGCTGGTGCGCTCGAGGTCGTCGGCCTCCTGCTGCAGGCGCTCGGCGCGCTCACGGGCCTCGGTCGCGCGGCGCGTGGCCTCGGCGAGCTGCAGGTTCGCCTCGTCCAGGTACTTCTGCGTCTCGGTCACGGTCTCGTGGTGCTTCTGCAGGTAGTCCTGTTCGGCGTCGTCACGACGTGACGCGAGCTCCGACTCGAGCGTGGTGCGGGCCTCATCGCGCTCACGGGCGATCTCGGCACGGACCTCGTCGCGCTCCTTGGCCAGACCGGCGCGGGCGGTGGCGATCTCCTGCTCGAGGGCGGTGCGCTCGGCTTCGAGCACCCCGAGCTCGGCGGTGCGGCGGTCGGCGATCTCGGCGTCGACCTCGGCGTGCTCGCGCTCCCGGCGGGCCGCGATGGCGTTCTCGTGCTCGCGGACGGCCCGCTCGGCTGCGGCGTCGGCCTCGGCACGCTCCTGCGCGATCCGGGCGTCGTGCTCCTCGAGCTCGCGGGCGATCCGGTCGGCGGTCTCCTGCACCAGACGTGCGTTCTCGACGCGCGTCTGCTCCTCGTCGACCCGGAGCTGCGCCTGGGCGGCCTCGATCTCCTGCGCGAGGGCGGTGCGGGCCGCGGCGAGTTCGCGGTCCCAGCCGGCGCGGGCGGCGGCGAGTTCCTCGTCGAGCTCCCGGCGGCGGTCGGCGATCTCGCTGTCGAGCTCGGCGCGACGGCGGGTGACCTCGGACTCGAGCTCGGCGCGACCGGTCTCGAGGGCCAGCGCGTGTGCCTGCTGCTCCTCGTCACGCTCTCGGTGCCAGGCGGCACGGCCCTCGGTGACCTCGCGCTCGAGGGCCTGGCGTCGCGTCGTCTCCTCGCGGTCGAGGTCCTCGGTGCGGCGTGCGTGGTCGGCCTCGAACACGGAACGGCGGTGCTCGGTCTCGCGGTCGAGCTCGGCGGCCGCGGTGCGGGCGTCGGCCGACTCGCGCTGGGCGATCTCGCGCAGTTCGGCGACCTCGTGCTCCACCTGGGCGCGGAGCGCGTTGGTCTCGCGGATGGCGACGGAGCGGACCTCGGCGGCCTCGGTCACGGCGGCACCGCGCACGGCGGCGGCCTCGTTGCGGGCGTCCTGGGCGAGCAGCCCGGCCTCGGCGCGGGCGCGCTCGACGGTGTCGGCCGCTTCGGCACGGGCGCGGGTGAGCTCGTTGCTGGCGCGGGTGCGGGCGTCCTCGAGGGTGTCCCGCGCTTCTTCCTGCGCTTCGCGGACGGTGCGCTCGGCCTCGGCGCGGCTCGAGGCGCGGAGACGCTGGGCGTCGATGTCCGCCTGGCTGATGAGCCGGGTCGACTGCTCCTCGGCGACGCGCAGGGTGGATTCGAGGCGGGTGCCCAGACCGCTGTAGGTGGGGGTGCCGGCTTCGTCGAGCTCGCCCTGCAGCTCGGACACACGGGCCTGCAGGAGACGGATCTCCTTCGCGGCGTCGGCGCGGTCGTTGTTCGACTTGATGAGCTCGCGGCGCAGGTCGTTCAGCGAACGCTCCACCTCGTCGCGGCGGTACCCGCGCAGCTCGGTCCCGAACTCGGCCTCGTCGTTCGCCACGTGTCGCTCCTGGGTGCTCGGCGGAGGGCCCGGATCGGCCCGCGGTCGATTGTAGTGGCGGCCGAAGCGGGTCGTCTGAGTCCGGCGACAGCGCGGATTGATGCGCTGTCCAGCGTTGCTCGCTATCCTGAGTCGCTGATTCGCGCGCCGACATCCCCACCCCGGCGCGGTAGGGAGAGAGTTCGTGCGATTCGTCCTGGCGATCGTCAGTTTCGTCATCGGCCTGCTGCTCGTCGCGCTGGCGGTGGGGCAGCGGACCGTGTTCGCGCCGCCGTCCTCGCTCGTGGCCGAGAGTTCGACGACCAGTTCCGCCCCGGTGACGGTGATCCCGGGGACGACCCTCAACGCCAACCCCGGCTACCAGCGCATCAACGTGTCCGGCTCCGGCAAGGTCTTCGCGGCGTACGGCAAGACCGCCGACGTCGACGCCTGGATCGGTGACGCCGAGCACACCACGCTCCGCTTCGACGCCGAGAAGGGGTCGCTCGTCGGGTCGACCTCCGGCAGCGAGACGAGCGTCCCGTCGCCGAAGGGCAGTGACCTCTGGTACCAGGAGTACGACGGTGCCGGGCAGTTCACCGTCCGCCTGCCCCAGGACGTCTCGGTCCTGATCGTGAGCGACGGCCAGGCCGCAGCCCCGAGCGACGTGTCCGTCACCTGGCCGCAGGACACCGCGACCCCGGCGGTCGGCCCGCTGCTCGTGGCCGGCGGCGTGTTCGTCCTCGGAGGTCTCGTGCTGCTCGTCCTCGCCTTCCTGCACCAGCGCCGTGGCCGCGGTCCCCGCCGTCGCAGCGGTGGCAGCCGTCCGCCGCGGGTGCGTGCCTCCCGCCGTGCCGCCGCCGCCGGAGCCCAGGTGCCGCGTCGCGGTCGTCGCGGCACGCGTGCGTTCGTCGGCGTCCCGGTGCTGCTCGTCGGTGCCCTGACCCTGGCCGGCTGCTCCTCGGACTACTGGCCGCAGGGAGGGGACCCCTCGCTCGCCACGCCGACCCCGACGGCCACCGCCACGGGGGCAGCGGAGACCACCGAGCCGACCGCCGCGACCAAGCAGCAGATCACCCGCATCGTGCAGCGCACCGCGGCCGTCGCGAAGCAGGCCGACGGGGCGCGCGACCGCGACCTGGCGCGGACCCGGTTCTCCGGAGCGGCACTCGACCTCCGCCTGGCCAACTACTCGATCCGTGGCAAGGACTCGGACGTCAAGGCGCCGCCGGCGATCTCGGCCGCACAGGTGTGCGTCGCGCTGCCGCAGCAGACCGACACCTGGCCGCGCACGGTCTTCACGATCGTCGCCGAGGACTGCGACGCCAAGTCGGCCCCGCAGGCCCTGACCCTGGTGCAGGACACCGCCCGCGATCCCTACAAGGTGGCGTACGACGTCTCGCTCGAGGCCGACGCGAAGATCCCGAGCCTCGCCCCCACGACGATCGGCGCCGCGCTGCTCGCGCCGGAGTCGAAACTCCTGACGATCCAGCCGGACCAGGTCGCGACCGCCTACGGCGACATCCTGTCGAAGGACACCGCCAGCGAGTACGCCGACCTGTTCGCGACCGAGGGCGACGCGCTCCGGACGACCATCGGCAAGGCCTACAAGGACAAGAAGGCCAAGGCCCTGCCGGACACGGCGAAGATCGAGTACTCGTCCGAGGTCCCCGCCGACTCCGCCGTCGCCATCGCGACCGACGACGCCGGCGCCCTGGTCTCCGCCGACCTGGACGAGATCGAGAAGGTGACCCCGACCGCGTCGGGCGCCGAGGTGAACACCGAGGGTGCCGTGAAGGCGCTGTCCGGCGTGGACACGAGCAAGAAGGGCATCAGCGCGACCTACAGCGTCCAGTTGCTCTTCTACGTGCCGCCGGTCGCCTCGGATGGCAAAGTGGTCCTGCTCGGGTTCACGCAGGGCCTGACAGCAGCGAGTGAGGTGCAATGAGCAACATCCCCCCGACCCCGTCCGGGCTCCGCGGAGCCGTGGACCTGTCGTCCCTCGTCGACCGCGCACAGCGGCCGCCCCAGCCGTCCGGTGCTCCGGCCCCGGCGGGTCCCGCCGGAGCCGCGCCCGGTTCCGACGTCGGCACCGCGAACGGTGCCGGCCCGACGGTCCCGTCGCTCGTGATCGACGTCACCGACGCCACGTTCCAGGACGTCCTCGAACTGTCGAACGTCGTCCCGGTCATCGTGGACATCTGGGCCGAGTGGTGCGGGCCGTGCAAGCAGCTCTCACCGATCCTCGAGCAGCTCACCGCGGAGTACGACGGCCGCGTGGTGCTCGCCAAGGTGGACGCCGACACGAACCCGCAGCTCGTGCAGGCCTTCCAGGCGCAGTCGATCCCCACCGTGGCCGCCGTGATCGGCGGACGCCCGCTCGGGCTGTTCGTCGGGGCACTGCCGGAGGCGCAGGTCCGTGACGTCTACGAGCAGGTGCTCCAGGCCGCCGAGCAGAACGGCGTGTCCGGCCGTGTGACCGTCGACGGGGCTGCCCCGGTCGAGGCTGCCGAGCAGGGCGAGCCGGAGCCGGAACCGCTCCCGCCGCACCACCAGGCCGCGTACGACGCGATCGAGCGGGGCGACTACGCCACCGCGATCGAGGAGTACAAGACCGCCATCCTGCAGGACCCGCACGACCAGATGGCCGTGGCCGGGCTCGCGCAGGTGTCGCTGCTCGACCGGCTGAACGGGCGCACGGCGGACGAGATCCGTGCGGCTGCGGCCGCCGGCCCGCAGGACGTCCAGGCGCAGCTCGCCGTCGCCGACCTGGACATCTCGGGCGGGCACGTCGACGACGCCTTCGGGCGTCTGCTCGACCTCGTGCCGACGGTGTTCGGCGACGACCGGGAGGCCCTGCGCGTCCGGCTCGTCGAGTACTTCGAGCTCATCGGCAGTGACGACCCGCGCGTGGTCGCGGCGCGTCGCCGCCTCGCGAGCGCCCTGTACTAGACGATGCGGCGTTGCAGACGCCGTCGTCACACCGAGACGCCGCCGAATTCGGCGGCGTCTCGGCGTTTCCGGGGCGTCTCGAGGACACGACGGCGTCTCGCGGACACGACGGCGTCCCGAACATCGCGATGGACCCGGCGACGGACGGACGGGAGGCCCGGTGCCAGCTGGCACCGGGCCTCCCGTCCGTCTGTCGGTCGCGTCCGGGACGCGGGTCGGGCTACGGGGCCAGCTTCAGCCAGACGGCGCCGAGCGGCGGCACCACCAGGTGCGCCGAAGCGGGACGGCCCGCCCACGGGGTGTCCTCCGCCGTGACGACGCCGAGGTTGCCGACTCCGGAGCCGCCGTACTCGGCAGCATCGGTGTTGAGGACCTCGTGCCACTCGCCAGCGGTCGGCAGCCCGAAACGACGCTCCACCGGCACGCCGGAGAAGTTCACGAACACCGCGACGCGGTCGGCGCCGTCCTTCCGCAGGAACCCGAGGGTCGAGTGCGGTGCGTCGCCGCCCTCGAGCCACTCGAACCCGTCGGCCGTCGCGTCGTGCGTCCAGAGCGCGGGGGAGTCCTTGTACACGCGGTTGAGCTCCGCGACGAGGTCCTGCACGCCCCGGTGGCCGGGCTGGTCGAGGAGCCACCAGTCGAGCCCCTTCACCTCGGACCACTCCGAGGGCTGCGCGAACTCCTGGCCCATGAACAGCAGCTGCTTGCCGGGGTGCGCCCACATGAACGCCAGGTAGGCGCGCACGTTCGCGAGCTTCTGCCACTCGTCGCCGGGCATCTTGCCGTACAGCGATCCCTTGCCGTGCACGACCTCGTCGTGGCTGATCGGCAGGGTGAACTGCTCGCTGAACGCGTAGACGAACGAGAACGTGATCTCGTCGTGGTGGTAGCTGCGGAACGCCGGGTCACGCTGCACGTACTCGAGCGAGTCGTGCATCCAGCCCATGTTCCACTTCTGCCCGAACCCGAGCCCGCCGGCACTCGTCGGCTGGGTCACGCCCGGCCACGAGGTGCTCTCCTCGGCGATCATCACGATGCCGGGGTAGCGCTTGTACGCCGTCGCGTTGGTCTCCTGCAGGAACGCGATCGCGTCGAGGTTCTCGCGGCCGCCGTGGATGTTCGGCAGCCAGTCCGTGCGGGAGTAGTCGAGGTAGAGCATCGAGGCCACCGCGTCGACCCGGAGGCCGTCGATGTGGAACTCCTCGAACCAGTACAGCGCGTTCGCGACCAGGAAGTTCCGCACCTGCGGCTGCCCGAAGTCGAACACGTAGGTGCCCCAGTCGAGCTGCTCGCCGCGGCGCGGGTCCGGGTGCTCGAACAGCGCGTAGCCGTCGAAGCGGCCGAGGGCCCACTCGTCCTTTGGGAAGTGCCCGGGGACCCAGTCCATGATCACGCCGATGCCCGCGGAGTGCAGGCGGTCGATCAGGTAGCGCAGGTCGTCGGGGGAGCCGAAGCGTGCGGTCGGCGCGTAGTACCCGGTGACCTGGTACCCCCACGAGCCGCCGAACGGGTGCTCGGCGAGCGGCAGGAACTCCACGTGGGTGAAGCCGGTGTACTCCATGTGGCCGATGAGCTGGTCGGCGACCTCGCGGTACGACAGGCCGGGGCGCCACGAGCCGAGGTGCACCTCGTAGACGCTCATCGGGGCGTCGTGCGTGGTGGTCTGGGCGCGGCGCTCCATCCACGCGGCGTCGCCCTCGGACCACGTGTACGTGGACTCGGTGACGACCGATGCCGTCGCCGGTGCGATCTCGGCTTCGCGGGCGAACGGGTCGGCCCGCTCCACCCAGCCGGAGTCGGTGAGGATCTGGAACTTGTAACGCTGGCCGACGACGGCGCCGGGCCAGAACAGCTCCCAGACGCCCAGGTCGCTCAGGCGGCGCATCGCGGTGGTGCGGCCTTCCCAGCCCTCGAAGTCGCCGATCACGCGGACGGCGGTGGCACGGGGTGCCCAGACGGCGAACGCGACCCCGTCGACCCCGTCGACGGTGCGTGCGTGTGCGCCGAGGTGGTGCCAGAGCTGCTCGTCACGGCCCTCGCCGAACAGGTGCAGGTCGAGCTCGCCGAGCGTCGGGGCGAACCGGTACGCGTCGTCGGTGGTCCAGGTGGCGTCGTCCTCGTCCGAGGACTCGTCGTAGTCGTACTCCGACTCGACGCGGTAGCGACCGAGCGAACCGGTCGTGGCGCCGGCCCAGAGCCCGTCGCCCTCGTGCGTGAGCTCGATGTCGTCGCCGTCGGGGCGCACGACCCGAACCGCGCGGGCCAGGTGCCGGACGACGCGCACGCTGGTGCCGCCGTCGACCGGGTGCGGGCCGAGCACGTCGTGCGGCTGGGACCAGCGGCCCTCGGCGACCTGCAGACGCAGCCAGTCCTCGATCGGTACCGGACGCGGGTCCGTGGGCGCACCGGCGTGAGCCGCGGCCGGGACCGGCTCCGCGGTGGACGCCGGAGCCGCGGCAGCAGCCGTGGGGGCGTCCGGGGCGTCGACGGAGGCGGGCCGGACGACGGGGGTGGCCCCGGACGTCGGGGGCTTCGGGGTGTCCGACGGGGCGGCGGCCGCGACGGACGGCTGCCGCGGATGCGTCGGGTCGGCGGGGTGCCCCGCGAGCGTGGCGGACTCCGCCACGCCGCGGTCGGGTGCCTCGCGCTCGGTCGGCGGGGCGCCTGGAAGGTCTTCGTCCGGGGCGGAGACCTTCGGCTCGTACCGCGGCACGGCCGGCGGCGGAGGCGGTACCGGCGGGACGGCCGGTCCGCGCTTCGTGGGGTCGGTCGGGTCGGTGGTCATCGGTGGGGTCCTTCCACGACGAGCAGGTGCACGGGCTCCTGGAACGCGTCCAGGCGGACGTAGTTCGACGCGCCCCAGGTCCAGCGCTGACCGGTCACGACGTCACGGACGTCGAACAGGCCCTCGGTCGGCAGACCGAGTACGGCGAGGTCCAGGTGCACGGTGGCCTCACGGGCGGAGTGCGGATCGACGTTGACGACCACGATCACGGTGTCGGCGCGACCCGAGCGGATGAACTCCGCCGGCAGGTGCTTCGAGTAGACGACGATCGCCGGGTCGTCGGCGGCGTGCACGTGCAGGTTCCGCAGCTGCCGGAGCGCGGGGTGCGCGGCGCGGAACCGGTTGAGCATCGTGACGTACGGGGCGAGGGATGCGCCCTCGGCCTCGGCCAGGGCGAAGTCACGCGGCTTGTACTCGTACTTCTCGTTGTCGATGTTCTCCTCGGAGCCCGGGCGGGCGACGTCCTCGAAGAGCTCGTACCCGGCGTACATGCCCCACGTCGGCGCACCGGTGGCGGCGAGCGCCGCACGCACCTTGTAGCCGGCGCGGCCGCCGAACTGCAGGTACTCGGTGAGGATGTCGGGGGTGTTCACGAAGAGGTTCGGGCGCAGGTAGTCGCTCGTCTCGTGGGAGAGCTCGGTGAAGTAGTCCTCGATCTCCTCCTTCGTGTTCCGCCAGGTGAAGTACGAGTACGACTGCTGGAACCCGGCCTCGGCGAGCGCGCGCATCATCGCCGGGCGGGTGAACGCCTCGGCGAGGAACACGGTGTCGGGGTGCTCGTCGCGGATCTCTCGGATGACCCGCTCCCAGAACCACAGCGGCTTGGTGTGCGGGTTGTCCACGCGGAAGATGCGGATGCCGAAGGCGATCCAGTGGCGCAGGACACGCTCGACCTCGGTGACCAGGCCCTCGGGGTCGGTGTCGAACTGGATCGGGTAGATGTCCTGGTAGCGCTTCGGCGGGTTCTCGGCAGTCGCGATCGAGCCGTCGGCGCGCTGCGTGAACCACTCCGGGTGCTGGGTGACCCATGGGTGGTCGGGGGAGCACTGCAGCGCGAAGTCGAGCGCCACTTCCATGCCGGTGTTCTTCGCCGTCTCGACGAAGTCGCGGAAGTCGTCCTCGGTGCCGAGGTCCGGGTGGATCGCGTCGTGGCCGCCCTCGGGGGAGCCGATCGCCCAGGGGCTGCCGGGGTCGTTCGGTCCGGGGGTGAGCGTGTTGTTCGGCCCCTTGCGGGCGGTGGTGCCGATGGGGTGGATCGGCGGCAGGTAGATGACGTCGAAGCCCATCCGCGCGACGGCGGGCAGGCGGCGGGCCGCGGTGCGGAAGTCGCCGCTCTTCCACGAGCCGTCCGGGTTCTTCTTCGCGCCTTCGGAGCGGGGGAAGAACTCGTACCAGGCGCCGACGCCGGCGCGGGTGCGTTCGACGTCGAGCAGTTGGGTGGCTGAGTGGGTGCGGAGCGAGGTGAGCGGGGCGTCCTCGACCTCGGCGACGATGCGCGGGTCGTCGACGGCGGCCAGGCGCTCCGCCGGGTCGAGGTCGGTGTCGCGGACGCGCGCGGCTGCGCGGGTGGCGGCCGGGGAGCCGGTCTCCTCGGCCAGCCGGTCGAGCAGCACGGCACCGTCGAGGAGCGTCGCCTCGGTGTCGACGCCGGCTGCGATCTTCAGGCGTGCGCCGTGGAGCCAGCTCGCCCAGTCGTCGGAGTACGACTCGACGTGCCACGTCCAGACGCCGACGTGGTCGACCTGCACCGTGGCTTCGTAGCGGTCGGTGCCGGGGGCACCGAGGGTCATGGGGACGGTGCGGGTTCCACCGTCTGGGCGTTCGAGGACGAGGTCGGCGCCGATGATGCCGTGTCCTTCTCGGAAGACGGTTGCACCGAACGTGATCACCTCGCCGTCGAATGCCTTGCCGGGGAAGCCGTTCGGCGTCCTCGGGGCGAGCTCGGTGATCGGGATGCGCCCGATCTTCGGGCGGCGGGGTCGGTCTGCGGTGGCCACGGAGGCGACGCTACCCGGAAGGACGGGGAGTGTTCCCGGGTCGCGTGTCGCGACGAGCACGCCCGGGCGCGCCGGACGGCGGACGGGAGGCCCGTGGCGGGGGGGGGCCACGGGCCTCCCGTCCGCCTGTCGGTCGCGTCGAGCGGCCGCACCCGCCTGCGCGCGCTACGCCACCTCGAACAGGTGGATGCCGGGGCCGTAGGCGGTGAAGACCTGGCCGGCGGGACGGAGGCGCTCGTGGTCGCGGTGCTTCTCGCTCGACCAGGCCAGGCGGTAGCCGAGGACGTCCTCGCGCACCGGCAGGGTGAGGTCGCGGGTGCGTCCGCTGCCGTGCACGACGACCAGGACACGGTCGAAGGGCTCGTGCTCCGGCGTCGACTCGACGAAGTACTGCAGGGCGCGGTGGACCGGCTGGTCCCAGCCCTCGATCGTCATCGCCTGCCCGTCCGGCCCGTACCAGGACATCCGCGAGGCACCGGGGGTCTCCTGCCCCTCGACGCCGAAGCGCGTGGGGCGGAGTGCCGGGTGCGCCTGCCGGAACCGGGCCAGCGCGGCGACGGCCTCGGTCATGGTCTCGGCGTCCTCGTCGTCCGACCAGTCCACCGGGGTCAGGTCCTCGGACACCACGTACGCGTTGTTGTTGCCGTGCTGGGTGCGGCTCCGCTCGTCGCCGGCGGTGAGCATCGGCACCCCGGCGGACAGCATCAGCGTCGCCACCAGGTTGCGCATCGAGCGACCGCGTGCGGCGCGAACCCCGCGATCGGCGGTGTCGCCCTCGATGCCGTGGTTGAAGGATCGGTTGTCGTTCGAGCCGTCGCGGTTGTCCTCGCCGTTCGCCTCGTTGTGCTTGCCGTCGTACGACACCAGGTCGAGCAGGGTGAAGCCGTCGTGCGCGGTGACGAAGTTCACGCTGGCCAGCGGGCCACGGTCGGCACCGAAGACGCTCCTCGACCCCGTCAAGGCCTCAGCCAACCGGCCGATGCCGGTCTGCGGCAGGCCGGTTCGGCGCTCCTCGGCGATGTCGGTGAGCCAGAACTGCCGGACGGTGTTCCGGAAGCCGTCGTTCCACTCGCTCGTGCGGTCCCCGGCCGCGCCGAAGGACCCGGTCTTCCAGCCGTCGGGGCCGACGTCCCACGGCTCGGCGATCACCAGGGTGTCCTGCAGGTCGGGGTGGCTCCGGATCCGCTCGAGCAGCGGGTGCGTCGGGTCGAACCGGTGCTCGCCGTCGCGGGCCAGGGCGGCCATCAGGTCGAAGCGGAACCCGTCGACCCGCACCTCGCGCGCCCAGTACACCAGGCTGTCGACGATGAGGTCGGCGGTCGCCTCGACCGAGGTGTCGAGGGTGTTCCCGCACCCGGTGGTGTCGTAGTAGGAGTCCCGGTACGGCGACGCGGAGCGCGCCCAGCGGTACCGGTTCGCGCCGTCGATGCCGCGCAGGCTCGTCGTCGGACCGCCCAGCCCTTCTTCCGCGGTGTGGTTGTAGACGACGTCGAGGACGACCTGGATGCCGGCCTCGTGCAGCAGCCGGACCATGCCCTTGAACTCGCGCAGGACGGCGTCGGCGCCCTCCTGCTGGGCCGGGGCCGAGGCGTGGGCGGCGTGCGGGGCGAAGAACCCGAGCGTGTTGTAGCCCCAGGCGTTCTCGCGGCCGGCGTCGCGGAGCCACCGCTCGGTGTCGAACGCCTGCACGGGCAGCAGCTCGAGCGTCGTGACCCCGATGCGGTGCAGGTGCGCGATCGTGCTCTCGTGCGCGACCCCCGCGTAGGTGCCGCGGAGGTGCTCCGGCAGGTGCGGGTTCGCGGCCGTCAGGGTGCGGACGTTCGCCTCGTAGACCACGGCGCGGTCGAGCGGCACCTGCGGCTTGACGACGCCGCCCCAGTCGAACGCGTCGTCGACGACCACGCTGGTCCAGCGAGGTCCTGCCGCTTCGTCGTTGCCCGTCGGCAGGATGCCGCGCGCGTACGGGTCGAGCAGCGGCCGGGTCGGGTCGAACCCGTGGCGCGGCCCCACCGGACCGTCGACGAGCAGGTGGTACCGGTCGCCCGGTCGGACCCCGGGAACCTCGGCGGTCCAGACGTCCGTGTCCGGCACGCGCTCGAGCGGGTGGGTGGTCGCCTGGTCCGCCCCGCTCGCCACGACGAGGACGACACTCGTCGCCGTCGCGGACCGCAGGGTGAACCGGGGGACGGTCCCGCCGAGGGAGAACCCCGGCATCAGGTCGATCGCTGTCTCGTGCACGCGACAAGGGTACGAGGACCGGCGCGTATCCTGGACACTGCTCGATCCAGGGGGTGCATTTGTCGGTCTACCTCGACCACGCCGCGACGACGCCGATCCTGCCGGAGGCGCTCGCCGCCTTCACCGATGCCCTCGGCACCGTCGGCAACCCGTCGTCCATCCACAGCGCCGGGCAGCGCGCCAAGATGCTGCTCGAGGACGGCCGCGCCGCGGTCGCCCGCTCGCTCGACGCCGACACCGTCGAGGTGGTGTTCACCTCCGGAGGCACCGAGAGCATCAACCTCGCCGTGAAGGGGCTGTTCTGGGCTCGCCAGCGCGACCGCCAGCGACCCCGCATCGTCGTCCCCGGCGGCGAGCACCACGCCACCGTCGACACCCTGACCTGGCTGGAGACGCACGAGGGTGCCGTCATCGACGTGGTCCCGCTGGATGCGCAGGGTCGCGTCGACCTCGCCGGACTGGAGGCGCGCCTCGCCGACGCCTCGGACGTCGCCCTGGTCACGTTCCTGTGGGCGAACAACGAGGTGGGCACCATCCAGCCCGTGTCGTGGATCGTCGAGCTCGCGCACGCCGCCGGCGTGCCCGTGCACAGCGACGCGGTCGCCGCCTACGGGCAGGTGCCGGTGTCGTTCGCCGGGTCCGGCCTCGACGCGCTCAGCGTCTCCGCGCACAAGGTCGGCGGCCCCGTCGGTATCGGTGCGCTCGTGCTCGGACGGAAGGCCACCGTCGAACCCCTCATCCACGGTGGTGGGCAGCAGCGGCAGGTGCGCAGCGGCACGCAGGACGCCCCGGCGGCCGCGGCCTTCGGCGTGGCGGCCAGCGCGGTCGTCGCCGAGCCGATGCCGCACCCGTCACTCGTCGCCCTGCGGGACCGTCTGGTCGCCGGGGTCCGTGCGGCCGTGCCGTCGGCGGTGCTGATGGGGGACCCCGTCGACCGGCTGCCGGGCAACGCACACTTCACGTTCCCGGGGTGCGAGGGCGACTCGCTCCTGTTCCTGCTCGACGCCGCCGGGGTCGCGGTCTCGACCGGGTCGGCGTGCCAGGCCGGTGTGCCCGAGGCGTCGCACGTGCTGCTCGCGATGGGGCTGTCGGAGCAGGACGCCCGTGGTGCGCTCCGGATCACGCTCGGCCACACCACGACCGATGCCGACGTCGACGCGTTCCTGACGGCGCTGCCGGATGCGGTCGCACGGGCCGGTGCAGCGGGGATGGCGTCGCGGGAGCCGTTGCTCGGGCGGTAGGTCATTGCCCCGCTCGTACCAGGGCTCCGCAACCGATGGATCGAAGCGCGGGCCTGTGCCGTGTCGTAGTGTCCTCAGGGTGCGCATCGCGCTCGGTCCGACCGGGATCGAGGCGGAGGAACGATGCCGTCAGGGGGAGTCATGACAGGACTGGTTTGGGTCGGCGCGGTCATCGCGGGGCTCGTGGTTCTTGCGCTCTTGGCTCGCGGCCGACGGTAGGGCGACCAGCGGTCCTCGGCCGTGCTCGCCCCTACGGAAACGGCTGCCGTCGGATCCAGACGCCGACCCAGACGTGCGAGAGGCCGGTCACAGCGAGACAGACCATCGCCCACCCGACGACTCTGTGCCCGGTCGCGACCCAGAACACCCCGAGGGTGAGGATGAGCGCGGCCACGAGAGCACTGAAGGCGAGCAGGAGGAAGCTGATCACGGGACTGGCGTTCTGGGTGAGCTGCGCGTCACGGACCCAGGTCGGGTTCCGAACACGCCACACGACGATCGCGACGGTGCCCAGCAAGACCGCGATGCTCGCTCCGAGCAGAACTGTTCCGGCCACGGCGCGATGGTAGCTCGACACGACCCCTCGCGAGGCAGCCCAGAACCGCCTGGCGCGATGTCCATGAAGGGATCGCCACCGACGCGCATCGTTGTGATACTTGGTCATGCTCGAGTTGGTGAGACCGCAGACGGCGTTGTACGAGGCGTGGGCTGAAGCACATGCCGAGTGGGGGCCGGGCGTGCACGAGGACGGGTTCGGCATCACCGCCCACGACGACGTCGGCGACGAGGACGGGTTCCGCACCTGGGTCGGCCGACTGCACGCCAGACCCGGGGCGCTCTGGTGGATCGTCGAGGACGGCCGTGTCCTGGGCGGGATCGCGCTCCGGGCTCCGGGGGACGCGGCCGGCGTGCAGCGGTTCGGCCATGTCGGGTACGGGATCCGCCCGTCCGCGAGGGGTCGAGGCGTGGCGACGTGGGCGCTGGGCCAGGTGCTCGCGCACGCGTCGCGGGTCGGGATCGACCCGGTGATCGCCGTCTGCCGTGATGACAACGACGGCTCCATCGGGGTGTTGGAGCACTACGACGCCGTCCTGCTGTCGACCGAGCGCCGCGGTGGCGTGCGGCTGCGACGGTACGCGATCGCCAGGTCGCACCGGAGGCCCGGATGACCGGGCCGGGGCGGGGGTGCGAGGCGTGCGGAGGAAGACCGCGACCAGCGGGACGGACCCGCGCCGGGCCTCCCGGTCGGCCGAGCCGGACTCGCGCCGGTAGGATCGATGACCATGGTCGAACTGGACTTCACCGAGCAGCTCTCCGCCCTTCGCGAGACCTTCGGCAACATCCGCTCGGTGGTCGACGTCGACCGCCTGCAGCGTGAGATCGCCGACCTCAGCGAGCAGGCCGGGGCCCAGGACCTCTGGGACGACGTCGACCATGCGCAGCAGGTGACGAGCGCGCTCTCGCACCGGCAGTCGGAGCTGAAGAAGATCACCGACACCGAGCAGCGCATCGACGACCTCGAGGTGCTGGTCGAGATGGCGAACGAGGGCGACGACCAGGAGTCCGCCGACGAAGCGCTCGCCGAGCTCAAGGCGATCCAGAAGATGATCGGCGACTTCGAGGTGCAGACGCTCCTCGACGGCGAGTACGACGACCGTCCTGCGGTCATCACGATCCGCGCGGGTGCCGGCGGTGTCGACGCCGCGGACTTCGCCGAGATGCTCCTCCGCATGTACCTCCGGTACGCCGAGCAGCACAACTTCAAGACCACCGTGATGGACACGTCCTACGCGGAAGAAGCGGGCATCAAGTCCGCGACGTTCGAGATCGACGCGCCGCACGCGTTCGGCACGCTGTCGGTCGAGGCCGGCACCCACCGGCTCGTCCGGATGTCGCCGTTCGGTGCCGCCGGCAAGCGCCAGACGTCCTTCGCCGCGGTCGAGGTCATCCCGCTCATGCCGGAGACCGCCGTCATCGACATCCCCGAGAACGACATCCGCGTCGACGTGTTCCGCTCGTCGGGCCCCGGCGGGCAGTCCGTCAACACGACCGACTCCGCGGTGCGCCTGACGCACATCCCGACCGGCACCGTCGTCTCGATGCAGAACGAGAAGTCGCAGATCCAGAACCGTGCGGCCGCCATGCGCGTGCTGCAGTCGCGCCTGCTCCTCCTGAAGAAGGAAGAGGAGAACGCGAAGAAGAAGGAGCTCGCCGGCAACATCACGGCGAGCTGGGGCGACCAGATCCGGTCCTACGTCCTGGCGCCGTACCAGATGGTCAAGGACCTCCGGACGGAGCACGAGGTGAACAACCCCTCAGCCGTGTTCGACGGCGATCTGGACGGGTTCATCAACGCGGGCATCCGCTGGCGCAAGCAATCCGCCGCTGAGTAGGGGTTCGTGAGCCGCGCGCCTCGCTTGTTTTCCAAGCGGGGCGACCTACCCTGATCCGGTCATGATCAAATTCGACCAGGTCACCAAGGTCTACTCGGGCAACCCGAGTCCGGCGCTCGACAACCTCACCCTCGAGATCCTCAAGGGTGAGTTCGTGTTCCTCGTGGGCGCGTCCGGTTCCGGCAAGTCCAGCTTCCTGCGCCTCGTGCTCAAGGAGGAGAAGCCCACCAGCGGGCAGATCCACGTGCTCGGGCAGCGCCTCGGGTCCCTGGCATCGCGGAAGGTCCCGTACTTCCGTCGCAACCTCGGCGTGGTCTTCCAGGACTTCCGCCTGCTGCCGAACAAGAACGTGTTCGACAACGTGGCGTTCTCGCTGCAGGTGATCGGCAAGAGCAAGGGCTTCATCAGCGAGGCCGTGACCGACGTGCTGAAGCTCGTCGGGCTCGCCGGCAAGGCCACCCGCATGCCGCACGAGCTCTCCGGCGGTGAGCAGCAGCGCGTGGCCATCGCCCGAGCCGTCGTGAACAAGCCGGCGATCCTGCTGGCCGACGAGCCGACCGGGAACCTGGACCCCACGACGTCCGCCGGCATCATGGCGCTCCTCGAACGCATCAACCAGGGAGGCACCACCGTGCTGATGGCGACGCACGACGCCAGCATCGTGAACCAGATGCAGCGCCGGGTCATCGAGCTCTCGAACGGCGCCGTCCTGCGCGACGAGCAGTCCGGCGGCTACCAGACCCAGGCCGTCCCGATCCAGCGAGGCACCGTGTCCAACACCACCGGCATCCAGACGATCCCGGGGCTCATCCGATGAGGCTCGGGCTCGTCATGTCCGAGGTCGGCTCGGGCCTGCGGCGCAACGCGTCGATGGTCGTCTCCGTCGTCCTCGTGACCTTCATCTCCCTCACCTTCGTCGGTACCGCGATCCTGCTCCAGATGCAGATCAACCAGATGAAGGGGTACTGGTACGACCGGGCGCAGGTCGCCGTCTACCTGTGCACCGAGACCGACACGACCGGCAACTGCACCGGTGCCAAGGCCACCGAGGACCAGCGCGAGCAGGTCCAGGCGCAGCTGGAGTCCTCGACGCTCAAGCCGTACATCGAGAAGACGTACTACGAGAACCAGGACCAGGCCTTCGCCCGGTTCAAGGAGCAGTTCAAGGAGTCGGCCGCGACGGAGTTCGTCAAGCCCGAGTACCTGAACGAGACCTTCTGGGTGAACCTGAAGAACCCGTCCCAGGCCGACGTCCTGGTCGAGAGCCTGTCGAAGGTGGCCGGCGTGCAGAGCGTGAGCGACCAGCGCAGCTACCTGCAACCGATCTTCAACCTGCTCAACGCCTCGTCGTACACGGCGATCGGCATCGCGGCGCTCATGCTCGTGGCGGCCGTGCTGCTCATCGCGACGACGATCCGGTTGTCGGCGTTCAGTCGACGGCGAGAGCTCGGCATCATGCGGCTCGTGGGGGCGTCGAACCGGTTCATCCAGACACCGTTCGTGCTCGAGGGGGTGATCGCCGCCGCCATCGGAGCAGTCTTGGCCGGCGGTGCGATCACCGCAGTCGTGTGGTTCTTCGTCCGGAACTTCCTGGCCGAACGCTTCCGGGGCACGGCGTTCATCGGCATGGGTGACGCTGCCATCGTGGTCCCGGCGGTGATCGTGATCGGGGTGCTCCTCGCCGCGGCGTCAGCGTCGATCGCGATCCGGCGGTACCTGAAGGTCTGACGCAGCATCACATCCGCGAACGGGCGGCGCGCCGGGAAGGTGCGCCGCCCGTTCCGTGTTGAGTAGGCTGTAGGGCTGCGCAGCGCCATCCGGTGCGGCGCAGTGCACCGGTCATCATCGAGAGGAGTCGTCATGGCGAAGGAACGCGGTGAGAAGGTCGTCGCGACGAATCGTCGTGCCCGACACGACTACCTCATCGAGGACACGTACGAAGCGGGCATGGTCCTGTCCGGCACCGAGGTGAAGTCCCTGCGCATGGGGCGGGCCTCGCTGGTCGACGGGTACGCGTACATCGACGGTGGCGAAGCGTGGATCGACGCGGTGCACATCCCGGAGTACACCGAGGGCACGTGGAACAACCACGCGCCCCGGCGCAAGCGCAAGCTGCTCCTGCACAAGCAGCAGATCGTCAAGATCTCGCACAAGACGGCCCAGGGTGGCTACACCCTCGTGCCGCTGCAGATCTACTTCCACGACGGCCGAGCCAAGATCGAGATCGCGGTCGCCAAGGGCAAGCGCGAGTTCGACAAGCGCCAGGCGCTCCGTGAGAAGACCGACAAGCGTGAGGCCGAGCGGGCCATGCGCACCCGGAACCGCGTCGGGGAGTAGCGCCGACGGATCACCTCGGCTAGACTGAGGGACTGCCCCGCTCGGGGCATTGGCAACTCAACAGCGTGACAGCGGCTCGCACGTCCGGCCCGCATGGGGATGATCGGTTTCGACATTGCCTGTGTGCCGACGGGAAGCGGGCCGAGGACCCACGGTTATCTCGTTAACGATCCGTGGAAAACAACAAGTGCCAATTCCAAGCGCACTGACTTCGCTCTCGCTGCGTAAGCAGCCCAGCACATGAAGTCCGTCGGCCAGGTGACCGTCCCCTAACCTGATCCCGACGTCATCCAGAGGACTTGCTGCACGGTTGCGCCTCAGGGCCGTGCGGGACTTGCACTGAGACTGGGCCCGTCGTCCTAGAAGCCGGTAGCAAAGGACGGGGCCGAGCAGAACGAACTATCCGGATACGCCCGTAGAAGACGTCGAATTGCAGCGATGGACGGGGGTTCGATTCCCCCCATCTCCACCATTCGCCGAACGACGAACCGCTGTCACGCTGCGCCACCTGAACGCCCCGGCACCGTCCCCTGGACAGTGCCGGGGCGTTCGCTGTTGTGCCACGTCCGAGGACTACGCTCCGGAGCAGGCGCGCAGAACACGCTCGCGTCGAACCCGAACGAGAGGTCAGCACGTGGTGCAAGAGATCGCGATCCGTGTCCGTCTGCGGGAGCAGGAACGAGTGGTGCTCAGCGAGTACGAGCGGATCGTCGGGTCCGTCGCCACGGTCGCCGCCCTCGCCGCGTGGCTGCCGAACCCCGACACCCGACTGGTCGTGCGAGGCCGCGGTGCCGAGCCGGTGCGGCTGGAGACCGTCACGTACGGGTCGGTCGTCGAGATGCTCGTCGTGCTCGACCAGCGTTCCGCCGGGGTCGAGCGTGCCGCAGCCGCCATCGCTGCGCTCATCGAGTCGGTCCGCCACGAGCACGTCGCCGACGATGTCTCCGGGGTCGCCGGGGAACTCGACCGGCTCGACCGCGCCGCCCCGCGTGGTCGGTCGGTCGTCGAGCGTGCCCTGCGGACGTTCCTCGAGGGTGCACGGGCTGACGTGCTCGCCCGCAAGGCGACCACCCGGGTGCGCACCGCGCAGGCGCTGCTCCGGCTGGCGGAGGCGGACGCCGTACTCACGGTCGAGCGGGTCGCCGACGCCCTGGCGCCGGTGCTCGAGGAGCACGCGGTGGACGTGGAGCTGGACACCGGCTCGGCTGTGGTCGTCGAGCCGATCGACGGGGTGGAGTCACCGGAGCCCGAGGCCGCGCCCGCGCCCGCGCCCGCTGACGCTGACTCCGCCGCCCAGGCGGAGCCGGAGGCCGTGTCGGCCGTCCTGCCGCTGCCGACGGGTGCGAGCAAGGCGAAGTCGAAGAAGGACGACGGCAAGAAGAAGTCCAAGAAGGACGACGACAAGAAGAAGAAGTCGAAGAAGGACGACGGCAAGAAGAAGTCGAAGAAGGACGACGGCAAGAAGAAGTCGAAGAAGGACGACGGCAAGAAGAAGTCGAAGAAGTAGTAGCGGCCACAGCAGATCTCCGACCGGGGGTCCGTACCCTGGTGCGGTGCCCCCGGTCCCGCCCTCGTCGCGTCGGCGGGGGTCCTGGAGGCTCCTGAGCAGTCGATCGGCTCCGCTGGCCGCGACGGCCACGGCGGTCGTCACCGCGGTCGGCACGTTCCGATACCACGAGTTCCATGCCGGCGAGCCGGGTCACGTGCTCGCTGTCACGCTCGGAGCCGTCCTGGTCGCAGCGTCGCTCGTGACCGCCGCGGCGCTCCTCCGCCGGCCGGTCCCCGCCGTGGTGCCGCTCGGACTCGCGCTCCTCGCCGTCGTGCTCGTCGTGGTCGCCCCGAGTGCGGCGTGGAGCATCGTCCCGCTCGTCGTCGTGCTGCAGACGACCGCCCGCGTCGTGCCGGCCACGGTCGCCAGCGCGTCGGCGGTCGTGGTCGCCGCGGTGTCCGTCCCCCGACTGACCGGCAGCGCGGACCCCGGGCTGTTCGTCGGGTGTCTCCTCGCCGGGCTGGTGTTCGTCGCCGCGGTCGTGGTGTCCCGGGTGGCCCTGCAGGAGCGGTCGCGCACCGTGCGGCAGCTCATCGCCACCCGCGCGCGACTCGTCGCCTCGGAGCGTCGGGCGAGTGCCCTCGAAGCGCGCCAGCACGTCGCCGCGGAACTCCACGACACGGTGGTGCAGTCGGTGGCGGGAGCGCTGTACCTGACCGAGGCGGCCGAACGCTCCGGGGACGACCGTCTCGCGCAGGATGCCCGTCGGGCACTGCGGACCGCCGTGGTGGACACCCGCGCGCTCGTCGACGGACTCGGAGCGGATGCGCGGGCCGCCGAGGACCCGGCGGATGGACTCGCCGACGGACTCGCGGACGGCCTTGCCGAGGCCGCCGAACGCGTCGGCGCCCACTGGTCGGTGGTCGGGGAGCGGCGTCCCGTGGCACCGATGCCGGCACTGGCGCTGTTGCGAACCGCTCAGGGGGCGCTCGGCAACGCCGAACGGCACGCGGACGCCTCGTCGATCGTGCTGGAACTCCGGTACGAGGGGGACACCGTCGCGGTCGTGGTCCGGGACGACGGCGTCGGGTTCGACCCGGATTCCGTCATCGTGCCCGGACCGACCGGAGGCCACGGCCTGGCGATCATGCGGCGCCGGCTCGATGCCGTCGGGGGAGCACTCGACCTGCGCTCCGGCCCGGACGGTACGGTGCTGCGGGCGACCGTACCGTTGGAGGAACCATGACCCGCGTGCTGCTCGTCGACGACCACCCCGTGCTCCGGACCGGGGTCGCCGCGATCCTCGCGACCTTCCCGGACATCGACGTCGTCGGGTCGACCGGGGACCCGGAGGCGGTGACCGCCCTCGTCGCCGAGACGATTCCGGACGTCGTCGTGCTCGACCTCGGCCTCGGGACGCGCAACGGCGTCGACCTGATCCCCGACCTGATCCGGTCGACCCGCGTGCTGGTGTTCACGGCGACCGGGACCGACGTGGCGATCATGCGGGCGCTCGATGCCGGGGCGACGGGGTACCTGCTCAAGGACGCGTCGGCCGACGAACTGGCCGCCGCCGTCCGTGCCGCCGCCACCGGGACCGCCGTGTACGCGCGGGCCGTGGCGGAACGCATGCTCGACCGTGGTCGCCGACCGGACGAGACCCTGACGCCGCGGGAGCTCGACGTGCTCGAACTGCTCGCCGACGGCTCGACGAACCGGGTGATCGCGGGCCAGCTCTTCATGAGCGAGTCGACGGTGAAGACGCACCTGGTGCGGGTGTTCGCGAAGCTGGGTGTCGACGGCCGGGCCGGGGCGGTGGCCGAGGCCACCCGACGGGGCATCATCGCCTTCGACGGCCAGGCGCGACCCGCACGCTCGCCCGACGACGTGACGACGTGACGACGGCGGGGCGACCGATGGTCGCCCCGCCGTCGTCACGATCGACTCAGCGCTGTCGGGTCACTGCACGACCCTGCCGGGTCACTTCGTGATCGCGTCCAGCCCAGCCTGTGCGTACTCCTGGTCGGTGGCGCCCGACGGGGTGCCGCCGACGCCGATGCCGCCGATGGAGGCCTCGCCCGCCTTGACCGGCACGGCTCCGGCGAGGAACAGGGTCCCGGGCAGGTCCTTCAGTCCGGCGTTGTCGCCCGTGGCCCGCTTCGCGAGCTCCGAGGTGGGCGCGCCGAACGCCGCCGCCGTGTAGGCCTTCTGCCGCGAGGCGCTGATCGTGTGCGAGGCGGCGTTCTCGCCACGGACGAAGGCCTGCAGCTGGCCGTTGCGGTCGACGACCGAGACGCTGACGAACCCCGCGCCGTCGGCCTCGGCGGCGGTGAGGGCAGCCGAGGCCGCCCGCATCGCGTCGGCGGAACTGAGCCGCTTGGACTCGACGACGGCGTCGCCGGTGACGGCCGCGACGGGGCGGACGTCGGCGGCGGCGGCGTTCGACGAGGTGGTGGCGACGCCGGCCGTGATGCCGGTGACGGCGAGGGCTGCGGCGGCGGTGGCGACGAGGGTGCGGGGGAGACGCATGAGGGGGACCTTCCGTTCGGTGTGGTGGGTCCAGCCTCACGCCGACGGGTGCTCCGGCACATCGACCGTCCGGACCGCGGATCCGGACCGAACAGTCGACGGCGCGTCCCCGCTAGAAGTCGAACAGGTTGTCCCGGATCCCTCCGGCGCCGTACTCCCGACGCAGCAGGCCGCGGCGTCGGAGCACCGGCACCAGGTCGCCGAGCATCCGGTGGACCTGTGCCGGGTGCAGGTCGCCCGAGAAGATGATCCCGTCGTTGTCGGCGTCGCTGCCGAGCTCCTCGATGAAGTCCGCGAACTCGTCCGCGGTCCCGACGAACCCCGACCGCGGCCCCGACCGCGACCCGGACCGCGAGCCCGAGCCCGGCGCGATCCGCCCCTGCCGCGCCTTGCGGGTGAGCAGTTCCCGCAGCGGTGCGTCCGGGGTGTCGCCGAGCAGCCCGCGGATCGTGCCCGCGGAGACGTGGTCTCCGAAGGTCCCGGCGGGCACGGGCGCGTCCAGGTCGAGCGCGAGCAGGTCGGTCTCGGAGTCGCTCGACCACGCGGTCGCCGCGGCACGCAGGGCGTCGTCGCCGGGGTGCTCGGAGGCGGCGACGATGCGGTCGGCCTCCTCCGCCGAGGACACGATCACGGGCTTGAGCACGAACAGGATCCGCAGGTCCGCGGCCGAGCGCCCGGCGGCCTCGGCGGCGGCGATCACCCGCCCCCGGTAGTCCGACACCGCCGGGGCGGACAGCGGCGCGAGCGCGAGCTGCACGTCCGAGTGGGTCCCGGCGAAGGCGAGTCCACGACCCGACCCGCCCGGGGAGACGACCAGGGGGTCCGACGCCAGCGGCAGCGCGTTGAGCGGACCGTCGGCGGTGAAGTACGTGCCATCGTGGTGGAACGCGTCGAGCGCGTCGCCGTCCGCGAAGTGCCAGGAGTCCGGTGCGCCGACGTACCCGTCGCCCCACGAGTGCCAGAGCCGGCGGAGCAGGGTGATCCACTCCTCGGCCCGGTCGTACGCCTGGTCGTGGGGCAGCGGCGGCAGCCCGGCGTGCCGTGCGCTGCCGACGTCGGTGACGACGTTGATGCCGAGCCGGTCGGAGGACAGGTGCGCGAGGGTCGCGAACTGTCGTGCCGCCAGGTACGGCGGGGTGATCCCCGCGTTCACGGTCGGCGCGATGCCGATGTGCGAGGTCGCGGCGAACAGGTACGGGGCGAGCAGCAGCGGGTCGTGCTTCGGGCCGCCGTACGCCTGTCGGATGCGCAGGTCGAGGGTCGCGGGGTTCCCGAGCGAGACGGCGTCCTCGGCGATGACCAGGTCCATGCCGGCCTGCTCCAGCGTCCGGACGGACTGCTGGTACAGGTCCGGCTTCGTCCAGTCGTGGCCCCAGTCCCAGTCGGACCGCCCCCACGCCTGCGGGCCGAAGCCGCGTGAGAAGAAGTACCCGAAGTGCTGCGGCTCGGCCATTCAGCGCTCCTGCCGGTCGAGGGCCGGCCCACCGACTGCGGTGCGCTGCGCGTCCGACGCTCCACGCGCCTCCAGACCGCCGACGGCGCCTGCGGAACGCACGGCGGCGAACCCGCGTTCCAGGTCGCGGAGCAGGTCCGCGACGTCCTCGATGCCGACCGACAGGCGGATCAGGCCGTCGTCGATGCCCTGCTCGGCACGTTCCTGTGGGGTGCGCCCGGCGTGCGTCGTGGTCGCCGGGTGCAGGATCAGCGAGCGGACGTCGCCCAGGTGCGTCATCCGGCTGAACAGCTGCACGGCGTCGATGAACGCCCGCGCGGCGGCTTCGCCACCGGCGAGCGTGAAGGCGAAGACGGATCCGGCCCCACGGGGCAGGTAGCGCTGGGCGAGGTCGTGGAACGGACTGGAGGCCAGGCCCGCGTGGTCGACGCTCGTCACCTCCGGCTGCTGGTCCAGCCAGGACGCGACGGCCAGCGCGTTCGCGCAGTGGCGTTCGACCCGCAGCGACAGCGTCTCGATGCCCTGGCGGAGCAGGAAGGCGTTGAACGGTGACGGGGCCGGACCGATGCGTGCGGCGACGACGTCGCGGGCGTACACGGCGAACGCGCGGTCGCCGTACCGCTCGGCGTAGCTGTCACCGCCGAGGGACCGCTCCGGGCTGGTCAGGTGCGTCCAGCGCTCGGGCGCTGCGGACCAGTCGAACGTGCCGCCGTCGACGACCACGCCGCCGAGTCCGGCGCCGTGGCCGGACAGGAACTTCGACGCCGAGTGCACGACGATGTCCGCACCGTGCTCGACCGGGCGCACCAGGTACGGCGTGGCGAGGGTGTTGTCGACGATCAGCGGGACGCCGGCGCGGTGTGCGGTCTCGGCGACGCCGGTGATGTCGAGGACGTCGTTCTTCGGGTTCGGGATCGTCTCGGCGAAGAACGCCTTCGTGTTCGGTCGGACCGCGGCGGCCCAGGCGTCGAGGTCGCGCGCGTCGGGGACGAAGTCGACCTCGATGCCGAGCCGGCCGAGGTTCTGCCGCAGCAGCCCGCGGGTGCCCTCGTAGATGCTCCGGGCACTGACGACGTGGTCGCCGGCCTGCAGGAGCCCGAGGAACGCCACGGTCGCCGCCGCCTGTCCGCTGCCGACCAGGATCGCCTGGACGCCGCGTTCGAGCAGCGCGACGCGACGCTCGACGTCGGCGTTCGTCGGGTTGCCGAGGCGCGTGTAGGTGTAGCCGTCCTCGGTGTCGGCGAAGCGGTCGCGCGCCTGGTCGAAGTCGTCGAACAGGAACCCGGAGGACATGTGGATCGCGGGGACACGGGCACCGTGCCCCGTGTCGGGCACGAAGCCGCCGTGCACCTGCTCGGTCGCGAAGCCGTGGACGTCGGTCGCCATGGGACACCTCCGGGGGTCGTCTGGCGGTAGCCTCGCAGCCCCTCGGCGTGGACAGACGATTGCGGCCCCCGGTTACGCGAGCGCAGCCTCAGACGAGCGCGCGGACGCCGGCGACGACGGTGTCCCAGACCTCGAGCAGCGGCCCGCGCGCCAGCCACACCGCGACGCCGTTCACGACGACGAACAGTACGAACCACAGCGACGCCGGCACGCGCATCTCCGCCGCGGCGATGTGGAAGTCCGTCTGCACCCGGGCACCGGTGAGCAGCCAGCGGCCGACCTGCGCCACCGAGCGCAGCCCGTCGACGACGAAGAACGCCCCGACTGCGGCGACCACCAGCACCGTGGCCTCGGACGGCCGGACGGCGACCCACAGGGCGAGGGCGTCGAAGCCGAGCACGACCAGCAGACCGAACCAGTTCCGCACGAAGGCCAGTGCCACGAGCCCGATCACCGCGAGCACGACCACGGGCAACCAGCGTGACCCGTGCAGCACCCCGGTCACCAGCAGCACCCCGGCCCAGAGCGGTGCGCTGTAGCCCGCGTACAGGTTGAGGATCCGGACGAGCCACCGGATGCCGCCGGGGACCCGACCGAGCTGGACCCAGGCCTCGCCGGACCCGTCCGGGTGCAGCTCGATCCGCTGGATGCGGCCGCCGAACGGCACGACGACGATCGCGTGCCCGACCTCGTGCGCGATGGTCGCGGCGATGCGGGCGACTCGCCCGACGAACGGGACGAACGGCAGGACGGCGCCGATGAGGAGCGCGACGAAGACGAGGGGCGGGGCTGCGGTGGTCAAGGGACCAGCATCGCAGCCCCGCCCAGGAAGACCCTGCGGATCCGGGTCCCGGTCAGGGGAGCACGGACGTCGTCAGCACCACCGCGATCAGGACCACGGTGCCGGCGATGGCCAGGGCGGTGAGGACGGCGAGGAACACCGTCAGGCGGTTCACGCGGCGTCGCCCGGCTATTCGACCGTCACCGACTTCGCGAGGTTCCGGGGTTTGTCGACGTCGCACCCGAGCTGCAGGGCGAGTTCGCGGGCCAGCATCTGCAGCGGGACGACGGCCTCGAGCGGGCCCCACGGCGCGGTCATCGCGCCCCAGGCCAGGTCGCCGGTGCCACGCCGGCCGAGTGCGGGGATGTCCGCGGTCTCGCCGCCGATCGTGATGACGAAGCCGCCGCGGGCCCGGACCTCGGCGATCGCCGACTGGATCTTCGGCTCGCCGTGGTCGATGACGACCACCGGGGTGCCGTCGTCGACCAGGGCGAGCGGGCCGTGCTTGAGCTCGCCGGCGGGGTAGGCCTCGGCCCAGCGGTAGCTCAGCTCCTTGAGCTTCAGGGCACCCTCGGCTGCGTACGGCAGGCCGGCCCCGCGGCCGAGGAACAGGAACCCGGACGCCTCCTTGACGCTCGACACCAGCAGCGGCATCCGCTCGGCGGACACCCGCGCGGCGTGCTCGATCCGGGCCGGCAGGTCGCGCAGCTCGTCGACGAGCACCTGGGCGCGCGACGGCTCGATCCGGCCGGACGCCACCATCGCCGAGATCATCGCCGCGACGCCCACCACGACCTGCGCCGTGAACGTCTTCGTGGCCGCGACCCCGATCTCCGGACCGGCGTGGCAGTCCAGCACGGCGTCGGCCCGTCGGGCGAGCGAGGAGTGCATGTTGTTCGTCAGCGCGAGCACCGGGTGCCGGTCCTCGAAGCGGTCGAGGGCGCGGAGCACGTCGGCGGTCTCCCCGGACTGGCTGATCGCGACGACCAGGGTGCCCGGGCCGAGCACGGCCTGGTCGGCCTCGCTCGCGACGACGATGTCCGTGGGCACACCACCGATGCCGCGCAGCGCCGTCGCGATCACCTGGCCGGCGTTCAGCGACGTGCCGCAGGCGACGATCGCCAGCCGGTGGAAACCGGCCAGGCCGAGCCCCACCCACATGCTGCCGTCGGCCGTGCGCCGGGTCACCCGGTCCAGGATCCCGGCGACGACGTCGGCCTGCTCGTCGATCTCCTTCGCCATGTGGTCCGTGTGGTCGCCGAGGTCGAGGGCGGCGGCGGCGAACGGAGACGGCGTGGGGAACGGCACCGGCACCGTGATGCCGTCGGACGACCAGGTCCAGGCCTCGCCGAGCTCGACGACGTCGCCGTCGCGGAGCGCCACGAAGGTCTCGCACCACTCGGCGATCGCGCCGATGTCGCTCGCCACGAAGTCACCGCGGCCGGAGCGGGCGACGACGAGCGGAGAGCGGTCCGCCGCCACGACCATCCGGCCGTCGCGGGCGTCCAGGACGACGATCGCCCACGACCCCTCGAGCTGCGCCGTCGCGATCTGCACCGCGAGCATCAGGTCCGGGTCGACCGCCAGGGCCCGCTCGACCAGGTGCGCGATGACCTCGGAGTCGACGTCGGATCGGAACCGGTGTCCCTGCGCCTCGAGCGTCTGCCGCAGCTGTTCGGCGTTCTCGATGATGCCGTTGTGCACGATGGCGATCCGGCCGGTGCAGTCGGCGTGCGGGTGCGCGTTCGCCTCGCGGACGGCACCGTGCGTCGCCCAGCGGGTGTGGCCGATGCCGACGCCGGTGAGCGCGGCACCGGAGCGGGCCGCGACGAGCGTGCGCAGGTCACCGACACGGGACACCGAGCGGATCGTCTCGGTGCGGCCGACGGCCGTCCGGACGGCGATGCCTGCGGAGTCGTACCCGCGGTACTCGAGCCGCTCGAGTCCGTCGAGCAGGTAGGGGGTCGCGTCGTCAGACACGCGGGCCGCGATGATGCCGCACATCGGCTGTCCCTTCGGGGGAACGAGGGTGGGTGGAACGGGGTGGTGGGGCGGCACCGACCGCCGTCGGGTCTGCCGCGCGTCCGGGGTCCCCCGGCCCGGGAACCGACGCCCGTCCTCGGATCAGGCGAGGACGGACGTCGGTGTCGGTGGGCCGGGAGGTTCGGGTACCGGACTCGGGTACCGCGGGCTGGCCCCCGGGGGAGGGGCACGGCGGTCGGTGCAGGAGAAGCCTCACCCGCCGCCGACCGCACGGCAACACCCGTCGGACGCTCTTGCGGTTCCCCGCGTGCGGGGCACACCGCGCTGCGGGCGTGTGCGGACTCCCGCAACCGCGCGCGCTTCGCGTGGAGCGACGCGCCAGCGGCGCGCGGCGCCAGCGCCGACCGAGCCTGCGAGGTCGGTTGCGTGAAGACGTGGAGCGCAGACGGACGGGAGGCCCGGTACCAGCTGGTACCGGGCCTCCCGTCCGCGCGGTCTTCGCTCTGAGCGACGCGCCAGCGGCGCGCGGACCCAGCGCCGGGCGAGCCTGCGAGCCCGGTCGGATGTGCCTCTCCTACGTGAGGAGCGCGACCAGGTGCGATCGCGACCGCGCGCCGACCTTGCGGTAGATCTGCGTGAGTCGCAGTTCCACCGTGCGCTGCGACATGAACAGCGACGAGGCGATCTCGCGGTTGCGGTAGCCCTCGGTGACCTTCTGCACCACCGCACGCTCCTCGGCGGTCAGCGAGGTGAGCACCGCCGACGCGTCCGGGGCACTGCGCGGCGTCCCGGGGAACGCCGGCGAGGGGACCGGTGCGGAACGGAGCGACGACGAACGCGTGCCGAACTGCGGCATCGCCGCTGCCGGCGCCGGCGTCACGAGGGGACGACGCAGGCCGGCCGCCTCGTAGGCCGCTGCGGCCGCCGCTCCGAGGCGCGGACGCTCGGCCGGGCTGCCGACGGCGGCCAGGGCTGCGAAGGAGCGTGCCCGCTCGTACTGCGAGTCGTGCGGCTGGAACAGCTCCAGCGCGCGGCGACGAGCCGTCTCGCGAGTGGTGTCGTCGGCGACGAGCGCGAGGCTCCGCGCCAGGACGAGGGCACCCCAGCGCCCGGGACGGGCGTGGTGGTCGGCCGCGAGGCGCGCCGTGATGGTCCGGGCGTCGTCGACCCGTCCGAGGCGCACGTACGCCTCGACCAGGTCGCCGAGGTGCCGGAGCACCGCCGGGTTCCGGAGGGACCGGCCGATCGCGTCGGCGGCCTCGAGCGCGGTGGCCGCCTCGTCGAGACGACCGTCGAGCAGCAGGACCTTGCCGCGGAGCGCGTGCAGCTTCGCCGTCGCCGCCCACAGCCGACCGGTCGACCGGTGCCCGAGGCACCGGTCGACGACGTCGAGTGCCTCGGCGGACCGGCCCTCGGCGAAGTGCCGCCACGCCACGGCGATCGCCCGGGACGGCTCGCGCAGCCGCTCGGCGACCGACGAACCGGCCTCCCACACGTCGATCGCGCGGAGCGCCTGCCGGAAGTTGCCGGAACGCACCTCGTTCTCGGACGTCAGGTACCGGGCCGCCTCGGTCCAGACCGCCGCGGTCTCCTGCCCCCGGGCGAGGACGAGTGCGAACACCCGTCGCGCGCTCCGGTAGCGCTCGCCGATGCTCAAGGCATGCGCGAGGAGCAGCAGGGCCGGGTCCGACATCGCCACGAGCGCCGACGTCGCGAGCCCGTCGTGCAGCTCGGTGTCCGGCGGCAGCACGCCGTCCACGGCGGCGATGAGCTCCCGCGCGGTCGTCGCGATCTCGAGGGTGTGCGCGGACGCCGACCCCTCGAGCGGTTCGATGCGGTGCAGCAGGTCCTTCGCCTGGTCGAGCTCCCACGCCTCCGCCCGGAAGCACGCCACCATGGCCATCAGCCCGGCGATGGCGTCCACGTCCGTGGGGTCGGTCGTGTCGACGGGGACGAGGAGCTCGTCCGCGTGCACGGCGTCCCCGCTGAGGTACTCGGCCGAGTACTGCAGGCGCAGTCGACGGACCTCGTTCGGCGTCGTCCGGAACGGACGGAGCGCCGCCAGGTACCGCGCGGCGAAGCCGAGCAGGCGCTTGCCGAGCATCGCCTCCGCGACACCGAGCAACGCCACGTGCTCGTCCTCCGTCCCGCCGCCGACGTGCAGGGCACGCTCGGTCAGCGCGATCGCGGCGTGCACGTTGCCGTCCACGACGTACGACCGTGCGGCCTGGAGCAGCGCGACCACGTCGGGGACGTCGTCGACGAAGCTCCGGTGCCACGCGGCGGCCCGCGGGTCGGACTCGGCGCTCGCCGCGGCCAACGCCGCGTGCGCTGCACGGCGGTCCCGTGCGGGCATCCGCCAGTACAGCGCGGAGCGCACCAGGGGGTCCCGCACGGTGACGCTCTGCCCGCGGACGGTCGCGAGACCGGCCCCGACCAGGTCGTCCAGCTCGTCCCGGTCCCACGCCGTGGTCTTCGCGACCGGCACCAGGGCGAGCTTCGCGAGGACGTCCAGATCGCGTCCCGCGGCGGGCCCGAGTGTGAGTGCCGCGATGGCCTCGGTCGTCGGAGTGGGGCGGAGCGGCAGCACGATCGGCTCCGCACCGGTGAGCTGCTCCCGGGTGAGCACCGCGAGCTGTTCGCGGAGCGCGCCGGGGTTGCCTCCGGTCTCCTCGGCGAGGACGGCGAGGACGCCGTCGTTCGCCTCGGCCGGTGCCATGGCACGGGCGAGCACGAGTGCCTCGTCCGACGGCAACGGTTCGATCCGGAGCGCCGGCAGGGCCGCGAGCGGACCGTCCGACGGTACCGACCGGACCGTGGCCACGACGCGCAGTGCGGTCCCGGCGAGCCGGCCGGCGAGGAACGCGATGAGCTCCTGGCTCTCCGCGTCCATCCGGTCGAGGTCGTCGATCAGCACGAGTGTCGGCGGCAGGGTGAGGGCGTGCACGGCGTCGAGGAAGTCGTGCGCCGCCGCCAACCCGGCCGTCACGGCGGCCGCCGTCTCGCCGGCCTGCAGGAGGTGGGCGATGTGCGCGGTCGCTCGGGGGTCGTCGAGCGCGGTGAACAGTGAGGTCACCCCGGCCAGCGGCCAACGGGATTCACTCCCGTTGACACCGACCCGGACGACGGGGAGGGAAACGCGGTTCGAGACCGCGTCGAGGACGCTGCTGCGTCCGGAACCAGGGTCGCCGACCACGACCATCGCGGACTCCCGGGGGAGCACTGCGAGGGTCGCGATCCGGTCGACCTCGAGACGTCGACCGGTGAGTGCCATGACTCACCGGCCTCCGGGTCCGGAGGCGGATGCTGCGAGGAGGTCGTCGGCGAACGTGTGGTTCGCGCGATCAGGGCGCGCTGAGGCGGACCGGACTGCTGCACGGCGGGTGACCGTGGCGGAGTGCGGACGAGCGGCGGCGACTGCGCGCGCGCCGGAACTGTCGTGGATTGGATGCGGTCGACGAGTGAGGGTGCACTCGGTTCCGCTCGGGAACGATGATGTCATCGTCTGTATCACCCCTCGGGTTAGGGTCTTCGGACGAACACGACCGGTCGGTTCCGCCGTCCGGATCTAGGGAATCCGAGGGCGTCACGTGACCTGCCGTCTGGAGCACGATAACTCAGGTACCGGCCCACCGAGCGGACTCCTGCGAGCGGATGTCCAGAACCGTGCCCCCAGTACGGGGGGCCACGAGGGGGGTGCGCCGGCCGCTCGTCTGGGACTCGGTGGTACCCCGATCGGGACCGTCCGAGCCGACCGGGGTACAGCGCTGTCCGGACCGTGTTCGCCACCGCAGGTGTAGCACGGACGGGATGTCCAGCGCTGAGAAGACCGACGACCGCCTCGACGACCGCACGAGGTGGCGGGCCTTCGCCGTCTGCGTGGCGGTCGCGGCCCTGACGATCCTCGACCTGTCCAAGGTGAACGTCGGGCTGCCCTCGATCGAGCGGTCCCTCGACGCCACCAGTTCGTCGCTCCAGCTCATCGTGGCGGGGTACGCCCTGGCGTTCGGTCTCGCCCTCGTGCCCGCCGGCCGGCTCGGCGACCTGAAGAGTCGGCGTGTCCTGTTCATCGTGGGCCTCAGCGCGTTCACCGGATCGAGCCTGCTGTGCGCCGTGGCCCCGAACATCGAGGTGCTGATGGTCACCCGGATCCTGCAGGGCTTCGCCGCCGGCATCCAGATGCCCCAGGTCATCGGGTTGGTGCAGCAGCTGTTCCGCGGGCCGGAGCGAGGCCGCGCGTTCGGGCTGTTCGGAGCGATGATCGGCATCTCGACCGCCCTCGGTCCGACCATCGGCGGTGGCCTCATCGCGATCGGCGGCGAGGAGTCCGGGTGGCGGCTGCTGTTCTGGATGAACGTGCCCCTCGGGATCGCCGCGCTGCTCTTCGCCGTCCGTCTGCTGCCGAAGGGGGCTCAGGGGAAGGCGAAGGACCGCGAACTGGACGTCGTCGGGATCCTGCTGCTCGGCGCCGCCATCGTCACGCTGATGCTGCCGTTCGTGCTGACCAGCGGTGGTGGCGGTTCGTCGACCCGGTGGTTCTGGCTGGTCGGCTTCGTGGTGTTCCTCGTGCTGTTCGTGTTCTGGGAACGACGGTTCAAGCGGCAGGGCAAGTCGCCCGTGGTGCACTTCGAGCTGTTCCGACTGTCGTCGTACCGCAACGGGCTGTCGATCGTGGCCGTGTACTTCGCGGCGTTGCCGGCGTCCTTCCTGATGGTCACGCTGTACCTGCAGGAGGGCATCGGACTCTCGCCGCTGTACGCCGGCATGGTGAGCATCCCCTTCGCCGCGACGAGCGCGGTCGGTTCGTACATCGGCGGGCGGATCGTCGACCGGGTCGGGCGGGCGCTGGTCGTGGCCGGCCTCGGGATGGTCGTCATCGGGTTCCTGCTGCTCATGGTCGCGGCCGTGGCCACCCCGCCGGAGGTGACCCCGTGGGCGATGGCCGGGGCCTTCCTCGTCGGTGGGCTCGGCGGCGGGTTCGTGGTGTCGCCCAACCAGACGCTCACCCTGGCCGAGATCCCCGTCGAGCAGTCCGGCGTGGCGGGGTCGATGCAGCAGCTCGGGCAGCGCGTCGGTACGGCCATCGGCACCGCGGTGGCGACGAGCATCTTCTACGGCATCGTGCGGAGCGAAGCCGCGGGGTCGGGGTCCGGCGGGCCCGGCTCGGCCAGCCGGCTCGACGCGTACCACGACGCCTTCCGCAGCGGCACGACCTTCACGGTGTCACTGATGGCGCTCGCCCTGGTGCTGGCCGGTGCGGACCTGCTGTCGCGGCGTCGTGCGGCGCGACGCTCGGACGGGGAGTCCGAAGACTCCGACGCGGCCGCGGAGTCAGCCGACCGGGCCTAGTCAGCTCGCCGGATGACCTCGACGACGGCGTCGTGCACCAGGCCGTTCGTGGCGAGCGCGCTGCCGTGCCAGGGGCCGGGGTCGCCGTCGAGCGAGGTGAAGCGCCCGCCGGCCTCCTCCACGATGGGCACGAGGGCCGCGATGTCCCACGGCTTCAGGTCCGGTTCGCCGGCGACGTCGAGGACACCCTCGGCCACCATCATGTACGACCACATGTCGCCGTAGGCCCGGGTGCGCCAGACCCGGCGCGACAGGTCGACGAGCGTCTCGAGCCGGTCGTCGTCGTCCCACTGCTGGATGCTGTTGTAGCTCAGGCTCGCATCGGCCAGGTCGGCCACCCCGGAGACACGGAGCGGGCCGTCCAGCGAGTACGCACCGGCGCCCTCGGCAGCCCACCAGCGCTTGCCGAGGGCCGGGGCGCTGACGACGCCGAGGACCGGGCGACCGTCGACCGCGAGCGCGATGAGGGTCGCCCAGACCGGCACGCCGCGCAGGTAGTTGGCGGTGCCGTCGATCGGGTCGACCACCCACTGCCGGTGCCCCTCGCTGACGGCCTCGGCACCGGTGTCCGCCGTGGTCTCCTCGCCGAGGAACGCATCGTCCGGTCGCTCGGCGGCGAGTCGCTCGCGCAGGGCACGCTCGACGGCCTGGTCGGCATCGGTGACGTGGGTGCTGTCGGCCTTCTTCGTCACGTGCAGGTCGGCGGCACGGAAGCGCTCGAGGCTGATCGCGTCGGCGGTGTCGGCGAGGGAGCGGGCGAAGTCCAGGTCGGCGCTGAGGTCCACGTCGCCCAACCTACCGTCGCTACGCCGCGACGACCTCTTCTTCCTCGAGCCGGGTGACCTCGCGCTCGCGGGCGATGCGGGTGCGACGGGCGACGAGCCCGTGCACGACCACGCAGAGCAGGACCGCGGCGGCCAACCAGAGCGCGAGCACGAGCGACGACCGCCCGAGCGAGGCGTCCGGGAAGTACTGCAGGTCCTGTGCCGCCTGCAGCCACGCGGCACCGCTCCAGAAGGCGTGCAGCGCGGCGAAGAACCCGGGCTGGAACGCCGGCTGGAAGATCCCGCCCGACGACGTGAAGTTCAGCATCACGAACAGCATCGTCAGGATCGGGGTGGTCCACCGGCCGAGCACGGGGTGCAGCCCCACGCCGAGCGCGATGATGATCGCGTCGTAGAGCCAGGCGAACAGGAACACCTGCCAGTGGTGGGTGGTGATGACGCCGTAGACCGGTCCGGCGACGATCACGCCGATGCCGGCGACGACCCCAGCGGTGGCGAGCCCGATGACCGCGGTCCACACGGCGCGGAGCTTCGTCGCGACCGAGGCCACGGCGATCGCGGACGCGTACCCGCCGACGCTCAGGGCGACGAGCAGGAAGAACAGTCCCTGGCCGGTGGTGTCCTGGTCGCCGGTCGGGACGACGTCGACCACGCGGAACGGCACGTGCTGCTCGTAGGCGATCGGCAGGAAGACCTTCTGTGCGGCGCTCGCGGTGGTCTCCGACGCGGCGGTCGAGACGTAGAGCGTGGCGCCCGTCGACGTCGGCGCGTACACGGCGGCGAGGTCGCGGTCGCGCACCCGCTGCTCGGCCGCCTTCGTCGAGGCGACGACGTGGGCCACGAGGGCGCCGTCGGACCGGTCGGTCACGGTCTGGGCGAACACCTGGGTGGCCGCGCCCTGGCCGACGATGCCGACGGGCAGCTCCTGCGGGGCCGGGGCGTGGAAGGCGCCGAGGTACGCCAGGCCCATCCCGGCGGCCAGGAACAGCGGCACGAGGATGTGCGAGGCGAAGGTCAGCAGCACCCGACCGAGCCCAGCGGGGCGCAGGACGCTGGCGGACCGCTGCTGCTTCGGGCCTCGTGGGGACTTGTGGGTGGGGGAGTGGTGCGCGTGCGACGTCGTCGTCGTGCTCGGGGACGGGGCGTCGACAGCGGGGGCCGGCGCAAAGTTGTACTTTGCAACTTCAGACACGATCGCAACAGTACAACCCTGATGCGCGCCTGTCGACGCCGGCCCGGAGTCGAGGTCACGTCCGGTGCGCGGTCGTGCACTCCGTGCGAGGAGCGCGAGCCCTCACGGAGTGCACAACCTCGCACCGTTCGCGCGCCCCTCGCACGGTGCGAGGTCTGCACGGTGCGAGGGGCGCCCGCCGGAGTGGTCACGATTCACCGCGCGCCGGCGCTCGAGTGGTCACGAACTGTCGGGTGCCGCGTCGCCAGCCGACAGTTGGTGACCGCTCGACGAACGCGCCGCGGGGTGTCGTGACCAGTCGGCCGAACAGCGCCGACCAGCCGAGCCCGACTGGCTCACCCGGGACTGACGATCCCGCGCTACTCCGAGCCGGGGTCGGACGCACCCATCCCGGTCAGCAGTGCCCGGAACGAGTCGAGCCGCTCGACGCCGGTCGGCCCGAGCTCCCCGTCCTGCACCCGGTCGACGATCTCCCAGTCGTGCGCCTGCGCCAGCGGGATGCCGTCCCGCGCGGGCAGCACCGGCACGGCGTGCGACGCGAACGCCCGGAACACGTTCGCGGGGTCGACGTGCCCGAGGCCGAACGACCGCACACCCGGCGTGTCGATGATCCACCCGCCGTCGCGGACCCGCAGCGCGATCGACGACGACGACGTGTGCCGCCCGCGACCGGTCACGGAGTTCACGACCCCGATCGCACGCGTCGACCCGGTCAGGGCGTTCACCAAGGTCGACTTGCCGACGCCGGAGTGCCCGACGGTCACGGTCACCTTGTCGTCCAGGAGCTCGTGCAGCGCCTCGAACGGGACGTCGTCCGATCGGCTCGTCACGATCCGCAAGGAGAGGCAGGCGAAGTGCGCCAGGAACGCAGCCGGGTCGGCGAGGTCGGTCTTCGTGATGCAGAGGATCGGGTCGAGGCCGGCGTCGAACGCGGCCACCAGGTACCGGTCGATCAGCCGGGTGCGGGGCTCCGGGTCGGCGGCGGCCACCACGATGAGCATCTGGTCGGCGTTCGCCACGATGACGCGCTCGACCTCGTCCGAGTCGTCGGCGCTCCGCCGCAGCAGGGTGGAGCGTTCGGCGACCTTCACGATGCGCGCGAGCGACCCGGGGTCGCCGGAGACGTCCCCGACGAGCGACACGTGGTCACCCGTGACGACGGACTTCTTGCCGAGCTCGCGGGCCTTCGTCGCGGTGATGACGTGGTCGTCGATCAGCACGCCGAAGCGCCCGCGGTCGACGTTCGTCACCCACCCGACGGGGGCGTCGTCGTACGTCGGCCGCGTCTTCGTGCGGGGCCGGTTGCCCTTCGGGTTCGGTCGCACCCGCACGCTCGACTCGTCGTACTGTCCGTACGGCTCGTCCGCGTCGGAGTCGTCACCGTCGGCGTCGTCCCACCAGCTCATGCGCTCAGACCTGTCGGAACCGACTCGGCCGAGCCGGAGGAAGTGACCAGCGCCGCCCACAGCTCCGGGAACTGCGGCAGCGTCTTCGCGGTCGACCCGATGTCGTCGACGGCGACGCCGTCGACGACGAGGCCCACGATCGCCCCAGCGGTCGCCATCCGGTGGTCGTCGTACGCGCCCCAGGCGCTGCCGTGGAGCGGCGCCGGCTCGATCCGCAGGCCGTCGTCGAGTTCGTGCACCGCGCCTCCAGACCGGTTGAGGTCCGCTGCCAGCGCGGCCAGGCGGTCCGTCTCGTGCCCCCGCAGGTGGCCGATGCCGGTGATCTCGCTCGGTCCGTCGGCCAGCGCGGCCAGCGCGACGAGCGCCGGGGCGAGTTCGCCGCCGCGGCTCAGGTCGAGTTGGAGACCCGGCAGGGAGGCCCCGCCCCGGATCCCGACGCCGCCGTCGACGACCAGGTCGTCACCGTCACGGGCCACGCTCGCCCCCCACAGGGGCAAGAGCGTCTCGAGGTCGGCACCGACCTGCGTCGTCTCGGTGGGCCAGGTGCGGATGCGGACCGTGCCGCCGGCGACGAGCGCGGCGACCGCGAACGGCGCGGCGTTCGACAGGTCGGGCTCGATCGTGACGTCACGCGCGCCGATCGGGCCGGGGTGCACGACCCACTCGCCGACCGACGGCTCGTCGACCCGGACGCCGCGGGCACGGAGCGCCGCGACGGTCATCTCGATGTGCGGCATGCTCGGCAGGCGTTCGCCGACGTGGGTGAGGTGCAGGCCCTCGTCGAAGCGGGGCGCCGACAGCAGCAGGCCGGAGACGAACTGCGAGGACGCCGACGCGTCGATCGTCAGGGCACCACCGCGGACCGAGCCGGTGCCGGTGAACGAGAACGGCATCGAGCCGCCGCCGTCGTCCGCGACGTCGACACCGAGGTCCACGAGTCCCTGCACGATGGCGTGCATCGGTCGCTTGCGGGCGTAGGGGTCGCCGTCGACCGTGACGGGCCCGACGGCCAGGGCGGCGAGTGGCGGCAGGAAGCGCATCACGGTGCCGGCCAGCCCGCAGTCCAGGCGGACGTCGCCGTGCATCGGGGCGGGCGTGATCCGGAGGTCCGGGCCGTAGGGGTTCGGGGCGGTGCCGGCCGCCGGCTCGAGCTCCTCGATGCCGACGCCGAGCGCACGGAGCCCCGCGATCATCAGCGCCGAGTCACGGGAGTGCAGCGGGAGCCGGATCGTCGAGGGGCCGTCGGCCAGCGCGGCGAGCACGAGCTCGCGGTTCGTCAGCGACTTCGACCCGGGCAGCGCGACGTCACCGCGCAGCGGACCCCCTGCGACCGGGGCGATCCAGGGGCCGGCGGGCTGGGCCCCGCTGTGGGAATGCGTCGTGTCTGCCATCGGTTCACCAGGGTACTGAACGCACCGGGAGGATCAGTGGCGACAGCAACACTCGCACGAGAGCGGACCGGCACGGCGACCGTGCTGACCGTGGTGCCGACGACGCTCGGCACGCTCGGCCTAGACTTGGCGGCGATGACGACCGACGAACCGCAGGCAGCTCCGCACCACCTGGTCGAGGAGACCGAGGTGCAGCTCGACGCCGTGGAAGAGGAGCAGACCGCCCTCGACGACGACGCAGACGAGCCGGTGGACGCGAAGACCGTCTCCGAGGGAGAGCTGCGGTCTCTGTTCGAGGACCAGGCCCTGCCCTTCATGGACCAGCTGTACGGCGCGGCGATGCGGATGACCCGCAACCCGGCCGACGCCTCGGACCTGGTGCAGGAGACATTCGTCAAGGCCTTCGCCGCGTTCCGCCAGTTCAAGCAGGGCACGAACCTGAAGGCCTGGCTGTACCGGATCCTCACGAACACGTTCATCAACACGTACCGCAAGAACCAGCGGAACCCGTACCAGGGCACCATCGACGAGCTCGAGGACTGGCAGCTCGGCGGCGCGGAGAGCGTCACCCAGTCGATCTCCGCCCGTTCCGCCGAGGCCGACGCGATCGACCACCTGCCGTCCTCCGCCGTGAAGGACGCCCTGCAGGCCATCCCCGAGGACTTCCGGATGGCCGTCTACTTCGCCGATGTCGAAGGGTTCTCGTACCAGGAGATCGCCGACATCATGAAGACCCCCGTGGGGACGGTCATGAGCCGCCTCCACCGTGGCCGCCGGCTCCTCCGTGGGCTCCTGGCGGACCACGCCCGTGAGACCGGCATCGTCCCGGACGCAGCGTCGACGGCGACGATGCGTGGACGGGGACGCGGCGCGGCTCAGACGACGAAGGCAACCGCGGCCACGGGTCGCACCGGACGGAAGGACGCACGATGAGCGGCTGCGACTGCTCGAAGGCGAAGGCCGAGCTCGAGGAGCTCCTGCACGACGAGCTCCGCCACGAGGACGCCGCGGACATCCGCGAGCACATGGAAGGGTGCGAGGACTGCCAGACCGAGCACCGGGTCGGCGTCGTGCTCATGGAGACCGTCCGTCGTGCCTGCAAGGAGACCGCTCCCGACCAGCTGCGCAGTGAGATCCTCGCGCGCATCCGGGTGGAGCAGGCGACGCACTGACACCGAAGTCGGTCGCGGACCCGACGGGCCCGCAACCGTCCTATCGGGTGGAGGTCGGCCGTGCTCACCTGGCGGCCGGCGTTCGGTCAGCGTCCGGCGGCGGCGTGCTCCGCGATGGTCGCCGCGTCGAGGACCCGGTCGTACACCCGCACCGTGTCGACGTCCCCGCGGAAGGCGTAGCCGGCTGCTCCCGGCCAGCCGGCCAGCGTCTGCCGACCGGCACGCCAGTGTCCCGAGTACTGGCGGAGGGTGACGGCGTCCGAGCGGCTTCCCTGCTGGACGCCGTCGAGCCAGAGGACCATCGAGCGTGACCGGAACGATGCGACGGCGTGGTGCCACTCGCCGTCGTTGACCGCGGCCGTCGACCCGAGGGTGAACTTGAACTGTGACCCGGACTCCTCGACGCCGAACCGCAGCCGGCCGCCGCTGTCGACGTAGAGGTGACGATCGCGGTGGGCCGAGGCCGCGGAACGGTCGGAGCCGAAGCCGAACACGCGTCCGCCCCTGGTGTCGTCCGTCCGGAACCAGACCTCGATCGTGAAGGTGTTCGGCGCGTCGACTGCGGTGTCCGTGTCCGCCCAGCCCTCGGCACTGCCCTCGGTCCAGAACGACGCGTAGGGATTCGCCGCGCAGTCGCCGTCGACGCGTGCCGCCGCCGAGGTGAAGGATCCGTCCGCGCCGGTTCCGCTCGAATCGGTCACGCGCTGACCGTTCTTCTCCGCGAAGTCCCACGCCAGGACGGATCCGCCCGCCGCGCGGTGGAAGCACGGGAACTCGCCGGTCCCGAGCGCCGAGGCGGTGCCCGTCGTCCCGCTGAACCCGGCACCGGCGACCACCGTCAGCGTGATCGCCGCCACCGTGACCGCTGCGACCGTCGTCGCCGCGGAAGTCGGGGCGAGGTCGATCCCGGGCGCGGACCCGGGCTCGGCGACCGCCGGCGAGTGGAGGTCGCGACGCGGGGCACCGCACCGGCGGCAGGGGAGCCCTGCGACGATGTCTCGGTCGGCGCGTCCGGCGACGACGAGCAACGCAGCGACCAGGGCGGTCATCGCCAGGGGCACCCACGACCGCTCGCGCACCCAGACGCCCGGCAATCCGACACCGGGGAACCGCAGGACGCCGACGCCGAGCACCGCGTCGGGTGCGACCGGGGTCCGATCCGCGGACGGGTTCGCGTCGCCCCGGAGCCGGAGGTTGCCGTCCTGCTCGATCCGCTCGAGGCGGTGCAGACGCAGGCGGTCGTCGTGATCAGGGTCGTCGACGAGCAGGACCCGGCCGGGTTCCACCGCATCGCCGTCCGTCGGCATCGCCGCGACGACGTCCCCGGTCCGGATGCCAGGTGCCATCGAGTCGGACACGACCGTGGTCACGTGCCAGCCGAGGGCCGCGGGGAGCGACGCGCACACCGCGAGCAGCAGCACCGACCAGAGGGCCGTGCGTGCCGTGACCGCGAGGAGCAGCCGGGGGACGTCGCCGACGCACCGGGGGGTTCGGTGGGTCACGGTGGTCGGCATCTGCTGCTCCTCGCGGTCGGTCGTGGTCGTGGTCGTGGTCTTCGTCGTGCTCGGCTCGGTCCTGGGCGGGGTCAGTCGGTCTGGGCTTCCCAGACGAACGTCGTGGCCGCCTCGGACGACTGCACGGTGTTCGGCGCGGCCTGCGAGAGGTCGTAGCTGAAGCGGTAGGTCGTGCTGTCCGTGCCCGTGGCGGGCGCCCAGGCGTCGAGCCCGGTGCCGAAGGAGTCGGCGGACATCAGGTCGGCCAGTGTTCCCTCGTGGATGGTCGTCCCGGCGGTGAACGTGCTGCAGTCCCCGGCGGTGCCCAGGGTGCCGCGCTCGACCTTCATGCCGACGTACTGCGCCAGTTCGTCGGCGTCGGCCTGCTGGTCGGTGTAGACCTTCACGGTCGACGGGTTGGTGGTCTCGGCCGTGACGGTGATGCAGTTCGAGCCGGAGGACCCGGGGATCAGGTCGTCCTCGTCGAACATCGCGACGCCCTTGTCGTCGTCGGTGAGCGCGACGGCGCCGGTGCGCCAGTTGTTCACGCCGTTGTCGGTGCTGCTCGAGAAAGCGGCGTACGAGGCCGTGGCGATCAGGGCGCCGCTCGCGACGACGGCGAGCGGGAAGGCGATCCAGGCGGCGGTGCGGCCGTGGCGGGAGGTGATGTGCATGGCTGTCCTGTCGGTCGGTTCACCCGGCGGGTGATATGCATACAGCGTATATGAATATCACCTGCGATGGAACCCCGTCGCAACACGACCGGGCGCCCGGGTAGGTTGGCCGACATGACCCTCCCCGTCGAGTCGATCACCTCCTGGTCCGACACGGACGTCGCCGACGTCGCCACCCTCGTCCGTCTGCTCGGTCACGACGTCGACGCCGCGTCGATGCGCGCCCGGCTCGAACGGCTCACCCCCGAGGCCGGGCACCGCACCTGGGTGGTCCGCGGTGACGACGGTCGCGTCGTCGCCGTCGGTGGCGCGCAGGTCACGTGGGCGTACGCGAGCGACGAACCGACGGCGCAGCTGCTGCTGCTGGTCGTCGACGACACGGCCAGGAGGCTCGGCACCGGTTCCGCGCTCATCGGCACGTTCGAAGCATGGGCGGTCGAGCAGGGCGCGCGTCGTCTCAGTGCCGTCAGTGCGGCCGCGACGGACAGCGCGCACCGGTTCTACCAGAAGCGCGGCTACCACGACGCCGGGGTGCGCTACACGAAGATCGCGTAGCGCTCACACGCATCGCGAACGACGAAGCGCCCCGTGCGGGAGTCCCTCGGGCTCCTGGACGGGGCGCTTCCTCGTGTCTAGGCGGACGTGCTCAATGCGGTGTTGATGACCTCGGTGGCCTCTTGCGAGGAGCGCTTGGAGGAACCCGTGGCCGGTGCGGCACTCGCCGGTCGGGCGGCGACGGACAACGGCCGTCCGCCGAGGTGCGGCGACAGGTTCATGCAGACGAACGGCCAGGCGCCCTGGTTCTCCGGCTCCTCCTGCGCCCACACGACGTCGGCGTCCGGGTAGCCGGCCAGCACCTCGAGGATGCGGTCGAGGGGGAGTGGCGCGAGCTGCTCGAGGCGGACGAGCGCGACGTCGGTGACGCCCCGCTTGTCGACCTCGGCACGGAGGTCGTGGTGCACCTTGCCGGAGTGCAGCACCACGCGACGCACGGCGCTCTTGTCGCTCACCCGGGCGTCGTCGAGGACCTCCTCGAAGGTGCCGTTCGTGAAGTCGCCGACCGCACTCGTCGCCTGACGGAGCCGGAGCATCGCCTTGGGCGAGAACACGACGAGCGGCTTCTGCGGCTTCGCCCAGGCCTGGCGGCGGAGCAGGTGGAAGTACGACGCCGGCGTGGACGGCCGCGCGACGATCATGTTGTCCTCGGCGCACAGCTGCAGGTACCGCTCGATGCGTGCCGACGAGTGGTCCGGCCCCTGGCCCTCGTAGCCGTGCGGCAGCAGGAGGACGAGCCCGGAGCGCTGGCCCCACTTCTGCTCGGCGGAGGAGATGAACTCGTCGATGACGATCTGGGCGCCGTTCGCGAAGTCGCCGAACTGGGCCTCCCAGAGCACGAGGGCCTCGGGGCGCTCGACCGAGTAGCCGTACTCGAACGCCATCGCCGCGTACTCGCTCAGCAGCGAGTCGTACACGTAGAACCGGGCCTGGTCCTCGGTGAGGTTCGACAGCGGCAGCCACTCCTGACCGTTCACCCGGTCGTGGAACACCGACTGGCGCTGCACGAAGGTGCCACGGCGGGCGTCCTGTCCGGCGAGGCGGACGGGCTTGCCCTCGACCAGGATCGACCCGATGGCCATGAGCTCCGCCATCGCCCAGTCGATGCCGCCGTTGCGCGTCATCTCGGTGCGCTTGGTCAGCAGCTGCTGCAGCTTCGGGTGGATCGAGAAGCCGGCCGGCGGGTTGCTGTGTGCGTCGCCGATCGCCCGGACGAGCTCCTCGGACACCGCGGTCTCGTGCACCTCGACCTCGGAGTCGTCGCGCTGCGCGGCCGGGCGTTCGAGGCCCTGCACGGCACCGTCGTCATCGACCTCGATCACCGGGATGGTGCCGGTCTGCGCCTCGTGGGTCTCCGCGAAGGCGCGCTCCAGGCGGTCCTGGAAGTCGCGGTGCGCCTCGTCGTACTCCTCTTGCGTGATGTCACCGCGGCCGACGAGGGCCTCGGTGTACAGCGTGCGCACGGAGCGCTTCGCCTCGATGAGGTTGTACATCAGGGGCTGCGTCATCGAGGGGTCGTCGCCCTCGTTGTGGCCGCGGCGGCGGTAGCAGATCAGGTCGATCACGACGTCGCGGTGGAACTCCTCGCGGTACGCGAAGGCGAGTTCCGCGACGCGGGCGACGGCCTCGGGGTCGTCACCGTTCACGTGGAAGATCGGTGCCTGGATGGTCTTCGCGACGTCGGTGGAGTACACCGAGCTGCGCGCAGACTCGGGCGGGGTGGTGAACCCGACCTGGTTGTTGATCACCAGGTGGACGGTGCCGCCGGTGCGGTAGCCGCGGAGCTGCGACATCTGCAGCGTCTCGACGACCACGCCCTGGCCCGCCATCGCCGCGTCGCCGTGCACGAGCACCGGGAGCACGCCGAAGCTGCCGGGCGCCTCACGGTCCTGCTTGGCACGGACGATGCCCTCGAGCACGCCGTCGACGGCTTCGAGGTGGGACGGGTTCGCGGCGATCGTCACCGGGATGCTCGAGCCGTCGGACGTGCGGAACACACCCTCGGTGCCGACGTGGTACTTCACGTCGCCGGAGCCCTGCCCGGACACCGTGCCCGGCAGCGACGACCCCTCGAACTCGCGGAAGATCTGGCCGTAGGTCTTGCCGGCGATGTTCGTCAGCACGTTCAGGCGACCACGGTGGGCCATGCCGATCGCGACCTCGGCGAGACCGGCACCGGCGGCGTGCTGGATCAGGGTGTCGAGGAAGGCGATGGTGGACTCGCCGCCCTCGAGCGAGAAGCGCTTCTGGCCGACGTACTTGGTCTGCAGGAAGGTCTCGAACGCCTCGGCCTCGTTGAGCTTGCCGAGGACGCGCAGCTGCTCTTCCTTCGACGGCTTCGAGTAGGGGACCTCGATGCGCTCCTGGACCCAGCGGCGCTGGTCCGGGTCCTGGATGTGCATGTACTCGATGCCGACGGTGCGGCAGTAGGCGTCGCGCAGGATCCCGAGGACGTCGCGGAGCGGTGCGGAGGTGGTGCCGGCGAGCCCGCCTGTGACGAACTCGCGGTCGAGGTCCCAGAAGGTCAGCCCGTGGCTCTCGATCTCGAGGTCGGGGTGCGTGCGCTGGCGGTACTCGAGCGGGTCGATGTCGGCCATCAGGTGCCCACGCACGCGGAAGCTGTTGATGAGCTCCTGCACGCGGGCGGTCTTGTTCACCCGGTGCGCGAGGTCGACGTTGATGTCGTTCGCCCACTGGATCGGCTTGTACGGGATCCGGAGCGCGGCGAAGATGTCGTCGTAGAAGCGGTGCTCGCCGATGAGCCGCTCGTGCACGTGCTTGAGGTACTCGCCGGAGCCCGCGCCCTGGATGACCCGGTGGTCGTAGGTGCTCGTCAGGGTGATGGTCTTGCCGATGCCCAGCTCGACCAGGGTCTTCGACGCCGATCCCTGGAACTGCGCCGGGTACTCGAGGGCACCGGCGCCGATGATCGAGCCCTGCCCCTTCGTCAGACGGGGGACCGAGTGCACGGTGCCGATGCCGCCCGGGTTGGTGAGGGAGATCGTCGTGCCCTGGAAGTCGGCCGGGGTGAGCTTGTTGTCGCGGGCGCGCTTGACGAGGTCCTCGTAGGCGGAGAGGAACTGGCCGAACGTCAGGGTCTCCGCGCGCTTGATGCTCGGCACCAGGAGCGAACGGGTGCCGTCCTTCTTGGGGACGTCGATCGCGATGCCGAGGTTGACGTGTGCCGGGGCGACGACGAACGGCTTGCCGTCGCGCTCCTCGTAGAAGACGTTCTGGCTGGGGAAGTCCTTGATCGCCTGGACCATGGCCCACCCGATCAGGTGCGTGAAGGAGATCTTGCCGCCGCGGGCCCGGCGCAGGTGGTTGTTGATGACGATCCGGTTGTCGATCATCAGCTTCGCCGGGATGGTCCGCACGCTCGTGGCGGTCGGGACCGTCAGCGAGGCGTCCATGTTCGAGGCCAGCGTCTTCGCCATGCCGCGGAGCGGGGTCGCCACGTCTTCGTGGGTCTCCTCGTGGTCGTCGGCGGCGTCGTTCGCCTCGGCCGGGATCGGCTGCGGTGCCGGCTGGCGCGAGGTGGTCTTCGCCTGGATCGGGCCGGACTTGGCCTCGCCGGGGGTGTCGCCGGTGGCGGGCTGCTGCGTGGACGACTGCTGCTGCGTCGGCGCCTGCTCCGCGGGGGTGCCCGTCGGTGCCGGAGCGTCACCGACCTGCGTGCGGTGGTAGCTCTCGAGGACCGGCCACCAGGACTTGTCGACCGACTCCTTGTCCGCGACGAACTGCTCGTAGAGCTCGTCGACGAGCCACTCGTTCGCCCCGAATTCGCCCGCGGTCTCGTCCGTTCCGGTCAGATGGCTCGACACAGCCGATCGCCCACTCTCCGTCGATAGATGCTCGTGTGTGTCGTGCGGAGCAACCCTGCGCCGCACAGGGACAAGCCTAGCCGCTCCGACATGTCCGTTCCGTGTCAGCCGCGACGCGAGTCGGCCGCCGTGGTGCCCCCGACCCGGGCCCCTGACGGAGCCGTACAGTGGAGCGCATGAGGTTCTACGAGACCCGGCCGACGCACGACCTGACCTACTCCGACGTCTTCCTCGTCCCGAGCCGCTCCGGGGTGACGAGCCGCTTCGACGTGGACCTCGCCGCGAACGACGGCAGCGGCGCGACGATCCCCATCGTCAGCGCCAACATGAACTCGGTCACCGGGCCCCGGCTCGCGGCCACCCTGGCCCGCCGCGGTGGTCTCGGCGTCCTGCCCCAGGACATGCACCTGCAGGACCTCGACGCCGCGATCCGCTGGGTCAAGGAGCAGCCGGTCGACTACGACACCGCCTACGACATGGGGGCGGACACCACGGTGGCCGAGGCCCTCGAGCAGCTCCTGCCCGTCGCCGGCCGCGGCGTGGTCGTCCGCGACGCCGACGGCGAGTACCTCGGCTGCGTGCCCGCGAACCGCCTCGGCACCGCGGGCCCCGACGCGATCCTCGGCGACCTGCTGCACGGCGCCTCGACCGCCATCGACGCCGAGGACGCCGGCACGCCCCGGCACGTGTACGACGTGCTCTCGGCCGCCGAGGTCGACTTCGCGCCGGTGATGCGCCACGGCCGCGTCGTCGGCACCACCAGCCGGACGAGCGCGATCCGCTCCGACATCTACACGCCCGCTGTCGACGCCTCCGGCCGCCTCCGGGTCGCCGCAGCGGTCGGCATCAACGGCGACGTCGCAGCGAAGGCGAAGGCCCTCGCGGCCGCCGGCGTGGACGTCCTGGTCCTCGACACCGCGCACGGCCACCAGGAGGGCATGCTCCGCGCGCTCCGGACCGTCGCGTCCCTGCGGCTCGGCATCCCGCTCGTCGCCGGCAACGTCGTCACCGCCGACGCCGTCGCGCACCTCGTCGGTGCCGGAGCGGACATCATCAAGGTCGGTGTCGGCCCCGGCGCCATGTGCACCACGCGCATGATGACCGCCGTCGGTCGCCCGCAGTTCTCCGCCGTGCTCGAGACGGCCGCAGCGGCCCGCTCGCTCGGCGCCCACGTCTGGGCGGACGGCGGGGTGCGTTACCCGCGCGACGTCGCCCTCGCGCTGGCAGCAGGAGCGTCGGCCGTCATGATCGGCTCGTGGTTCGCCGGCACGTTGGAGGCCCCCGGGGTCCTGCGCCGCGACGCCGCGGGCAAGGCGTACAAGGAGAGCTGGGGCATGGCCTCGGCCAAGGCCGTGCGTGAACGGTTCGAGCGGCTCGACCCGTACGAGCGGGCCCGCAAGGCGCTCTTCGCCGAGGGCATCTCGTCGTCGACGATCTACCTCGACCCGGGGCGGCCGAGCGTCGAGGACCTGCTCGACATGATCACGACCGGCCTCCGCAGCTCCGCCACCTACGCGGGCGCCTCGTCGCTCGCCGAGTTCTCCGAGCGCGCGCTGGTCGGCATCCAGTCCGCGGCCGGGTACGAAGAGGGCAAGCCCCTGCCCGTCAGCTGGTAGCTGCTGCGCCGGACTTTCGCGCTGAGCGACAGCTCACGGGCAACGCAGTGCGTGACGTGTCGCTGAGCGCGAAACGCACGCCGACGCCGTGGTCGCGACCACAGACGGACGGGAGGCACGGTGCCAGCTGGCACCGTGCCTCCCGTCCCTCATCCCGTTGCGTCTACCGGCGTCGGGTCGCGTCCTCGACCTCGCCGACGAGTTCTTCGAGGATGTCCTCGAGGAACAGCACGCCGATCGTGCGGCCGTCCGAGTCGAACGCCCGCGCCACGTGGCGACCGGCGGCCCGCATGGTCGCCAGCGCGTCCTCGAGGTCCATCTCGGTGTAGAGCGAGATGAGCTGGCGGATGCGCTTCGGCGGCACCGGGTCGTCGAACTCGTCCGGACGCAGGTCGATGACGTCCTTGACGTGCACGTAGCCCGTGGGGGAGCCGTCCTCGCCGACGAGCACGTAGCGGGAGAACCCGCGCTGGGCGACGGCGTGCTCGACGTCGCCGGGGGTGGCGTCGTCGGGCAGGGTGACGAGCTCGGCCATCGGGACGGCCACGTCGCGGACCTTCTTCTCGGTGAACTCGAACGCCAGGGCGAGCTTGCCGTCGTCGGTCAGGGTGCCCTCGCGGCGGGACTGCTCCACGATCGTCTGCACCTCTTCCACCGTGAAGGCGCTCACCGCTTCGTCCTTGGGCTCGACCCGGAACAGGCGCAGCACGGCGTTCGCGACCTCGTTCAGGCCGACGATCACCCAGTGCAGGCCGTGACCGATGTACCAGAGCGTCGGGACGAGCAGCAGTGCGGCGCGATCCGGCATCGAGAACGAGATGTTCTTCGGGACCATCTCACCGAACACCACGTGCAGGAACGACACGAGCAGCAGCGTGAACACGAAGGCCACGGTGCCGATCACCTCGGCGCTCCACCCGGTCAGGTGCAGCGGGACCTCGAGCAGGTGGTGGATCGCCGGCTCGGAGACGTTGAGGATCAGCAGCGAGCAGACCGTGATGCCGAGCTGCGTGGTCGCGAGCATGCGGGTCGCGTGCTCCATCGCCCACAGCGTCATCTGTGCCGCCTTGGAGCCCTCTTCGGCGCGGGGCTCGATCTGTGAGCGGCGTGCCGAGATGACGGCGAACTCCGCCGCGACGAAGAAGGCGTTGCCCATCAGGAGGACGACGAGCCAGAAGATGCCCCACCAGTCCGAGCTCATCGGGTGCTGCCCTTCGTCGTGGTGGTGGTCGGCGTGCTCTTGGTGGACGGGATGATGATCGCGGTCGCCGCGGTGTCGGTGGGCTGGGGCGTCGGGGTCCAGCGGATGCGGTCGATCCGGCGTCCGTCCAGCCGCTCGACGCGGAACACGCCGCCGTCGAGCGGGACCTCGTCGCCGACCACGGGCAGGCGGCCCAGCGTCGACATGACGAACCCGCCGACGGTCTCGTACGGACCGTCCTCGGGCACCTTCACGCCGGCGCGGTCCTCGAGCTCGTCGGGACGCAGGAGCCCGGGGAAGGTCAGCCAGTCGCGCGAGCGGACCACGTCGATGCGGGCGCGGTCGTGCTCGTCGGAGACCTCGCCGACGATCTCCTCGATCAGGTCCTCGAGCGTGACGACCCCGGCGGTGCCGCCGTACTCGTCGACGACGATGACCATCTGGTACCCGCGGCCACGGACCTCGGCGAGCAGGGTGTCACCCGGCATGGTCTCCGGCACGCGTTCGGCGTCGGTCATGAGCGCCCCGACCGGGACCTCCGGACGCTTCTCGCGCGGCACGGCGACGGCCTGCTTGACGTGCACGATGCCGACGACGTCGTCCGCGTCCTCCTCGATGACGGGGAAGCGGCTGAAACCGGTCTTGCGGGCGAGGGCGATGACGTCTTCAGCGGACTCGGACACCCGGATGGTGGAGAGCCGGGGGCGCGGGGTCATCACGTCGCTGGCGCTGAGTTCGGAGAACGAGATGGTGCGCTCGAGGAGCGTTGCGGTGTCCTGCTCGAGCGAGCCCTCCGAGGCGGAGCGACGCAGCAGCGAGGTGAGTTCCTCGGCGCTGCGGGCACCGGAGAGTTCTTCCTGCGGCTCGATGCCCATCGACCGGAGCACGGCGTTCGCGGTGCCGTTCAGCAGCGCGACGGCCGGCTTGAAGACCGTCGTGAAGGCGATCTGCAGCGGGACGACGAGCTTCGCGGTCTGCAGGGGCAGCGCGAGCGCGAAGTTCTTCGGGACGAGCTCGCCGAGGATCATCGACAGCAGGGTCGCGATGACGAGCGCCACGATCGAACCGACGGTCTCGACGATGCCCTCCGGCAGGTTCATCGCCAGGAAGGGGGCTTCGAGCAGCTTCGCGATCGAGGGTTCGAGCAGGTACCCGGTGAGCAGCGTGGTCAGCGTGATGCCGAGCTGCGCACTGGAGAGGTGCGTCGAGGTGACCTTCAGCGCGCCGATGACCGGTGCGAGGCCGGTCTCACCGCGGTCGCGGCGGGCCTCGACGTCGGCGCGGTCCAGGTTGACCAGCGCGAACTCGGACGCGACGAACACACCCGTGCCGAGCGTCAGCAGGATGCCGCCGATCAGCATGACGATGTCGATCGGACTCATGATTCACCCCCGTTCGCGCACAGGGATGACGTGCAGCTCACCGAGTGAGCGGCGGATGAGTGAGGCGAAGAACTATTCGGGGGATCGTCCACAGTGCTGCCAATCGTACTGCCTGGCGCGGTGCCAAGCCGGGAATCCGTGCAGAACGCGCCTCGCGCCTCCAGGGTGGTCGCCGTGACCATCCCGGAGGCGCGACCCGCGCCGATCGGGCCGACCTACGCCGTGATCCGCGCGCGGTGGTACTGCTGCGGCTCGTAGTCGACCGGCACGCGGAGTTCCACTGCGGCACGGAGCGCGAACGACGGGTCGCGGAGCATCTCGCGGCCGATCATCACGACGTCGGCGAGCCCCGTGGCGACGATCTGCTCGGCCTGGAACGCCTCGGAGATCATGCCCACGGCGATGGTCGGGATGCCGGCGTCGCGCTTGATCGCCGCGGCGTGCGGCACCTGGTAGCCGGGGCCGACCGGGATGGGCGCGCTCGCGACGTTGCCGCCGGTCGACACGTCGGCCAGGTCGGCACCGTGCTCGGCGGCCCAGCGGGCGACGACGGTGGTCTCGTCGAGCGTGAGCCCGCCCTCGACCCAGTCGGTGGCCGAGAACCGGACGACGATCGGGTAGCCCTCGCCGACCTCGGCACGGACGGCGTCGACGACCTCGAGCAGCGCGCGGGCACGGTTCCCGAGCGAGCCGCCGTACTGGTCGGTGCGCTGGTTGCTCAGCGGCGAGAGGAACTGGTGCAGCAGGTACCCGTGCGCCGCGTGGATCTCGACCAGGTCGAACCCGGCCTCCACGGCGCGGCGGGCGGACTGGGCGAAGGCGAGGGCGACGACGCGGATGTCCTCGACCGCGAGCTCGCGCGGGACGTCGTAGCCGTCGAAGGCCACGGCCGACGGCGCGACGGTCGTCCAGCCGCCCTGGTCGGCGGGGACGGTGCCGTGGGTGGTGTCCCAGGGGCGGTAGGTCGATGCCTTGCGCCCGGCATGCGCGAGCTGGATGCCCGCCGCGGCGCCCTGCTCGTGCAGGAAGTCGACGATCGGCTTGTAGGCGTCGCGCTGCTGGTCGTTCCACAGCCCGAGGTCCTGCGGGGTGATCCGCCCCTCGGGCACGACGCCCGTCGCCTCGACCACGACCGCGCCGGCGCCGCCCTTGGCGAACCCGCCCAGGTGCACGAGGTGCCACGGGGTCGGTACGCCGTCCTGCTGGTCCACCGAGTACTGGCACATCGGGGAGACCCAGATGCGGTTGCGGACGGTCAGGTCACGGACGGTGATCGGGTCGAACAGGGCGTGCGTCACGCGGGCTCCTCAGGGGACGGGCGCCGGCGCGGGCTGTCGGCTGAGTTCCTCCAGGAACGTCCGCAGGCCGTCCGGCGACGTGTAGTGGTGGCCGACCGCCCCGATCGCTTCCGCACCGGTGGCGTTCTCGGCCCTGTTGTCCACGAACACCATCTGACCCGGCTCGATTCCCAAGCGCGCACAGGTGTCGCGGTAGATGGATGCCGCGGGCTTCAGGACGTGCTCCTCGGCGCTCACCACGACCGTCTCGAACAGCGAGCCCATCGGGGAGCGGCGGTACGGGTCGCCGAAGTCGAAGCCCGCGTTCGAGAGCAGGGCGACACGGGTGCCGGCGTCGTGCAGCTCCTCGACGATCTCGAGGGTCTCCGGCTCGACCTCGAACCACCCGGTGAAGTCGATCGCCCAGAACCGGTGGATCTCGGAGATGCTCCAGCTCCGGCCGGTCCGTTCCGCGATCGCACGCCAGTACGCCACGACGGACAGGTCGCCGCGGTCCAGGTCGTGCCGGAGCTCCTGGTACACCGGGAACAGCTCGTCGGCCGGGACGCCGGTGGCGGCCACGAGGGCGTCCCGCGAGGCGTGCGGTGTCCGGCTGATCACCTCGCCGTAGTCGAAGACCACCACGCGACCAGGCAGGAACAGGCTCATGTGCTCCACCGTAACGTGGGGCCGGTGAACGACTTCGTGCCCGTCCGACCGTCCGATGCCGCCGCGTGGGTCACCGCGCCGACGGGGGAGTCCACCAAGTACCGCCGCGGGGTGCTCGGCGTCGCGACCGGTTCCGACCAGTACCCGGGCGCAGCGGTGCTGGGGGTCGACGCGGCCGTGCACAGCGGCGTCGGCATGGTCCGGTACGTCGGACCGCCACGTGCCACCGACCACGTGCTCACCCGCCGCCCCGAGGTCGTCTCCGGTGTGGGCCGCGTGCAGGCCTGGCTCGTCGGGTCGGGCGTCGCGGCGCCGTCGCTCGGAGAACTGGACGCGACGACGGCGTCGGGCTTCGCGCACGCCTCCGACGACGGCGTGCCGGTCGTCGTGGACGCCGGGGCGATCCCGCTCGTCGACCTCGGGCCGCTCGCCGTGCTCACCCCGCACGCCGGTGAACTCGCGTCGTTGCTCGGGGTCTCGCGCGACTCGATCGAACAGGACCCGGCCGCTGCAGCGCTCCGTGCGGCCGAGCAGACCGGCAGCGTCGTGCTGCTCAAGGGGGAGCGGACCCACGTGGTCACGCCGGACGGGTCGGTGCGGCTCGTGGCGTCCTCGGCGACGCCGTGGCTCGCGGCGGCCGGTGCCGGGGACGTGCTGGGCGGGGTGCTCGGGGCGCTCGTCGCCGCGCGGCAGGGTGCCGTCGAGGCGGCCGGTTCGTCGCTCACGCCGTCGGACCTCGCGCACCTGGCCGCGTCGGCCGCGGTGGTGCACGGGCTCGCGGCGCGGCGGGCGTCCGGCGGCGGGCCGTTCCCGATGACGACGCTCATCGCCGAGCTGCCGGGGGTCGTGCGGGACCTGGTCGTCGACGGGGATGCGCGCGGGTAGCCACCGACGCGGAACGACGGTGTCGACGTCGTACGACATCGACTTCGTCGTTCGTTGCGTAGGCGCACCGTTGCGCACGCGCGGCAGCGACAGGGTCGCCGTCGTACGACGACGACCGTGTCGCCGGTTGCGGACGCAACGGGCGTGGGCTGCGCGCGTGCGGCCCGGGACGCGACGACGGACGGCCGGGAGGCGCGGTGCCAGCTGGCACGGCGCCTCCAGACCGTCGGCGGTCACGTCACGGGCGTGACGCGCGTCGCGGACGTCAGCTCGCGGGGGTCGCGTGCACCAGGAACTCGACGGAACCGGCGTCGTCGACCTTGACGAACCCGAGGTTCGGTGCCTGCACGGCGTAGTCCGAGAAGGTGACCGGGACCGAACCGGAGATGTCGACGCCGTCGCCGTTCAGGCCGACCTGCAGCTTCGCGGTGACGTCCTTCGTGACGCCGTGCAGGGTGAGCTTCCCCGGAGCCGTCACGGTCGTCGTGTCGGAACCGCTCGGGACCGCGTCGGCGATCGGTCCGGTGAGTTCGAAGGTGGTCTCGGGGAAGGCCGCCGCGTCCATCGCGGAGTCGCGGAAGTAGGCGTCGCGCTGGTCGGAGTCGGTGGTGATGTCGGCGACCTGCACCGCGATCGTCGCGGCGGTGATGCTCGTGCCGTCGACGGTCGCGGTGCCGGAGACGCTGTCGGTGCGGCCGGTGACGGTGACGTCGGAGCCGTTCAGGACCTCGTGGACGCGGTACCCGGCCTCGGAATCGCCGCCGACCGTCCACTCGCCGGACAGGTCGGTGGCGTCGAGGGTGGAGGCCTCGCGCGTCGCGGCGACCGAGGGCGCGGCGGAGGCCTTCGCGTTCTCGGTGCTCGTGTAGACGTTCGTGAAGACCACCGCGCCGACGACGCCGAGGACGACGACGGCGGCGATGACGGAGATCCAGATGACGGCCTTGCGGCGCGTGCGCGGGGTGTCGGTGGTCACGAGCTGAACGGTGACACGTCATGCTCGGGAGAGCCTGAGATCGTGGCAGCGATCGCCCCCCCGGTCCGGCCGCTACGCTCGTCCGGTGCAGAGGACCTCGAACCGGTGGCTCGAACTCGCCGGCTTCGTCCTGGCGTTCGTCGCCGTGCACGGGTTCCTGTGGTGGCTGACCCTCGTGTCGGCGAACCTGCCGCTCGGTGACGTGACCATCACCTACAGCCGGTGGATCGAGACCGGGCGGACCGCCGACTTCTGGGTCGGCATCGACGGCGCGTGGGTGTACCCGATCCTGGCGATCGTGCCGATGGCCGCGGCGGCGCTCGGGGGAGTCGAGTCCATCGGTACCGGCTGGCTGCTGCTGATGGTGCTGCTCGACGCCGCGGCGTGCGCGTTCCTGTGGCGGTTCCGGGCGCGGGTGGGGTCGTCCGGGGTGCGGGTCGTCTGGTGGTGGCTGCTGTTCCTGCTCGCGCTCGGACCGATCGCGCTCGGTCGGATCGACACCGTCGCGACGGTGTTCGCGCTGGTGGGCGTGACGTTCGTGGCCTCGAGGCCGGCCGTCGCCTCCGCGCTCTTCACGGCCGGCGCGTGGACGAAGGTGTGGCCCGCGGCGCTCGTCGCGGTGCTGCTGCTGGTGCGTCGGGGACACCGCCGGGGTGTGCTCGCCGGAGCGCTGGTGCTGAGCGCCCTCATCGTGCTCGTCGACGTGCTGTGGGGCGGTGCGCCGTACCTGCTGTCGTTCGTCGGTGAGCAGACCGGTCGTGCGCTGCAGATCGAGTCGCCGCTCGCGACGCCGTTCATGTGGGCCGCGGCGTTCGGTGCCGACGGAGCCGCGGTGTTCTACAACCAGGAGATCCTGACCTTCGAGGTGTCCGGTGCCGGCACGTCCGCCGCCGCCGCGGTGTCGACGCCACTGATGGCCGTCGTCGTGGTGGCCGGGGTCGTGCTCGCACTCTGGGCCGCACACCGGGGTGCCCGCCGGGCCGAGCTCGCACCGGTCCTCGCGCTCCTGTTCGTCGCGGCGCTCATCGCGACGAACAAGGTGGGCTCGCCGCAGTACATCGGCTGGTTCGCGGTGCCGATCGTGTGGGGGCTCGCGGCCGGCACCCCGAGTGCGCGCCGGTTCGTGCCGATCGCGGTGCTCGCGCTGCCGATGGCCCTGCTCACGCAGCTGGTCTACCCGGGGTACTACGACCAGGTGCTCGGCGTGCAGCCGTGGATCCTCGTGGTGCTCACGCTGCGGAACGTGCTCGAGGTGGCGATCCTGGTGTGGAGCGTGGCCGTGCTGGTGCGGATGGGACGGTCTGCGGGGTCCCGATGGGTGTCGGCGCGCTCGTCGCCTTCCGTGCGCGACCAGCACGAGCCGGGCAGGATGGACGCATGATCGTCGCCTTCTCCGTCGCTCCGTCCGGTGGTCCCGCTGCAACGTCCGACGGGTCCGTGCACGACGCCGTCGCGGCAGCCGTCCGCGTGGTGCGCGAGAGCGGACTGCCGAACCGCACCTCGTCGATGTTCACCGAGGTCGAGGGGGAGTGGGACGAGGTCATGGACGTCGTCAAGCGCGCCACCGAGGCCGTCGGCGAGTACGGCACGCGGGTGTCGCTCGTGCTCAAGGCCGACATCCGACCCGGGCACACCGGCGAGATCGACGGCAAGCTCGAACGGCTCGAGACCGCGCTCGGCGAGTAGCCCTCAGCGGCCGCGCTCGGCGAGTAGCCCTCAGCGGCGCCGACGGGGACGCCGGCGGCGACGGGGGTCGGTGCCGAGGACCGCGGCGACCGTCAGCAGGACGAGGCCGGCGACCGCGAACACCACGACGATGACGATCTCGAGCGGGTCCGTGACGTCCTCGCAGTTCGCGGGCGCTCCGGCGGCGCAGGAGGCCAGGACGGTCGTCACGGTGGGCACGTCGACATCCTGCACCGAACCGTCTTCCGACACGCCGGGTCGGTCCCTCGGATGTCGGTGGTCGGGTGTCTCATGGTCTGCATCGAGCCACACCGGGTGGCCTCCGAGACGACGATGAGGAGCGCGTGATGATGCACGACGGCTGGTGCCCCGACTGCGACCTGCGAACGGTCGTCATCGACACGGACGAGCAGGGCGGCAACGCCTGGGCGAGCTGCGCGGAGTGCGGCACCGGATGGGTGCACCGCGACGAGCTGCCCGAGCACTCCGCAGGGCGGACGCGCACTCCGGAGCGCCAGGCCGCCTGAACGCTGGCCGCCTGAGCGCCGAGCGCTGGCCGCCTGAGCGCCGGGCGCTGGCCGCCCGAGCATTGGGCGCCTGCGTCCGCGTGGCGTAGGTCCGGTCCGCGTGCCGTGGACGACTCGGCCCTGTGCGATTCCGCCGGTCCGTTGGAGCGGTCTACACTCGATGGACCAGGACATCACGGCCGCCCCGTCCGGTGGGGTGCTGCACCGTCGTCCCGCTCCGCCCGCACGAGAACAGGCCCCATGTCACAGCTCACGCCTGCGCGTCGCACCCTCGCGCTCATCTCGCTCGCCCTCGGCGGGTTCGCCATCGGCTCGACCGAGTTCGTCGCGATGGGGCTGCTGCCGAACATCGCGCAGGCCCTGCTCCCCGAGCAGTACGGCATCGACCCGGACGCCGGGATCGCCCACGCCGGCTGGCTCGTCAGTGCGTACGCCCTCGGGGTCGTCGTCGGCGCACCGACCATCGCGGCGATGTCCGCCCGGTTCCCGCGCAAGGGCCTGATCCTCGTCCTGCTCGTCGGGTTCGTCCTCGCGACGGTCGCGAGTGCCCTGCTGCCCTCGTTCGGCCTGGTGCTCGTCGCCCGGTTCGTGGCGGGCCTGCCGCACGGCGCGTACTTCGGCATCGCCTCGATCGTCGCCGGCGACATGATGGGCCCGGGCAAGCGGGGCAAGGGCATCGCGATGGTGCTGCTCGGCCTGTCGGTCGCGAACGTCGTCGGTGTCCCGGCGATCACGTGGGTCGGACAGATGGCCGGCTGGCGGGTCGCCTACGGCGTGGTCGCCGCCCTGTTCGCCCTGACCTTCGTGGCCGTCGCGGCCTTCGTGCCGAAGAGCGCCCGCGACGAGCACGCCACGATCGGCCGTGAGCTCCGGGCGTTCCGCGTGCCGCAGGTGTGGATCGTGATGGGCCTCGGCGCCGTCGGGTTCGGCGGGTTCTTCGCGGTGTACTCGTACATCTCGCCGCTCGTGCAGCACGTCACCGGAATGCCCGAGTCGTTCGTGCCGATCGTGCTCGTCGTCGTCGGCATCGGCATGGTCGTCGGCGGGGTGCTCGGCGGACACCTGGCCGACCGCAGCGTCAAGCGCACGATCTACGTCGGGATGTTCGCGCTCATCGGCGCACTGCTCATCACCGTCCTGACGGCCCAGTGGCTCTGGGGGATGCTGCTCGGCGCGTTCCTGCTCGGCGCGACGTCGTCGGCGATCCCGCCCGCGGTGCAGTCGCGTCTGATGGACGTCGCCGGCGATGCCCGCACGATCGCGGCGGCGCTCAACCACTCCGCGTTCAACATCGGCAACTCGCTCGGGGCGGCCCTCGGCGGTGCGGTCATCGCGGCCGGCTTCGGGTTCCTCGCACCGGGCTGGCTCGGCATCGGCCTCGCGCTGCTCGGCGTCCTGGTGACGATGGTCAGCTACGCGGTCGAGCGGCGGAGCACCCGTCGTGCCGCGGTCCGCTCCTCGTCGCCCTCCACCGGTCCGATCACCGCACCGGTCCCGACGGCCTGACGCGCGGGGTGCGCGCACGCGCCCACCGGACGGGAGGCCCGTGGCGACGCCGCCACGGGCCTCCCGTCCGTCGCGCGGCGCGGCCACCGCTCATGGTGAGCAGCAATGGTCGGGTCCTGTGACGGGACCCGACCATTGCTGCTCACGAAGCGCAACGCGCAGCGCGACGCGCGCTACAGCCCCAGGGGGCTGCCGTCCTGCACGATGATGCCGTCGGTGATCGCACGCTTCCGGAGCGCCACCTTCGTGCCGACGTCGAAGCCGGCGACGCGGTACTTCTCGCGGATGCGCTTGAGGTAGCTCTTCGCGGTCTCCTCGGAGATGCCGAGCTGGTAGGCGACGCTCTTGACGGGCTCGCCACCGCCGTACAGGGCCATCACGCGACGCTCCTGGGCGCTGAGCTTCGGGACGCCGCCGACGTCGCCGCTGTTGATGGCGAGGTCGAGCTCGGCCGAGACGTACTGCTCGCCGCGCTGGGCGGAGCGGATCGCCTCGACGATCATGTCGGCGTCCTCGCTCTTGACGAGGTACCCGAGGGCCCCGGCGCCGAGGGCCTCGCGCACGACGTTCGGCTCCGAGTACGTGCTCATCACGACGGTCTTGACGCCCGCGGTCTTGAGCGTCGAGATCTTCAGCGACACCGGGATGGAGTCCTTGAGGTCCAGGTCCAGCAGCACCACGTCGACCGGGAACGCCGGGCTCGTCAGGAGCTCGGGCCAGGTCGTGACGGCGGCCACCAGGGTGATGTCGTCGGCCGCGTTCCGGATCCACTCCGTGAGCGCGCCGAGGAGCATCCTGTGGTCGTCGACCAGTGCGAGTCGGATCGGTTCCTCTGGAGTCGCCATGCTGGCGTCCTTTCTCGGTGCGGATTGCTCGGCCGATCCTAGGAGGATCCGGGCCGGAAGCGGGTCAGGCGTGCGGGTGTCCGGCAGCTACATCGACGGATGTCGGTTCACGACGCAGTGCGCCACGATGTGCAGCGTGCCGTCCCGGACCGTCTCGGTGTACGGGCCGATGCGCTGCAGGGCGCTCCAGGCCGTCGGGCCGAGGCTGCGCCGCGGCACCCCACGGGACTCGATGACGACGGGGACGTCCATGGTGTCGTCGCTGACCGGGTGGCCGTCGGAGCCGATCGGGCCGAGGGTGACCGAGACGACGGGCATGCCGGGCTGCGCGGTGCGCCCGTCCCCGACCATCTGCCAGATCGCCTGCAGCAACCCGTCGCGCTGGGTGGGGGAGAGGTGTCCGGCGAGGGCGGTCGGGTCGGCGACGCTGACCGATCGGCCGAGGTGGTCGGACTCGGTGATGGCGTGGTAGAGCCAGGTCTCGCGGCGGCCCTCGATCAGGTGCAGGCGGAGCTCGGTGGCGAGGGACGCGGCGACGGAGCTCGAGGCGTCGGACAGCGGCAGCGGGTCGGTGCCGTTCGCGACGGCGTCGAGCAGCTTCTCGGCGGCCAGGTCGAGCCGGGCGAGCTCGTCCGAGGCGAGCATGCCGACGGCGAACTGCGGTGCCTGCACGTTGCTCTGCACGAGCACCCGGTCGAGTTCGCGCTGCACCAGCTGACGGAACCGCTGCACGACGTACAGGGCGAGCGCCGGCGGTACGACGACGAGCGACAGCAGGGACACGATGCCGGGCATGGTTTCGTGCGTGATGGGTGTCGACGCCACGGCCATCACGATGAAGGCGATGCCGAGCACGCCGATCGCGGCCGCGACCTCGCGGGCGGGCCGGAGCGTGGCGATCGGCAGCAACGCGAAGCCCGCGGCCATCGAGGCCGTGGCGGTGTGCGCGATGTCGTGCTCGGGCCAGATGCCGATGAAGTCGAGCGTGACCACGCAGGCGAGGACGACGCAGATCAACGCGAAGGCCAGCCCCGTCAGCCGCTCGCCGTAGGTCAGGACACTGAGACCGACACCGACGGCGGCGACGACGTAGAGCAACCACGCGAGCGCGGGGAGCCACGGATCGGAGTACTCGTTCCAGCGCACCAGGAAGAAGGCGATGCCGGCGGCGGCCTCGATGGCGGTGAGGACCGCGGCGCCGAGCCCGAGGTAACCGGCACCGAGCGAGGCGCCGGGCTTGGCGGCTTGGCGCAGAGAGCGGGCACCGGTGGACGTCGAGGGGAGTCCTCGGGCCTGCCGGCGCTCGCTCGTCCGGTACCGCTCGCGTGCTTCGCGACGGGTACGGGGAGCTGGTGGCGAGGTCTCGCCGGGCAGACTGCGGCCGATGGTGTCCTCGGGGACCCGGGTCATCGCGGTGCCTCCAGGACGACGGTGGTGCCGGAGCCCGGCGCGGAGAAGAGCTTGGCGTCGCCACCGACCTCGCGGAGGCGGTTCACGACGCTCTCCTTGAAGCCGAGCCGTTCGGCGCTGACGGTGGTGAGGTCGAAGCCGACGCCGGAGTCGGTGACCATCGCACGGACGACCTCGTTGTCGTGGACGATCGTGACGTGGGCCTCGCCGACACCGGCGTGCCGACGGACGTTCTCCAGGCACTCGCCGAGCGCGAGCAGGAACGCGTCGAGCACGTTCGACGGCAGCAGGACCTGTCCGGTGCCGTGCCAGCTGACCTCGAGCCCCATCCGGCCGAAGCGCTGCTTGACCGACTCGAGGGTCTGCCCGAGCGGCGATTCCTCTTCGCGGGTGAGCGAGTAGTCGCCGGACTGCGAGGGCTGCGGGGTCGCACCGAGGCGCAGGTGCCGGAGCAGCCGGGCGTCCTCGGCGGCTTGCTCCCGCATCGCCTGCTCGGAGACGCCGACGCCGGAGTGCGCCAGCAGCGTCAGGGTCGCGAGCACGGTGTCGTGCAGCAGACGGGCACCCTGGCGCCGCTGCGCCTCGGTCTCGCTGGCCTGCCGTTCGGCGCGGTGGGCGGTGCCGATGCTGTAGATGCGACGGGCGACGCGGGGGATGCTGCGGGAGATCCAGATCGCCACGACGGCCATCAGGATCCACCCGAGCAGTGCGCCGCTGACGGGAGTCGACAGGAGCGAGCCCGACCCCCAGACCATGAGCACCACCACGGCACCGCCTCCGGCGATGGTGATGCCGAGACCGACCGGGTGTCCGCGCTGTGCCATCAGCGGTGCCGAGAGCCCGCCGGCGGCCAGGGGCATGACGGCGCTGGCGACGAGCGGCCTGGCCGAGTCCTCGACGCCGGTGAAGAGCAGCACCATCGCGGCGAGCCCCGAGACGACGATGGCGGCGGTCCACCACACTTCGCCGCCGCGGGCGAAGCACACGAGTGCGGTGATCATCGCGGCGATGCAGAGGAGTGCGCCGATGAGGGGCAGCGTGGTCACGGCGGCGGAGGAGAGGATGCCCACGACGCTGACGAGCGCGCAGACGATGCCCACGACACGGGTCGCCGACCGCAGCAAGCGGTCGCGTTCCTGTGCGATGAAGTCCATCGATGTCCTGGTTGGTGACGATCTGGGTGGTGCGGGAAACCGAGCGTCGGTCAGTGCCGGGCTCCACGCCATCATTCCACGCGCGCCACCCGTTGGGGGGCCTTCGGCGCGCCGCGGTGGCTGGCGGGCTCCCGCTCAGGACTCGAGCAACCGCCGCAGGTGCGCCCCGACCTGCTCGTGCTCGATGAGGAACCCGTCGTGGCCGAACTCGCTCGCGATCACCGCGGCTGAGTCCCCGTCGAGGGTGTCCGGCACGCCCGCGGCGATCCGGTGCTGGTCCTCGACGGGGAACAGCCGGTCGCTCGAGACCCCCACCACCAGGGTCAGCGCGGTCACCAGCCCGAGTGCTGCCGACACCCCGCCGCGTCCGGCACCGACGTCGTGCGAGTCCATCGCGTACGTCAGGGTCACGTAACTCGAGGCGTCGAACCGCCGGGTGAACTTGTTGCCGTGGAAGTCGAGGTAGCTCTCCACCGAGAACCGCCCGTCGTCGCCGAGCGGGGAGACGTCGCTCTGCCAGGACCGCGCAAAGCGGCTGTTCAGCTCGTCCGACGCGCGGTACGTCATGAGCGCCATCCGCCGGGCCAGCGACAGGCCGCGGTGCGGTCCCTCGCCGGCATCGGCCTCGTAGTAGTCGCCGCCCGCGAAGGCGGGGTCCATCTGGATCGCCGCCCGCTGCAGCGAGTTCGCCGCGATCTGGTCGGCGGTGGTCTGCGCCGTGGAGGCCAGGACGGCCAGCCGCTGCACGCGCGACGGGTGCGCGACGGCGAACTCGAGGGCGTGCATGCCGCCCATCGATCCGCCGACCACCGCGGCGAAGGTCTCGATGCCGAGCCGGTCGGCGAGCTGCACCTGCACCTCGACCTGGTCGCGCACCGTGACGAAGGGGAACCGCGAGCCCCACTCCACGCCCGTCGGCGACACCGAGGACGGCCCGGTGGTGCCCTGACAGCCGCCGAGCATGTTCGGCGCGACGACGAACCACCGGTCGGTGTCGATCGCCTGGCCAGGTCCGACCACGTCACCCCACCAGCCGGCGGTGCGGTGGCCGGGGCCGGGAGCGCCCGTGACGTGCGAGTCGCCGGTCATCGCGTGCAGGACGAGCACCGCGTTGTCACGGGCGGCGTTGAGCGTGCCCCACGTCTCGTACGCCACCCGTACGGCCGGCAGGCGGCCGCCGCGCACCCACTGCTCGCCGAGCGACGCGAAGTGGCGTGCTCCCGGGTGGTCGCCCGGACGCCATGCGCCGGTCACGGGGGGCTTGCCGAGGGTGCCGAGTTCGGTGCCGGGCACCAGGGTGGACGGCACGGAGTCCTCGGGGGTCGTCTGCCAGTCCATCGTGCGTCCAGTCTGCCGGGAGGCGCGGGTCACCGCCGCCGTGTTACGTCACGCCCGGCGCCTGCGGGTTGGGTCGGGCGGGCCGGTTGGGGCCGACGCAGAACGACAGGGCCGATGTCGCACGACGTCGACCCTGTCGTTCTGCGTCGGCAGGCAGGCTCGCGCCGGCCCTACGCGCGCTGGCTCTCCTGCGCGACCGCTCGGGCCGCAGCGAGCCCGGCCTCGAGGTCCGCCTTCAGGTCCGCGATGTTCTCGATGCCGACCGACAGGCGCACCAGCCCGGGCGTGACCCCGGTGGTGAGCTGCTGCTCCGGGGTGAGCTGCGAGTGCGTGGTCGACGCCGGGTGGATGACGAGCGACCGGACGTCGCCGATGTTCGCCAGGTGCGAGAACAGCCGCAGGTTGTCGACGAACGCCTTGCCCGCGCTCACCCCGCCCTTGAGCTCGAACGACAGCACCGCGCCGACGCCCTTCGGCGCGTACCGGTTCGCGGCGGCGTACCAGGGCGACGTCGGCAGTCCGGCGTAGGCGACGGTGGCGACGTCGGGGTGCTGGTCGAGCCACTCCGCGATCTCCTGGGCGTTGGACACGTGCCGCTCGATGCGGAGCGACAGGGTCTCGATGCCCTGCAGCAACGCGAACGCGGTGTCCGCCGAGTTCGAGGCTCCGAGGTCACGGAGCAGCTGCACGCGGGCCTTGACGATGTAGGCGAGCGCGTCGCCGACGGCCTCGGTGAAGACCGCACCGTGGTACGACGGGTCCGGGGTGCTGAACTCGGGGAACCGGTCGGCGTGCTCCGACCAGGCGAACGTCCCGCCGTCGACGATGAGCCCGCCGATGACCGTGCCGTGCCCGCCGAGGAACTTCGTGGCCGAGTGCACGACGATGTCGGCGCCGTGCTCGAACGGACGGATGAGGTACGGCGTCGCGATCGTGTTGTCGACGATCAGCGGGACACCGGACTCGTGCGCGACGTCGCTGACGCCGGTGACGTCGAGGACGTTGATCCTCGGGTTGCCGATGGTCTCGGCGAAGAACAGCTTCGTGTTCGGGCGGACCGCGCGGCGCCACTCCTCGAGGTCGTCCTGGTCCTCGACGAACGTCGTCTCGATGCCGAGCTTCGCCAGCGTGTACTTGAACAGGTTGTACGTGCCGCCGTAGATCGACGACGACGACACGATGTGGTCGCCCGCGCCGGCGATGTTCAGCACCGCGTACGTCTCCGCCGCCTGGCCGGACGCGACGAGCAGGGCCCCGGAGCCGCCCTCGAGCGCGGCGATCCGCTGCTCGACGACGTCGTTCGTCGGGTTCGTGATCCGCGAGTAGATGTTGCCCGGCTTGGCGAGCGCGAACACGTCGCGCGCTTCGTCCGAGTTCGCGAAGACGTACGAGGTCGTCTTGTAGATCGGCGTCGCTCGGGCGCCCGTGGTCGGGTCCGGCTGCGCGCCGGCGTGGACCTGGGTGGTCTCGAACTGCCACTGCGCGGCGTCGTGCTCGGTCATCTTGGTGCTCCTGTCCGGTGCGGCTGGTCGTCGGGTCGCCTTGCGCTCGGCCTGGAGGCTCGGCGCTGCTGTGCGTCGGGTGTCACGGTACGCAGGTGGCCGGGCCCGCACCACCGCACCCGCCTCGGGACGTAACGCACCCGCCGGGCCCGCCCCGCGCCTCCAGGCCGAGCAGTGCGACGCAGGTCCGCACCGTGCTGTCGCCGTCAGGCGGTGCGAGGTTGGTTGTGCGGTGCGGCCCTGCCGCGCCGCACGGAGTGGGCAAGCTCGCACCGGCAGGAGAAACGCGCACGGTGCGAAGGGGCACCGCTACGCACGCTCGCGGCGGAACAGCCAGTCGACCTTCGGCTCGAGCAGCCACCGCATCCCGCGCCGCACGAAGGGCTGCGCCAGGAACAGGCTGACGACGCACGCGATCGCGACCATGAGCAGCACGAACGGCCAGGCCGAGTGTTCGCCGGCCAGGACGCCGGACTCCCGGATCGGGTAGAGGACGAACGTGTGGAGCAGGTACACGTACATCGTCGCGGCGCCGAACTGCGTGATCCAGATGTTCCGACGGGGGATGAGCACCAGGAACGACGCCGTCAGCAGGCTCGCGAGCAGCATCAGGCCGAAGCGCACCGCACCCGCCCACCAGGCGTCCTCGCCGAGCCCGGAGTAGGAGTCGTCGTAGAAGAACCAGTGGTGCAGGTCGAACTCCTTGAACTGCGGGATCCACACCGCGCACGACACCGCCCACGCGGCGAACACGACGACGGCGGCGATCCGGACCCGGACGACCGTGCGGCGGGAGGCCTCGTACCAGCGGTCGAAGACGCCCCACTGCTTGACCTGCCAGCCGAGCAGGAAGAACGGCAGCAGGCTGATCGCCCTCGACAGCGAGAGCGTCGAGTCGACGTTGTCGAAGTAGCCCACGCCGATGCTGAACACGACCGCCCAGAACAGCGGCCACCGCAGCTGCGCCAGGTACGGCAGGATCAGCTTGAAGATGCCCAGGGCCAGCAGGAACCACAGGGTCCAGGTCGGCTTCGTCGGGTTGAAGTCCTTACCGCCCTCGACGATGCCCTGCACCACGGTCCAGATCGTCTGCATGATGATGTACGGCACGACGATGTCCGTGATCGTCCGGCGCATCCGCCTGGCCGTCGGGGTGTCCGCCGACGAGAAGTAGCCGCTGATCACGCCGAACGCCGGCATGTGGAACGCGTAGATGAACGTGTAGAGCGCCAGCGCGTGCTCACTCGCCGGCGTCTGGCGCTGGATCGCGTGGCCGATGACCACGAGCGTGACCGCGACGAACCGCGCGGTGTCCCACATCGGGATCCGGCGCGGGGCTCGACCGGGCTCGAGCTGCGTCGCCGGGGCCGAGGGGGCGGGAGGGGCGGCATCCGTCGTCATCGCCGGTCACGTTACCGGATCGTGACCTGCACGGCCCGCTGCGGTGCCGCGACCGTGCCGCTCGCTACGGTGGACGCACCGGGCCACCAGTCGCCCCGGACACCGACGCAGGAGGCAGATCACATGGCAGCACGGCGCGCAGTCGTCACCGGAGCGAGCTCGGGCATCGGGGCGGCGACCGTCCGGCTGTTCCGGTCGCGGGGGTGGGACGTCCTCGCCGTGGCCCGTCGCGCGGCGAAGCTCGAGGCGCTCGCCGCGGAGACCGGGGCGGACACCCTGGTCGCCGACATCACGAGCGCCGACGACGTCGCGGCCCTCGCCGCCCGGGTCGCGGGCCTCGGCGGCGCGGACGTGCTGGTGAACAACGCCGGTGGGGCGTTCGGTTCGGCGAGCGTCGAGGAGTCCGACGTGGACGACTGGCGTGCCATGTTCGAGGTCAACGTGATCGGCACGAAGCGGGTCGTCTCGGCGCTCCTGCCGCACCTGCGCGACCGGGCTCGCGAGTCCGGGGGAGCGGACATCGTCACCGTGACGAGCACCGCCGGCTTCGTGGCGTACGAGAACGGCGGCGGGTACAACGCCGCGAAGTTCGCCGAGCACGCCCTGGTCGGCGCGCTCCGGCTCGAGCTGAACGGTGAGCCGATCCGTGTCGTCGAGATCGCGCCGGGCATGGTGAAGACCGACGAGTTCGCGCTCACCCGGTTCCGCGGGGACGAGCAGAAGGCGGCCGCGGTGTACGACGACGTGCCGGAGCCGCTGGTGGCCGACGACGTCGCCGAGGCGATCGTGCACGCGGTGGAGCTGCCGGCGCACGTGAACCTCGACCTCGTGACGATCCGGCCGGTGGCGCAGTCGGCGCAGCACAAGCTGGCGCGCGGCCCGCTGACGCCGCGCTGAGCCGACCCGCGCGCCGGTCGCGCAGCCCCCGCGTCGTGCAGGCCGGGCCCCCGCACCGCCGGGGGCCGGGCCCGCGCAGCGCCCGGGCGGTGGTCGCGGGTCGCGGGCGCGGGCTCCCTGCCGGTACCGTGGTCGGATGCCGATCAGCAGCGAACCCGAGCCCGCGGCTCCGTCGACCGTGACCGTGACGAGCGGGCCCGAGGTGCTCGGCTGGCTGGAGTTCGGTGACGCCGCACGCCTGCTCGCCAAGGACGTCCTGTCCAGCGGCTTCGAGCCCGAGGTCGTCGTCGCCGTCGCCCGCGGCGGACTGATCATCGCCGGCGCCGTCGCGTACGCCCTCGGCACCAAGGAGTGCGGCTCGATCAACGTCGAGTTCTACACCGACGTCGAGCAGCGGCTGGAGGAGCCGGTCGTGCTCGCCCCCGCCCTCGACGCCCTGAGCCTCGCCGGCAAGCGTGTCCTCGTCGTCGACGACGTGTCCGACTCCGGCCGCACCCTGCGCCTGGTGGTCGACATCATCCGGAACGCCGGTGCCGACGTCCGGAGCGCCTGCCTGTACTCGAAGCCCGGAACCGTCCTCGAGCCCGACCACGTGTGGCGTCGGGTCGACGGCTGGATCACGTTCCCGTGGAGCGCCCTCGCTCCCGTGACGGCCGAGTCGTGAGCATCCACCTGGTCGGCGGCGGTCTGTTCGCCGCCTCGGACGCCGCAGCGCCGTTCCTCGCCGAGGCCACCGCCCGTTCCGCAGCGGTCGGCCGGAGCGTCCCGCGCATCGCCCTGCTCTCCGTGGCGGGCCCGGACGGCGGCAGTCCGTCGTCGACCGCCGACATCGCCGAGGTCCTCGGCGGCCCGCGCACGGCCGAGGTGCTCGTCACCGAGGTCGCGGCCGGTCAGGTCTTCGACACCACCGTCCTGAGCGACGTCGACGCCCTGGTGGTCGGTGGCGGCGTCACCCCCGACTACCTGGCGGCGATCGCCCCGCTCGTCGACCAGCTCCGCCTGCTCGTCTCCGATGGTCTGCCCTACCTCGGTTACTCGGCCGGTGCGATGATCGCCGCCGACCGTGCCCTCGTGGGCGGCTGGCGCATCGGCGGCGTCGAGATCTGCCCCGAAGCGGCGTCCGAGGGGCTGGACGAGGTCGAGCTCCGCGAGGGCCTCGGCCTGGTCGACCTGACCATCGACGTGCACGCGGTGCAGGCCGGCACGCTCGCGCGGCTCATCGCCAGCGCCGAGGCCGAGTTCGTCACCGCCGGGCTCGCGATCGACGAGGACACCACGCTCGTCGTCGGCGAGGGCGCGCTCGAGGTCCGGGGGACCGGCAGCGTCTGGCGCGTGATGGCCGGCGAGGAGTCGGTGGCCGTCGCCACCATGGGCGCGTAGCCGACGTGGAACCACGGCCGCTCGCCGACCTGGTCGACCCCGGCTGGGCTGAGGCCCTCGCACCGGTCGAGCCCGACGTGCACCGGATCGGCGCGTGGCTGCGTGACGAGAGCGCTGCGGGCCGCCACTACCTGCCCGCCGGCGGCGACGTGCTGCGCGCGTTCACGAGCCCGTTCGACGCCGTCAAGGTGCTGGTCGTCGGGCAGGACCCGTACCCGACGCCCGGCCACCCGATCGGCCTGTCGTTCGCGGTTGACCCCGCCGTCCGCCCGGTGCCGCGGAGCCTGGCGAACATCTACCGCGAGCTCGCCGACGACCTCGGCGTGGCGCCCCCGCCGCACGGCGATCTGCGGGCCTGGTCCGACCAGGGCGTCCTGCTGCTCAACCGGGTGCTCACCGTGCAGGCGGGCGAGGCCGGCAGCCACCGCGGCAAGGGGTGGGAGGCGGTGACCGACCAGGCCGTCCGCGCGCTCGTCGCCCGCGGCACCCCGCTCGTCGCCGTGCTGTGGGGTGCCCAGGCCGGGTCGGTCCGACCGCTCCTCGGTGACACCCCCGTCGTCGCGTCGGCGCACCCGAGCCCGCTCAGCGCGTCGCGCGGGTTCTTCGGCAGCCGCCCGTTCTCGCAGGTGAACGCCCTGCTCGAGTCGCAGGGCGCACCGCCCGTCGACTGGACGCTGCCCGCTCAGTAGGCTCGGCACGTGCTCGAGGAGGAATACCAGCGACGGCGGGTCCTGCCGCGACACCTGCGTGCCCCGGCGGCGACCGAGACGGCCTTCGAGTACCGGATCCGTGCGGCCGAGGTGGGGGACCTGCCCCACGTGCGCGAGATCCACACGCACTACGTCCGCAACTCGTCGGTGACCTTCGACCCGGCGGCGTTCACCTACGCCGCGTGGAAGAAGCGCTACGACGACATCCGGAAGCGCCGGCTGCCGTTCCTGGTGGCGGAGAACCCCGCCGGGCAGATCCTCGGGTACGCCCTGGTCGACGCGTGGAACCCCAGGGACCGTTCGAACCACGTGGTCGAGGACTCGATCTACCTCGGTGCGGCCTCGGGTGGCAAGGGACTCGGCCGTGCCCTGATGGAGGCGCTGCTCGACGAGTGCCGGTCGGCCGGCGTGCGCGAGGTCGTCGCGGTCATCGCGGACCGGCAGGCCGAGGCGTCGATCCGGCTGCACGAGCGGCTCGGCTTCGAGGAGGTCGGCCGGATGGGCAAGGTCGGCTACAAGTACGACCGCTGGCTCGGCACCGTCACGATGCGGCTCCGCCTGCGCGGGCCGCGGCTGTTCGCCCGCCGACGCTGACGGCACCGGCACCGGCACCGGCACCGACGCGACACACCTGACGGGCGTCGGTCACGCTCGAGACGTGGCTGCAGGGCGGACGGGAGGCCCGTGGCGGGCCCCGGCACGAGCCTCCAGGCCGTCTGGCGGTCGCGTCAGCCTGCCGGGGCCTCGGTGATGAACTCGTCGCGCGTCACGCGGAGCAGCGCGGTGGCCGCCGCCGCCGCGGCGTCCGCGTCACCGTCGACCGCTGCGCGCCCGACGGCCTCGTGCCGGAGCGCTGCCTCGCGCGTCCAGCGTGTGATGGGGTCGCGCGACTCCGACGTCCTGGTGCGCAGGAGCGCCTCGACGGTGCCGGCGAAGTGCGTGAACACGGCGTTCCCCGACCCGGTGAGCAGTGCCCGGTGGAAGCGGACGTCGGCCTCCAGGTAGGCGCGGCTGTCCTCGCGTCCGCAGGCGTCGAGCATGTCCCGGGCGGCGGCGAGCACGGCGTCCGCACCGTCGGAACCGGCGGTCAGCGACGCCGCCACCGGTTCGACCCCGAGCCGGAGTTCGACGAGCTCGCGCTGCTGCACGAAGTACGCCGGCGAGGTGCCGCGCCACCGGATGACGGTCGGGGCGAGCAGCTCCCACGCCGTGATGTCGCGGACGAGCGTGCCGACCCGCTGCCGGGGTTCGACCAGGCCGAGTGACTGGAGGACCCGGAGTGCCTCGCGCACCACCGACCGGGAAACGCCGAACTCGTCGGCCACCAGCTCGGGCCGGACGACGGCGCCTGTGGGGAGGGCGCCGTCGACGATCCGCTGGCCCAGGGTGTCGAGCACGTGGGCGTGCAGTCCGCGCGCGATGGGCATCGTTCCTCCATGCAGTACAGGTCACGCGACGGGCGTGACGCCGGTCCCATCGAAGCGGCAGACTCCGTGGACGGGCGGTTGGCGCGCGGGATGACGTCGTATAGTCTGATTAATCAGATTATTGAGGGTCGGCGTTCGTCGCGCCAGTCCACCCTCGACACGAAGGCGACGGAGCCGCGCAGCAGCGACTCCAGGAAGGGGCGCTGATGCCTCACGCTCTCCCAGACCACGTGCTCGCCGACCCGGTCGGTGCGGTGCTCGCCGCCGGCGGTGGCACCACCGAGAGGGTCGACCCGTCCGGTTCGATCCCGCAGCTGATCATCGCGGCGCTCGTCGGCATCGTGCTGATCATCGCGCTCATCACATGGCTCAAGGTGCACCCCTTCATCGCGCTCACGATCGGCGCGCTCGGCGTCGGCATCGGCGCGGGCCTGGCGCCCGACGAGGCGGTCACGAGCTTCGGCGACGGCTTCGGCGCGACCATGACGAGCGTCGGCATCCTGGTCGGGCTCGGGGCGATGTTCGGCAAGATGCTCGTCGACTCCGGCGCGGCGGACCGCGTGGTGGACACCCTGGTGCGGAGGTCGTCGAAGGCGGCCCTGCCGTGGACGATGGCCCTGATCGGGGCGCTCATCGGGCTGCCGATGTTCTTCGAGGTCGGGCTCGTCCTGCTCATCCCGATCATCGTGCTGGTCGCCAAGCGGAGCGAGGTGCCGATCATGAAGATCGCCGTCCCCGCCCTGGTCGGCCTGTCGACGATGCACGCGTTCGTCCCGCCCCACCCCGGCCCGCTCGTCGCGATCTCCACCGTCGGTGCGAACCTCGGCACCACGCTCGCCTTCGGCATCGTGCTGGCGATCCCGGTGATCGTCCTGGCCGGGCCGCTCTTCGCCCGGTTCGCGGCCCGCTGGGTCGACATCCCCGTCCCCGACATGTTCGGGTCGCGTGGCGCGGTCGCCACCGCCGGCCCCGCCTCGGGGTCGGGTTCCGGGTCCGCCGCCTTCGCCGACGACCCGGCGCACCCCGGTCGGGAGGCCCGGCGCGGCCCCGCCACGCAGGACACCGCATCCCTGCCCAACGGCAAGAGCGACTTCACGCGCGTCATCAGCGAGCCGCGGAGCCCCTCGTTCACCATCGCCCTCGTCGGCATCCTGCTGCCGGTGGTGCTCATGCTCGCCCAGGCGATCCGTGAGGCGACGGCGCCCGACGCGTCGGGCTCGTGGGTGAGCCTGCTCGACTTCCTCGGATCGCCGATGATCGCCATCGGCATCGCGGCGGTCTACGCGATGGTCTTCTTCGCGATCGGTGGCGGCATGGACCGCTCGGCCGTCGCCAAGTCCCTCGAGAGTGCGCTGCCCCCGATCGCCGGGGTCCTGCTCATCGTGGGCGCCGGCGGTGGGTTCAAGCAGGTCCTCATCGACACGGGCATCGGCGGCGTGATCGCCGACGCCGTCAAGGACTCCGGCATCTCGGTGCTGCTCGTCGCCTGGGTCGTCTCGGCCCTGGTGCGCGTGGCGACCGGATCGGCCACGGTCGCCACCGTGACCGCCGCCGGCATCATGGCGCCCATCGCCGCCGACCTGTCGTCGCCGATGACGTCGCTGCTCGTGCTCGCGATCGGTGCCGGCTCGGTGTTCCTGTCGCACGTCAACGACGCCGGGTTCTGGCTGGTGAAGGGGTACCTCGGCACCACGGTGGGGCAGACGTTCAAGACGTGGACGGTGCTCGAGTGCCTCATCTCGGTGTTCGGCCTGCTCGGGGTCCTGCTGGCCGGGGTGTTCATCCGATGAGTGGCGCAGTGGACGACGGTGCTGCCGCTGCTGCCGCTGCTGCCGCTGGTGCTGCTGGTGCCGGGGGTGCCGGTGCTGCCGGGCTGGATGCTCGTGTCCTGGTCGTGATGGGGGTGTCCGGGTCGGGCAAGTCGACCGTCGCCGCCATGGTCGCCGAGCAGGTCGGGTGGGAGTTCGCCGAGGGCGACGCGATGCACCCGCCGGCGAACGTCGACAAGATGCACGCCGGCACCCCGCTCACCGACGAGGACCGCTGGCCCTGGCTCGACGTCGTCGCCGCGTGGATCCGGGGGCACCTGGACGCCGGGACGAACGGCGTGGTCACCTGCTCGGCGCTCAAGCGCTCGTACCGCGACGTGCTGCGCGCCCCGGGCGTGGTGTTCGTGCACGTGGCCGGCGACGGGGCGCTCATCGAGCAGCGGATGTCGCAGCGTTCCGGGCACTTCATGCCGACGTCGTTGCTCCAGTCGCAGCTCGCCACGCTCGAGCCGCCGCAGCCCGACGAGGCCCACGTGACGATCGCCGCCGACCGCACCCCCGAAGCCGAGAGCGCCGAGGTCGTCGAACGGCTCGGACTGGTCACGATCCCGAGAGCCTGATCGGGCAGCGCTCGGCAGCATGGCCGCATGGCACTCGACGACTCCCTCTCGCTCCTGACCCGCGGCTACGGGTTCGGTGCCCACCTGTGGCGCCGGACCCGGCCGGGGGCGCGTGCCGTGGGCTTCCGACTGCTCGGACGTCCGGCGCTGCTCGTGCGCGGCGCCGAGGGCGTCGGGCTGTTCTACGACGGCGACCGGACCGCGCGGCACGGGGCGATGCCGGCCATCGTGCAGCGGACCCTGTTCGGCGTCGGCTCCGTGCACAGTCTCGACGGCCCGGAGCACCACCACCGCAAGGCCACCTTCGTCGACGTCGCCTACGAGGACGAGCAGGTGCGGCGGCTCGCGCCACTGCTGACGGCGGAGTGGGCCGCCGAACGGGACTCCTGGATCGCTGGCGGCACCCGGTCGGCGTACGACGCGGCCGTCGGCGCGATCGGCCGTGCGGTCATGCGGTGGGCCGGCCTGCCGGGGACCCCGGCGGCGAAGACGCGCTGGGCGGCGAGGCTCGCCCAGATCGTCGACGGGTTCGGCGTGCCGTACTCGACGGAGTACCTGCAGGCCGTGCTGAACCGGCACTGGTCGGACCGGCACGCCCGGCGACTCGTCGAGGCCGTCCGCGGCGGCCGGCTGACACCCGAGCCGCACACCGCGCTGTACGAGTGGGCGTGGCACCGTGACCCCTCCGGTGCGCTGCTGCCCGCGCGCCTGGCGGGCATCGAACTGCAGAACAGCATCCGACCGGCGATCGCGGTGGCCCGGTTCGTGGCGTTCGCGGCGAAGGAGCTGCACGACCGGCCGGAGTGGCGGGCACGGATCGCTGCCGAGAGCGCGGCGGCCGCCGACATCGATGACGGGCCGCGCGTCGACGGCCAGCACGTCGATGGTCCGCGCGTCGACGGCCCGCTCGCCGTCGCCTTCGCGCAGGAGATCCGCCGGACCGCGCCGTTCGTGCCGATGCTGCCCGCCTGGGCCACCACCGACGTCGAGCTCGACGGCGAACGGTTGCCCGCCGGCGGACGGGTGGTGCTCGACATCACCGGCACCGACACCGACGAGCGTTCCTGGGACCGCGCTGGCGCGTTCGACCCGTCGCGGTTCCTCGGCGTGGACGACTTCGAGGCGATCACGACGTTCGTCCCGCACGGCGGCGCCGAGGTCGCGACGGGTCACCGGTGCCCCGGCGAGAAGGTCGCGATCGCGGCCCTCGCGGCCGCGGTGTCGGTGCTGAGCGACCCGCGCGTGACGATCCTCGACGACGGGCTGCAGGTCGACCGCCGACGGCTGCCCACCAAGCCGGCGTCTGGAGGGAAGGTCCGGGGCCGCTGCCCCTTCCACTGACCCGGCAGGTTCCGGCCCCGGTGCCCGCCGACCGGTCGCTCAGGTGAACCGGATCGGGGTGCCGACGGGCAGCGCCGCGAGCGTCTTCGTCATCTCCGCCGAGATCCGCACGCAGCCGTGCGAACTGCCCGTCGGGTCCGGGTAGTAGTGCAACGCGGTCAGGGCCGCGTTGCCGCCGTACGACGGGATGCGGGACGAGTGCGCCCCGGTCAGGATGATCGGGTTGCCCTGCGTGTACGCCACGCGGGTGTCGACGTACGCGGCTTCGACGTAGGTGGCGGTGTCGGTGGGCGTCGGGTCCTCGGGGGTGCCGAGCCGTGCGACCTCCGTCGCGGTCACCGCGCCCTTCCTCGTGACGACGGACACCGTGCTGGCGGCGACGTCGACCGTGATCATCCGGTCGGTGCGCACGATGGTGAAGTCGGCGGCCCGGGCCCACGCGAACGTCGCGCTCGGGGCGTCCGGGTCACCGCCGTCGCCGGGGGTGCGGTTGCGGGACGGCGTCGACACCAGGAGCATCCCGCCGTCCTTGCCGGGGGAACGGCCCCAGATCGCCGTCGCAGCGGGCCGGTTGATCGTCGACACCAGGTGGGACAGGGTCGCCACCGGCCGGGCGCGGCTCGACGGACTCGCGTACAGGGCGACGAGGGGCGTGCGCGGGGTCGCGATCTGCCAGGTGTCCTCGGGCTCCACGTCCCCGCCGTCGAGCAGCTGCGGCACGACGGCGTCGTGGAACGCCAACGGCAGTGCGGCCAGGGCGGCGTCGGACGGTGCGGCGGGGACGGCCGCGAGGGTCGGGGTCCGGGTCGGCTCCGGCGTGGGGCTCGGGGTGGGCGTCGTCGTCGCGCGCGCAGCACGGGTCGGCTCGGGCCCCGGCGACCCGACCGTCACCCCCACGACCACGGCGGCGACGGCGATCACCAGCACGCCCGCCGTCGTCGCGATCCAGGTGTTCCGTCGCATGGTGCGTTCCCCCTCGGTCGGTCGGTCCGTCAGCGTTCGGTGACGCGGCCGCCCTCGACCAGCCACTGCCGGTCGAGTCGGACGGTCTCCAGCATGCGCCGGTCGTGTGTGACGAGCAGCAGGGTTCCGTCGTAGGACTCCAGCGCCTGCTCGAGCTGTTCGATCGCCGTCAGGTCGAGGTGGTTCGTCGGTTCGTCGAGGACGAGCACGTTCACCCCGCGGGCCTGCAGCAGCGCGAGTCCGGCCCGGGTGCGCTCGCCGGGGGAGAGCGCCGAGGCCGGCCGGCCGACGTGGTCCGCCTTCAGCCCGAACTTCGCGAGCAGCGTCCGGACGTCGGCGGTCGTGTACTCGGGGACGATCGCCTCGAACGCGGCGGCGAGGGGCTGGTCGCCGGTGAACGCCGCACGGGCCTGGTCGACCTCGCCGACCGCGACGCTCGACCCCAGCGACGCGGTGCCCGTCGTCGGCGCCTGCTTGCCGAGCAGCGCCCGGAGCAGGGTGGACTTACCGGCGCCGTTCGGACCGGTGATCCCGATCCGGTCACCGCCGTCGACCTGCAGCGACACCGGGCCGAGGGTGAAGTCGCCCTGCGTGAACGTGGCGTCGGACAGGGTCGCGACGACCGCCGACGACCGGGGTGCACTGCCGATCGTGAACTCGAGCTGCCACTCCTTGCGCGGCTCCTCGACCTCGTCGAGCCGGGCGATGCGGGACTCCATCTGCCGGACCTTCTGCGCCTGCTTCTCGCTCGACTCCGATGCGGCACGGCGGCGGATCTTGTCGTTGTCCGGGCTCTTCTTCATGGCGTTCCGGACGCCCTGGCTCGACCACTCCCGCTGGGTCCGTGCCCGCGAGACCAGGTCGGCCTTGGTGGACGCGAACTCGTCGTACGCGTCACGCTTGTGCTGCCGGGCGATCTCGCGCTCCTCGAGGAACGAGTCGTACCCGCCGCCGAACAGCCGGTTCGACGACTGCGCCAGGTCGAGCTCGAGCACCGAGGTCACCGAGCGCGCCAGGAACTCCCGGTCGTGGCTGACGAGCACCACCCCGCCGCGCAGCCCGCGCACGAACGCCTCGAGCCGGTCGAGGCCGTCCAGGTCGAGGTCGTTGGTCGGCTCGTCGAGCAGGACGATGTCGAACCGCGAGAGCAGCAGCGCGGCGAGCCCGACGCGGGCGACCTGCCCACCGGACAGCGCCGTCATGAGGGAGTCCGGGCCGACGCCGTCCGCACCGGAGTCGCCGGTGCCGGGCTCCAGGCCGAGGTCGGCGAGCACCGCCGGGATCCGGTCGTCCAGGTCGGCGGCCCCTGCGGCGAGCCAGCGGTCGAGCGCCGCCGAGTACCGGTCGGCCGCTGCGTCGCCGGCATCGGGGTCCCCGAGCGCCGCGGCCGCTGCGTCCATCGTCACCGTGGCCTCGGCGCAGCCGGTCCGCCGCCCGATGTAGTCCGCGACGGTCTCGCCCGCGATGCGCTCGTGCTCCTGGGGGAGCCACCCGACGAACGCGTCCGTCGGCGCCAGGGACACCGTGCCGGCCAGCGGCTCGTCGACCCCGGCGAGCAGCCGGAGCAGCGTGGACTTGCCGGCACCGTTCACACCGACGACGCCGATCACGTCGCCGGGGGCCACCGTCAGGTCGAGGGAGTCGAACAGCGTGCGAGCGGCGTACCCGCCGGACAGGCCCTTGGCGACGAGCGTGGCGGTCATGCGCCCATCGTCCCACGCGGAGCGGGCACCCCACGTGCAGCAGACTGGGCCGATGGACTCCTGCGTCTTCTGTGCCGTGATCGCCGGTGAGGAACCCGCCGTGTGGGTCGAACGCGAGGAGCACGCGGTGGCCTTCGCACCGCTCGCCGGTCCAGCGCTCGCTCCCGGTCACACCCTGGTCGTGCCGGTCGAGCACACCGCCGACCTGCTCAGCGCCGGCCCCACGGCGCTCGCCGCCACCACGGCCCTGGCGCAGCGTGTCGCCCGTGCGATGAAGGGGGCACTCGGCGCGACCGGGACCGTCGTCCTGCAGGCATCGGGCGCGGACGCCGGCCAGAGCGTGCTGCACCTGCACCTCCACGTCGTGCCCTGCTGGCCGGACGACGCGACGACGCACTGGCCGGAGCGACGATCGTCGCACGTGGTCGACGGCGACCCGCACGCGCTCCTCGCCGAGATGTTCGAGTAGCCGCCCGAGCAGACCCTGCCCAGCCCGACCCGACCCTCAGCCCCGGGGCACCAACCGACCCGCACCGACCGGCAGCAGCCCGCCCCGGTACTCCAGCGCCCTCGCGCCGTCGACCGGCACCGATGCCGCCCCGAACCGCCAGACGCGGTTGTACAGGTACACCCCGATCACGGTGTCGCCGTCGTCCGGCACCGCCCACGTGCCGGTGCCCCATTGCGCCGGGTGCCCCACCCCGTCGACGGTGACGGTCGGTCGGGCGAACCAGGCGAACAGGGGCTTCACGAGCCGGAGTTCGATCCGGCGCTTCGTCGTGCCGGAGGGCAGGGTGGTGTCCACCGTCGAAGGATACGGGCCACCGCCGCCTAGGCTCGGAACCGTGTTCGAACTCCACCACCTCTCCGCGCAGGAACTCTGGGACTGGATCCGCCGGGGCGAGGCGACCGCCCTCGAGGTCACCGAGCACTACCTGGCCCGCGTGGAACGCCTGGACGCCGGACTCGGCGCCTTCGTGACGGTCACCGCGGACGCGGCCCGGGCCCGAGCCGATCGCCTCGGCCACCTGGTGCCGACGTCGAGACCGTTGTGGGGCCTCCCGTCCGCCGACAAGGACCTGTACGACCGCGCCGGGGTCCCCACGCGGAGCGGTACCGCGAGCCTGCCCGAGCGGCCGGCGTCGGCCGACCACCCGCTCGTCGCCGCGCTCGACGCGGCCGGCACCGTCAGCCTCGGCAAGACGGCATCGCCGGAGTTCGGCATGTCCTCGTCGTCCGAGACCCGGTTCGGTGTGACGCGGAACCCCTACGACACCACGCGTGCGCCCGGCGGGTCGTCGAGCGGCGCGGCCGTCGCCGTGGCCGCCGGACTGTTGCCGGCCGCGGTCGGTTCGGACGGCGGCGGATCGGTGCGCATCCCCGCCGCGGCGACCGGACTCGTCGGCCTGAAGCCGAGCCGCGGGCGCGTGCCGTCGATGCCTGGCCGCTCCGGTGTCGGCGGACTGTCCGTCGCCGGGCCGCTCACGCGTTCCGTCGCCGACGCGGGCATGCTCCTCGACGCGCTCGTGGCGCCGACCGGCCTACCGGAACCGTCGCCGTACGCCCTCGTCACCCCCGACGTCGGCGAGGGGCCGTTCACCGCGGCCGCCGTCCGTGGCGAGGGACGGTTCGTCGTCGGGCTGCTCGACGGCTCACCCTGGGACGACACCGTCGACGTGGTCGTCGACCCCGCAGCCCGGGCCGTCGTCGAGACCGCCGTGCGGGTGCTCGGCGAGGTCGGGCACGGCGTCGAGGACGTCCGGATGCCCCGGGTGCCGTACGCCGACGCCTTCCGGGTGGCGTGGGAGAGCTCGGCGGCCCGCCTGCCGCAGGTGCCCGGCATCGACCTGTCGTCGCTGACCCCGCTCGTGGCGTGGCTCGTGGCGCGCGGACAGGCGCTGACCGGCACCCGGGTCCTCGACGCGATGACGACCCTCGACACCTTCTCGACGACGCTCATCGGCGCGTTCGACCGGTTCGACGCCGTGCTCACCCCGACGCTCGCGCTGACGCCGCGGCCGCTCGGCTGGTACGGCGACGACCCGGACGAGGACTTCCGCCGCCAGTGCGCCTACTCGCCGTGGACCTCGATGGCGAACGTGTCCGGGCTCCCCGCGATCACCCTGCCCGTCGGGGTCACCGAGGACGACCACCCCGACGGCGGCGGACTCCCGATGGGCGTGCAGCTCATCGGACGGCCCGGCGGCGAGCGCGTCCTGCTCGCGATCGGCGCGCAGCTCGAGCGCCGGGTCCGCTGGCAGCGGCGGCACCCGGCCGCCTGGACCGCCTGACGCGAGCCCCGGGGCGGGCCCGCACCGTGCCTCCCGTCCGCCGTCGCCGTCCGCTCTGCGCGACCACCGCGTGGACTGGACCAGCGCCAGGGCGGGTCCGAGTTCCGTCGAGACGGAACGGGAGGCACCGGATGTGTGGACTGGCCGCGGACGTGCGGTTCGACGGGGGACGGGCGGACATCGACGCCGTCCGCAGGATGGCGGCGTGCATGGAGGACCGCGGGCCGGACGGCGGCCGGGTGTGGGACGGCGGCTGGGCCGTCCTCGGCCACCGGCGGCTCAGCGTCATCGACCTGTCCGACCGCGCCGCGCAGCCCATGACGTCGGCCGTGCAGGACGTCACCATGGTGTTCAACGGCTGCATCTACAACCACGAGGAACTCCGCCGCGACCTGGCGGCCGACTACCCGTTCCGCACCACCGGCGACAGCGAGGTGCTGCTCGCCGCCTACGCGAAGTGGGGCGACGCGTTCGTCGACCACCTGGTCGGCATGTTCGCCGTCGTGCTCGTCGACCGTGCCCGCGACCGGGTCGTCGTGGCACGGGATCGGCTCGGCATCAAACCGCTGTACCTCGCCCAGGTCGACGGCGGCGTCCGGATCGCCTCGACGCTGCCAGCGCTCCTCGCGGCCGGGGGCGTCGACACCGCGCTCGACCCGATCGCACTGCACCACTACCTCAGCTGGCACTCGATCGTCCCCGCACCACGCACCCTGCTGCGCGGGGTGCAGAAGCTGCCGGCCGCGACCGTGCGGACGATCGAGCGCGACGGCACGACCGGCCGGACCCGCACGACGGACCGCACGTACTGGTCACCCGACTACGAACGTCATCCCGAGCACGCCGGCTGGACCGCCCGCGACTGGGAGGACGCCGTCGAGGAGGCCCTCCGCGTCGCCGTCCGTCGCCGCCTCGTCGCGGACGTCCCCGTCGGGGTCCTGCTGTCCGGAGGACTCGACTCGAGCCTGCTGGTCGCGCTGCTCGCCGAGGAGGGCGCCGGCACCACCGGGACCTACAGCATCGGGTTCGACGCGGCCGGCGGTGAGTCCGGCGACGAGTTCGCGTACTCCGACGCCGTCGCCGACCACTTCGCCACCGCCCACACCCGCATCCACGTGCCCGCCTCGACCCTGCCCGCAGCCCTCCTCGACTCGGTGGACGCGATGACCGAGCCGATGGCGACCCAGGACGTCGCAGCGTTCCACCTGCTCGCACAGCGCGTGTCCGAGTCGCGGAAGGTCGTGCAGTCCGGGCAGGGCGCCGACGAGGTCTTCGCCGGGTACGAGTACCACCGGCCTGCCGTCGGCGCGACCCGACCGGGGGCGCTCGCCGCGTTCACCCGCGCGTTCGTCGACCCGAGCGCCACCGCGCACGCCCTGCTGGAGCCGGGTGTGCTGCCCGCGACCGACGTCAGCCACGTGCTCCTGCAGGACCGGTTGGGAGCGGCGGGCGCGGAGACCGCGCTGGACGCGGTGCTCCGGTTCGACACGCACGTGCTCATGGTCGACGACCCCGTGAAGCGCGTGGACAGCATGACCATGGCTTCGGGCCTGGAGGCGCGGGTCCCCTTCCTCGACCAGGACCTCGTCGAGCTGGCCGCTGCGTGCCCTCCGGAGCTGAAGGCGGCCGACGGTGGCAAGGGGGTGCTGAAGGCGATCGGTCGCCGACTCCTGCCGGCCGGCGTGGTGGACCGCCCGAAGGGGTACTTCCCGGTGCCTGCGGTCCGGAACCTGGACGGTGAGGTGTTCGCGGTCGCGCGCGACGCGCTCCTCGGACCGGAGGCGCGGGCACGCGGTCTGGTCCGACCCGAGGCCGCCGCGGCGCTGCTCCAGGACCCGCGGCGGTACCGGACGCGGGTCGGTGGGACGACGCTCTGGTTGCTCGCGGTCCTGGAGCTCTGGCTGCAGCGCCAGGGGATCCGCTGACGCCGGCCCGTGCGGGTCAGCTGGTCTCGCGCACCACCCGGATCGTGTCGAGGCTGCCGTCGGTCGGGTCGGGCATCACCATCCCCGCCTCGAGGCCGCTGCGCAGGTAGTCGATCATCTCGGCGGTGAGGCGCTCCCCGGGCACGAAGGCCGGGATCCCGGGCGGGTACGGCGTGACCTGCTCGGCCGCGATCCGTCCCGCTGCGTCCTCGGCCGGGACGAGTTCGACCTCGCCGAAGAACGCCTCGCGGGGCGTCATCACCGACTCGAGCAGCAGGCCGGACGGGTCCGGGATCCGGACGGGCGGCGTCTGCGGGAGGTCCGGTGCTGCCGCGGCGAGCGAGCGCAGTGCGTCGAGCAGGCGGCTCGTCGTGAAGTCGTCGTCCGCGAGGGAGACGTCGATGCCGAGGTGCCGGTGGTCGGAGAGCCCGAGGTCGAGCCGGTGGTGCTCGCGGACCCAGTCGTGCGCCTGGTACCCGGTGATGCCGAGCGGTTCCACGTCGAGGAGCATCCGCATCGGGTCGAGCTGGTGCGACGCCTCGGCCCCGAGCAGTTCGTCGTGCAGGACGTGGATGCCGTCGATCGCATCGATGCCGTCCCGCGTCCGCTCGGCGAGCCCGATCGTCTGCGCGATGAGCCCGGCACCGTCACGCATCATGTGCCGACGCCAGCCGTCCATGCCCGCGTAGACGAGCACGTTCGGGCTCGTCGTCATGAGCATGTCGGCGCAGGCCCACAGGTGGTCGTGGTCGACGAGGTCGCCGCGGAGGTGCAGCACCGACCCTTGCTCGAACCCCAGGCCCATCTTGTGCACGCTCGTCACGCAGACGTCGGCTCCCGCGTCCATCGCCCACGTCGGCAGCTGCTCCGAGAACGGCAGGTGGGCGCCCCAGGCCTCGTCCACGATCAGGGGCTTGCCGCGGTCGTGGCAGACCGCGGCGATGCCCGCGATGTCCGCGCAGGTGCCGTACGGCGTCGGGCTGACCACCAGCGCGGCCGCGGCGTCCGGGTGCTCGTCCCAGACCTTCGCGTAGTCCGCTGGCGACGGCGGGTGCGAGATGCCCTGGTCACGGTCGAGTCTCGGCTCCACCCAGTACGGCTGCAGCCCCGAGAAGACCAGCCCGGCGGTGACGGACTTGTGGGCGTCGCGGCTGACCAGGATCCCGCCCTCCACCCCGGCCACGGCGAGCATCGCGGCCTTCACCGACAGGGAGCTGCCGCACGTCGAGAAGAACACCGTGTCGGCTCCGACGGCCTCGGCCATCAGGGCCTCGGCGGTGGCCAGGTACCCGTTCGAGGACTTCCGGTCGTCGAGCCCGCCGCTCGCCAGCACGTCGGCGCGGAACGGGTCCTTGCCGAGCACCGCGAGGGTGTCGGCGTCGACGCCGCGGCCCTGCCGGTGTCCGGGCGGTGAGAAGCCGTAGCGGTCACGGGCGTGGTAGTCCCGGAGCGCGTCGAGGAACGGTGCGTCGGTCTGGTCGAGGTCGTCGCTCATCGTTCCCGTGTACCCGACCGGCGTTCACCGCTGGCTCAGGCCGCCGGGCGCGTCGGGCGCGGTGGTCAGGTGCGACGGTGTCGTCGTCGTACGACATCGACCCTGTCGCACCAGCGCGTCCGCAACGGTTGCACGCGCACACGGACGACGAAGTCGGTGTCGTACGACGTCGACGGTGTCGTTCCACGTCTGCACCCGCGCCCCGCCCGCCACGCCGTGCCCCGCCCCGCCCTACGGCAGCGTCGGCGCCGCGGCCACCAACGCCTGCGTCACCGGGTGCTGCGGCGCGTCCAGGAGCGACACCGGCCCGTGCTCGACGATCTTGCCGTCGGACATCACCGCGACCGTGTCGCACAGCCGCTGCACCACGCCGATGTCGTGCGACACCAGCACGAGCGTCAGCCCGAGGTCGTCGGCGAGCGACCGGAACAGCTCGATCACCCTGGCCCGGACCACCACGTCGAGGGCGCTCATCGGCTCGTCACCGAACAGGACCCGCGGCGAGTGCACCACGGCCCGGGCGATCGCGATCCGTTGCCGCTGCCCGCCGGAGAACTCGTGCGGGTACCGGTCGACCGTGTCGGCGGGGAGGTCGACGCGCTCCAGGACGGCACGCACGAGGTCCTCGTGCCGGCCGTCGATGCGCAGCGCCCGCAGCGGCTCCGCGACGATCGACCCGACGCGCATCCTCGGGTCGAGCGACGCGTACGGGTCCTGGAACACCACCCCGGTCTCGCGACGGAACCAGCGCAACGCACGCGCGGACCGGGACGCGACCACCGGACGACCCGAGGCGGCGACGGTGCCGGCGGAAGGCGCCTCCAGGCCGGCGAGCAGCCGCACCAGGGTGGACTTGCCGGAACCCGACTCGCCGACGATGCCGAGCCGTGCGCCGGGGGCCACCGTCAGGTCGACGCCGTCGACGGCGGTGCGGACCGGGCCGGGCTCGAACGGCCCGCGGCGGGGGAGCCGGTAGGTGCGGTGGAGACCGGTGGCCTCGAGGACGGGGAGGGTCACGGGGCGGTCCTCCTGGCGGTGGCGCGGGCGGCGTCGACGAGCGCGACCGTGGCGGGGTGCTGCGGTGCGGCGAGCAGGTCCGCGACGCGGCCCTGCTCGACCACCCGGCCGGCGTCGAGCACGACCACCGTGTCGGCGATCCGCGCGAGCACGGCGAGGTCGTGGGTGACGAACACCATGCCCGCCGACAGGTGCTCGAACAGGTCGAGGATGCGGGCTTCGGTGGTGACGTCGAGCGCCGTGGTCGGTTCGTCGGCCACCAGGTACGACGGTTCGCCCGCCATCGCCATGGCGATGCAGATCCGCTGCCGCTGCCCGCCGGACAGCTGGTGCGGGTACTGCCGCAGCAGCGACTCCGGGTCGGGCAGGCCGACGGATGCGGCCAGGTCGACGGCTGCCACGCGGGCGGCGCGCCGATCGAGTCCGCGGTGCAGCCGGAGCGGCTCCGTGATCTGCGCGCCGACGCGGCGCAGCGGGTCGAGCGCGGTGCCCGGCTCCTGGAACACCATCGCGATGCCCGATCCGCGGTGTCGCGCGCGTTCGCGGTCGGGCAGGCCGACGAGTTCGGTCCCGTCCAGGCGGATGCTGCCGGTGACGACGGCACCGGCGGGCTCCAACCCCATCAGGGCGAGCGAGGTCATGGACTTGCCGGATCCGCTCGCGCCGATCACGCCCACGCGCGCTCCGGGAGGCACGGTGAAGCTGACGTCGTCCAGGATCGTCCGCCCCGTGATGCGGACCGACAATCCGCGCACCTCGAGCCCGGAGGCTGCGGTGGTCGCGTCGGTCATGCGGTCACCCCCGGAGTGGTCGTGCCGGGATCGGTCCGGTCGCTCGTCGTGAGTCGCGGGTCCGAGGCGTCGCGCACCGCATCGCCGAGCAGCGACAGCGCGGCGACGACGAGCGCGATCGCCGCGCCCGGCCAGGTCGCACTCCACGGGTGCACCCCGATGTAGGTCTGCAGGTCGGACAGCAGGCTGCCCCAGGACGCCGTGTCCGACCCGGCGCCGTAGCCCAGGTAGGACAGCCCGGCCTCGGCGAGCACGGCCGTGGCCATCGCGAGGGACAGCTGCACGGTGAACAGCGGTGCCGCGTTCGGCACCAGGTGCCGGAACAGGACGCCCGCGCCGCCGACGCCGGAGGCCCGGGCAGCCGTGACGTAGTCGCTCCGGGCGATCCGCCGGATCTCACCGCGGGCCACACGGGCGATCGTCACGCCGAAGGACAGCCCGACGCTCACGATCACCACGCCGAGTGACCCGCCGAACACCGCGGTCAGGAGCATCGCCGTGAGCAGGGTCGGGAACGCCACGAGGATGTCGAGCAGGACCGCCGTCCCCTCGCGCACCCAGCGGGCGGTGAGCGAGCCGACGGCCGTCAGGACGACGCCGACGATGCTCGCGATCACGCCGGAGCCGACGGCGACGAGCACGGTGGTGCGGGTGCCGGCGAGCAGGTAGCTCGCGATGTCGCGGCCGGCGGCGTCGGTGCCGAACCAGTGCGCGGCACTCGGACCCTCCCACTGGTGGAACGGGTCGGCGCGGAACGGGTTCTGCGGCGTCCACACGAGCGACACGGCGGCGAGCACGACGAGCAGGCCGAGCACGACGACGGCGAAGACCCCGGTCGGGCGGGACAGCAGGCGGCGGATCATCCCTGCACCTCGCGCTGGCGGGGGTCGAGGGTGCGGTGCACGACGTCGACGGCGAACCCGACGAGCAGCACGAGTCCGGTGAGCACGAGCAGTTCGGACTGCACCTTCGTGATGTCACGGCGGCCGACGTCGGTGACGAGCATCCGGCCGACCCCGGGCAGCGAGAAGAGCTGCTCGACGACGACCGCGCCGACGAGGAGCCCGGCGATCTGCACCCCGAGCACGGCGAGGACGGTGAGGGCGACGCTCGGCAGGCCGTGGCGGAGCAGCGCCTGCGTCCGGGTGAGCCCGACGGCGGCGGCGGTGCGCAGGTGGTCGGCGTCGAGGACGGAGAGCGTGGCGGACCGGGTGAACCGGAGGATGACGGCCCCTTCGACGGCACCGATCGTCAGCGCGGGCAGCACGAGCGACGCGAACGCCCGCCCGGGTTCCGACCAGCCGTCCAGCGGGAAGCCCTGCGTCGGCAACCAGTGCAGCGTCACCGCGAACAGGGCGACCAGGAGCATGCCGGCCCACACGACGGGCACGGCGGCGACCGCCTGCGCCGCGAACCCGATGACCGCGCCACCCGGACGGCGGCGGAGGATCGCGGCGACGACGCCGAGCGGAACGCCGATCACCAGCGCGGTCGCCAGCGACATCGCGGCGAGCGGCAGGGTGATCGCGAGCTTCTGCGCGATCTCCGGTGCGACGGCGCCGTTCGTCACGAGGGAGCGGCCGAGGTCACCGCGGAACACCCCACCGATCCAGTCGAGGTACTGCACCACGACGGGCCGGTCGAGTCCGAGCTGCTGCCGGAGCTGCTCGACCTGCGTGGGGGTCGACTGCGTGCCGGCGACGACCTGGGCGACGTCACCGGGCAGCACGCGGAGCGTGGCGAAGATGATGACGCTCGCCACGAGCAGGCCGACGACGAGCAGGAGCACCCGCCCGATGAGGAACCGGGTCACGACACCGATGCTACGGGGACGGACACCCCGCCGCGGCCGCTCCGGTTCACTTGACCGCGAGCTTCGCCAGGTCGAGGCGCGAGTTCCCGCCGTCGACCGGGAAGCCCGTCACACCGGAGCGCACCGCGGTGATCTCGGTCGCCGTGTAGAGCCACTCGCCGGCCGCGTCCTCGCTGACGATGCGTGCCGCCTTCCGCAGGGCCTCGGTCTTGGTGGCCTCGTCGGTCGCCGCGATCGACTGGGCGTAGAGCGCCTGCACCTCTGCGTTGTCGTAGCCGAAGTAGTAGTCCGGGTTCGCCCAGTTGCCGAAGTCACGGGCCTCGACGTGGTCGACCATCGACAAGTCGAAGTCCCGCTCGCCGGACTTCGGTGCCTGGAACACCGAGGACAGCCAGGTGGCGAAGTCGACGCGCTTGACCGTCAGCGTGATCCCGACGTCGGCGAGCTGCGACTTCAGCACGTCGCCGATCGTGGTCGGGTAGATGTTCGCGTAGGTGAGCGTCAGCTTCAGGTCCTGCTGCCCGGCGGCGGCGAGGAGCTTCTTCGCGTTCGCGGGGTCGTACGCGTCGATGTCGGTCAGGTCCTCGTACCCGGGGTCGAGCTCCGGGATCGGGCCGCCCTGCTCGACGCCGGTGCCACCGATCGCCTTGATGAGCGCCTTCGCGTCGATCGCCTGCCGGATGGCCTGCCGCACCCGCTTGTCCGTGAACGGTTCCTTGCGGTCGTTGAACGCGAGCGTGTACTTGTCCGTGGTCTTGCCGCTGTGCAGCGTGATGTCGTCGGTGCCCTCGAGCTGGCTCTTGAGCGTGCCGTCGACCGGGTTCAGGACGTCGAGGTCGCCGTTCGCCATCGCGTTGACGGCGGTCGACGGGTCCGTGATGTACCGGAAGACGATCTTCGCGACCTTCGCCTCCGTGCCCCAGTAGTCCTCGTTGCGGTCGAAGGTGAGCGAGTCGCCCTGCTTCCAGTCCGACACCTCGAAGGGGCCGGTGCCGTTCGCGCTGTCGGACAGGTCGTTGTCCGCTGCCTTCTCGAGCACCAGGCCCGAGCGGCCGGTCAGGTTCCAGAGCAGGTCGGAGTCGGGCTTCGCGAGCTTGAGCACGACGGTGTCCTCCGACGGCGAGGTGATCGACGTGACGCCCGCCAGCTTGGCCGAGTCGACGTACGAGTCGTTCGACTTCACCTGCTCGAGCGACCACACGACGTCGGCCGCGGTGACCGGCTTGCCGTCCTGGAACGTCGTGCCGTCCCGCAGCGTGAACGTGTAGGTCAGGCCGTCGTCCGAGATGCTGTGCGACGAGGCCAGCACGTCGCGGACGTCGCCCTCGGCGGTCCGGCCGACGAGCCCCTGGTAGACGTTGTCGATGAGCACCTGGTCGAGCGCCGCACCGGACTGGGTGCGGATGTCGAGGCTCGTGGGCTCGAGCACCAGCCCGACGCGCACCGTGGCGTCCTTCCCCCCGGTGGTGTCGGACGATCCGGAGCAGCCGGTCAGCGCGAGGGCGGAGACGACGGCGACCGCGGTGGCGGCGAGGGCAGCGCGCCCGATGCGCGAGGTGCGCGCGGTGCGACGAGGCAGGAGCGGACTCATGGGGTGGGGGTTCCTTCCGGGCGCGAGGTCGGTGGTCGGGCCTCGCGCTCGCACGAGGTTACCGGCGGCTGGTGCCGTCGGGCGACGGTTCTTCGATCGGGTGCAACAATCCGTGCCGCTGGCCCCATGCCCGGATCGCCGACGCCAGTTCGAGGGGTGCCTGGTTCTGCACCGCGTGCCGCGAGGTCACCGTGACGATCTCGGCGTCGGGCAGGCGTTCGGCGAACCCGGCGTGCAGCTTCGGGGACACGTACCCGCGGTCGCCGCGGACGAGCAGGATCGGCACGCGCAGGGCCTCGAGGTCCGGCCACGCGTCGGCGAAGCGCCCCACCGACGACGTCCGGCCGGCGGGCAGGTGCGGGAAGTGGTGCCGACGCACGAGCCTCCCGTCGGCACCCAGGGACGTGGTGTGCCGGGCCTCGCGCAGCAGCACCTGCCGGTCGTCGCCGACCCGCGCCTCGATCGCCCGGTCGACGACCTGCTCGAGGGACTCGAACGGCTCCTCGGCCTCGAGCGCGCGGGCGATCCGGTCGACCGCACGCTGCGCGAAGTCCGGCGACATGTCGACGAGCACGAGTCCGGTGACCCGCTCCGGCGCGGTGGCCGCGAGTCGAGCGGACAGGATCGCGCCGAGTGAGTGCCCGACGACGATCCCCGGGGGCACCGCGAGCGCGTCGAGCGCGTCGAGCACGCTCGGCGCCGTCGCGGCCGCCGCGTAGTCCGCGTCCTCTCGCCACGACGACCGGCCGTGACCGGGCAGGTCGAGGGCGACCGCTGGCTCGCCGACGGCGAGTGCCGTGGTGTCGAAGCTGTGGGCGTCGATGCCGAGCCCGTGCAGGTAGGTGACCCGCGCCTCCTGGCCGTCGTCGCCCCACCGGATCGCGGAGATCTCCTGCCCGTCCGCGGTGCGGACCACCTGCCTGGAGGCGCGGAGCGGCGCGTGCACGCCGCTTGCGCTGGCGAGGGCGTGCAGGTCGGCGAATTCGTCGTCGGGGGCTTCGGACACGGGGACGATCCTCGCACCGTTCCGGGGACCTGGAGGTGTTAGGTAAGGCATGCCATACTCGGTTCCGTGGCAACCCGGTATCGCGTCTTCTCCGTCCGCGTGGCCGCCGTCACGTCGCTCACCCCGAACTTCGTCCGGGTCACGCTGACGGGCGACGCGCTCGCCGACTTCTCCTCGGTCGGTCTCGACCAGCGGATCAAGATCGTGCTGCCCCTGCCCGGCATCGGCTTCTCCGAACTGCCCGAGGACGAGGACTGGTACGCCGCCTGGCGTGCGCTGCCGGACGAGGTCCGCAACCCGCTCCGCACGTACACGGTCCGCTCGTTCCGGCCGGACGCCCGTGAGCTCGACATCGACTTCGTCGCCCACGGCGACACCGGTCCGGCGTCGCGCTGGGTGTCGGCCTGCCGCGTCGGTGACGAGCTGCGCATCGTGGGGCCGCGCGTCCCCGAGTCGCCGGAGGACCTGCCGACCGGGGCCGCCGAGTTCGCTCCCGGGCACGCGAACCGGATCCTGCTCGCCGGTGACGAGACCGCCGCCCCGGCCATCTGCGCCATCCTCGAGGCGCTCGACGTCTCCACGGTCGGCCACGTGTTCATCGAGGTCCCGACCGACGCCGACCGCCTGCCCGTCACCGCACCCGCCGGGGTCGAGGTCCGCTGGATCGCCCGCAACGGCGCCACCCACGGGGTCCGGATGACCGACCAGGTGCACGCCTGGGCGTCCACCGTGGCGCCGTCCGCCGCCGCGTGCGAGCCGGCCGCCGAGCTCACCGAGGTCGACGTCGACGAGCAGGTGCTGTGGGACGTCCCCGCCCCCGTCGACGAGCGCCCCGTCTACGCCTGGATCGCGGGCGAGGCCGGCTGCGTCAAGGAACTCCGCCGCCACCTGGTGCGCGGCGTCGGCATCGACCGCAAGCAGGTCGCGTTCATGGGCTACTGGCGGCACGGCAAGGCCGAGCACTGATGCCGGCGGCGGGTGCCGTGACCGGTACCGTCCCGACGACCGCGCTGGGGGCCCGTGGGCTGACCCTGGCCTACGACGACCGTGTGGTGGTGGACTCGCTCGACGTCGACATCCCCGACGGCGAACTGACCGTCATCGTCGGCCCGAACGCGTGCGGCAAGTCGACGCTGCTGAAGTCCTTCGCCCGCACCCTGAAGCCGCGTGCCGGCACGGTGTTCCTCGACGGGGCGCCGATCGACTCGTACCGCCCGAAGGCCGTCGCCCGGCGGGTCGGCATGCTCCCGCAGACCCCGATCGCGCCCGACGGCATCACCGTGCGCGACCTCGTGTCCCGGGGCCGGTTCCCGCACCAGGACCTGCTGCACCCGTCGTCCGGGTCCGACCGGCAGGCCGTGCAGGCCGCTCTCGAGCAGACGTCGACGGTGGAACTGGCGGACCGGAGCGTCGACGAGCTGTCCGGCGGGCAGCGGCAGCGGGTGTGGATCGCGATGGTGCTCGCGCAGCAGACCGACATCGTGCTGCTCGACGAGCCGACGACGTTCCTCGACATCGCGCACCAGTACGACGTGCTCGAACTGGCCTCCACGCTGCACGCCGCCGGTCGAACGGTCGTCGCGGTGCTGCACGACCTGAACCAGGCCGCTCGGTACGCCACCCACGTCATCGCGATGCGCGACGGGGCGATCGTCTCGGCGGGGGAGCCGTCGTCGGTGCTCACCGCGGACCTCGTCGAGGACGTCTTCGGCCTGCCGTGCGTCGTCGTCCCCGACCCCGAGACCGGCACGCCCCTCGTGGTGCCCCGGCGGCGCGCCGCCTGACGCGCGGGCGGCGTCGCGGCCCCGAGGTTCCGAAATCTCGGCACCTCGCGCGCCCCGCAGGCGATCAGTGGAACTTCGACGCTCGACGAGCGGCATGTCCTGCGACCTCGGGGATGCGCGCGGCGGGTCGTGCGACCTCGACCCTCGACCTCCGCGTCAGCGCACGTAGCCGCCGTCCTCCAGGCCGGCCTCGACCTCGAAGCGGTTCCGCAGCGGATCCCGCCCGGCGACCGCGTAGAGCAGCGGCATGAGCATGCCGTACCGCCGCCACTGCTCGACGTGCACCCGCTCGTGTCGGAGCACCCGCGGGCCGTCGTTGTCGCGCGTCAGGTACACCGAGCCGACGCAGGTGCCGCCGCGCCGGAACACCCAGCGCGGCAGCCCCGCGCAGACCACGAGCCCGTCCTCCACCCGGATCCTCCCGGTCGACAGCGGGACGCCCACGGCGAGCCCGACGGCCGTCGCGAACACCCACCCCGCGCGGGACACGGGGGAGTCGACCAGCGGGTTGCGCACGCTCAGGCCGGGCGGCCGTACGTCTCGAGCAGGCGGAGCCAGATCTCGCTCATCGTCGGGTACGCCGGCACCGCGTGCCAGAGGCGGTCGATCGGGACCTCGCCCACGACGGCGACGGTGGCGCCGTGCAGCATCTCGGCGACGTCCTGGCCGACGAACGTGACGCCCACGACGACCTCGCGGTCCTCGTCGACGACCATCTTCGCCCGGCCCGTGTAGCCGTCGGCCTGCAGGGAGGACCCGGCGATGGCGCCGAGGTCGTACTCGACGGCACGGACGTTCAGCCCCTGCTCGCGGGCCTTCGCCTCGGTCAGGCCGACGCTCGCGACCTCCGGGTCGGTGAAGGTGACCTGCGGCGAGGCGGCGTGGTCGGCGGTGGCGACGTGCGCGCCCCACGGCTCTGTGTGCAGCGGCGTGCCCTGGTACCGGGCGGCGATCGCCTCGCCGGCGGCACGCGCCTGGTACTTGCCCTGGTGGGTGAGCAGGACGCGGTGGTTGACGTCACCCACGGCGTACAGCCAGTCGGTGCCGTGCACGAGCATGGTGTCGTCGACGTCGAGCCAATCGCCCGGGGTCAGCCCGACGGTCTCGAGCCCGAGGTCGCGGGTGTGTGCGGCTCGGCCGGTGGCGGCGAGCACCTCGCTCGTGATGACCGTGGTGCCGTCGTCGAGTTCGGTCGTGACCAGGCCGTGCTCGTCGCGGTCGACGCGGACCGGGTTGACACCGGTGCGCACGTCGACGCCGAGATCGCGCAGGGAGTCCGCGACGAGTTCGCCGGCGAACGGCTCCATGCCGCCGAGCAGTCCGTGGCGGGCGACGAGGGTGACCTTCGCCCCGAGCGAGGCCCACGCGGTCGCGAGCTCCGAGCCGGAGACGCCGCCGCCGATGACGAGCAGGCTCTCGGGGACCTGCTGGGCGCTCGTGCCCTCGCGGGTGCCCCACGGCTTCGCCTCGGCGAGCCCGGGCACCGGGGGCAGCGTGTGCAGGGACCCGGTGACGACGGCGACGGCGGCGCGAGCGGTGTGCGTCTCGCCGTCGACCTCGATGGTCTTCGGGCCGGTGATCCGGGCGTGCCCGCGGATGAGGTCGATGTCGGCGGACTCGAGCCACGACACCTGGCTGTCGTCCTTCCAGTCCGAGGTGAACGAGTTGCGGCGGGCGAGCACGTGGGCGGCGTCGAGCGTTCCGGTCACCGCCTGCTTCGCACCGTCGAGCCGCTTGGCTGCGGCGAGGGCGTGTCCGCTGCGCAGGAGTGCCTTCGAGGGCATGCACGCCCAGTACGAGCACTCGCCGCCGACGAGTTCGGCCTCCACGATCGCGACCGACAGGTCGCGCTTCCTGGCGTAGTCCGCCACGTTCTCGCCGACTGCGCCGGCTCCGATCACGATGAGGTCGTAGTCCGTCATGCTGCCGAGCGTACGCGGGACGGCGGGGCGTCCGCCGGTCGCGTCCGGCGTGTGGTCAGCCCACCCGGGAGGCGCTGGTCACCGCTCCGACGACACGCAGGATGACGCCGAGGTCGTCCACCGCCCGGTCCGGGTCGACGGGGGCGAATCCGGTGAGCGCGGCGCCGACGAGGCGGCGGCCCCGCGTCGCGGCCTGGATGCGCTCGACGAGCGCTGCGCCGTCGAGGCCGAACGGGACGGGTTCGAGGAGTCCGTCGACCTCGGACGGGTCGAGGACGTCGAGGTCGACGTGCACGAAGACGGACGAGGCGCCGGTGCGCTCGACCGCGGCGGCGAGGGCGTCCGGGGTGGCGGCGTCGACGTCGAGGTGGACGATACCGGCCTTGTCGAGGGCGGCGCGTTCGGCGTCCTCGACCCCGCGCACACCCGCGACGACGACCGACGACGCGGGGACGACCGGCAGGCCGGGTAACAGGTCGTCGGGGCGGTCGACCAGCAAGCGGAGGGCCGCGGTCTCGGCGGCGACGGGCTGAGCGCGGTTCAGGGCGCGGTAGCCGCTCGAACCGGAGATGCGCACGAACGCGGTGTCCGGTGCGAGGGCTGCGGTCGCGCCGAGGACGCTGGCACCGTCACCGCCCACGACGAGCACGGGTTCGGTCGCGACGGCGGTCTCCTCCGCGACGCGTTCGGCGACGGCGAGCACCGAGGTGTAGCGGGCGACGGCCGTCTCGAGACGGTCGCCGGCCCCGGCCGGGACGTCGACCACGGTGGTGGAAGCCCGGGGGAGGTCGGCAGCGATCGCCGACGCTCCGTCACCGAGACGCATCGCGCGCGACGACGCCGAACCCTGCCACTGACCGACCACGAGGAAGTGCATCGTCTCAGTCTGTCAGCTGGGGTCCGGCGTCGTCAGGGCGTTCGTCAGATGCTCGCGGATCCGCCGGACTTGAGCGCGGCGAGCCGTGCTTCGACCTCGGCGTCCTTGCCGACGTCCTCGAGGCTCTCGAACTGCGCGTCGAGGCTGGAGGACTGCAGCTCCTGCTGGCCGAGCACCTTCGCCTCCTCGCGACGGACCTTCTCCTCGAAGCGGCCGAGGTCGCTCGTCGGGTCGAGCACGTCGATGTTGCCGAGCGCGTCGTTGACGCGGGTCTGTGCCTCGGCGGTCTTCGAGCGGGCGACGAGGTTGTCCCGCTTCGCGCGGAGCTGCTCGAGCTTCTGCTCCATGCCGGCGAGGCCGGTCTTGAGCTTCTCGACGGCCTCGTTCTGCGACGCCAGGTTCGGCTCGGCGTCCTTGACCTCCTGCTCGGCGGCGATCTGCTTGCCGATGGCGATCTTGGCGAGGTTGTCGAACTTGTCGGCCTCGGACGACTTGCCCTCGGCGCGGTACTTGTCGGCGGCGGCGGAGGCGTTGGCGGCCTTCTGGCCCCACTCGACCGCTGCCTTCTTGTCCTCCTCGTGGTCCTGCTCGAGCAGGCGTACGTTGCCGATGGTCTGCGCGATCGCGGTCTTCGCGTCCGCGATGTTGTTCGTGTAGTCGCGCACGAGCTGGTCCAGCATCTTCTGCGGGTCCTCGGCGTCGTCGATGATCTGGTTGATGTTCGCGCGCACGAGGGTGGAGATGCGTCCGAAGATGGTCTGCTTGGCCATTGCTGTTCCCTTTCGTGGAAGTCCTGTGGACGGTGTTGTCGGGTCGTGTCTGGTTCTGGGTGCCGGAGGTCGGATCAGGTCCGGCCGTGTGGAGAGCGGGGGAGTCTGCCGTGTCAGAAGCGGCCGCCGCCGGAGAAGCCGCCGCCCCCGAAGGAGCCGCCGCCGTAGCTGCCGCCGCGACCGCCGAGCAGGCCACCCAGGACGAGCCCGGTGACGAGTCCGCCGAGCTGGGCGCCGCCGCCGCCGCCCTGCCCGCCGCCCCAGCCACCGAGGTCGTCGTTCGCCGCGTCCATCGCGGCGGCGGCGTACTGTTCGGCCGCGCGGGCGGCGTTGAGCGCCTGGCCGGGGTTGCTCGGGGCGAGCTCGACGGCGTCGTCGTAGGCGCGCTGGGCCTCGGACAAGCGGGTCCGGGCGGTCGGGCCGATGCCCCCGCGGTGCAGCGAGACGTAGTCGCGGGCCTGGCTGATCCGGTTCCGGGCGTCGCGGAGGGCTGCGTCGAGCGCCTGCGTGGCTCGCTGGCGCTGTTCCTCGGCGCCCCGGGCCGCTGCGATGGCGCGGTCGATCTCGGTGTTCGCCCTGGTCAGCGCGTCGACGGCGGCCACCGGGTCCTTCGGGTCGAGTCCCTGCCGGAGCACGGCCTCGGCGCGGGTGACGGCGGCGGCCAGGTCCGGACCGCCCGAGCGGAGGCTGCGAGCGGCGGCGACGTCGCCCTCGATGTCGATGCGCATCGCCTCGGCACGGGCGGTGGCTTCGTCGAAGGACTGCTCGGCGGCGAGGGCACCGTCGGTGAGCTGCTGCACCTGGGCGAGGGCGTGCTGGGCGTCCCGCACGGCGACGACCGCCTCGCCCTTGTCGCCGGCGGCGATCGACGCGGTGGCGGCGTTCGAGCGTTCGGTGGCGAAGGCGAGCACCTGGTGGGCCTGGTCGACGTTGTCGGCGACGGTGGCGAGGGTGCGGCCGGTGTAGCGGGCGCGGACGCGGTCGAGTGCAGCGGCAGCGGCTCCGACCGAGGCCGGTGCGGCGGCCACGGCCTGGGCGAGCGACGCGGCGGCGTCCTCGATGCCGTCCTCGAGCGAGCGGAGCTGGTCGAACGCCTCGGTCTGCTCCTCGATCGCGGCGTGTGCCCGCTCGCAGATGACGATGATCTGGTTCGCCCACTCGGCGCGCTGCTGGGGGGAGTCCGGGATCTCGTCGTCGAGCTGCTGCCGGATCGTGAAGGCCTTGCGGACCTCGCGCTGGGCGGCCTGCACGGCGTCGGCGAAGGGCTTGGCAGCGTCCGGGCCGAACTGAGCGCTGGCGAACCCGACCTCCTGCTCGGCGGTGCGGAGTTCGTCGTCGATGGTGACCAGTGCTCCGCCTGCGGTGCGCTCGAGGTCGGCGAGCGAGGCTTCCTGCGCCTTGGTCGCTGCGGCGGTGCGGCGCTTGTTCCGGGTCCGGATGACCAGGACCACGACGATGAGCCCGACGACCACGACGAGCAGCAGGATCCACAGCCAGGTCAGGTCGACCGGGGCCTGCGACTGGGTCAGCCCGTCGGCGAAGGCCACGGCCGCACCGGACCAGTCGTCCTGCTTGAGTCTGGGCAGCAGCGAGTCGTCGACGGCGTTCTGCACGTCGGACGCGGAGATCGCGGTCTCGTTCGTCTGCTGGACGTCGTAGTTGCGCTCGTCGACCGCGACCGAGAGCAGGATGCCGTCGGTGTCGATCTGGTTCTGCTCGAGGACGGCTCGGCCCCACTCGGTGTGGTCGGTGGGGTCGGTGAAGGACGGCACGAACACGACGAAGAGCTGCGTCTGGGTCTCGGAGTACAGGTCCTGCACGGCCTGCTCGACCCGCGCCTGCTGGGATGCGGTCAGCGCATCGGCCTCGTCGAGGACGTACGCCCCGCCCAGGTCGACGGGCGCCGTGGCGTGGGCGGTCGCTGCCGGGGCCAGGACGATCAGCATCGCGACGAGGGCCGCCGTCACGCGGCTCCACAGCCGCGTTGTCCCCCTGTGCCCGATCGATCCGTCCGTGCCCGATCCGTGCTGGACCGCTCGCATCCGTCCTCCGTCCGTCACCGGTCGGTACCCCGTGGCACCGCACCGGACCGCGCCACGAGTGCGCTGTCGCCCGGAGTCTATCCAGGCCACGCAGGGGCACGGACAGACTCTGGGGGAACGCTCCGGACCGTGCTTCCTGTGAACGTCTTGTCCCCCGTACCGGGGTATGCTGGCGCCACTGTTCGAGGATGAACGGAAGGGGAAGAACGATGGAACGCACCACGAGCACCGAGGTCGTCCCGCTCGAGGACGGCTACCACCGGGTGTCGACTCCGGCGACGGGTGTGATCGGTTTCGTGCGCGAGCACGACGGTCGCTACGAGGTCCTGCGCGGACGTGTGCGCCAGGCCACCCGCTCCGAGGGTCAGTACAGCACCATGAACGTCGCGCTCATCGCGCTGACGCACGCCTGATCCGCTCTGGGCCGGGCCACACGACCGACGGGCGCCGCCCCGGTCGTTGGGTCGCGCCTCCAGGCCGTCACGGTGACGCTCCGGACGCCTGCTGCTGACCCAGCGGACGACCGGGAGGCCCTGGTCGCCGCCGTCGCGTCGGTGACCGGCGTCGAGCCGGTCGCGGTGCGCGCGGGGCGCGTCTGCCCGCACTGCGCGGGGACCGACCACGGTCGTCCGTGGGCGAGCGCCGCGGGCGTCCCGGTCGGCGTGAGCCTCTCGCGCGCACCGGGGGTCGTCGCGCTCGCGGTCGGACCGTCACCGCTCGGTGTCGACGTCGAACGCGTGTCCCGCCTGGCTGCCGCACCGCTGGACGCCTTCACACCGGACGAACTGCGCCGTGCCGCGGGGGACCCCGCCGCCCTGACGGCCGCCTGGGCCGCGAAGGAAGCGGTGCTGAAGCGCGACGGACGCGGACTGCGTGTCGACCCGCTCGCGGTCGACGTCGACGTGGTCTCCGGCACCGCCCGCTTCGAGGGCGCCGAACAGCCGGTGACCGTGGTGTACCCCGCGCCGGGCGTCGTGCTCGTCGTCGCGGCGGGTGGCCTGCCCGTCGACGTGGTCGGGACGGTCAGCGGGGGAGCGTGAGCACCTCGGCGCCGTCCGCGGTGATCGCGATGGTGTGCTCGGTGTGGGCGGTCCGCGCTCCCGTGGCACTCCGCAGGGTCCACCCGTCGGCGTCGGTGACCAGGACGTCGGTGTCCGCCATCACCCACGGTTCGAGGGCGAGCAGGAGCCCGGGCCGGAGCGTGTAGCCGCGGCCGGGGCGCCCGGTGTTCGACACGTGCGGGTCCTGGTGCATGGTCGAGCCGATGCCGTGCCCGCCGAACTCGACGTTCACCGGGTAGCCCGCGGCCTCGAGCACGGTGCCGATCGCGTGGGACAGGTCACCGATGCGGGCGCCCGGTCCGGCGGCGGCGATGCCCGCGGCCAGCGCGCGTTCGGTGGCGTCGATGAGTGCGAGGTCCTCGGGGCGCGGGGTGCCCACGACGAAGCTGATCGCGGCGTCGGCGGCGATGCCGTCCAGGGACACCGCGAGGTCGAGGGTCAGCAGGTCGCCGTCCTGCAGCACCTGGTCGTGCGGCAGCCCGTGCAGGACGGCGTCGTTCACGGCCGTGCAGATGTGGTGGCCGAACGGGCCGCGGCCGAACGAGGGGGCGTAGTCGACGTAGCAGGAGTCGGCGCCGGCGGCCTCGATCATCTGCTTCGCCCACCGGTCGATCTCGAGCAGGTTCGTGCCGACGCGGGTGCGTTCGCGCAGGGTCTGCAGGATCGTGCCGACGAGGGCTCCGGTGGCGCGGCCCTTGTCGACCTCGGCGGGGGTCAGGATCTCGATCACGCCGATGATCATACCGGTATTACTATGTGGTCATGGTCCGTCTCCCACTCCGCCCCGACGAGGTCGCACGCGGTCGTCGCCTCGGTGCGCTGCTCCGTCGTGCCCGTGGTCCGCGGTCGATCGTCGACACCGCCCTGGCCGCGGGGATCTCGCCGGAGACGCTCCGGAAGATCGAGACCGGGCGCATCGCGACGCCGGCGTTCTCGACGATCGCCTCGGTCGCCGGCGTGGTCGGGCTGTCGCTCGACGCGGTGTGGTCGGAGGTCAGCTGCGACCCGGCCGACGGTGAGCTGGCGGGCTAGCCGACGCGGCGACGGAGCCTGCTGGCCGACGCGGCAGCGGAGCCCGCTAGCGTGCGCGCGGCGCGGGCAGCGCCGGCACCGACGCCTCGTCGATCCAGGGCCCGGTGACGGCGCGGACGTCGTCGACGGAACGGCCGGCGGCGTCCGCGAACGCACTGAGCACGTCCGGCACGGTGACGGATCCGTGCCGGTGCCGCTCGGTGATGCTCCGCAGCCCGGTGAAGAAGGCGTCGTCGCCGAACGTGCGGCGGACGGCGTGCAGGGCCAGGGCACCGCGCTTGTAGACGCGGTCGTCGAACATGTCCTTCGCGCCCGGGTCGCCGACGACCAGGTCCTCCGGCTGCCCGAGCAGGCCCTGCCGGTACCGCTCGGCCAGCGCGTCGGCGGAGTCGTCGCCGCGCTGGTCGGACCACAGCCACTCGGCGTAGCAGGCGAACCCCTCGTGCAGCCAGATGTCCTGCCAGCGGGTGACGGTCACGGAGTTGCCGAACCACTGGTGCGCGAGCTCGTGGGCGATGAGGCGGTCGGTGCCGTGCTCGCCGTCGACGTGGTTCCGGCCGAACACCGCCAGGCCGTGGGCCTCGAGCGGGATCTCGAGGTCGTCGTCGGTCACCACGACCCCGTAGGCCGCGAACGGGTACGGGCCGAACCGGTCACCGAACAGCGCGAGCATCTCGGGGACCTGGCCGAAGTCGGTCTTCGCGGCCGCGGCGAGGTCGGCGGGGTGGTGCAGCGTGACGGGGACCCCGCCGGTGCGGAGCTTCGTGGTGCGGTAGCGGCCGATCTGCACGGTCGCCAGGTACGTCGCCATCGGCTCGGTGGTGGCGTAGGTCCAGCGGGTGCCGACGCGGTCGCGCTCCTTCGCCAGCAGCTCGCCGTTCGCGAGGACGTCGTACGCCGCCTCGGCCGCGATCTCGATCCGGTACGTGGCCTTGTCGTCGGGGCGGTCGTTGCACGGGAACCACGACGGCGCTCCCGTGGGCTGCGCGGCGACGATCACGCCGTCGGAGAGTTCCTCCCACCCGAGCTGTCCCCATGCGCTGCGGACGGGGTGCGGGGTGCCCCGGTACCGCAGGTGCACGCTGAACACGGTGTCGGCGGCGATCGGGTCGGCCGGGGTGACCGTGACCTTGTGCGTGGCGGTCGACACCTTCTTCGCCCGTCGGCCGTCGACGTCGACGCGGTCGACCGTCAGTCCGTGCAGGTCGATCACGACCTTGTCGAGCGGTTCGAGGGCGCGCGCGGTGATCGTCGCGGTGCCGTCGAGCCGGTTCGTGGCGACGCGGTAGTCGAGCCGGAGCTCGTAGTGCTCCGCACTCCAGCGTCGGTCGCCGCTGTGCGGGGTGTACGGGTCGGCGGCGGGATCGGAGGGCACGGAGACAGTCAACCTCATGGCGCCGGTGGAGCTGTCACCGAGGGGGCTGCCGCTGTCCAGGGAGCGATCGGGTTGCCGGACCAGCGGGAGCCCGTCGGCACCTGTTCGCCGCGCATCACGAGCGACGACGGTCCGACGGTCGCCCCGGCACCGATGCCCGCGGCGGGCAGGACGACACTGTGCGGACCCAGCGTCGCGCCGGCGTCGAGCCGGACGGTGTCGAGTTGCATCACCCGGTCGTGGAACAGGTGCGTCTGCACGACCGTGCCCCGTGCCACCGACGCCCCGGACCCGATGGTGACCAGGTCGGCCTCGGGCAGCCAGTAGGTCTCGAGCCAGGTGCCACGGCCGATCGTCGCACCGAGGCTCCGCAGCCAGACGGCGAGGGCCGGGGTGCCGGTGGCCTGCTCGGCGAACCACGGCCGGGCGACGGTCTCGACGAAGGTGTCCTGCACCTCGTTCCGCCACACGAACGACGACCACAGCGGGTGCTCCCGTGCGGTGATCCGACCGACGAACGCCCACTTCGCGATCGTCGACACCACGGCGGCGACGGCTCCGGCGGCGATGAGCACCGGGCCCGCGAGCAGCACGGTCCAGCCGACCCCGACCGCGGTCCACAGCGCCAGGAGCGTGCCGGCGACGCCGAGGGCGATCGCTGCGGACACCATCGGGGCCACCAGGCGCAACAGCTCCCAGCAGCCGCGGGCGACCTTGAGCCGACGCGACGGGCGGAACGTGCGGGCCTCGTCGAACTCCGTCGCCGCACGCCGCAGCCGCACCGGGGGCGACCCGAGCCACGACGACCCGCGCTTGGCCTTCTTCGGCACGGCGGACAGCACGGCGACCAGGGCCTCACGCGGCACCGAGCGTCCTGCGCCCGTCATGCCGCTGTTGCCGAGGAACGCCCGACGGCCCACCTTCGACCGGCCGATCCGCACCCGACCGCCGCCGAGCTCGTACGTCGCCACCATCGTGTCGTCCGCCAGGAACGCCCCCGACGCGATCTGCGTCAGCGCGGGGATGAGCAGCACCGTGGAGATCTCGGTGTCCCGCCCGACCCGGGCACCGAGCAGCCGCAGCCACACCGGCGTCACCAGCGACGCGTACAGCGGGAACAGCAGCGTGCGCGCCGCGTCGAGCACCCGCTCGGTCGACCACACCTGCCAGCCGATCCGGGACCGCACCGGGTGCCGGCCCTCGTGCAGCCCGATGCCGAGCAACCGCACCGCGACCACCACCAGCAGTGCGTACACCGTGCCCGCGACGACCGTCGCCAGGGGGACCGTCACCAGCGCACGGAGCACCGCCTCGCCCAGGGTCGTCGCCCGCCCGACCAGGGCGAGGGTGACCAGCAGTCCGACCGCGACGCCGACCACCGGCAACCCGGCCACGGCCAGGGACCCGGCCCCGTACGCGAGCAGCCAGCGTCGACGGGCCGCGGGGCGGGCCTCCCGGTCGTCGCGAGCCGACCCGATGCGCTCCGCCGGTGCCCCCGCCCAGCGCTCGCCCGCCGGGACCGGGCCGCCGACGGCGGAACCCGCGGTGACCTCGGCACCCGCACCGACGTGCGCACCCGGCAGCAGCGTCGTCCGGCTCCGCACCACCGCGTCGTCGTCGATCCGCACGTGCCCCAGGTGGAACACGTCACCGTCGAGCCAGTGCCCGGCCAGGTCGACCTCGGGCTCGACCGACGCACGCTTGCCGATCGTGAGCATCCCCGTCACCGGCGGCAGCGTGTGCAGGTCGACGTCCCTGCCGACCCGCGCACCGAGCGCCCGGGCGTAGTAGCTGATCCACGGGGCACCCGCGGTAGAGGGGCCGTCGACCGCCTCGGCGATCCGCTCGGCCAGCCACACCCGCAGGTGCACCGCCCCACCACGGGGGTACGACCCCGGCCGCACCCCGGCCAGCAGCAGCCTGGCGAGGACCACCGTCAGCGCCATCTTGCCGATCGGCGTCACGAACACCAGGAGCGCCAGCACCAGCGCCGGCCAGGGCAGCACCGGCAGGAACGGCAGCGTCGTGGCGTGCAGCACCGCAGCCACCAGGGCCGTCCAGGTCAGCACCCGCAACCCCCGGAGCACCTGCACCGGCAGCCCCAGCAGGGTCATCAGCAACCCCGTCGCCGGAGGCACCGGCGTGACGTCACGCGATGACGCCTCGACCGGGCCGGACTCGTCCAGCGCCGCCGCCAACGCCCCGATCCGCGGGTGGTCGTACACGTCCGCCACCGTCGTCGTCGGGAACCGCTCGCGGATGGCCGACACGAGCTGCGCCGCCGTCAGCGACCCACCGCCGTGCGCGAAGAAGTCGTCGTCGACGCTCGCCACCGGCACCCCCAGGATCGCCGACCAGCGCTCCGCGATCCACGCCACCGTGTCCGGCAGCATCGCCGCGTCCGACGCACCGGGCAACGGCCACGGCAGCGCCGCGCGGTCGACCTTGCCCGACGTCCGCGTCGGCAGGGAGTCCACCACCGCCACCAACGGCACCAGCGCCGCGGGCAGCTCCTGACGCAGGCGGGCATTCGCCGCCGCGACGTCGACCGTCGCACCCGCCACCGGTGCCACGTAGCCGACCAGCACCTGGTTGCCCGCCGGCGTCCGCTGCACCACAGCAGCACCACCCGCCACGTCGTCCAGGGCCTGCAGCGCAGCGTCGATCTCCCCGAGCTCGATCCGCCGGCCACCGAGCTTCACCTGGTCGTCCGCACGCCCCTGGAACACCAGCCCCTCGGGCTCGTACCGCACGAGGTCCCCGCTCCGGTACGCCCGCTCCCACCCGAGCTCCGGGAACGGCGCGTACTTCTCCGCGTCCTTCGCCGGGTCGAGGTACCGCCCCAGCCCGACCCCACCGATCACCAGCTCCCCGACACCTCCGGGCGCCACACGGGCGCCCGATGCATCGACGACCGCCAGGTCCCACCCGTCCAACGGCAACCCGATCCGGATCGGCTGGCTCCCGTCGAGCAGGGACCCGCACGCCACCACCGTCGCCTCCGTCGGCCCGTACGTGTTCCACACCTCACGGTCACGACTCGCGATGCGCGCCGCCAGCTCCGGCGGGCACGCCTCACCGCCGAAGATCACCAGCCGCACCTGCTCGAGGGCATCGTCCGGCCACAGCGCCGCGAGCGTCGGCACCGTCGACACCACCGTGATCGTGTGCGCGATCAACCACGGGCCCAGGTCCACCCCCGTCCGCACCAACGACCGGGGCGCCGGCACCAACGCGGCACCGTGCCCCCACGCCAACCACATCTCCTCGCACGACGCGTCGAACGCCACGCTCAGTCCCGCCAGCACCCGGTCGCCCGGACCGATCGGCGCCGCCTGCAGGAACATCCGCGCCTCGGCGTCCACGAACGCCGCTGCACTGCGGTGGGTGACCGCCACACCCTTCGGCACCCCGGTCGACCCGGACGTGAAGATGATCCACGCGTCGTCGGTCTCACGGGGGAGCTCGGCGCTCGCCGCGGGGTCCGTCACCGGCAACTCGGCACCGGCACGGTCGCGCAGGACACCGCCCGCGCCGATCACCCCGACGACGCCGGCCTCGCCGAACACCAGGGTCGCGCGTTCCTCGGGGTCATCGGCGTCGACCGGGACGTAGGCGGCTCCCGCGGCCAGCACGGCGAGGATCGACAGGTACAGGTCACGTCCGCCGGAGGGGATGCGCACCCCGACCCGGTCCCCGCGTCGGACACCGCGGCGGGCGAGGTCGTCGGCCTGCGCGCGCACGAGGACGAGCAGGGCCGCGTAGTCGACGCTGCCGGCGGGGTCCTCGAGCGCGGTCGCATCCGGGTGCGTCGCCGCGGTCGCCGCGAGGACGTCGAACAGGGTCCGTGGGGCGGGTGCGTCGCCGCCTCGGGCGAGTTCGAGCTGCGCGTTCCCGGTGGCGGTGGTCATCGAAGCCTCTTCCCGGTCGCGTGCTGGACGACCGGCCCGTGATCCTAGGGGACCGAGGTGTCCTGCTCGGGAACACGGGGTGGCGCGGGCGGCGGCGGGGGCCCGCCACCAAGTGAGCAGGACACGCCGTGGTCCCCACGCCGACCCGTCGTCTTCTGCTCACTCGACGAGGACGATCACCACGAGACCGGCGACGAACCCGGAGGAGTCTCAACGGGAGAAGGTCGCCGCGGGCGACATCGCGCGCAGCTGACTGAGCGAAGCGAAGACAACTGCTCGCGCGGCAATGTGACAGTGCCCCCAGGAGGATTCGAACCTCCGCCCCTGCCTCCGGAGGGCAGTGCTCTATCCCCTGAGCTATGGGGGCCAAGGGGTGTGAACAACCGTAGCAGGTCCGGTGGGTGGTCCTGGACAGCGCGTGTCGCGGTGTGGACGGGGGAACCGCCGGCCTGGAGGCGCGGTGCGGGCTCGCCACGGGCCTCCTGTCCGCACGGTGCGAGCGTCGCGGGCCCGTGCACGGTTGCGTGCTCCGTGCGGTGCAGCAGGCGCGCACCGCGCGCGCAACCTCGCACCGGACGGCCGACCCGCACGGTGCGAGCGACGCGAGCTGGTGCGAGGTTCCGTGTTGCGTGCGGCGCAGCAGGCGCGCACCGCGCGCGCAACCTCGCACCGGACGGCGGACCCGGCACCGTGCGTGGCCGCCGCCGGCCTGGAGGCGCGGTGGGGGCCCGCCACGGGCCTCCCGTCCGCACGGTGCGAGCGTCGCGGGCCCGGTTGCGTGCTCCGTGCGGTGCTGCAGTCGCGCACCATGCGCGCAACCTCGCACCAGGCGGCCGACCCGCACGGTGCGAGCGACGCGAGCTGGTGCGAGGTTCCGTGTTGCGTGCGGCGCAGCAGGCGCGCACCG